>CAVTWW010000016.1:0-18334 GCA_963738495.1 uncultured Actinomycetota bacterium
GCCCTGCCAGCGGCCGGCAGGCTCACCCCGGGCCCGCGGCGCCGGTGTAGTAGCCCTCCATGCCGGCGCCGACGGCAGTCGGTCAGGCCCTCGGCCGAGTGGCGGTACGAGACCGTACGATGATGACCCACCTCCAGAAGCTGGGTGGGGACGGTGAGGTACTCGGGTGCGGGCGTCGCGGCATTCGATGCCCGGGCGATCTCAAGTGGACCCTGCTTCGCCTACTCGGTCAGTGATGCTAATGTGTGATCTTCTTTGGCCTTCGTTCTGATTGTGGTGCCGGAATTCCGGGTCTGGTCTGCTTCGGTTCTGGTGAATAGGTCTTCGGTGGTGCTGTTCTCGTGGTTCTGACTGGTCGTGGTGCTGTGGTTTGGTTGCTGCGGTTCGGTTCTGGCGGTGCTGGTGTCTCTCGGTGGCGGCTGCTGGCTCGGTGGTCCGGCGGTGGTCAGGCTGGCTTGGGCGGCGGTGCGGATGCGGACGGCGCGGGTGCCACCGATGCGGTAGGTGGCCTTGATGTCGCGGATCGACGGCACGGTCGCGGTGGCCACGATCTGGGCGACGATCTCGGCGTCGTCTGCCGTGTTGCTGTATCGGTGCTGTGGGCGGGAGCTGGGCGACCGGGCACGGGAGCCGGGACCGCCGCGCCGTTCTTCGGGACCACGGCGGGAGCGGTCGGTGGGATCGAAGGGTGCCGCCGGGTCCGGGACCGATCTGGCGGGGACCGGCGGGAGCGGGACCGAGTACACCGGGGGCGGGCACGCGTGGAGCGGGACCGGGTACGGCAGGAACGAGTACGCGGCTCCCGGGAGCGGGCACAGGCGGACTGGGGTCGACCTCGGGCTCGGCGTCCTTGGCGGTGAGGTGCCACAGCAGCGAGGCGGCGCCGAGGACCAGGACCGGCAGGCACGAGACCATGCGCGACGATCCACCACGGCGCCGTGCCGACGGCCTTGGCGTCCATCAGGTGGTAGGCGATCTGCCCGGCCATGCCGAGGATCAGGGCGCCGGCCGATGAGGCCCAGGCGTAGCGGCGGCCGGTGGTGGTGAGGGGCCGGGTGTCGGTGGCGACCGACAGGGCGTAGACCGCGTAGGCCTCGACCCCGATCGGCAGGGTGATCGCGGTGTTGAGGGTGGCGCCGTCCCAGATGCCGGGCAGTGGGTGGACGACGCCGAACCCGGTCAGCTGGCCGAGGCCGACCCACCCTGACCAGGTCGCGGTACCGGCGGCGGCACCGATGAGCAGCAGCGGCCAGCGGCGCCGGCTGCTCGGCGCGGTACCTCTCGCCGTGGCGTGAATTGACGCGGGCATGTCAACGGCCTCCGTGGGTGGGGTCGGCGTCCAGGCGGGTACGGAGTGCGTCGCCGATCTGGTCGGCGTCGGGCCCAGCGCCCAGGGCGGTGCGGGCGCGGTCGGCCAGGAAGCGTGCGGCGCAGACGGCCATGCCCTCGACGTCCGGGTCTGCCGCGCCAGTTGGCGCCGGGTCGGTGAGCCAGGCGAGCAAGGTCTGGGTGTGGATGGCTTCGCTGATGTTCATCGCCGGCCGCCTCGGGGCGGGGCGATGGCGCTGGGGATCCGGTCCGGGTGGACGGGTTCGTGGGTCAGGCCAGGCGCGGACTCCAGGTCGAGGTTCGGGTCGCTGCAGGACTGCGACCACCAGACGGCGAGGTCGTCGAGCAGGTCGAGGTCGTAGCGCCAGTGCTTCATGGTCACGTTGGTGTGGCAGCCCTGGGCCCGCTCGCAGCCGGACATGACTCCGGCCAGGCGTAGGACGGTGCCGGGCCGCCAGCGGTCGTGCCAGCTGGTCAGGCCGTCGATGCCGGCGCCCGGGGCGGTCGCGGCTGCCCACTGGTGGCGGGAGGTCAGCAATTCGGCGACCGCCGGCGGGTGCCAGGGCCAGCACCTGGGCAGGCCACCGTGGGGGTAACGGGCCCAGACCCGGGGCACCCAGACGGTCAGGTCGTTGAGCCAGGCCACGGCCAGTGCCGGGACGGTGACGGCCATCCATTCGGGGACGTCGTCCGTCTCTGGCACCTGCAACGTCGGCCGGCCATCGCTGCTGAAGGAGCCGGCGGACTCGCCGTCCAAGGTCTGAGCCGACGGGTCGCCGCCCGGGGTGGTGGGGGTCCGGCGGCGGACGGTGTCGGTGAGGTCGTTGAGCGCGTCGTTGAAGGCGGCCAGGTCGCCGCGGATGGCGGTGAGGTCGGTCCGCACGGTGGTGAGGCGTTGGTGGTCGCGGCGCAGCTCGTCGAGCTGGTTGGCCAGGGCGGCCAGGGCGCCGTCCTCGTCCTGGGGTGGGTGGTGCTTGGCCATCAGGACACCTCGCCCGAGTCGTCGCCGGTGGTGCCGTCGTCCGGCTTGGTGGCTGGGCCGCGCGATGGCCGGTCGGGCCAAGCCGGGCAGGGTCGGGGTGCGGTCGCGGAGCCAGGTGGCCAGGTCGCGCAGGTCGAGGGCGAGCCCGGCCCGCAGTTCGGTGATCGCTTCGGCAACCGGTGAGGGCAGGCGGTCCCAGACCAGCGGGGCGGGGCCGACGACCGGGCGCAGGGAGTTCGCCAGCACCAGCGCGGTACCGACCGGCAGCTCGCGGATCTCGGCGGGGTCATCACCGGCAGCGGCCGGTTGTCGTCGGGGTCGAGGGCCATCAGGCGGTTGCCGCACAGGGCCGACACGTCGGCGACGTCGCCGGCGTCCTTGAGCCCGCCGAAGATCAGGACGGTGGCGGCGTTGCCCATGATCGCGGCGGCCTTGTCGCGGCCCCAGACGTCGCGCAGCTGCGCCGGGGACTGGGCGGCGATGTGCATGGTGAGGCCGCGCCCGCCCATGTCGGCGGTCCAGTCGTGCAGCGGGATCGGTCCGCAGGTCAGGGGGGCCTCGTCGAGCACGGCGGTCATCGGTGGGTCGAGGCGGCCGCCGGTGCTGCGGCGGCGTGCATCCGCACCTGGTGGGCGACCTCGGCGGTGAGCGCGCCGATCAGGGTGCGGGCGCCGCCGTCGCGGCCGATCAGGTAGAGCGAGTCGCGGGCTCGGTGACGAACGTCGACGTCGAGCAGGTCGGGGTCGTCGGGTGCGGCGTCGCCGGCGTCGGCGGCGGTGGCGTCGTTGAGCCAGCGCAGCGCGGGCAGCATGGTGGTCGTGATCGAGGTCAGGGTGCGCTCGTTGGTGCCGTAGATCGAGCGGACGTCGGGCTCAGGGCGCGCCGGTTCGGGGACGCTGCGAGGGCGTGCACGATCTGGTGCTCGGCGACCCGGTCGGCCGGGGAGATCCAGTCCAGGACGTCGCGCAGGCGGCCGCCCTCGCAGCGCGGCGGCGTGCAGCAGGACGGCGAGCAGGCCGCGGGCCTGGGCGTCCCACCGTTCGCCTTCGGCTGCTGTGCCGCCTTCGGGGATCAGGTCGGCGGCGCGGCGTAGGGCGGTGGCGTAGTCGTGGCAGCCGGCGACAGCCGACCAGCGGACGGTGGACTGAGGTTGCCCAGGCCGGTCGGGTTGAACACCTCGACCCGGCCGCGTAGCTTGCGCGCGGGCTGCCGGTGTGATCAGCAGGTCGGTGCGTGAGGTGGTGACCAGCAGGGCGCCGGGGGCGTCGACGGCGTGGCAGGCCAGGGACGAGGTCTTGCCGATCCGGGGGCCGCCGAAGCGCAGGGTGACGTTCTCGCAGGCGGAGTAGACGACGTTGCCGATCGGCAGCCAGACGTCTTCACCAGCGGCACGGCGTACTCGGTGAGCGGGGTCCGGCGCCGCTGCCGAGCCGCCCTTGCGGGCCAGGGAGGGGCGCAGCTGCGGGGCGCGTCTGCGCATGGCGGTGGCGCCGGCGTACTCGCCGACGTCGATCCAGGTGGCGACGCCGCCGGCGTGCTGGGAGGCGTCGTCGCGGCGGCCGACCCAGGCGCCGGTCGAGATCGCCGGGGCGAGGTAGCGGATCCACCACGTGATCGCGATCGCGGCGGCCAGGCCGCCGGCGGCGGTCAGCGACAGGGTCGACAGGTGCGCGAACCTGGTCGCGTGGCCAGTGGCCCAGGCGAAGCCGAGCAGGAGCAGGACGGCGGTGATCGGACGGACGGGCAGGTGACGGACGGCGCGAGCGATACGGAACAGCATCGGAATCAAGTCCTTTCAAGGGTTCTGGCGGATTGGGTGGTCGTGCGGTCAGTCGTCGAGTGGGTGGTCGCCGTTCGGTGCGGGTGGCGGGGCGTCGAGGGCGAGCAGCTCGGGGTGGGCGGCAAGCAGCCGGTCGAAGCGGCGGGAGACGACGTCCGGGTCGGCCTCGTGCGGCAGGTTCACGACCAGGTGGCTGCGCTGCCACGCGGCGAGCTGCTGCTCGCGGCGCTCGGTGGCGGCGTCCTCGCGGATGAGGAGGGCGAAGCCGACGGCGACGGCGAGGATCGGCAGCCACCAGTTGAGGAAGGTGTCCATCGGGGTCACCGGCCCTGACGGCGCCGAGGCGCCGGGTTCGGGGTGGGGACCAGGGCGGCGCAGGACTGGCAGAGCGCGAACGGTGCGCCGGCGCGGGGGTTGGCCCAGGTGGTCGTGGCCGGGACGTTGCGGCAGGACTCGCATATCCCCGAGCGGGTGGCGGCCTCGGCTACTGGTCGGCCCTCGGGCTGTGGTCACGGTAGGGCCGGGCGCGGCGGGTGCAGCCGCGGACGAGGGTGGTGGTGCTCATCGGGAAGCCTCCTGTTCGGCGGGGGAGCCGGCCGGGGCCGGGACGGCGACCGGCGGCGTGGTGGGTGCGGCGGTGGTGGGGTGCTGGTGGCCGGTGACGGTGTAGGCGTGGTGGCTCTCGTGCCAGCCGGCGCGGTGGGCCAGGGCTTCGAGCAGGCGGGCGGTGTTGGTCACGTCCAGGCCCCGGGTCAGGGTGGCCAGGTCGCCGGTCGAGGTGCCGGCCAGGGAGGCGGCCAGGCGCAGGACGGCGCTCTCGGACGTCGAGCAGGGGGCGTCGTAGGCCAGGCGGGCGGCGCGGGCCCAGTCGATGGAGGCCATCGCGGCGCTGCCGTCGCGGGTCCAGCCGTCATCGATCGCATCGACGCAGCTGGTGAGGAAGTCGCGGCGGGTCAGCCAGGTGCGGTGGGTGATGAGCAGGCCGACGGCGGCCTCGTCGGTGTAGAGGCCGTCGGCCCAGGCGTGCAGCATGTCCGCGAGCTGGTCGGGGGTGAAGGTCGTCGGGTCGAGCGAGGCCATGGGTGGCTCCTTCGAGGTCGGGCCGCGTGGGCGGCGAGGGTGTGGCGAGTGGGGGCGGGGGCTCGATGGCTCACCCCGCCGCCCACCCGGGCTCACAGCAGGTGCAGGTGGGCTGCCGCCGTGACGAGCACGTCTTCGAGGACGGCGGTGCCGATCAGGGCCGCGATCGCGTAGCCGTAGGTGACCGGGTCGGTCACGGCCAGGCGGGCCGGGGGCCGGTTCTGGGTCGTGGTGACCACTCGGCCGGCGGGCCGGACCTTGATGGTGTTCCTGCGCATCGGGGTCTCGCTTTCGCTTGTGGGGCAATCGGTGTCAGGTACAGATCACCGCAAGCGACAGGGACGTCCTCACCCCTTGTGGGGACACTTCAGGACGTCCTAGGATGAGGGAAACGTCCTACGGCGTCCCTGGGGGAGACATGGCGAACGAACGACTGCGCAGCACCATCGCTGCCGCGGGCCAGAGCTACGAGAGCGTGGCCGGCCATGTGGGGGTCGACCCCAAGACGGTGGAGCGGTGGATCCTGCGAGGACGACTGCCCCACCGAACCCACCGCTGGAAGACCGCCGAGCTACTCGGCAAGGACGAGGCCTACCTCTGGCCCGCCGTCCTGGACGACGTGCGCACTCAGGCGGCGAGTGACGCCGAGTTCGTTCGGCTCTACCCGACCCGTGGGGCGGTGCCCGCGAGCCTGTGGCGCGCCCTGGTCGACGACGCCCGCGACAGCATCGACCTACTCGCCTTCGCCGGCCTGTTCCTCGGCGACACCAACGCCGACCTGGCAGAGCTGCTCCGTCAGCGCGGGGAGGCGGGCGTGCGGGTGCGGATCCTGCTCGGCGACCCGGACGGCGACGCCATCGAGCGACGCGGCGAGGAGGAGCAGATCGGGCGCGGCATGGCCGAGCGGGCGCGCCTGGCCCTGGCCCACCTGCGGCCGGCGCTCGGGGCGCCGAACATCGAGCTGCGACTGCACAACGCCACGCTCTACAACTCGATCTACCGCAGCGACGCCACCATGCTCATCAACACCCACATCTACGGCTCCGGCGCGCCGCTCAACCCGGTGCTCCACCTGCAGCGCGTCGCCGGCGGCCGCATGTTCGACACCTACCAACAGAGCTTCGAACGCGTCTGGGACGCGGCTGCTGTCACTCCTCCACACTGACCGACGATGGAAGACTGGGACGAGGGTATTGAAACGAGGCGCTGTGCCTTCCATGCGGGTCTTGAGTCCTGTCACCGACTGTGGGAGGTAGCCAACGTTCGCGGAGTCGTCGCATCGACCGGGCACCGAGTCATGCCCGCTGACAGAGTCTTGGCGCATTGGTGCGCGGCGAGCGGCTGGCTCGTGCAACAGGTTACCCGGCTACTACTGAACGGACTATCTCTGCGGGGCCGGGTCCGCACCTCTGGATGAGGAGGTCAGGTGCCGAGATCTCCCTCCGCGAAAGCATCTGTCCCGCTAATCCTTGGGCCGAGTTGTCTAGTCTGGGACGGGTGAGTTCGGACGTGGAGGATCGGAAGGCGAGTATTGAAGTGCGCACGGCGAAGGTGAACGCCGTCACCGCTCTTCTTGGAGTTGCAACCGCGATACTACTCTTGCCAGCACCGGACTTGTGGTCGACGGGGTAAATCAGAAGGATAGCCAAAGAGGCTGCGAAGTCGCAGGTAAACGGTCTCGGCGAAACGGTCAAGGCCCTAAATTCGCAGGCGTCAGCACTTCAATCGGCAAATGGTTCGTTGGCCTCGGAGAACGCCAGCCTCCGCGCCGCGACATCACTCGCACAAGTCGCCGACCTGCCCCCTCTCCAGTCGACTCCGCGCCCCTGCTTCCCGACCAAGTATTGGGTGCGGACATTGAGCCGGCGACGTTCGACAGGCGGCAGTGACTTGGAGCCGTAAAGATCCGCAAGTGATTGATGGAGTGAGTTTCGATCATGCCCTAGCGGTGCTGATGGCAGCTCACAATATGGACTCAACGATCGAAGTTTGACCTCGGGACCAGGAGCTACAAGTCGTTCCATGTCGTCATGGGTCAAGCAAGTTCTTCAGCCAAGTCCAATGTGCAGGTTCGATTTATCGTCCAATTCGATGGGAAGACCGTGGCGGACGCAGTATTGCCATACGGCGCATCGAAGAAGGTGGACTTGCCCCTAACTGACACGTTGCGAATCACTTTTCAAGTCATGGTCATCGGCAAATTCGCGGACTCGATTGCCGCTTTCGGTGCTCCCAGGGTGTCAGGCGTCTAGCGCGACCCCTCATGTGGGACTCGCAACTCGATCGCGGCGCAGAAAGCGCTAGTCCGCCACTTGAGTTCTCTCACCCTGGCTGTGTGAGAGATTTCCCGCTAGCGCCGTCACCACATGACCTTGGTGGGCTGACAGTTTGATGGCGTGCGTGGGACGCCGCGTACTAGCTTCGCTTCGAGGGTACACAATGATCGGATGGCTCGCGTCGACTACTTCAACGACCCTAGCGGCCCCGGTAGCCAACAGCATCGTGCCGTCAGTTACGGCGATCGTGCGCGAGTCATGTGGGCGGACTGCTGCTCGTCCACAAGACGGACAACGACCTGTGGGCTCTGCCCGGTGGCGGCGTCGACCCTGGGGAGTCGGTGAGCGAGGCCGTCGTCCGCGAGGTGAAGGAGGAGACGGGCCTCGACGTCCAGGTGCTCGATCTGGTGGGGGTCTACACCAACCCTCGGCACGTCATCGCCTACGACGACGGCGAGGTGCGCCAGCAGTTCTCGCTGTGCTTCCGCGCCCGGCTGCTCGGTGGGGTCATCGGTACCAGTAGCGAGACGAAGGACGTCCGGTTCGTCGCCGTGGACGAGCTGGATCAGTTGAACATCCACCCGTCCATGCGGTTGCGGATCGACCACGGACTAGACGCCGGCCGAACTGCCCCGTTCATCGGATAGGTCCTCGACCGTCAGACCCAGCTGTGACAGCACGTCCTCGGTGGTCGAGATCAGCTCGGGTCCCGAGCTTGACACTGCACGGTGGACCGGGTCGCCCTCGGGGTAGCGACTGAGGATCTCGGCGATCCGCCTGCGAGCTTGGATCGGGTCGCCGTCCGGGCTCGTGCTCATGTCGGCGGCGGTCAGCCTGGCGAGTAGATGAGCCGGCGGTTCAGCGAACTCGGAGAGCGCCCGGCTGAGGTCGCGCTCGTCGGCTTCGTAGATGGCGCCGGAGTGATAGGCCACGAGGGACACCACGACGGCCGGGAGGCCCTCGTGCTCGAGGAACCGGGCGCCGTCCAGCGGGTGGAACCTGGTCGTTGCGATCGCCGGCGCGTAGCCGATGTCGTGCAGCCAGGCGGACGCTACAAGGGTTGCCGCCTCGTCATCTGGCAGCCCTTGAGCGAGCAGCGATGCGACTGCGCCGACTCCTTGGACGTGCCGCCATCGGCGACTCAGTGGCTTCAGCAGCTCACCGGCGAGAGCGATGGCGTCGTCCACTGCTGGCCTGCGCACGCGTACTCCTCTCGTCCACGTCTGAGCCTGCCACCGGAGCGTAGTGGTCGCGAGGAAGCCCGACACCGGGACGCCAGTGTTGCGCCGATTGACACTGGGCTGTCAATTGCTGGGTGACTTCGCGTGTGCGTGTGGGTGCCTTGGGTAGTCTCGCGGGAGAGATCCACGGGCTGGCAAGGGGGCCGGTATGGGCGAGGAGAACTGGCACGAGGCGCGGCTGATCCCTACTTCGGGTATCAACGGTGGGGAGGAGCAGGAGCGTCGCGCGACGTCGGCGTTGCTGGCGGTGATGTCGTCGGTCAAGGAGTTCGGTCGCACGTTGACGCAGCCGCTGGGTGCGCCGGCCGGGGTCCTGGAGACGTACATCGAGGTGCCGTTCCAGATCGGTGAGCGTCGGGTGTACCCGGACGGGTTGATCCGGGTGGTGCGGGGTCAGCGGCGGTGGACGGTGCTGGTCGAGGTCAAGACCGGGACCAACTGTCTGGATGCGGCGCAGCTGGAGACCTACCTCGACGTGGCTCGGGAGAACGGCTACGACGCCGTCCTGACGATCAGCAACGAGATCCCGCCGGTCGCCGGCCAGCACCCGACGAAGGTCGATGCCCGCAAGTTGCGCCGGGTCGCGCTTGCATCACTTGTCGTGGACGCAGGTGCTGACCGAGGCGGTGATGCAGAAGGAGTACCGCGGTGTCGCCGACCCGGACCAGGCGTGGATCCTGGGGGAGTTGATCCGCTACCTGGAGCACCCGCGCTCGGGTGCGCTGGAGTTCGAGGACATGGGCGAGAAGTGGGTGCCCGTCCGTGAGGCCGTGGCCGCGCAGACCTTCCGGGCCAGCGACAAGGGAGCGCTGGAGGTCGTCGGCCGCTTCGACGCCCTGCTGCGGTACACGAGCCTGCGGTTGGGCCGTCAGCTCGGGACCGAGGTCGTGCCGGGCCTGACCCGCAAGGAGATCCAGGAACCGGCCACTCGGGCGCAGGCGTTGATCGGGACGCTGACAGCCTCCGGTGTCATGTCGGGCTCGATCCGGATCCCGGACACGGTCGGCACCCTGGTCGTGACCGCCGACCTGCGGGCCGGCAAGGTCACCTGCCACGTCGACATCGACGCCCCCAGGGAGGGCCGGCCGGCGACTCGGGTCAACTGGTTGGTGCGCCAGCTCAAGGACGCCCCGGAGACCCTTCGGGTGGAGGCCTTCGCCGCGCACACCCGCGGCAACAGCGCCGCCGAACTGTTGAAGGTCGTGCGCGAGAACCCGCTCGCGTTGACACCGGACCCGAGCAAGGAGACGCGATCCTTCCGGGTCGCCCTCGACCAGCCGCTCGGCTTCAAGCGCGGTCGAGGGCGCGGTTGCTTCATCGACTCGGTCCTGGACGCCGTCGACGTCTTCTACGCCCAGGTCCTGGTCAACCTCAAGATCTGGACGGCGACCCCACCGCGGATCCGCGAGCAGACGGAGACCGAACCGGTCTCACCGGCCTTGGCGTCCACCTCGCTGTCCAGCCAGGACGGCCCGGAGGAGGTGCCGGTAATCACCGATTCCGGCGGCGGGCTCTCCTTGCAGGTCAGAGGGAGTCGAGGGGGCGCAGCTGAGGAGCGACGACGGGGAGATTGCACATGACGGGCAGTCCGACGGGTCAGACGTTGCCTCCGTCCTGCTGCTCGATGCCCTCGATGGCAAGACCGCGGATCATCCGACGGTGGATCTCGATTCGGAGCGACGCCATCAGTGAGCCACCGGCGGTGGAGAAGGGGTCTGCGATCTCGTGGTCCGCAGCACCGGTCACGAGTGCCCTTGCCGCTTCGTGGCTTCCCGCCGATTAGCCCAAGGTGGCTTCGACGGGTGAACTTCCTTCCCAAGGTGGCTCCACGCACACGTGGATCTTTCTGATCAAGATCTCGCAGCCTTGCCGTTGTCGGCGTCGCGCCACTTGACCTCGTGGCATCCTCTGGGGATGTCGGGTATGAGTGGAGCGAAGCGTTGATGGCTGAGCCGCAGGGGATTTCCAAGGAGGAGCGGCAGCTCCTTGCGGATCGCCTGGGGGCGCTTGGCGGAATGGGTGCCGCAGCGGTCTCGCGACGTCTGCGGGCCGACATCTTCGAGGACGGCACGTCGGTGTCGTTGCCCTTGGGTCGGGCACGCGAGCTGGTGCAGAAGGTCCTTTCTGATTGCGGGCAGTTGATCGACCCCGGTGTGACCCCTCCGTTCGGTGAGGTGGTCCTTGTCCGGGCGATCGTCGGGGCGGGGGGCTGGAATCTGAATCCGACGGTAGTGACCGTGACCCTTACTGAAAGCGGTCCGGGCCAGACCGAAGTGCGGGTGCGGGGTGTTGCCAAGGAAGGTCTGATCAAGCAGCGCGCCGGTCAGGGAGCAGCGAGAAGAGTCCTTGAACTATTGACTGGCGAAGCGCGCGTCTGACCGCAGTCTCCCTCGACCGCCCGCGGACGGACGTTCGATCGCAGCCGCCCACCATGCAGCACGTGTGGATGGGCGCGCGACCCGATGTCTGCAGTGTCGGCATCAACGACATGCGGCACACTACGGCTCGTGGTCAGCGCGCAGAGCCTGCGGGAGCGGTGGCGAGGGACTGCCCAGCCGCTGGCACGAGAGGTCACTGCGCGGCTTGTCGAAGGACGATCGCTTCACGATCTGGACCTGGCCGCTGTCGACGGGCGGGTCGATCTTCGAGGCCTGTGGGTGGTCTCATCGAGGGGGCTCCCGGGGCTTGCGGATCATGACCGGCTGTCGACAACCCCCACCGCGGCAAGGGTTGTCTGGCGAGATCTTGACTTATCGCACTCGACTCTGCGGATCGATCTGCTTGACGCGGAAGTGCACAACGTGCGCCTCAATAGGGTGGGATGGCAGGACTGGCGCGCCACGGCAACTATCTTCACAGACTGCTCTTTTCAGGGAGCGGACCTTAGGGGGGCATGCTTCGACGGCTACAACTCCGGCCTGGAGAGCCGGTCGGGGCCCAACCCGATTTCGACCTATCGGCGATGCGACTTCACCCGAACTCGCATTGGCCCCTATGGCGGCTTCGGTCGCGCCCGGCTTGAGGACTGCGTGTTCGCTGAGACTCGCCTTCCGAGTCCCATGTGGTTTGCCGGCGCGCACATTGAACGGTGCCGATTTGTTGGGCGATTCCGAACCGTGTGCTTCGGCTGGACTGGGGTAGTTGCTGGGACCGCCCCCTGGCTGGATGCCGATGTAAGCGAAGCGGAGTTCGAGTCCCTAGAGGTGTATGCGCACTCCGGTCCCGGAGCAATTCAGAGCTAGACCTGCGGGCGGGCTGCAGGGCGGGAGACTGCCGTCGTGAGTGAGCCGGCAACTCACACTCGGGCAGTAGGTCCGGGCGACGGCTGCATAGTCGTCGGCTTCGGCTGGTGAGCCCGTCGCCGTCGACGGAACCAGAAGTAGCCCCAGACCAGCAGCGTGCCTCCGGTGAGGACCGCCATGATCACGTTGGGGAGCCAGGGGCGGCCTCCGCCGGGGTAGATGCCCAGGGTTCCGACGTAGTGGCCTCGGGCTGACTGTCCCGGCCCGGTGATGTTGCCGTCGTACCAGGCGTCAGGCACGTACACGGTCCGGTCGTCACTGGTGAACGTCCCGCGCCAGTCGCAGCTCGCCCGCCCGCACTCCTTGTGGTCGGAGACGAACGTGCCGATCGGTCCCTCACCGCGAGCCGCCCGAAGGTCTGAAGGAAGGCCAACCAGCGACACAACGAACATCACGACCAAGAACACCACGAGCACGCCGACCCGGAAGCGGTCGACCCCAAGACTCTCGGACACGGCAGCGGCAGTCCCGCGGGATGTGGACGGGACCGAGTGGCTTCGGCGACGCTGGCGGGGTGCAGCAGGCTCCAGGCCCGGCCGACCAGCCTCGACGGCGACGTCCTCGCGACGTGAGGTTATGCCGGTCACGAAGTCGTCGAGCGGGTCCATGCCCGCCAAGGTATCCGCCGACGTCCCCGTTCAAGTCCGGCACTCTCCCGTTGTCCGGGCCACGCGAACCCACTTCCCGGACCGTTGGATCTCGATCATGCTTTGCCCGTGAACACCCGCCGGTCCACTCCCTGGCTCCATCTGGCAGCGGCCCTCGCCCTGGCCATCACCGGGGCATCATGCTGTCGGGCCATGGGGGCCACCGTCGCCGTACCCGACGCCACGCTGAAGTCGCCGGTCGAGGCGACGGCTCTGGTGAAGGGCGCCGGCCTCAAGTCGTGGTTCCCCACCGACCCAGCCATCAGTGGCGCCGACACCGGCATGAACGGCTACAGCATCCAGAGCCAGGACCCTGCCCGCGTGAGGCTGACCGGGTCAGCCTCAATGAATCCTCTGGGCCTGCAACAACGGCAGACTGCGTGGGGCCCCTAACCGTCCGGTAGGGGCTGGCGGAAAGCGGCTGACGGCTCGCTGGCGGCCTTGGCGGGTTCTACCTGAGGCAACTGCGATAGTGGCCCGGTGCTGGCCGGTGCGCTGATCGACTTGTCTGGTGTTCCGTCGTGGGCGTTGAAGCTGGCTGCCGTGGCGAGCCAGGCCTTGATGCTTGTCACGATTCTTCGGATCTTGCCCTGGCGGCGGCCCGGCGGTCCCTCGTGGGTGGACCCGCTGGTCGGGGTGGCTGGCTCGGGTTCCTCGCCTTCGGAGCCACCACACGTTCCGAACCCGGCGCCGATGAGGATACTGGTCGAATTCGGGCCCGCCCTCTTGTGGCTCTTCGAGCAGTCCGTCGGGGTCGTCGCTGGCTGTCGCGAGCAGGTCCGGGATCGTACTTGACCCGGTCAGTTCTGCGGCGCGAGGGATGCGGCGTGCAGCATGTCCGAGCCTTCGTCGTTCCCCGAACGGCGCGTGGTCGTTGCTCTCGTCGCCGTACAGCGGATCGGTGAAGTGCTCCACGAAACGCGCTGCCGCTGTGTCGGCGCCCATGGCTCCTCCTGTCGGTCGGTCAGCCGTCCCTAACGGCCGGTCGGCAGGTCGCCGCGCTTTCATGGGAGGGCAAGTCGAAGAACCACGTGCGGGTCCCGTCAGGCCCTGGGGTGTGTGGCTCGTCAACGGCCAGCTCGAGATAGGTCAGAACGGACTCAGCTGCACCGGCCTGTTCGACCAGGCTGCTCATCGTCGCGATCAGCCCGAAGCGGGCCTCGCCTGACTCCAGGTGCCATGGTCAGGCCAGGCGACGAGGCTTGGCCAATGTCGACCCCTTCGATAACCGGACAACCTCCACAGACTCCAGCCCGTGGTTGCCCGACCCGTCCAGGTGCCCCGTTCTGAGTGTCGCGGCTACGGTCTCGGCAAGACCGGCCAGCCCGGACGTGTCGGCAGGGATAGCCAGGCCCTGCCCCATCGGCACCGGGCTTGGGTGGTCGCCTCCACATGACCGTCATCCTGGCACCCCGGTGGCGAGGAGTTGTCACCGTGGCTGCCCTCTCGCTCTGGCGAGGCAGCCTGCCTTCATGCGCTTCGCCCGAGCCGTCAGACTGGGGCCGTGACTGACGAGCCCGCGCGGGCGAAGGATTCGTGGGAGTACGGCACCGTCTGGAGCGCCCGGGCCGCTGATCGCCGGACCGTCACGACCCTCCTTGCCGGCGCCGGCGGAGTCCTGGCCGACCTGCTCGCCTGGGTGGTCAAGCGGCGCCTGGATCCACCGGGACCACGGCCGCCGCTGCGGGAACGGGTCTGCATACGGGTTAGGACGGCGGTGAGCAGCGCATCGGGGCCGTCCTGGTGGGGAACATGGACTGGTGCCCTGACGAGGCCAACAGCGACCGCGTCGTCCACATCCTGGGCCGCTACTGCTGGCACACCTCGGGCCTGGTCTCCGAAGAAGTCGAGATCCCCACCAGCAAGCTGACCGTACCCGAGTCCGCAAGCCCTCCTTCGAGCGGACCAGCGCCGAGGCAGCCGTGGCCGGCCGTTCCACGTGGGGAGCGGTGAGGACCTGGCCCTGGACTCGGGGTGGGCGACGATCCTGGGTCACCGCAGCGACCTGGCCCTCCTCGCCCTGACCCAAGGATGGGACCACCCCGCACCGATCAGTAGTCGCTCTGCCGTGGGCTTCCTGCCCGAGATCTAGTCGATCGGCGGCTGGCTGGGCCGCCGTTGCCGCAGGTACATCTGCAGGGCGTAGGAGTGTCGGTATAGGTCGCTGCCGAAGATGCCGTCCGAGTGGTCCGGTGCGGGGTAGGGCAGGTGGTGCTTGTCGCAGCGATGGAGAAGCTGTCGATCATCCGGTGGATCTCCCGCTCGGGCAGCGCGACCATCAGCGGGGTGTCATCCACCACTCGCGGCGATCCCCACGGTCGGGCATACCCCGGGTTCCCGAACGGGGTCGTCGACGGCTCCGGGAGCATCGCCCCGGGCTAGACCCGCGGGCGCCGACCCCAGCGAGGTCGGCGCCGGCGGGTGGTCAGGGATATGGCTCTGTGTCGGTGCCTGGTCGTAGGCTGGCGGTAGTGGTCGAAGGGAGGTCGGCGTGCCGAAAGACATTCTCGGTCGACCGGTGGTCACTGCTGCGGCGATGGACGAGATGGCCCGCAGCAGCGTCAGGACGTGTTCCGTTCCCGGACCGTGTGGGACCTGTCCGAGCTGCCTCCCGACTATGTCGCCAAGCTTCGAGCAACCGCGGAACGCCACCTCGCCGCCCGTGAAGGCGAACCTGGGACGGGGCAGGCCGGCTCGCTGGCCTGGTGGACCCGCCACCCCGATACGTCCGACCAAGCCGACAGTTCTAGGCCGACCTACACCGCCAGCTGGCGCCGACCGTGGCCCCGCAGGGGAGCCGTCCCGGGTCGACTTCGAACTCCACGACCTAGTCATGATCCTCGCCACGTTCGCCAACGACTGGGACGACCTGCCCCGGCCGATCGTTGGCCGCGACGACTACCGGGTCCTGGTCGAAGGCGGCGTCCTGGTCCGTTCCTACGCTGTCCATGCAGACTGGCCCGAGACGGCGTCATCGAACTGCTCTCACTGGAAATCGATACCACCTGGCCGGACGACCCCGACCCGGACAGCTCAGACGAAGGGTGACGCACCCGCCGGCTACGCCTCAGGAGGGGCCCAGTCTCAGTTGTGGTCTCATTCGTTCCCGTCCGCCGACGTCCAGGGACGTGCGGCTCGGGGCAAACGTGCAGGTGGGGACGGGTGTGGACGTGTCCGGACGCGGTGGTGCAGATCTCGAAAGCGTGTAGAGGGGTAACTCTCTCGTGGGTTCAAATCCCACCGCCACCGCGCTGACCTGCGACGATACCCGTTTCCTTGATCCAACAGGGGGCGGGTCTCGCCGTTCCTGGTCTCATTTGTGGTCTCATTCCACCCGACCAGGGACCGGTCGATCGTCCACCACCGTTCGCCGTCGTCCACCGACGTCCAGAACTGCGGCGCGAACGGTGAGGAGCACGCTTTCGAATCTGGGTTCCTTGGCGTCTGGGGCCGTGCGTCGGCGTCCATCGCCTGCCCCCGGGGCAGACCCGAGTGCCGTCTGCCGTGCTTGCTTCCCTGTCGTTAGCAGGCGTGGGATTGTAGATCGCGTGGAGGACTGGTTCGCCGAGGGAGCGCTTCGCAGGAGGAGTCGCCCAGCTGGTGCGCCTGACGGCGCGATACGTGGGGTGGGATGTCGACCAGTTCGACCATTGCGGAGTTGCCGACCCCGGACGGGCGGTGGTGGGTAGACTTCGGCTGCAGGAGGTGGCGTCTACGGCGAGGACGCCTACCGGGTGATGTGGCCGTTCGCGGAGCCCGGGGAGCGGGCGTGGACGGTGTGGCGGCAGGGCGACAACTCCGCGTCAAGGTCAGGTCCTGCGCTACGACCGCGAGGACGTAGCCAAGGCCCTGGTCGGCCCAGATGGAGCGTCACCCCGCAAACGGCTGTACTGGATACCCCGCCCGCGTGAGACCCGATTCACGGGCACGAGGGGAGGTGGTTCCGGCGGGGGGCGCACGGCGGGCATCTTTACAAGCGATCATGGCGTCATGGCAGGTCTACGAGGATTAGAGCGGAGGAGTCGGACTGGCGGCCGGTGTTCGAGCGAGATTGTGCGCTCGCGCGCGAGAGGCTTTCCCGACGTATCGATCCATCGATATGTCCCCGAGTACCCGGCTGACGATGACAACCTCTACTGGTTCCGCTTCGGCTGATCGAGGTCCAAGTCGACACCGCCGAAACCGGCGACGCTCCCTTCATCGTTGAGAGCGATCGACGAGGCTCGCGGCTTGATACCTCGGATTCGGACAGCGCCTGGAGGCGCCTGTCCGCCGAGTTGTCCGGGAACTGGGAGTAGCTCCTTCGTCGGCTGCGGCGACGTCCGGACATCGGCATGACCGTGCATCGATGCTTCTGTCGACCTGGTGGACCTGGACGATGTCGAGGCCGCATCACGGACCCGGGCCACCGGGTCCTGGCTGCGAGTGATCACCGCCAGCCACCATCTGCCCCGACGGCGATTCACCCTGCGGTCAGCAGTCGCAGGGTCATCGCCAGGTCGGCGCGGATCTGGGCGTCGGAGTGATCGGCCAGCATCAGGCGCGGCCAGGACGTCGTCGGCATCGGCGGTATCGACGGCACCCCAGTGCGCCACGCCGTCGCGCTCCCCCCCGCGAGCGACGGATCCGCCCACACACGTCACCTGCAGTGTGCCCGGCCACCCCTTGTCGCGGGCGGCTGCAGTCGTCGATGACCGCTGCTACCTCGTCCAGTCCGAGATGGGTGAGGCTATTGACCGCTCGCCCGCCAGGGGAGCCAAGCACTCCTCGGCTACCAAGGCGTGACGGTCGACATCGGGGCAGGAAGCGACCGCGAACGAGCGGAGCGCCTGCACGACGGCCTTCGCTTTGACCAGGACGCCCTGTCCAGCGGCCTCGACCACCCTGGACACGATCCCTGCGAGCGACTTCGCGGCGACGACGTCAGTGAACGTGGCGTACCTGGGTGTCGCAGCTGCCTCGACCGCGTCCCCGATGGTGGACTCCGCCTCGGCTACCGGGGCCAACACCTGGACAACGTCCACCAGTAGTCCACAGATCAGGTACCCCCGACGTGCTCACGCACGGCACGCTTCTGCCCACGTGGCAGATCGGCCACTGCGGCCTCAACGACCCGTTGAGCGGCATCGGCGACTTCCTGCTTCGCCACCACGTTGAGGGGGTCCGGGCTCCCCACGATCCGAACGATGATCTCGGCCAGGCGTTGCTCACCCGGAGTTGGTTCCGACGACGGCTTGGAGCGCCCAGGCCGCGGTGACGGCAAACGCCCAACAACAGCACGGGCAGCGAACTGGCGACGTTGCAGAAGCACCACGCCGCCCCCGATGGCAGCATCGCCGTGCTGATCACCCCCACACTCGCACGCGCAACGGGAGGGCGGGACGATGGAATTGGAGCATCGCGACCTGTGATCTCTGCCCCCAGCGGTAACAACGAGTCGCCTATGCATTGAAAGTGTAATTTGCTCCCAAATCGGACACAAGGGCCGAATAGCGCGTGACGCGGGACACGCGGGTATCTCGCCGGCTTACAGTGCAGCCTGCACGCCGACGTCTGCACGACAGAGCTCTGCTCGACAGCTGACGCCGCTCCTCGCTCCTCGCGGCGGTGAGAGCGCAGTGCACCCGTGCTCGCCCCGGCAGTAGTCCGAAAGTGCGCTCGACCGGTCCGGCTAGTCTTGGCTACCCTGGACCCGGC
>CAVTWW010000017.1:0-129774 GCA_963738495.1 uncultured Actinomycetota bacterium
CTCCATCAATCACTTGCGGATCTTTACGGCTCCAAGAACTGCCGCCTGTCGAACTCGCCGGCTCAATGTCCACACCCAATACTTGGTCGGGAAGCAGGGGCGCGGAGTCGACTGGAGAGGGGGCGGGTGGCGAACTTGTGGATGATGTCGCGGCGCGGAGGCTGGCGTTCTCCGAGGCCAACGAACCATTTGCCGATTGAAGTGCTGACGCCTGCGAATTTAGGGCCTCGACCGTTTCGCCGAGACCGTTAACCTGCTGACTTCGTAGTCCTTTGCACCCTTCTGATTTACCCCGTAAACGACAAGTCCGGTGCTGGCAGTAGTAAAGTATCGCGGTTGCAACTCCAAGAAGAGGGTGACGGCGTTCACCTTCGCCGTGCGCACTTCAATACTCGCCTTCCGATCCTCCACGTCCGAACTCACCCGTCCCAGACTAGACAACTCGGCCCAAGGATAGCGGGACAGATGCTTTCGCGGAGGGAATCTCAGGCACCTGACCTCCTCATCCAGAGGTGCGGACCCGGCCCCAAAATATAGTCTGTTCAGTAGTAGCCGGGCAACCTGCGCACGAGCCAGCCGCTCCCGCCGCGCACCAATGCGCCAAGACTCTGCAGCGGGCATGACTCGGTGCCCGGTCGATGCGACGACTCCGCGAATGTTGGCTACCTCCCACAGTCGGTGACAGGATCAACCCGCATGGAAGGCACAGCGCCTCGTTTCAGTCTCTCGTCCCAGTCTTCCATCGTCGGTGAGTGTGGAGGAGTGAAAGCAGCCGCGTCCCATACACGTTCGAAGCTCCGTTGGTAGGTGTCGAACATGCGGCCGCCGGCGACGCGCTGGAGGTGGAGCACGGGATTGAGGGGTGCGCCGGAGCCGTAGATGTGGGTGTTGATGAGCATGGTGGCGTCGCTGCGGTAGATCGAGTTGTAGAGCGTGGCGTTGTGCAGTCGCAGCTCGATGTTCGGCGCCCCGAGCGCCGGCCGTAGATGCGCGAGAGCCAGGCGCGCCCGCTCGGCCATGCCGCGCCCGATCTGCTCCTCCTCGCCGCGTCGCTCGATGGCGTCGCCGTCCGGATCCCCGAGCAGGATCCGCACCCGCACGCCCGCCTCATCCCGCTTACGCAGCAGCTCAGCCAGGTCGGCGTTGGTGTCGCCGAGGAACAGACCGGCGAAGGCGAGCAGGTCGATGCTGTCGCGGGCGTCATCGACCAGGGCGCGCCACAGGCTCGCGGGCACCGCTCCGCGGGTCGGGTAGAGCCGGACGAACTCGGCGTCACTGGCCGCCTGAGTCCGTACGTCATCCAGGACAGCGGGCCAGAGGTAGGCCTCGTCCTTGCCGAGTAGCTCGGCGGTCTTCCAGCGGTGGGTTCGGTGGGGAGTCGTCCTCGCAGGATCCACCGCTCCACCGTCTTGGGGTCGACCCCGACATGGCCGGCCACGCTCTCGTAGCTCTGGCCCGCAGCAGCGATGGTGCTGCGCAGTCGCTCATTCGCCATGTCTCCCCCAGGGACGCCATAGGACGTATCTCATCCTAGGACGTCCTGAAGTGTCCCCACAAGGGGTGAGGACGTCCCTGTCGCTTGCGGTGATCTGTACCTGACACCGATTGCCCCACAAGCGAAAGCGAGACTCCGATGCGCAGGAACACCATCAAGGTCCGGCCCGCCGGCCGAGTGGTCACCTCGACCCAGAACCGGCCTCCGGCCCGCCTGGCCGTGACCGACCCGGTCACCTACGGCTACGCGATCGCGGCCCTGATCGGCACCGCCGTCCTCGAAGACCTGCTCGTCACTGCGGCTGCCCACCTGCACCTGCTGTGAGCCCGGGTGGGCGGCGGGGTGAGCCAACGAGCCCCCGCCCCCACTCGCCACACCCTCGCCGCCGCTGCGGCCCGACCTCGAAGGAGCCACCCATGGCCTCGCTCGACCCGACGACCTTCACCCCCGACCAGCTCGCGGACATGCTGCACGCCTGGGCCGACGGCCTCTACACCGACGAGGCCGCCGTCGGCCTGCTCATCACCCACCGCACCTGGCTGACCCGCCGCGACTTCCTCACCAGCTGCGTCGATGCGATCGACGACGGCTGGACCCGCGACGGCAGCGCCGCGATGGCCTCCATCGACTGGGCCCGCGCCGCCCGCCTGGCCTATGACGCCCCCTGCTCGACGTCCGAGAGCGCCGTCCTGCGCCTGGCTTCCTCCCTGGCCGGAACCTCGACCGGTGACCTGGCCACCCTGACCCGGGGCCTGGACGTGACCAACACCGCCCGCCTCCTCGAAGCGTTGGCGCACCGCGCCGGCTGGCACGAGAGCCACCACGCCTACACCGTCACCGGCCACCAGCACCCCACCACCGCCGCGCCCACCACGCCGCCGGTCGCCGTCCCGGCCCCGGCCGGCTCCCCCGCCGAACAGGAGGCTTCTCGATGAGCAGCGCCACCCTCGTCCGCGGCTGCACCCGCCGCGCCCGCTCCTACCGTGACCACAGCCCGGGGGCCGACCACAGCCGAGGCCGCCACCACTGGGGATATGCGAGTCATGCCGCAACGTCCCAGCCACGACCACATGGGCCAATCCACGCGCCGGCGCACCGTTCGCGCTCTGCCAGTCCTGCGCGGCCCTGGTCCCCACCCCGAACCCGGCGCCTCGACGCCGTCAGGGCCGGTGACCCCGATGGACACCTTCCTCAACTGGTGGCTGCCGATCCTCGCTGTCGCCGTCGGCTTCGCCCTCCTCATCCGCGAGGACGCCGCCGCCGAGCGCCGCGAGCAGCGGCTCGCCGCGTGGCAGCGCAGCCACCTGGTCGTGAACCTGCCACACGAGGCCGACCCGGACGTCGTCGCCCGCCGCTTCGACCAGCTGCTTGCCGCCCACCCCGAGCTGCTCGCCCTAGATGCCCCGCCTCCCGCAGCGAACGGCGACCACCCACTCGACGACTGACCGCACGAGCCCACCCCGCCCCACCAAAACCCTTGAAAGGAATAGATTCCGATGCTGTTCGTATCGCTCGCGCCGTCCGTCACCTGCCCGCCCGTCCGATCACCGCCGCCCTGCTCCTGCTCGGATTCGCCTGGGCCACCGGTCACGCGTCCAGGTTCGCGCACCTGTCGACCCTGTCGCTGACCGCCGCCGGCGTCCTGTTCGCCACAATCACGATCACGTGGTGGATCCGCTACCTCGCGCCGGCGATATCGACCGGCGCCTGGGTCGGCCGCCGCGACGAGGCCTCCCAGCACGCCGGCGGTGTCGCGACCTGGATGGACGTCGGCGAGTACGCCGGCACCACCGCAATGCGCAGACGCGCCCCACAGCTACGCCCCTCTCTGGCCCGCAAGGGCTGGCTCGGACGGCGCCTGACCCCGGTCACCGCCTACGCCGCGCCGCTGGTGAAGACGAGCTGGCTCCCGGTCGGCAACACCGTCTGGTCGGCCAGTGAGGACGCCACCCTGCGCGTCGGCGGCCCCCGCACCGGCAAGACCTCACCCTGGCCTGCCACGGCCTCGACGCCCCCGGCGCCCTGCTGGTCACCACCAGCACCCGCCTGCTGGCCGAGATGGGCAAGCGTCCGCGCCAACAAGGGCGGCGTCCACATCTTCAACCCCACCGGCCTCGGCGGCCTGGCCTCCACCGTCCGGTGGCGCCTGCTCGCCGGCTGCCAGACTTCGCCACCGCCCTACGCCGCGCCGGCGACCTCATCCCCGAGGGGGTCCGGCGAAGGCGACGGTGGGACACCCAGGCCCGCGGCATCCTCGCCGTGCTCATGCACGCCGCCGCGCTGCAGGGCGGCAACCTGCGCACCGTCCTGGACTGGATCAGCCCCGCCGACAACCTGGCCCGCACCCAGATCCTGCAGGCCCTCGCAGCGTCCCCGAACAACGGGGCCCTGATCTCCGACGTCCGCTCGATCTACGCCACCAACGAGCGCACCCTGACCTCGATCACCACCACCATGCTGCCCGCGTTGCGCTGGCTCAACGACGCCACCGCGGTCGAGGTCGGCGACGCCGGACCTGGACGACCCCGACTTCCTCGACGTCGAGGCCTTCGTGGCCGACGCCCGCGACTCCCTCTACCTGATCGGCCGCGAAGGCGGCGCCCGCACCCTGATCGGCGCCCTCACCGCCGAGGTCGCCCACCAGGTGCGGATGCACGCCGCCGCAGCCCCCGGCGGCCGCCTCGACCCACCGATGACCGCCCTGCTCGACGAGGCACCCCTGACGTGCGGACCGATCCCGTTGCACGACTGGACGGCGGACATGGGCGGCCGGGCCTGACCATCCACATCGCTGCTCAGTCGATCCCCCAGCTGCGCGACACCTGGGGCCGCGACAAGGCCGACGCGATCCTCGGCAACACCGCCAGCATCCTGGTCTTCGGCGGCCTCAAGTCGGCCCGCGACCTCGAAGACCTCGCCACCCTCTGCGGCACCCGCCTGATGGCCCTCGACCCGGGACCACAACCGGCCGATGCCCGTCATGACCCCGCAGCAAGATCGGCGCCCTGCCCACCGGCACCGCCCTGGTGCTGCGCTAACGCCTTGCGCCCCGTCGTCGGCCCTTCCCCGTTGGTCTGGGACCGCCTGCCCTCCCCCATCGCCGAAGCCCTCGCCGAGCTTCGCGCTGGCTTCGCGCTCGACCTACGCGACCTCGCCGCCGGGCGGTCCGCCTACCGCACCCCGACCCTGCCCGGCTTGGCCCGACCGGCCATCGCCGTCGGCCCGGCCACCAAGCCGGATGACGGCGTCACGGGCGACGACTCGGGCGAGGTGTCCTGATGGCCAAGCACCACCCATCCCAGGACGAGGACGGCGCCCTCGCCGCGCTGGCCAACCAGCTCGACGAGCTGCGCCGGGACCACCAACGCCTCACCGCCGTGCGGACCGACATCACCGCCATCCGCGGAGACCTGGCCGCCTTCAATGACGCCCTCAACGACCTCACCGACACCGTCCGCCGCCGCACCCCAGCAACCCCAGGCGGCGACCAGGCCGCCAAGACCATGGCCGGCGGGGCCGTTGGCTCCAACAGCAGCGATGGGCGGCCCACGCTGCAGGTGCCCGAGACGGACGACGTCCCTGAATGGATGGCCGTCGCCACCCGGCCCTGGCCGTGGCCTGGCTCAACGACCTCACCGTCTGGGTCCCCGGGTCTGGGCCCGCTACCCACACGGCGGCCTGCCCAAGTGCTGGCCCTGGCACCCGCCCGCGGTCGCCGAGCTGCTGACCTCCCGCCACCAGTGGGCAGCCGCGACCGCCCCGGGCGCCGGCATCGACGGCCTGACCAGCTGGCACGACCGCTGGCGCCCCGGCACCGTCCTGCGCCTGGCCGGAGTCATGTCCGGCTGCGAGCGGGCCCAGGGCTGCCACACCAACGTGACCATGAAGCACTGGCGGTACGACCTCGACCTGCTCGACGACCTCGCCGTCTGGTGGTCCCAGCCTGCAGCGACCCGAACCTCGACCTGGAGTCAGCGCCCGGCCTGACCCACGAGCCCGTCCACCCCGACCGGGTCCCAGCGCCATCGCCCTGCCCCGAGGCGGTCGGCGATGAACATCAGTGAAGCCATCCGCTACCAGACCTTGCTCGCCGGGCCGACCGACCCGACGCCCGCTGGCACGTCAGACCCGGACGTCGAGGGCCTGGCCGTCTGCGCCGCGCGCTTCCTGGCCGATCGCGCCCGCACCGCCCTGGGTGCTGGGCCCGACGCCGACCAGATCGTGGACGCAATCCGCAACCGCCTGGCCCCGACCCCACCGGAGGCGTTCGGATATCGCCCTCCCACGCCCCGCAATGCCCCGCCGGCGCCGCTGGCCGCTGCTGCTGATCGGCGCCGCCGCGGGACCGCGACCTGGTCGGGTGGGTCGGCCTCGGTCAGCTGACCGGGTTCGGGGTCGTCCACCCGCTGCCCGGCATCTGGGACGGCGCGACTCTCAACACCGCGATCACGCTGCCGATCGGGGTCGAGGCCTACGCGGTCTACGCCCTGTCGGTCGCCACCGACACCCGACCCCTCACGACCACCGGCCGCCGCTACGCCTGGGCCTCCTCGGCCGGCGCCCTGATCCTCGGTATGGCCGGGCAGATCGCCTACCACCTGATGGACGCCAAGGCCGTCGGCACGGCGCCGTGGTGGATCGTCGCCATGGTCTCGTGCCTGCCGGTCCTGGTCCTCGGCGCCGCCTCGCTGCTGTGGCACCTCACCGCCAAGGACGCCGAGCCCGAGGTCGACCCCAGCCCGACTGTGCCCGCTCCCGGGGCCGCGTACTCGTTCCTGCCGTACTCGGTCCCGCTCCACGCGTGCCCGCTCCCGGTGTACTCGGTCCCGCTCCCGCCGGTCCCCGCCAGATCGGTCCCGGACCCGAGGGCACCTTCTTCGATCCCACGACCGCTCCCGCCGTGGTCCCGAAGAACGGTGCGGCGGTCCCGGCTCCCGTGCCCGGTCGCCCGCTCCCGCCCACAGCACCGAGTACAGCAACCACGGCAGACGACGCCGAGATCGTCGCCCAGATCGTGGCCACCGGGACCGTGCCGTCGATCCGCGACATCAAGGCCACCTACCGCATCGGTGGCACCCGCGCCGTCCGCATCCGCACCGCCGCCCAAGCCAGCCTGACCAGCGCCGAACCACCGGGCCAGCAGCCACCACCGATCGACAACAGCACCGCCAGAACCGAACCGCAGCAACCGAACACAGCACCACGACCATCAGAACCACGAGAACAGCACCACCGAAGACCTATTCACCAGAACCGAAGCAGACCAGACCCAGAAATCCAGCACAGCAATCAGAACGAAGGGACCAAGAGGAATCACACACAGGCATCACCGACCGAGTAGGCCAAGCAAGATCCACCCATGAATGGCCGGCCGTCGAATTCCCGACGTCCGCGGCCGAATTCCTGCCCGTCCCAACCGCTTCTGGAGGTACGTCATGATCTCAGTCTCGTCCGGCCACTCGGCCGGCTACCTGACCGGCTCCGTCGGGGCCGGCATGGAGGGCTACTACACCGGCGCCGCGGGCCCGGGCGAGCCTGCCGGCCGCTGGCAGGGCCGCGGCGCCGAGCGCCTCGGCCTGGCCGGCGTGGTCGACGCCGACGTCATGCACGCCCTGTACGGGCAGTTCCGGGACCCGCGCGACCCGCGGTTCGCCGACCCGGACACCCGGGACCAGGCCGGCCGTACTCGGCCGTGCTCCGAAGCAGTTCCGCACCGCCGGAGCAGGTCGTCGAGGACCGTATCCGCGAGTACACCAAGGAGCACGCGAGCTACCCCGAGCCGGAGCAGGTACAGGCCTGGCGGCTCGAGGCCGAGCGCAAGGCCCACCAGGCGGTGATGTTCCACGACGTCACGTACTCGCCGCAGAAGTCGGTCACGGTCCTGCACACCGCGTTCGCCCGCGCCGAGGTCGAGGCCCGCGCCGCCGGCCGGCTCGAGGAGGCCGAGCCAGTGGGCGCACCTGGCCCGGCAGATCGACGACGCGATCGCGGCCGCCAACGACGAGGCCGTCGCCTACGTCGCCGACCATGCCGGCTACTCCCGCAGCGGCCGTCACGGCGGCACCGGCAGCGCCGGCACGCTGGGACGACGCCCACGACCTGGTCGTGGCCTCGTTCTACCAGCACACCTCCCGCGACCACGACCCGCAGCTGCACGTCCACAACGCCGTCCTGAACCGGGTCGAGTGCGCGGACGGCACATGGCGGGCCCTGGACTCCAAGGCCGTCTACGCCGCCATCCAGGGCGCCGGCGCGGTCGGCCAGCGCCCGCCTGGCCGCCGAGCTGACCGAACGGACTCGGGGTGTCGTGGGTGATGCGCGAGGACGGCAACGACTTCGAGATCGCCGGCGATCGACCAGCCGGCGATGGACCTGTTCTCCACCCGCCGCTACACCCTGACCAAGCGCGCCGACGAGCTGATCGCCGCCGCCGAGGCCCGCTACGGACGGCCGCTGACCTCGCTGGAGCGCACCCAGCTGCACCAGCAGGCCAGCCTGGGCACCCGCGCCGGCCAAGACCCACGAGTCGCGAGACCCGCGAGGAGATGCTCGACCCCTGGAACGTGCAGCTACAGTCCATCCTGGCGGGCAGCCTGGCCCGAGATCTGCCCGCCACCTCGGCCGCACCGGCGCCGACGCGCCCGTGCCGCCCAGGCCGTTCTCGCCGGACGCCGGTGATCGCCCAGGCGACCGAGGCCTGCCACGGCGACCGGGCGGCCGGGCCACGACTTCAACCGCCACGAGCTGCCCGCCAGATCCAGCTCGCCCTGCCCGCCGCACCTGGGCCTGCGAACCGGCGCAGGTGCGGGCCCTGCTCGAAGACCTCACCGAACGCGCCCTGACCGAGCAGGCGTCGTGCAGGCCTCCGGCCGCGAGGTCGGCGACGTCCACCAGGCCGGGCGCCTGGCCAACGGGCGGGCCAAGACCGATCGGCCCGCCGCCGCCCGCTACGCCGCCCGCGGCCACCTCGCCGCCGAGGTCGCCGTCCTGAACGCCGCCGGACGCCGCGGCGCCGCCCGCCTGGACCGCGAGCAGGTCACCGCGTGGCTCGACACCCACGACCGGCCGACCTCAGCCCCGCCCAACGCGAGGCCGTCCTCGGCCTGGCCGTCCAGCGACGCCGCCCTGGCCGTGCTGGTCGGTGCCGCCGGGACCGGCAAGTCGTACACCGTCGGCGCCCTCGACAGCGCCTGGCGCGACCTCACCACCGCCGCCGGCGTCGACAGCCCCCGGACCGGCGGCCGGGTGCTCGGCCTGACCGTGGCCCAGATCGCCGCCGACGTCCTGCGCGAGGACGGCGTCGCCGACACCGCGAACCTGGCCGCGTTCCTGGCCGCCCAGGCCCGCCTCACCGACGGTCGGCGCGCACCCGAGCGACCCCGCTGGCAGCTGACCGCCCGCGACCTGGTCGTCATCGACGAGGCCTCAATGGTCGACACCGCCACCCTCACCCGCGTCCAGCACCTGATCGATGCGGCCGGGGCCCGGATGGTGCTGCTCGGTGACCCGCACCAGCTCGGCGCGGTCGGAGCCGGCGGCATGATGCGCGCCGTCATCGACCGCCAGGCCGAGACCTACACCCTCACCGACGTCCGCCGCTTCGCCGCCGACTGGGAACGCGACGCCTCGCTGCGGCTGCGCGACGGCGACCAGAACGCCGTCACCGACTACGACGCCCACGGCCGCATCATCGACGGCGGCACCCTGCCCGCCACGATCGCCCAGATCGCCCGAGCCGCCGCCGCCGACCGCATCGCCGGCAAGACCACCCTCGTGGTCACCAGCAGCAACACCGATGCCGCGACCGTGGCGGCAGCGATCCGCCGCCACCTCGTCGAGGTCGGCCAGGTCAGCGAGGACGGCGTCGTGCTGGGCCGCGACCAGAACACCGCCGGCGTCGGTGACCTGGTGCAGGCCCGACGCATCGACCACGCCCTCGGCCTGACCAACCGCGAGACCTACACCGTCACCGGCATCCGCGAGGACGGCGGCCTCGACGTCACCTCCACCCGCACCGGCACCGCCCTGGTCATGCCCGCCGACTACCTCGCCGCCGACGCCGCCCTGGCCTACGCCTCGACCGCCCACGCCGCCCAGGGCGCCACCGTCGACACCGGCCACGTGCTGCTCACGAGCCAGCTCGACCGCGCCGCCGCCTACGTCGGCCTCACCCGAGGCCGCGAGGGCAACACCGCCTGGGCCGTCACCGACACCGGCCTGCCCGACGCCCTGCCCCAGACCGGACGCGGCCTGCTCGCCGCTGCCCTCGAAGACCCCGACCTGGACGTCGACGCCGCAGCGATCGACCTCACCGACGCCGATGCTGCCCGCCGCGCCAACGCGGCGACCCTGTTCGGGCTCATCGAGGACGAGACCCACCTGGCCTGCCGGCAACGCCTGGACGCCGACCTCGACACCCTCACCGCCGACGGCGTGCTCGGTGAGGTCGAGCGAGCCCGGCTCGGCGCCGACCAGGGCAGCGAACACCTCGCCCGGCTGCTGCGCGCCTACGAACAAGCCGGCCACGACCCCGCCGCCCTGCTCCGGCAGGCGATCGAGCGGCGAAGCCTGGCCGATGCCCGCAGCGTCGCCCAGACCATCGCCGCCCGCATCCACCCCGACGGCCTCCTCCCCACGCCCATCGCCGGCCAAGCGCCGGAGCGGATCGACGCCGACCGCGCCGGCTACCTGCACCAACTGCAGACCCTGCTCGACGACCGCCGCACCGACCTCGCCAACGACCTCGCAGCCGAGCCACCCGCCTGGGCCGTCGCCGCGCTCGGCCCGGTCCCGGACGACGAGGCCGCCCGAGGCGAGTGGCTCGACCGGGCCGGAGTCGTCGCCGGCTACCGCGAAGCCACCGAATGGAAGGACCCGGCACTGGCGCTGGGGCGCTGCCCCGGCGTCCACAGTCCCGAGAAGCGGGCCGCTTGGCATGCCGCCTACGCCGCCGCCGGCATGCCCGAGGAACGCCGTCCCGAGGCCGAGATGACCACCGGCCGGCTGCTGGTGCGGGTCCGGGCCGCCGAGCGCGCCAAGGCCGCCGCCCCCGAGGCCGTCTACGAGCAGCAACGCGAACGGCACCTGGCTGCTGAGGCCGCCCGCCGCGAAGCCGTCCTCGCCGCGGCCGCCGGCCGGGTCGAGGACGCCGCCCGCCTGGACGTCGAAGCCGCCCTGGCCGCGACTGTGGCGGCACAGCTCGACGAGCAGTCGACCGCTCGTGGGCACTGGCTGGCCTACTACGCCGAGACCCTCAACGCCGGCGACTCCGCCGGGGTCGAGCTACGCCAACGGGGCCAGAACCCCGGCACCGAACCCGACCGGGTCACCGCCGAGGAATGGCTCGCCGCCGACGAGGCCGCCCGCCGCGAGGACGACGCCCACCGCGTCATCACCGAGGCCGACCTCTACGACGCGGACACCGCCGTGGACGTCGCCGACGCGGAGGCAGGTGCCGACGGCAGCGGCGCTGAGGTCCCGATGGGCAGCGAGATGTCGCTGGCCCCTCCCCAAGCCCGCCCCGAGGCGGAGCACCGCAGCCGGCCGTCAGCTGCGGCCCTGGCCGCCGAGGTGAAGGCCGCCGCCGCTCGCGCCCAGGCCGCCTTCGACGAGCTGGCGGCCCACGCCGTCACCGACGCCACCGCCCCGGCCGCGGACGACAACTGGTACGACACCGCGGGCGTCGAGGCCAGCAGCGAGCAGGCCACCCTGGCCCGCGACCTCGGCATGGACCGCAGTCGCGACCGCGGCGCCGGCTACGACGACGGAGCCGACTCCGGTAGCGACAGCGATGCGGCTGGGATCAGCCGGTGACCAGTCGACCCGAACCGTCCACGCTCAGGCGCGCGCCCTGGAGGCTGGCGAACCTGACCTGGCTCACCTGCGGGCCGTGCAGCCCGGCAACGTCGCAGCCGACATCGCCGAGCAGCTCGAACACCTCCCGCAGCGACGCCGCCGGGTCCAGCAGTGGTGGAGTCGGCACGTCGGCGAAGACGTACCAGAGCAGATACGTCTCGACCCCGTGGGCCAGGATCCGGCCGGCGTCACAGGGCGGCATGCCCGGCACCGCCTCGACCCCGCCCGCGATCAGCACCGCGAGCCCGTACTCGGCGACCAGGGAGTCCAGGCACGGCACCGCGTCCAACCCCGACAGCGGGGCGCGGTCGGTGAACTCCAGCACCCAGTTGGACGCCGCCACCGCCCCCGTGCGCAGGTACCGGTACCGGGCGTCGTGCACCTCACGGGTCAGCAGCGCGGTGTTCGCCGCCACCAGCTCACCCGGTGACCTCAGGCACGGCATCACCCGCGCCCGGTCGGCGTCGCCGTCCATGCTCTGTCGGTCTTCTTCGATCGCAGCCATCATGACTGCCCCTTTCCCCGCCCGGAGCACCGAAGACAGGCGACTCCTCAAGCGAAGTCTGACCGCCACCACCGACAGTCATGCCCGCACAAGCAACCGACAGGGCCGATCGACGCCGTTCCGGCGCCGTGTCTTTCGAGGCGGGGACGGGTGGGGGTACGGGCCGGCCCCTCCGCCCTCAAGGGTGCTGCGCATCGCTACGCGACGCCCCGAGGGGCGCCCTTGACCTCGGAGCCTCTACCGGCCCTGGCAAGCCCGAACCTCGCGGGCAGGCCACCTGGCCTGCCCCCTGTATCCACCCGACCCCGCACCACCCGCGGCCTCACCCAGAAGGCAGCACATCACCCAGTAGGTCCGAGATGAAGGAGAAGCAGTCATGAACGAGCCCATGATCACGATGACCGGCAACCTCGCCACCCAGCCCGAGCTGCGGTTCACCCCCAGCGGGAAGGCCGTGGCGCATGTGTCGGTGGTGTGCAACCCCCGCCGTCAAGACCCCGCTACCAACACCTGGGTCGACGGGACCCCCGTGTTCTGGCCCTGCCAGGTCTGGGGACCCATGGCCGAACACGTCTCGGACTCCCTCACCAAGGGCGACCGGGTCATGGTGACCGGCCGGGTCCGCGCCAACACCTGGACCCCCACCGACGGACCCAACGCCGGCGTCGAACAGCGCCGCCTGGAGGTCGTGGTCGACGAGATCGGCCCCTCACTGAGGTTCACCGTCACCAAGACCGTCAAGGCCAACCGCGCCACCAGCACCACCGAACCCGGCGACGACGCCCCGTTCTGAACCGCACCCCTTCGAGTACGGATCCGTCCCGGCGTTGTCGCGGCGCCGGGACGGAGCACCACCCACGCGACCCGAGTAGGAAGGACCCACCATGGCGATCCCCACCCAGGCCCCGCGCCTGCTGCTGACCGTCCAAGAGGCCGCAGATGCCCTCGGCGTCGGACGCTCCACCATGTACGGACTCATCCTCGACGGCGTCGTCGAGTCCGTCCGCATCGGCCGCCTCCGCCGCATCCCTGCCGACGCCCTCCCTCGCTACCTCGACCAGCTGCGATCGCTCACGAGCATCAGCAGCGAGCGGATCAGGTGACGCTGGCTCATGGCTAACCGTCCCTGGAATCCGGTCCGGGCATCGAACGGCGCGTCCACCATCTACAAGGGCAAGGACGGCTGGTGGCATGGTCGTGTGACGATCGGCGTGACTGACGAGGGCAAGGAAGATCGACGCCATGTCTCGGCCCGCACCCAGGCAGAGGCACGCAAGAAGGTGCGAGAGCTGGAGCGACGCCGCGACGTCGGCACCATTCAGAAGGTCAACACCGACTGGCTCGTGTCGGAGTGGCTCGACTACTGGGTCGAGAACATCGCCGGCCCCTTCGTGAAGGAGAACACCCTCGCTGGCTACCGGGTCGCGGTGCGGGTCCACCTCAAGCCCGGCATCGGGCTGCACCGGCTGCCCAAGCTGCAGCCCGAACACATCGAGGCGCTCTACGTCCGCATGATGGCCAACGGCAAGGCACCTGCCACTGCCCACCAGGCTCACCGGACGCTGAGGGCAGCACTCAACGAGGCGGTTCGACGTGGATACATCGTCCGCAACCCTGCCGCCCTCGCGCGGGCACCTCGGCTCGTCGAGCACGAGGTCGAGCCGTACACAGTCGATGAGGTGCAGCGCATTCTCAACACGGCACTGAGCCGGCGGAACGGTGCCCGCTGGGCCATCGCCTTGGCTCTCGGTCTGCGGCAGGGCGAGAGCCTCGGGTTGCTGTGGAGCGACATCGACCTCGACAACGCCCGATTGACGGTGAAGCGTCAACGGCTGCGGCCGAAGTGGAGCCACGGTTGTGGAGGCATGTGCGGCATGAAGCACGGCGGCTACTGCCCGCAGCGGGTGCCGGCACGACCGGAGACGGACGACACCAAGTCACGAGCAGGCCGTCGAGCCATCGGCCTCCCCGAGCCGCTCGTTGCGCTCCTGAAGCGGCACCAGGTCGAGCAGGCGCAGGAGCGCCTAGAGGCCGGCTCACTGTGGACAGAGGGCGGCTGGGTGTTCACGACCCTGACCGGCGAGCCCATCGCGCCGCGGACCGACTACGACGAGTGGAAGCGCCTTCTGATAGCTGCCCGCGTCCGCGACTCTCGCCTCCACGACGCTAGGCACACCGCCGCTACAGTCCTACTCCTCCTCGGTGTCCCCGAGCGCGCCGTCATGGGTCTCATGGGCTGGTCAAACACAGCAATGGCCGCTCGCTACCAACACCTAACTCACACGATCTACCGGGATGTAGCGGCGAGAGTGGGTGCCCTGCTGTGGAACGATTCGAAAACGACTACCATCTCTACTGGCCACCTTGACGGTGATCATGACGGCGCCAACTGACAGGTCCCAACGCGTCGTCTGCGGTCGCTCGTCAAATAGGTTCACCCACACTGCGTTCCCAACTCAAGGATTACCCACATGACCGTCTGGCAAGTCTGAGTTGTCCAGTTCGTCGCAAGCATGGTCGTCGACCGGCTTCTCTTGCTTCCTCGCAGGCGATCGGTCGAACCGGGTAAACGAGGTTCGGGACGTACTGCTTTCACTGGGCGTCAGCGTTAAGTCTGTCGATGACACTCCCCTTGGAGTCCCCCTGGGCGAAAGCATGATCAAGGAAATAGCCTCTTCGGACTTTGTTGTCCTAGTGATCGGCACATCCAAGCCTAGGCCCTCACTCATGTTCGAGGCCGGGATGTAACCAGTCACGGGTAGCCGTAAGTTGATCAAGCTGTGGTTGGTGGCATCCAGGGGGTGCCGGTGAGGGCGTTTTTGATTGCGTCGATGGATCGGTGTCCGTGGTTTTGGGTGGTGGTCAGGTAGGAGCGGATGCGGCAGTGGCGTTGTAGGGTGGCCAGGGTGCGCCAGCAGCCGCTGACTTTCGCGGCCAGCTTGTAGCCACGGATGGCGTTCTCGGATCCGTTGTTGGTGGCGGGCACGTCGAACCGGGTCGCGAAGATCCATACTTGGTCGGCCTTGCGGTGGAGGCGTTTCGCCAGTTGCAGGCCGGGGTGGTTGCCGTTGTGCCATCGCCGGGAGGTGTTGACCGAGATCCCGACCGCGACACCGCGGTCGTAGGAGCTTCGCAGGCGGGCCAGGAGGCGGGGGTGCAGGCTGGTCCGACCGTCTGCGCGGGCGGTGTTGACCGCATGGATGGCCTCCCGCAGGGTGTCGGCGACCTGGCGGGCCCAGCCCTGGGAGGTGGGGTCGATCGTGTAGGCGTCGTCCAGGTAGCGCAGCGCGTGGGCCAGGCATTGCTGCACGCCGGCCAGGCCCGCGTCGTAGCTGAGGTAGGCGCCGTAGTCGTCGCGGACCAGGACCCCACGGTAGGTGTCCAGGATCCCGAAGCTACTGATCGAGGCCTTGGTGCGGTCCCCGGCCGCGCCGTACCAGACCAGGTCCCGGCTCGGCGGTTCCTGTCGGGCCTGGCCGGGGCGGGTGTAGGCGCACATCGTGCGCACCGTGTAGACGTGCGGGTTGTGGCAACCCGGGATTCGGGTGGCCGCCTCGGTCAGCGGGGCCGGAGTCTCATCGGTGCCCAGCACGTCCGCCTGCCGTAGCGCCTCTTTCAAGGCATCCTCGAACCCGGCGCTCATCAACGCGCCATCCAGGCGGACCAGGCACGAGGACACGAACCCGGTGGACACCGTGACCCCGAGCAGCGCGGACATCAGGTCCGCGGCCCGCTCGATCCCGATCACATCGCAGGAGGCCAACAACGTGGCCGCAGCGGCCACGTTCGGTCCGTAGCAGGTAGGGCCACCACGCACCCCGGGCGGCAGGTCCGCGGTGGTGACGTGCCCACAACCACAGACCCGGCGCATCATCAGGTACTCGCTCACCTGCAGCGAGAACGTCGGCAGGTCGAACACCTGCACACTGGACGCGATCCCCCCAGGTGCACCGGCCAGACCCGAACCACACCCGCCACACGCCGCCGGTTCCAGCCTGTGGGTCAGGTCCGGTACCGCGACCCGCCGCAGGCCGCTGCCGCGGTGACCTTTCTGCCCGCCCTGGGCCCGCTTCGGCGCCTGCCCGGCGGCCGTCTGCTCGCGTGACCGCTTGTCCGTCTTGGCTTTCGCCGTCGCGCCCAGGTCATCCGTGCTGGGCGGTTGGGAACTGTTCGAAGAGTCACGCCCGACCTGACGACGCAACGAAGCGACCTCGGTCCGCAGCTGCGCGACCTCAACCCGCAACGACTCGATCACCCCAGCCTGCACCACCACCAGAGCAGCCAACTCCCCATACGAGGCAACAGCCGCCGGTTCGGACATGACCGGAGTCAAACATGATCACAAACCGGGCACCAGCACCGACACACCCCAGGTCACAAGGCGGTCTGACTGGTTACGCCGGGATCGCGGCGGGTAGCCAAAAGCCAACCCTCTTAGTCATGGACGAACGGACCGACGATTCGGTGGTTCTTGGGCTTGCCGCGTTTCCAATAGTGCGAATGGGAAATGCCGGCGCCCCATCCTTGCGCTATGGACTTGAGGCCTATGTGCGTAATGTTCTGCCCCTGGCTAAGAAGTATGGACCAGAGTGGACATCTCCAGAGATTCCCCTTGCGTCATCTTCTCCCGCATTGAGTCGGACCGACATCGGCATGGGTTTCGAAAGGGAGGTATTTGCGAAACTGGCTTCCCTTGGGGCAATCGTTGACCAGCAACGTCAGGATTCCGCCTTCGATGGCGTGGCTTCACTACCTGGACTTGGCGACCCTTGGAATCCAATCGCAATTCAGTGCAAGTCATTTCGACCGCGTCGCAACTCAAACTCACTGACCGACAACACTATGCAGTTTCTGAAGAGATTGCAGACGAGCTCCCTTCACCTCGGTCTTCTCATATACCTTGAGCTTGAGGACTTCTACGCACCCATGTCGCTCGCCTCGCATGGAAGATCTGTAACGGTAATTGACATGCCCATACTTCAATCCTTGTCTGGGGATGCGTTCGGAGAAATCCTCAAGAAGATGAGGAACGACCTAGCACACAAGATCTGGTGACGCACTTCGATCGGGAGAAGCTCCGTGCGATGCATAATCAATGCTTAGCACGTGGATCCACTGCAGCGAAAGGCAAGGCCCTAGAAGATCTCGCCGAACATGTCTTCTTGGCCGTTCCGAGCGTAACTCTCTATCAGCGAGATGTCCGGGACGATTCCGGCTCACAAGAGATCGATCTCGTATTCGGCCACTTGCCTCACGTGTCTCAGATCCCCATTCAAGACGTTACTATTATGGTCGAATGTAAGAACGAGGCCAAGAGGACTTCTGCCGACGAAGTAAGTCGTTTTGCTTTCAAACTGAAGTCACGCGCTCTTACGGTTGGAGTCTTAGTCTCCCGTGGAGGGCTATCCGGCACAGAAAAGACCGCCGCCCATTCAGCGATACGCGACTGCTTGGCGCAAGACAGAGCCATCATCGTTGTCCATGCAAGCGAGCTGGCTAACTTAGACAAGCACGACGAACTGCCTTCCCTCTTAGGAAAGCGGCTAATCGAGCTAAGAACCTTTCGAACGTACCGATCTATTTAGTGCCGACATATGTTCCAAGCTCTTGTGACAGGCCTCCCAAGTCATGCCGGAAGAGCTACTGAGATTCTCGCATCCTCAGTAGCGTCACAAGTTGTTCAGTATCCGTCTGTGCAATTCCGTCAATTTCCCAACTTCGCTTCTTAACCAGCGTTCCACTAACGGTGAAGAGCAATCTGGCCTGATGGGCTCTAATCGCGAGGTCATAATCCTGCGGCGTAAGGGAGACTCTTACCTTCCGCATGCGCCCCCCCACGTCCGCCTCGAGAATGATGGACGTTGACTCTTCCCCAGCATCCTCATTTCGCTCTAGGACACCGACTCGTCCGACCAAGGTTACGACCGCAGGTTCCTCGCGCCGAATGAGTCGATCTCGGACGAGTGTCAGTCTGGGAACATCCTCCTGACTAATCCTAAAGGCACTCTGGATGTCAGGAGAGACAGGCTCGCGATCCGCCCACTGGAAACTAAGATCCACAGCAGAAGTCGCTCCCTTCTCTGTGATGTCCAACAACGATTGAACCAGTTCGAGACTTACGCCCTGGGAGACTGCGCTATCCAAGTCTGGAACAGAATCTGCCGAACTGGCATAATTGCTGGTGGCTGAAAGACCTCGGGCCAAAGTCTCCATCACCCGCCTAGGGTAGGGCACAATACTTTCCTGCGCTTCCTGGGATTCGGTCCAAGCAACAGAAGAAGGTGGCGCATCCGCCTCATCGGTCTCGGCGACCGGTCGGCTTTCGGGCTCCGATTCGCCATCAGGTAGGGGCGGATGCTCCGATGTATCTGCGTCGTGGAGGCGCGCGGCAACGGTAATGATGAAACTGCCCCTACGGGTGTGTCCGAACCGCAGATCGTCTCGCAGGAACTCGACCACCTGCCGAGGTCGGCGTCCGCGATGTGTGTGTTGGGGACTTGCGGCCGTCGTCGCTGCTGCCCTCATCAGGCGGTGAAGTGACTCCATGAGCGCCGTGGCCTGCTCGAAAGGAATCGTGCCATCAAGTGTCTCCCGATCAAGCCGCACAAGGAACAAATCCGTGCTCGCGGCGGCGATTCGGGAAATCAATTGATCAAGTGGTTCGGCAAAGAAGTCACTGAGATCGCTCAGCGCTTCCCTGAACCTACGATTGAAGTCTAAGTAGGTGTCGTCCAGCGGAAGCAAGAGATTAATGCCTCGCCGCTCACCCGCTGTCGGGCTAGCCCATAGTTCCGCTACGCCACGCTTTTCTTTCACGAGCGCCCACTGCTGAGCCGCGAGCAACTCTCGAACCATGGAAGGACGGACCAACGACTCCAGGGCACCTCGGGCGTCTAGCGAATCCACTCGCGAAGACATCACCATGAGAATATGTCCCTCTCGGCCGCGATCTCCATTGCGCGATTTAGGGCGACTGGATCGAGAATGTCTCGCTTTGACAAGTGTACTACCTTGGAATCTTGATCACCATCGATCAAAGGCCATTCGTTTGTCAACGCGTAGTACATGCAGCATTTTGAGTGAAGTCTCTCCTCGTTGAGGTCCAACCAATCATTGAAGTCATCGGGCACAACCAGAACTGCCAACATCGCCAGCTCAAGGCGCTTCTCGTGTCGAAGTTTCTCGTAGCGAACCCTGGACAGCTGGTGGGTTAAATGATCCTTCGTCCAATTCGGACTGCTAGTACACTTCAATTGGATGTCCAGCTTGATCCCTATTCTCGCAGGGAACTCAGCGCCGCTCTGGACTGTGGTGTCGACCCCTTCATAATCGGATGACCAGTCAAGCACATTGATTCCAGCCGTGGCAGCTACCATACGCAGATAGGCGAGACTGATCTGTTGCTTCATCTCGTTGCGTGGGAGCACGCCCCAGATTGGAGAAGGGGATTGCATAAGCCTCCGATCGATCAGCGTTGATCGATGCTACCCCCGTTGATCTCATTTGACGCCACGAATTGGCGATTCTGATTGCAACCCAACACAATTGGCTCGTCCAACACGCACTGACCCTGACATGCTGCCGCACGCGCAGCGTCTAGAGGATCAGATCTTGTGGACAGCACCGACATCCCGTCCCTTGGGGACGGGATGTCGGTCACACAGGATCATGTGTGCGCGTTCGGCTAGTTGATCACGCGATGCGCATCAAGATGGCACCGCCGAGAATGGTTGCCGAAGCGAACTGAGACTAAAACTGAGACTACGAGACGAAGATGCCCGCTCCTCGGTGATCAAGGAACGGGCATCTTCGCAGGTCAGACGCGGTGGCGGTGGGATTTGAACCCACGGTGGGCTCGCACCCACACACGCTTTCGAGGCGTGCTCCTTTGGCCGCTCGGACACGCCACCGTGCGCGACAATACCGGGTCACCCGGCGCGCGTCACAACTCGATCTTGCGGTGCTGGGCGAAGAACGACCGCAGCAGTTGGCCGCACTCGTCCTCGAGCACCCCGGCGCCCACCTCAGCACGATGGTTGAGTCTGGAGTCCCTCACGACGTCCCGCAGCGAGCCCACGGCACCGGCCTTGGGGTCCCAGGCCCCGAACACCACCCGGTCGACCCGGGCCAGCACCAAAGCCCCGGCGCACATGGTGCACGGCTCGGTGAGCCGCCCGAGTCGATGGTCGCCGGCGTCCCGGCCCACGTCGACGGCCGGATGCTCGGCATCACCGAGGCCGCCGGGGCGCGCGTGATCAACCCCGACCGGATGTGGCACTACATCGAGGGCGTGCGCAACTGGGACCCGATCTGGGCCGAACCACGGCATCCGGATCCTGCCCGGGCCCGTCGTCGCTGTGGCTCGACGCGACCGGCGGCGGCTGCCCGCGCCGTACTTCCCGGGCTTCGACACCCTCGGCACGCTGGCCCACCTGCGCACGACCGGCTACGACTACTCTGGTTCGTGCTCACCCAGAAGATCATCGAGAAGGAGTTCGCGCTGTCGGGCTCCGAGCAGAACCCCGACCTGACCGGCAAGGACGTCAGGCTGCTGCTGTCGCGGGTGGGCCGGGCGCCCGGGCCGGTCGAGGCGTTCAAGGAGCACGGCGCCGACTTCGTCGTCGCCGACGACCTGGCCGAGCTGGTCGGCGGGATGAACGGGGTCGGCGAGCCGCTGATCGACGGGCGGCCGACGCTGCGAGCGCGTGATCGACGGCGCGCGACCGCGAGATCGACAACGAGTTCTCCAAGGACGCCCAGGTCACCGCGATCCGCGGCGCCCGCAACTACCGCGGCGACAAGCTGATCCGGGTCGCCGCGCCGCACCGGCTGCTCGACCCCAAGGCCGGCCCGCTCATCGCCGTACGGCTCACGTGCTGACCCGCAAGACCCTCGGCGGCCTGGAGACCGACCTCGCCGGGCGCTGCCTCGACCTCGGACGGCGACCCGCTGCCCGGGCTGTACGCCGCGGGCGAGGTCAACGGCTTCGGCGGCGGCGGGATGAACGGCTACAACGCGCTCGAGGGCACCTTCCTCGGTGGCTGCCTGTTCTCGGGTCGTACGGCGGGGCGCGCTGCGGCCCGGCAGTGCGCCTGATGACTCGAGAGGGGTGTCAGTGCGCCATGATCGGCTGGTGGTCGACGTCGTCGTCGGACGTCAGCGGTGCCGGCTGGCGCTTGCGCGGCAGGAAGAACGCGGGCACCAGGGTGAAGGCCACCATGAACGCCGCCACCCAGTAGGTGCTGGCGAAGGCGGACGCCGCCTCGGCCAGGCCCTGGAGCTTGCTGGCGGCCGCCGATCTTGTCGATCAGGGCCGGGTCACGCCAGGAGCCGATCGCCGGCATGGCCAGAGTGGAGTCCTTGAGGTGGTTGGTCAGCAGCACCGACATGATCGCGACCCCGATGGAGCTGGCGATCTGCTGCACGATGTTCAGCAGGGTCGACCCCCGCGCCACCTCGTGACGGCTCAGCGTCTTCAGGGCCGAGGTCATGATCGGCATCATGGTCGCGCCCATGCCCAGGCCCATCACGAACAGCAGCCCGATCAGCATCGTGTACGAGCTGGTCGAGGTGATCTGGGTGAACCCGAACATGCCGGTGATGATCAGGGCACGCCCACCGGGACGATCCGGCCGACCGGGAACTTGTCGGCCGGGCTCGGCGATCGGCATGGTCAACATGGCGCCGATGCCCTGCGGGGCGACCAGCAGGCCGGCGTTGAGGGTGGACTCGCCGCGGATCTGCTGGAAGTACGTCGGCACCAGCAGCAGGCCGCCGAAGAACGCGGCACCGAACAGGAACATCGTCACGGTGGCCACGGTCAGGTCGCGATCACCAGGGTGGCCCCCAGGCCGGCCCCGGCGGCCGCCCCCAGCAGGTAAGGGTCGGCCAGCGGGTTGCGGAACACCCCCTGGTAGGAGGCGCCGGCCATCGCCAGCATGCCGCCGACCAGGGCGGTCAGCACCACCCGCGGGATCCGGATCTGCCACAGCACCCCGTCGTAGACGCCGCTGAGCGGGGTGCCGACGTGGGCGGCGAGGCCGTCCAGGCCCAGGCGCTGCAGCATCGAGGCCACGATGTCGGCCGGCGGCAGCGGCACCGCACCCCAGCTGACGCCGGCCAGGACGGCGAGCAGCAGCGCCGCCGCGGCGGCCGTGACGGCCACCCTGCGACGCCGCTGCCCGCTGCCCTGCATCAGCTGCACCCGCCCATTCTGGTCGGTCTAGTCCTGGAGCACCTCGGCGACGGCCTCGGCGAAGTCGGCCACGCGTGGTCCCCACCGGCTGGCGATGTCGGCGTCCATCACGACGACCTTGTGGTCCTTGACCGCCGGGATGCCTGCGAAGGCCGGGCGCTTGGCCACCGCGGCCGCGTCCTGCTGGCAGCAGGCGCCGTCGGTGAGCACGATGACGTCGGGCTTGGCGGTCACGATGAACTCGGCCGACAGCTTGGGGTAGCCACCCGAGGAGACCGCGTCCTTGGCCTGGTCGGCGATGTCGACGAGGCCCAGCTGCTGGTAGACGGCGCCGATGAAGGTGCTGCTGGTGGCGCTGTAGAACGTGGGATCGAGCTCGTGGTAGACCTTCTCGCCCTTGGCCTTGGCGGGTACCGAGGCGATCGCCTTGGCGATGCGGTCCTTGGTGGTCGCCACCAGCGCGCTCGCCTCGGCACTGTGGCCGGTGGCGGTGCCGAGGGTGGTCATCTGGGCGTAGGCCTCGTCCAGGGTGGCCGCCGCCGGCAGCAGCAGCACCGGGATCTTGAGCTTGGTCAGGCCGGCGACGAAGCCGTTGCTGTCGTTGGAGGCCACGACCAGGTCGGGGCTGTACCCGGCGACCGCCTCGATGCTGGGCTTGAAGGCCGACAGCGTGGTCTTGGGGGCGGTCGCGGGAAAGTTCGACTGGTCGTCGACCGCGACCACCTCGGAGCCGGCCCCCTCGGCGAAGATCATCTCGGTGGCGGTGGCCGACATCGAGACGATCCGCTTGGGGACGGCGGCCAGGGTGACGGTGCCGTTGGCGCCGGTGACCGTGATCGGCCCGGCGGCGGCAGAGGTGGCGGCCGCGCTCGCCGGTGCGGCCGCGCTGGCCGAGGCGGCCGAGCCGGCGGACGACGAGCCGTCGCCGGCAGCGACCGACACCGAGGACGAGCCGCCGGAGCAGGCGGTCAGTACGGCGAGGGCGCCGGCAACAGCCAGGACACTGCGGCCCAGGGCGATGGGGCCGGCCAAGGTACGAATGGTCAGGCAACTCATGGGTGCGGGCGCTTCTCTCAGGAATGGGGCTGGAGCGCACGCGGGACCCTCGCCCGACGCGCGACCCATACCTCGGGGTCGAGGACGTCAGACACAGGGCAGGCGACCTGGCTCGTCGCCGTCCGCTGCTCGGTTCGAGAGCGGGGCGACTCACAGTTGCGGGACAGCGCCGGAATCGCACCGGCTTCGCTGCTGCTGTGCCGCCACGGCCTCCCCAGCAGGGACGACGTGGCGGAGCCGAGCCTAGCAGCGGCACCGACGCGGCCCGGCGGCGAGCGCCGAACCCGCCAGAGTCCCGAACGCGTCAGGCCCGACTCAGGTGCGGGAGAGGGCGCTCAGCTCGGCCAGCGCCTCGGCCGGACGCATCGAGGCCCGCTCGGGGGAGCCTTGGGGATCGGCGCAGGCGACTCGGGACCCTGCACCGACACCGGGTCCTGCGCCGCGGCCCGTGGGGCGGCGAACAGGTGCGGCACCGCCAGAGCGGCGAACGTCGTGCGCTCCTCGACCTGGGGCTGCTCGACCTGGGGTTGCTCGACCTGGGGCTGCTCGACCTGGGGTTGCTCGACCTGGGGCTGCTCGTGGGCCGGTCGCTCCGGGGCCGGCCGGCCGTACCCGGGCTGCACCACGGCGGGCCGGCCATAGGGGAGGGGCGGTACTCCACGATGGGTGCCGCCGCCGTCCCGGAGCCGACGACGGAGGCCGAACGACATTGCCGGCCACCTCCTCGCCCAGGGGGCCAGGGGGCACCCGGGGGAGTTATCGGCAGCCTCGGCGTGCGGCTCGAGCCGGCCAGGCCCGGCGTCACCCGTTCGGCGCAACGAGCCGGCCTGCGGTTCGTCACACTGGCGGCGTGAGCGCATCCGAGCTGGGCCTGATCGTGCTGGCCGGCGGCTCGTCGCGGCGGTGGGGCGGGCGCGACAAGACCGCCGTCCCGACGCCGGACGGCGTGCCGTTGCTGGCCCACGTGGTGCGCCAGGCCTGGACCGCCCTGGGCCGGGTGCCGACCGTGGTAGTGGCGCCGGCGCAGCATCCGGCCCGGTCGGTCCTGGGCGCCGACGTCGCCTGGACCCTGGAGGACCCCCCGGGCGGCGGCCCGGTGGCCGCCCTGACGGCCGGGTTGGCGCTGCTCGACGCCGGCGCCGGGCTCGTCGCCGTCCTCGCCGGGGACCTGCCCGAGGCCGGCCCGGCACTGACCCGCCTGGCGGAGGCCGCCACCCGGGACGCGCGGGGCGGCGACGAGAGGGACGGCGACGAGAGGGACGGCGACGGCGCGATCGGGGTGGATCCCGATGGTCGTCGGCAACAGTTGTTGGCAGTGTTCGACCGGAGCGCGCTGCTGACCGCCCTCGATGCGAGCGGGCCTGCGGCGGGGCTGCCGATGAAGGCCCTGCTGCCGCTCCTGCGGCTGACGGCGGTGGTCGTCTCCGCGGCTGAGGCGTTCGACCTCGACACCCCTGACGACTTCGCGGCCTGGGCCCGCCGCACCCGACGGACCGGCGAGGACGGACCAGTGACAACGGGCCCGGCGACAAGGTAAACGGCAGGTAATCGTCGCCTCATCCTCCCGACGAGCGCGACCGGCCGAAGACGTTTACGGTGGCTGTGCAAGCGATGACGGGCTCTTTGCCCAGCGTTTGCAGAGCGGTTCGTATCCTGGTGCCGGTCCTGCTGGTGGTCACTCCCAGCAGCCCCCATGGCCCGCACCGCCGCCGGCTACCCCTGAGGCTCGGCGGCGGTGCGGCTCGCCCTCATGGAGCGGGATCGCTGCCCGCGGATTCGCTTCCCGCGGAGTCGCTCCCCGTCGAGCCACTCCCTGCGGACCCGGTTCCCGCGGAGCCGCTCCCCGCGGGGGTGCCGTCGTCCTCGTGGCTCGGGCGCTGGTCGACCAGCTTGTCGACTCCCTTGGCCAGCTGGGTCTTCGCCTTGGTGACGACCTCGGCCGAGCGGCCCTTGGTGAGCTTGTTGATCGACTCGCCGAGCTTGTCGACGGCGTCGTCCACCTTGTCGCGGTTCTGGGCGGTGAGGTCGGCCACCTTCGAGACCGTCTCACGCGCGGTCTGCGACGTGGCGGCGGCGAGCTTCTCGGCCTTGTGCGGCAGGTCGAGCTCCTCGACCGTCTTCTTCAGCTTCTCTGCCTTGTGGGGGAGGTCGAGGTCCTCGACGACCTTCCTCAGCCTGTCGGTGTTGTCGGTGTTGGCCACGGGCCCAGCCCTTCGAGTAACGGTGCCGGGCGAACAGCCCGACGTCTGGTCCAACGGCAGGGCCACGGCGACGGTTCCGGGCGGACCTGCCGTCGTCCAGTGTCACGCCACGATGCCAGCAGGCACCAGCCCGCCCGGGCCGGGGCGTAGATTCCCGTCATGACGAGCGTGCCCGGTCCCTCGCCGACCCAGGGCGGCCGCCCGTGAAGGCGGTCGTCGTCGTCACTCCCGGTGGCAGCGACCAGCTGCGGCTGCTCGACGTGCCCGACCCGGTGGCCGGCCCCGGCGAGGTGGTGCTCACGGTGGCCGCCACTGCCGTGAACCGGGCCGACATCATGCAGCGCATGGGTCACTACCCGCCGCCGCCCGGGGCACCGCCGTGGCTGGGCCTGGAGTGCAGCGGCACCGTCACGGCCGTGGGTGAGGGGGTCACCGGCTGGGTGCTGGGCGACACCGCCTGCGCCCTGCTGGCCGGGGGCGGCTATGCCGAGCAGGTGGCGGTGCCGGCGTCCCAGCTGTTGCCGGTGCCGGCGGGGGTGAGCCTGGCTGACGCGGCGGCGCTGCCCGAGGTGACCTGCACGGTCTGGAGCAACGTCTTCATGATCGCCGGCCTGCGCCCGGACGAGATGCTGCTGGTGCACGGCGGGTCGAGCGGGATCGGCACGATGGCGATCCAGCTGGCGCGCCAGATCGGGGCCCGGGTCGCCGTCACCGCGGGGACGGCGGACAAGCTGGCCCACTGCGCCGAGCTGGGCGCCACGATCGGCATCAACTATCGCGAGCAGGACTTCGTCGCCGAACTGCGGGCCGCGACCGGTGGTCACGGCGCCGACGTGATCCTCGACAACCTGGGCGCGGCCTACCTGGCGCGCAACGTCGAGGCGCTGGCGGTCAACGGCAGGCTCGTGGTGATCGGGCTGCAGGGCGGCCGCCGCGGCGAGCTCGACCTCGGCACACTGCTGAGCAAGCGGGCCGCGGTGCTGGCGACGTCCCTGCGGGGACGCCCGTTGAGCGAGAAGGCCACGATCGTGGCGGCGGTGCGGGAGCACGTCTGGCCGTTGCTGGCCGACGGCACCGTGCGACCGGTGATCCACGAGCGGCTGCCGCTGGCCGAGGTCGCCAAGGCCCACGACATCGTCGAAGCCTCGACCCACGTCGGCAAGGTCCTGCTCACCCTCTGACCCCTACCCACAGACCCCACCCCTCCAGCTGCTCTTGCAACCTCCTGGGTCTCCCTCGGCCCCGCGAGAGTCGAGTTGCCGCTTGCGAGCGCCATCGAGAGTCGGGTGTCGGCTGGGGAATCGCCGAATTCGCTACGAAAGCCAACTCTCGCAACCACATCCGAGCAGGAACTCGACTCTGGCGCCACGGACCGGGTCAACGCTTGAGTCTCTCGAGCACATGTGAAACCGAACCTCGACTCTCACCGACACGCGTGAGCCGCCGGCCGACTCCCACGAGGCGCGTCTCCGCAGGGACGCTTTTCACCCAAGGCACGTCCCCGCGGGGACGTTCGGTCAGCGACTGGTCAGCGGTGGCCGGAGACGACGTGCAGGATGCCGTTGGTCGGTCGGACGTCGACCCACCCGCCGACTCTCGCGGCGCGGCTGCCGGGTTCGGCCCCGGCCGGCACGTCGTCGGACGTCGTCGTCACGACCTCGCCGTCCACCAGCAGCGCGAAGCGCTCCCCGGGCGGTGCCGGCCACAGCAGGGCCACCAACGGTCGGGCAGCGGCGTTGGTCAGCGACCGGTTGCCGGCCCGCACATGCGCGATCCGGCCACCACCCGCCGCGGCAGCAGACCCGCCGGCGGCGTCGTCGTCCCACTCGAGGGTGACGGCGGCGGCCCGGGGGCGGCCGTCGGCGTCGGTGGTCAGCAGCATGGGCGTGGTGCCGAACCGCCCGGCCACCTCCAGCAGCTGGTCGAGCTCGACCGCCTCACTCACTCGACACCTCCGACCTCACACGACACCTCCGACCTCACACGGCCCTGCGACCTCATACGGCACCCGTGGGCCGACCGTCACCGACGGGGCGGCTGGACGACGACCCGTCCGAGGACGACCCGTCGGACAGCGATCCCTTCGACAACGACTCGGACGACAGCGACGCCGACAGTGCGGCCAGCGACAGCGACCCGGTGGGCGGCGGCGTGGTCGGCAGCGCCGAGACGACGTCCACCAGCCGGTCGACCTCGGCCTGGGTCGAGTAGCACGACAGGCTGGCGCGCACCGCCGACCCCGAGTCGCGGATGCCGAGGAACCCGGCCAGTTCCCACGCGTAGTTGTGGCCCGACCACACGTTGACCCCGGCCGCGGCGCAGGCCCTGGCCACCTGGTCGGGGTGGTAGCCCTCGACGGTGAACCAGATGGTCGGGGCCTGCCGACCCGGTGCCCCGATCCGGTGCACCCGGGGCAGCGCGGTCAGACCCTCGACCATCCGCGCCAGCAGCGCCGACTCGTAGGCCTCGACGGCGGTCATCGACGCGACCAGCCGCTCCCGCCGTCCGGCCTCGGCACCGGGCGCGGCGCCCGGGTCGGCGACCGAGATCAGCGACGCCAGGTGGTCCACGGCCGCAGCCAGCCCGGCCTGCTGGGCGAACGGTGCCGTGCCGCGCTCGAAGCGGTCCGGCGCCTCGTCGACCACCGAGTCGAGCTTGGCGGGGTGCAGGTCGTCGAGCAGCGCGGGGTCGGCGACCACGGCGGCCAGGTGCGGGCCCGACCACTTGTAGGCGCTCGTGGCGTAGAAGTCGGCGCCGAGCGAGGCGACGTCGACGACGCCGTGCGGGGTGGCGTGCACGCCGTCCACGTAGACCAGCGCCCCCACCGAGTGCGCGGCATCGGCGATCGCCCGCACGTCGGGGCGGGTGCCGATCACGTTCGAGGCGGCGGTGACCGCGACCAGCCTGGTGCGCGGCCCGATCAGGTCGCTCACCGCGGCCGCCGGCAGGTCGAGGGTGGGCAGCACCGGCTCGGCCCAGCGCACCGTCACCCCGACCCTCGCCGCGGCCTGCACCCAGGGGCGCACATTCGCGTCGTGGTCGAGCCGGGTCACCACGATCTCGTCGCCGGCCTGCCAGGTCGCGGCCAGGGCGTCCGCGAACCGGAACACCAGGGCCGTCGTGCTGGGACCGAGCACCGCGCCGTGCGGGCTGGGAGCGTTGACGAGGTCGGCGATCGCCGCCCGGGCGGCGTGGGTGATCGCGTCCGAGCGCATCGACGCGGCGAAGTAGCCGCCATGGTTGCCGATGCCGTGGCGGTAGGCCTCACCCTCGGCGGTGATCACCGAGGTGGGCACCTGGGTGCCGGCGGCGCCGTCCAGGTACGCCCATCCGTCGGCCAGGGCGGGGTACAGGGCACGGACGGCGGCCACGTCATAGGTCATGACCGCATCCAACCACCCGTCGTCGGGCCACAACAGGCAGGATGGGCTCATGACGGAAACCAGCGCACAGCAGCCGGACGGCGGTCACCGCACGGTCGTGGTGACCCAGGACGGCACGGCCGTCACCGACGTCGGCACCGAGCACGGCCCGGACGGCGGCACCGCCGGCTCGCCCGGCCCGGCCGGGACGTCGAAGGGCTCCGCGCCCGGCGACGGCGAGAGCGAGGGCGAGCGCAACCCGGCCGAGCTCATCGAGGAGCCCGCCAAGGTGATGCGGATCGGCAGCATGATCAAGCAGCTGCTCGAGGAGGTGCGCTCGGCCCCGCTCGACGAGGCCGGCCGCGCCCGCCTGGCGCAGATCCACGAGCGGTCGATCACCGAGCTCGAGCAGGGCCTGGCCCCCGAGCTGGTCGACGAGCTGCGGCGGATCACGCTGCCGTTCAGCGACACCGGCACCCCCTCGGACGCCGAGCTGCGGATCGCCCAGGCCCAGCTCGTCGGCTGGCTCGAGGGCCTGTTCCACGGCATCCAGACCGCGCTGGTCGCCCAGCAGCTGGCCGCCCGCGCCCAGCTCGAGCAGATGCGCCGCGCCCTGCCGCCGGGGTCGATGCCCGGCATGGGCATGGAGGACGGCCCGATGCACGGCATGGGCCCGGGCGGCGGCATGGGCCCGGGCGGCGCCGAACCCGGTCGCGGCTCCACCGGCCAGTACCTCTGACCTTTCGTCGAGCGGGTCTGGTCGAGGGGTCAGAGGGCGGCGAGCAGGCGCTCCAGCACCTGGGCGACGCCGTCGTCCGCGCAGGACGGCGCGGTGTCGGCGGCCGCGGCCAGGGCCTCGGGGTGACCGTCGGCCATGGCGTAGGAACGCCCGGCCCAGGTGAGCATCGGCACGTCGTTGGGCATGTCGCCGAAGGCGACGACGTCGACGGGGTCGATGCCGCGTTCGGCTGCCAGCTCGGCGAGCCCCGAGGCCTTGTCGACGCCCAGCGCACTGATCTCGATGAGGCTGCCGAGCGCGCCCGAGTGCACCGGCGAGGCGATGCCGTCCAGGGCGCGACGAGCCACCGCCAGCAGCGCGTCGGCCGAGACGTCACGCCCCCGCCACAGCAGCTTGATCACCTGCGGGTCGTCGGCGACCAGGCCGGGCAGCTCGCCCACCGGGGCCCGCCGCGCGTCGTCGTGGGTGACCTCGTAGTCGGCCTCCCGCCGAAAGCCCCGCAGCGTCTCGACCGCGAAGTAGGCGTCCGGGTACTGCTCGCGCAGCGCCGCCGCGGCGGTGACCACGGTCAGCGGGCTGAGCGGACGCCAGCTCACCACCCGCTCGTCGCGCAGGTCGTAGCGGACGGCGCCGTTGCTGCACAGGGCCAGGCCGTGGTGGTCGGCGAGGTCGGCGACCGGCGCCATCCAGCGCACCGGCCGTCCGGTGACCATCACCACGTCGACGCCGGCGGCGAAGCAGGCCGCCAGCGCGGCCCTGGTGCGCGGCGACGCCGACCCGTCGGCCCGCAGCAGGGTGCCGTCGAGGTCGGTCGCCACCAGTCGCATGGGGCCATCCTCCCGCAGCCGAAACCGTGATCGACTTCGCGGAGCGGGCCGTCGCCGCCCGGACGGCCACCTACGGTGAACCCCATGGTGGTCGAGCGGGCGGGCGAGCGGGCGGTGGAACGGCGCCGCTCACGCCGCCGCCGCACCCGGATCGCCACGACCGCGGCCGCCGTCACGGTCGCCCTCGGCCTCGGCGGGTACCTGCTCGGCCCCGGGCGGTCCACCGGCGTGAAGCTGTCGCCGGACGTCGTCGCCGACCTCGAGCAGGTCGCCGCCGCACCCGCACCGACCCCGTCGCACGACCCGAACCTCGGTACGCCGTCCGGCGGGACCTCGTCGTCGCCGGCCACCGGGCCCGGAGCCTCAGGCAGTACCGGCGGTGCCGGCGGTGCCGGGACAGGTGCGACGTCGCCGCCGGCGGCCCACCTGCCGGGGCCCGGGATGGCGGTCACCATGTTCGGCAAGCCGCCCTCGGGGCTGCCCTGGTACAGCGGCATGTGGCCCGGCGGCGCCGCCACGGCCGGCCACCTCGCCAAGGCCGCGACCTGGCGGGGCCGGCCGATGGACGTCGCCATGACGTACCCGCTGTACGGCAGCTGGGCCCAGATCGCGGGCAGCGAGTGGTCGATCGCGGGGTTCGCCGCGTTCAAGGGCAGGCTCAGCTACGGCCTGCCGCTGCTGCCCACCGACCGGCGGGGCCACTGGGAGGACGTGACCAGCGGCAAGCAGGACGCCGTGTTCAAGGCCGTGGCCCAGCAGCTGGTGCGCAACGGCCACGACGACGCGATGATCCGGATGGGGGTCGAGGTCAACGGGGCGTGGTTCCCCTGGGCGGTGACCGCCCAGACGGCGCCCCAGTACCGTGCGGCGTTCCGGCATGTCACCGCGGTGATGACGAAGGTGTCGCCGAGGTTCACGTTCTGGCTCGACCTCAACTGCAGCACCGCCCTCAAGGGCGACACCGACCGGCTGGCGGCGATCACCGCGTTGTGGCCGGGGGACGACGTCGCCGACGGCATCTCGATGGACCACTACGACAGCGGCGTCCGGGCCGCCACCGACGAGGCGATGTGGGTGCGGGTGACGCAGCCGAACTGGGCGCCCGGACTGCAGGACGGCGTCGACTTCGCCCGCAGGCACAAGAAGGGCTTCGCCGTGCCCGAGTGGGGGCTGGACGACGTCAACGGCCCGGGGGACAACGACTTCTTCGTCCAGCGCATGTACCGCTTCTTCACCGACAACCGCGACGTCGTGGTCTACGAGAACTACTTCAACGAGCCGAACAGCACGATCCGCAGCGCGATCTTCGAGACCACCGCCAACCCCAGGGCGGCTGCCGCCTACCGCAGGCTCTGGGGTCGTCACTAGCCCGTGAGGGCACGTTCGTCCGTGAGGGCACTTTCGGGACCTGAGCCCCGGACCGAGACCCCGGCCGGCGTGCTACGACGGAGGTGATGGCGCCCGGCGTCATCAGATCGTGGAGGTGGAGACTGCCATGCTGCTACGTACCGACCCCTTCCGAGACCTCGACCGTCTCACCCAACAGATGTTCGGCACCCTCGCCCGACCGGCGGCGATGCCCATGGACGCCTGGCGCGACGGCTCCGAGTTCGTCATCGAGTTCGACCTGCCCGGCGTCGACCCGACAACCGTCGACCTGGACGTCGAACGCAACGTGCTGACGGTCAAGGCCGAGCGGCCGATGCCGGAGGGCACCCCCGAGCTGCTGGTCGCGGAGCGGCCCCGCGGCGTGTTCAGCCGCCAGCTGATCCTGGGCGACAACCTCGACACCGAGCACGTCGGCGGCCGACTACCGCGCCGGTGTGCTGACGGTCCGGATCCCGGTGACCGAGAAGGCCAAGCCCCGCAAGATCATGATCGAGACACCCGAGGACCGGACGACGGCGATCCACGCCTGAGGCGACCGGCGATCCACGCCCGAGGCGACCGCAACGCACGAGGAGCCGCCCACCCGATCGGGGTGAGCGGCTCCTCGTCGTGCTGGTGGATCGGGTGGGTCAGCCGCGGCCGGCTGCCACGCCCTCGCCGCTGATGTCCGCGGTGCCGCTGGCGACGATGTCGTCGGCGGTCTCGATGACGTAGGAGTCACTGAGCGGGTCGACCTCGTCCAGCGACGCTGCCTCCTCGGCCATGGGGACCTCGGCGACGACGGCCTCCTTGACGGGGGTGGCCGAGCCGTTGAACGCGATGTCGACGGCACGCAGCGCCGTCCCGGCCACCGGCAGCGGGGTCGCCGCGATGCCGCTGTCGGGCGGGCCTGCGTCGGCCTCGGCAGTGAGGACCTTCTCGAGCACACCGCGGACCGCCTCGAGGCGGCGCAGGGTGTCGGTGTGGACGTCGCGCAGCGACGCCAGCCGCTCGTCCTGCAGCGTCGTGATGCTCTGGCTGCGCTGGTCGGCGTCGGCGAGCACCGCAGCGGCGCGCGACTCGGCGTCGGCCAGGGTGTTCTGGGACGACGACGTCGCGTCGACCAGCAGGCGCTCGGCCTCGGACTTGGCGGCAGCGGCCTCCTTGTCGGCCCGCTCGCGAGCGGCCGAGATGATGCCCTCGGCAGCCGACCGGGCCGCCTCGAGCACCTTGGCGGCCTGCTCACGCGCCGCCTCGAGAGTGGTGTCCGACTCGGCAGCGGCCTTGGCGCGCTTCTGGTCGGCCTCCTCGTCGGCCAGACGCAGGATCTGCGCCAGCCGCTCGCTGACCTCTTCGTGGGCCGGGCGGGCGGTGGAGGCCGAGTCGTGCGCAGCGGCCAGCTCGTTGCGAGCCGACGCCAGACTGCGCTCGTGGTCGCTGGCGGTCGACTGGGCCAGTCGTGCCTCTTCCTGCGCGGTACGCACCTCGTTCTGCAGCCAGGACACGTAGTCCTCGACCTGGCGCTTGTTGTACCCGCGCATGGTGACTTCGAAGAGGCTCTCGATGGCGGAGTCCCCCGAGGTCGGGTGAGCGAATTCCTGAGTCACTTCGAAGATCCTTCCTGCAGCCTCTGACGGTGACTGTGACGGTCACAGACGGTGCAGCGCAAGTCGATGCCGGGTACCAGTGTGCACCCTTCGGCGCATCCTTCGACGCCCGGTCGCGAACCCTTGAGCCGGTTCCCGCCGACCCGGCAGGCATGCGGTCACCGACTGATTACTCTCCGCCGACCGTTAGGCCGTTGGAGTGGCTCAGGACCGCCACGCAGTGCCATCGGCGGCATCCCTGCCAGCGGGAATTGTCACAGCAAAGGACCCTCGTCCGCCATGTCTACTCGCTGTGGGTATTCGCAGCGGCGGGGGAAAGTGCCCGAGAACTGGTCCCGGAGACCTCCGGTTGACCGCCCGAATACCCCCGACCGGTCCCGATAGCGCACCGATCGGCGCGCGTCGTCCGACAGGGGACGGTTGCGCCCGGTCTCGGCCGGTCGGTCGCGGGTCGGCCCGGATGCGCCGGCGCGACCCGGATGGGGCAGTAGTCACGGATTCGAGTCATCCATTCACACTTGGTGACATTGCCCGCTACCCTCAGAGATCGAGTCATCACATCTTGTGAGATCACCGCTCAGGTGAGATCACCGCGAGAACCAGGGGGAAGCGCTCCATGCGTAAGCGGGTCCTGCTCATCGGAGCCCATGCCAGTAGCGGGTACGGCCCGCACCGCATGACCAAGCTCTACGAGCGGGCCTGGCACGCCTCCGGGGCCGACGTGCTTGTGCTGGCCTCGGCCGACCGGTTCTCGCGGCACATCAAGGCCGAGCGCCCGGGCCGCGGCCTGGCCACCCTCGAGAGCGCCGCCGGGCTCGGACGTCGCATGACCAAGCTGGCCAGGGACGTCGACCTGGTGCACATCGTCGACCTGCGCGACGCGGTCTGGGCCACCGACCTGCCCGGCGAGCTGCCGGTCACGGTCACCTGCCACGACATGCGCCCGGTGCAGGCGTTGCTCGGACTGACCCCGGGACGGCGCAGCCGCCCGCTGGACCGCTACCGCGGCCACCGTCACCTCGAGGCGCTGCAGCGCGCCGACCATCTGATGGCCACCAGCCAGGCCACCGCCGACGTCGTCCACCGCCTGACGGGTCGTCCGGCCTCGGTCCTGCACCTGCCGGTCGACCCCGATCTGCGGCCCGACATGCTGCCGCTGGGCCGGCACACCCCGCCGGCCTGGCCCTACCTGCTGGTCGTCGCCGGCACCGACCGCTGCGACCGGCGCGACCTGGCCCTGCAGGCGTGGATCAGCCTGCGCCGCACGCCCAGCCTGGACGGCGCCTCGTTGGTGGTCGTCGGGCCGGCGCTGACGGCCGACGAGGAGGCCACCGTGACCGGCTGCGGCGGGCACCTGGACGTGTTCTCGGACCCGACCGACGACCAGCTGCGCACCCTCTACCTGGGGGCCGAGGCGGTGCTGGCCCTGGGCACGCCCGGCAGCTTCGCCTGGCCGATCGCCGAGGCGCACGCCGCCGGCCGGCCGGTGATCGCCACCGATGCCGAGAGCTTCCACGAGGTGGGCGCCGACGGCTGCGTCTACCTGCCGACCACGGCGCTGGAGCGGTTCGACCCAGCCACCTGGGCAGCGATCGCGCAGGACGTCACGACGTCCACCGTGACCACCCGCGCCCGCACCAACGCGCTGCGGTTCGGCTGGGACGCCTTCGTGGCCCAGCTGCCCACCGCGGCGGTGGCAGCCCCCGGCGCGCCGGCGCGGCGCAAGCTGGTGGTGCCACCGGCGGTGCCGGCGCCTCGGGTGCCCGACCCGGACGGCGTGATGCGGGTGATCGACCTCACCGACGACCTGATGATCTCCCGACCGGTGACCACGGCCCTGGCCGGTCAGCGGCTCAGCCGCGGTTCCAGACCTGGACCTGCAGAGTGACCGTGGCGGTGGCGGGCCCGGCCCCGGGCCGGATCCGCAGCGCGGGCTGCACGCAGCCGTAGCTCGACATCCAGCCGCCGGCGCCGTGCACCGGGGTGTTCTGGACCGTGCGGACGCCGGCGTCGACGAAGCTGGCGTCCACCACGGCCCGAGGGTCGCTCGCCTGCCAGCGGATGTAGAACCGCTGGGTGCGGCACTGACCCCAGCTCGCGGTCCGCACCGGTAGCCCACCGACCGCGGCGAAGTGCCGGTCGGCGGTCACGGTGGCACTCGCGGCCCAGCTCTTGGCCAGGCGGTACCCGGGCACGGCCACCGGGAACGGCGCCGGCCTCATGCCGTTCGTGGTCGCCTGCAGGGTGTAGGCCAGCGCCGGCCACGGGGCTCCGCTGTACGCCTTGCCGGCCGGCATCGTGGTGCCGGCGGTGCCGGCCCGCGAGATGTTGACGTCGGCCGGCGCGCCGGCCTGGGTGGCGGCCGCCTGCCCGGTGGCGGTGCCGGGTCGGCCCGTGGTCCCCGCCGTCCGACTGCCGCCCGGGTAGGCGAGATCGGTGCCGGTGCGGGGGCCCGAGCCCAGGACGGCGAACGATGCGCCCGCGGTGGCCAGCAGCACCGCCCCGGCGGCGAGGATCGGGCCGGTACGTCGACGGTGGGGACGGCGGGCCTCACGGCGGCTGGAGACCGACCGTTCGGGGGCGTCGCCGGATTCAGGGGGAAGGAGTTCGCGCAGAACCACCCTCGGATGGTCGCACACGCATCGTGTTCATTCTGTGACGTACCGTGGTCAACGCTCGCGTGTCGACCGCGGCGCTCCGAGCCGGTCCGAGCCGGTACGAAAGCGCTCGTCCACAGTGGCGCGATCTGTCCGCGTGGCATCTGCGCAGGTCAGCTCGTCGAGGATCGGCCGTTCACCGGATGGTCCACACTTCTGTCCACAGGTCGAGTCCAGGTTTGTCCACAGGACTCTGTCCGATGAGACAAGCCGCGTCGTCTCAGCCGAGCAGGGCTTCGAGGACGTCGGCGAGCCCGTCGTCCTCGATCGAGCCGGTGACCTCGGAGGCCGCCACCCGCACCATCTCCACGGCCTGCCCCATGGCCACCGAGCGGGCGGCCCAGGCGAACATCTCGAGGTCGTTGCGACCGTCCCCGACCGCCAGGGTGGCGTCGGCGGCGATGCCCAACCGGTCGCGCACCACCTCCAGGGCGCTGGCCTTGCTGACCCCTTCGGGCGACAGGTCGAGCCAGGCGGTCCAGCCGACGGCGTAGTTGACCCCGTGCAGCCCGGCCTGGTGCATCACCTCGGTGAAGTCCTCGGCGGTGTGCTCGATGCTGCGCACCACGACCCGGGTCGCGGGTTCGGCCACCAGCTCCGAGAACGAGACGATCTCGATCTCCCCCGCCAGCTCGTTCGCGGGGAACGGCGAGGTCACCAGCCGGGGCGCCAGCGGGTCGGGCCCCTCGACCAGGTAGATCGCGGTCGGCAGGTACTCGCGCAGCAGCTTGATCGCTGGGCCGGCGTCGAAGGTGACCGCCTCGCTGACCTCGTAACCGAGCGGCAGCTCAGGGGCGAGCCGGATCGTCACCGCGCCGTTGCTGCACACCGCCCAGCCGGTGGTCAGGCCCAGCCGGTCGAGCACCGGCACCGTGCCGACCACCGAGCGGCCGGTGGCGATGACGACGTCGTGCCCGGCGGCCGCGACCGCGGCGACCGCGTCCCGCACCCGGTCCGAGAGCCGCTCGTCCCAGTCGAGGATCGTGCCGTCGATGTCGAGGGCGACCAGCATCAGCTGCCCACCGGCGCGGACACCGACCCGGACGACGATGCCGGTGCGGACACCGACCCGGACGGCGCGACCGCGTTGATCGCCGGCAGCACCTCGAGACCGCCCAGGTAGGGCCGCAGCGCGACCGGCACGTGGACCGAGCCGTCGTCCTGCTGGTGGTTCTCGAGCAGCGCCACGATCCACCGGGTGGTGGCCAGAGTGCCGTTCAGGGTCGCGACGTGGCGGTTGCCGGCGTCCGGGTTCTCGGGGTGGCGCTCGCGGATGTCGAGCCGGCGCGCCTGGTAGGTCGTGCAGTTCGAGGTCGAGGTCAGCTCGAGGTAGCGCGACTGGGTGGGCAGCCAGGCCTCGCAGTCGAACTTGCGGGCCGCGCTGGAGCCGAGGTCGCCGGCCGCTACGTCGATCACCCGGTAGGGCAGCTCGACCTTGGCCAGCATCGCCTCCTCCCAGGCCAGCAGCCGCTGGTGCTCGGCGGTGGCGTCCTCGACGCGGCTGTAGCTGAACATCTCGACCTTGTGGAACTGGTGCACCCGGATGATGCCGCGGGTGTCCTTGCCGTACGAGCCGGCCTCGCGCCGGTAGCAGGCCGACCAGCCCGCGTAGCGCTTGGGCCCGGCCGACAGGTCGACGACCTCGCCCGCGTGGTAGCCGGCGAGGGCGACCTCGGACGTGCCGACCAGGTAGAGGTCGTCGGCCTCGAGCCGGTAGATCTCCTCGGCGTGGGCGCCGAGGAAGCCGGTGCCGCGCATCACCTCGGGCTTGACCAGGGTGGGGGTGATCACCGGGGTGAAGCCGGCCTCGACCGCCTGGTCCATCGCCAGGTTGAGCAGGGCCAGCTCCAGGCGCGCCCCGACGCCGGTGAGGTAGTAGAAGCGCGCCCCCGACACCTTGGAGCCGCGCACCGTGTCGATCGCGCCCAGCAGCTCGCCCAGCTCGAGGTGGTCCCGAAGCGTGACCCCCTCGGCGGCGAAGTCGCGCGGGATGCCGACCTCGCGGATCACCACGTAGTCCTGCTCGCCACCGACCGGCGCCTCGGGCTGGACGACGTTGTCGATGCGCGCGAGCACGTCGTCCAGCTCGGTCTGGGCCTCGTCGGCGGCCGCCTTGAGGGCCTTGACCTGGTCGGCCAGGTCGCGGGTGCGGGCGATCAGCGCCTGCTTGGCCTCGCCGCCGGCCTGGGCCACCTGCTTGCCGATCGCGTTCTGCTCGGCCCGGGCCTGCTCGAACCGGGTCAGGCTGGAGCGACGGCGCTCGTCGGCGCTCACCGCCGCGGCCACCAGGGACTCGTCGTCCCCGCGGGCTCGCTGGCTGGCTCGTACGGCTTCGGGGTCCTCACGCAGCAGACGCAGGTCAATCACAGACCGAGGGTATCGAGATGCACCCCTGCACCGCTCGGACGACGCGGGTCGCCGGGTCTGAGTAGCGTGCCCCCATGGCCGTTGGGGACGTCGTGCGGGCGGTGGCCCTGGTGGCAGCGATCGCCGTCGCGGTCCTGCTGATCCTGTGGGTGCGCCGACGGGCGCGGCGTTCGGTGACCGCCCCCACGTCGCTGAGCGACCCGCACTCACCGCGCCCGGCGCCTCGGGCCGCCGTGATCGTCAACCCCACCAAGCTGCGCCACCCGGTGGCCGAGCGCGCCTGGCTGACCGGCCGGTGCACGGCCCTGGGCTGGGCCGACCCGTTGTGGATCGAGACCACCGAGGCCGACCCGGGGCCGGGCCAGGCCCGGCAGGCGCTCGCCGCGGGGGTCGACACGGTCATCGTGTTCGGCGGCGACGGCACGGTGCGGGCGGTGGCGGCCGAGGTCGCCGGCACCGGGGTGCCGCTGGGCATCCTGGCGGCCGGCACCGGCAACCTGCTGGCGCGCAACCTGGTGCTGCCGGTGGCCGACCTGGATGCCGCCCTCGACGTGGCGTTGACCGGCACCACCCGCCAGGTCGACGTGGTGCGGGCCGAGATCGACGTCTCGGGCGAGGACCACGACGTCCGGCGCGAGACGTTCCTGGTGATGGCCGGGCTCGGTTTCGACGCCGAGGTGATGGCCACCGTCGAGCCCGAGCTGAAGGAGCGGGTGGGCTGGTGGGCCTATGTCGTGGCCGGCGTCGCGCGCATGACCGGCACCCCCACCCGCGCCGTGCTTTTACTGGACGATGGTGAACCGTTGACCGTCCGTATGCGTAGCGTGCTGGTGGGAAACTGCGGCATGTTGACCGGCGGGCTGGCGATGATGCCCGACGCCACCCTGGACGACGGCGTTCTGGACGTCGCCGTGGTGGCGCCGCGCGGCGTGGTCGGGTGGGGCGCCGTGGTGGCCGGGGCGGTTACCCGGGCCCGGCGCAACCATCCGGTGGTGCGGCATCTGCAGTGCCGTAGCATCGAGATCCGTTGCGAGAAGCCACTTCACGTGCAGCTGGACGGCGACGCCGCCGAGAGCGCCCGGGTGCTGCGCGCCCGGGTCGACCCCGGGGCCCTGCTGGTGCGGGTGCCCGGACCCTGAGCCGCCATCCTCGGAAGATGCCTCAACGAACTGAATGTCCCTTTGAGGGACGCGGATTCTCAGTTGGTATTGGGTAATGCCGCCAGTTGGAATCGCTTTGCGCTGGGCAAAGTTGACACTAAAGTCAGATCGGTGCTCACGGAGCTATTCCTGTCACGGGGTGGTCGTCCGTCTCTGGCACCTCTGCGAGCGGGGGCAAGGGCGCGTACGGGCCACGTTCCCTTGCCTCCGCTCGCGCCCGGTCGGGCCGCGCCACCAGTCGCCACAGCGCCCACAGCGCCACGACCGCGAAGATCGCGTACGACTGCTGCACCACCAGTCCGAGGACGCTGACCACCGGGCCGTGGCCGGGCCACGAGCCGCCCCACCACGGCAGGTCGAAGTAGAGCGCCGCCGCCGCGAGGGCCGCCGCCACCTGCCGCCGGCGCCGCCGTCCGTCACCGAGCAGCGCCGCGATCACCGCGATCCCCCAGTGCCAGTGGTGCACCCACGACACCGGTGAGATCAGCACCGCGACCATGCCCACGGCGGCGACCACCGCGACCGGCTCCCCGATCCGGTCGAGCCCGGCGCTCACCCGTAGCCCGAGGCCGAGCACGGCGGCCACCAGGACCACCCAGACCAGGGTCTGCAGGCGGGGGTCGTGCGGCCCCACCCGCATCAGCACCCCACGCATCGACTGGTTCGAGACGCCGTCGTTGGGTCCCAGGCGGGTGGGGTCGAGCACCGCGTCGGTCCAGTAGGCCAGGCTCGCGGACGGCGAGACGGCGGCGGCGGCCGCGGTGGCGAGCGCCGCCGCGGCCACGCTCGTCGCCAGGGTGCGCCAGCGCCGGGCGGCGGCGTAGTGCAGCCAGAACGTGGCCGGGGTCAGCTTGACCGCCGCCGCCAGTCCCGTCAGCGCGCCGGACGGCGCCCAGCGGCCGTGACGTCGGACGGCGTCGGCCAGGCACAGCGTGACCACCACCGCGTTGACCTGGCCGAAGCGGATGCCGTCGGTGACCGGTCGCAGCAGCAGCAGCCCGGCCGCGACCAGGCCCTGCGCCAGTGCCGCCCGATGACCGAACCGCGCCAGGAACGGCCGGAACGCCAGCCCGGTGGCGAGCCAGACCAGCCCCACCTGCATCAGCGACCACAGCCACCCGGCGACCGGGAACGGCACCAGCGCAAGCGGAACCATCATCACGGCCGAGAACGGCGGGTAGGTGAACGGCAGGAACTGCGGCGCCCCGGTCAGCCACTCGTAGAGCGGGCGGCCGGTGAGCAGGCTGACGCCGCCGTCCCGGTAGACCTCGAGGTCGAGCTGCCACAGCTCGCCGGGGAGGTCGACCAGGTAGGTGTGCATCACGAAGGCCGCCGAGGCCGCCAGCACCGCCCAGCCGCCGAGCCGCCAGGGCCACCTCGCGGCGGCGTCCCGCGCGGGTGCGGCCGCGGGCGCCGCCGGTGTCGACATGGGGGCCATTGTGGCCATCGTCCGGCCGTCCGTGCGATCGCCGGGCCCTTACGCTGACCCGGTGCCCCGCCTCCTGCGCCGTCCCGGTCGGCCCCGACCGATCGGTGTGCTGGCCGCGGTCGCCGCGGCGGCAGCGGTGGTGCTGCCCGGGTATTCCCCGACCGGGGTCCCCGGGTCGGCGGCCGCACCCGGACCGGTGGTGGTGCTCGGCACCTCGGGGCTGCGCTGGGACGATCTCGACCCCCGGGCTGAGCAACATCGCCACCCTGGTCGCCAACGGCGCGGGCGCCTCGTCGCTCGCGCGGCGGGGTGACCCGCGCTGCCCCCTCGACGGGTGGCTCACCCTGTCGGCCCTGATGCCGACCCAGACGATCGACCGGACGGCGACGGACGGCGCCTGCCGACCGATGCCGACAGTCACGGTCGGCGCCGACCGTCACGGCGCGATCGACGGCTGGGCGACCATGATCGACGACGAGACGAACCGCGGCGCCGTCCCCGGACTGCTCGTGAACCGCCTCGCGGACCGCCGCAGCGTGGCGGTCGGAACCGGCGCGATCCTCGCCCTCGCCGGCGACACCCCGATCGGTCTCGGCGGGAACGGGGACCACACGACGGCCGATGCCTGGCCGGGGGTTCCCTCGGACGCCGCGGGCGGCATCGACCCGTCCCAGACCGCCGACGATCTGGCCCAGCAGGTGCAGGAGGCCGTCGACACCCACCCCGCGCTGCTCGTGGTCGACCTGGGCGGGCTGAACGGATCCACCGGTTCCACGGGAAACGCCGACGCCACACCTACAGCCGACGCCGCACCGCGACGGTCGACGCCAGTGCGACGGTCGACTCGCCGCCGGCCGGGACGGCGAGCCGGGCCGACCAGCTGGTGGCCCTCGACGACCGGATCGGGCAGCTGCTGGCGGTACTGCCGGACACCTCGACGGTGGTGCTGGCCTCGCTCGCCGACCCTGCGGCCCAATCGTTCGGGCGGAGCGAGCCGAGGGCCGCCGTCCAGGCCCGGTCGCAGGTCCTGGTGGCGGTGGGCCCGGCGCCGGGCGGCGGGCGCTACCGGCAGGGGACGGCGCGAGCCGGCTGGGCGACCGTCGACGGCGTGGCCCACAGCGTGGACGTCTCGGCGACGGTGCTGGCCGCCCTGGGCCTGCCTCCGCCGGGCGAGACGGACTCCGGGTCGGCCCTGGCGCAGGGGCGTGCCACCAGCGAGGACCCGGTCATCCAGCGCCTCGACCTGGACCAGGCCTGGCGCCGGCTGGCCTCGGTGCGGCCGGGACTGCTCGCCGTCGGGTGGGCCCTCTGGCTGGCCGTCGCGCTGGGGGTGGTGGCCGCGGTCCGCACGAGCCGGCGACAGCGGCAGGTGCAGCAACGGTTCGTCAACGCCGCGTTCGCGCTGGGGGTCTTCGGCGCCGCACTGCCGGTCGCCGCCGTCCTGGCCGGAACCTGGCCCTGGTGGCACGGCCCGCACGTGACGGCGACCCTGGCGCTGGCGCTGCTGACCGGGGCGGTGGTCGCGGGCCTGGCGGCGCTGGCCGCCCTGCTGCTGCCCGGTCCGGGACGGCGGCGGCCGACCACTGCGGTGCTGGCGCTGGGGCTGGTCACGACGGTGGCGGTGCTGGTGGACCGGGTGCTGGGCAACGGTCTGGCCGCGGTCGGGGTGCTGGACCACGGCGGCGTCCTCGCCGGTGGCCTGGCCCTGGTGGCCGTGGCGCTGACGGTCGCCGACCGACCCTCGTGGGCGGCCCGACTGGCGGGGGTCGGCGCCCAGCGGGCGCTGGTCGGTGCCGGGGTGCTGCTGCTGGCCGGCCTCGCCTGGTGGACGCTCGCCGGCAGTCGGCCGGCGATGGCGACCTGGACCCGGGGCCCGGCCTGGTCCCCCTCGCCGTGGTCGTCGTCGACGTGGCCCGTCCATCCCTGGCTGACGCTGGCCTCGACGCTGCTCGTGCTGCTGCCGGCGCTGCTGGCGCTCGCCGTCCGGCTGGCCGACGAGGCGCGCCAGGCGGCCGCCGACGCCGCTGCCGACGAGGTCAGGCGGGCGACTCGCGGCTGAGCAGGACCGCGACCACCGCGGCGAGCAGGACGACCGGGGCCAGGTAGTGCCGTAGGCCCAGAGTGAGCGTCTCGAGCGCGGGGGTCAGCCCGACCACCCGTCCCGGCAGGTAGGCGAGCGCCAGCACCGCCAACCTCACGGTCAGCCACGGCACCAGGACCGCCCCCACCACCGGCAACGCCGTCGGCAACGCCGTCGGCAACGCCGTCGGCAACACCATCGACAGCGGCGTCGGCAGCGCCGTCGGCAGCACCATCGACAGCGGCGCGGCTGTCGGGGCGGGCCGGACGCTCGGCTCAGCGGTCGTGGCCCAGGGCAGGGCGAGGGCGAGCAGCGGCCAGACCAGCGCGTCGTACCAGGGCAGGGCATAGGCGGCGGTGAGCACCCAGGCCAGCGCCAGGACGGCGGCCAGGCCCGCCGCCGAGCGGACCCGCCACCGGCGAACCAGCGCCACCGTCACCGCGAGCGCCACCGCGACCGCCAGCGGCGCGACGACCTGCCGCATCGTGGCCGCACTGCTCAGGCGTTCGCCGAGCGCCACCACGGCACGCCACGGCGAGGCGATGGTGGTGAAGCCGCTGGCGGTGCGCAGCTGGTCGAGCACGTGCGGCCCGACCAGCCAGAAGGCCGGGACGACGACCGCCACCCCTGCAGCCAGTCCGGACAGCCACCAGCGCCACGGCCGTCGTCCGTCCGGCTGCCCTGCCCCCACCGGCGACGCCCAGAGCCCTGACAGCCCCGAGCGCCCCGAGACCCCCGACAGCGCCGGGGACAGCAGCAGCCCGACCCCGACCAGGGCGTACGGCAGCTTGGTGGCCGCCGCCACCCCCACCAGGGCCCCCGCCACCACCGGTCGCCATCGGCCGGGCGCCTGCGGCCCGCGGCCGGCGACCACCACCGCGGCCACGGCGACCAGCGCCGCCAGCACGTCGACGTGGGCGCCGCCGACCAGCTGGGTGAGCAGCAGCGGGTTCACGGTCCACACCAGGTGGGCGGTCGCCCGGTGGGCCGGCGCGACGGTGCGGTGCAGCAGCCATCCGACGGTCACGAACGCCGCCGCGCACAGCAGCTGCCACAGCCACAGGGTCAGCCGCAGCGAGCCGTCACCGGCGGCGGCTGCGGCCGTCATCGCGGCGGTCGCCACCGGTCCGTACACGTCGGGGGTGTGCTGCCAGGGCGGCTGCACGGCGCCCGCCACCGGGTCGGTGCCGCTGTGCCACTGGGCGGGGCTGACGGCGTAGGGGTCGTCACCGGCGGCGGCGATCCGACCGTAGGCCAGGTAGGACAGGTGGTCGGCCGAGCCGGACGGCGGCACCAGGGTCAGCGCGAGGGCCGCGACCGCTCCGGCGACCAGCAGCACCACCGGCGACGCCGTCCGCTGCTCGTGCCGACCCAGCGTCCGCCACCCGGCGAGCAGCGCGACGGCGCCGAGGACCACCGCCAGGTCGAGGGCCGCCGTCACCAGCCAGGGCGACAGCAGCGGGGCCGAGCCGTCGGTGCTCGTCCGGCCCAGGATCGCGGCCAGGTCCCACGGCGGAGTCACCGTCGCGGGGCCCAGCCCGGGTGCGGCGGCACTGTCCCCGGTCGCCGCCACCGACCACCAGAGCAGCACCGAGGTGACTCCGCAGCCCCACCACACCCGGGCGGGCGACCTCACGGGGCGGACGGCGAGCGGCGCCGGTCGAGCAGGCGCAGCGGCAGCCGGCGACGGGTGCGGCGCACCAGCAACGCCCGCAGCACGTCGCGGTACTGCCGGCCGCGGTGCAGCTGCCCCCGCCAGTCCCCCCCGGTGACCCGGTGCTGCAGCTCGCACGGCACCTCGACCACCCGGTAGCCGGCGGCGAGCAGGTCGATGGTCAGGCCGGTCTCGACCCCCCAGCCGGCGGCGAGCGGGCAGGCCGCATCGAAGGCCTGACGGGTGAGGCAGCGCATGCCCGACAGCGGTTGGGCCGCCGTCCAGCCGGTGGCGGCGTGGATGCCCTGGCGAGCCAGCCGCACCACGAACCCGTGGCCCCCACCGGGGCCCTGCGGCGGCAGCGTGGCGATGGTCATGTCGGCGTCCCCGGCCAGCACCGGGCCGGTCAGGACGGCGGTCGCGGCGGCCGTGCCGCCCAGGTCGCCGTCCACGAACAGCAGTGCGGTCGCCGCACTGTCGGAGCCGGCGAGCCGGGCGACGGCGGCGGCGCCGGTGGTCATGGCCGCGCCCTTGCCGCGGTTGCGGGGGTGGCGCGCCACCTCGGCGCCGGCCTGCATGGCCTGCCGGGAGGTCTGGTCGCTCGAGCCGTCGTCGACGACCACGACCAGCCGGACGCCGGGAATCGAACGGGCGGCGGTGACGGTGGCGGCGATCCGGTCGGCCTCGTCCTTGGCGGGGATCACCACCGCGACGCCGGTCACGCCGCCGGCCACGCCGTCGTCCACACCTTGGCCCTCCACCCGTTGAGGGTAAGGGCCGTCGTGGCAGGATCGGCGCGTGTCCCCCCCTTCGATCGACTCCCGCGTCGCCGCCGTGGTCGAGCCACTGGTCGACGCCTTCGCCGCCGAGCAGCTGACGCCGGGTCTGGCCTACGGCGTCGTCCGGGACGGCGTGCTGGTGCACAGCGGCGGCCGCGGCCGGACCCGGGACGGCGACACCGCCGCGGCGACCCCGGACGCCGACACCGTGTTCCGGATCGCGTCGATGACCAAGAGTTTCACCGCCACAACGGTTCTGGCGCTGCGGGACGACGGGCTGCTCTCGCTCGACGACCCGATCGGGGCCTGGCTGCCGCAGACCCAGGGCATGGGGCTGCCGACCGGGGACAGCGCGCCGATCACGGTGCGGCAGCTGCTGACGATGACGGCCGGCCTGCCGACCGACGACCCGTGGGGCGACCGGCAGCAGGACCTGCCGGTCGCCGACTTCGACGAACTGGTCGCGGGTGGGCTGCGGTTCGCCTGGCCCAACGGCACCCAGTTCGAGTACGCCAACCTGGGCTACGCCCTGCTGGGCCGCCTGATCACAGAGGTGACCGGTCAGGAGTACGACGAGGTGGTCAGCGGGCGGGTGCTGCGGCCGCTGGGCCTGACGACGACCGGCTACCACCTCGACCGGCTGCCGGCCGGCCGGCTGGCCACGGGCTACCGGCGGGTCGAGAACCGTTGGCTCGAGGTGCCCTTCGACGGCTACGGCGCGTTCGCCGCCATGGGCGGGCTGTTCTCGACCGTCGCCGACCTGGCCCGCTGGATCGGCGGGTTCACCGCCGCGGTCCCGGCCCGGGGCAGCGACCTGAGCGAGCCCGACGGCCACCCGCTGCGACGGGCCAGCCGGCGCGAGCTGCAGCAGCCGCACCGCACCATGACCCCGCAGCTGGTGTGGAACCAGCTCACCGAGGCGCCCACGATGCGGGTGGTCTCGTACGGGTTCGGGCTGTTCGTCGAGAGCGAGCCCCGGCTGGGCACCGTGGTCGGGCACAGCGGCGGCTACCCGGGCTTCGGGTCGAACATGCGCTGGCACCCCGACACCGGGCTGGGGGTGGTCGTGCTGGCCAACAGCACCTATGCGCCGTCGTCCCGCCTCGCCGCGACCCTGCTGAAGGGCCTGCTGGCCGGCGAGACCCACGTCGGCCGGCAGCGGGCGAGCGTGGTCGGCACGTCCGCGACCCCGCCCCGCACCGGTGGCCTGTGGCCCGAAATCGTTGCGGCACAGTCTGATGTCGAGACGTTGATCGCCGCCTGGGACGACGGGCTGGCCGCCCGGGTGCTGGCCATGAACGTCGACCTCGACCACGAGCTGGTGCGGCGCAGGGCCGACCTGGCCGGGATCGGCGAGCGGTACGGCCCGCTGCAGCGCGACAGCGACACCCCGGCCGACTCCGACTCACCGGCCCACCTGCGCTGGTGGCTGCGCGGGCGGGCAGGGCGGGTGCGGGTCGAGATCCGGATGACCCCCGAGCTGCCGCCGCGGGTGCAGACCCTGTCCGTGCACAGGGTCGACGACCCGTCGCCGGCTCTGACGGCGGCGGCAGGCGCGATCGTCGCGCAGCTGGGTACGGACGACCCGCGGTGGCCGGCCGGACTGGAGGTCACCGGGCTCGACGTGCCCGACCTGACCCGGCTGCTGCGGGTGGCCGACGCCTGGGCCGGGCCGGCGAGCCTGGGTCCGGCGGAGCAGTCCGCGGCCGCCGGTGCCCGCTGGGTGGTGCCGGGGGAGCGCGCCACATTGGTCCTCGACCTGGCACTCGACCTCGACCACGGGGCCGCTGTCAGCCGCTGCCGGATCACCCCGTACGACGAGACCGCCTGACCCGATCTCGGCCGTCGTGGCGCCTGAGGCTTGCTTCGCACTGAACCTTTTGTATCAGTGACTTGACACAAGTATCCCAAGGGCCTCACCATCTTGTGTCACACAGTTGATACAGGAGGAACCGTGACCGGACGCTTCGCCATCGTGGCCGTGCTCGTGCTGGCTGCGGCGATGGGGCTGCGACTCACCTGGCGTCGTCGCGGAGCCACCCTCTCGTCGAGGGTCGAAAGGGTCGACCCCGACCGGGTTGCCGGGAGCGGCACGGCGGCCGGTGGTGACAGGGTCGCCGGCCGGACGATGGCTGGGCGTTGGGTGGGCCTGACCGCGGGTGTCGTCGCCGGCTACTTCACCGCGACGGCCGGTTTCCTCGGTCGGGGTCCCCTGCTGGCCGCTCCCTTGTTCGCCCTGTTCGTGGTGCTCGGAGTACTCGTCGACGAGCTCTGGACCCCTCCGGCCGGCGGCGTCCGGAGGGCGGGGCTGCAGACCCGACGCCTGGCCCACTATCTGCCGTCGAGGCTGGCCCGCTCAGTAGGTGCCGCGGGGGTGGTGCTGGCCGGGCTCATGACGGTGGCCACGACGACTGCCTCGGCCGACGACCTCGGCAGGCCTGGCCGACGGCTGGCCCTGCAGTGCTCGGCCACCGTCTCGAGAAGTGCCGGGCCCTGGCCCGGCTCGTACTACTCGATTCCTTTGGCGGTGGTCGTTGGGCTCGGCATGGTGCTCGCCGTCCTGGCGCTGCGGGCCGTCGTTCGGCGACCCCGTCCGGGCGATCTGGCCGAGCGACCGGACGGCGACGACGAGCTGCGACGACGGTCGGCGGCGGTGGTCACCGCGGCCGGCGGAATCCTGGTCTGCGTGCCGCTGCTCGGGATCACCCTGACCATGGCCAGCGCCTTGCACTCCCTCGACTGCGGGCCGTGGTGGTGGCTGGTCGCGCAGGGCCTGCTGCTCGGGTCACTGCCGGTCACGCTGCTGCTGCTGACCTGGTGCGCGAGCACCGTGGTCGCCCCCGCACGGCTGAGGATCGGCGTCTCGCGATGACCGGATCGTTGACGGTCGACGACAGCGACCCGACCCCGCCGTACGAACAGCTGCGCCGGCAGCTGGCCGAGCTGATCGCCCACGGCGTGCTCGCGCCGGGGGACCGGCTGCCGCCGGTGCGGCAGCTGGCCGGTGACCTGGGGCTCGCCGCAGGCACGGTCGCCCGCACCTACCGCGAGCTCGAGGCGGCGGCACTGATCAGATCTCGCCGGGGCGGTGGCACCAGGGTGGCCGACCGCCCGGCCCACCTCAGCGAGTCCGAGCGCCGCAGCCAGCTGGACGACGAGGCCCGCGCCTTCGTCGCCACCGCCCGACGCCTGGGTTTCGACCACGACCAGATCACCGGATCCGTCGGACGTGCCCTGTCCCTCGACGTGAGGGGCGCCCGCGGCCCTGACCCTCAGAAGGGTGGGGGTTCGGGGTCGGTGGTGTAGGTGCGGCCGGAGGGCATGGTCCAGACCAGTGCGTCGGCGCAGGCCCTGTCGCTGCGGCCTCCGTCGGGTCTGGTGTCGTGGCCGGTGGCGGCGGGTCGGACGGTGATGGGGGTCTCGTGTTTGAGGCGGTGGTGGTAGCCGCACAGGGCCTGCAGGTTGCAGTCGCAGGTCGGCCCGCCTCGGGCGTGGGGGATCCGGTGGTCGGTGTCGCAGCGGCGGGCGGTGGTGCGGCAGCCGGGGAACCGGCAGGTGCCGTCCCGGGCGGCGATGAACCGGCGGGCCCCGGGACCGGGGGTGTAGGTCGGGGTGAAACAGGTGCGGCCCAGGCCGAGCAGGGTGGCGTGGGTGACGCTGGTCGGGTCGTCGTCGATGACCGCGCACCGCCAGGTCGCCTCGGCGGCGATCTCGCGGGCCAGCTGCGCCGGGATCGGCCCGTACCCGGCCATCACCGCCGGGGCCGGGCTGGCACCGGTCAACACCGACAACGGCACCGTCACCACCACCTGGAACCGCCCACCCCCACCACGCCCCCCAGGCCCAGCGCCCCCGGCCCCGCCCCCGGCCCCACAGGCGCAACCCCCAGCAGCGCCAGCCGCAGCAGCGGCCGGGGCAGCGGCCGAAGCAGCGGCGGTGGTGGCGGTGGTGGGCTCGGCCGAAGCAGCGGCGGGGGCAGCGGCGGTGGTGGTGGCGGTGGCAGTGGTGGGCTCGGCCGAAGCAGCGGCGGCGGCGGTGGCGGTGGTGGCGGTGGTGGCAGTGGTGGGCTCGGCTTCGGCCGGGCCGAAGGTGCCGGTGCCGGCGAAGGCAGACCCCGCGGAGCCGGCGCCAGCACCGGCAGAGCCGGCAGAGCCGTGGGCACCGGCACCGGCAGAGCCGTGAGCACCGGCAGAGCCGTGGGCACCGGCACCGGCAGCGGGGGTGGGGGTGGGGGTGGGGAGGGTCCAGCCGTACTGGAGCAGGTCCAACGCGAGGTCGGAGCGGATCGCGCCCAGGTCTCGGGGATCACCGGGGTCGCCGGCGCGGACGGCGGCGGCGAGGTCGTCGATGCGGGCGGCCGCGGCGTGGATGTCGGCCACGGTCCCGGTGACCTGCAGGGCCGCGATCCCGGTCCCGCGGTCCGGGGACACCCTCACGTCCCGTTCGGCGTGAGCACGTTCACCGTGGCGGTCGGCGGCGGCCGGGTCGGCCTCGGCGAAGGCCCGCTCCCACCGCGACCGCAACACCCCCACCGTCCAGCGCCCCACCTGGTCCCGGAACCGGGCATACACCCCGACCGCGACCACCGGGTCGAACCCGGCCGCCGCGGCATGCAACGCCGCCGCCTTCGACCACGACAACACCCCCGACCCGAAATCAGCGTCCGCGGCCGGGACCAGCGCCACGAACTGCGCGACCTCCGCCCACCGCTGCACCTGCTCCCGGGACACCCCTGCCGCACAGGCCACCTCCGCGAACATCGCCCGCTCGGCCATCGACTCGTCCCGGTACCCACTGCCCGGCCCATGACCGGACCGGGCGCCGTCTTGACGGGCCCGATGCTGAGCCACCTCCCGGGCCACCACCACCGCCGCGGCCCGGGCCTGCACCGCCTGCGCCCAGGCCGCCACCCGACCCGCCGCCACCACCATCTCCACCAGACCGTCCCCGCTGACCTCAGGCCGCGACGGGTCCAGACCGGCCAGACCGGTCGGCTGCTCCCCGTCAGGGACCGGGACCAGCAGCAACTCACCAGCCACCCCCGTGAACCCCGACCCCTGCGCCCCCACCGGCAACCGCCGCCCCAGGAACCCCGCCACCTCCACCCCCACCAACGACACCCCCACCTGCCCCAACAACTCCGCCAGACCCACCCCACCACCAGCAGCGGGAGCGGGAGCCGCCGCGGCAGCGGCAGCGGGAGCGGGAGTGGGAGCGGGAGTGGGAGTGGGAGTGGGAGTGGGAGTGGGAGTGGGACAAGACGACACAGCAGATACAGACGCAGACGCAGACGCAGACGCAGTCGCAGTCGCAGTCGCAGAGGCCGCAACCGCCGGATGCGAGGGCGGGTCGAACATGCCCACCGGCCACGCGCCATCACCCGCGCAGCGGGCGCCGTCGTCCACACCGTCGCCGTCGTCCACACCGTCGCCGTCGTCCACACCGTCGCCGTCGTCCACACCGTCGCCGTCGTCCACACCGTCGCTGTCGGGGGCGTCGTCGTCCCAGCCGGGTGGGACCTCACCGGCGGCCAGGCGGGCCGCCAGGTCCTCGACCACGGCGTCCAGCTCACCCGGGGCGTAGTCCCACGGCCGGTCCAGGACCGTGCCGTCGCATCGCAGCGACCAGGACGCCGCGGCCGCGGCGGCCGCCGCCCGCAGGCCACTCACGTCACCCCACACCGTCATCCTGGACACACCCCCACCCTAGTATCGAACACCTGTTCGAACAAGAGGTGCGACCCGAAAATCGCTGTCAGCGAACAACTCTCGGATGCTCCCGCGAGCCGATCACACCAATCACGCCCGGCGAGCATGCCGAACCCCCGCTCAGCCTGCCCATTGACAGACCGTCGTCCGGGCCGGTTCGCCCGCTGCTGCTGCCGCAACTCCGTTGCCTGGCTCACGTCCCGGGCTGCATGATCCGTACGTCGCGCCTAGGGTGCAGGGCAGGGTCAGCGATGGCCGAAACGGCGATCGCTGGGACGATCACGTGGGGGTGGGCTCATGTCCGAAGGTCCGGCGAGTGAAGGTCCGGCGACCGACAGCCCGACGGCCGACAGCCCGGCAACAGCCGACAGCCCGGCAACAGCCGACAGCCCGTCGAAGGCTGAGGCGCGCGAGTTCGCAGTGGCTTTCCGGTCGTTCCTCGAGTGGGTGCACCGAGCCGGCGACCAGAGCCCCGGCAACGTCGTCGTCCAGCTGGTCACCGACTTCCTCGGCGAGAACGGCGGCGCCCAGTCGGTGGTGACCCGCCAGCTACCGCCGTTCGAGCACGTCAACCTGCAGACCGCCCTCGATGCCTGGACGGCGCAGCCGGGGCGCGAGGTGCAGGTGCACGGCGTCGCCCTGCCGCCGCACTTCGGCACCGTCTCGCTGCAGCAGCTGATCAGCGGCGAGGCGCTGCCGCCGCTGCAGCTGTCGGCCCCCGGACTGGTCGACCTGCCCAACGGCCCCGGCACCACCCTGGCCTGCTTGACCACGGCTCTGCTGCTGGTCACCGACGACGTGGGCCGCTACGTCGTCATGGTCGCCGGTCTCGGAGAGCACCGGCCCGACATGTTGATGGTCGAGATCGCCGGGCTGCCGGTCGCGGCGGCCCAGGCCGTGCTCGCCGAGCTCGACCAACTGCGGTCGCGGCTGAACGTCTACCGCGGCCAGGTCGTCGAGGTCGTCGCCTCGCCGATGGGCGGCGCCCGGCTGACCTTCGCCGACCTGCCCCGCACCACCCGCGACGACGTCGTCCTGCCCGAGGTCGTGCTGGGCCGTGTCGAGCGCCACGCTCTCGGGGTCGCCGAGCACCGGGCGGTGCTGCTCGCCGCCGGGCAGCACCTCAAGCGCGGACTGCTGCTCTACGGACCACCCGGGACCGGCAAGACCCACACCACCCGCTACCTGGTGGGTCAGATGGCCGGCTACACCCGGCTGCTGCTGTCGGGCCGCTCGCTGCACCTGGTGGGCTCGATCACCGAGCTGGCGCGTGACCTGCAGCCGGCCGTCGTCGTGCTCGAGGACGTCGACCTCGTCGCCGAGGACCGCTCGTTCGGTCCGGCCGGCAACCCGGTGCTGTTCGAGCTGCTCGACGCCATGGACGGCGCCGCCGGCGACGCCGACCTGCTGTTCCTGCTCACCACCAACCGCGCCGACCTGCTCGAGACCGCCCTGGCGGCCCGCCCGGGTCGCGTCGACGTCGCCGTCGAGATCGACCTGCCGGACGACGACTCCCGGCGCCGACTGCTGCAGCTCTACGGCCGGGGAGTCCCGCTGCAGCTGACCGACGCCGATTTGGACGACGCCGTCACCCGCACCGAGGGAGTGACGGCCTCGTTCATCAAGGAGCTGATCCGCCGCGCGGTGCTGGAGTCGCTGCGCGAGTCGTCACCGTTGACCGTCGTCAGCGCCACCCACCTGAGCGGCGCCCTCGACGACCTGCTCGACAGCTCTCAGCACATCACCCGCGCCCTGCTGGGTGTCGGCGTCGACCCCAGCACCCTGCCACCCGGCGGCGGCATGCCGGGCCCGGGCTGGCAACCGGGCATGCACGGGATGCCCGGCCCAGCTATGCACCAGCGCGGTCGCGGTGGCGGCTGGTTCGCCTACGGCAGCGGCGCCTGACCCCGACACCCTGTCCCGCTCCACGCTCGACACCCCAACCCGAAGATCGGCGGTTGCGCGGGGTTCTCCACCGGATTCGGGTGGGAAACCCCGCGCAACCGCCGATCTTGGAGGGACTGGGCGGGTCAGCGCAGGGTGAGCGTCAGCGCAGGGTGAGCTGGCGCGAGACGACTCCGGCGCGGGCGCGGCGCTCGAGCACCGACAGGGGTTCGATGACGGCCATGGCCGCCGCCAGGCGCTCACCGAACGCCGCCGCCGGCTTCTCGACGTCGTCCGCGGTGGTGTCCGGCGCGAGGTCCCACACCGGCACCATCAGGCCGTCGGCCCGGAACGCCCCGACGTACCGCGACCCCTCGACCAGCGCCGACTCCGCCGGCCGCGTGCAGCCGGGCCAGGCCGTCGAGCAGCTGCTCCTCGGGGTGCGGCAACACCCACCGCAGGTGCCGGCGCTCCCCGATCGCGCACCAGTAGGCGGCGTCCACCGACGTCAGCCGGGCGGTCGGCACCGCGGCGGCCCCGGCCTGATCCATCGAGGCCTTCACCTCGGGAGTGATCTCGGCATCCGCGCCCAGCCAGAAGTCGAACCCCTCGTGGACGACGACCTCGAGCGGCGCGCCGTCCAGCACGTCCTGCAGCCGCGGGCCCGCGCCGACCCGTCCGACGCTCTCGACCGGGGTCCCGGGCGCGGCGTCGAGGGCGGTCAGCAGCGCGGCGGCCGCGTCGCGGCTGGCGTCGCCGCCGTCCGACATGGTCTGCAGCGCCACGAGCACGGTGCCGTCGGTGCGGTGCAGCGCCGGCCAGGCCATCGGCAGCACTGTCACGATGCTCACCGTCGCGGCGCCGAACTCGGTGGTGGTGCGCACCTGGGTGGTGGCGGACGGCACGATCTCGCGCAGCGCGACCAGGTCGCACTCCCCGGCCAGACCCTCGAACGGGCGGGTCACCAGCTGCGCCTCGGCCACCCGGGCCACCCGGCCGTGGCAGGCCTTGTAGCGCTTGCCCGACCCGCACGGGCAGGCCTCGCGCAACCCGACGACCGGCAACGAGGCGGCGTCCACCGAGCCCGTCGATCCCACCGATCCCGCGCCGGAGCCGCTCGCACCGGCGGTGGCCTTCAGACGTGCCTTCTTGCCCATGACTCTCCCGAGGTAGGTCGGCCGACGGCCGCGACAGCTGCGCGCAAGCGCCCCGGCAGCCTAACCGTCGTCAGCGGCCCAGCTGGGCCAGCACCTCGCGCGGCCGGTTGGTGATGATCGCCTCGACCCCCGCCTTCAGGCAGCGCACGACGTCCTCGGGCTCGTCGACGGTCCAGACATGGACGGCGTTGCCGCGCGCGCGAGCGCGCGCCACGTAGTCGGGGTCCCGTCGCAGCATCTCGACCCCGATGCCCGAGATCCCGACGCCGACCGGCAGCGCCCCGTCCCCGTACGGCGGGCGTGACCGGTCGAGCAGGAACACCAGCGGCAGGCCGGGCATCAGCCGGTGCATGCGCCGCACCGCCAGCACCGAGAAGCTCATCATGCGCACCGGGCCGGTCTCGTCGGTCCAGCCGAACTCGGCCAGCAGCGACGCCAGCGCCTGCTCGACGCGGCCGCCGGGCTGCGAGGGGTGCTTGGTCTCGACGGCGATCTCGACCCGTCGTCCGGCGGCGGCCACTAGCTCGAACAGCTCGCGGGTCGTCAGCAGGCTCGCCGGCTCGCCGCCCTGCCACGGTCCCCAGCGCCCCCAGTCGAGGGCGCGCAGGTTATCGAGCGTCAGCTGCGAGACCACACCCGTGCCGTTGCTGGTGCGGTCGACCCTGCGGTCGTGCAGGCACACCAGGTGCCCGTCGTCGGTGAGCCGCACGTCGCACTCGACCGCGCCCGCGCCGTCGGCGATCGCCCGGTGGTAGGCCGCAGCCGTGTGCTCGGGCCGAGCCGCACTGGCCCCGCGGTGGGCCACCACCTGGACGGTGGCAGCGGTCGGCATCGGTCGGGGGACGGCGACGCCGGCGGGTGGGACGACGGCGGTCCGACGGCGACGACGGGGGGTTCGGTCTGCCACGACCGGATGGTGGCACACCCCGGCGGCCTGCCCACCGCGACGCCCTGACGAGCCCGGCACGACCCCTCACACCTCCGCGGGCCCTAGCGTTCTACCGTGGTGCAGCTACCTCCTTTCGACCGACTGGTCGACGACCACTGGCGCGACGTCGCCCGGCTGGCCCACGCCCTGGCAGGTCCGGTGGACGGCGACGACGTGGCCCAGCAGGCCTGGGTGCAGGCCCTGGCCGCCTACCCGCGGCTGACCTCGGCCGCCCACCTCAGGGCCTGGCTGATGACCATCACCTCGCGGTGCGCGATGGACGTGCACCGCGCCCGGGCCCGCCGGGCGACACCGACGGCCGAGGTCGCCGACCTGGAGTCGGCCGCCGGGCCGCCCCGGACGTACTCCCCGTTCCGGGGCGACCCGTCGCAGGACCCGACCGGCGGGTCGTGGGACGCGGCCGTGTGGGATGCGGCGGTGTGGGACGCCGTCCGCGCCCTGCCGCAACGACAACGCACGGCGGTCGCGCTGCGCTACGTGAGCGACCTCGACCATGCGGCCGTGGCGCAGGCACTGGGCACGACCCCGGCCGCGACCCGGCGACTGGTCAGTGACGGGTTGGCGACGCTGCGGGCGCTGCTGACCGAGAAGGGTGAGGACGATGACTGAGACCGAGAAGACGACGACCGAGAGGCTGACGACGACGATCGAGAGGCTGACGAGGACCGAGAGCCGGCTGCTGGCGACGCGGGACCGGCTGGCCGAGGGCGGCGGACCGCCGGTGTTCGACGGCACCGGCGTCGAGCTGGTGCACGTCGTCGAGGCCACCGCGATCGGGTCGATGCTGCTGGTGGCGCGGGGCGACGGCCGGCTGGTGGCCAGCCTGTTCGTGCCCACCTCGGGCGACGTCGACGCCGGGCTGGAACGGCTGGCGCGGCAGATCTCGCCGCGGATCCTCGGGGTGACCCGGGTGGCCGGGGGCGAGGGCCGACGCACCGTGGACGCCGTCCGCCGGCAGCTCGAGCAGTACCTGACCGGACGGCGGCACGACTTCGACCTGACGGTCGACCTGGCCCTGGCCACCCCGTTCCAGAAGCAGGTGCTGACGGCGCTGCCGCAGGTGGTGACCTACGGCCACCGGGCGTCGTACGGCGAGCTGGCGGCCGGGCTGGGGCGGCCGAAGGCGTCGCGGGCGGTGGGAACGGCGTTGGGGGCCAACCCGCTGTGCGTGGTGCTGCCCTGCCACCGGGTGGTCGGTGCCACCGGGGCGCTCACCGGCTACGCCGGGGGCCTGGCCGCCAAGCAGTACCTGCTCGACCTCGAGGGCCGCAGCGCCTGACCCCGCCCCGATCTCGCGCAAACGATCATGGCCAGCTCACCCGAACCACCGGACTCGCCGTCCGGACGACGGCGTTTCGCGGGGTTTCGGTGAGCTGGCCATGATCGACCAACAGAGGGCGCGCCCCGGTGCGGGGCTGCGAGCGAGAACAGTCAGGCTCAGGCCTGCTTGTTGGCCTCGATCTCGATGGTCAGCTTGACCTTCTCGCCGACCAGCAGGCCGCCGGTCTCGAGCGGTGCGTTCCAGACCAGGCCCCAGTCCTTGCGGTTGATCGTGGTGCTGGTCTCGAAGCCGGCCTTGACGGTGCCGTACGGGTCCTTGGCGATGCCGCCGAACTCCCACACCAGGTCGACGGGGTGCGTGACGCCCGCGATGGTCAGGTCGCCGGAGGTGTGGATCTCGTCGCCGTCCACCGAGACCTTGGTGCTCTTGTACGTGAGCTTCGGGAACTGCTCGACGTTGAGGAAGTCGGCGCTCTTGAGGTGCCCGTCGCGCATGTCGTTGTTGGTGGTGATGCTCGCGGCGTCGATGTCGACGAACAGCGAGGAGTTCTCGGGAGCCGCGGCGTCGATGACGGCCCCGCCGGTGTAGCCGGTGAACTGGCCCCGGGTGGTGGCGACCACGGCATGCTTGGCCGAGAAGCCGATCGTGGTGTGGACCGGGTCGATGTCCCAGGTTCCGGTCAGGTCGGCGGGCAGTGCGCTCATTGCTGAGTCTCCTTGTGTTCGAGGCGATGTCGTGGCAGCGTCGGTGACGCCTGGCTTGTTGATTGAACTCTAAATTATCAATGCATGAGACGTCAAGTGTCGACACGTGCGCATGTCGGCCTCACCCATCCGAAGGGCACCCACCCGAAGGGCACCCACCCGAAGGACACCCACCCGAAGGAGCCCCATGAAGCGCGACGGCATCGTCCACGCCGAGCTGAGCGGGCTGATCGCCCGCCTCGGCCACACCGACCGGGTCGTGGTGGGCGACCGCGGCCTGCCGCTGCCGTGGGACGTGCCCGTGGTCGACCTGGCCCTGGTGCCCGGCGTCGTCGACTTCTGCACCGTGCTCGACGCCCTGCTCGGCGAGCTGGTCGTCGAGGCGCACACGGTGGCGACCGAGATCGGCCAGGGCCCGGTCGCCGGCTGGCTCACCGCTCGGGCCGACCTGCTGGGACGACGGGAGTCGGTGGCCCACGAGCAGTTCAAGGCGGCCCTACCCGGCGTGGCCTTCGCCGTCCGCACCGGCGAGCAGACCCCCTACGCCAACGTCATCCTCACCTGCGGGGTCCCCTTCTGAGTACCGCCATCGAGTATTGCTTCTGAGTACGGCGCCTCATCCGCCGGTCCGACTGGTCCCGATAGCCTGACCGGCAAGCGGCGTCAGCCGGCCCTGGCGGTCGTCGGGAGTGGCCAGTGAGCAAGCGGGTCAGGATCGCGGGGGTCGCGACGTACCTGCCGCACCGCACCATGACGACCGACGAGGTCGAGCGACAGCTGGTCGCCGGGTCGCCGGACTGGCCGGTGCTGACGGGGTGGATCGAGCGGCTCACCGGGGTGCGGCGCCGGCACGTCGCCGACGACAGCGAGAACGCCTCCGACCTCGCCGCGGCAGCCGCCGCCAAGGTGCTGGCGAGCGTGGGCCGCACCACGGACGACGTCGACCTGCTGATCTTCGCCTCGGCCAGCCAGGACATGGTCGAGCCGGCGACCGCCCACATCACCAGCGCCAAGCTGGGCACCCGGTGCCCGGTCTTCGACGTCAAGGACGCCTGCAACAGCTTCATCAACGGACTGCAGGTGGCCGACGCCCTGATCCGCACCGGCCGCTACCTCCGGGTGCTGGTGGTCACCGGCGAGACGCCGTCCCGGGCCGTGCGGTGGCGGCTGACCTCGAAGGCCCAGTTCATCGAGTCGCTGCCCGGCTACACCCTCTCGGACGGCGGCGCCGCGCTCCTGCTCGAGGGCCACGACGGCTCCCCCGCGGGCATCGACTACCTGCGCTTCCAGGCCGACTCCACCGCCTGGCAGGTCGGCACCCTGCCCGGGGGCGGGTCGGCGCACCCGCACGAGCCGGACGCCGGGTACTTCCGGTTCGACGTCACCCACCTCAAGGCCGCCTTCGCCGCGGTCGGTCCGGGACTGTTCCTCGACGGGCTGGCCGCTCTCGACCTGACGTGGGCCGACTTCGCCCTGGTCGGCGTGCACCAGGTGGCGTTGAACCACCTCGACGAGGTCGCCCGCCGGTGCGGCATCCCGTCCCAGCTGCTCGAGGTCACCGTGGCCGACCACGGCAACCTGGCCTCCGCCAGCCTGCCGCTGCAGCTGGCGCGGGGGATCGAGACCGGCCGCTGCGGCCCCGGCGACCGGGTCGCCCTGCTCGGGCTGGCCGGCGGCATCAGCCTCGGCATGGTCGTGGCCACCCTGTGACCGGGCCCCCACCGGCCCACGCCGGGTCGGACCCGATGTCGCTGTGGGTCGTCGTCCCGGCCTTCGACGAGCAGGACTACGTGGCCGGCACGATCCGGGCCCTGGCCGGCCAGCACGACCGGCGCTTCCGCACGGTGCTGGTCGACAACGGCAGCCGCGACGACACCGTTGCCCGCGCCGTGGCCGCCGCCCGGCAGGCCGGCCTGCCGCTCGAGGTGGTGCGCGAGCCGCAGAAGGGCACCGGCGCCGCCGCCGACACCGGCATCCGGCACGCGATCGCCCTGGGGGCCACCCACCTGGCCCGGACCGACGCCGACTGCCTGCCCCGCCCGGACTGGACCGGCGCCCTGCGCCGCGCCTTCGACGAAGGCCTCGAGCTGGTGTCGGGCCGGCTGGTGCCGCGGCTCGACGAGCCGGGGGTCACCATCGTCCACCGGTTCGTGCTGCCCGCCACCGTGGCCCTCGCCTCGGCCTTCGGCGCGTTGCGCCCCGGCAACCGCGACCCCGCCTACCTGGGCCGCTACGTGATGACCCCGGGCTGCAACCTGGGCATCACCGCGCGGCTGTACCTGCAGTGCGGCGGTTTTCCGCGTTCGGCCATCGAGGACCTGCACGAGGACCGCGCCCTGGTGAACGCCGTCCGCCGGGTCAGCACCGCCTACGGGGCCCGGCGCGACGTCGTGGTGGCGGGGTCGACCCGGCGGGTGCGCGCCTGGGGGCTGGTGCGCACCCTCGGCTGGTACGCCGACCACCGCTACCGGCCCGAGGTCGTGGACGTGCGATGAGCCACCCGTTCTCGCCCGCCGCCGTGCGGGCGGACCGGCGGGTGCTGCGCGCCGCCCACCCCGTCGCCTACCCCCTGGTGCGCGGCCTGGCCCGGGTGGGGCCGGCGCTGCGGGTACCGGGACTGGGGGTGGTGGTCAACGACCCCGACCTGGTGCGGCAGGTACTGGTCGACACCGAGGGGTTCCGCAAGGACGGGCCCGGGTCCCCGGGCGAGCTGTGGTCCCCCGTGGTCGGCCCCCGGGCGCTGACCAACATGGAGGGGCCCGAGCACCGCCGGCTGCGCACCGCCCTGGCCGGACTGTTCACCGCCGAGCACGCCCGGGCACTGGTCGCGGAGGCGATGTCGCCGGGGCTGGCCCGGCTGGCCGGGCGCCTGGCCGCCGGTGGGCTCGTCGACGTCGCGGCCGAGGTTCGGGCCCTGGTCGGCGCCGTCGTCCTCGCCCTGGTCGGGGCACCGGTCCCGGCCGGGCCGGACGGCGAGCGCGCCTGCCGCGAGCTGGTGGCCCAGGGCGAGCGGCTGACCGCCCGGGTGGGGCTGCGCACCCGGGCGCTGAGCCCGCCCGACGTCGACCGGGCCCTGCAGGTGCTCAGCACGGTCACCGGCCCGGCGGTGACGGCCTGGCGCCGGCGGCAGCCAGACACCGTCCCCGGACGGATGCGTGACCTCGGGCTCGACGAGCAGGACGCCGCCGGTGTCGCGGGAGTGCTCTTCCTGACCGGTACCGAGACGGTCACCTCGTTCCTGCCCCGTCTGGTGGCGCTGCTCGCCGACTCGCACCTGCTGGCACCGCACACAGCCGTCACCACCGCCCGGCGGCTCGACGAGCTGATCGAGGAGGCCCTGCGGCGCACCGCCCCCACCCCGGCGACCCTGCGGCGGGCGGTCGCCGCCGCGAGGGTCGGCCCGGTCGCGGTGCGCCCCGGCGAGCGGGTGCTGGTGATGACCCTGAACGCCGTCTCGACCCATCCGCCCACCACCGCCGAGCTCCGGCACCTGTGGTTCGGTGCCGGGCCGCACTTCTGCCTGGGCCGTCCCCTGGCCCTGGCCGAGGCCCGGGCGCTGGTCACCGTCCTGGTGACCGCGGTGACCGACACCGGTCGGGAGCTGCAGGTGGTGGGTCGCACGGCTGGACGTCGGGTGCTGATCCCGTCGTGGCAGCGGCTGACCGTGAGGGTGGCATGACCCCGGGTGGCCCCGCCGTCCCCGCCGAGGTGCCCGCGGACCTCCCCGCCGACGTCGTCCGCGACGTGCTGGCCGGGGCCGGGGTGGACGCCGCGGCGCCCGCGATCGTGCGCGGCCGGCGGGTGGTGACCCACGGCGCGCTACGCCGGCAGGTAGCGGTGCTGTCGGCGCGCCTGACCGCGGAGGGACTGCAGGCCGGGGAGAGCCTGCTGTTCTCGGTGCGGCCGGGCCCGGACGCCGTCGTGCTGGCCCTGGCGGTGGTGGCCGCCGGTGGCGTGGTGGTGGTCGCCGACCCCGGCGCCGGTGCGTCGGTCTTCGCGGCTCGCGTCGCCCTCGTCGCACCCCGCTGGACGGCGGCCGAGTCGGCGCTCTACCTGGCCGGCGGCCCGGGCTGGTGGCAACGGCCGTTGCGCGCGCTCGCCGGGCGGGCAGGGCTGCTGCTGCCCGACTACGCGACGCTGCCGGTGCGGCACCTGCGCGCCGGGCCGTGGCTGCCCGGGCTGCCGGCGGGGACCGGTTCGCTGCGGGCCTGGAGCCGGTCTGCTCCCGGTGCGAGCGCCACCTTGTCGCACCCGTCCGACCCGTCCCACCTGTCGAACCAGGCGGACCCGTCGTCCGCGTCGTCGAGGCCGGCGCTGGTGGTGTTCACCTCGGGAACCACCGGTGAGCCCCGTGCCGTCGTCCACAGCCGGCGCTCGCTCGGGGCTGCCCTACGGGCGGCGGGCGGGGCGTTCCCGATGGGCCCGGGCGACCGGGCGGTCACCGACCAGCTGATGATCGGCCTGGCCGCGGTGGCGGGCGGCGCGACCTGGGTGGTGCCGCGGATCGGGGCCCACCCCCGTGACCTCGCCCGGCAGCTGGCCCGGCACCGGGCGACGCACGCGTTCACCACCCCCGTGACCTGGGACGGCGTGCTCAGGCACTGCGGCCCGGCCGGGCTGCCCGCCTCGTTGCGCCACGTGCTCAGCGGTGGGGCTCCGGTGCCGGCTCCGCTGCTGGCGCGGTTGGCCGGCGCGGCCCCGACCGCCCGGGTGCTGGCTGTCTACGGAGCCACCGAGCTGCTGCCCGCGGCCGTCGTCGAGGCCCGCGAGAAGGCGGCCTTCGACCGGCCCGGCGACCTGGTCGGTCGGCCGCTGCCCGGGGTCGAGGTGAGCGTGGACGACGACACCCACGAGGTGCTGCTGCGCGCCCCCCAGCGGTGCGAGGGCTACCTGGGCCGCGACGGCGTCCGGCCCCTCGAGTGGCTGCGCACCGGTGACGCCGGCCGGCTCGACGAGGGTCGGATCGTGCTCGAGGGCCGACTCAAGGAGATGATGATCCGCGGGTCGACCAACATCTACCCCGGACTCTACGAACCGGGGGTACGTGCGGTGCCCGGGGTGCGCGACTGCGCCCTGGTCGGGCTGCCGGACCCGGTCACGGCCGACGAGCGCATCGTGCTCGCGCTGGTGCTCGACCCGGCGGATGCCGGGGCCCTCGACCGGGTGAGAGCCGCGCTGCCGCAGGCCTTCGACGCCGCCGCGCTGCCGGACGACCTCGTGGTGCTGGCCCGGCTGCCACGCTCGGGCCGGGCCGACAAGCTCGACCGGGCCGCGGTGGTGGCTCAGGTGAGCCCGCTGCTGTCCCGCCGCTCCGGCAGCCCGGGTCGGGCCGAGCAATGAGGGTCGCCGTCACCGGCGCCTCCGGGTTCGTGGGCGGGGCCGTCTGCCGGCTGCTGCGCGAGCACGGGTGGCAGGTGCACGCTTTCGGGCGCCGTCGGGCAGTGCCGCCCGACCATGTGGCGGGGGCCGGGTACCGGTCGTGGAACCTCGCCACCGGGCCGCTGCACCGCCCACCCGAGGTGGACGCCGTGGTGCATGCCGCCGGGTACGTGTCCGACGCCGGCCCCGGTGGCCCGCTCGGGCAGGTGCTGCAGGGCGACCCGGGACGACGGGCGGTGGCCGTGAACGTCGACGGGACCGGGCACGTGATCGACACCTGGCCGGCGGCGCGGCTGGTGCTCGTGAGCTCGGCCAGCGTCTACCACCCGGACCGGCCGCAGCGGTACGCGGCCGAGGGCGAGGCGCCCGACCCGGCGACGGTCCGCTGGCCGAGCGCCTACGGCCCGACCAAGGCGCTGGCAGAACGGCTTGTGCTGCAACGGCATCCGGCAGCCGTCGTGCTGCGCCCGCATGCCGTGTACGGCCCCGGCGACACCACGCTGCTGCCACGGGTGACGGCTGCGGTGCGTGGCCGGACGCTGCTGCTGCCCGGCTCCGGACGCCAGCGGCACAGCCTGACCCGCGTGGAGCAGCTCGCCGAGGCCTGCCGGCTGGCCTGCACCGCCCCGGACGCCGCCCTCGGCAGGGTCTACAACATCGCCGACGCCGAGCCCGTGGTGCTGGCCGAGGCCCTGGGCGAGGCGCTCGCCGCCCGTGGCAGACCGGTGCGCGTCGTGCCGGTCGGACGTCGTGCCGCGGCCGCGGCCGCCGCCCTCTCGCAGTGGCGGCACCGACGGTCGAGCGACGTTCACGAGGGCCTGACCCCTTACGCCGCAGGCCATCTCGCCAGAGACCGCACCTTCGACCTCACCCTGGGCCGACAGCTGCTGGGCTACCACCCGCAGCCGACCCGTCTCGACGACGCCGCCCGGTGGTGACCGGCGGCCTCAGACCGAGGCGGTCCCGTTGATCTGGGCCCGGAACGGGCTGGCGGGGTAGGTGCCGAGGATCCGCACCTGCTCGGTGAAGAACGCCAGCTCCTCCAGGGCCAGGGCCAGCGGCCGCTGGTCCGGGTGACCCTCGACGTCCGCGTAGAACTGGGTGGCCGAGAAGGTGCCGCCCAGCTGGTAGCTCTCGAGCTTGGTCATGTTGACGCTGTTGGTGGCGAACCCGCCCATGGCCTTGTAGAGCGCCGCCGGCACGTTGCGCACCCGGAACACGAACGAGGTGATCATCGGCCCGGCGTCGGCCGAGAACCCCTGCGGCTCGGGGGCCAGCACCAGGAACCGGGTGGTGTTGTGGTGCTCGTCCTCGACGTCGGTGGCCAGGATCTCGAGCCCGTACAGCTCGGCCGCCAGGGCCGGCGACAGCGCGGCGACGCTGCGGTCGCCCAGCTCGGCGACCTCGCGGGCGGCGCCGGCGGTGTCGTCGGAGACCGCCGCCGTCCAGCCGTGCTCGCGCACGATCTTGCGGCACTGCCCCAGCCCGTGCACGTGGCTGCGCACCACCTGGACGTCGTCGACGGTGGCGCCGGGCACCCCCATCAGCTGGAAGTGGATCGGCAGGAAGTGCTCGCCCACGATGTACAGGCCCGACTCGGGCAGCAGGTGGTGGATGTCGGCCACCCGGCCGGCCACCGAGTTCTCGACCGGGATCATCGCCAGGCCCGCCTCGCCCGACTCGAGGGCCTCGAAGGCGTCCTCGAAGGTGCGGCACGGCAGCGGCACCAGGTCGGGGCGCACCAGCCGGCAGGCGGTGTCCGAGTTGGCGCCGGGTTCACCCTGGTAGGCGATGTGAGTCACGGACCATCAGCGTAGTGCGTGGCCGTGGGCTCACCCCTCGCCCCGTCGGCCACTCTTCGCCCACCCCTCGCCCACCGGCGACTACGGTGCGTGAGCCCGGCCGGGTCCCGATTGCTCCGTACGGGTGTACCTGCACACCGAAGAGTGACGACGGCTGCGCACGACCGTACTTTCGAGAGGTGACCCGACTCGGCCGAGCCATGCCCCGTGCGGCCGTGACAGCTCTGGCGGTCGTCTCGACCCTGACGGCCGCACTGGCCGGCTGCGGGACCGACAGCGCCGAGCTCACGCAGGTCTCACCGACGCCGACCGGGGCCTCGACGTCCGACGCCGCGCCGTCCGGCGCCGCGACGTCCACGGCCACGACGACGCGCTCATCGGCCGGGGCCGGCCCGACGGCGACGCCCGCCGGCCCCACCGCGCTCGGCTCGGCCACCTCGACGGGTCCGACGGCTCGGGCCGCCACCGGGCAGCCCACGAGCGGACGCGCCACCGCGACCGGCACCTCGCGCGGGGGGTCCGTCACCACTGGGGGCACGAGCTCGACCGGCGGGGGCGCGGACGGCGGCGCGACCGCCTCGACCACGCACCCGCCGGCGTCCAGCGCCTCGTGGCGGCGGATCTTCGCCGACGAGTTCAGCGGCCCCCTGAGCACGAAGAGCTGGTACGTCTACACCCACGGCCCGGCCAGCAGCTCGGTCACCGACTGGAAGCCCAGCCACGTCGTCGTCCAGGGCGGCAACCTGGTGATCCGGGCCCACAAGGAGAACGGCCGGTGGGTGAACGGCGGCCTGCGGGTCACCAACGCCGCCGACGGCACTGCCTACGGTCGCTACCTGGTGCGGTTCCGGATCGACAAGGCACGCGGGGTCAAGCACGTGGCGCTGCTGTGGCCGGACTCCGAGAAGTGGCCGGCCGACGGCGAGGTCGACTTCTCGGAGGACCAGGGCGGCAACCGGCTGATGTCGACGGCGGCCCTGGTGACCCCGAGCGCGCCGATCAAGCGCACGGTGTCGACCGATCTCAGCCAGTGGCACGTGATGGGCGTCGACTGGACGCCGAACCAGCTCGTGTACACGATCGACGGCCGCGAGTGGGGCCGGGTCAACTCCCCGCTGGTGCCGCGGACGCCGCACCACCTGGCCCTGCAGACCCAGGTGAAGGCCTGCGGCAGCACCTGGGACCCGTGCCCCGACGCCACCACCCCGCCCGAGGTCGACATGGAGGTCGACTGGGTGGCGATCTACCGTCCGGCCTGACGACGACGCCCGGGCTTCGAAGACTCCCGGTGACCGAAGTCTCCCGGTCAGGTCAACTGGCTGACAGGGACAGTTGAAGGCTGCATCATCTAGACAAGCACGCGGCGGCGTCGTGACGGTTTCCCCCAACTACTCCGCCGCCGCCGTGTGCTATCAGCCGCGGGCATCGGCCAGGGCCACCGGAGTCGCCAGCGCTCGTCGCCGCGACATCAGCAACGCCGCGACCAGCGCGTTCACGACGACGTAGTAGGCCGGGTACACCATCAGTGCCGCGTCGAGGGCGCCGACCGACAGCAGGGCGCAGACTCCCACCAGTGACGTCAGCACGAAGGTCGACAGGGTCTCGGAGTGCGGGTCCCGCCACGACTTGGGCACCATCATCACCGCGCCCGCCACGTCGGCGACGATCACACCGTAGGTGGCCAGGGTCGGGTCGGTGAGGGTCACGGCCGCGTACACCCCGCCGCCCGCGACGGCGAACATGAGCAACTCACCCCCGCCCAGACCACCCTCGCCCCGGCGCCACGACAGCAGCAGGATCAGGCCGCAGAGCGCGGCCTGGGCCGCCAACGGCACCAGGCTCCACCCGGCGCCGTCGGCCCAGTTCGACCCCACCGCCACCCAGGCCAGCACCGTCCAGATCAGCCAGGTGCCACGGTGCGGACGGGTGCTCCCCCTGAACACGTCGCGCACGTAGGGCAGGGCGTCGCACATGCTGAGCACCCCGCCCAGGAGCGCGGCGAACGCCGGCAGACCGATCATCGCCACCCCCTCGTAGGTCCTTCGGCGGCAGCGTTCCAGCCCTTGGTCACCGTGAGATCAGGACGACGTCACCGCCCCGACCTGATGGCCGCGCCGGCTGCCACGTCACAGAGCCTCGAGCGGGCGCCAGAAATACGGCTACGCGCCGGCGGTCAGGCGCGGCGCCACCGGTGGCGGGCGTCGGTGGCCGAGGTGGTGCACCGCATCCGCACGTGGGCGGCGGTGTAGCCGAACCAGCCGTGCTGCGAGCAGTAGGCACCGGCATGCACGACACCGGTGACCGTGCCCGCACCCGTGCCCGCACCCGTGCCCGCACCCGTGCCCGGGACTGCGCCGGACGACGAGGTGTCCGGCGTGAGCGGCAGCCCGCCGCTCGGGGCCTTCAGGGTGGGACAGGCCGCCAGCACCCGGACGAGGGCGGCACGCTCGGCGGTCGTGGCCCACAGGTGGTACTTGGTCTTGACCGCCGTCTGCCGGGCCACGAAGGCGCAGCGGTAGCTGCGGCGCGGGGGCAGCCAGCTCGCGGCGTCCGAGTCGCCCTTGCTCCGGTTGGCGGTGGCCGAGGTCGCCAGCAGGTTGAGCGGGTCGTTGGCGAAGGTGAGTCGCCGCTGGGCCGTCCACGACCGGGCGCCCGTCTGCCAGGCGTCACTGAGCGAGACCACGTGGTCGACCTCGATGCCGTCGGCCCTACCCGGTCGTAGCCGTAGCACCGATCCGGTGTAGGGATCGGTCAGGTCGCCGGAGACGCTCACGCAGCCGCCGGTGCCGGCCTTGGCCACCCGCCGCACCAGGTCGCGGCGCAGGATGTCGTGCCGGGTGTCGCAGCCGTTGTGGTCGGCGTCGAACCAGGCGGGGCCGAACTGCGCCCGGGAGTACCCGGTCCTGGGCGCCCGGCCCTTGACCGGCAGCCGCTTGGCCAGCGTCAAGGCGGCCGCCGCCGAGGCGCCCGCCTGGTCGACGGCGGCCCGGTGCGTCACTGTCACGGGCCCGGTCGCCGTCACGGGCCCGGTCGCCGTCACGGGCCCGGTCGCCGTCACGGGACCGGTCGCCGTCACGGGTCCGGTCGCCGTCGCCGGCCCGGTCGCCGCGGCGCTGACACCCGACGTCGTGGCCCCCACAGCCGACACCCCCGCAGCCGACACCCCTTCGGTCGAGGCGAGCGCGGTCGAGGCGAAGGCCGCGGTGACGAGCCCGGAGGGTCGAACGGGCTTCGGGGAGTCGGGCCCGGTCACGACGGCGCCGTGCAGGGCCACAGCCACGAACAGGACGGCGGCACCGCCGACGACGACGTCCACCCGCGCCCGAGGGCCACGCCTGCCGTCAGTCATCGCGCTCGACCGTCACTGTCGCCCCCTGTGGTCACTCCGTCGGCCGTCCCGCCGGTTCACCCGTGCGAAACGCCCTATTGGTGACAACCCTGGCCGCGATCACTGGCTGCGACCATCGGTCGAACAGACAGTCACCCACCGGCGAAGGTGGGATCGGGCCCATGACCGTGCGGCGAGCTCACCGCCTGCCGAAGGCCTCGAGGATCGCCCGACGGTAGAGCCCGGGCAGCGGGTGGGGCAGGTCGTCGTGCCGGAACCACGACACCACCGTGTGCTCCACGCTTGGTCGCACCCCACCGTCCCCAGCAGCTTCGCCGTCCCGCAGGTCGGCGAGCAGGACGACGACCAACAGCCGATGCCCGGGGACCACCTCGAACAGGTCGGCGAGCAGCAACCGGCCGGCCCGCAGCACCAGACCGGTCTCCTCGGCGAGCTCGCGCTCCACGACCTCGGCGACCGACGTCTCGTGCTGGTCGGGGCGCCCGCCCGGCAGCTCCCACTCGCCCCGCTCGTTGCGCCCCAGCAGCACCTCGTCCCCGCGCCGGACGACCGCCTTGACCGTCGCCGGCGTCACCCACCATCCGTCGACGATCACCTCAGGTCGTCGCCACGTCAGGCCAGCATGGCTCGGGCGGCGGCCGAGATGGTCGCCTCGTCGAGCAGCACCAGCTGGGCGGCGCTCCCGAGCGGGATGAAGCTGTCGTGACTGGTCACCCGGGCCAGCCGCCCGCTGAAGCCGGCCTCGAGCAGCGCCGTGACCAGCCCCTCGGACACCGCACCGCTGCGCCGCGTCTCGTCGACGATCAGCAGCCTGCCGGTGGACATGCCCTGCCGCATCACGTCGTCCACGGGCAGCGGCGCCAGCCAGCGCAGGTCGACGACGCGGGCTCCGACGCCCTCGGTCGCCAGCTCGGCGGCCACCCGCAGCGACATCCGCAAGCCGTTGCCGAAGCTGACGATCGTCAGGTCGTCGCCCTGACCCCAGGTGGTCGCTCGACCGATCGGCACGTGGCTCATCGGCCAGTGCGAGGGGGCCAGATAGGGCGCCAGCCAGGCGCCGTCCCCGCTCTTGAGCATGTCGCGCTCGTGGTAGAGGGCGATCGGCTCGAGCACCACGGTGACGGTGCCGTCCTCGACGGCGGCGGCGAGCGCCGTCCGCAGCAGTGCCGGGGCGTCGCTCGGGTGCGACGGGCAGGCCACGACCACCCCCGGTAAGTCGCGCAGCGAGGCGATCGCGTTGTCGTTGTGGAAGTGCCCGCCGAAGCCCTTCTGGTAGCCCAGCCCCTGCACGCGCACCACCAACGGGTTGCGGTAGCGCCCCTGCGAGAAGAACTGCAGGGTCGCGGCCTCACCGCGCAGCTGGTCGATCGCGTTGTGCAGGTAGGCCAGGTACTGGATCTCGGGCACCGGCAGCAGCCCGCTGACGCCCCCGCCGAGCGCCATGCCCAGGATCGTCTGCTCGTCGAGCAGGGTGTCGACCACCCGCGGCGCCCCCAGCCGGCGCTGCAGGCCACGCGTCACCCCGTAGACGCCGCCCTTGCGGCCGACGTCCTCGCCCATCAGCACCAGCTGCGGCCACCGCGCCCCGGCGTCCAGCAGGGTGCGATTGATGGTCTGCGCCAGGGTCAGCGGCGGCTCGTCCTCGGGCAGGGTCGCGCCGAAGAGGCGGGCCCGCTCGTCCTCCCCGGCCGACCGGCCCGCGGCCGCCGCCACCCGCTCGGGACGGCGGGGAGCCAGGGTCCGCATGACCTGCTCGGCGGTGGTGAGCCGCTCGTCAGACATCGCCGTCGTGACGGCCTCGGTGACCTGGTCACCCAGGCGCAGCCAGCGCTGCCGGACGGCGTCCGGCGTCAGCGTGCCGGTGCTGACCAGGGCCCGCATGGTGGCGGCGAGCGGGTCACGGGTGAGGTCGGCGGCGATCTCGGCTGGGCTGCGGTAGCCGGCCTCGACGTCGGAGCCGGCGTGACCGCCGATCCGCACGCACCGCAGGTGCAGCAGCACCGGCTGCCCCTGCCGGGCCTGGGTGGCGGCCGCCTCGGCGGCCTCGAGGCAGGCCAGCGGGTCGTCGCCGTCGGCCGAGAGGTAGACCAGGTTCGGGTGGGTGGCGAACCGGTCGTGGATCCAGCCCTGCGGGGTGGGGGTCGAGATGCCGAGGCCGTTGTCCTCGCAGACCAGCAGCAGCGGCACCCGGGCCCCCTGGCGCCGGGCCCAGGCGGCCGCGTTGATCGCCCCGACCGCGGTGGAGTGGTTGGCCGAGGCGTCCCCGAAGCTGGCCACCGCGAGCGCGTCGTCCGGCCAGTCCAGCGCCGGACGACGGCTGGCCGGCAGCGTCGCCTGACGACCGATGGCCCACGCCACCCCCAGCGCACGGGGCAGGTGGCTGGCGATGGTCGAGGTCTGCGGGATCACGGCGTGCTCGACGTGCCCGAACACCTTGTGCCGGCCCCCGGCGATCGGCTCGTCGACGCTGGCGGCCAGGCCGCGGGCGACGTCCAGCACGCCGTCCGCCAGTCGCCCGCTGCGGCCGGCGCGGCCCAGGTAGAAGCCGCCGGAGCGGTAGTGCAGCAGCGCCGGGTCGTCGGGGCGCAGCACGAGGGCGACCGCGGCGTTGGACTCGTGGCCCGGCGGAGCCGATCGTGTAGAAGCCCTCGTCGATCGCGCGCATCCGGCGGGCGGCCACGTCGAGCCAGCGGCTGGCCGCCTGGGCGTCGAACAGGTCGACCAGCGCCGACGTCGGCCGCGGCAGCACCTCGGGCGAGGGCACGGACGACGACAGGTCGTCGACCGGCAGGTGCGCCACCAGGTCGGAGCCGACCCCGGGGCCGGACAGGACCACTCTCGGCGGCGCGACGGTCTCGCCAGGCCCGACCATGTGCCGACCTCCAGTCGACTCGACGACCCTGAAGGGGCTCGAGAAGGCTCATGCTCTCAAACTGTGTCGCCGTTGCCGTTCAAGGCTCCACCACGGTGTGGCCGATGACTGTTCCCATGACGTCGATGTGGATCGCGCGCGCGGCAACCCTGACGGCCGCCGGGCTGCTGCTCACGGGCTGCGGCACCGGGGGCTCGGCGCTGCCGGGCGACACCATCAGCTCCGCGGCCTCCGCCCCCGGGACCGGTCCCACGGCCTCGGGCACCGGGGCGGGCGCGAGCCTCACCGCCGCTCCGGGCGGCTCGGCGTCCGGCTCCGGCTCGTCGACCACGACCGCAGCGGCGCCGTCCACCGGTCCGCGCACCGTGGTCGCCACGGGCACCCGGGGCGTCACCGGCACCGGTGCGCCGGTGCCGTGGAGCACCGCCTCGGCCCAGGCCCCCTCGAAGTACCCCTCGGCGGCGCCCGGCACGGCATCGTTGACGATCCTGCTGGACGACGGCTTCGGCACCCGCACCACCTGGACCCTGACCTGCACCCCGGACGGCGGCACCCACCCCACCCCGGCGATCGCCTGCGGGGTGCTCGGCGCCACAGGGGCGAAGGCCCTGCCCGAGGTCGCGGAGGCGACGATGTGCACCCAGCTCTACGGCGGCCCCGAGAAGGTGCGGATCACCGGCACCTGGCGCGGCAAGCCGGTCGACAGCCAGCAGACCCGGGAGGACGGCTGCCAGATCGACCGGTGGAACGCCCTGGTCGGCCTGCTGCCCCCCGGCAGCGAGACTCCCTGACCCCAGGCCCAGCGTTCTCCGGCCGAACGATCCCAGCCCGAGTGACCTCAGCTCCGCTGCAGCCAGTTCCACGTGGAACGCGACAGGCTGAGCCAGGCCCCCAGCACGCCCCACAGCACCGCCACCACCAGGGCCGGCGCTGAGGGGGAACGCACCAGGAACACCAGGACGACGCCCACCAGCGGCATCACGAACACGGCCAGCGACCACCATCGCGCCACGGCACGGCGGCCTCGCAGTGCCATCCAGGCGAGCACCGCCAGGGCCAGGATCGCGATCGCGAAGAGGGCCAACATGGCGGCGATCACGGCGGCCAGGTCGGCGAAGCCGCTGCCGGTGCGGCCGCGCGACACCCAGCCGGCGATGGCGGTCACGATCGACAGCCCGGCCAGGGCGAACGCCGTCGCGGCCTGCAGGATCAGCAGCAGGTTGAGCACCGTGACCGTGACCGGCCGGGACGACGGACCGGCGAGCGGCTGTGCTGAGGTCATGGGCCGAAGCATGCCCGGTCCCGTCACGGCCGGTCCATCGGTGCCTGCGCCGACGCCCTGCAGCACACCAACCCCTGGCACCTCGACCGCTGACCAGCTGGCTGTGGATAACTATTCCGTGTAGCACGGGAAGCGTGGAACACTGAACCTATGGCCAATCTGACGATCACGGTCGACGAGGACACCCTCCGTCGTGCCCGCATCCGTGCCATCGAGCGCAACGAGTCGGTCAATGCCTACCTGGCAGAGGCCCTACGCCAGTACGCCGAGGCCGCGGTGCCGCAGTCGGTGGTCTTCGCCGATCTGGCCAGACTGGCCGACGCTCACGGCGTCGGCGCAGCAGGACACGGCCGAACCTGGCGACGCGACGACCTGTATCGCGTCTGAGGGCGACCTGTGTCCAAGGTCTTCGTCGACACCAACCTGCTCGTCTACCAGTTCGACGCCGCCGAACCCGACAAGCAGAAACGCGCCAGAGACGTGCTGAGCACGACCGACCACACGCTGGTGATCAGCACTCAGGTCTTGCTCGAGCTGTTCGTGGTGATCACGCGCGAACTCGCCCCGCCGTTGCCTCACCAGGCAGCCAACCAGGTCGTCGAGGACCTGAGCCGGCTCTGGGTGGTCAGCACCGACTCTCGACTGGTTCAGCGAGCCGTGGCCACCAGCGGCAAGCATCGCCTCTCGATCTGGGACTCCCTCATCGTCGAAGCCGCCGCCGAAGCGGGCTGCGAGACACTGTGGACCGAGGACCTGGCGACGGGGAGCACCATTCGCGGCGTGACCGTGGTCAATCCGCTGCTCCTCGACTGACTCCCGTCGGCCCCGCACTTCGGCGACCCGGACGGCGTCGACCGTGGAGGCCGGATACCGTTGCGGCATGACCTCGGCCGATGCGGCGACGCCGTTGAACGGGCTGCTGGTCGCCGACTTCAGCCGGGTGCTGGCCGGCCCGCTGGCCACGATGACCCTGGCCGACCTGGGCGCCACCGTGATCAAGGTGGAGCGGCCCGGGGTCGGTGACGAGACCCGCGCCTGGGGTCCGCCGTACTCCGAGCACGGCTCCACCTACTTCGAGTCGGTCAACCGCAGCAAGCAGTCGGTCACCCTCGACCTGACCGACGCCGGTGACCGCGCCCTGGCCGTCGAGCTGGCGCTGCGCGCGGACGTCGTCGTCACCAACTTCAAGCCCGGCACCATGGAACGGCTCGGCCTGGGCTACGACGACCTCAAGGACCGCAACCCCGGCCTGATCTACTGCGTCCTCAACGGGTTCGGCGAGGCGGCCGGGCGCGACCTGCTGGGCTACGACTTCGTCGTCCAGGCCGTGGGTGGGCTGATGAGCATCACCGGCCCGGCCGGCCGGCCCACCAAGGTGGGGGTCGCCGTCGTCGACGTGCTGACCGGCAAGGACGCCGTCATCGGCATCCTGGCGGCGGTCGCGGCCCGGGCCCGCACCGGCCGGGCGAGCGGATCGAGGTGTCACTGCTCACCAGCGCGCTCGCTGCGCTGGTCAACCAGGGTCAGGCCGCGCTCGAGACCGACCGCGCGCCGGGCGCCCTGGGCAACCGGCACCCCAGCATCGCCCCCTACGAGACGTTGCAGTGCCGCGACACCCTGGTCGCGGTGGCGTGCGGCAACGACGGCCAGTTCGCCCGACTGGCAACGGTTCTGGGCGCGCCCGAGCTGGCCGTTCAGCCGGAGTTCGCCAGCAACGCCTCGCGGGTCGGCCATCGCGAGCAGCTGGTCGAGCAGCTCGAGAAGCTGCTGGCCCACGACGACGCGGCCTCCTGGGTGGCCCGGCTGGCGGCCGCCGAGGTGCCGGCCGGCACGGTGGGCACGATCCTCGACGGACTGCAGCTGGCCGACGACCTCGGCCTGGAGCCGACCGTGTCCGTGGGTGACGGCCACCGCCCGCAGGTGCGGCACCCGGTGCGCTGGAACACCTATCGCACCGCGACCGCCACGCCGCCGCCCGCCCTGGGCGAGCACGACGCCGCCGTCCGCGCCTGGCTCACCGACCCCGCCGACCCCCGCTGCGACCTGCAGCCATCGACCACTGAGGTGACCTCATGAGCACGACGCCCAGCCATACCCCGGTCCCCGGTGACCTGGTCGACATCGACGCGGTCCTGACCGACGACGAGCTGGCGGTCCGGGCCACGGTCCGGCAGGTCTGCGACGACGTCGTCGACCCCTACATCGCCGACTGGTACGAGCGGGGCGAGCTGCCCGTCGCCCGTGAGCTGGCGCTGGAGTTCGGCAAGGTCGGCCTGCTGGGCATGCACCTGGAGGGCTACGGCTGCGCCGGCATGAGCGCCGTCGACTACGGCCTGGCCTGCCTCGAGCTCGAGGCCGCCGACTCCGGCATCCGGTCGCTGGTCTCGGTGCAGGGCTCGCTGGCGATGTTCGCGATCTGGCGCTGGGGCAGCGAGGAGCAGAAGCAGGAGTGGCTGCCGCGGATGGCCACCGGCGAGGCCATCGGCTGCTTCGGGCTGACCGAGCCCGACCACGGCTCCGACCCCGCCGCGATGCGCACCCGGGCCCGCAGGGACGGCGGCGACTGGGTGCTCGACGGCGCCAAGATGTGGATCACCAACGGCTCGATCGCCGACGTCGCCGTGGTCTGGGCCGACGCGGGGCCCGAGCGACGGCGGCATCCGCGGCTTCGTCGTCCCGACCGGCACCCCCGGGTTCTCGGCGCCGCAGATCAAGCACAAGATGTCGCTGCGGGCCTCGGTCACCAGCGAGCTGGTGCTGGACGGGCGTGCGGCTGCCGGCCAGCGCGGTGCTGCCCGAGGTGACGCGGCCTCAAGGGCCCGCTGTCGTGCCTGAACGAGGCCCGCTACGGCATCGTCTGGGGCTGCCTGGGCGCCGCCCGCTCGTCGCTGGAGTCGGCCCTGCACCTACTCGATGCAGCGGATCCAGTTCGACCGCCCGATCGCCGGGTTCCAGCTGACCCAGGCCAAGCTCGCCGAACATGGCGGTCGAGCTGGTCAACGGTCAGCTGCTGGCGCTGCACCTGGGCCGGCGCAAGGACGCCGGCGGGCTGCGCCCCGAGCAGGTCAGCGTCGGCAAGCTCAACAACGTCACGCGAGGCGATCGAGATCTGCCGCACCGCCCGCACGATCCTGGGCGCCAACGGCATCTCACTGGAGTACCCGGTGATGCGTCATGCCAACAACCTCGAGTCGGTGCTCACCTACGAGGGCACCGTCGAGATGCACACCCTGGTCATCGGCCAGGCCCTGACCGGTGAGTCCGCCTTCCGCTGACAGAGCGAATCCGGCAGTTAGGGTGAGGCGGTGAGCCTGCCACCGCTGATCCCGCGTTCGGTCCTGTTCGGCAACCCCGACCACATGTCGCCCACGATCTCGCCCGACGGCACCCGGATCGGCTTCGTCGCCCCCGAGGACGGCGTGCTCAACGTGTGGGTCGGTCCGCGGGACGGCTCGACGTCGCCGGTCGCAGTGACCCACGACCGCGACCGCGGCGTCCGGCAGTACGTCTTCTGCCACGACGACCGGCACCTGCTCTACGCCCAGGACAGCGCCGGGGACGAGAACTGGCGCCTCTACCTGCTCGACCTGACCGCCGGGCCCGCTGCCGACCAGGCGATGCCCGAGGCGCGGCTGATCACCCCCGGCGAGGGCATCCAGGCCAGGATCGTGGCCCACAACCGGTGGTACCCGACCACGGTGCTGATCGGCCTGAACGACCGGGTGCCGCAGCTGCACGACATCCACTCCCTCGACCTGACCACCGGCGAGCTGACCCTGGTGGCCGAGAACCCCGGCTTCGCGGGCTGGCTCGTCGACCACGACCTGGCGATCCGCGGCGGGTCGAGCATGACCCCGGACGGCGGGGTCGACATCGTGCTGGGCCGCGACGGCGACCACCGGCCGTGGCTGACGGTGCCCCCCGACGACTCGCTGCTGACCGGCATCGTAGGGTTCACCCGCGCCGGCGACGCCGTCCTGGTCGAGACCACGATCGGCAGCAACGCGGCCCGGCTCGAGCGTCACGACCTGACCACCGGCGAGGTGCAGGTGCTAGCGGCCGACGACACCTACGACGTCGCCAGCTACTGGCCCGACCCCGAGACCCGCGAGGTGCAGGCCGTCGAGTTCGAGCGCGACCGGCAGGACATCGTGCTGCTCGACGCGGCGCTCGAACCTCACCTGGCGCGCATCCGCGCCCTGGGGGACGGCGACGTCGGCATCGACCGCCGCGAGCGCAGCGGCCGGTGGTGGCTGGTGACGATCGCCCCCAGCGACGGGCCGATCCACTACTGGGTCTACGACACCACCACCGGCACCGCCGACTACCTGTTCCCGCACCGCACCGACCTCGCGGCGCTGCCCGCCGGCTCGCTGGCGCCGATGGAGCCGTTCCGGTTCACCGCCCGCGACGGCCTCGTCGTCCACGGGTACGTGACGTTCCCGCCGGGGCTCGACCGGGCGAACCTGCCGGCCGTGCTGACGGTGCACGGCGGCCCGTGGGCCCGCGACAACTGGGGTTTCGACTCCAACGCCCAGTGGCTGGCCAACCGCGGCTACGTGTGCGTGCAGGTGAACTTCCGCTCCAGCACCGGGTTCGGCAAGCAGTTCGTCAAGGCCGGCGACAAGCAGTGGGGCCTGGCGATGCAGGACGACCTCACCGACGCCGTCGCCCACGTCGTGGCCCAGGGCTGGGTCGACCCGGCCCGGGTCGGCATCTTCGGCGGCTCGTACGGCGGGTACGCGGTGCTGGCCGGTGCCACGTTCACCCCGACGCTGTACCGCTGCGGCATCGACATCGTCGGCCCCTCGAACCTGCTGACCCTGCTGGCGTCGGTGCCGGAGTACTGGAAGCCGGTGATCGCGATGATGCACCAGCGGGTCGGCAACCCCGAGACCGAGGCCGAGCTGCTGCGCCAGGCCTCGCCGCTCACCCACGTGGACGCGATCGAGATGCCATTGCTGGTGGTGCAGGGCGCGAACGACCCGCGGGTCAAGCAGGCCGAGGCCGAGCAGATCGTCGCGGCGTTGCGCGCCAAGGGGCTGCCGCACGAGTACCTGCTCTTCGACGACGAGGGCCACGGCCTGGCCAAGCCGCAGAACCGCGAGGTCATGTACGCGGCCTGCGAGACCTTCCTGGCCGAGCACCTGGGCGGCCGGGTGCAGGACCGGCCCTGACCAGCAGACCTAGGGAGTCGCCACCGGGGTGACCACCGGCGCCGTGGTCGGCGTGACGGCCGGCACCGTGCCGGCCGTGGTCGCCGTCGTGGTGCTGGTCGTCGCGGCAGCGGCGGCCGACGCCGGCGCGGGCGTGGTGCTCGAGGGCGTCGTGCTGGACGGCGTCGTGCTGGACGGCGTGGTCGGGGTGGGCGTGTCGCTGGGCAACGGGCTCGGGGACGGCGAGACCGTGTCGGACGGCGTCGGGGTCGGGGTGTCCGACGGCGACGGACTGGGTGACGGGCTCGGAGACGGGAGGCCGGACGGCGACGGACTCGGCGAGCTGCTGGGGCTGGGCGACCCGCTCGGGCTCGGCGACGGACTCGGCGACACGCTCGGACTGGGCGACCCGCTCGGGCTCGGCGACCCGCTGGGACTGGGCGACCCGCTCGGCGACGGGCTGCCCGACGGGCTCGGGGAGCGACTCACCGACGCGCTGGGAGTCCGCGAGGCGCTCGGCGACGGCGTCACGATCCCGCCGTCGGCCGGAATCGTGGTCGGTGGGGTCACCCCCGCCGGGATCGCCGGCAGCGGCATCACGGTGCCGGAGGCGTAGCTGTCGGCCAGGGCCAGCACCTGCGTGGCGTAGCTGGTGGACTGGTTGTACGACAGCACGGCCCGCCAGCGGTTGCCCTCGACCCGCAGGTCGCCGTGGCCGTAGCAGAGGTAGCGCGCGGCGGTGAGCGAGGCGTCGTCCACGTTCTGGGGGTCGGCGACACCGTCGCCGTTGCCGTCGGTGCCGAACCGGGCCCAGGTGCCCGGGATGAACTGCATCGGCCCGACCGCGCGGTCCCCGGTGGGGTCGCCGTCCAGCCGGCCGCGGTCGGTGTCGCCGATCGCGGCGGTGCCGTTGCTGCCGTTCAGGGACGGGCCGTAGATCGGTGGCCGTGCGGTGCCGTCGGCTCCGACGACAGCGCCCCCGAAACGACCGTGGTTGCTCTCGACGCGGCCGATCGCGGCCAGCAGCGGCCACGACACGTGGCAGTCGGGCACGAAGGTCGCCATGGTGCGCTCCGAGGAGACGTAGGCCCGGAACACCCGCAGCGGGATACCCGTCCCGGCCAGCTCGGGGGTGACCCCCGTGGTGCCGGGTACCGGGTTGGCCGGCAGGGCGGCCGCAGGGTTGCCCAGCTGGGTCAGCGGAGGTTGGCTGTTGGGGTCGGCCGGCGCCGGCAACGCCGCCGCGATCACTCCGCTCACCGGCTCGACCACGGTGTCGGCGTTCGGGTCGGCCTCGTAGAGACCACCCCGGCTGGCACCGGTCATGCCGGTACCCAGACCGCCGCGCGAAGCGGTGTTGGTGCCGACCAGCATCACGGCGCTCAGGGGTACCGCGCCGTCCATGCCGCTGCCGGACTGCCAGGCGTCACGGGCCGGGTGCGGGTTGGCGCTGATCATCGTCAGGCCGGTGGCCAGCAGCACGAAGCCGGGCAACGCGACGTTGAGTCGACGAGCCAGCCGCGACGCCGGGCGGACAGCCACCGACCGGCCCGTACCGGGCACCGCACGGGCGGACGCCGGGCGCGACGTACGCGCCCATGGCGACCCCAACGGCCATGGCTGCCCAACCATGACCAGACCGTAACTCGGTTCCGGCGATTTGGCTCTAGTTGTCATCTGATCGTCATCACTCACAGCCACACCGCACCTGGTCGGCGCAGGTCAGTCACCTGCAGTGACAGGGCCGAAGGTCACCCGTAGTCACCAACGGGGGGTAAAGGGTAGGTCTGAGGCGAAGTCATCGCCCGAAGTCGGACTATTTCAGCAATCGCGACATTCTGCGGTCGGCGAGGATCCTGCCGCCGGTCTGGCAGGTGGCGCAGTACTGCAGGGCGCGGTCGGCGAAGGAGACCTCGCGGACGACGTCGCCGCAGACGGGGCAGGCCTGCCCGGTACGACCGTGCACCCGCATCCCCGACCGCTTGGCGTCCTTGAGCTCGGCCGCCGGCTTGCCGCGAGAGCCCTCGACGGCCTCCGAGAGCACCTCGCGGATGGCGACCGCCAGCCGGCCCACCTCGTCGCCGTCCAGCTTGCCCGCGATGGCGAACGGTGACAGGTGCGCGGCGTGCAGCACCTCGTCGCTGTAGGCGTTGCCGACCCCGCCGATCACCGACTGGTCCCGCAGCAGCCCCTTCACCTGCTGCCGCGAGTCGGCCAGGATCGCGGCCAGGGTCTCGACCGTGAAGTCGGCGGCGAGCGGGTCGGGGCCGAGCGAGGCGATGCCCGGCACCTGCTGCGGGTCGCGCACGACGTAGACGGCCAGGCGCTTCTGGGTGCCGGCCTCGGTCAGGTCGAACCCCGGGGTCGTGTCGGCGTCCGGGTCGACCAACCGCACCCGCAGCGCGATCGGGTTCTTGCCGGGCCGCAGCGTCGTCGCCGGCGACTTCTCGGACCAGCGCAGCCAGCCCGCGCGCGCCAGGTGGAACACCAGGTGCAGGCCGCCGACGTCCAGGTCGATGAACTTGCCGAACCGTTGGACGCCGTCGACGCTCATGCCGGCGAGCGCGGACGGCGACGGGTCGTAGGTCTTGAGGGCGTTGATCGCACCCACCTCGACCCCGGTGACCACCCGGCCGACGGCCCGCTCGCGCAGGAACTGCGCCAGCGACTCGACCTCGGGCAGCTCAGGCATGCTCGGGCAGATCAGGCATGGCGCCAGTCTGCCCCAGCCCCGCCGTCCCGCCCAGGGGTCACCCGAGTGATCAGGTCAGCCGTGGGCCTGGAGGGTGACGTGCTCGGGGAGGGCCCTGATGAGGCGGCCCTGCTCGAAGTCCGACATCGCCTCGATGATCTCGGCGCGGGTGTTCATGACGAACGGGCCGTAGCGGGCCACCGGCTCGCGGATCGGCAGACCGCCGAGCACCAGCACCTCCCAGCTGCCGGCCGTCGCCTGCGGCTGGGTCGCGGCAGCGGTCAGCGTGAGCGCCTCGCCGTCGTCCAGCACCGCCAGCTGGCCCTCCTCGAGGGGGCGCGCGGTGCCGCCCACCGTGCCGCGCCCCGACAGCACGTAGACCAGGGCGTTGAACTCGGCCGGCCAGGGCAGGTCGAGGCGGGCGCCGGCGCTGACGGTGGCGTGCAGCACCGAGATCGGGGTGTAGGTGCTGCCAGGACCGGTGTGGCCGTCGAGCTCGCCGGCGATCAGGCGCACCAGGGCGCCGCCGTCCGGGGTGGACAGCAGGGTGACGTCGCCGCCGCCGATGTCCTGGTAGCGCGGATCGGCCCACTTCTGCCGTGCCGGCAGGTTGACCCACAGCTGGACGCCGTGGAACAGCCCGCCCTTGGCGACGAGCTCCTCCGGTGGCAGCTCGGAGTGCATGACGCCGGAGCCGGCGGTCATCCACTGGGTGCCGCCGTCGGTGATCAGGCCGCCGCCGCCGTTGCTGTCGGTGTGCTGGAAGGCGCCGTCGATCAGGTACGTCACGGTCTCGAAGCCGCGGTGCGGGTGCCAGGGGGCGCCCTTGGCCTCGCCCGGGGCGTACTCGACGGCGCCCATGTGGTCGAGCAGCACGAACGGGTCGGCCAGCGCCAGGTTGATGCCCGGGAACGGCCGACGCACCTGGAAGCCCTCGCCCTCGAGCTGCTTGCCGGCGGTCACCACCTTCACCGGCTCGCGCCAGGCGGTGGCCTCGGCGGGCAGGGCGATGAGCCGAGGCAGGGTCAGCGTGTCAGCGGTAACAGCAGGCATGGCGGGAATATAGTTGAAGTTTGTACTACTGTCAACCCTGAGTCGACCGACCCCACGTCCGAAGATCGCCGGAATCGCCGGGTTCTCCACACAGAAGCTGGGGGAAACCCTGCGGAACCGGCGATCTTGGGGTCAGGTGGGCGCGGGTCGAGCACCAGGCGGGTGAGGAGGCGGTGCAGCGTCGCCGCAGGGTCGGTGGTGACGCCGGAGTGCACCGGGCCGGGCTGGACGACGGTGCTGCGCGGCGCCGTCAGCCACCCGAACCGCTCCCGGCGACTGCCGGCCCCCACCGCCCCGGCCGCCGTCCCACCCGCACACACCAGCGCGACCGACGCGAGAGCAGCGCGCACGTCGTCCAGGTCGAGGTCGTGGCAGAGCGCGGCCACCCGCGTCTCGTCGAGCTGGACGGCGACGTCGAGGTAGCCCGCCTGCTGGCAGTAGAGCAGGACGCCGACGTTGACGAGCTCGCCGCGTTCCATGCGTGGCACCACCCGCAGCACCGCGTACTCGAAGGCCCACCCGCTCTCACCCATGGTCGCCCCCGTCACGGGCTTCGCGGTCGGCGGCGTTGGCCAACGGCTGCCGGGCCGGGCCCGACAGCGGGTCACGGGCCCAGTCCCGCGTACCCGACACCCGCAGCGTCAGCTGGTCGACGTAGCGCCGGCGCCAGCCGGCAGCCGTCAGCCCGGGCGCGGCCGCTGCGGCGTTCATCGAGACCAGCCAGTCGTCGGGCACCCGGCCCAGCACCTCGGCCAGCAGGGTCGGCGTCACCCGGGCGGCGAGGTCGGCGTCCAGGTCGTGCCAGTCGCGGCCGGGCAGGGCGGCCACCACGGGTGCCAGCACGTGCTCGGCCATGGGGTAGCGCCGGCTCGCCCACACCGCCGGGTCGGGCCACGCGTGCTGGAACACCAGGGCCGCGCCGTGGTCGATGGCCCACAGGGTGCGGTGCCAGACCAGCAGGTTGGGGTTGCGCCAGGTGCGGTCGACGTTGGCGGTCATGGCGTCCAGCCACACCACCGTCGCCGCCTCGGCCACCGGCGGCTGCCAGCCGAGCCCGTCGTAGCCGACCGATCCCGGCAGGAAGTCGACCCCCAGGTTGGCGCCGGCGCTGACGGTCAGCAGCTCCTGCACCTCCTCGTCGGGTTCCCGGGGGGCCAGCCGAGGGTCGAGCCGGACGACGACCAGCTCGGGCACCCGCATTCCGAGGGCCCGGCCCAGCTCACCGACCACCACCTCGGCCACCAGAGCCGCCGTCCCCTGCCCGGCGCCCCGGAACTTGGCCACGTAGACCCCGTCGTCGTCGGCCTCGACCAGCCCGGGCAGCGAGCCACCCTCCCGCAACGGGGTGAGATAACTGGTGGCGAGCACCGTGCGCATCACACGCCGAACTGCGCGTCACCTGAAGGCGTTTGAGGCGCTGTTCACGCAGGCGCTGTCGTTGTGTGCCCAGGCCGGGTTGGTCTCGCTGGGCAAGGTCGCGTTGGACGGCAGCAAGATCCGGGCGTCGGCGAGCCGGCATCGGGCGATGAGCTATGACCGGATGGTCCGGGCGGAGGGGGAGCTCGTTGCGCAGGTCGAGGCGCTGCTCGCCGACGCGGAGCGTACCGACGCGGCTGAGGATGTGGTGCACGGCGATCGCCGTGGCGATGAGCTGCCCGCGGAGTTGGCCCGGCGGGAGGGCCGGTTGGCGGCGATCCGCAAGGCGAAGGCCGATCTGGAGGCTGAGCACGCGGCGAAGGCCCGCGTCAAGGCTGAGCAGGCCGCCGCCAAGCGCGGCGGCGGCGAGGCCGAACAGGCGGCTGCGGGGGATCAGGCGGCTGCGGGGGCGGTGGTGCCAGCGAAGGCGCAGCGCTCTTTCACCGACCCCGATGCGCGGATCATGAAGACCTCGGACGGGTCGTTCCACTACTGCTACAACGCCCAGACCGTCGTGGATGAGGACAGTCAGGTCATCCTGGCCACCACGCTCGTGCCCTCGGGTGCGGACAGCCCGGAACTGCCCGGGGCCTTGCGGGATCTGGCCGAGGCGTTGGCGGCCGCGGGGATCGAGGAACTACCGCGGACGTTGCTGGCCGACGCCGGGTACTTCAGCGAGGACAACGTCGAGGCGGTTACCGAGGCGGGCATCGATCCGTTGATCGCGACGGGCCGGCAGAAACACGGTGAGCAATCCCCTACGGCGCCGCGCGGGCGGATCCCGAAGGACCTGACACCCAAGCAGCGGATGACCCGCAAGCTGCGGACGAAGAAGGGCAGCGCAGCCTACGCCCGACGTAAAGCGATCGTGGAACCGGTCTTCGGACAGATGAAGACCGTCCAAGACGCAGGTCGGCTACGACTGCGAGGCCTGCCCAACGCTCAAGGTGAATGGACCCTGCAAGCGTTCTGCCACAACGCCCGCAAGCTTCGAAACAGCGGGCTCCACTGGCTGCCCACCGAGGCGCCCAGCTGACCGAAGGTCACCACCTCGACCCGGGTGGGACAGGACCTACCCCACAGCGGTGACCGAACGCCCAGCACCCGACCCGCACCCACCCCGCCCCTCAGCAGGCCACAACCCCCGGAAAGGGGCCAACCCGCCGCGCCGGGTCGCCCAACCATTACCGACTCGGGCTCCTAGGCCGGAGCCGACATACTCGAAGATCAGCGGGTCCGTTGCAGCTAGCCTCGCGCCAGGAAGGGAGCCACGATGACCGACAACCGCGCCGGCACTCCGGCCCAGGCGAGCGACCTCGTCGACCTCGCTCATCTCGTCACGGCCTACTACACGACGTGGCCCGACCTCGACGACCCCGGGCAGCGGGTGGCGTTCGGCACCTCGGGCCACCGGGGCTCCAGCCTCACGGGCGCCTTCACCGAGGCGCACATCGTGGCCACCACCCAGGCGATCTGCGACTACCGCGCCGGCCAGGGCACCACCGGCCCGCTGTTCCTGGGCCGCGACACCCATGGCCTGTCCGAACCGGCCTGGGCCTCGGCCCTGGAGGTGCTGGCCGGCAACGACGTCACGGTCCTGATCGACAGCCGCGACCGGTTCACCCCCACCCCGGCGGTGTCGCACGCGATCCTGACCCACAACCGCGAGGCGGCGGCCGGCGCCCCGCAGGCGGACGGCATCGTCGTCACGCCGTCGCACAACCCGCCGCGCGACGGTGGGTTCAAGTACAACCCGCCGCACGGCGGCCCGGCCGACACCGATGCCACGAAGTGGATCGAGAACCGCGCCAACGAGCTGATCGCGGCTCGGCTGGAGGGCATCAAGCGGGTGCCCCTGGCCCGGGCGCGGGCGGCCGACACCACCCACGCCTACGACTTCCAGGGCACCTACATCGCCGACCTGCCGCAAGTGGTCGACCTCGACGCGATCCGCAACGCCGGCGTCCGGATCGGGGCCGACCCGCTCGGCGGCGCCAGCGTCGACTACTGGGGGGCCATCGCCGAGGCCCACCGGATCGACCTGACCGTGGTCAACCCCCTGGTCGACGCGACCTGGCGGTTCATGACCCTGGACTGGGACGGCAAGATCCGGATGGACTGCTCATCGCCGTCCGCGATGGCCTCGCTGATCCGGCGCAAGGACGAATACCAGATCGCCACCGGCAACGACGCCGACTCCGACCGGCACGGCATCGTCACCCCGGACGGCGGGCTGATGAACCCCAACCACTACCTGGCGGTGGCGATCCAGTACCTGTTCGCCCACCGACCGGGCTGGCGGGCCGAGGCCGCGATCGGCAAGACGCTGGTGTCGTCGTCCATGATCGACCGGGTCGCGGCCCAGCTGGGCCGCACCCTGCTCGAGGTGCCGGTCGGGTTCAAGTGGTTCGTGCCCGGTCTGCTCGACGGCAGCGTCGGCTTCGGCGGCGAGGAGAGCGCCGGCGCCTCGTTCCTGCGTACCGACGGCTCGGTGTGGACGACCGACAAGGACGGCATCCTGCTGGCGCTGCTGGCGAGCGAGATCCTCGCCGTCACGGGGCTGTCGCCCAGCCAGCACTACAAGGCGCTCATCGCCGAGCACGGCGACCCTGCCTACGCCCGCATCGACGCCCCCGCGACCCGGGAGCAGAAGGCGGTGCTCGGCAAGCTGTCGCCCGAGCAGGTGACCGCCACCGAGCTGGCGGGCGAGCCGATCACCGCGAAACTCGTTGCGGCACCGGGCAACGGGGCGGCGATCGGTGGCCTCAAGGTGACCACCGAGAGCGCCTGGTTCGCGGCGCGCCCCTCCGGCACCGAGGACGTCTACAAGATCTACGCCGAGTCGTTCCAGGGTCCCGAGCACCTGGCCCAGGTGCAGGCCGCCGCCAAGGACCTGGTCGACGGCGTCCTGTCGTAGCCGGTCTCGACAGCAGCGGCTACGACAGCACGCCTGCGACAGCGGGCTAGACCAGCAGCTGGGCAAGCTGGTCGGCGACCGGCGGGGCGCCGTCCCGGTTGTCGACCGTCAGGTGCGGCACCGGCGGCGGGACGTCGGGCCGGATCCGGGCGACGAAGGCGTCGAACTCCGCGAGCTTGCCGTCGTCCTGCGGTCGGGCCCGGGCCACGAGCCGGCGCCGCAGGGTCGCGGCGTCGCTGCGCACCCACACCAGCCGCACCGGGTCGCCGCCGAGGGCGGTCACCCATTCGGCCCACCGGCCGGGGTCGCGGATCTGCTGGGTGAACGGCGCGTCGAGCAGCACCGGGCAGCCCGCCGCCCGCACCTGACGGGCGGTGGCCGTGAGCCCGGCGTACTCGTGCGTCTTGACGAACTCGTCGTACCAGTCGCCCTCGCGCTCACCGTGCGGCCGCTCGTAGGCCTGCAGCATCGCCGTGGCGAAGCCGCCGTAGACGGTGTCCTTGTCGAGCAGCGCCGGCACCGGGTGCAACGCCGCGAGCAGCGAGTGCACCACGGTGGACTTGCCCGCGCCGGGTGACCCCGACACCACCCAGATCGTCGCCCTCGCGTCCCCGGTCATGCCGGCAAGCCTGTCCGACTTCGTCGGCCGCACCGACCTGACGGCGTGTCGTCGGCGTGTCCGCCGTGGCGGAGGAACTCGGGCGGCCGTGCCGGCGACGCACCGGTGCGGGCGACTAGGGGCTACTGCGGGCGACGTGGAACCATGGGCACGTGGTCGACCTGCGCCCCTTCGCCGCCCTGCGCCCGCCCGCCGAGCTCGCCGCCCTGGTGGCCGCCCCGCCCTACGACGTGATCGACGTCGCCGAGGCCCGGGCCATCGCCGCCGGCAACCCGGACAGCTTCGTGCACGTCAGCCGCCCCGAGATCGACCTGCCGCCGGACCCGGACGGCGGCGAGCCCGACCCGCACTCCCCGCAGGCCTACGCCGCCGCCCGCGCCGCCCTCGACGACTTCGTCGCCCGTGGCGTGCTGCTCGCCGACGCCGGCCCCGGCTACTACGCCTACCGCCAGCACTGGCACCACGCCGGCGGCGTCCAGGTGCAGACCGGCATCGTCGGGTGCGCCGCCGTCGCCGACTACCTGGCCGGCGACATCCGGATCCACGAGTACACCCGGCCCGACAAGGAGGACGACCGGCTGCACCACATCGACGCCCTCGACGCGCACGACGAGCCGGTCTTCCTGATGACGGCGCCCGACGAGCCCGGCTGGCAGCCGGTCGCCGCCGTGCTCGCCGTCACCCTCGCCGTCCCGGCCGACCTGCTTGTCAGCGCGGACGACGTCGATCACGAGCTGTGGCCGATCGCCGCCGAGCACACCGCCACCCTCGCCGCCGCGTTCGCCGCCGTCCCGCGCCTCTACGTCGCCGACGGCCACCACCGCAGCGCCGCCGCCGCCCGCCTGGCCACCGAGCCTCGCGCCGGCCGCCCCGGCGACGAGGCGGGCCCGGCCGGTCCCGGCGAGGTCGACGCCTTCCTCACCGTCGTGTTCCCCGGTCAGGAGCTCGCGATCCTGCCCTACCAGCGGGTGGTCGCCGACCTGGCCGGGCGCACCCCCGAGCAGCTGCTGACCGCGCTCGGCGAGCACTTCGAGCTGACCCCCAGCGACACCCCGGTCGAGCCGGAGGCCCGGCTGAGGTTCGGCATGTACCTGGCCGGCCGCTGGTACCGGTTGACCGCCCGCCCCGGCGTGGCCGAGGAGTGCGACCCGGTGGCCCGCCTCGACGTCTCCGTGCTGCAGGACCGGGTGCTGGCCCCCCTGCTCGGCATCGAGAACCCGCGCACCGACCGGCGGATCGCCTTCGTCGGCGGCATCCGCGGGCTGGCCGACCTGCAACGACGCGTGGACGACGGCGCCGCCGCCGTGGCGTTCGCGCTGCACCCGACCTCGGTGGCCGAGCTGGTGGCGGTCGCCGACGCCGGCCAGGTGATGCCGCCCAAGTCGACGTGGTTCGAGCCCAAGCTGCGCAGCGGCCTGTTCGTCCACCAGCTGCACCCGGTCGCCGTCAGCACCCGATGACGGCTGCGCCCCCAGGCGCAAGCCGCGATGATGGCGGCATGAGCACCGCATCGGTCACCACCCGCCCGGAGCCGGCCGGTCACACGGGTCCCGACGGTCACGTCGTCAGCACCTCGTCGGTGACCCCCAAGCGGGCATCGCCCATCGGGGCGGTGGCCCATCGGCACGCCGTCGAGACCCTGCTGGCCAGCTACGCCGCCATCCCCACCGGCTCACCGGTTCGGCTGGCCAAGCGGACGTCGAACCTGTTCCGCCCGCGGGCCTCCACCCGGGCCGCCGGGCTGGACGTCGGCGAGCTGGACGGCGTCATCAGCATCGACCCGCAGGCCGCGACGGCCGACGTCCAGGGCATGTGCACCTACGAGCGGCTGGTGGCCACGACGCTGCCGTACGGGTTCATGCCGACGGTGGTGCCGCAGTTGCGCACCATCACCCTGGGCGGCGCGGTCACCGGCCTGGGCATCGAGTCGACGTCGTTCCGCAACGGGCTGCCGCACGAGTCGGTGCTCGAGCTCGACGTCATGACCGGCGACGGCCGCATCGTCACCGCCACCCCGGACGGCGAGCACGCCGAGCTGTTCCACGCCTTCCCCAACAGCTACGGCAGCCTCGGCTACGCCACCCGGGTCCGGATCGAGCTCGAGCCGGTGCACCCCTACGTCAGCCTGCGCAACGTGCGGTTCGCCGGCCTCGCCGAGGTGACGGCCGCGATCGCCGCCGTCTGCCGGGATCGCCGCTACGACGGCGAGCCGGTCGACTTCATGGACGGCGTCGCCTTCGCCCCCGACGAGATCTACCTGGTGCTCGGCCGCTGGGCCGACACCACCAGCACCCTGTCGGACTACACAGGCCAGCAGGTCTACTACCGCTCGATCGCCACCCGTGGCCGCGACGCCCTGACGATCCACGACTACCTGTGGCGCTGGGACACCGACTGGTTCTGGTGCTCGCAGGCCTTCGGCGCCCAGCACCCCCGGCTGCGCCGGCTGTGGCCGGCCGCCAAGCGCCGCAGCGACGTCTACCACCGGATCGTCGGTCTCGAGAACCGGTTCCACGTCGCCGCCCGGATCGACGCCCGTCGCGGCCTGCCGCCCCGGGAGCGGGTGGTGCAGGACGTCGAGATCCCGGTCGAGCGCACCGCGGAGTTCCTGGCGTGGTTCGACGAGCACGTGGGCATGCGGCCGGTGTGGCTGTGCCCGGTGCAGCTGCGCAAGGACCGCACGTGGTCGCTGTACCCGCTCGAACCCGGGCGGGCGTACTTGAACGTGGGCTTCTGGGGCACGGTCGCCATCGCCGACGGCGACGCGGACGGCGACGTCAACCGGCGCATCGAGGCCGCCGTCGCGACCTTCGAGGGTCACAAGTCGTTGTACTCCGACGCCTACTACGAGCCCGACGACTTCTGGAGCCGCTACGGCGGGGTGGCCTACCAGCGGGTCAAGGAACGCTACGACGGCGCCGACCGGCTCACCGACCTCTACACCAAGGTGGTACGCCGCGCCTGACGGCCCCGGCCCGGTTCTGACCCTGGGTGACGAATGTCGGACCCGGGTGGGAAAATAGGGGGCATCCACCCGGGACCGGTTGCGTAGAGTGGCGGCGGTTCCCGGCAGTCACTCAGGGAGGTAGCCGATGGCGACCGTTTCTTCGTGGCGTACCGGTCCGGCGGCAGGTCCGCTGCGACTGGCCGACGTGGTCGAGCTGATCACCGAGGCACCGCTGCCGGTGCGGATCAGTGCCTACGACGGCAGCGTCACCGGGCCGGTCGACGCCACGCTCGGACTGCACGTGGCCACGCCCCGGGGGGCGGCCTACCTGGCGACCGCTCCCGGATCGGTGGGCATCGCCCGGGCCTACGTGGCGGGTGACCTCGAGATGGTCGGGGTACCGATGGCCGACCCGTACGAGCTGATCAAGGCGGTCAACCAGGTCCGTTGGCGTCGTCCCGACCCCCGCAAGCTGGCGACGATCGTGCGCACCCTGGGGCTGTCGCGGCTGATCCCGCCGACCCCGCCGCCGCAGGAGACGATCCCGGCCTGGCGTCGCAACCTCGAGGGGCTGCGGCACTCCCGGACCCGGGACGCCAACTCGATCCACCACCACTACGACGTCTCGAACGCCTTCTACGAGATGGTGCTCGGGCCGTCGATGGCCTACACCTGCGCCTGCTACCCCGAGGACGGGTCGAGCCTGGACGAGGCCCAGTTCCACAAGTTCGACCTGGTCGCGCGCAAGCTGGGCCTCCAGCCCGGGATGCGCCTGCTCGACGTGGGCTGCGGGTGGGGCTCCATGGCGCGGCACGCCGCCAAGCACTACGGCGTCAGCGTTCTCGGGGTGACCCTGTCGAAGGAGCAGGCCGACTGGGGCCAGGCAGCCGTCGAGCGCGACGGGCTGTCGGCCCTGGCCGAGATCCGCCACAGCGACTACCGCGACGTCACCGAGTCGGGGTTCGACGCGGTCTCCTCGATCGGGCTCACCGAGCACATCGGGGTGCGCAACTACCCGGCCTACTTCGCGTTCCTGCGCGGGCGGCTGCGCCCTGGTGGCCGGCTGCTCAACCACTGCATCACCCGGCCCGACAACCTGCACCCGGCCAAGGTCGGCGGGTTCATGGACCGCTACGTCTTCCCGGACGGCGAGCTCGCCGGGGTGGGGAAGATCATCTCGGTGGCGCAGGACGCCGGCCTCGAGATCCGCCACGAGGAGACCCTGCGCGAGCACTACGCCCGCACCTGCGGCGACTGGAACCAGAACCTGCTGGCCCACTGGGACGCCGCGGTGGCCGAGGTGGGGCTGCCGACCGCCAAGGTCTGGGGGCTCTACCTGGCCGGCTCGCGCTACGGGTTCGAGACCCGCGACGTCGAGCTGCACCAGATGCTGGCGGTCCGTCCGCACGAGGACGGCAGCGCCGGTCTGCCCCTACGCCCCGACTGGGGCGTCTGACAGCACTGCGCCCCGACTGGGGCGTCTGACAGCTCCGCGCCCCGAATGGGGCCTCCGACACGTCGGGGGCCGTCAGGCGGCGAGGGCGGCCAGGTTGTCGGTGCTGCGCAGCGTGAGCACGACGTCCAGCAGGTCGTCGGCGTCCAGGACCGGGCCGTCCTCACGTTCGAGCACCTCGGCCGGCATCTGCCACACGGTCACCTTGGCGTGCACCAGCGCCAACGACACCGCACGCGCGGCGTCCTTGACCACGTGGTGGGCACACCCGGTGCAGTCGAAGCTGTACCAGCTCAGGCCTTCGCGCGGGCTGTCGACCAGGGCCACGTCCTCAGGCTTCAGCGAGACGACGCCGCACTGCGGGCAGGTGGTGCGAATGACGGAGACCGGCATAGCTCCCTCCCGGGTCAGCGAGTGGCAACGTCTCGGGACGTCGCGGACTCTTACCTGCTTCGACGCGCGAGACGCCTCTCAGGTTGCCGACCCGGGCTGTGGGTCAGCCGCTGGGTACCTGTGAGTCTGCTGGGAGCTGCTCGTCGGGCTCGTCCGTGGGCTCGGTGGCGGTGCGGTCGACCCCGTGGACGGCGGCCAGGCCCGAGGCCAGGGTCGGCGCCAGCGGCAGCGACCCCAGCAGCACCGTCTGCAGGGCGTGGTAGATGTCGGGCCGGCCGTCCCAGGTGACCGCGGACGGCGAGCCGTCGGGGTGCACCTCGTGCTGCCAGCCGGGGACCGCAGGGTTCCAGAACACCTTCCCGGCGTAGGCCCACATGCGGGCGGCCCACGCGGCGAAGCGCTCCTCGCCGGTCACGGTGTGCAGCGCCTCGGCGGTCGCGATCCCCTCGCACAGCACCCAGTGGAAGTGCTGGCTCACCACCGGGCGCCCGTCCCAGTCCGTGGTGTAGCAGATGCCGCCGTTGCCGACGTCCCAGCCGTCGGCCAGGGCCCGGTCGAACAGGCCGACCGCGGCCGGGCGCAGCCAAGCGGGCGGGGTCTGGCCGGCAGCGGCCAGCCCGGCCTCGAGGTGCAGCAGCAGCCGGGCCCACTCCAGACCGTGCCCGGGGGTGACCCCGTAGGGGCGGAACGGGTGGGCGGGCGCGTCCCGGTTGTACTGCGGCTGCTCCCGCCACCGGGCGTCGAAGTGCTCGGGCAGGCGCCAGTCGTGGGCTCGGGCCGCGCCGTCGATGAGCCGGGTCGCGATCCGCAGTGCCCGCTGCCGCCAGAGGTCGCCGCCGCCGGCGTCGGCCGCCGCCAGGTAGGCCTCGACGGTGTGCATGTTGGCGTTCGCCCCGCGATAGGGGTCGCAGGTCGACCAGCGCCGGTCCCACTCCTCGACGACCGCGCCGGCCGCGTCGTCCCAGAAGTGGCGCTCCTGCACGTCCAGCGCCGCGGCCAGCAGCTCACGGCCGCCCGGCCGGCCCGCCGCAGTGGCACTGGCCCCGGCCAGCACCACGAAGGCGTGCTCGTAGGCACCCTTGGGCGCCTCGGCGGCGGTGCCGCCGTCCAACCTGGCGAACCAGCCCCCGAAGGTGGGGTCGGCGAACGCCCCCTCGAGCGAGGCCACGCCGTGGTCGACCATGCCGGCGTCACCGCGCCGGCCCAGCAGGTGCCCCAGGGCGAAGCAGTGGGTCATCCGGGTGGTGATCCACAGCTGGCTGCCCTTGGTGCGCACCGGCATGCCGCGCGAGTCGAGCCAGTAGAAGCCGGCCTCCGGTGCCAGCGAGGCGCGGGCGTCGTCGAGCAGCCGGTTCGCCTCGGCCCGGCGCCACGTCTCGTCGGGGATCAGGCCCAGGTCGACGGGGCCTGCGGCGGTCGGGGACGGTGTCTGGTCGGTGCTCATCGAGTCCTCCGGACCTGCTGAAATCGTGTCCTACGGACGTGCTGAAATCGTGTCCTCCGGACCCCCTGACCCAAATCAGGGGCTTCACCCTCTATGGACATCCTCCGCTCGCACGATAGCGTCAGCCGTGGGTGACTAGTAGTGGCCCGAGAGTGACGGTAACTGAGAGGCGTAGGGGTCCGTGGGGCGCTCGCCGACCGAGGTGTCGACATCGTGGCAGTATCCCCTGTCGTTCGGGGCTGCTGTGAAGGTTGTCCGCAGCGACACGCCAGGGGTCTGGAGCTGCCGTCCCGACGCCTCGTTCAGCGGCGGCACCCCCGCCTGGGGCCTGTCGCAGGCCGAGGTCGAGGCCGCCGCCCAGCATCACGGTGAGGTCGGCGCCGAGGGCCGGGACGGCGCGGCCGAGGCGTTCGTCAGCCTGCTGCGCCACCAGGCGGTGCCGCCGGTGCCGGGCTTCCGGCTGCTGCGGCTGATCCCGCCGCCCGAGGCGTCCGGTGAGCGCCCCGACCCCTCCGGCGGCGACGCCGAGACCCGGGTCGTGGTCGGTGAACGGGTCGCCGTCACCTGGGTCGACCAGATCCTGGACATCGAGAACGTGGCCCCGCTGCTGCACAGCCACCTCGACGCGGTCGACTTCATGTCGGCCCAGGAGACCTATGGCGCCCTGCTGTGGACCACCCCGAGCGGCCACGAGGTGCCGGTCGCCTGGGCCCGCCGCTACCTGCCCCGGGCCCGCGACGGCTGGGACTGGTGCGTCGACCTCACCCGCCAGGCCCTGGGCCTGGTCGGACCGCGGACGCCGCGGGACCCGTGGGCCGACGACTTCCCGGCCCGGCTGGGGGCCCTGACCGCGCGGCTGCACGCCGCGCTCGCCACGCCGTCCAAGGTGATCCCCGACCCCACCGGGCAGGCCGACGCCGACCAGCTGCGGGCCTGGCACGCGGTCGGCCGCCGCACCCTGGAGCGTGCGGTGCAGCTGGCGCAGGACGACGCCCCGCCGGGCGTGGCCGAGGTGCTGCTGCCCCGGGCGCAGGCCCTGCAACGGGCCATCGACGCGGTCGCGACAATGGCCGACGAGCTGCAGAACGACCCGAACGGGGCGCCGGTGCAGCGGATCCACGGCGACCTGCACGTCGGGCAGGTGCTGCGGTGGTCGGCCGGACTGACGGTGGTGGACTTCCACCCCGACCCCACCCTCGGCTTCGAGGACCTGCGGGTGGGGCAGGTGCTGCAGTCGACGGCGCGCGACGTGGCCCGCCTGCTGCGCAGCCTGGACCACGTCGGCCGGGTGGTCGACAAGCAGTCCGGGTTCACGTTGACGTCCGCGGTCGACGCCTGGAGCGCCAACGCCCGCCGCCAGCTGCTCGACGCCTACGCCCGCGAGCACAGCCGGCCCGCCTGGCCCGACATCCCGCACCCCACCACGCGCGACGCCGCGCCGACCACCCAGATCGAGCTGCGGGCCGTCGAGGCGACCGTCGACGCCACCCTGGACCGCCGCTCGCACCGCGACCGCCGCTCCCCGCAGCCCGGCGCATCCTCGGGTCGGCGCCGTCCGCGGGTCGCCGCCACCACCAGGGACGACGGGACCGCGAGCGTCGGCGTCACGTCGGTGGCGGCCACGCCCGAGACGGCCGGACGACGCTGTCCCGTGGACCGACGGTTGATCGCCGCGTTCGAGGCCGAGCAGCTGTGCCGCGAGATCGTCTACGCCTGCGAGCAGCTGCCGGACTGGGTGTACGCCCCTCTCGGAGGGCTGTGGCAGGAACACCCGGACGGCGCCGACGAGCAGCGTCGGTCAGCTCGGCACGCGGCGTCGAGCTAGCACCACCGCGATCGCGAAGGCCAGCGCCAGGCTGAGCCCCTCGACGAGCCGCTCGGGCCGGGCCCCCACCATGCCCGCCACGGCGTTCTGGACGGCCGAGACCCGCAGCCCGCTGACCGCGACCAGCAGCGCGGCGACCGCCCACCACCGACGATCGCCGTCCCTGCCGTCGTTCGTGCCGTCTTCCTTCGCGCCGTCGTCCCCGCCGCCGTCCCGGTCGGGCGTCGCGAGCGAGGCCCGCGGCCCGGCCGCGACCAGCAGGGCCACCACGGTGGGCACCAGCAGCAGGGTCTCGCTGGGCTGGTGCACCATCGCCAGCAGCAGCGCCGACCCGGCGACCAGCTGCTGCGCCGGGGGCATGGCCGCCCCCCGCCCGCGTGCCAGCAGCAGCGCGGCCAGGCCCAGCACCACGACCGGCACCGCCAGCTCGACCAGCGTCACGGCGGGGCCGGGCTGCGTCCACCCCAGCAGCCGGAACAGCACCGCACCCAGGTCGACCCGGGAGCCGTCCGGGGCGGTCACGGCCGAGTAGGGCGCCGAGCCGGCGTAGTCGAGGTTGGCCCGCAGGTCGGCGACGAAGCCGCCCACCCCGGTGCGCGAGACCAGCACGACCAGCACCGGCAGGCTCGCCAGCAGCGCTGCCGCGGTACCGGTCACCACCGGTCGCCACAGCCCTCGGGCCAGCAGCAGCAGCGACAGCGGGATGCCGTACTGCGGCTTGATCCAGGCCAGCGCCAGCCCGAGCGCGGCCCAGCGGTCGCGCCGCCCCGCCTGGGTGAGGGCGAGGGCGGCTCCCAGACCGACGAGCGGGTTGATCTGGCCGATGTCGATCGCCGACTTGCCGACCTGCGAGGCCAGCAGCAGGACGGCGAGGGCCGCCGCCCCGAGGGCGCCGCCGGGCAGTCGCGCCGTGCGGGCCGCCAGCACCGCGAGAGCGACGAGCCAGCCGACCGTGACCACCGAGAAGACCAGCAGCGCGGCGCGGTACGGCAGCGCGACCAGCGGCAGCTGCAGCAGCAGGTGGTGCGGGGTGTAGAGGTCGAGCTCCTGATGGACCGGCCAGTGCTCGAACATGGTCGCCGGCCGGTAGGGGTTCCCGCCGCGCAGCAGCTCGCGCAGCGGGAAGTAGGTCGCGTCCCGAAAGTCCTGCCCCGCGGTCAGCAGGGTGTTGGCCCGCGTCGGCTCGGGGGCCGTCAGCGGCCCGTGCAGCGCCCGGTTGACCGCGAGAGCGCCGATGCCGAGGACGGCCACCCAGCCGAGCACGCGCCCGGGACGCGGTCTGACTCGCTCGGCCGGCACCCGCGCAGCCTACTGGCGTCCTTCGTCGTTCGGCTCGGCGGCGGCGGGGGCACCACGGTGCAGCAGGTAGCGACCGAGCACGCTGACCGCGATGGCGGCGGCGATGGTGTTGAGGGCGGCCGCCGACCACACACCACCGGCCACCGCGGCGATGCACAGCCCCACCGCACCGAGCAGGTTGAGGCACTGGAACGGCACGCTGTGACCGGTGATCCGGCGGGTCGAGACCAGCCAGTTGGCGGTCAGCAACGACACCGCACCGACCCAGCCCAGGACGGCAGCCACCACCGAGAACGTCATGGACGGCAGTCTGACCGACGACCGGGCTCACGACAGCACCTGGCCGTCCCCACCCGCCCGCGCGGCACTGGCGATCCGGACCGAGGTGGCGGCACAGTGACCACCGTGACCTCCGCACCGGCCCTCCCGATCCGCACCGAACGACTGCTGCTGCGACCGCTGCGCGACAGCGACGTCGACGACGTGCTGGCGTACTACGGCGATCCCCAGGTGGTCCGCTACCTGCTCACCGAGCCACACACCAGGGCGGACGCCGAGGGCTTCGTGGCCGAGCGGTCGCTGCGCATCGACCCACGCCGGGCCGGGGAGTCGCTGGCCCTGGCGGTCGAGCACGAGGGCCGAGTGGTCGGCGACATCGTCCTGATCCTGGTGGGCGGTGAGTCACCCTCGGGCGCAACGCCTTCGGTCGGCGAGATCGGCTGGACCCTCCATCCCGACCGGGGGGGAAGGGGTTTCGCCACCGAGGCGGCCCGGGCGCTGCTCGACCTGGCCTTCGGCCACTACCGGCTGCACCGGGTGAAGGCCCAGCTCGACGCCCGCAACACCGGCTCGGCGCGGCTCTGCGAACGGCTCGGCATGACCCGCGAGGCGCATCTGCGTCAGGACTGGTGGAGCAAGGGCGAGTGGACCGACACCCTCGTCTACGGCCTGCTGGCCGACGAGTGGCCCACCTGACCAAGCCCGGGCCTACTCGCGCCCAGGCTTGTCGGCCCACCAGGGCAGCCTGGCCCGGATCGACTCCGGCAGATAGGGAATGCACTCCCAGGGGGTCGTGGCCGCCGACGGCCTGGTGACCGAGAAGCCGCCCCCGCCCCAGACGCCTGCCTGGGCTCCGAACGGTCCGGAATGCACGGCGACGTTGGCCTCGGGGTGAGCCACCCCGACGAAGGGCGTGTACACGCACGCCTGGCCCGGTTCGTTGTGGATCAGCAGCCCACCCTCGACGTACGACCCGGCCAGAGCGACATAGAGGTTGGGGTTGGTCGAGGACCCGAAGCTCTCGACGCCGTGCTTGGACACCGTCCAGCCGTCCTCCCAGAGCAGCCCGGCCTCGACGGCGCCCACCGGGGTCGCCAGGGCCGGCCCGGCGCCGTAGATGTCACCGATCGAGGCGACCGGGGTCGCGTCGCCGGTGCCCACCCCCTTGACCCCCGCGCTGACGAACCCGCCGCCGAAGCCCCAGAGCCCGACCGGGCCCACCTCGGCCTCCCCGTTGACGCCCACGAACGCGAAGCCCTCGAAGCCCCAGCCGCTGTGCTTGGGCAGGGAGTCGAGGGCGCCTTCGGTGTAGGGCGAGGCCTCGAGCGTGGAGCGCAGCTCGTCCGACAGCACCGTCGGCGGGTACAAGGACGGGGGCCAGACCACCCCAGGGGTGTAGGGGTAGAGCGGACCGTTCGGCAGCTGCCACCACCCGCTCGGGTCACCCCATCCGGGCATGAGGCCGTACTGGGGGTCGTACGACGGGTTCCACGGGCCGGACGACGTCACCGTCCGCGGCGCGGGGGACGGCTTGGGCAGGGTCGCGGTGCCTTGGTCGAAGGCCGCAGCCAGGGTGGTCGAGGCGAAGTAGAGCTGGATCTGAGCGGTCCGCAGGGTCAGCTCGGCTCGGGCGTGGTACCAGAACGCCACCGCCGACCAGGACGACGCCGTGGCCTGGTTCTGGTAGCTGATCGCCTGCGCGGCGCCGTCCTGCGCCTGCTTCAGCTCATGGGCGTAGGTCTCGACCGCGTCCGCCAGCTGGTCGAGCACGTCAGCCGCGTGCGACCACACCTGTCCCACCGCGTGCAGGCGGCTCCGGGCCGCGTCACCACCGGCACCCCTCCAGGCGGTGGTGGCCGTCTCGGCCTGCTGCTGGTCGACCGCGATCGGCCGGGCGGCGTCGTCGCCGGTGGCCCGGATCCGGCGGGCGAACTCCAGCACCGCCTGCGGGTCGCCCGGGATCAGCCGGGTCGCCGCCGTCCCTGTCGTCGTCACACTCATGAGCCGGGTCGCCGTCCTACTTGTGCGTCTCGGGCGCCCACCACGGCAGCGTGTTCCGCAGTGACTCCGGCAGGTACTCCACGCACTGCCAGGGAGTCGTCGCCGCCGACGGTGTCGTGATCGAGAGCCCCCGGCCGGCCCACACCCCGAGGCTGCCCTTGACCGGGCCGATCTCCCCGGCGACCCCGAGCCTCGGCGGCTGGACCCCGGCGAAGACCGTGTAGGTGCACGACTCCCCTGGTTCGTTGTGAACCAGTGCACCGATCTCGCCGCCCACCGACAGGCCGACCTTGTGCACCATGACGACCTGCGAGCCGTAGAGCGCCGGGTTGTCCATCGACCCGAAGCCTTCGGGGCCCTTGCGCGACAGGGTCCCCCCTGCCTCCCACAGCAGCCCGGCCTCGGTCGCGGTCTCGACCTCCACCACGGGGGACTTGTAGAGGGTGCGGCCGACGACGGCTCCGGTACCGGCGATACCGCCGGCCGTCAGGTAGAGGGCGCTGTCCCCGGTCCCGACACCTTTGATCCCTGCACCGTCGAACGCACCCCCGAAGGCCCACACCCCCTTATGACCGGCTTCGACCTCACCGTTGAGACCGGCGAACCGGAAGCTCTCCAGGCCCCAACCCGGCTTCTCGGCGAGTGAGGTCAGCACACCCTGTTGGTAGGGCGACCGGCCGAGGCGGGTGAACAGCAGGTCGGACAACGCATTCGGTGACGCCAGCCCGGCCGGCCACGCCTGACCCGGCAGGTAGGGGTAGCGGCTGCCGCCGGGCAGCTGCCAGGGGGCAGCCGGATCGACCCAGTCGGGTCCGCAGGTGGTGGCGGCGGGGGCGGGGGCGTACTGCGGGGGGGCCGCCTGCAGCGTGGTGGGTGCCGGTGCCAGGGTCGGCAGGGTCGCCCTCGCCTGGTCGAAGGCGGCTGCCAGGGTGGTCGAGGCGAAGTAGAGCTGGATCTGAGCGGTCCGCAGGGTGAGCTCGGCGCGGGCGTGGTAGTAGTACGCCACCGCCGTCCAGGTCGCCGCCTCGGCCTGGTTCTGGTAGCTGATCGCCTGCGCGGCGCCGTCCTGCGCCTGCTGCAGCTCGCGGGCGTAGGTCTCGACCGCCGCTGCCAGCTGCACCAGGACCGTGGCGGCGGTCGACCACACCTGTCCCGCTGCGTGCAGCCGCGTCCGCGCCGCGTCGCCACCTGCGCCCCGCCAGGTGCCCGTCGCCGACTCGGCCTGCTGCTGGTCGACGGCGATCGGCCGGACGGCGCCGCCGCCGGTGGCCCGCAGCTGCCGCGCGAAGGCCAGGATCGCCCGGGGATCCCCCGGGATCAGCTGGGTCGCCGAGGACCCGGATGCCGGCCTGGCTGCTGGGCTGCGGTCATGTTGTTGCGGTCACTGTTGTTGCGGTCACTGCCGCCACGGTCCGCTCGTGCGGTCGAGCCGGCGCCGCAGGTCCCCGTACTGCCGGCCGGTGAGCGCGTCGTGGGCCCGGTAGGCCGAGGCGGCCTCCTCGAGCAGGTCGCGGGTCGAGGTGAGCCCGGCGGTGAAGGTGGGTACGGCGTTCTGGAACGCCAGCTGCCAGCGGTTCGCCGCGGCCACGAGCTCCTGCTGGTCGCCCCACACCGAGGCGTCGGCACGGGTGGCCCGGGCCGCGTCGGTGAAGTGTGCGATGTGGGACGGGACGGCCACCATCGCCGCGATCCGGTGGACCTGTTCCGGCCTGACCTCGATCGGCTGCTCCGACATCGACCCCTCCTCAGGCGACAGCGCCCTGCGTACTGCCACGGGACCCGGGCGGTCAGTCTGCATGGCGCAGCCATGACCCGAACACGGTCGAAAGAGCAGGAACGGCGTCGGTAGAAGTCCCGTCGGCCCCTGCCGCGTCATCGGACCCGCGTGGGACGGCGAAGGAGACGGCGAAGGCCCCGGGTCAGCAGTGGCTGATCAGGGGCCTTCGGGGTCGAACCGTGGTGCGCGAGGGGGGAGTTGAACCCCCACACCCTTTCGGGCACAGGAACCTGAATCCTGCGCGTCTGCCTATTCCGCCACTCGCGCGAGCGGTCGCAAGGCTAGCACGATGCGCCGGACGATTCTCGTCAGCCCAGAGTCCCCGTCCGGTCACAGATCGGTGTCGCCCGAGCACGGAACGGTGTACCCAGTCCCCGGTTGCCTGAGCGCGCGGATAGGCTGACCGGAGGAGCCCGGGTATCCACAGCCGTGTGTGGTCACCCGGGGAGCGGTGTCGCGCGTCGTCACAGCAGGCCGGTCGGCCTGGGTGGGGACAGCGGCACATCCGCCAGGTGTCCGGCATCGACGCAGGGAAGGAGGGGGGATGGGAGTCCTCGACAGGTTCGAGAAGGGCATCGAGCGTGCCGTCAACGGCGCCTTCGCCAAGGCCTTCCGCAGCGAGGTGCAGCCGGTGGAGATCGCCAGCGCCCTGCGCCGCGAGTGCGACGACAAGGCGGCCGTCGTCGGTCGCGACCGCACCGTCGTCCCCAACACCTTCGTCGTCGAGCTCGGGCCTGCCGACCACGCCCGCCTCGGCCAGTGGGCCGACGCGCTGGGCGACGAGCTGGGCGCCGTGGTGGTCGACCATGCCCGTAGCCAGCACTACGGCTTCGTTGGCCCCGTCGAGGTGGGCTTCGAACAGGCCGGCGACCTCGACACCGGACTGTTCCGGATCCGCAGCACCACTGTCCGCGGCGAACGAGACGAGAAACCTGTGGCATTGCAGCTCCCCGACCCCTCCCCGGCCGTGCCGGCGCCGGCGGTGCCGGTACCCACCGACGGGCCCACCACGTTCCCGGTGCCGCCGGGGCCGCCGGCGGTGTTCGTCCAGGGCCACCGCTACGAGCTCACCGGCGAGGTCGCGGTGATCGGCCGCGGGGCCGAGGCGGACGTCGTGGTCGACGACGCCGGCGTCTCGCGCCGTCATGCCGAGCTGCATCTCAAGGACGGCAAGGCCCGGGTGGTCGACCTGGGCTCGACCAACGGCACCTACGTCAACGGTGAGCGGATTCGGTGGCCGAGCTGGCCGACGGCTCCATGATCACGTCGGCCGCAGCCACGATCGTCTATCGGGCCGGCCGGGGTGACGGCGCCGGTCCGATGAGCGAGCTGACCCTGACCCTGCTTCGGCTGGGGTACCTGGCGTGCTGTGGGTGCTGGTGCTGGCGATCGTGGGCGTGCTGCGCAGCGACCTGTACGGCACCCAGGTGACCAAGCGGGCGACGCGACCCGGCAGGCTGCCGCGGGCCCGCTCGCCCAAGCCGGCAGCGTGGGGGAACGGCGCTCCGGAGACCGGCGCACCGGCCGGGCCTCGAGGTGGGGCCGACCTGCGGACCCTGGTGGTGACGGCCGGTTCCCTGAAGGGCACCACGCATCGCCCTGGGGCAGGCCCCGATCCTGATCGGCCGGGCACCGGAGTGCACGCTGGTGCTCGACGACGACTACGCCTCGAGCCGGCACGCCCGGCTCTCGCCGGCGGACGGCGCTGGCTCGTCGAGGATCTCGGCTCCACCAACGGCACCTTCCTCGGGCCGCGCCAAGGTCGGCGTGCCCGTCCCGGTCAGCCGGGTGCGCCGGTCCGGATCGGCCGTACCGTGCTCGAGCTGCGGAGGTAGCTGCATGGCGATCGCGCTGCGCTACGCGGCTCGCTCCGACGTCGGCCTGGTGCGCTCGAACAACCAGGACTCCGGCTACGCCGGGCCGCACCTGCTGGTCGATCGCCGACGGCATGGGCGGGCATGCGGGCGGCGACGTCGCCTCCTCGCTGGCGATCGGCGAGCTGGCCGCCCTGGACGACGAGTCGCACGGCGCGGACGACGCTCTGACGCACCTCTGCCGAGGCCGGTCCGGGCCGGCCCACCGCGAGCTGCTCGGCCGGGTCGGCGAGGAGCCCGAGCTCGCCGGGATGGGCACCACGGTCACCGCGCTGCTGCGGGCCGGCAGCCGGCTCGCGCTGGCGCACATCGGCGACTCCCGCGGCTACCTGCTCCGGGACGGCGCGCTGGTCCAGATCACCCACGACCACACCTTCGTGCAGACCCTGGTCGACGAGGGCCGGCATCACCCTCGAGGAGGCCGAGCAGCACCCGCAGCGGTCGGTCCTGATGCGGGTGCTCAGCGACGTGGTCGACGACGTCGAGCCCGACCTGTCGATGCGCGAGGCGCAGCGTCGGCGACCGCTACCTGCTGTGCTCGGACGGGCTGTCCGGCGTGGTCAGCTTCGACACCCTGCGGAGACGCTGGCCGCCGGCCAGCCGACCCGAGCACCACCTGCGAGGTGCTGGTCCAGCTGGCCCTGCGCGGCGGCGCCCCGGACAACGTCACCTGCATCGTCGCCGACGGGTCGATGCCGACGAGACCGGTCGCCGGCGACACCGTGCCGACCGTGGTCGGCGGCCGCCGGCGAGCAGCAGCCGCGTCCGGGCCGCGGCGGCCGCCAACGGCGCCAGCCCGGCCGAACGGGCCGCCGCGCTCGACCGCGGCGCCGGACGCCGAGGAGCGCCCGTCCACCGGGCCCGGCCGCCGTCACCGGCTGCAGCGGCTCGTCGCCGGCTGCGGCCGGCGGGCGCCGCGGCCGCCGTGCTGCTGGCCGGCGGCGCCGGCGCGGCCTGGGCCGGTGGTGCCAGGTGCAGTTCTTCGTCGGCTCCTCCGCCGGCCAGGTGGCGATCTACCGCGGCCTGCCGAAGGGGTGGGACCGCTGGCGCTGTCCCGCGTGCGCGAGGAGTTCCCCGACGTGCCAGGTGCACCGACCTGCCCGACTACGCCCGGACGGCGCTCGGCCGGGGCCTGCCTGCCGACAACGAGGCCAAGGCCAGCGCGATCGTCGAGAGCTACCGACAGCTGGCGATCGCCTGTCGCAGCGCGGCCGCCAGCGCTGCGGCCGCGGCCGCGAGCCCCTCGCCGTCCGAGCTGCCCAGTGCCTCGGCAGGCGTCTCCGCACTGGCGACCGGGGCGGCCACCCCGGCCCCTCCGGGGCCGCCCCGTCCGGCAGCCGCGCTCCCTCCGAGGCAGCCGCGCGCGCCAGTGGCACTGCGCCCCTGGGCAGCCCTCAGGCAGCGGCCGCCGCCCTGGCCTCGGGGGGCTCGGCGGCCGCCTCCGACGCCGCGGCCTCGGGCGGGGCCGCGGGTGCCGCCTCACCTGGCTCCGCAGCCGCCACCGACGCCCCCTCGGCGTCCGCCAGCGGCCTGACCGGGGTCCCGGGTGCGGGCTCCACCGACGCCCCGTCGCCCCCAGCAGCTCACCTGGCTGCGGGAGCCTGGTGCCCTGATGGCGATCGTCACCCGCTGGCCCCACCGACCCGGCGCAACGTCGAGCTGCTGCTGCTGCTCATCGCGATCGCCGTCGGGTGGGCGCCTACGCCCTCGTGGGCCTGGCGCACGACGGGCGTCTGCCTGGTGACTGCTCGCCTACGGCGGCGGCATGGCCGTCCTGGCACTGCGGTCCACCTGGTGCTGCGCTGGCGCGCCGCGTACGCCGACCCGGTGCTGCTGCCGATCGCGACCGCGCTCAACGGGCTGGGCCTGGTCGCTCATCCACCGGATCGACCTGGCCAAGCAGCCGCGCGGTCGCGAACTCGCTGGCGCTCAAGCAGCTGGTCTGGACCGCGATCGGGGTGGCCGCGGCGGTGCTGTCCTGCTGCTGCTGCGCGACCACCGGGTGCTGGCCCGGTACACGTACACCGCGATGGCGCGCGGCCTCGTGCTGCTGCTGCTGCCGCTGGTGCCGGTGCTCGGGGCGAAGATCAACGGCGCCCGGATCTGGATGCGGCGTCGGCCCGCTGTCGTTCCAGCCGGGCGAGTTCGCCAAGATCCTGCTCGGCGATCTTCTTCGCCGGCTACCTGGTGCCGCCCGCGACTCACTGTCGCTGGTGGGCCGCAAGGTGCTCGGGCTGCAGCTGCCCCGCGCCCGCGACCTGGGCCCGATCCTCGTGGCCTGGGCTGGTCAGCCTCGGCGTGCTGGTGCTTCGAGAGCGACCTCGGCACCTCGCTGCTGTTCTTCGGCCTGTTCGTGGCGATGCTCTACATCGCCACCGAGCGGACCAGCTGGGTGGTGATCGGCCTGCTGCATGTTCGTCGGCGGCGCGTTCACCGGCCTGGACCGTCGTTCGCGCACGTCCAGGAGCGGGTCAGCATCTGGCTGCACCCGTTCGACCCGGCCGAACGCTGCAGAGCGGCAGCTACCAGCTGGTGCAGGGCCTGTACGGGATGGCCAGCGGCGGGCTGCTCGGCACCGGGCTCGGGGCAGGGCCGGCCGGACATCGTGCCGTTCGCCGAGAGCGACTTCATCGTGGCCTCGCTCGGCGAGGAGCTCGGCCTGACCGGGGTGTTCGCCGTGCTGGTGCTCTACGCGCTGCTGGTCGAGCGCGGGCTGCGGACCGCGATCGGGGTCCGCGACGGGTTCGGCAAGCTGCTGGCCGCCGGCCTGGCGTTCTCGATCGCGCTGCAGGTGTTCGTCGTGATCGGCGGGGTCACCCGGCTGATCCCGCTGACCGGCCTGACCACGCCGTTCCTGGCCTACGGCGGGTCGTCGCTGCTGGCCAACTGGATATCGTCGCGCTGCTGCTGCGGATCTCGGACTCGGCCCGCAGGCCCGGCGCCCGCCGCGCCACCGCCCGCGCCGGTCGCCGCCGACGCAGGTGGTCGCCCGGGTGCGACCCCGGCCCGGTCGACGGCCGGTCGCACGGCCGGCGACCACGGCCGGGAGCACGACGGGGACGACGCGTGAACAGCCCGCTGCGCCGGCTGGCGACCGTGGTCGCCGTGCTGTTCGTCGCCCTGATGATCGGCGACACCTGCGTGCAGTTCGTCCAGGCCGACTCGCTCAACACCCGACCGGGCAACGCCCGCTCGCTCTACAAGGAGTACGGTCGCGAGCGCGGGCCGATCGTGGTGGCCGGCACGCCGATCGCCGAGTCGGTCAAGGTGGACGACGCCTACGGCTACCAGCGCAAGTACCCGAGGGGCCAGCTGTACAGCGACGGTCACCGGGTTCTACTCGATCGTCTACGGCGCGACCGGGATGGAGTCCGCGGCCGGCGACCAGCTGCTCCGGCACCGCCGACCAGCTGTTCTACCGCCGGATCGGCGACCTGCTCACCGGCTCGCCAGCCGCAGGGCGCCGCCGTCGAGCTGACGATCAACCCCAAGGCCCAGCAGGCGGCCTGGGACGCCCTGGGCGACCAGCGCGGCGCCGTCGTCGCGCTCGACCCGGCCACCGGCAACATCCTGGCGATGGTCAGCAAGCCGGCCTTCGACCCCAACCTGCTCGCCGGCCACGACACCAAGAAGGTGCGCGCGCCCGGCACCGCCCTGCTGGCGGACCCGAACCGCCCGCTCGACAACCGGGCGATCGCCGGCCGGCTGTACCCGCCCGGGTCGACGTTCAAGCTGATCACGGCCGCCGCCGCCCTGGAGCGGGTCGCTACACCAAGGAGTCCCTGGTGGACGGTCCGGCGGTGCTCGACCTGCCGCAGACCGGTGTCGGGCTGCCCAACGACTTCTCGGGCGCCTGCGGCCCGAGTGGCAAGATCTCGTTGCTGGACGCTCTGCAGGATCTCGTGCAACACGGCGTTCGGGGCGCTGGGGCTCGACCTCGGTGGGGCGGCCCTGCGCGGAGCAGGCACGCAGGTTCGGGTTCGGGCAGGCACTGAAGGTGCCGCTGCCGGTGACGCCCGAGCGTGTTCCCGGCCCAGCTGACGCCGCCGCAGGTGGCGCAGTCGGCCATCGGCCAGTTCGACGTTCGGGTATCACCGCTTCAGATGGCGATGGTCAGTGCTGCCATCGCCAAGGGGGGACAGCTGATGAGGCCGAAGTTGGTCAGCCGAGTCCTGGCTCGGCGCGACCTGACGGTGATCTCGCGCCCGTAGCCGGAGTCGCTCGGTCAGGCGGATCCGCGGCGACGGCCGCGCAGCTGACCGACGATGATGCAGGCCGTGGTCAGGTGGCACCGGCGCACGGGCGCAGATCGCGGGAGTCACGGTGGCCGGCAAGACCGGGACCGCCGAGCACGGCGAGAACCAGCCGCCGCACGCCTGGTTCACCGGCTTCGCCCCGGCCGGCAACCCGCAGGTCGCCGTCGCCGTGGTCGTCGAGGACGGCGGCACCCTGGGCGACGCGGCCTCCGGCGGCAGGGTGGCCGCACCCATCGCCCGCAAGCGTCATGGAGGCGGTGATCGGCCGATGAGCGTTCGCGCCAGGACCTGGCTGGACGGCCGGTACTACCTCGACGACCGGATCGCGGTCGGTGGCATGGGTGAGGTCTGGCGGGGGACCGACGAGGTGCTGGCCCGACCGGTGGCCGTCAAGGTGCTGCGCGCGGAGCTCGCCGAGCGACGACGCCTTCCGCCGCCGGTTCCGCGCCGAGGCCCGCACCGCCGGCGGGCTGCCGCACAACGGCATCGCCGCGGTCTTCGACTACGGCGAGGTCAGGCCGACGCCGGCGGCTCGCCTACCTCGTGATGGAGCTGGTGCCCGGTGAGGCGCTGTCGACGATCCTGACGCGGGACGGCGCGATGGCCACGCCCCGCACGCTGTCGATCGTGGCGCAGTCGGCGCGGGCGCTGCACGCCGCCCACGTGCGCGGCGTCGTCCACCGTGACGTCAAGCCGGCCAACCTGATGGTGACGCCGGAGGGGCGGGTCAAGGTCACCGACTTCGGCATCGCCCGCCCCGTCGACCACGAGCCCCTCACCATGACCGGGCAGGTGATGGGGACGGCGCACTACCTGGCCCCGGAGCTGGCCCGCGGGCACGACGCGACGCCGCTGTCCGACGTCTACGCCCTCGGGGTCGTGGCGTACGAGTGCCTGGCCGGGCACCGCCCCTTCGAGGGGGACAACCAGGTGCTGGTGGCCACCGCGCACCTCAGCCAGGAGCCGCCGCCGCTGCCGGCGACGCTGCCGCGGGACGTGGTCGCCGTGATCGGCGCGGCCATGGCCAAGGACCCCACCGAGCGGATCGGGTCGGCGGAGCAGTTCGCGATCGCCCTCGAGCGCCTCGCCTCCAACGACCCGCGAGCCCTCGAGGGCATCCGGGTCCCGGGCCGGCCGGCCTCCGCCGGGCAGCCGGCAGGCTCCGGCGCCTACCCGGCGGGGTACGGCATCGGTGCCGCCACCGGCCAGCCCGGCTACCAGGGCAGCCAGGGCTACCAGGGTGGCCAGGAGTACCCGAGCGGGCCGGGCTACCAGGGCGGGCAGGGCTATCCGGTGGCTGGGGGGTACCCGGCGGGCGCCGGATACCCGGCCTCCGGGGGATATCCGGCCACCGGTGGCTATCCCCCGCCCCCCGGTACGGCGCAGTCGGCCTATGCCCGTCCCGGGACGGCCGCCACCAGCCAGGTGCCGGTGACCGGCGCCAACGGCGGGCCGGCGACCCGGCCCGGTGGCGCGGTGCCGCCGGGCGGGATCTACCCGCCGACCGGCACCTTCCGGCCCGCGGAGTACGAGTTCCAGAGCAGGTACGGCGGCCCGGGGGAGGACGGCGACGACGAGCACCGCAGCCTGCCGCGGGCGCTCTGGGCGACGATCGCGATCGTCGCCATCGTCGGTCTGATGGTGTTGATCTTCACGATCTTCAACCAGTCCAACGGCAACAGCATCGCCCCGGGCATGCCGACGACGCCCGCCACCTCGGGCCCCACCTCCCTGCCCAAGACCAGCGGACCCGCGACCAGTTCACCGTCGGCCACCTCGACCAGCGCGAGCAAGAGCAAGTCGAAGTCGCCCACCCCGTCGTCCAGCACGACCAGCACGTCGCCGAGCCCGTCGTCCCCCGCCCCGTCGTCGCCGAAGCCGACCACCACGACACCCACCACCCCGGCGACCACCCCCACGACGCCGGCGACCACGCCCACCACCCCGGCGCCGACGCCCACGCCCACCACCCCGGCGGTCACACCGCCGTCGCCCACCCCCTGAGGCGCGCGCCATGACCGGAACAGCAACGATGCGAACGAGCGAACAGGACCAGCGCGAATGTCATCGATGACCGAGAGCCCACGAGTGCTGGGCAACCGCTACGAGGTGGGTGACCTGCTCGGGCGCGGCGGCATGGCCGAGGTGCACCTGGGCCGCGACACCCGCCTCAGCCGCGTCGTCGCCATCAAGCTGCTGCGCACCGATCTCGCCCGAGACCCGGTGTTCCAGGCCCGTTTCCGGCGCGAGGCCCAGGCTGCCGCGTCCTTGAACCACCCCTCGATCGTCGCCGTCTACGACAGTGGTGAGGAGCACGTCGCCGAGAGCGGCGGCTCGCTCGTCACGCTGCCCTACATCGTCATGGAGTACGTCGAGGGCCGCACCCTGCGGGAGCTGCTGCGGGCCGGGCAGCACCTCGACCCGCGGGTCGCCCTCGAGGTGACCGCCGGGGTGCTGGCGGCCCTCGACTACAGCCACCGCGCCGGCATCGTGCACCGCGACATCAAGCCCGCCAACGTGATGCTCACCCCGAACGGCGAGGTCAAGGTGATGGACTTCGGCATCGCCCGGGCCCTGGCCGACTCCTCGTCCACGATGACCCTGACCCACGCCGTCATCGGCACCGCCCAGTACCTGTCGCCCGAGCAGGCACGCGGCGAGACGGTCGACGCCCGCAGCGACCTCTACTCCACCGGCTGCATGCTGTTCGAGCTGGTCACCGGCCGGCCGCCGTTCATGGCCGACTCCCCGGTCTCCGTCGCCTACCAGCACGTTCGGGAGCCGGCGCCGAGCCCGAGCGAGTTCAAACCTGGCCTGCCGCCCGACCTCGACCGGGTGATCCTGCACGCCCTGGCCAAGGACCGGGAGACCCGCTACCAGACCGCCGCCGACTTCCGCGCCGACGTCGAGAACCTGTTGCGCGGCCGTCAGGTGGTGGCTCCCGCCCCGATGGCCGATCCGGCCGCCGCCACCGTGGCGATCCCCGGTGGCCACGCCTCGCAGTTCGCCGCCACCGAGTCCTACCAGCCGATGGGCGACTACGGACAGCAGGGCGGCTACCAGCCGACCACGGCCTACGACTCCCTCGCCCAGACCGCCCAGGCCGAGGACCGCCGGGCCGGGCGCGACCGCCGGCCGGCCCGGCAGCGGCACCGGCAACGGCGGGCGCTACGCCCTGCTCGGGGTGGCGGCGGTACTGGTCGATCGCCCTGGTCGGGGTGCTGGCCTACCAGCTGGTCGGCGGCACCAAGCCGGCGAAGGTGCGCGTCATCGACCTGACCGGCAAGCCCTACTCGGTGGCCAGCGCCGCGCTGGTCAAGGCCGGCCTCAAGGTGGAGCGCAAGACCGCGGCCAGCGACAAGCTGCCCAAGGACTACGTCATCAGCCAGGATCCCGCGGCACCGGTCGACGTCGACAAGGGCAGCACCGTCACCCTGACCGTCTCGACCGGCGCGAGCACCGTGCCGGTCACCGACGTCAAGGGCCAGAGCCAGGAGGAGGCCCGTCAGCACCTGCAGGACGACGGGCTGGTCGTGGGCAGCGTGGACCGCGTCGACGACCCGAACACCCCGAAGGACCACGTCGTCAGCACCGACCCGGCCATCGGCACCTCGGTGGCCAAGGGGTCGGCCGTCAAGCTGGTGCTGTCCTCGGGCCAGGTCAAGGTTCCCGACCTGGTGGGCAAGACCGTCGAGCAGGCCCGGACGATGCTGACCAACCTGCACATCACCCCGGTCATCAACAACGTCCCGAGCGACAAGCCGATCGGCGAGGTCATCAAGCAGGACCTGCCCAAGGACTCCCTGGTCCCGGTCAACCAGGGCTCGGTGACCCTGGACGTGTCCTCGGGCCAGCCCAGCCCGGCCCCGACGACCCCCACGGACGGCGGCAGCAGCCCCGCCCCGACGGACGGCGGCGGCCCGCCGAGCCCGACCCAGTAGGACCTGCCGTCGGACCGATCAGCGCCGAACCAGCGGGGCCAGGCCGGCCGAGCGTTCGACGGCGTCCGGGCTGCCGCAGGTCTGCAGCCAGTTGGCCAGCAGCCGGTGACCGCCCTCGGTGAGCACCGACTCGGGGTGGAACTGGACGCCGAACAGCGGCAGCTCACGGTGCTGCAGCGCCATCACCACGCCCCCGTCCGTCGTCCCGGTGATCTCGAGCTCGGCGGGCACGGTGTCGGCGACCACGGCGAGCGAGTGGTAGCGGGTCGCGGTGAACGGTGACGGCAACCCGGTGAGCACCCCCTGACCCTGGTGGTGCACCAGGCTGGTCTTGCCGTGCATCAGCTCGGGCGCGTGGGTGACGGTCGCGCCGAACACCTCTCCGAGCGCCTGGTGCCCGAGGCAGACCCCCAGCATCGGCAGGGCGGCGGCGGCGCAGTGCCGCACCATCGCCGGGCAGACGCCCGCCAGCGCCGGCGTCCCCGGCCCGGGCGAGAGCAGGACCCCGTCGAAGCCCGTGGCCTGCGCCGTGGTCACGGCGTCGTTGCGACGGACGTCGCACTCGGCGCCCAGCTGCGACAGATACCCGACGATCGTCCAGACGAAGCTGTCGTAGTTGTCGACGACGAGGATGCGCACGGCCATGGACCCATCCTGCCCCTCGCGGCGGGGTCGGGGCGACGGGCTCACCCGACGCCGGTGGCGACCGGGGTGGCGTAGCGCAACGAGGTGGTGCCGGTGAATCCCGGCAGGGTCAGCTCGGCGACCGGGTGCGCCTCCCACCCGAGGTGCAGCAGCGCCACGTACTGCTGGTAGATCTGCAGCTCGGGCGAGGCCTTCAGCGCCTCGCTCAGCCGCTGCGGGTCGCCGACGGCCTTGACCACGAAGGGCGGCGAGTACACCCGACCCTGCAGCAGCAGGGTGTTGCCGACACAGCGCACGGCACTGGTCGAGATCACCCGCTGGTCCATCAGCATCATCGCCTCGGCGCCGCCGGCCCACAGCGCGTTCACCACGGCCTGCACGTCCTGCTGGTGGACGACGACGTCGTCGGGGCTCACGCCGTCCTTCAGGGGCCCGTCGTGCGGGGCGTCGTCCAGGGTCACCTCGTAGCCGAGGCCGGTGACCGGCTCGAGACCCATGGCCGGCGCGAGCTGCCCCTCGGCACGTTTCAGGGCGTAGACCTTGCTGTTGACCTTGGACTCGGCGTCGGTCTGCTGCAGCACCTGGGCGTTGAGGCCGCCCACCCGTTCCTGCGCGTCCTGCACCCGGGCGTCCCACGAGCGGGCGAGCGCGACGGCGTCCGCGCGGTCGGTCCGCAGGTTCGTGCCGCGGGCCAGCCGGGCACTCGTGGTGAACAGCAGCCCGGCCACCACCAGCACCACGGCACCCTGCCAGCCCACGCCGCGGCGGCGCCCGCCTGCATGCGTGCCCCGACTCATCCGGGTGGCCCTTCTCGTCGCTCGGTCCTGGTTCGCACTACGCTAGGCCAGGTCGGGAGATTCCCGCCTCTGGCCGTCTCGAGGAGTTGCGCCATGCCCGAGTCGCGAGTGCGCCGCAAGGCGGCCTTCACCGCGCCCCCGCCCAAGGCTGCCGGCCCCCGGCCCAACCCTCGGTGGTGGGCTCCGGTGATGGTCGGGCTGATGGTGCTGGGCCTGGTCTACATCGTGGTCTTCTACCTCACCCAGCAGGAGTGGCCGATCAAGTCGATCGGCGTCTGGAACCTCGGCGTCGGCTTCGGGCTGATGATGATCGGTTTCGGCATGACGACCAACTGGCGCTGACCCGACCCACCCACCATCCCCACGGTCCGTTCCGGGACCGACCCAGGTCGCACTGCGGCCGGGTCGGTCCCGGTTTCCGTCTGCGCCCTCCACCGTGACGTTGTCCGCAGAGTGGAGTTATCCACAGACTTATCCACGGCTGTGGGTGAGTGACACGCGTGTAATTCCGGGCCTGTCATGCCGGCGCGCGGTCATCGGCCGGGGCACCCCGTCCGAGGCGAAACCCCGCACCGGACAGGGACGACGGGCCCGTTGCCGCCGCCCCGTGACGGTCGAGCGACCCCACTGGGGGCGAACCTGGGACAACTCGGGCATCGCAGGCGACGCCCGAGTTGTCCACACCCGTCGGATACCTCAGAGGAGGTAGCCCTGCGCGGTCGCCAGCTTCGCGATCGTCACCAGCAGCAGCAGGGCGAGCACCCCGCCCAGGCCCGCCAGCTGCACCGGCGTACGTCGTCCGGCCGGCGCGTACGCCACGGCGACCCCGCAGGCCAGCCCGGTGAGCAGCCCCCCCAGGTGACCCTGCCAGGCGATGTGCCAGCCCGGCATGAAGCCGATGACCGCGTTGATCGCGACCCAGATCCACAACCCGCGGCTGTCGAGACCGAGCTTGCGGTTGACCGCGATCACCGCGCCCAGCACCCCGAAGACGGCGCCCGAGGCTCCGACCACCCCGGTCAGCCAGGCACTGCCCGGCTCGCCCGAGGCGGGGGCCAGCAGCAGCACGCCGACCGAGCCGCCCAGCGCGCTGAGCAGGTAGGTCGCCAGGTACCTGCCCCACCCGAGCAGTCGTTCGAGGTGGGGGCCCAGCTGCCACAGCACGTACATGTTGAAGCCGATGTGCAGCAGGTTGCCGGTCGAGTGCACGAACGCCGAGGTGAGGAAGCGCCACGGCTCGGCCTCGGCGAGGACCGGCGCGAACAGCAGGTACTCACCCACGGGGTCGTTCGGCAGCGCGACCTGGCCGAGGAACACCGCCGCGCAGATGCCGATGATCGTGTAGGTCACCCAGGGAGTGACCCCCACGCTGCCGCCGAAGGCGGTACGCGGGGCGTACGGATCGTCTTGGCCTGCGCCTTGACGCAGTCGACGCACTGCACCCCGACCGGTGCCGTTCGCTGACACTCGGGACACACGGGGCGTTCGCAGCGCTGGCAGCGCACGTACGACTCGCGGTCGGGGTGTCGCGGGCAGACGGGTACCGGGTGGGCCGTCGCGTCCGCCGTGGCACCCGGCGGCAGTTCGCTCACCCGCGCTCGACCGTCACCTTCTCGATGACGACCGGGTCGATCGGGGCGTCGGCGCGCCCGGTGGCGGTGGTGGCGATGGCGTCGACGACGGCCCGGCTCGCGGCGTCCGCCACCTCGCCGAAGATGGTGTGCTTGCCCTGCAGGTGGGGGGTCGGGCCGACGGTCACGAAGAACTGCGAACCGTTGGTGCCCTTGCCCATGCGCAGCCCGGCGTTGGCCATCGCCAGGATGTAGGGCTTGGTGAAGGTGAGCTCGGGGTGGATCTCGTCGTCGAAGGCGTAGCCGGGGCCGCCGGTGCCGGTGCCGATCGGGCAGCCACCCTGGATCATGAAGCCTGAGATGACGCGGTGGAAGGCGAGGCCGTCGTAGAACGGGGCGGTGCTGGGCTTGCCCGACTTGGGGTCGGCCCACTCGCGGGTGCCCTCGGCCAGCTCGACGAAGTTGCGCACCGTCTTGGGCGCGTGGTTCGGGAACAGCTGCACCCGGATGTCGCCCCGATTGGTGTGCAGGGTGGCGTGCAGGGTGCTGGGCAGGGACTCGGTCACCGTGAGGGTCCTGTTCTGGTAGTCGACGATACGGACCGAGTCTGTCACGCACGACCGCGTGATGCCTGATCGCCTCAAGGACTCGGAACTGCCGCCAAAGGTGACTAGCGTGGACTGCGGCGAAGGGAGCTCCCGGTGAACCTGGACGACGGTACCGTCGCGGGCACGATCGGCTCGAGCAGTGGCACCTCGGCGGGGGGGCGCATGCTGCGCTACCTGCTGCTGGGCATCCTCACGGCACTGGTCGCCGGTGGGGTGGCCTCGTGGGTGCGCAGCCGCAGCAAGACCGAGCACTGGCACAGCGCCCCCACTGGTTGGAACACCCACACCCATGAGCCGACCCCGTTCGCGGCGAGCGAGACCGAGACCGTCGAACCCGAGAGCGAGTCCCTCGAACCCGAGAGCGTCGAACCTGCGCCGACGGAGCCCGAGGTGGTCGACGTGACGGCCGCCGACCCCGCGGCCGACGGGGCCGAGAACCCGGACCGCAGCGACCTCAAGGGCTGATCAGCCTCCGCCGTGCATGAGGCGGGCCCGCCCTGTCGACTTGGCCCGGTAGAGGTGACCGTCGGCCTGACGCACCAGCGCGTCGACGTCGGCGGGGGCCCCGGTCGCCAGCCCGGCGCTGACCGTGACCTTCAGCTGCCCGGCCAGATCGTGCCACTGGTGGCTCGCGATCCGAGCCACCAGATCCGTTGCCTGCGTGAGGATGTCGTGGTCGGCGGCGATGTGGCAGAGCACCAGGAACTCGTCACCCCCGAGCCGGACGGCGAGGTCGTCCTGGCGGGTGACACCTCGCAGGATCGCCCCCAGCCGGCGCAGCACCTCGTCGCCCACGGCGTGGCCGAAGAAGTCGTTGACCACCTTGAAGTGGTCGACGTCCACCATGATGACGGCCACCTCGCCGTCGGCGCGGTCACCCCTGATGCGCCCTAGATGCCGTTGGTAGGAATGGCGGTTCGCCAGGCCGGTGAGCTCGTCGATGTAGGCCCGTTCGGTCAGCCTCTCGCTGTCGAGCAGCACGCGTTCGGCGTCCAGCTGGGCCAAGCTCGCGGCGACGACGTCCAGCCTGGCCCGCCACCGCAGCTGCGCCTGGCGTGCGGCGTAGCGCTGCCACGCCGTGCCCGAAGGCTCCGCCGCCGCCGCCAGCTTGAGGCAGATCGTGGTCAGGGCGGGGCCGAAGTCGGCGTCCACGTGGTTGAGGGCGACCTCGGCGTGGGCGGCCGCCTCGGCTGCCTGGCCGGCGTCGTGCGCCCGGATCGCCTCGGCGAGATGGACGCAGGCGCGATAGCCCAGCCGTCGGGTGGGGTGGAGCTGCCTGAGAAGCTGGGCGGCCTCGCCGGGCTGCGCCTGCTCCTGGGCGATCGCCGCCAGCAGCGCGTGCACCGCCCGCACCTCGGGCTGCCACTGCGGCGGCAGGTCGGCGCACTCGGCCGCCGTCAGCCGATCGCGTCGACGGGCCAGCGCACGGGCCTGCTCGACGTCGCCGATCTCGAGCATGGAGCAGCTGAGCGGCAGCATCGACTCGGTGCGGTTGAGCGTCGAGGCGCGCCGGTTGATCGCCACCACGTCGGCGAACTCGGTGGTCCACTCCCCCACCAGGGCCGCGTCGGCCCGGTCCAGCATCTCCAGCGACACCTCCCACAGGCCGCGCCGGTGATAGCTGACCGCGCAGACGAGATACGCCAGGCAACGGTCGGCGGCAGAGCCACCCCGGGCGGCGAGCAGGGCGACCGCTCGGGGCAGGTCCCGCTCCGTCCAGGCACCGGGTTGGGTGGCCCGGGTCGCGAGCGCCAGGGCCATCATGGTGTCGTCGCCGCTGCGCTCGGCCGCCTGGGTCAGGGCCTCGACCGTGACCGCGATGTCGGCCGGCGGGCGGTCGAAGTCGCTGCCGGCGAACCGGGCGAACTGCAGCAGGCATTCCAGCTCCGGCCACTCGTGGCGGGCGACCACCTCGGACAGCTCGGCGATCTGCGACTCCACCGGGCCGAGCTGGGCCTGTTCGATCACCTCATGGCAGCGCCGCCATACGTCGTCCCGGTGGCGCGGGGTGCCCGGCGCTGCGGTCACGGGCGCCCGTGGCGACTCGTAGCCATCTGTCAGATCCTCATCCCTCACTCAGATCCATCATCCGGTTCACCGTGAATCATCACGGAATGCCACCGGGTGCGCCAAGATTCCCACGGACAGCCCAGAATCGATCACCCATGGTAGTCAACTGCGGCAATGGGACGAATCTCCGGGACCTACCGGCCACACTTTGTGCTTTGTGGCATATTCATGGGGCTCACTGATCCACTGCTGCTCACCCTGAGTAGTCGGCGCCTGTCAGTCGCACGACCGACCTCGAGTCGGGCGGCATGACGCCTTCCGATCGGCCCTAGCGAGGTTCCGTTGCCCGACACCGCCAGCCGCTCCGCCGCAGTCGTCGGTCCCGTCAAGCAGCGGCGCCTGCTCGACAGGCTGATTCCGATCCTCGCCGGACTGGCCGTCCTGGTGCCCCTCGGGGTGGCCCTCGCCGCGGTGAACTCCCAGGCGAGCACGAGTCTGACCTTCACCGACCGCGAGCGCGACGGCGTGACCTACCTGCGGCCCCTGGTGCGCCTGCTGGGCGCCACCAGTGATGCGCAGAGCGCAGCCGCAGCCGGCAAGAGCGTGGACCACGCCGGCCTGAAGGCTGCCGCCGATGCCGTCGATGCCGTCGATGCCCGTCTCGGGGCCGTGCTGGAGGCCACGGAGCCCTGGGGCGACGTCCGCACCCGCCTCGGCCAGCTCAGCGCAACGAGCGGCTCCGCGAAGAGCACCTACAAGACGTACTCCGGCGTGATCGCCCTCGAGCTCGCCCTGATCGCGCACGTGGGCGACACCTCGAACCTGATCCTCGACCCCGAGCTCGACGCCTACTACGTCATGGACGCCACCCTGTTGCGCGTGCCGGCGATCCTGGCCGACAGCGCCAAGGCGACGTCCTTCACCGGGATCGCCGAGGCGTCGAACGCGGAGGCCGACCGGGTCGACGCCCGGGTCGCGTCCGCCGCGGTCCGCTCCCACGTCGCCGCCATCGACGACGGTCTGAACAAGGGTTTCAGGGTCACGCGCAGCCGCACGCTCGCCTCGGGTCTGTTCACCCCCCTGGCTCGGCTCAAGGACGCCGTCACCACGTTCGCACCGCCGACCCTCGAAGTCGGGGTGGCGTCCCAGGTGCAGGAGCGCGATCAGGAGGAGATCGCGCGTACCAGCGTCCGTGAGGCCGGGCTGGCCTTCGAGTCGGCCGCCCTGACCGAGCTCGACGGGCTGCTCGCGGCCAGAGGCGACGCCGTGCGCGGCAACCAGAGACTCGTCCTTGCCCTGGGCCTGGTGGGCCTGCTGGTCGCCGCCGGCCTGACGGCCTGGGGTGCTGCCCGCCGCCGGACCCCCCGGCGCCGCCCGGCCCCGGATCCGCGCGTGGACCTGTCGTTCGTCGACTCGGCCCCGGGCGAGCTGGTCGGTGCCGGTGCGGACCGCGACATCGCCACAGGGGCGCCCGTGATGCTCGGTCGGCTGCAGATCCGCGACAAGCTGAACCTGCTCGTCGTCATTCCGCTGGTCCTGGCCGCCCTGCTCCTGGTACCTCTGCTGAGCAGTCGGTTCATCGAGGCTCAGGTCTCGGCCCGTACCGCCTCGGTCGCCGACGAGGCCCGCCAGCTGAGTGCACTGGTCGAGGAGCTGCAGCAGGCGCGCCTGCTGGCGGTGGCGCACCTGCGCTCGCCCGCCGTCGACTCGAACTCACTGATGGTCCAGCTGCAGCTGGTCCAGGAACAACGCCTCAGGGTGGCCCGGCTCGCCCGCGAGAACGCGGACCTCCCGCTGGTCGCCGCCCTCGAGGCCGTGGACGGCCTCATCCGCCTCACCGAACCGAACCTGATCGCCCGTGCGGCCTCCCCCAGGCGACCATCATCGCCTACGGGGCCGTCGTGGAGCAGTTGATCGAGGCCGCGAACCTCACCCAGCAGGCCACGGTGCAGCCCTCCGACGCCTGGGCCCTGAACTCACTCGATTCGTTGCTGCGCTCCAACGAGTCCCACAGCAGGGCGGGCGCCCTGCTGCTGGCGGCCACCGGCCTGTCGACCCCGGCGTCCGGGCACCGCTGCTCGCCGAGGCGGGCCAGTACTTCGCCCGCAGCGACGACGCCGGTAGGGCGTTCCAGCGACAGGCGAGCAGCCACTCGGCGGCTCTGTTCGTCCAGGCGACGGAGAGCATCAGCTCGACCCGTATCGTCGACGCCCAGGCCGAGATCAGCCGATCGAAGATCCTCTCGGAGAGCCTGCCGGTAGCCGTGTTCGCCGCCGTCCAGTCGGCGACCGGCCTGCGACAGCTGGTGCAGAGCGACGTCGCCCAGGGCGTGGCCATCGACGCCGGCGACGCCGCTCGGCGGGCTCAGCTCTTCGTGGTCCTGGTCTCGGTTCTCTCCGCTCTGCTGATGGCACTGGTCATCTCCCTGTCGGTGAACGTGGGCCGTTCGGTGTCACGCCCGCTGCGGCGGTTGACGGCGGCGGCGGCGACTGTGGCCAACCTCGCCCAGGACGAGCTGTCGCGGGTGGCCGACGAGGACGCCCTGGTGGGCGCCGTCCCCCAGCTCGCCGAGATCCCGATCTCGTCGGCCGACGAGATCGGCGACCTGGCGCAGGCGTTCAACCGGGTGCAGAACACCGCTGCCCAGCTGCTCGAACGGCAGGTGGTCAGCCGGCGCAACGTGGCCTCGATGTTCGCCAGCGTGGGCCGGCGCACCACCAACCTGGTCGGGCGGCAGCTGAGCCTCATCGACACCCTGGAGCGCGCCGAGGACGACCCCGAGACCCTGTCGACCCTCTACCGGCTCGACCACCTGTCCACCCGCCTACGACGCAACGCCAACAGCCTGGTGGTGCTCTCCGGCGGCTCCGAGGCCTCGGGCGACGGCCGGCCGGTCTTCCTGACGGACGCCGTGAGGGCCTCGCTCGGCTCGGTCGAGGACTACAAGCGGATCACCATCGACCGGCTGCCGAACGTCTACCTGTCCCCCGGCGTGGTCAGCGACCTGTTGCTGCTGCTGGCCGAGCTGCTCGAGAACGCCGTGCTGTTCTCGCCGCCGCGCACGACCGTCACCGTGCAGGCCGGCATGGACGCCGCCGCCGGCACGTGCCTGCTGTCGATCGTCGACCACGGCATGGGGATGCCGGCGGAGCGACTGGCCGAGGAGAACGCCCGACTCGAGCGCCGCGAGCGGCTCGACCTGGCACCCACGAACGTGCTCGGCCTGTTCGTGGTCGGCCGGATCGCCCGACGGCACGGGCTCGACGTCACACTGGAACCGACCCCGGAGCACGGGATCACGGTTCGGGTCCTGCTGCCCGCCACCGTCCTGGTCGACGTCGCCGCCGACGCGATGCCCGCCCGGCTGCTCACGGCCGCCACCCGAACCCGTCCCGAACACGCGACGGCGACGCTCGGCGCGGCGAGCGCGGCGAGCGCGGCGGGCGAGTGGGGCGCGGCGCCGTCCCGCGAGGGCGCGCCCGAGGTGACGTTCCCCGCCGCACCGGCCTCCACCACGCCCGTACCCACCCCGGCAGTCACTGCGGTGTCAGTCCCCGGGGCGCCGGTCCCCGCGGCGACAGTCCCGCCCGAGGCAGGGCAGCCCGCGGCCGGGGCCCCCGGTCGCCCGGTGGCCCGTCGGGTGCCGGGCTCGCACTGGGCGCCTGAAGGTGGCGGTCAGCCGCCCCCGCCACCGCCCCCGAGCGGCGCCGCCGGGGTGCGGCGTCGGGTACCGGGAGCGAACCAGCCGCCGGCGACCGCTGACCCCTCCCCTGGTGTCGTCCCTGTCGGCAGCCCCGACCCCGACGAGGCACGCAGGCAGATCACCGACCTCGAGCGGGCCGTGGCCAAGGCTGCCGAGGCGGGGACCGAACCGCCGGTCCCACCGTCCTTGAGCGACCTGGCACGACGGGCCGGGGTGCGCCGCCGGGTACCGGGGGTGGCTCTGGACGAGATCGGCGGTCTGCCCACCGCCGCAACGACTGTCAGTTCCACCGGCGTCGACCCCGAGTCGGTCCGGTCGGCCCTGGAGGACCTGAGCAGCGCCGTCGACCGGGCCGACCACGTCCATCACCGCACGTCGCTGAGCGCCGAGCGGTTCGCGGCCGAGGCCGCGCGGGCCGCCGCCGAGGCCGACGCCGCCGCCCGGGAGACAGCTCTGCGAGAGGCGGCGGGACGGCGTGACGAGCAGAGGCAGACGGTCACGGACCTGGCTGGTCAGCTGAGGGCCATGCCGTTGGAGCTCCCCGACGTGCCGCAGACCGTGCCGGACGACGGCCTGGGGGTCGCACCGAACGGGAAGGCGACCACCGCCGCACCTGCCCGCCCGGCTCGTCGGGTGCCGGGAGCCGCGCTCGCCGCACTGAACCAGGCAGGCCCGGACGTCGACGCCGCCGGTGACGTGCCCACCGGCCCGATTCACCTCGGGCGAGTGATCGATCGGCCGGAGCGTCCCGAGACCGTGCTGTCGTGGGTCGAGGACCTGGAACAGGCCATGGCGGCCGCTGACCCGGCCTCTCGGCAACCGTCCGACGAAAGGTCGTCACCTACCGACAACGGTCGTGACGACCGCTCGAACCACGCCAGTGAGAATGGAGACGCTCCATGACCGACACGACGACCGAGCTCAGCTCGCAGGCCCAGGACTTCACCTGGCTGCTCACCAAGTTCGCCCAGGAGACGGCCGGTGTGGTCGACGTCATCGCGGTCTCCTCCGACGGCCTGCTGATGGCCACCGCGGGTGATGCCGACCGCGCCAGCAGCGACCGGCTCTCAGCCATCGTCTCGGGCATGGTGAGCCTGGCCGCCGGTGCGGGCACCAGCTACGGGCTGGGTGCCCTGAACAAGGTGATCGTCGACGCCGAGGGCGGCTACCTGATCGTGATGGCCATGGGCGCCGGCGCCCTGCTGGGAGCCGTGGCCGACAAGACGGCCTCCCTCGGCACCGTGGCCTACGAGATGGCGGTGTTCATCAACCGCATCAACGGCATCCTCAACCCCCAGCTCATCAACGAGCTCAAGAACACGGTCGGCGGATGAGCGCCCGCTCCGACCAGGTGCCGGACGGTCAGGGGGACTCCTCGCTGGTTCGCCCCTTCATGCACGACCGGGCCGGCCTGGACGACGAGGTCGACCCTGGGGCAGCCACTCGGATCCGCCCGTTCCTGGTGACCCAGGGCCGCACGTCCGGTGCGGCGGACATCCCCATCGAGGCGCAGGTGCAGGTGACGACGGCCGGACGGTCGGTCGCGGACACGCTCTCGTTCGAGTACCGGGACGTCGTCAACCTGTGCCAGGACCCGGTGGCCGTGGTCGAGATCGCGGCCCGCCTCAACCTCCACCTGGGCGTCGCCCGGGTGATCATCGGCGACCTCACCCACCAAGGGCTGGTGTCCACCTTCCAACCGGACGTCGACGTGACCGACGACGTGGAGACGATCATGCGAGTCATCGATGGCCTACGACAGCGCACCTGAGCGACCCGCGGGAACGGCAACCCGCCAACGGCAACCGGTTCCGGTCAAGATCCTCGTGGCCGGCGGGTTCGGTGTGGGCAAGACGACGACGGTGACGACGTTGTCCGAGATCGCGCCGCTCACCACCGAGGCCGAGATGACCTCGGTGGCCGCCGGCGTCGACAACAACGAGCTGGTGCCGACGAAGACCACCACCACCGTGGCGATGGACTTCGGTCGCATCACCATCGACGAGAGCATCAAGCTCTACATCTTCGGCACGCCCGGCCAGGACCGGTTCGGGTTCATGTGGGGCGACCTGGCCAAGGGCGCTCTGGGGGCGCTGGTGCTGGTCGACGACCGCCGGCTCGACGACTGCTTCGCGGCCGTCGACTACTTCGAGAAGCTCGGGCTGCCCTTCGTTGTCGGCGTCAACCGGTTCGAGGGCATGGCCAACCATGACGTCGACACCATCCGCTGGGCGCTGGCGATCGACCCTGTCGTTCCTGTGGTCGAGTTCGACGCGAGAAGCTTCCACACCGTGCGCGACGCCGTCCTGGTCCTCCTCGAGGAGGCCCTGGTGCGGGCTCGGGCCCGGCAGTCGGAGAAGCAGCAGAGCTCCGAGGTGCTGACGCAGACGGACGGGGCCGCCTGACCCGAAGGACGGCAGGACCGAGCCCGGCGGGGCCCGGGTGAACCTGTGACGAATGATCGGTTCGTGCTACTTTCCCCCTTCAGGATGATCACGGTCGCCGTGGTGAGGCGTCGAGGGGTGGAGAACTCATGGTGCGAGCAGGCAGAGTCGGACCGGTGCTGGCGGTCGGGGTCGCGACGATGGTGGCCCTGTCCCAGAGCGCGGCGACCGCGGCCACCGCCGTCGAGAGCGGCCGGCCCGGGGTGAACATCACCGTCACCGGGTTCGACCGGCCGGAGTCGGCTCTGCACGACAGGGCGCGGGACGTCTACCTGGTCTCGAACATCACGAACGGGCCCCGCGACGTCGACAACAGCGGGTTCATCTCGCGGGTGTCGCCGTCCGGCCAGGTTCTGGACCTGAGATGGATCGCCGGTGGCGTCCACGGGGTGACCCTGAACGCTCCCAAGGGTTCGGCGGTCGTGGGCAACGTGCTGTACGTCGCCGACATCGACCACGTGCGTCTCTTCGACGCCCGCAACGGCCGCCCGCGCGGCAGCATCTTCCTGCCCGGCGCGACGTTCCTGAACGACATGACGAGCGACCGCAGCGGCAACGTCTACGTGAGCGACATCGGGTTCACGACGGTGCCGGCCTTCGGGCCGAGCGGCACCGACGCCATCTACAAGATCACGCCCGGCGGAGCCGTCAGCGTGCTGGCCGCCGGCAATGCGCTGCTCCACCACCCCAACGGCATCGCCGCGCTGCCGAACGGCTCGCTCAAAGTGGTGACGTACGACCCGTTCGACGGCACCAGGGAGCTCTTCACGATCGACCAGCAGGGCCGCAAGAGCAATGTCGTCACGCTGCCGACCGGCCTGCTCGACGGTGTCGTCGTGCTCGAGCACGGTGTGCTGGTCTCGAGCTGGGTCGACTTCACGAACGCCACGGCCGGCGTCGTCTACCTGGTCTCCCCCGACGGTGGCGTCACCCAGGTCGCCGGTGGGTTCCAGAACCCGTCCGACATCGGGTTCGACGTCACCCGCCACCGGTTGCTGATCCCCGAGCTGCCCGACCCGGGCAACGGTGGTCGGGTCGTGATTCGCACGCTCGCCGTCCGGTAGTCCTCTCGGCACGGGCCGCAGGGACCGTGGTCGATGGTTGTGGTCGCACCCCTGCAGTGACACGATCACGAAGAGCCGCGATGTCGAGGCCGCCGATCCGGTGGGTCCACCACGGCCGGACGGGGGCGAACGTCATGGTCCGCAAGGTAGTGGTCAGCGCAGCAGCGGCATTCCTGCTTCTCGGGGGCGTCGGCGTACCCGCCGCCCAGGCCGCGACGACGACGTTCGGCACCGCAGCCCACTCGAGGACCGACGATCGCGGCGGCGACTACCTCGCCCTGGGCGACTCGGTCCCGTTCGGCTACAGCCCCCTCATTCCCATCGGGTCCGACCCTCGCCAGTACGTCGGGTATCCCCAGCTCGCGGCTCCCGAACTGAGACTGAAGGTGACCGACCTGGCGTGTCCCGGCCAGACGACGGGCGGCTTCCTGAGCCTGGCCGGCGACGACAACGGCTGCTTCGTCTTCCGGCAGTATGCGTCGCTGCACACCGACTACCCGGGCAGCCAGCTCGAGGCGGCGCTCGCCTTCCTGGCGACCCATCCGCGCACCAGGCTGGTCAGCCTGATGCTCGGCGGCAACGACTTGCGACTGTGTCAGACGACGACCGCGGACGGGTGTACGTCACCGCAGGAGGTGGCCGCGACCGTGCAGTCTGCAGCCACCCATCTCGCCGCGGCCCTGGCCCAGATCCGACGGGTCTACCACGGACCCCTGATCACGGTGACGTACTACGCCACCGACTTCGCCAACCCCGGCGAGGTGGCCACGATCGCGGCCCTCGACAGCGCACTCAGCGCCGTCACGGCCTCTTTCGGCGGCACGACCGCTGACGGCTTCACCCCGTTCCTGAGGGCCTCCGCCCGCTTTGGCGGCAGTGCCTGCGCGGCCGGGCTGCTCGTGGTCCTGCCGACCGGCGGCTGCGACATCCATCCGTCCCCACGCGGCGCCCAGCTGCTCGCTCGCGCACTGGTGAAGGCGGCCGACCGCTAGGACCCGCGGGCGGTCCTGACCTGGGTGGAGACGACGGGACTCGAACCCGTAACCCCCTGCTTGCAAAGCAGGTGCGCTACCAATTGCGCCACGTCCCCCGAGGGGGGCTGGGATCGATCAGGGAACCGTGTCGGTCGCCTCGGCCCAGAGCGCCTGCTCCGCCTTGTCGGCCTGCACCTTGCGGTACACGAACACTCCGGCCACGGCTGCCACAGCAGCCACCAGCAACCTCTTCACGGCGTCCTCCCGGATCGACCAGCAGCGCCAGCATAACGGAGGACGCAGGTGCGTCGTCGCTCCACGAACCGCCCGTCAGCTCGAGCAGCCAAGGGCCCCGGCCCAGCAACCGGCGCGAGGACCTTGGCCCATTCCCCGGCGAGCGGGCGGGGGAAATCCTGGAACTGGGTCGCAGCGGTGGGGAACGGCCCGACCTCTCGGTGCTCCTACCGCTCGACCTCGGGTCGACCTCGCGGCCGGCCGAGGGGAGTGGTCATGAGGACCAAGGTGCTGCCGATCGCTGTCGTCGCGGCCGTGGTGATCGCCGGTGGTGCACTCGCCTGGCAACTGTCGTCCCACGGGTCCGGGGACGGCACGCCGTCCGTGACGGTCTCGGCCGGCCCTGGAACCGGCAGTGCCACAGCCACCACGGTCCCGACCTCCCCAGCTCCCCCGACGTCAGGCGCCTCGACCACATCGGCGCCGGCGACGTCCAGGGCCTCGACCTCCACCGCCGCCGTGAGTTTCCGCTGGCAACCGCTGTGGCCGTTCGGATCGGTCGCGGCCGCCACGGCATGGCAGGCCAAAGCCGGATCAGGCAGCCAGCCCTGGCGCCTGGACGCCGCCCACACCGCCGTCGCCTTCTGCACCGACTACCTCGGGTTCACCGAGATCGACCGAGCACTGAGCACCGTCGTCAAGGGTGAGGAGGCCTGGGTCGGGGTGGCCGGCCCAGTCCCTGAAGGCACGCCGCGTGCCCTCGCCGTCCTGCATCTGGCCCGGATCGGGACCGGTCCGACCGCTACCCGGCCCTGGGAGGTCGTCGGCAGCGACGACACCAGACTCACCCTGACCAAGCCCGTCTACGGCGCGGTCGTCGGCCGCAACCTGACGGTCGGTGGCCTGATCAGCGGTGTCGACGAGTCCTTGCGGATCACCGTCCGGTCCCTCGACCGCGGGGTGCTGGGTACCGTGCAGGGCATCGCAGCGGGCGGCAACCGCACCGCCTGGTCGACCGAGCTCACCATCGACGACAGCGTCACCACCAGGGCCACGATCGTGGTCTCGACCGGCGGCCACCTGCTGGACGTCGAGGGGTTCGCGATCACCGGAGTGACCGTGAGAGCAGCGGGCGGCTCGTCAACCACCTACGCCACGCCTGAGGCGGTCATCGCGCCGCTGGTTGCGAACGGCACCTACGTCGGCGACTGCGACCACCCCACCCGTACCGCCCCGACTGGTACGAAGGCGGTCTGCTCGTCGCTCAAGGGGCAGCAGGCCAACCACTACCTGTACTTCGTGGGCTACACCGCAACGGACGTCGGCTACTTCGTCGTGCTGGGAAAGCAGTCGGATCGCTGGGTCGTGATCGACAACTACTCGGCGACCCTGCCGCCGACCTACTGACCCCGCGGTGACCTGCGGTTGACGTTCGGAGAAGCCCTGCCACGGTCACTGCCCAAGCGGTTGTGGGCGTCGACGTAGACCGTCGTGGGCCCACCCGCGGTGTCGGCCCGGTACGTCGTCACCGGTTCGCCGTCGATGGTCGCCGAGCCTTCGCGCCGAACGGCGGCGTTGCTCGGGCCGCCGATGAGGCGGGATGTGTCCATGAGGCTGGCCGACGCCAACAGCCACGAGTTGAGCGTGACGCTTGGGGCCGTGGTGTTGGCCGGGTCGAGGCGCACCCACCTGCCTTCCGGCAGCGGCGGCCCTGAGAGGTACCGCTGCCGCCTCACAATCATGAACAGGCGGCCCTCGGTAGTGGTCCCTCGCAGCTCCAGTCCGTCGGTGCCGGGGCTGGTGTCACCGACGATGGCCACCTTCGTTCCGGCCATGACTCCGTTCACGGTGACGTGCACCGACTCGGTCGCCTGTTGGGAGAACAAGATCGTCCTGAACTCCTCAACGGTCATCACGTCGCGCAGGGTCCAGACGTTGGTGCCGCCCTGCTGGCCCGCAGTGCTGGACGCAGCCATCCCTGACCCCGTGGCAGAACGCGGCGCTGCTGACACCTGACCCGCATCGGGGCTCGAGCATGCCATGAGGGTCAGACCCGCGAAGATCGCGAGGGCAGCGGCCCGCCGCTGTGTCATGCAGGCATCATGGCAGGGGCCCCACGCCCCTACCACCGCCGCGACGGCGATCCGAAGCCGGTCTGCCGAAGGCTCCGATGTCAGGAGGCTCGAGCCCCGCTGCCCATCCCACCATGTCTCCGGGCGGGTAGATCAGAGCCGGCGGTTGGCCACCGAACTGGGGTACCGCAAGCAGCTCAAGCCGGTGCGACCGCGATGGAGAGCTGTTCACTGGGAGGAACAGTCACTCAGTTGGCCACTCAGAGCGGGGTTGCTAGAAGGACCTCAAGGCGTGCTTTGATGTGCCATGGCCTTCGAGTTGGTGCATCCGCGCAAGGCAGCTGCTGGTGACAAGGTCGCGGTCCTGTCGCCGTCATTTGCGGCGCCGGCTGTGGCCCCGACGGTGCATGAGCAGGCCATGCGACGCCTGGCCGAGGTCACCGGCCTGGTGCCAGTGGAGTACCCGACGACCCGCCGGCTCAACGCGTCCGCCGTGGACCGGGCGGCGGACCTGAACGCGGCGTTCGCCGACCCACAGATCCGCGCGGTCCTGGCGACCATCGGCGGTGAGGACCAGATCACCGTCGTCCCGCACCTGGATGCCGGCGCCGTCCGCGCCGACCCCGAAACCTTTCATCGGGTACAGCGACAACACCAACATCCTGTCCTGGCTGTGGACCCAGGGAGTGGCCGGCTTCTACGGTGGCTCCACCCAGGTCCACCTCGGACCCGGACCCGGGCTCGACCCCTGCCACCGGACCGCCCTGCGCGCCGCACTGCTCACGGGGGAACGCGTGCAGGTCACCGACCCCGGCGAGTCCGAGGACATGGGCAAGGACTGGAAGGACTCGGCCGCGCTGACCGAGTACGGGGACCGCGAACCGACCGAGCCCTGGACCTGGGCCGGGCCACATCGCACCGTGACCGGACGGACTTGGGGCGGCTGCATCGACGTCATCCAATGGATCCTCACCGCAGGACGCTTCCCGAGTGACCCGGCGGTCCTGGACGGAGGCGTCCTGCTCCTCGAATCCAGCGAGGAACTCATCCCCGCCCGAGAGTTCGCCTGGATCCTGCGGTCCCTGGGAGAGCGGGGTCTGCTCGCTGCCGCCGACGCCGTCCTGGTCGCCCGGCCACCAGCGTCCGACTTCGAGCGCCGCCCGGACGCCGCGGGCCGCGCCGCGCATCGCGCCCTCCAGCGCGACACCGCAATCGACATCGTCCACCGGTACAACCCGGACGCTGTGATCTGCGTCGGCGTCCCATTCGGCCACACCAGACCCCAATGGATCCTCCCGTACGGCGGCCACGTGACCGTCGACGGACGAACCCAACAAGTCTGGGCCGACTACGCCTGAACATCCTCAACCGCCGCGGTGATCGCGCCATCCACCGCGCGGCCATCCATCGGCGAGCCTCGTTCGTGCTGAGGCTGCAGGTCGAGCCTGCGCATGAGTCCTCCGGAATCGTGCCCGGCTGGACGCTCGTTCGACCGTGCTGCTCGTGAATGCACACGTGGTCATACGCTCTTACCCTCTGCCCGCTGAGGAGGCACCCTGGATCCGCGCTGGGCCCGATCGGTTCTGAGCGTGACCGTCGCGGTGCTGTTGGCTGCCTGCGGCACGGCGCCTGGTGACGCGGGGTCGACGGGTGGGTCGGGCGCGCGATCGCAGACGCCTGCGGTGCCGCGAGGTTCGTCGTCCGTGTCTGCGACCGCTGCGGCGAGCCCGGCGTCCTCATCGTCGCCACGCTCATCGGGGTCGTTGCCGGACGGGTCGCAGGGTCAGGTGTCACTCGTGGTCACGGTCGCATCCAGCACGGTGGCCTACCTGTACACCCGCACCGGGTCGTTGCCGGCCCACCTGTGGGTGACCACCGACGCGGGGCTGCGGTTCCGTGAAGTCAGCGTGCCTGCGGATGCCCCGGGCACCGGCACACTGGATGCGCCGCGGATCGTCTTCCCGACCCCGACGGATGGGTACGCCGTCGTCGGGCAGGCGTGGGACGGGTCGGCGCAGCTGGAGAGAACCCTGGACGGCGGCACCACCTGGCGGCGGGTGGGCCTACCGCCCGGTGCTGGGAGTGTGGTCTCGGTGGCCGGTCACGGGTCACGGGTCTATGCCGTGACGGTGCACTGCGCGTCCCGCTCGCACTGCGGCCGGGCGCGGGTCTGGTCTGCGGCCACTGTGTCCGGGCAGTTCGCCCCGGTGGCGGGCGTCATGCCGGACCGGGAAGCCGCGCAGGGAGTCGGGCTGGCGGCCTGGGAGGACAGTGTCTGGGTCCTGCTCGGCGTCGGGGCGACCACGGCCCCGATCACCTTGCGGTCTAGCGACGCCGGCGCGACGTTCACGACACGACCCGGTCCCGATGCCGTGGCCTGCGCCCCGGCGGCGACATCGCAGCAGGTGGTCTGGCTGTCCTGCTCCACCGGTATGTTGACGGCCTTCCAACGCGCCCGGTTGGACCAGCCGGCGACCAACCTTCCGGTCGACGGCGCGGGCACCGGCGGGACGTTCCTGGCGCCGGTGTCCGACCAGGTCGCGTTCTTCGGGACCGGGTGATGGCGCTCAACTGAATCTCCCCAGACCTGCTCACTGAAAGTCCCCACCTCGGGCACCTCCAGCGTGGCGTCGCCGCGCTGGGTGGGACTCCTTCGAGGGTGGCGGTCTCTGACCTCCACCAGTTCCCCCGAAGGAGTCCCTTACCGATGCTCACACAGGAGGACGATGTGGACGCTCACGCGCTCCACCGGCAGGGCTGGACGATCTCCGCGATCGCTCGGCACCTCGGTCATGACCGCAAGACGATCCGTGCCTACGTCAAGGGCGAGCGTGTCGCCGGGCAGCGCGTCTCGGCGGTGCTGGACCCGTTCGAGGCCTACGCCGCTTACTGCACGCAGCGGTTGAAGGACGACCCGCACGTGTGGGCCACGACCTTGTTCGAGGAGGTCTTGGAGCTCGGGTTCGATCGTTCGTATCCGAGTTTCACCCGTGGTCTGCGCAGTCACCGGATCCGGCCGCACTGCGAGCCCTGCGCGAGCAGCAAGGGCCGCGACCACGCTGTCATAGCCCACCCTGCGGGTGAGGAGACGCAGTGGGACTGGCTCGAGCTGCCCGACCCGCCGGCGCACTGGGGCCTACCGGGCGGCGCGCACCTGCTCGTCGGGGCGCTGCCGTCCTCGGGCAAGTGGCGCGGTTACCTGGCGGACGCGGAGGATCACGCGCACCTGGTCGAGGGTCTGCACGTCGTCAGCGGCCGCCTCGGCGGCTTGACGAGGCAGTGGCGGTTCGACCGGATGGCTACGGTCGCGAGCCCGAACACCGGGCGGGTGACGGCGACGTTCGCTGCGGTCGCGAAGCACTATGGCGTTCAGGTGAAGCTCTGCCCGCCACGGCACGGTAACCGTAAGGGCAGCGTGGAGAAGTCCAATGACAGTGCCGCGCAGCGCTGGTGGCGGACCGTCCCGGACGACTTCACGATGACCCAAGCCCAAGCATCCTTGGACGCGTTCAGCAGCCGCAGGAGCGACAGTCGGATCCGTAAGCGCGACGGGGTGAAGACCACCGTCGGGGAGCTCGCCGCCGCCGAGGCGCTGCTACTGGCCCCGCTACCCCCGGCGTTCCCCGCGACCCTGACGGTCACCAGGATCGTGAGCAGCCAGGCCCTGGTCGCGTTCCGAGGCAACCACTATTCCGTCCCCCCCGGCCTGGCCGGGGCGACCCTGACCGTCAGCCATCGCCTCGGGGAGGCGAGCCTGGATGTCGCGACCGCGAGCGGGACCGTGCTGGCGCGGCACCGCCGCGAACCCGACGGCGCGGGCGTAGTGGTCCGCGACACCGTCCACGTCACCGCCCTGCAGACCGCGGTCCTGGCCGCGTTCACGACCGGCAAACCGTGTCACCGCAAGGCCCGCCGCCCACCCACCCCCGCAGCCCTGGCCGAGGCAGAACGCCTACGCAGCAACGGAAGTAGCCACCCACGCGGCGATCGCCACAACGACGAGGTCGTCGTCGACCTCGCCCGATGGGCCGACGCTGCCAGAACCGAAGGACCGCCCCATGACTGAACTCATCGCTGACCCGACCCCGAGCACCGGCGATCAGGCCGCTGCCTACCAACGGCTGCGGGCGCACCTGGCCTACCTGAAACTCCCCACCGCCGCTGAGGTCCTGCCCGAGGTCCTGGACGCTGCCAGGACCGAGGGACTGTCTCCGACAGCGCTGCTCGAGCGGCTCCTGGACGCCGAGGTCCGCGCGACCGAGGAACGCAAGCTGACCGGCCGCCTGCGGTTCGCGAGCCTGCCCGCACCATGGACCTTGGAGGACCTGGACTACGACGCCAGCCCCTCCCTGGACCGGGCACTCATCCAGGACCTGGCCTCACTGCGGTTCATCGAGCAGGCCGCGAACGTGCTGCTCATCGGACCACCCGGCGTCGGGAAGACCCACATCGCCGTGGGCTTGGCCCGCAAGGCCGCCGAGGCCGGCTACCGGACCTACTTCACCACCGCAGCCGACCTCGCTGCCCGTTGCCACCGGGCCGCCCTCGAAGGCCGCTGGGCGACCACCATGAGGTTCTTCGCCGGCCCCACGTTGCTGGTGATCGA
>CAVTWW010000018.1:0-89961 GCA_963738495.1 uncultured Actinomycetota bacterium
GACGAGCCGTCCTCGACCTGGCCGGCCAGCGATTTGACCCCGAACGAGAGCAGCAGGCACAGCCCGAACACCACACTGGAGTGGCCCAGCGAGAACCAGAAGCCCACTGTGACCTGGCGCTCGCCCTCGCTCATCAGCTTGCGGGTGGTGTTGTCGATGGCGGCGATGTCGGTCGGCGTCCAAGGCGTGCCGCATGCCCAGGGCGTGGGCGCGCGTCCCGAGCCCGATGCCGAAGACGGTCGGCGCCACCACCGGCCCCGACCCCGACGTGGATCTGCTGCGGCGCCACGATCAGCGCGAGCACGCCCCAGCCGACGACGTGCAGCAGAGCCACGAAGGCCGCCATGCCCCAGATGGCACCGTGCTCGCCACGGGAGAGCGGCCGCCCTCGTGGGGCAGCACGACGACGTCGCCGCTCGTACCCTTACCGGACATCTCGGTCGACATCTCGGTCGTCGCCATGTGTCGGCGCCCCTCTCGACTGGCGCCGGTCTGTAAGCGTCGCCATGACCTTAAGCAGACTGCTTCGCTGTTGCCAACCTTTTGCAGCTGGTCACGGCTGTTGTTCAGCGAACCGTTACCTCCGGGCTCGTAGAGTGGGCGGATGTGCTCCGTCCGGCGACTCGCCGTCGTCCTCGTGGTCGCAGCCGTGCTGCTGGGCGGCGCCGACGTCGCCTCGCGGGCTCTGGCCCAGTCGGTGATGGCCGACCGGCGGCGCGCTGGCTGAGCAGCTGGCCGCCACCCCCGAGGTGAGCGGGGCGGGCTTCCCGTTCCTCACCCAGGCGCTGCGGGGCCGCTACGACGAGATCGTCGACGGCGAGTCCGGCACCCACCGGCAGCGGCGACCGGCACCGGCACCAGCACCCCGACGCTGCAGCACCTCGAAGGCGCACCTGCGCGGGGTGCACGCCCCGTTGTCCCTGCTCACCGGCAGCAGCTCAAGCTGGTCCAGGTGGAGTCCGTCACCGCCTCGGCGACCGTGTCCTACGCCCAGCTGGCCGCCGCCCTGATTACCCGCGTCCCGCAGCTCACCCAGGTGCAGCTGTCGGACGGCGCGGGCGACAAGGTCACGCTGCAGGCCGCCGTCACGGCCTACGGCATCACCGTGCCGGTGGACGCCGCAGCCACAGTCACGGTGGCGGGCGACGCCTGACGGTCAAGGTCGACCCGGGCGCCCTGGCTGACCAGCCGGCAGCCGTGCGGGCGAGCCTGACCAAGCTGCTCACGGTGACCCTGACGCTGCCGCGGCTGCCCTACCGGTTGACGGTCAGCCAGGTGCGGCCGACCACGGACGGGAACACGGTCACCGCACGGGCGGGAGCCACCGCCCTGCAGCTGCACTGACCCTCGGCTGCACGACCGGCCGGACGTGGCGGGACCGGGTCACCATCGGCGGCGGTCCCACCAGATGGTGGCGAGGTCGCGAAGGCTGCGGCGGACCCAGCGCGTCGAGCAGCTCGGCGATCTCGCCGTCCGCTCGGAAGGCAGGCAGAGCCGCACCCGGGTGAACTCGACGCGACGTTCGGCGCTCACCCCGGCCCGGCCGGCCTGCGGGCCCGGTTGCCGCGAGACCTCGAGCCGCGCCGGCAGCCCGGCCTCCCGGATCACCTCGAGGGCGTCGTGGGCGGTCGGCCCGGACGGACGCTCCAGCTGCCAGAAGTGGCGCCAGAGCGGAGCCAGGGCCGTCAACGGATGCCGCAGCGGCAGCTCGAGCACCACCCTGCGCGCAGCGGCGGCTTCGAGCGCCCGCACGAAGGCAGGCAGCTCGGCCACGTTGTAGAGCACGTGATGGCAGACGACCACGTCGTGCGCCCCCGGAGCCGGGTCGCGCACCCCCTGAGCCGGGTCGCGCACCCCCGGAGCCTGCTCGCGCACCCTCGGAGCCCCCGGGTCGGGGGCGCCGGCGACGACGTCCGGCCAGCGACCCAGCACCTCGCGGTAGGCGACGCCCCGGCGTTCGGCCTCGGCGGCGAAGGCCTCGAGCATGCTCGACTGGCTGTCGACCCCGGTCACCTGCGCCGCCGGCGGGCAGAGCGCGAAGGCTGCGACGCCACCGCCGCAGCCGACGTCGAGCACACTGCCGCCGTCCGGCAGGGCTTCGCGGGCCCGACGATGGGACGGGGAGTCCGGGATCTGCTCGGCCACCTCGAAGGCGGCCACCGGATGCACCCACGGTGAGACCGGCGCCGCGTCGAGGATGTGCTGCGGCAGGGCCCAGGCCGCCAGATCCCGGGCCCAGGCCCGTGCCGCCGTCCCAGCCGTCCCAGCCGTCCCAGCCGTCCCCGCCGTCCCCGCCGTCCCCGCCGTCCCCGCCGTCCCCGCCGTCCCCGCCACATCTGTCTCGCCCACGTCGAGAGGTTAGCTCGCCGACCTGAGCGGCCGATGATCATGGCCAGCTCACCACAACCCGCCGCCACGCCGGTCGACACACCCGTGGGCCGAGGTTTCGGTGAGCTGGCCATGATCCACTCAGGCGGGGGCGAGGGTGCCGCGGCTCTCCGCACGGCGATGTGACGGGAACAACGCAGCCATTTTCAATAGTTGAGTGTTAAAGTATGTTGTGACCTGGAGGAACCGATGACCGTGACGCCCGAGCGCACCGAGCACCCCTACGCCCGATTCGTCGCCGAGGCGCTGCCCGCCTCGCGCGCCCAGCATGCGTGGACCCCGCAGGACGGCCCGCTCCCGGTGCTCTACGTGAGCCACGGCGCCCCGCCGTTGCTCGAGTCCCGACCCTGGATGGACGAGCTGTCACGCTGGGCGCTCGCCATGCCCAAGCCCAGGAACGTGCTGATCGTCAGCGCCCACTGGGAGGAGGCCCCGCTCAGCCTGAGCGCTCCGGGTGCCGCGACGCCACTGGTCTACGACTTCGGCGGGTTCGACCCGCTCTACTACCGGCTGACCTACCCGACGCCGGACGCCTCCGACCTTGCCGCACGGGTGGCGGCCGCCATGCCGGACGGCGAGCCGGTGCACCAGCACCCCACGCGCGGACTGGACCACGGGGCCTGGGTGCCGTTGATGGTGATGTACCCGGACGCCGACGTGCCCGTGCTGCAGCTGAGCCTGCCCACGCACGATCCGGCCCGGCTGCTCGACCTGGGGCGACGCCTGCACGAGCTGCGCGCCGAGGGCACCCTGGTGATCGGCTCGGGCTTCATGACCCACGGTCTGCCGTTCCTGACCCGGGAGCAGTTCATGAACGCCGGCGCCCCGCCCACCTGGTCGGTCGAGTTCGACGACTGGGCGGCGCAGGCGCTGGCCGCCGGTGACGTCGAGACGCTGTCGGCCTACCGGCACAAGGCCCCGGGCATGCCCTACGCCCACCCGACGGTCGAGCACTTCACGCCGCTGTTCGTGACGCTGGGCGCGGCCCAGCGCGCGGACGCCCCGGTCACCACGACCGTCGACGGGTACTTCTTCGGACTCTCGAAGCGCTCGTTCCAGGCCGCCTGACCCTGGCTGACCCCGCCTGACCCCGCCTGACCCTGCCGCAGGCGAGGGGCTTCAGGGAAAGGGCGTCAGGCGAGGGAGAGGAAGAGCTTCTCGAGCTCCTCGGTGTCCATCGCGTCCTCGCCCTCGGCGACCAGGCACTGCTTCAGGCCGGTCGCGACCAGCTTGAACCCGGCCCGGTCGAGGGCGCGCGAGGCAGCCGCGAGCTGGGTGACGATGTCACGGCAGGAACGGCCGTCCTCGAGCATGGCGATCACGCCGTCGAGCTGGCCACGCGCCCGGCGCAACCGGTTGATCACCAAACGGGCCTCGGCCTCGTCGATCTGCATGACGACTCCCCACGTAGCGGTACCCCCCAGGGTACCCTGCGACCCGCCTGCCGGCCGACCGGTGACGCCGCGCGCCAGCGCCGTCGGGGAAAGAATGAACCGCTCCCAACCGGACGGGCGAAACCAGGACAAGACCCCTAGAGTCGGCAAATGTCCTGACGCGCTAGCCTCATGACGGCCCGTGGTGTGCACCTCCCCCGTTCTTGTCGCGCCCTGGCCCGGTTCGCGCCCCAACGGTCAAGGAGCACCCGCCCGTCATGCCTGAGCCGGCCGTCACACAGCGACGCAGCGTGCCCATGTGGCCACGCAAGGCGTTCGTGGTGCTGACCCGGGGCCGCACCACTCTCGTGACTGTCGTCGTCCTGCTCTGGTTCCTGAGCACGGCGGTGGTCCTGTCCTCCCCGCCCCCGGTCGTGGCCCGCCTGATCGACGACCTCACCCAGACCCTGGTGGCCGCGCTCGCGGCCGGCGCGACCGGCATCGCCGCTGCCAGCCGCGGCCGCATCCGGCGGGCGTGGGCCTCGCTGGCCTTCGCGACCGGCAGCTGGTCGCTCGGACAGGCGGCCTGGACCGTGCTCGAGCTGCGCTACGGGCGCGACAGCCCGCTGCCCTCGGTGGCCGACCTGGGTTTCCTGATGTTCCCGATCGGGGTCGGGCTGGCCCTGTGGGCGTTCCCCACCGCCCAGCCGGGCCTGCGCCGGCGCGACATCGTCGACGGACTGATCCTCACCGCCGGCCTCGCCTCCATGATCTGGACGACGTCGCTGCGGGCGGTCCTGGACGGCGGCCACGGCACCACCGCCGCACTGGCGGTGTCCCTGACCTACCCCGTGGCCGACGCGATCATCGTCGTGATGGCCCTGATGGCCCACAGCCGGGGCGGTCCCCACCGCGACACCCTGGCCCGGCTCACGATCGCACTGACGGCGATGACGGCGTCCGACCTGGCCTTCGCCTATCTCAACTCCCACGACCTCAGCCTGTCCGGCAACGCGACCAGCACCGGCTGGACGGCGGCCTTCACCCTGATCGCGGTGGCCGCGCTGCGGCAGCCCAGCGAGTCGGCCGGCGCGGACGGCGACCCAGCGGACCAGCACGGGGCCTCGGCACCGGGCACCGGCTGGGCGCTGCCCTACGGCCCGGTGGTGGCAGCACTGACCGCCTGCACGGTCAAGTGGGCGATGACCGGGTCGGCCGACGCCGTCGGCATCGGCCTGCTGGGGATCGCGATCCTGCTGACGGCGGTACGCGAACGGTGGGCGATCCGCGACCACCACGCCCTGCTGGCCGAGGTCGCCGAGCATCGGGCAGACCTCGAGCTGCGGGTCAGCTTCGACCCGTTGACCCGCCTGGCCAACCGGCGCCGGTTCTGCGACCTGCTCAAGGCGGCCCTGGCCGAGCACCGGGTGCAGCGCCGTCCGGTCACGATCATGATGTGCGACCTCGACGGCTTCACCACGGTCAACGACGAGCTCGGGCACCAGGCCGGCGACGCCGTCCTGGTCGAGGTGGCCCGCCGCCTGAGTGACGTGCTCGGCGAGCGCGACCTGCTCGCCCGGCTCGAGGGCGACGAGTTCGCCGTCCTGACCTACCAGCGCACCGGCGACCCGGACGGCGCCGGCGAGGTACTGGCGGCCCGGCTGCACGCCTCGCTGGCCGCACCGGTCACGATCGGCGAGGTGAAGCTGTCGGTGCGTGCGGCCCTGGGGATCAGTGAGGTCACCTCCCGGCAGGCCACCCCCAGCCTGGACCGCATGCTCAGCCAGGCCGACGTCGCGCTGCGGGCGGCCAAGCGGGCCGGCTTCGGACAGACCATGACCTGGCACGAGGGGTTGACCCTGCCCGAGGCCGGGGACTGGCAGCTGCGGCCGCTGCTGGACGACGCCCTCACGGCGGGCGAGATCGTGCCCTGGTTCCAGCCGGTCGTCGACCTGTCCGACGGCCGGCTGGTCGGCTTCGAGGCGCTGGCCCGCTGGACCCACGGCGGCGAGGTGCTGCTGCCCGACGACTTCCTGCCGGTGGCGGGGCGGGCCGGCATGATGCCCGAGCTGACCCGGCAGATGCTCAGCCGGTCGGTCCGCCAGCTGCTGATCTGGCGTCGCAGGCCGGGCTCGAGCAGCTGACCATGGCCGTGAACGTGCCGCCGTCCCTGATCATCGACTCGGACTTCCCGGCCTGCGTCGCCGAGGTGCTCACCCAGTTCCCGATCGAGCCGGGCGGCCTGATCGTCGAGATCACCGAGGAGGCCCTGCTCACCGACCTCGCCATGGCGGCGACCGTGGCGCACCGGCTGCGGGCGATGGGCGTGCGACTGGCGCTCGACGACTTCGGGGCCGGCTACTCCTCACTGATGCACCTGCACCGGCTGCCGCTCGACACCCTCAAGCTCGACCGCAGCTTCGTGCAGAGCGTCGACACCGACGCCGACGGCCGGCGGTTGCTGCGCGGGCTGGTCACGCTGTGCCGCGACCTCGAGCTGGACGTCGTCGCCGAGGGGATCGAGCGTCCCAGCCAGCTGCAGGCCCTGCGAGACATGGGTTGCAAGCTCGGTCAGGGTCACCTGATCGGCCGACCGGCCGGGGTGAGCAGCTACCAGAACCTGCTCAGCCGCACCGCCGCCGCCACCGACTGACCCTGGCGCCCGACCCGGCCTGGCAGGATTCGGGGATGGCGAACGACACGCACCGCTCGGTCACCCTGGAACGGCTCGACGAGGGCGTCTACCTGGCGCGCAACCCTCGCGGCGCCGAGCTGCGGTTCGGCAGCAAGGCCGAGGACGCCTTCAGTCCGGTCGAGCTGCTGCTGGCCGCGATCGCCGGGTGCTCGGCGGTGGACGTCGACGTCGTCACCGGCCGTCGCAGCCCGGCGGACACCTTCACCGCTCAGGTCGACGCCGAGGCGATCCGCGGGCCGGAGGGCAACGCCTTGCACGACATCACCGTCACCTTCACCGTGACGTTCCCCGACGGCCCGGACGGCGACGCCGCCCGCGAGATCCTGCCTCGGGCGCTGCGCACGAGCCACGACCGCACCTGCACGGTCTCGCGCACGATCGAGGCCGGCACCCCGGTCACACTGCGTCTGGCCACGGGCTGACGTCGTCCGACGCTCCACCCGTTCGGCTCTGACCTGGTCTTGGTGACCCTCAGTAGCGTCCTTGTAACGGATTGCTACACCCATGGAGGGGTGCCCCTTGCGGACTCGAAACCTTGCCGGCTTGCTCAGCGCCGTCGTCACCACCTCGTTGCTGGGTGCCGGCGCGGCCGCTCCGGCAGGAGCCACGACCCTGCCCTCCGGCTCGGTGTTCACATCGACCCGGGCGGCGACGACCCACCGGGTGCTGGCGAACTTCCCGCTGAGCCTGCCCCGCACGGTGCCCACCCTCACGCCGCGCCTGCGGTTCGCGGCCCTGACGCTGCCGGCCTCGGTCGACCTCACGCCCAACACCGTCCCGCCGGGCGACCAGGGTCAGGTCGGCTCGTGCACCACCTGGGCACTGGCGCACTCGATCATGGGCTACTACTCCCAGACCCAGGCTCACACCGGGCAGCCGTTCGCGCCGATGTACCTGTACAGCCAGATCAACCGCGGGGTCGACGCCGGGTCGTCGTCCTACGACGCCTACCAGGTGGCCACCGGGCAGGGAGTGGCCGAGGAGCGCGTCTACCCCGCAGGGCAACTACGACTGGCGCACCCAGCCGACGACCGCCGAGCGCGCCAACGCCGCGAACCACAAGCTGACCTCGTACACCTACCTGTTCAGCGGCGCCGGCCAGGGTGACGCCGGCGCCACCGCCATCAAGGGAGCCCTGGCCGCGGGCCGGCCGGTGATGCTCGCGATCGACGTCTACGACTCGTTCATGTACCTGGGCAACGGCCAGACCGCCACCGCCGCCACCGGAAAGCGCTGGGGCGGCCACATGGTGGCGGCATTCGGCTACGACGCGAGCGGCGTCACCATCGAGAACTCCTGGGGCACCGGGTGGGGCACCAAGGGCTATGCCAAGCTCGGCTGGAACTACCTGGCCACCGCCGCCCTGGAGGCCTCGACCGTCAACGGGTTCGCCGGCAGCGCCGGACCGGTGCCACCGACCCCGGCACCCCCGGCCCCGACACCCCCGGCGCCCCCGGCCCCGGTCGGGCCGGTGGTCGGCTCCCTGACCGGGACGACGACCGTCGCCGGCGCCCCGGCCGGAGCGAGCCTGACGGTCAGCGGCAGCGGTTTCGGCGCCACCGGCGCCGTCGTCACCCTGACCCCGGCGGCCACCCCGGCCGCCGCCGGCACCAGGGCCGTCGTCACGGCGCAGTCCGACGGCCAGATCAGCGTCAAGCTGCCCGCCCTGGTGCCCGGCACCTACGACGTCCGCGTCGCCACCAAGGCCGGACGGTCGGCGGTCGTCGCGGGTGACACGGTGCGCTACGTCGCCGTCCCGGCCATCACCGCGATCTCCTCGAACCTGGCCAAGGGCAGTCCGGTCGTCACCCTCACCGGCGCCGGCCTGTCCGGCTCCGGGGTCTTCCAGGTGGCGGTGCAGGCCCGGGTGCCCGGCAAGGGCGACTTCGCCGACGTCGCCGGCCTGACCGTCGTCACCGACCGGTCGGCCGTGCTCACCCTGGACCAGGCCGTGCCCGGCGACGCCGTCCAGCTGCGGCTGCGGTACGCGCCGGTGGCCGGGGACGGCTCGGTCGGGGCCTCGGTCTACGGCGCCGTGATCAAGGCGGGCACCGGGGCGGCCGTCGTCCGGTCGGCGACCCTGTCGCAGGACGCCTCCGGCGCCTACCGGCTGAGCGTGACCGGCACCGGCTTCGACGTCGCCAAGACCTGGCGGTTCACCGGGACCCGGCTGATGCCGCTGACCGTGGTGGGCTCGGAGTCCGACCTCGACGTGACGCCCGGGGCGGTCGCCGTGCTCTCCTCGACCCAGGCCACGGTGCGGCTGCCGGCCACTCTGACCCGGGGCACCTACACGCTGACGTTCGTGGCGAAGGACGCCGCGACCCCGGTGCTCAGCACGGTCGCCCTACGGGTGCTCTGACCAGAAACGACTGCCTGTCAACCACAACAGGCTGTGCCGCGTCCTTGAGTCATCGGATGCGGCACAGCGGGGGTCGACATGCACACGTGGTCGAAGGACACGTCATCGCCCGAGCAGGGGGGCCCGTCACGGCTCGAGGCCGCCGCTCGCCGGGTGGCAGGACCGGCCGGACGGCGGCGACTGCGGCCGCTGGTGCTGCGCGCCCGCCGTCAGCAGGACTGGTGGCGGCACCGGGATCAGCTCGACCTGGGAGTCGCCGCCCCGGAAGGCTTTCCGGTCATGGCGGCGGAGCACAGCAGTCCCCTGATCCGCGACCTGGCCGGCCTCGACCCGAGGCTGCAGACCAACAAGGTGACGAACCTGCGCCTGGCGGTCGCACCGCTCGACGGGCGGGTTCTGGCTCCGGGGCAACGACTGTCGTTCTGGCGGTTCGTCGGTCGGCCCACCGCTCGGCGCGGCTTCCTCGACGGCCTGGTGCTGGACGACGGCACGCTGGTCGCCGGGGTCGGCGGCGGCCTGTGCCAGCTGACGAACCTGCTCTACTGGATGACTCTGCACACTCCGCTGACGGTGGTCGAGCGGTGGCGTCACACCTACGACGTGTTCCCCGACGCCGGCCGGACCCAGCCGTTCGGCAGCGGTGCCACCTGCTCGTGGCCCTCCCTCGACCTTCAGGTCGAGAACCGCACCGATACGTCCTTCCGGCTGTCGGTGGCCGTGGGCGCGAGCCACCTGACGGGCGCCTGGACCGCCGACCGCGTCGTCCCGCGTCGGTACCACGTCTACGAGGCGGCCCACCTGATCACGAGCGAGGGCAGCGGGGTGTTCGTGCGCCACAACCTGCTGCGCCGCAAGGTCTGGGACGACGCCCACCGCCTGCTGGACGACGAGCTGGTCACCGAGAACCACGCCTTGATGCGCTACCAGCCGTTCCTGACCGCTGGGCCGAGCAGGGCCGACGACCCCTGCCTCACGAGCGGGCCGGCGCGACCGTGAGCAGGTCACCGAGCTGACGCACCACCTCGGGACGCGCCGAGTAGTAGACCCAGGTGCCGCGGCGCTCGTGGTCGACCAACCCCGCCTCACGCAGCACCCGCAGGTGATGCGAGATCGTGGGGGCCGAGACCGCGAAGTCGTCCGTGAGGTCGCAGACGCAGGCCTCGGACGTCGAGGCGATCATCGACATCAGGCGCAGCCGGACCGGGTCGCCCAAGGCCTTGAACAGTGGGGCGATGGCCTCGGCCTGGTCGTGGGTGAGCGACCGGACTGCGATCGGCGGGCAGCACAGCACGGCGTCCGCGGCCGTGGCCATGACTGTGGCCGTGGCCGTGAGATCGGCGCGGGGGGACGCGGTCGGGTCCGACACGCGTCTATCTTGACAGTCATCGAATCAAGAGGCAAGGTGGAGTTGCTTAGACCAGTGTCTAATCAACGTCCGCCGCTTTCGCCCGAGGAGCATCCATGAGCACCGAACCCACCCTCACTCCCGCCGTCACCAGCACAGGCACCGGCACAGCCACCACCGCAGCCACCAGCACAGCCACCACCGCGGTCGACACCGGGGCGGCGTCCCAGCCCTGCTGCGGCAGCCGCGCCGACGCGGAAGCCGCCGGCTCCTGCTGCGCCCCCTCGGCCAAGGCCGCCGCGGTGGCCGCCGGCGCCGGCTGCTGCACCTGAGAACGACGCAGACACCCACGACGAAGGAGTGACACGTATGAACCCGTCGATGAGCGAGTTGCCCGTGGTCGTCGTCGGAGCCGGCCCGGTCGGGCTGGCCGCCGCCGCCCAGGCCCACGAGCGGGGACTGCCGTTCGTCGTCCTGGAGGCGGGTGACGGTCCCGCACCGTCAGTGACCGAGTGGGGTCACGTCCGGCTGTTCAGCCCGTGGCGCCACCTCGTGGACGCCGCCGCCCGGCGCCTGCTGGACGCCCACGGCTGGGTGGCCCCGGACGACGACGACCTGCCCACGGGGGCCGAGCTGGTCGAGCGCTACCTGCGGCCGCTGGCCGCCACGCCCGACCTGGCGCCGCACCTGCGCTACGGCGCCGAGGTCGTGGGCGTCAGTCGCTTCGAGCTGGACCGGGTACGCAGCGCGGGCCGCGCCACGACCCCGTTCGTGGTGCGACTGGCCGACGGCAGCGAGGTGCTCGCCCGCGCCGTCATCGACGCCTCAGGCACCTGGCGCACCCCGAACCCGTTGGGCGGCAACGGTCTGCCCGCACTCGGCGAGACCGACGGCAGGGTCGCGCTCGAACCGGCGATGCCCGACGTCCTGGGCCGGGATCGGGCGCGCTACGCCGGCGTCCACACCGTCGTGGTCGGGGCCGGGCACTCGGCGGCCGGCACCCTGACGGCCCTGGCCCAGCTGGCCACCGTCGCGCCCGGCACCCAGGTCACCTGGGCGGTGCGTCGCCGGGACACCGACCGTGCCTTCGGGGGCGGCGACGCCGACGCCCTGCCGGCCCGAGGAGCCCTCGGCTCGCAGCTGCAGCGGCTGGTGGACGCCGGCGCGGTCGAGGTGGTCGGCGGCTTCTGCGTGCAGTCAGTGGCCGCCGCCGAGGCCGGCCGGATCGAGCTGCGGTCCACCGCCGGACGGCGTCTGACGGCCGACCGGGTGGTGGTCGCGACCGGGTTCCGGCCGGACCACTGCCTCGCGTCCGAGCTGCGCCTCGACCTCGACCCGATCCTGGGCTCGACGCGGACCCTGGCCCCGCTGATCGACCCCAACGAGCACTCCTGCGGCACGGTGCCCCCGCACGGGGTCGACGAGCTGACCCACCCCGAACCCGGCTACTACGTCGTCGGCATGAAGAGTTACGGCCGGGCACCCACCTTCCTGACGGCGACCGGCTACGAACAGGCCCGGTCGGTCGTCGCCGCCCTCGCCGGGGACTGGACGGCCGCCCGCGAGGTGCAGCTCGACCTGCCCGAGACCGGCGTCTGCTCCACCGACCTGCTCGAGCGGGTCACGACGGCCGAGGCCCTGGTCGTGAGCCAGGTCGGCTCCGGATCGTGCTGCGGCTGAACGGTCCACCGCCCGCGCCCGACCTCGCCCGACGTCCCCCGACCGGGCGCGGTCGGGCGATCGTCGCCGCCCTGGCGATCACCCAGACCGTCGGCTACGGCAGCCTCTGGTACTCCTTCCCGGTGTTCCTGGCGCCACTCGCCCGCGACCTGGCGGTGAGCCCGACCACCGTGACGGGCGCGTTCACGGTGGCGATCCTCAGTGCCGCGGCGCTCGCCGTGCCGGTGGGTCGGTGGCTCGACCACCACGGCAGCCGAGCCTTGATGACGACGGGGTCCGTGGCCGGTTCCGGCCTGCTGCTGGCCCTGTCGCAGGTGCGAACGGTGCCGCAGCTGTACCTCGTCTGGGCCGGCATCGGGGCCGTGGGCGCCATGGTGTTCTACGAGGCGGCCTTCGCCACCGTCATCGCCTGGACTCCGCCCGATCGGCGCGCCGGTGCCCTGCTCGTCGTGACCGTGGTGGCCGGGTTCGCCAGCAGCATCTTCCTGCCGCTGACAGGGCACCTGGTGGCGGCCTGGGGATGGCGTTCTGCGGCCGTGACCCTCGCCGTGGTTCTCGCCAGCGTCACCGTGCCGCTGCATGCCGTCGTGCTGCGGCGGCCACCACGGATCGGACCGGCACCCTCGGCGCCGGACGCGTCGCCCGCAGGGGACTCGAGCCTGGCGCGGCGACGACGGGTGGCTCTGGCGACTGCAGCCCACGACGCCCGGTACTGGCTGCTGGGCGCAGCTTTCACCTCACAGGCGTTCGCCCTGTCGGCCATGACGGTGCACCTGATCGGCTTCCTGGTCGCCGCGGGGCACCCGGCCACGACGGCAGCCACGACCGCCGGCGCCCTGGGCGCACTGTCGGTGACGGGTCGACTGGTCGTGACCAGGCTGACCCGTCGCCTGTCACTGACCGGTGTCGTGGCAACGGTCTTCGCCGTCCAGGCGGTCGCCGCCGTCACGCTGCCCTGGGTCGCGGGGCCGCTGTGGGGCGCCGTCGCCGGGGTGATGGGGTTCGGGATCGGGTTCGGCGTCGCGACCATCGCCCGACCCGCCCTGTTGGCTCGCTACTTCGGCACCGTCGGCTACGCCACGCTGTCGGCCCGCCTGGCGGTGCCGATCACCCTCGCGACGGCGGCCGCCCCGCTGGTCACGGCCCAGCTGCAGCACATCACCGCTTCGTACACCCCGGTGCTGATGCTGATCGGCGCCTGCAACGCCCTCGCCGGGCTTGCGGTCCTGGTCGTCGGCCTGCGCCCCCTAAGGTCGGAAGGGTTCACCCACCACCCGCCGTCGGTGCTGTCCGTCATCACCGAGCCGCTGCCCGAAGGGGAGTCATCGTGAGCGAGCTCCGTCAGGACGTCGCGCCGGTGATCGCGAGGCTGTCGACACTGGACCGGTTCCTGCCGGCCTGGATCCTGGCCGCGATGGCCGCGGGTCTGCTGCTCGGGCGCGGCGTGCCGGGGCTGAACCAGGCCCTGGACGCCGTCTCGATCGGATCGGTCTCACTGCCGATCGCGGTCGGGCTGCTGGTCATGATGTACCCGGTGCTGGCCAAGGTGCGCTACACCCACCTGGACACCGTCACCCGCGACCACCGGCTGCTGGTGTCGTCGCTGGTGCTCAACTGGCTGGTCGGGCCGGCCGTGATGTTCGCCCTGGCCTGGCTGCTGCTGCCGGATCTGCCGACCTACCGCACCGGGCTGATCATCGTGGGGCTGGCGCGCTGCATCGCCATGGTGCTGGTGTGGAACGACCTGTCCTGCGGCGACCGTGAGGCGGCCGCCGTCCTGGTCGCCCTGAACTCGCTGTTCCAGATCGTCGCCTTCGCCGCGCTCGGCTACTTCTACCTGCAGGTGCTGCCGGGCTGGCTAGGCCTGCAACAGGCCGCCCTCGACGTCTCGATCGGCGACATCGCGGTCTCGGTGCTGATCTTCCTCGGGATCCCGCTGCTGGCCGGCTACCTCACCCGCACCCTGGGCGAGCGCCGCTGGGGGCAGGCGGACTACGAGGCCCGGATCCTGCCGCGGATCGGCCCGTTCGCCCTCTACGGCCTGCTGTTCACGATCGTGGTGATGTTCGCCCTGCAGGGCGACACCATCACCCACCGCCCTGGCGACGTCGCCCGGATCGCCCTGCCGCTGCTCGCCTACTTCGCCCTCATGTGGACCGGGTCCTTCGTGCTCGGCCGCGCCATCGGGCTGGCCTACCCACGCACCGCCACGCTGGCGTTCACCGCAGCCGGCAACAACTTCGAGCTGGCGATCGCCGTCGCGATCGGGGTCTTCGGCGTCACGTCGGGGCAGGCCCTGGCCGGCGTCGTCGGGCCGCTCATCGAGGTACCGGTCCTGGTCGCCCTGGTCTACGTCAGCCTGTGGGCCCGCCGCTTCTTCCCGGCCCCGACGGAGTCGCGGGCTGCCCTGCCCGAGTGACGACGCGATCCTCTCTCACGACAGGAGAAGCCTCCTCCGGCGTAGGCACCGGCACCGGCACCGGCACCGGAGGAAGGGGAGACAACGATCACGTCGGACCGGCGGCCGTGGATACAGTCGAGCAGGCCGTGTCGTCACGGCGGGACCGACTGCGGGAGGTGGCGCAATGTACGTCAGAGACGCCTGGTACGTGGCGGCGTGGTCGCACGAGGTGACGCGGGAACCGACATCCCGAACCGTCTGCGAGCGGCCACTGGTGCTCTACCGGACCGGGGCCGGTGCCGCCCGAGCCCTGGCCGACCGGTGCGCCCACCGCGGCTACCCGCTGTCGGCCGGCACCGTGGACGGCGACTCGGTGGTGTGCGGCTACCACGGCTTCGCCTACGGCGAGGACGGTGTCTGCACCAGAGTGCCTGCCCAGTCGACGATCCCGCCGCGCACCAAGGTGGCGAGCTACCCGACGTTCGAGCAGGACGGCTGGGTCTGGGTGTGGACCGGCGACCCCGACCGGGCCGACGCCGCCCTGGTGCCGGACACCCACTGGATGACCGACCCGGCCTGGGCCACCGTCACCCACTCCTACCATTTCGCTTGTCGCGCAGGCCTGATCCACGACAACCTGCTCGACCTGACCCACGAGTCGTTCATCCACACCAGCACCGTCGGCGACGACTACATCTACCGGCACGGCATCACCGTCGAGGTCGAGGGCCGCACCGTCAGCGTCGACCGGCTGATGCCGGGGGTCGAGGCGCCCCCGCTGTACGCCGACACGATGGGCATCAGCGGCCCTTACGACCGGTTCCACACCACGGAGTTCCGGCTGCCGAGCCACCACACGCTGCACTCCGGGATCACCGCCTGCGGCCGGCCCCGCGAGGAGGGCTACCTCATCACGGTGCTCAACGCGATCACCCCGATCGACGCGCACAACACCTGGTACTTCTACGCCTTCAGCCGCAACTTCGCGGTCGCCGACACCGAGGCCACCGCCGCGTTGCGCAAGGGCCTGGCAGTCGTGCTCGACGAGGACGCCGAGGCGTTGCGACTGCAGGAGATCGGGCTGAGCTCACGCCCCGCCGGCGAGCGGGACGCCCTCATCGCCCAGGATGCCGGGGTGGCCAAGGCCCGGCGCCTCATGGAGCAGCTGCTCGCCGCCGAGCAGGCTTGAGTGTCGCTTCCTCCCCCATCTCAGGGTCGCGGCGAACGACCAGGGACGGCCGGCGCACCATGTGGCTGGTGATGCGGGCCGGGGCCCACACCCCCGATCCGGACGGCGGCGTCACCCTGGCCGCCTGCCCCGACACCCCGGGCCGATCGGTGCCGTGGCGCTGGGCCGTGCGCCTCAAGCCCGGCAGCGAGGGAACGCCGGGGGTCGAGGGGACGACGGGGGTCGAGGTGGGCCACGACCCGGCCTCGGTCGTCGTGGGCCGCACCGACCACCGGGGCGAGGACCTGCTGTTCGAGCGGGACGGCGGCGTGGTGCTGGTCGCGGTTGCCGTCAGCGGCCGGTACCTGGTGGCCCACGGCACCGGTCCCTGGCAGCAGCGGCTGGCACCCGGCGACGTCGCCGTCCTCGAGGGTGACGAGGGCGAACTGGTGCTGCTGACGGCGTCCACCCCGGACGCCGAGCTGTGCCTGGTGCAGCTGGCCTCGACCACCGGCCAGCCGCTGCGCTGGGTCCCCTGACCCGACCCCTCGGCAGCAACCCCGGTGACGTGGTTTCGTGGAGCCATGCGCCCCTTCACCGTCGCCGCCCTGCAGATCGCTCCGCAACGCCCCGACGGCCCGGTCACCGAGGCCACGGTCACGGCCAACCTGACCCACGCCGTGGACTGGCTGCGGCGCTGCGTCGCGGCCACCGGCGCCGACCTGGTGGTGCTGCCGGAGTCGGCGTCCACCGGTTTCGTCACCGGCCTGAGCGCGGACGAGCTGTGGGACGTCGTCAGCGACATCCCGGGGCCGGTCACCGAGCCGATCAGCGAGGCCGCGCGTGAGCTCGGCGTCCACGTCGTGTGGGGCACCTACGAGCGGGGGCCCGAGCGCGGCGTCGTCTACAACAGTGCCGTCCTGATCGGCCCGGACGGCGCGGTGCTCGGGGTCTACCGCAAGACCCACCCGTTCTGCACCGAGATCGTCAGCCGCGGCGGGTGGGTGACCCCCGGCGACGAGGTGTGTGTCGTCGAGACCGCGCTCGGGACGATCGGCATGATCATCTGCTTCGACGGCGACTACCCCGAGCTGTCCCGGGTCACCGCGCTGCGCGGCGCCGAGGTCATCGTGCGGCCGTCGGCGCTGCTGCGCTCGGCCGACATCTGGGAGCTGACCACCCGCGCCCGCGCCTACGACAACCACGTGTTCGTGGTGGCCACCAACGCCACCGGCATCGACCCGGGCGGCACCATCTACTTCGGCAACTCGATGATCGTGACCCCGATCGCCGAGGTGGTCGCCCGCGCCGCCTCGCACGAGTGCTGGGTCAGCGCCCGGCTCGACCCCGCGGCCGCCATGACCTCGCTGACGCCGGGATCCAGTGTGGCGCAGTCGTTCGACCATCTGGCCGACCGCAACCTCGACCTCATCAGACGCTACGCCGACGACCTGGCCGCCCCGGCGTCCTCGCCGTTCCTCACCCCGCGGGCCGTGACCGGCACCCCTGCCACCGGGCGTCCGTGAGGGTCCGGGGAAGGGCGCTGCGGGCATGGGGCCGCGGGACGACGGTGGCGCTCGTCGTCCTGGTGGTCGTCGACCTGGCGTCGAGCCTGGTCTACCGGACCGGGACCACCGCGCGCGTCACCACCATCGCCGCCGAGAGCGGTTCGACAGAGCGGGCTTTCGTGATCCTTCCCGGACACACCCTGTCGGGCACCCTGGTCGCGCGGGCCTTCGCGCCGTACCGAGCTGCGGGCGACGCCCTGGTGGCCGTCGACTACGCCGAGCGCGGCGTCGACCCGGGGGCCGTCTACCGGCAGGTGCGAGCGGCCGTGGCGAGCCTTCACCCACGACACATGGTGGTCTACGGCCCGTCGCTGGGCGGGTTGGTGGCCCGAGGTCTGCTGGCGGCCTACGCCGCCGACGGAATGCCCTTCGGCAGAGTCGATCTGGTGCTCGACTCGGGGCCGTCGCAGCAGTCCGACGTCCGCCGTCCGGGCCTGTTCTTCGACGCCGCCTGCCGGTACCCGGGCGGCATGGTCTCGACGGCGCTCTGGGGAGTCGGCAGCTCGTTCGCCACGCATCCCGACCCTGAGCCGGACGCCGACCCCACCCTGATCGCGTCGGCGCAGGGCGGCAGCGCGTGGGTGGGTTCGTCGGCGGTGGCCTCGCAGGCCTGCTTCATCAGGGTTGCCTCCGAGGCCGGCGTCGACGCCGATCGACAGGCCCTGGCCCCCGTCGTGGCACGGGCGGTGTTCCTGCAGGGCGTCGATCCGCAGGACGACCCGCTCATCGACGTATCGCGAGCGGTCGACGGCTGGCGGCGGCGACTGCCGCAGCTGCAGGTGGTCACGATCGCCACCCGCCCCGCGCGCTGGCACCTGCCGATCGTCGAACGCCCCCACGAGACCATGACCGCGATGACCACCGCCCTGGCTCCGTGATGGCCGAGTGACGGCCGAGTGACGGATCGCCATGTCGTTCCGTCACCAGAAGCGCTGTAGCGCAGTTGTTCACAGGCGCCACCCAGTAATGGGAGGAGCTGCTGCCCCGACCTGGGCATCCTGACCAGCGATCCCGGCGACCTGACCGCCCTGGTGGGACACGCGACCATGCAGGTGGTCGTCGTCGGCGTCTGACGGTCAGGGTCCGACGGTCAGGCCAGGCAGTGGACGCCGACGACGTAACGCACTCTTGTGCCTGCGACGTCGAGCACCTCGAACTCGACACTCTGCGTCGCCGGCCACCGCATAGGTGCGGTCGTCGAAGCGGATGCCGAGGCTCGTCCGCTCGGGGTCGACCGCCGTCACCGTACCGGTGGTCAGGACGACAGTCCCTCGTTGGCGCAGTGCCACCCACGATCCCATGACGCCCAGCGCCATGCCTACGGCGAGGGCCGCGACCGTCACCTGGACGAGCCACCGGCGGGCCGGGCGCGATCTGGCCGCCGGTTGGAGCGACACCGTCATGATCTCAGGTCAGCGCTCGACACCGTCGCCGAGCAGGGTCGCAATGCAGGCCAGGGCCTGACGGGCGTAGCCGTTCCACATCAACCCGACCAGGGGCAGGGCCAGAGCGGTCAGCGACGACGTCGGGTGCACCGTCCAGGTCCAGGTGATGCAGGTGCCCTCGCCGTCCGGGGCGAAGGCCCACCGGCCGTCGACCGCAGCGAACAGCGTTTTGTTGATCCCGGTGAAACCGTCGATCCGGTACGAGAACTCGGACGGCGGCGTCACCGTTTCCAGTCGTTCCCGCATGGTGCCGCCGTCCCCCAGGCCGATGGTGCGGGTCTGCCCCACCGACCCCCAGTCGCCGACCTGGTCGAGCACCTGCGTGATCGGTGGCAGCAGGGCGTAGCGTCGGTCGAAGATGCCCGGTAGCGGCGCGGACAGCACCACGTCGAAGGCCCGCTCGATCGACACCGGGTAGGTGCGCGACTGCTGCACGTGCAGCGGCTTGGCCATCCCCCGACCCTACGGCCGACTCGGCGGCCTACTCGTCGGCCTGCCCATCCGTCGCCGGCGCCTGCGCTCGACGCCCTGAGGCGGCCCCACCGCGCCGAGTGGTCGCACATGGCCGCGACCGCCATATCGAGTGGTCGCAGTTGACCGCCCGAATCGCGTTTGGGCGGCATATTGTGACCACTCGACGGGCGCGACAGTCAGCGACGCGGCCAATAGTGACCACTCGACGGGCGCGACAGTCACCCAAGCGGCCAATAGTGACCACTCGACGGGGCGGGGCGGGTCGAGTCGGGTGTTGGGGTCAGGCGAGGCCGAGCTCGGCGGCTTCCTCCCACAGCTCGGCGCGGATCCGGGGATGGGCGGCGCACTCGATGAGGGTGCGGGCCTGGGCCTTCTCGTCGAGCCCCCAGATCTGGGCGACCCCCTGCTCGGTGACCACCGCCGTCGGCTGGAACGAGGTGACCGGCTCGTCGACCAGGGCGATGATCGTCGAGACGTCGGCCTTGGGGTGCCACGAGCGCAGCGCCATGATCGCCTGGCCGCCGGGGGCGTGCAGCGCCCCGACGATGAAGTCGGTCTGGCCGCCGAAACCCGAGAAGATCCGGGCGTTGATCCGCGAGGCGTTGGCCTGGGCGAACAGGTCGACCTGCAGGGCCGTGTTCACCGAGGTCATCAGCGGACGGCGGGCGATCAGGGCCGGCTCGTTGGTGACCTCGGTCCGACGCATCAGCACCCGGTCGTTGCCGTCGACCCAGGCGTACAGCTCGGGCGAGCCGAACAGGAACGAGGCCACCAACGGCTGGTCGGCGTCCAGGCAGCCGCCGGACTCCAGCGCCAGCACGCCGTCGCTGAACATCTCGCTCCACACACTCAGCCCGCGCCGCCGTCGCAGCCCCGCGAGCACGGCGTCCGGCACCGCCCCGATGCCCAGCTGCAGGCAGGCTCCGTCGCTGACCCGGGCGGCGACCGCCTCACCGATCGCGGCGCTCGCGTCGTCGAGCACGCCCGGCGCCGGCGACGCCAGCGGCTCGTCGACCTCGACCGCGTAGTCGATCGCCGACAGCGGCACCACGGCGTCGCCGCCCGTCCAGGGCATCTGTGCGTTCAGCTGGGCCACCACCAGCGCCCCCCGCGCGCGGGCCGCCTCGATCGCCCCCGGCAGGATGTTGACCTCGATGCCGAGCGAGACCGCGCCGTCCCGGGGGGTCGTCGTGTGGATCACCACGACGTCCGGCGGCAGAGTCGTCGCGAACAGCCGCGGCACCAGCGACAGCCGCGCCGGCACGTAGCTGAGGGTGGGCCGACGACGCATGCCGGCTCCCACGAAGGAAGTCTCGAGGGTGACCCCCGGCCGCTCCGGCAGGCCCCCCGGAGCGTTGATCGCGTAGAGGCGGTACCGCTCGAGGGCACCGTCCAGGGCGGCGAGCACCGTGCACGGCACCGCGAAGTTGCCCGAGCACACCAGTCGTGGCCCGCTCCCGCCGGACGTCGTCTCGGTGGCTGCGCCGGTCGCTGTCGAGCTGAGGGCCGAGGCGACTGTCTGGCCGACCTTGTCCATGTCGACTGTCTGCACAGCCATCACAGTGCCATGTCTCAGGTTCACCCGTTCGGCACTCATGCAACGCCCCGCCGAGCGGGACCATGGACACACGCGGACAGCGCAAGCTGTTCGTCCGACAGGGAAGTCGGGAAAGCAAGCCGGAACGGAGGTCGGCTATGAATGTCAGTGCAGTGGGGGCCGCAGGACCGCCTCCCGTCATGACCGGGGTGAGTCTGCCCACGGTCGCCGTACCCGGCGTGGGGAGCGCCGGGGCCGTCACGAGCTCCACCTCGGACACCCGTCACGCCACCGATGCCCAGGCTCGGACCCAGGCCCGCGCCGACCGCCCGGACCCCCCGCCACCGCCCAAGCTGCCACCCCTCAAACCGCTCTCGACCACCGAGATGCGGGTGATGCTGGGTGCGCTGCCGCCGGCAGCCGCAGCCAAGGCCGCGGCGCAGAAGGCCGCGACCGAGGGCGCCATGTTCGACGCCTACGCCTGACCCACCCCCCGGTTCGCCGCGAGGGGGGCACCTGCGGCAGACTGGTAGGCCGTTTCTCCCCCACCCCGGACCTTCCGGGGGCGGCGGCCCCAATCGCGGGCCGTGGCGGGCGAGACGGCGCGGAGGTGCGCAGATGGGCGAGGCCGAACTGCGCCGGGAGATCGCCGTCGAGCAGCAGTACGTGGACGACGACTACCTCCTGCTCGACGCCATGAGGATCCGCACGGCCGACGCCCTCGAACAGGTGCGCCGCGCCCCGGTGGTGCCCACCCCCGCCGGCCGCGCCGAGCGCGACGCCTTCGACGCCCTGCACACCGACCGCCTGGCCCAGCTGCAGGCCGTCGAGGACCGGCTGGTCTTCGGCCGGCTCGACCTGGCCGAGGGCATCACCCGTCACGTCGGCCGGATCGGCCTGTCCGACGACGACCAGCGACAGCTGCTGCTCGACTGGCGCGCTCCCGCGGCCGCCGCCTTCTACCAGGCCACCGCCGCCGAACCCCTGGGCCTGCTGCGCCGCCGGCACATCGCCCTGCACGGCCGCCAGGTCACCGGCGTGGACGACGAGGTGCTGGACGCCGACGCACTGGCGGCCGCGGCCGCCGACGGCCGGGGCGACCTGGCCACCGTCACCGGTGAGGGCGCCCTGATGAGCGCACTGACCGCCCACCGCACCGGGCGGATGCGTGACATCGTCGCCACCCTGCAGGCCGAGCAGGACGCGATCGTGCGGGCCGAGCTGCCCGGCGTCCTGGTGGTGCAGGGCGGCCCCGGCACCGGCAAGACCGCCGTGGCCCTGCACCGTGCGGCCTACCTGCTCTACACCCACCGCGACCGGATCGCCCGCAGCGGCGTACTGGTGGTGGGCCCGTCGCCGGTGTTCCTGCGCTACATCGAGCAGGTGCTGCCGGCCCTGGGCGAGACCGGGGTGGTGCTCTCGACGCTGGGCCAGCTGATGCCCGGGCTCGACGCGACCGCGCACGACCGCGGCGAGATCGCCGTCCTCAAGGGCGACCTGCGGATGGCGACCCTGGTGCGGGCGGCGGTGCGGCGACGGCAGCGGCTGCTGCTCGAGCCGGTGCACATCGACGTCGACGGCGACCCCGTGGTGCTGCGGCCCGAGGTGGTCGCCGCGGCCCGGGCCCGGGCCCGCCAGTCCGGCCGCCCCCACAACGAGACCCGGGTCACCTTCGTGCGGCACGTGCTCGACGACCTGGCCGACCAGCTGGCCGAGCGGCGCCGGCTGCAGCAGCTCGAGGACGAGCGGCCTGACCTCATCGACGAGCTGCGCACCGTGACCGCCGTCCGCCGCGAGGTGAACCTGCTGTGGATGCCGCTGACCGCCGCCGGGCTGGTGCGTGACCTGCTCACCAAGCCGGCCCGCATGGCCGAGGCCGCCGGTGGCCTGCTCTCGCCCGCCCAGCAGCGCAGCCTGCAGCGGGAGCGCCACGCCCCCTGGACCGTCGAGGACGTGCCGCTGATCGACGAGGCCGCCGAGCTGATCGGCCCGGACGTCGCGAGCTACGACCCCGGTGCCATGGCCCGCGCCGCCCGCGACCGCGCCGAGTCCCTCGACTTCGCCCGCCGGGTGCTCGCCGAGTCGGGCGAGGCCTCGGCCATGATGACCGCCGAGATGCTGGCCGACCGTTACGCCGGCGGCCACACCAGCCGCTCGGTGGCCGAGCGCGCCGCGGAGGACCGCAGCTGGACCTACGGCCACGCCGTCGTAGACGAAGCCCAGGAGCTGTCGGCGATGCAGTGGCGGCTGCTGGCCCGCCGGGTGCCGAACCGCTCGATGACCGTGGTCGGCGACATCGCCCAGACCGGGTCGGCCGCCGGGGCACACTCGTGGCAGCAGGCCCTCGAACCTGTTGTCGGGCAACGGCTTCGGGTCTCGCAGCTGACCGTCAACTACCGCACCCCGGCGCGGGTGATGACCCTGGCCACCGACCTGCTGGCCTCCGGCAACGACGAGGCCGCGGGCCTCGCCGTCCGCGCGAACGCGCCCCGGTCGGCCCGGGAGGGCGACTGGGACCCGGTCGGCTACGAGGTGCCCGGGCGCGATGCCCGCTCGGCGCCCGAGGAGGTGGCCGACGCCGTCGTCGCGGCGCTGCTCGCCGACGAGGCCGCCCTGCGCGGCGGTCGCTACGCGGTGGTCACCCCGCGCGCCGCCCTGGCCGCCGTCGCCGGTCCGGTCGCCAAGAAGCTGCTGGACGTCGACCTCGCCCGCTCCTGCGCGCCGGCGACCGACGCGAACCGGGACGACGCGAGCCAGGACGACGCGAGCCGGGACGACGCGAGCCGGGACGGCGAGGCACTGGCCCCCCGGGTGGAGGTCATGCACGTCGACGACGTCAAGGGCCTGGAGTTCGACGCCGTCGTGGTCGTCGACCCGATGGCCATCCTGCGCGAGTCGCCCCGGGGCGTGAACGACCTCTACGTCGCCCTCACCAGGCCCACGCAGCGGTTGTCCGTCGTCCACCACGGCCGCCTGCCCCGCGGGTTGGCAGGTCTTGCCGCTGCCCGGGAGCCCCTTCCCTAGTTGGATGGGTGGCCATGACGGCCAACGACCCGACCGCCCCGGCCCGGACCGGCGGCATCAGGATCGGCGTCGACACCGGCGGCACCTTCACCGACGTGGTCGCCCACGACGCGGCCACCGGCCGCCTCGTCACCACCAAGACCCCCTCCACCCCCGCCGACCCCTCGATCGCCTTCATGGCCGGCATCACCAAGGTCCTCGCCCTGCTCGAAGCGCCAGGAGCGGTCACCTCCGTCTCTCACGGGACCACGGTCGCGACGAACCAGCTGCTGGAGGGCAAGGTCGACTCGCTCGGGTTCATCACGACCGAGGGCTACGAGTTCCTGCTCGAGATCGCCCGGCAGTCGGTGCCGGACGGCTACGGCAACAGCTACTTCTGGGTCAAACCGCCCCGGATCGTGCCGGCCGACCTGGTGCGCACCGTCGGGGGTCGGCTCGACGCCACCGGGGCCGAGCTGCACCCGTTCGACACCGAGGGCGCCCGCGAGGCGGCCCGCTACCTGCGCGGGCGCGGCGTCCGCTCGATCGGGGTGTGCCTGCTGCACAGCTACGCCGACCCGGCGCACGAGCTGGCGATGCGGCAGATCCTGGCCGAGGAGTACCCCGAGGCCGTCGTGTCGATCAGCAGCGAGGTGCTGCGGGAGTACCGCGAGTACGAGCGCAGCATGACCACCCTGGTCGACGCCGCCGTCAAGCCGCAGGTGTCCCAGTACGTGGCCACCATCGCGGCCCGCCTGAAGGCCGAGCTCTGGCCGGCCACCACGACCGCTGATCCAGCAGCCGACGTCCCGGACACCGACGACCAGCCTGGGGCCGCCGAGCACCTGCCCTTCGCGATCATGAAGTCGAACGGCGGGGTGATGTCGGCGGCCGAGATCGTCGACCTGCCAATCGCCACGGTGCTGTCCGGCCCGGCCGCGGGCGCCCTCGGCGCCGCCCTGGTCGCCGCCACCGCGGGGTTCGACCGGGTGCTCACCCTGGACGGCGGCGGCACCTCGACCGACGTCTCGGTGGTGCTGGACGGCGAGCCGACCCTGACCACCGAAGGCAGCATCGGCGCCTACCCGAGCCGGATCCCGATGATCGACATCGTCACGGTCGGCGCCGGCGGCGGCTCGATCGCGTGGGTCTCGACCGACGGCAGCCTCAAGGTGGGGCCGCGCAGCGCCGGCGCCGACCCGGGCCCGCTGTGCTACGGAAGGGGCGGCACCGAACCCACCGTCACCGACGCCCACGTCGTGCTGGGCCGCCTGCCCCCCCACCTGCTCGGGGGCGAGATCCCGCTGGTCGTCGCCGCGGCCCGCGCCGGGATCGCCGCCCTGGCCGACCGGCTGGGCATGGACGTCGAGTCCTGCGCCCAGGGCATTCTCGAGATCTCGGCCTGGAACCAGGCCAACGCACTGCGCCAGGTCACCGTCAAGCGCGGCCTGGACGTGCGCGACTTCGTGGTCACCACGTTCGGCGGCTCGGGGTCGCTGCTGGCCTGCCGACTGGCCGACGTCCTGGGCCTGAAGGGTGTCGTGGTGCCGCCCGACCCCGGCACGGTGTCGGCGTTCGGGCTGCTCACGGTCGACGTCCGCACCGACCACGTGCGCACCGCGGTGCAGCGCCACGACCGGCTCGACCTCGACGTCGTCGCTGCGGTGTACGCCGAGCTCGAGGCGGCCGCCCGTGCGGCGCTGACCGCCGAGGGGTTCGCCGTCGAGCAGCAGCAGCTGCTGCGCAGCGCCGACCTGCGCTACGCGGGCCAGGCGTACGAGGTGCGGGTGAGCGCGCCGTCCGAGCCGGCCACCGGCAGCGGCCGGGCGGGCGGGCCCGGCTCCACCGAGTTCGCCGAGGCCGTCGTCGAGGCGTTCCACGGCGAGCACGCCCGGCGCTACGGCTACTCCTTCGCGGGCCGCGACGACCAGAGCGTGGAGTGGGTCAACCTGCGGGTCACCGGGGTCGGGCCGATCCGTCGTCCCGACCTGCACCGCCACCCGGACGGCGACGGGCACGCCGAGCGGGCGCTGACCGGACGGCGTCGCGTCGTCTTCGACGCCCCGCTCGAGGACGTGCCGGTGTACTGGCGGCCCGACCTGCGCACCGGTGACGTGGTCACCGGCCCGGCGGTCCTGGAGGAGTTCGGCTCGACGGTGCCGCTGCACCCCGGCTTCGAGGCCTGCCTCGACCCCTACCGCAACCTGGTGCTGACCCGCGCCGACGTCCCAGCGATGGTCGACGCGGTGGTGGTCGACGCGGTGGTGGTCGGCCCCGTGGTGGTCGACCCCGTGGTGGTCGACCCGGTGCTGGTGGAGATCGTCGAGGGGTCGCTCGCCTCGATCGAGCGCGAGGTCGAGACCGCGATCGCGCGCACGTCCCGCTCGCCGATGATTCGCGACGCCCACGACTTCCGGGCCGGCATCCACGACCGGCGGCTGCGCAAGCTGACCGGCCGCTCGTACAGCGCCCTGGTGCACCCGGTCGCCCGCGACTACCCGCTGTCGACGATGCGGCCGGGCGACGTGTACTTCCACAACGACGTCTACTCCAGCGAGGGCGGCATCGGCCACCTGCCCGACCTGTGCGTCACGGTGCCGGTCTTCGCGGACCAGCAGGTGGTGGCGTTCGTGCAGGCGTTCGGCCACCACGACGACATCGGCGGTGCCTGCCCGGGCTCGATGCCGAGCGGGGCCACCAGCGTCTTCGAGGAGGGGCTGATGGTGCCGCCGATCAAGCTGTGGGACGCCGGCGTCCCGAACGAGGCGGCCCTGAAGATCATGACCCGCAACTCGCGGATGCCCGACTCCCTGGCCGCCGACCTGGACGCCGAGTGCTCAGCCGCCCTGTCGGGCGCCCAGCGGCTGGGTGAGCTGTTCACCCGCTACGGCGTCGCCACCGTCGAGGCCTGCTTCGAGGCGATCCTGACCCGTACCACCCGCACCTACCAGCGCGACATCCTCTCGAGGATCCCCGACGGCAGCTACACCTGGGAGGACTACGCCGAGCACGACGGCGTCGACGCCCCTCGGCTGCACACCCAGCGGATCACCCTGACCAAGACCGCCACCGGCGGCCCCGACCCCGACCTGCCCGGGGGCGGACCGAAACTGGTGATCGACTTCACCGGCACCGGGCCGCAGGCCAAGGGCCCGATCAACCACTGCGGGGACTACGCCGACGGCAACTTCCTCATCAAGTGGCTGTTCCCGATCCTGCGCAACCTGGCCGACACCCCGGAACGGATGGCCGAGCTCGACGTCAACGAGGGCGTCGTCCCGCTCGTCGAGATGCGGTTCCCGCCCAAGGGCACCCTGCTGACCCCGATCTTCCCGGCGCCCACCAACGCCCGCACGTTCGTGATCCTGCGACTGCTGGGAGTGCTGGCCGGGGTGCTCGCCAAGGCGACCGGGGGCCGGATGCCGGCCGACCAGGAGACGATCCGCTACACGGGGGTGCACGGGCATGACGCCGACGGCCGCGCCTACCTGATGCGCGAGGTACTGGGCGGCGGCTCGGGCGGGCGGCGGTACGCCGACGGCGAGGACACCATCCACGTGGTGCCCGACAGCCGCAACATCCCGACCGAGTTCAGCGAGTCCCGCTTCCCGCTGCTGGTCGAGCGGCTGGGGCTGGCCGTCGACTCCGGCGGCGCCGGTCGCTACCGGGGCGGGCTCGGCTACGACAAGCACGTGCGGATGCTGCAGGACGCCTCGTTCATGTCGATCGCCGACCGCTCGATCCTGGCCTGCTGGGGTGTCAACGGTGGCCGGGCCGGGCAGCCGTTCCGGGTGACGATCGACCCGGGCGGCCCGAACGAGCGCGAGGTCGACGCCCTCACCGACGCCGAGCCGGTACGGGCCGGTGAGGTCATCCGGATTCGGACCACCGGGGGCGGCGGCTGGGGCGACCCGCTCACCCGCCCGCTCGCCGAGGTGGCGCGAGACCTGCTCTGGGGCAAGGTCAGCCCGGACGGCGCCCGCCGCGACTACGGCGTCGTGCTGACGCCGGACGGCGACGTCGACGCGACGGCGTCCGATCGGCTGCGGGCGGCGATGACGGCCGAGCGCCCGGACGACGCGCCGTTCTTCGACCGCGGGCCCGGGTACGCCCAGCTCGCCGGGGGCGCCACCCACGCCGACGTCGACCACCTGTCGCCGACCGGACCGGGCGAGGCTGACCCGAGCGGGTGAGGGGTGACCCCCAGGTAGGTCATGATCGACGGTTCGCTGCCGAAAGGCTCTGGTGAGCGATGCCAGCCACGGACGGCGGCGTCACAGACCGGTGAAGGCGGGACAGGACCATGTCGAAGGTGTTTGCGGCGCTGACCGCCGGCCTTCTGGTGGCTGCCACGGTGGCCGCCGGTCCGGTCGCCCACCTGGTCTGGACCATGAACCACTCCTCGACGGCCACTCTTGCCGCGGCGACGACGCCCGACGGGGCGGCGAGTGCGCCGTCCGACGACGGCGCACCCGACGACGGGGCGGCCACCGGTACCGGTGCAGGCACCGATTCCGGGGGTTCGGCCTCGGACGGCACCTCGGACGGCGACGGGGCGACCACCGGATCCTCGGGTGCCACCGGCGCCCGTGACGGCTCGACCGGCACCGGCACCACGCCCGGCTCGGGGAACGGCACGACCGGGAGCGGCGACGGTGCGGCGGGCGGCGGCGCGGCGGGCGGCGGCTCGGCCGGCCAGGTGCCCCATCGGCGCACGATCCCCACGACCCCTCGGCCCGGCACCACTCCCCGCACCCCCGTCACCCCGGGCGGTGGCACCACGACGAACGCCGTGGTCCGCTCGGTCAAGCTGACCCTGCCGGCGGCCGCCCAGGTGGGCAGCAACGTGCTGGGCTACATCCACGTGGCCGACAGCAACGGCCAGGTGGTCTCGCCGATCCCGGGCGCGGTGGTGACCCTGCAGCAGCAACGGGGCGGCAGCTGGACCGACCTGTCGGAGTACCTCACCGACGACAACGGCGTGGTGGCCCTGTCCTTCACCAGCCGCACGACCCTGACCCTGCGGGCCGCCCTCGTCGACGGCGGCCACGCGGTGCTCAGCCCGGTCACCGTCATGGCCGCCCACGACCTCGTCACCTGGGCCGCCCGGCCGGCCCTGACCGTGGGCAAGGGCGTCGCCACCGGCTACGAGTTCCGGGTGCGACCTGCCTCGGGCAGCGCTCGGCTGCAGTACGCCAGGGTCAGCGACCCCACCCGCTGGTACTCGGCACCGGCCGTGAAGGTCGGCCCCACCGGGGTCGTCAAGCAGTCGGTGACGTTCCCGGCCGCCGGCCTCTGGCTGGTGCGTGGTGGCACCGTCGCCAGCAGCGACAACGCCTCGGGCTACACGAGCACCCTGACCGTGCGGGTGCTCTGACCGGACCGGCCCGCACCACCGGGGCCAGGCGGGCAACCCGGCACCGGGCGACCCAGCCAGCCCGCACCCGCCCCGTCGAGTGGTCAAACGTGGCCGCTTCGCCAACCGCCGGCCCACCGAGTGGTCACCTTTGGTCGCCGCCTCAACCGTCTCCCTCACCGAGTGGTCACCTTTGGTCGCCGCCTCAACGGTCTCCCTCACCGAGTGGTCACCTTTGGTCGCCGCCTCAACGGTCTCCCTCACCGAGTGGTCACCTTTGGTCGCCGCCAAGTACAGACTGGCGGCGATTCTCGACCACTCAGTAGTGGGGATGCGGTCAAGTGTGACCACTCGATCGGGGATCCGGTCGAATGGGGTCACTCGGTGGCAGAGGATCAAGGATTCAGGAGAACGAAGCAGGCGCCAGCCATCCCTCGCGGGGCAGCCAGCACGTCAGGCAGCACCGGCCCAGGCGGAGAACCCATGGCATCCCACAGACGCGTCACGAGGAGGGACGCACCGGCTCCGACTCCGGTATCCGCCGTTCGAGTGATCCACCGAAAGACCTATGGAGGCCCCACGACAGGCGGCCGATGAGAACGTCCGAGGGTCATGAAGCCACCCGGCGACGGAGTGCGGACCCCCCGAGTCATCCACACACGGAGGAGAACCACCCCATGCGCCCCAGCATCAACGCCCGTCGCGGCCTGACCCGCGCCGCAGTCAGCACCGCGGTGGCCCTGGCCGCCGTCGGCACGTTCGGCTCGTCCGCCCTGGCGGTCACCCCGACCCCGACGCCCACCCCCACGGTCACCCCGCAGGCGGCGCTCACGCTGAGCAGCCCCAGCGGCTCGATCACGGGCGGCAACACGCTGACCCTGACCCTGGGAAGCACCGCGACCCCCAAGTTCGGATCGAGCGCCGTCGGCGTCCAGTTCCAGGCCACCACCGCACTGTTGGCCGCCACAGCCCGCTGCTCGACCAACCCGGCGACCACCACCCAGGTCACGGCCGCCACGGTCAAGTTCATCACCACCACCAAGGTCGCCGTCACGGTGCCCGACCTGACCTCGGTGGCCGGCACCAACAACGTCGTGGTCTGCGCCTACACCGCTGCCGCGGCGAGCGGCACGATCCCCTCGACCGCGACCGTCATCGGCCGGGCGAACTACCTCGCCGCCACGGCGCCCACGCTGACCAGCGGTGCGGTCGAGCCGGCCACCGGCCCGGCCGTCGGCGGCCAGGTCATCACGGTCACCGGCACGGGCTTCCCGACCTCGGTCACGGCCAGCACCCCGCTGACCGCGTCCCTGGGCGGCGTCGCTCTGACCGGCATCACCCCGATCAGCGCGACCTCGTTCACGGCAGTCACCCCGGCCGGCACCCCCTCGGGCAACATCACGCTGTCGGTGACCACCAACGGTGGTTCGGTCAGCCTCGCCGCCGCCTACGCCTACAAGAACGGCGTCTCGGTCTCCCCGAACACCGTCCCGTCCGGCTCGTCGGTCGACGTCGACGTCCAGGGCACCGGCTTCAACGGTCTCGACTTCTCGACCACGACCGGCTCGACCTCGGACAACAACAAGGGCCACGTGTACCTGGTGTCCGGCGTCTACAGCGGCACCGGCTACCTGCCGGCCGAGTCGGTGGCCTCGGCCGCTGACGCCGCGCTGAAGGCGAACGGCGAGGCCACCGAGTGTGTCAACGTCGCCGTCATCAGCGACACCGAGCTGATCTGCACCGTCGACGCGACCCACAAGATCGTCGGCGCGGTGGCCAGCGGCGCTGCCACCGCCGGCTACACCTACACCGCGGCCGACCTGCCGGTCGGCACCTACACCGCCACGGTAGTCAGCGCCGGCAACTCCGTCGCCCCGACCTACCAGACGGTGCTCTCGAGCGGCGCGACCTTCACGGTCGCCGACTTCTGATCCTCGGATCAGCGGTCGGTACCACCGCAGCACCGGAACCACCGCACCACCGGAACCACCGCAGCACCACCTGAACCACCGCACCACCGGAACCAGCTGTGACGACGAACGGCCCGGGCCCACAGCCCGGGCCGTTCGTCGTCGTCACCACGCGCGCCTTCGCGCGGGGATGAGGGTTGCCTCGAGTGTTCACCCGAATGGGCTCAAGTTCGGTCGCCCGAGGGGCCGAAGAGAAGACATAGCCCGCCCACTCCCCCACGGAGGACCGCGTGACCACCACGCACGAACTACCCACCTATGACGGACCGGCCGCTGCGGCGCCCAAGGGCCCGTCGACCTCTCGCCGTGTCGCCGTCATCGCGGGTGCTGCCGCCGCCGCCCTCGTCGCCGCCGGCGGCGTGGCCACCCTGATGCACGGCAACCCGCCGCCCGCCAAGCCGACGGACCCGCTGACCCTGGCCACCGCCGTGTCCGGCCTGTCGCCGATGCCGGCCGCGCAGGATCTCACCCAGACCGCCACCTGGCAGGCGAAGGCCAAGCAGGTCGCGAACGGCGCCACCATGGTCGCCGGCACCTTCGGCACCGGCGAGCAGGGCGCCCGCTCGATCCGCGTCGTGATCGCCCGGACCGACCTCACCGGCAAGCTCGAGCAGGCCTGGGCCGCCCCGAACGCGGGCACGGCCACCGGCCAGGACACCTGCACCAACAACACGGTGCTGGTTCCCAAGGGCCCGGCCAAGGTGCGCGAGACCGTCATGCTCTGCTGGCGGGTCACCCCCGAGATGAGCGGCTACGCCCTCATCATCGACCCGACGGCCAAGACCGCGGTCAGCCCCAACGACGGCGCTGCCGCCCTCGACGAGGCCTGGAAGACCGCCGTCGGCTGACCCTTCAGTCGCGTCGGCTGACCCATCAGTCGCGTCGGCCGACCCTGCGGGTCGCACACGGCGCCTGGTTCCGCCCGACCGCAACGCCAAGAGCCCCATGATCGGCGGTTGCCCGGGGTTCCCCACAGGAATGATGTGGGAAACCCCGCGCTACCGGCGATCATGGGGCTCTGGCGTGACTCGGGTTCGTGGGTCAGGGCTCGGGCGTCAGCTGAGGCCGACGATCTCGCCGTTGTCGTCGATGTCGATCCCGAACGCTGCAGGGGTTTTCGACAGGCCCGGCATGGTGCGCATGTCACCGCAGATCGGGTAGACGAACCCGGCCCCGACCGAGGCCCGCACCTCACGCACCGGCAGCCGCCAGCCGGTGGGGGCGCCCCGCAGGGACGGGTCCGACGAGATCGACAGGTGGGTCTTGGCGATGCACACCGGCAGGTGGCCGAAGCCGTTCTTCTCGTACCGGGCCAGCTGCGTGGCCGCCACCGTGGAGTAGTCGACGCCGTCCGCGCCGTAGACCTTGGCCGCCACGATCTCGATCTTCTCGCGCAGCGTGGCGGTGTCGGGGTAGAGCAGCTCGAAGGTCGACGGCTCGGCAGCCGCCTCGGCGACGGCCTCCGCCAGCTCGATGCCGCCGGCGCCGCCCTGGGTGAAGTGGTGCGAGACCGCCACCCGGGCCCCGCACTCGGCGGCGATCTGCTTGATCGCCGCCCACTCCGAGGCGTGGTCGGTCGGGAAGGCGTTGACCGCCACGACCGCCGGCACGCCGTGCACCGTGATGTTCTCGATCTGCTTGCGCAGGTTGTCGGCGCCGGCCATGACGTCGTCCGGGTTCTCGGCCAGCAGTTCGGGCGGCAGCGGGCGGCCCGCGACGATCTTGTACCGGCCCGAGTGCGCCTTCAGCGCTCGTACCGTGGCGACCACGACGGCGGCGTCCGGCTGCAGGCCCGAGACCCGACACTTGATGTTGAAGAACCGCTCGGCGCCCATGTCGGCCCCGAACCCGGCCTCGGTGACCAGGTAGTCGCCGCCGTGGATGCCGATCAGGTCGGCGATCACCGAGGAGTTGCCGGTCGCGATGTTGCCGAACGGTCCGGCGTGCACCAGCACCGGGGTGTGCTCGAGGGTCTGCAGCAGGTTGGGCTTGACCGCCTCGCGCAGGATCGCCGCCATCGCGCCACCGGCCTGCAGGTCCCGGGCCGTGACCGGCTCACCGCCCGTGGTGTAGCCCACGACGATGCGCTGCAGTCGCTCGCGCAGGTCTTCCAACGAGCCGGCCAGGGACAGCAACGCCATGACCTCGGACGCCGCCGTGATGTCGAAGCCGGTCTGGCGCGGCACGCCGTCCGCCTTGGCCCCAAGCCCGACGATGATGTTGCGCAGGGCGCGGTCGTTGACGTCGAGCACCCTGCGCCAGGTGATGTTGTGCGGGTCGAGGCCGAGCGCATTGCCCTGGTAGAGGTGGTTGTCGACGATCGCCGCGAGCAGGTTGTGAGCGGCGGTGACGGCGTGGAAGTCGCCGGTCAGGTGCAGGTTCAGCAGCTCCATCGGCACGACCTGGCTGTAGCCGCCGCCGGCGGCGCCACCCTTGATGCCGAAGGTGGGGCCCATCGAGGGCTGGCGCAAGGCGATCGTCGCGCTCTTGCCGATGTGCTTGAACGCCTGCCCCAGACCGACCGTCGTCGTGGTCTTGCCCTCACCCAGGGGCGTCGGGGTGACGGCCGAGACCACGACGTACTTGGCCTTGGGTCGGTCCCTCAGCTCGTCGATCGCCTCGAGGCGGATCTTGGCGACGGTGTCGCCGTGCTGCTCGAGCAGGTGGGGTCCGATGCCCATCTGGGCGGCGATCTCGGGCAGCGGCTTGAGCGCTGCCTCCTGAGCGATCTCGAGGTCTGACGGGAAGCCCATGACACACCCTTCTGACGTGGTCGACGCTGACTCGCCTACGTGTGGTTCCCGCCATGTGGAACTGACTCACCGAACAGTGGAACCCACTTTCGGAAGGTACGCCCGACCCCGCAATTCGTCCAGCACCATGCGCACCGCGACGCACCATGCGCAACACCGCCGCGCCACCCCCACCTCCACCGCCACCGCCACCGCCACCGCCACCTCCACCTCCACCTCCACCGCCACCTCCACCTCCACCTCCACCTCCACCGATCTTCTCGACCTCTGGTGGCGAATCGTTCTTGTCGAGCACCACGTTCCAACGATCCGCCACCAGAGGTCGCCGTGAGCGGGACCTAGGCTCCCCGCATGACTGGTGCAGCACAGGGGGGGCCCTTGGCGGGGATGGTGGCGGTGGACCTCACTCGGGCGCTGGCGGGGCCGCAGGCGGCGATGATGCTGGCCGACCTCGGCGCTCGGGTGATCAAGGTCGAGGCCCCGGGGACCGGGGACGACACCCGCGGCTGGGGCCCGCCCTTCGTGGACGGCGAGTCGACCTACTTCCTTTCGTGCAACCGCAACAAGGAGTCGATCGCCCTCGACCTGAGGTCGGACGACGGCCGCGCCGTCCTGACCGACCTGGTGCGTCGGGCCGACGTGCTGCTCGAGAACTTCCGCCCCGGGGTGCTCGACCGGCTCGGCTTCGGCACGGAGGCGCTGTTCGCGCTCAACCCCCGCCTGGTGGTGCTGTCGATCTCAGGCTTCGGCCACGACGGCCCCGAGGGCGGTCGCGCCGGCTACGACCAGATCGCCCAGGGCGAGGGCGGTCTGATGTCGCTCACCGGGCCCGACCCCGACACCCCGCAACGGGTCGGCGTCCCGATCGCCGACCTGCTCGGCGGCATCTTCGGCGCCTACGGCCTGCTCGCCGCCCTGCTCGAACGCGAGCGCACCGGCACGGGCCAGGTCGTGCGCACCAGCCTGCTCGCCGCGATGGTCGGCGTCCATGCCTTCCAGGGCACCCGCTGGACCGTCGCCGGCGAGGTCGGCCGCGCCCAGGGCAACCACCATCCCTCGATCTGCCCGTACGGGCTGTTCCGGTGCGCGGACGGCGCGGTGCAGATCGCCGTCGGCAGCGAGGGGCTCTGGCGCCGGTTCTGCGAGGGGTTCGACCTGGACGGCGACGCCACGCCCTTCGCGACCAACGCCGATCGGGTGACCCGTCGCGAGGCCGTGGTCGCGCTCGTCGAGGCCGCCTTCGCCGGCTGGAGCAGTGCCGACCTGTTGGCCCGCCTCGACGAGGTCGGCGTCCCGGCCGGCCGGGTACGCACCCTCGACCAGGTCTACGACTGGGACCAGACCCGCTCCCAGGGTCTGGTCGTCGACGTCGAGCACTCCCGACTGGGGCCGATCACGATCCCCGGCCCGCCGTTGCGCTTCTTCGACCCCGACGGCACCGAGGTCACCCGCACCGCGCACACCGCCCCGCCGACCCTGGACGAGCACGGCACCCGGATCCGCTCCTGGCTGGGCGCGCCACCGCAGTGAGCGCCCAGGCGCGCGATGACGGTGACCTGGCGGTGACGGTGACGAACGGCCTCAGCCGGTGACCGAGACCCAGATCGACGCGGTACCGGTCGAAGTGCCGGGGGGGCTGAAGTCGACGCGGAACGGGCGCGAGGCACCCGGACGTACCCGAACCGTGATCGAGGCGGTGCCGTCGCGGTTCGACGTCCAGCGGTGGGCGACCTGCCACCGGCCGCCGACCTTGGAGGAGAGCGTCAGCGGACCGATCGCCTTCGGGGCCACCGTGATCAGCAGCCGCACCCGTTCCCCGCCGAGCCGCTTGGTCGCGAGCCGGACGACGGCCGGCACCGGGGTGAGCGTGATCGTGGCCCGGGCCCGGTAGGTGCCGGGCAACGGCAGCGGTGCCTGCGGACCGAGGAAGGCGGAGTTCCAGTCCGGGCCGAGCGGCAGGTCCTGGGTCTGGCCCGCGATGGTGGCGGTCAGGCCCACCGGCCCCGCCCGGAAGAGGGTCGCGTCGAGGTCGACCAGCAGTCGACCGGCGGCGTCCGAGGTCACCGTGGTGCTGCCCAGCGTGCCGAAGCTGCCGTCGTCCAGGGACAGCTCGACCGCAACCCCGGCCACCGGCTCACCCATGCCGTTCCTGACCACCCCGAGGTCGGCGCCACGCAGGTGCGCCCCCGACCGCACCGTGGCGGGCGACAGCTCGATCCGACTCGGCGAGCCGGCGACGACGGTCTGCAGCTGGGAGGTCGCGTGCGGCCCGGACCCCGAGACCAGGATGCCCGCCGTCACCGTGACCGCCCCCGTGCGCAGGCACACCAGGTAGCGCCCCCCGAACCGGCCGGCGGCGTCCGTCACCACTGCGCTCTGCGCGGCCAGATCATGCCCGTCGGGCGCGGCCGAGAACCAGCACCGATCCGGCGGCGACAGCCGCAGCAGCACCCGCCGGTAGGGCATCGGCAGGCCGCCGGCATCGGTCACCGTGCCGGTCACCTGGCCGTCCGCCTCGCCGAACGCCGGGGTTGGGCCGTCGTCCTGCCCCGGGTTGACCGATGCCGACGGGTCGGCGACACGCACCGCCGTCGCGGTCGCCGCGGGCGTCAGCAGCACCACCTGCCGCGGGCTCCCCGGGTTCGGCCACATGACCGGGGGGACCGTCAGCCGCACCGCCCCGTAGGCGAACTCGACGCTCAGCCAGTGACCGGGAGTGCGGGCGGTCACCGCCGAGGTGGGCGCGATCACCCGGCCGCTGTCGGACACCGGCGCCGTTCGCACGATCCGGGTGCCCACCACCGAGCCGGACGGCGACAGCCCCAGGTCCGAGAAGGTGACGACCGCGACCTTCAGGTCCGAGGGGAGCAGCCGGTAGGCCGCCCCGAACTGGTCGACCAGCTGGGCGACGAAGGCCGGCGCGACGCTCTCGAGCACGACGCGGGCGCCGTCCTGCAGGGTCACCACGTTGCCGGTCGAGACCACGGCGAGCTCGGTCGCGACGGGGACCGCCGAGACCGCTGGGCCCGGCCCCCTCGACCGCACCGGCAGCACCGGCAGCACCGGCAGCACCGGCAGCACCGACGGCACCGACGGCACCGACCGGGACGACGTCACTGACCGGAACGACGGCGGGCGTGGCCGGCCCGCCGAGCGCCAGGCCGACGACCACGGCGGCCAGGGCCACGGCCTGGATCGCAGCACCCCGCAGCTGGGGCCCACGTCGGCGGTGGCTGGTCGCCGACACACGCATGGTCCCGACGGTAACGACCGCGACGGCTGGGCACCCTCCGCCAATGGCCCGACAGTCCGGCGAGCACCTTGTGCCATGCCCAGCGCCACGGCCCGCGCATAGGCTGCCGAGCATGCGGGTGGTGGTGGCGCTGGGCGGCAACGCCATGACGGCGCCCGACGGGTCGGCCACGCCGCAGGCGCAGCGCCGGGCGGTCGAGGGGGCCGCTCCCGCCCTGGCCGACCTGGTGGCCGCCGGGCACGAGCTGGTGATCACCCACGGCAACGGCCCCCAGGTGGGCAACCTGCTGGTCAAGAACGAGCTGGCGGCGCACGTCGTGCCGCCGGTGCCGCTGGACTGGTGCGACGCCCAGACCCAGGGCACGATCGGCACCCTGCTGCTCGACACCCTCGACGTCGCCCTCGCCGAACGCGGGCCCTGGCCGAGCAGCGCCGGCGGGCCCCGGGTCGCCGTCCTGGTCACCCGGGTGCTGGTGGACGGCGCCGACCCCGCGTTCCACGCGCCCAGCAAGCCGATCGGACGCTACCTGCCGCTGGCGCAGGCCCAGGTGATGATCGACCACGGCCAGGTCTGGCAGGACCGCGGCGAGCGCGGCTGGCGCCGGGTGGTCGCCAGTCCCGAGCCGGTCGAGGTGCTCGACGCCGCCGCCGCGACCACCCTGCTGGACGCCGGCTACGTGGTGGTGGCGGCCGGGGGCGGCGGCATCCCGACGGTCCGCGGGCGCGGCCTCGACGGGACCGGCACGGGAGTGGACAGACTGGTCGGGATCGAGGCCGTGATCGACAAGGACCTCACCGCGGCCCTGCTCGCCCGCACGCTGGACGCCGACCTGCTGGTGATCGCCACCGACGTGACGCACGCCGTCCTCGGTTTCGGCAGCCCCGACGAGCGCCCGCTCGGCGCCGTCCGGGTCGGTGAGCTGCGCACCCACGCCGCGGCCGGCCAGTTCGGGGGCGGCAGCATGGGTCCCAAGGTCGAGGCGGTCTGCCGGTTCGTCGAGGCCACCGGACGGCGTGCCGCCATCACCTCCCTCGCCGCCATCGGCGAGGCCGTCGCCGGCACCGCCGGCACCCGCGTCTCCCCGTGACCCACCAGCACCCGAGCCCCAGCACCTGAGCCGAGCCGAACCGAACCGACCCGAGGAGAACCCGTGCCCGCTGCCATCGAAGTCCGCAAGGTGCCCCTGGCCACCGTCAGCGACGCCTCGGGCCTGGCCCGGCTGATCGACGACGGCGTGATCGAGGCCGACCGGGTGGTCGCCGTGATCGGCAAGACCGAGGGCAACGGCGGCGTCAACGACTACACCCGGATCATCGCCGACCGCGCGTTCCGCGAGGTGCTCATCGCCAGGGGCAGCCGCGACCACGACGCCGCGATGCAGGTGCCGATCGTCTGGTCCGGCGGCACCGACGGCGTCCTGTCGCCGCATGCGACGGTCTTCGCGACGCTGCCCGAGGACCACCCCGACGCGCAGACCGGGCGCGACGAGCCGCGACTGACCGTCGGCTTTGCCATGAGCGAGCAGCTGCTGCCGGAAGAGATCGGCCGCACCCCCATGATCACCAAGGTGGCCGCCGCGGTGCGGGTCGCGATGCAGCGCGCCGGCATCACGGACCCGGCCGACGTGCACTACGTGCAGACCAAGACGCCGCTGCTGACGATCCACACCATCCGCGACGCCAAGGCGCGCGGCCAGCAGGTCTGGACCGAGCACACCCACGAGTCGATGGACCTGTCCAACGGCTGCACCGCCCTGGGCATCGCCGTGGCCCTCGGCGAGATCGCGATGCCCACCGACGCCGATGTCATGCACGACCGCTCGCTGTTCTCCTCGGTGGCCTCGTGCAGCAGCGGCGTCGAGCTCGACCAGGCGCAGGTGGTCGTGGTCGGCAACGCCGTCGGCGTCGGAGGTCGCTACCGGATCGGGCACGGCGTGATGACCGACGCCCTGGACGCCGACGGCATCTGGGCCGCGATCCGTAGCGCCGGCCTCGACCTGCCCGACCGCCCGCACCACAGCGACCTGGGCGGGCGGCTGGTCAACGTCTTCCTCAAGTGCGAGGTCAGCCAGGACGGCCAGGTGCGCGGACGGCGCAACGCCATGCTCGACGACTCCGACGTCCACTGGCACCGCCAGATCAAGTCGTGCGTCGGCGGCGTCACCGCGGCGGTCACCGGCGACCCCGCGGCCTTCGTCTCGGTCTCGGCCGCCCATCAGGGCCCGGACGGCGGCGGCCCGGTCGCCGCGATCGTCGACCTCGGCGCCGGCGAGCCCACCGGCTACCGCGCTCCCTGACCCTGGATGAGGGCCACGTCACCACCGGTGGGGTTGCCTCGAGCCCCGCGAGGTCTCACGCTCGAAGCCACCCCAGCCTGGAGGACCGATGACCGACGCGCCCGCCCCCGTACCGTCCCCGACTGCCGCCGGTACCGCCGGACGGCGTGAGGTCGTCGTCCTGTCGGCCGTGCGGACCGCGATCGGCAAGTACGGCGGCTCGCTCAAGGACGTGGCGCCCTGCGACCTCGCCGCCACCGTGGTCAAGGCCGCGGTGGCGCGGTCGGGCGTCGAGCCGGCCGAGGTGGGGCACGTGGTGTTCGGCAACGTGATCCACACCGAGGGGCGCGACATGTACCTGTCGCGGGTCGCGGCGGTCAACGGCGGGCTGCCGATCGAGGCGCCCGCGCTGACCGTCAACCGGCTGTGCGGCAGCGGGCTGCAGGCCGTCGTGTCGGCCGCCCAGACGATCGCCCTCGGCGAGGCCGACGTCGCGATCGCCGGTGGCGCCGAGAGCATGAGCCGGGCCCAGTACTGGCTGCCCGGCCTGCGCTGGGGCCAGCGGATGGGCGACGGCGCCGCCGTCGACGTGATGGCCGCCGCCCTCAGCGACCCGTTCGACTCCTGCCACATGGGCATCACCGCCGAGAACATCGCCACCAAGTGGCAGATCAGCCGGCAGGACCAGGACGAGCTCGCCGTCCAGAGTCATCGGCGGGCGGCGACGGCGGTGGCCGAGGGGCGGTTCACGGGGCAGATCGTGCCGGTCGAGGTGCCGGGACGGAAGGGCCCGACGGTCGTCGAGTCCGACGAGCACATCCGGCCCGACGTCACCCTCGACGACCTGGCGCGGCTGCGCCCGGCGTTCGACCCGGCGGGCAGCGTCACCGCCGGCAACGCCTCGGGCCTGAACGACGCGGCTGCGGCCGTGGTGCTGATGGCCCGGGACGTCGCCCAGGCCCGCGGCCTGACCCCGCTGGGCCGGCTGCTCGGCTGGTCGCACGTGGGCGTCGAGCCCCAGTACATGGGGATCGGCCCGGTGCCCGCCGTCCGCAAGCTGCTGGCCGAGGCGGGGCTGACGGTCGCGGACATCGACGTCTGGGAGGTCAACGAGGCGTTCGCGGCCCAGGCGCTGGCGGTCAGCCGCGACCTGGGTCTGCCCGAGGACCGCACCAACCCCAATGGCAGCGGCGTCGGGCTGGGACACCCGATCGGCGCCACCGGGGCGATCCTGGTGGTCAAGGCACTGCACGAGCTGGCGCGCACCGGGGGGCGCTACGCCGTCACCACCATGTGCATCGGCGGCGGCCAGGGCATCGCCGCCCTGTTCGAGCGGGAGTGACGCCGAGGGCAGCGCCGACGTCAGCCCTGCTGGCCGTACGGGGGTGACGGCGGCTGCCCGTGCTGGGGCTGGCCGTACTGCGGCTCGCCGTACTGCGGCTGGCCGTACTGCGGCTGCCCGTACTGCGGCTGGCCGTACTGCGGCTGCCCACCGACCGGCGGGTACTGCTGCGGGCCGCCCACCGCCGGGTACGACGGGTAGCCGCCGGCGACCCCCTTGGGGTTGGCGCCGTACTGGTTGGGTCCGGGCGTGCTGTCCATGACGTCGAAGACGAGCACCACGATGCTGAGGCCGACGAGGCCGAGCAGCTGCAGCCACCCCGACTTGCCGGTGTCGTGCAGCCGGCGGCTGCCCACCGCGTAGCGTGGCACGAGGGTGCCCAGGCCGACCACGATCATCAGCGCCAGGGCCAGGCCACCCACCACCTTGCCGGCCGTGGTCTGGCTGACCAGCCCGGCGACCGCCACGAGGTAGAGCGGCACCAACACGAGCGCGATGGCCAGCTCGAAGTACCAGAACTCGGACCTGCGGGCCCGACCGTCGAAGTTGGCGTAGTTGTCCTTGAGACAGCTACGAACGGCGTCCATCAGGGTCACGGGATCTTCCTTCGCACGGGAACGGTGAGCGACGAGCGGGTGAGCACGAGGAGCGCGGTGGCGGCGTGCCCGGGCCGGGGTGCAGGGACCCGAGCACGCCGCGACCGGAGGGTGATCAGGCCTGGCCGTAACCGGCGATCGCCTTGGGGCTGGGGCCGTACTGGTTGTCGCCCGGCTGGCTGTCGCCCGCCCAGAAGACCAGGTTGGCGATGGGCAGCAGCACCCACCAGCCGCTGCGGCCGGTGTCGTGCATGCGGCGGATGCCGGCGGCGATCAGCGGGATCGCCGCCGCGAGCATCACCAGGCCGAACAGCAGGCCGATGATCGAGGGGGCCTTGGCACCCAGGATCAGGAAGATCACGTAGACGATGCCGAAGAACAGGTAGAAGAACCAGAACTCCGAGCGGCGGGCGCGGCCGCTGAAGTCGATGTACTTCTTCTGCAGGCAGGTCATGACAGCGTCCTGGAAGGACATGGACGTCCCTTTCGTTATGTCGTGGCTCACATCAGAGCCAGGCGCCGCATCCTAGGCCGTCCTGCGCCCTTCGCGTGGCCATCCGGGGGACCTTCCGGACGCCGTCCGGACCACCCACTACCGTGTGAGCAGCGTCATCGCCGGACGTCGACGCGCGGGAGCTCGAGAGCGGAGAGTGCATCCATGCAGGTCATGCGGGCCGCGACGGCCGTCCCCACGGTGCCGGTGATGCAGCTGAGCGGGCTCCAGACCCTGCTCGCCACGCTCATCGTCATCGCCTCGGTGGTGGGCATCGCCCTCTTCGCCCGCACGGTGAGCTACCTGGTTCGGGTGATCAGGCTGGGCCGGCCCGACCCGACGCGGTCGGGGCGGGCGGGGGCACGCGCCTACTCGCTCTTCGCCGAGACCGTCGGTCACGCCCGGCTGGGCCGCTGGCCCCTGGTCGGCATCATGCACTGGTTCGTGTTCGTCGGGTTCGCGGCACTGTTCCTCACCCTGGTCACCGCGTACGGGCAGGTCTTCGACCCCCACTTCGCGCTGCCGCTGATCGGGCACTGGGAGGTCTACGAGTGGGTCACCGACCTCATCGCCTGGCTCACCCTGCTCGGCATCGGCACCCTGATCGTGATCCGCCAGCTGAACCACCCGCGCCGCAGTGCGGGCGAGGGCGGACGGCGCAGCCGCTTCTTCGGCTCCTCGTTCTGGCAGGCCTACTACGTCGAGCTGACCATCCTGGCCGTCGCCGTCTGCGTGCTGACCCTGCGCGGCCTCGAGTACGCCCTCGGCCAGGCCGCCGCCACCGCCGCGGGCGCCATCCCGAACACGGCGACCCTGGCCGCGCCGACCTGGGTCCACTTTCCGCTGACGGCCTGGCTGGGTCAGCCGTTCGCCGGCGCCTCGGTGGCCTCGCTCGAGAACGCGATCGTGATCGTCGCAGCAGTGAAGATCTTCGTGTCGATGGCCTGGTTCATCGTGATCGCGCTGCAGCCGACCATGGGCGTGGCGTGGCACCGCTTCCTGGCCTTCGTCAACATCTGGTTCAAGCGCAACCCGGGCAAGCAGCCGGGCCGCGGGCTCACGCCGTCCCTCGGTGCCCTGCAGCCGATCCGCATCAAGGGTGAGCCACTCGACTTCGAGAAGGTCGACGAGCTCGACGAGGACGACGCCCTGGGCATCGGCAAGGTCGAGGACCTGACCTGGAAGGGCCTGCTCGACGTCACGACCTGCACCGAGTGCGGCCGCTGCCAGAGCCAGTGCCCGGCCTGGAACACCGACAAGCCGCTGTCACCCAAACTGCTGGTGCTCGCGCTGCGCGACCACGCCCACGCCAAGGCGCCGTGGCTGCTGGCCGACGAGGCCGGCCGGGCCGAGCTGGGCGAGGTGGCCAAGGCCCACGCCGAGCGGCCGCTGGTCGCCCCGGTCGTGAGCGGGACGGCGGGCAGCGGGTCGCACAGCGACCTCGACGTGCTGGCCGGTGGGGTGATCGACCCCGACGTGCTGTGGTCGTGCACCACCTGCGGTGCCTGCGTCGAGCAGTGCCCGGTCGACATCGAGCACGTCGACCACATCGTCGACATGCGTCGCCATCAGGTGCTCATCGAGTCGGCGTTCCCGACCGAGCTGAACGGGCTCTACAAGAACCTCGAGAAGAACGGCAACCCGTGGGGCGTCTCGCCCCGGCAGCGGCTGGAGTGGGCCAAGAACCTGCCCTTCGAGGTGCCGCGGGTCGGCGTCGACCTCGAGGACCTGACCTCGGTCGACTACCTGTTCTGGGTCGGCTGCGCCGGCGCCTACGAGGACCGCGCCAAGAGGACCACCCAGGCCGTCGCCGAGCTGCTGCACACGGCAGGCGTCAGCTTCGCCGTCCTGGGGGACGGCGAGTCCTGCACCGGTGACCCGGCCCGCCGCTCCGGCAACGAGTTCCTGTTCGCGACCCTGGCGATGGGCAACGTCGAGGTGCTCAACGAGGCCAGGGCGACCGCGATCGTGGTCACCTGCGCCCACTGCTTCAACACCTTGTCGAACGAGTACCCGCAGCTCGGCGGCAGCTACCAGGTGATCCACCACAGCCAGCTGCTCAACCGGCTGGTGCGCGAGGGCAGGCTCACCCCCGTCGCGCCGCCGTCCGGCTCGGGCCTGGACGTCGGCCTCGCCGCCGCATCGGCCGACGACGGATCAGCCGGCAGCCGCACGGGTTCCGGCAACGGGTCCGGCACGGGTTCCGGCAACGGGTCGGTGACCTACCACGACCCGTGCTACCTGGGCCGCCACAACGGGGTGTACTCCCCGCCGCGGGAGCTGATCGGCGCCATCCCTGGGCTGACCCTGACCGAGATGCCCCGCAACTCGAGCCGCTCGTTCTGCTGCGGTGCCGGTGGGGCCCGGATGTGGATGGAGGAGAAGATCGGTACCCGCATCAACACCGCGCGCACCGACGAGGCCCTCGCCACCGGAGCCACGACGATCGCCGTCGCCTGCCCGTTCTGCAAGGTGATGCTGGCCGACGGACTCACCACCGCTCAGGCCGGCGGTACCGCCGGCGAGGACGTCGAGGTCGTCGACATCGCCCAGATGCTGCTCACCGCCGTCCGCCGCGGGAGCCCGTCAGCGGACTGAACCCGCGCCCCGGCCGATCATGCCTGGCGCCCGTGGGCGCTGCCCACACCGCCGCCCCATTCGCCCGACCCTCGGCGGTCCCGTCGAGCGGTCACCGGCCGAGTGGTCACAGATGACCGCCCCGCCCCACCGTCACCCCATCGAGTGGTCACAAATGACCGCCCCGCCCACCGCCATCCCATCGAGTGGTCACAGATGACCGCCTCACCCCACCGCCACCCCATCGAGTGGTCGCAGATTGCCGCATGCCGGCGAACGCAGCGGTCAACTGTGACCACTCGATGGCGGGGATGCGGCCATTTGCGACCACTCGATGGTGGGCAGGTGGCACAGGGCCGGCAGAGTCAGGGGCGGGGCGAGGTCGGCCCAGGAACTCCGGGGTCGGCAGGATCGGCTGACGTGGCCGATGCCCTCGGGGCGGCTGCGCCCGGCGATGGGCTGGAGGCGTTCGGAACGTTCGCCGTCGAGGCGACGGTACTGGCCGAGGTGACGGTACTGGCCGGGGCGACGGACTCGGACCGGGCCACGGTGGCCGGCGGGGCGTCGACGGAGGAGAACGGGGCGTCGACGGTGGCCGAGGGGGCGTCGAGGGTGGCCGAGGGGGCGTCGACGGTGGTGGTCGTGTCGGCGGGGGCGGGGCGGGGGACCGGGCGGGGCGTGGGGCGGGCCCCGGAGCGGGTCATCCGCTGCAACCGGTCGGCGATCGAGGTCAGGTCGCCGGTGACGGCGGCGGCGTTCGCGGCCTGCACCTCGGCGTAGACCTCGGCCCGGTGCACCTGGATGCTGCGCGGCGCCTCGATCCCGAGGCGCACCGTGTCACCCCGGGCGTCCAGGACGACGACCCGGACGTCGTCACCGATCACGATGCTCTCACCGGCACGACGCGTGAGGACCAACACAGCGGGGCTCCCTCCGTGGACCCGGCAGCCACCGCCCCGATGGTCGAGCGACGATCGAACTGCTGGTGGACTGCTAGACGACTGCGGCTCGTACCGGCCAGTCCGTCCCCGAAAGGATCACCTGGGCTGCTGACCGGGTCCGGACGTTCACCACGACCGGTGCCAGAAGGTTAGCGGTTGTCGACGCAGCGTCAGCACCAACTGTCAGAACCACGAGTATCAGCGCGTCGTCCGCGGCCTTCAGGGCCAGGTCGGCGACGGCCGTCTCGTCGAGCTCGAACTCGTAGTCGGTGAAGTACGCCGACGGCCGGGCCACGACGAACGCCACCTCGGGGTCCTCGAGGCTGCGCAGCTCGAAGAGCACCGGCTCCTCGGTCGGGTCCTCGGCCTCACCCATCCGAACCAGGGCGAACCGCGTCAGAGCGGCGAAACCGGGCACAGGTCGAACAAAACGGATCTCGGGCACTTCGCCGTCCACGGCCATCCCTCCCCTTGCGCCGGGCTGAACGCTAGCGGACGAGGAAGGGCGACGGCGGGAGGGCACCCCGGAACGCGGCCAGGTGGTGGTGCGGCTCATCTGCGACTCACTTCAGGTAGTCGACCAAGGAGGTCTGCAGCATCTTCGCCGCAGACCCCAGGGCCGCCTGGTAGCCGACCTGCTGAGCCTGCAGGTCCATGATGGTCCGGGGCAGGTCGATGTCCTCGACCGAGCTGATCCGACCGGTGAAGTCGATCCGCTGGCCGTCGACGATGGCCCGGGTCGACTCGACCCGCGCCTGCCGGGCACCGACGTCGCCCAGGGCCCGCTGGACGGTCGACATCGCTGCGTCCAGCTGCGTGAAGTCGGCCGAGGTGGCACCGGTGGTCGAGTTGATGTCGGCAGAGATCTGGGTCAGCAGCGCCGGCACCACGTCGGCAGCGGCCTCGGGGCCGGTGACGTCGGTGCGGATCACGGCGTCCCGCGAGATCCGGGCCGTCACCGGGGCGTTGTCGCCGATGTAGGAGCCGGTGCCGTCGAGCGCCGCCTGCCCCTGCACCGAGCCGCCGAAGATCGGACGGTCCAGGTAGGTGGTGTTGTAGAGGCTGGTGATCTCCTGGCGCAGAGAGTCGACCTGCTTGGCCAACGCCGCCCGGGCATCGGTCGAGAGGGCACCGTTCTGCGAGGCGACCATGGTCTCGCGCACGGCGCGGATCCGGTCGCTGAGGGTGGTCAGGGTGGTGTCGGTGACGCTCAGCCGGCCGTTGACCTGGTCGATGTTGCGCAGGTACTGCTCGGATGCCGCCCGCTGCGAGCGCATCGTCATGGCGGCCGCGGTGCCGGACGGGTCGTCGCTGGGAGTCGAGATCTGCTTGCCGCTCGACAGCTGCTCCTGCAGCCGCTGCACCCGGGACAGGTTGCCCTGCAGGCCCCGCAGCGTCGTCGAGGCGATCGCGTTCTGGGTGATCCGGGTCGTCATCCCGGTCACCGCCCCACGGTTCCGGTGCGGTTGATGAGGGTGTCGAGCAGCTCGTCCGAGGTGGTGATCGCTCGCGCCGCGGCCTGGTAGGCCCGCTGGAACTGCAGCATGTTGGTCATCTCCTCGTCGATGTTGACGCCGGCATCGGCGTCGACCGCGTCGTCCGCCGTCGCCACCACCGCGTCCTGAACCTTGGACGCCGTCGTCAGACTCTGCACGGTGACCCCCAGCTGGGTGGTCATCGCCTTCCACTGCGACGAGGCGCTCGCCGTACCGCCGAGGACCCCCATGGCGGTGGTGTCGTTCGCCAGGTCGCCGATCCGCTGGGCGTTGGTGCCGTCGACGGTGTTGGCCGCCGTCGTCATCGCCAGCTGCGACCCGGCCGTCGGGACGACGCCGAGGTCCGCGGCCCCGGTGCCGCTGAAGAACGGCCCGCCCGCCACGCCCGAGAGGGTGAACCCGCCCTGGTGCACGGTGTTGACGGCGTCCCGCAGGGCCGTCGCGACCCCGTCGAGCTGGTTCGAGAGCGTGGGCAGGTCGTTGCGCAGCCCGACCAGCAGCCCGGCGGCCCGGCCCGACTCGACCGGCACGCTGAGCCCGTTCCAGGTGATGCTCGGCGGGTTGGCGCCGGCCGTGGTGATGTCGTTGGCCCCGGTGAGGGTAAAGGTCTGCGCGTTCTGGCCGTTGACCAGCCCGATGCCGGCCACACTGACCGTCGCCATGCCCTGGTCGTCGAGCATGCCGACCCCGCCCACCAGGTCGGAGAGCTTGCGCACCAGCTGGTCCCGGGAGTCGAGCAGCTCGTTGACGGGCTGGGCGGTCGTGGAGCCCAGCGCCACCTGGCCGTTGATCTTGGCCAGGTCCGAGGCGGCCTGGTTCACCTGCCGCACCACGTCGGCGAGGTTGTCACGGGTGGTGCTCCACTGCTGCCCCAGGCCCAGGGAGACCGCCCGCAACTTGTCGACCACGGCCTGGCCGTTCTGGATCACCACCGAGCCGGCGGCACCGTCCGAGGGGTTGATCGAGAGGTCGTGCCACGAGCTGTAGAAGGCGTCCAGGCCCGCCTGCAGACCCACCTCCCCCGGCTCGGCGACCAGCTGCTGGGCTCCGGAGACCGTGGCGGTCTGGGCGGCGAGGGCGTTCTGCCGGCCCCCCGCCGCAGCCCGGGTGGCCTCGGTGAAGACGTTGCGGATCCGCATCACCTGGTCGACCCTGACCCCGCCGATGTCGACCGAGCGGCCGGAGTGGAAGGTGGCCGTGGTGGCGGCGCCGGCCGACGACAGCTGCACCCGCTGGCGGGAGTAGCCCGGGGTGTTCGCGTTCACCACGTTCTGGCTGGTCGCCGCCATGGCCCGTTGGGCGGCGATCAGGCCCGAGACCGAGGTGTTGAGGTTGCCGAAGGTACTCATGGGCGTGTCACAGCGACCGATCGACCGCGATGGCCCCGCCGGCGGTGAACGCCCGGCGTCCCTGCGCGTCGTAGCCGACCGAGGCCGACTGCTGCCGTAGCCCCAGCCCTGCCAGGGCCTGCTCGACGGCGGCCAGGCCGGCCGCCATCAGGTGGCGGTTCGACTCGGCCAGTACGGCGAGCTCGCCGGTCAGGGTGACCAGGGCCTGGCGGTGCTCGAGCAGCACCTCGCTCCAGGGCGGCTGCGCCGTCCCGGCCAGGGTCTCCAGGGTCGAGCCGACGGGCAGGCCGAACTCGCGGGCTGCGACGTCGGCGATCCCGGCCCGCTGCAGCTCGACGACCTGCAGCTCGTCGAGCAGGGCCTCGATCTCGCCGGTGGCCAGGGCGATGAAGCGGGTGCGCCCGGCAGCGACCAGCAGCTGCTCGCACTCCAGCCGGTAGACGAGACGCTCGAGCAGCTCACGCTGGCGCCACAGCACGGCGGCCAGGTCGGGAAGGCTCATCGGGGCTCACTCCTGCCAGGGCACCCCTCGCGGCTGCGACGGGTTCTCACCATCCCTGTCGGCATCCGGCGCGACGACCTGAGCAGTCCGAGGGGCACGAATAGTTGCGCCGCGCGAGTGAATGCCGCCCCGAACGGCCCTACGCCGAGCGATCACCACGAAAGCGCTGCCGGGGCGCGACCGAAGAGACAGCGTGCCCGCCCCCCATGAGAGTGTCGACGAGCTCGTGACCGCGAACCTGCCCCTGGTAGGTCACGTGGCCCGCGAGACCGCTGCCCGGCTGCCCCGGCACCTCGACACCGACGACCTCGTCGGCGCCGGGGCCCTGGCACTGGTGCAGGCGGCCCATGCGTTCGACCCCACTCTCGGGGTCCCGTTCGCCCGCTTCGCGAGCACCCGGGTCCGCGGCGCAATGATCGACCAGATGCGGCAGCGCGACTGGGCGACGCGGTCGGTCCGCTCCCGCGCCCGCTCGCTGACCACCATCACCGAGGAGCTCACCAGAGCCCTGCAGCGCCACCCCACCGAGAGTGAGCTGGCGGCGGCGAGCGGCATGAGCGAGTCCGAGGTGCGGGCCATCGCCCAGGGCACCGACCGGGCCACCCTGCTCAGCCTCGACCCGCTGGCGACGGACGACGAGGGTCTGGGCGCAGGCCTGACCGACTCCTCGCCCCGCCCCGACGAGGCGTTGCTGGCGGCCGAGCGGATCGGCTACCTGCGGGACGCCATCGCCGAGCTGCCCGAACGCACCCGGCGGGTCGTGGCCGGCTACTACCTCGAGAACAAGCAGCTCACCGAGCTGGCCGAGGAGCTGGGCGTCACCCAGTCCCGGGCCTCGCAGCTGCGCTCCGAGGGGCTCGAGCTGATGAAGGAGGCCCTGACGGCGTTGCTCAGCGACGACGCCCGGGCCGGGGCCGGGGCCACCAACGCCGGCAGCGACGGCGTCAAGGCCCGCCGCCGCGAGGCCTACGTCGCCGCCGTGGCCCAACGCTCGACGGTGCGCGACCGCTCCGACGTCCAGGCCTACCTCGACGGCGCGGCTCTGGCACCGGTCATCACCGGCGCCACCATCACCATCGACTCCCCCCCGAGCCTGAGCTCGACGGGCGGGAACGACACCCACCGCGATGCGGGCGGCGGTCCTGGCGGCGGCGGGTTTCACCCGCTCGGCGCATGAGCAACTCCTCAACCCTGTCGGTCAACCGCCGATGGAACCACTAGGCCGGCCCACGGACGGACCGGTGAACGACCCGAACCAAGGAGGACACCATGGGTCTCAGCATCAACAACAACATCGCGGCGTTCAACGCCTACCGGAACCTCTCGGTCACCCAGGGGCAGATGAGCAAGTCGCTGGAGAAGTTGTCCAGCGGCTTCCGCATCAACCGGGCAGCGGACGACGCCGCCGGCCTGGCCATCTCGGAGGGCCTGCGTTCGCAGATCGGCGGTCTCAAGGTCGCCGTTCGCAACGCGCAGGACGGCATCTCGGTCGTGCAGACGGCTGAAGGTGCTCTCAACGAGACCCAGGCCATCCTGCAGCGTATGCGTGACCTCTCGGTTCAGGCTGCCAACGGCGGCTCGCAGGACACCAGTGCCCAGGCCGCGGCCAACACTGAGTTCCAGCAGCTGAACAAGGAGCTCGACCGGATCGCCAACACCACGGCGTTCGGGGCCACGAAGCTGCTCTCGGGCAGCTACTCGGGTACGTTCCAGGTGGGCGCCAACAACAGCACGAACGAGCAGATCAACGTCGATCTGACGACGTCGGGTGCCCTCAGCGGCCTGACGATCACCGGTCTGGACAGCTCCGGCCTGGCCACCAGTTCGGCCGCTCTGACCAGCACCACCGCTGCCCAGGCGGCCATCGACACCCTGGACACCGCCCTCAAGGACGTGTCCACGGTTCGGGCCAACCTGGGTGCCTACCAGAACCGGTTCGAGCACACCATCAACAACCTCAACGTGGCGGTCGAGAACGTGACCGCCTCCGAGAGCCGGATCCGGGACACCGACATGGCTCAGGAGATGGTGATGTTCACCCGCTCGCAGATCCTGTCGCAGGCCGGCACCGCGATGCTGGCGCAGGCGAACCAGGCTCCGCAGTCGGTCCTGAAGCTGCTGCAGTGATTCACCGGTAGGTGGTGGCCCCCGGTCCGGGGGCCACCACCTACCGCCTGCACGTCATACCCGCTCTGCAGGAGCTCCGTTCAGAGCTCGAGCCAGGGCACCAGAAGGATTCGAGGAGGGACAGGATGTCCCAGTTCAGCATCTCGGGCGCGGCGTCCGGCATCGACACCGCCTCGATCATCAACTCACTCGTGTCGGTCCAGCAGAACCAGCAACGTCTGCTGCAGTCCCAGCAGTCCGCCCAGCAGCAGGCCTCGACCGCGCTCGGATCGCTGATCACGACCCTGAACACCCTCGGCTCCCAGGCCGGCAAGCTGGCCACCACCGCCACCTGGCAGGGCTCGAGCGCCACCAGCACCTCGGCGACCGTGACCGCCACCGCCACCGGTTCGGCCGCCCAGAGCCTGACGTTCGACGTCACCGCCGTCGCCGCCGCCCACAGCATCGTCTCTGCCAGCACGCTGAGCTCACTCGGCGCCCAGGCCGCGGCCCCCGGCTCGATCACCCTCACCCGCCAGGACGGCAGCACCGCCTCGGTCGACGTGGGCAGCGGCAGCCTGTCGGACGTGGTCGCCGGCATCAACGCCTCGAGCGCCGGGCTGCGGGCCGCCGCCGTCCAGACCGGGCCCGGCCAGTACCGGCTGCAGGTCACCTCGGCCGCCAGCGGCGCCGCCTCCTCGTTCAGCCTGGACGGGCTCATCGGCTTCAGCGGCACCAACGTGCTGACCCAGGGCGCCGACGCCCAGATCACCGTCGGCACCGACGTGAACACCCAGTACACGGCGACCTCGAGCAGCAACACCTTCGACAAGCTGCTGCCCGGGCTCAGTTTCACGGTCAGCAGGCTCGAGTCCGGCGTCACCGTCTCGTCGAAGGTCGACGGGTCCTCCGTCGCCGGCGACATCCAGGCCATGGTGACCACCGCCAACAGCCTGCTGTCGTCGATCTCGACCAACACCGCCTGGAACGCCACCAAGAAGAGCGGCGGCCCGCTCGTCGGCGACGCCTCGGTCCGCAGCCTGCAGCAGCGGGTGCTCACCCTGGTCAGCGGCGCCGGCGCGCCGGGGGTCTCGGTCACCCGCGACGGCACCCTCAGCTTCGACTCGACGGCCTTCACCACCGCGTTCGCCAAGGACCCGGCCGGCGTCGCCGCCAAGTTCGGTGCCACGGGGGCCTTCTCGGCCGCGAGCGGGGTCACCGGCGCGGTGCGCTACGCCTCGGCGACCTCGACCACCCGGGCCGGCACCTACGCCGTCGGCGTCACCCAGGCCGCCGCTCGCGAGCAATGGGACCTCGACGCCACGAACGGCCTGGCCGGCACGACGATCAGCATCACCAGGGGCAGCACCACCTCGTCGTACACGGTGGGCGCCACCGACACCCTCGACACCATCGCCGCCGCCCTCAGCAGCAACGCCGCGTCGTCCGGCCTGGGCCTGTCCGCCTCGGTGGGTGGCAGCGGCCTGCTGCTGACCGCCGGTTCGGTGGGCGCCGCCGCCGCCTTCAGCGTCAGCGTCGACTCGGTGACGCAGAACCGGCTGACGGCCGGCGTCGACGTCGCGGGCACCATCGACGGGCAGGCAGCCACCGGCAGCGGCTCGTTGCTGTCGCTGGCCAACGGCACCGGCGGGGCCGTGGGCCTGGTGCTCGACAGCTCGGTGACCGACTCCGACGTCACGGCCAGCAGCGGCGCCGTCGGCAGCTTCACCTACAAGCCGGGCCTGGCCCAGCAGCTGACCCAGCTGGTCAGCCGGGAGACCACCAGCGGCACCGGCATCCTGGCGACCGCCAAGACCGGCCGGGACGCCCGGGTCACCGACCTGCAGAAGCAGATCGACGCCTGGGACACCCGGCTGTCGGCCTACCGCGCCACGCTGCAGACGCAGTTCACCGCGATGGAGACCGCGATCTCGAGCCTGAAGAGCCAGACCAGCGCGCTGACGCAGCTGACAGCCAAGACCACAACCGCCTGAACTTCGGCGCCGACCTGCCGACAGGGTAAGCAGCAGGGCACACCGCCCTGCGGGTCCTCGAGGGCCGACCAGAGAGGTGGTGAGCGAGATGAGCTATGGTCTCGCGCAGGCGCGCTACACCAGCGACGCCAGCCAGACCGCCTCTCCTGCCAAGCTTCTGGTCATGCTCTACGACCGGCTGCTGCTCGACCTGTCCATGGCCGGCGAGGCCATGGAGCGCGGCGACATCTCGGTCACCGGTGAGCGGGTCGGGCACGCCTGCGACATCCTGCTCGAGCTCTACTCCACCCTCGACACCGGCATCTGGCCGCAGGGCGAGGCCCTGGCCCAGCTCTACCTGTGGATGGTGCAGCGCCTGATGCAGGCCCGGCTGCGCCGCGACCCGGCCCTGGTGGCCGAGTGCCGCGACCTGGTGCTGCCGCTGCGCGAGGCCTGGCAGGCTGCGAGCGGCCAGTTCTCGGCTCCCCCGGCACTGAGTGCGGAGGGCGCGGCATGAGCCCGACGACGACCTCCGCACCCGATGCGGAGTGGGTGGGCTACCTCGACCAGCTCGAGAACCTGGCCCTGCGTCTGGAGTCGCTCGTGGTCGACGGCGGCGACCTGACCCAGGCGGTCCTGCTGGTCGCGGCCTCTCCGCTGGTCCCGCAGAGCCGGCCGCCGGCCCACCTCGACGCCCGACGCCGTCAGGTGCAGCACCTCGCCGAACGGGCCCTGGCGGTGCTGGAACGCCAGCGCGACATCCTGCGCGACGACATCGCCGCCGTCCCGCTGCACGCCCAGGCCCGCACCGTGGGCACCGGCAACGACACCCTCGGCGGGGCCCTCGACCTCCACGGCTGAGCCTCGACCCTCCACGGCTGAGCCTCGACCCTCCACGCCTGAGCCCTCGAGCCCTCACGGCCGGCCCCGGCGCCCCGGACGCCGATCGGCGTCAAGGAGTCGGGCCGGGCCGCCGATGCTGCTCCGGTGAGCCGAAACACACGCGCGCCCCTGCTGGCCGCCACGCTGATCGTCAAGAACGAGTCCCACACCCTGGGCGAATGCCTGGAGTCGTTGCGGCTGTTCGCCGACGAGGTAGTCGTCTACGACACCGGGTCGACCGACGGCACCCAGGAGCTGGCCCGCAAGGCCGGTGCCCGGGTGCTGCAGGGCTACTGGGACGGCGACTTCTCGCGCGCCCGCAATGCCGCGCTCTCGATGACCCGCGCCACCTGGGCGATGATCATCGACGCCGACGAGCGGGCCCAGGGTGACGCCACCCAGCTGCGCGACTTCCTGCGCGGCCGCAAGGAGTTCACCGAAGGCATCCGCCCTGCGGCGCAGGTCGACCTGCTGGTAGCCGAGGTGCAGAACCTCAGCGGCGACGGCCTGCTGCTCAACCGCATGTACTCCTACCGGCTGGCACGACGGTCCGCCGTGGAGTGGCGCTCCCCGGTGCACGAGCAGCTGTGGGTGGCCGGTCGCGAGCGCGGCCAGGAGCGCAACACCGCCCTGCCGCGATGGCTGTTCCACCTGCGGCACGTCGGCTACGGCGACGGCGAGCTGCTGCAGCGCAAGCTGCTGCGCAACTACGAGATCGCCCAGCACCAGCTCGACGAGCTGGTGGCGGGCGGGTCCGACGACCGCTCCGCCGGCACCAAGGTGCTGCTCGACCTCGGTCGGTCGCTGCAGGGCATGGGGCGCCGTCAGGAGGCGGTCGACGCCTACGAGACGCTGCGCGAGATCGCCTCGCCGACCAGCTGGCAGCGCACCCACGCCACCGCCAACCTGGCCCAGCTGCTGCTCGACGAGGGCGGCTTCGAGGAGGTCGCGCTGCACCTGATCGCCGAGGTGCGTGCCGAGAGCCCGCAGGCCGAGAAGTACTGCGACTGGCTCGAGGCCCAGGCCCGCAACCGGATGGGTGAGCGAGCACGGGCGCTGGAGCTGCTGCGGGGCATCGACCAGGTGATCGACTCCGTGGGCAACGTGATCAACACCGGCAACACCCTGGTCACCCACACCCTGCTGGCCATGGGCGACGGGCAGTTCGACGAGGCGCGCGAGTGCCTGCTGCGGGCCCTGACCGAGCACTCCTTCGCACTGCCGCACATCGGGCTGCTGCTCGAGCTGTGGCACGGCCGCGAGGGTGAGCTCGCCGACCAGATCCGGGACTCCCGGAGCCCCTACCTCGAGGCGATCCTGCAGCGTCTCGAGGCCGCCCCGGCCAACGGCAGGGCCGTGGCCGCCCTCGTGCGGCTGGCTCGGCCGACCGTCCCGGGCCAGCGGCAGCGGCCCCTCGAGGCACCACTACCCACCGAAGGGGTCTTCTGGGGTCCGCGGATCCCCGCGCCGGCCGTCGGCGGTGGCGGGGTCGGCACCAGGGCGGGCAGCAGGGGCAGGGCCGGTGGCGGCGGTTCCTCGACGTTCACCCGGGCAGCGGATTGACTGCCGGACCTGCACCCGAACGGCTCACCGCCTGCTGCGCCGGATGGCGGAAACGGCTGTGACCTGCAGGTTTTCGTCTCAAGACCAGCAGCACCGGCACCGACCAGACAGGCAGAGCACGGACAGCTCGGCAACGCCACGGAACGGCGTAGCTCCGACGACACCTTCCCGGTGCATCAGCACGCGGGCGGGTTGGGGGGTCCGTGATGCTCGACGACGTCGCACTTACCGCGCTGCACAGCGCGCTCAGCGGGCTGTCCGCACGCGAGCGTGCCATCAGCGACAACATCGCCAACGTCAACACTCCCTACTTCAAGGCCCGCTCGGTCTCGTTCGAGGGTGAGCTGAAGCAGGCGCTGGCCGACGGCAACGACCCGCTCGCGGTCGACCCGCGGGTCGTCTACTCCCAGGCCCCCGGCGGCCTCACCGGCAACAACGTCAACCTCGCCGACGAGACGGTCGCCTCGGTCAACACCCAGCTGGCCTACGAGCTGGCGCTGCGCGCCACCGGCGACCGCTACTCCCTCTACCGCACCGCCGCGAAGGGGGCCTGACCCTGATGTTCGAGGCCCTCGGGATCTGCGGCTCGGCGATGAACGTCCACCAGACCTGGGTGGACGCCATCGCCGACAACATCGCCAACATCAACACGATCAAGCCGACCAGCGGCGCGGCCTTCCAGGCACGCTACGTGGTGGCCCAGGCCGTCGAGGACGGCGGCACCGGTGCCGGCGTCACGGTCGACAGCCTGGCCCTGGGCAGCGCCGAGGGCCGGCTGGTCTACTCCCCGGGTCACCCCCTCGCGGACGCCGAGGGCATGGTGCGACTGCCGGACGTCGACCTCGGCGAGCAGATGTCCACCATGATCATGGCCCAGCGTGGCTTCCAGGCGAACGCGTCCAACCTCGACCGGGTGAAGTCCACCTACGAGGCCGCCATCCAGATGGGCCGCAGCTGATGGCGATGGGCGGGATCGGGGGGGTCGGGGGCATCAACCTGAGCCAGCTGGCGCAGCAGTACCGCCAGCAGGTGCTCTCGGGCGCGAGCCTGACCGGTGACCTGGCCGGGACGGGCGGGGTCGGTGGCGCCGGCGGCGCCGGGGCGGCCTCGGGCGCGGCCGCCGCCCGCGGGGCCGACTTCGCCGGGGCGATCGGCAACAGCCTCAGCGCCCTCGACGGCCTCGACCGCACCGCCCAGACCAAGGCCGTGCAGGCGGCCACCGGCAGCCTCACCGACATCCACGACTACGTCATCGCGGCCAACGAGGCCCAGATCGCCACCGAGCTGACCACCACGGTCCGCAACAAGGCGCTCGACGCCTTCAACGAGATCATGAGGATGCCGCTGTGAACCCCCGGGTCGGTCAAGGCATGGCGCGCGCTCGTACCCTGCTGGCCGGGTTCACCCCGGGCCAGCGCGGCGTGATCCTGGTCGCCGTCGCGGCGCTCGTACTGGGCGTGGTGGCCATGACCCGCTGGGTCGCCCAGCCGTCGTGGACCCCGCTGTACAGCCAGCTCTCGGGCACCGACGCCAGCGCGGTGGTCTCGCAGCTGCAGGCCGACAGCGTGCCCTACCAGCTGGCGGACGGCGGCAGCACGGTCCTGGTGCCGCAGTCGCAGGTCTACGACCTGCGGGTCAGCCTGGCCGGCAAGAACCTGCCCGCCAACGACGCGGGCAGCGGCTGGTCGATCCTGGACAAGCAGGGCCTGACCGCCACCGACTTCCAGCAGAACGTGGCCTACCAGCGCGCCATGGAGACCGAGCTCGCCAAGACCCTGGGCGCGATCACCGGGGTCAAGAGCGCCGTGGTGCACCTGGCCATCCCCAAGCGCGACGTGTTCTCGACGACCACCGACAAGCCGACGGCCGCCGTCCTGCTCTCGCTGACCCCGGGCACCACCCTCAGCCGCAGCCAGGTGCAGTCCGTGACCCACCTGGTCGGCGGCAGCGTGCCCAACCTCGACCCTGCCGACGTGACCGTCAGCGATCAGAAGGGCACCCTGCTGTCCTCGCGCAACGCCGGTGCCGCCGGCGCCGCCGACCAGGCCAGCGAGGCCGACAACCAGACCGCCCTGTTCGAGGACCGCCAGACGGGCAAGCTGCAGGCGATGCTCGACCAGGTGCTGGGCGCCGGCCACTCGGTGGTCAAGGTGACCGCCCAGCTGAGCTTCGACACCCGGTCCAAGACCTCCGAGATCTACGTGGCGCCCTCGCCCAGCCTGCCACCGCTGTCGGAGTCGACCTCGACCGAGACCTACGGTGCCGGTTCGTCCGGCGCCGGCGGGGTGCTCGGCGTGCCGACGCCGTCCGCGGTGGCCGGTGCCGGCGGCAACGGCGGGTACGCCAAGGGCACCCGCACCACGAACAACGCGATCGGCAAGGAGGTCACCAACGAGCAGGCGGCCCCTGGCACCGTCCAGCGACTCAACGTGTCGGTGGTGCTCGACCAGACCACCACCAAGAGCGCCGACGCCAAGAAGGTGCTCAACCTGGTGACCACGGCGGCGGGCATCGACACCGCCCGGGGCGACAGCATCCAGGTCGACCAGCTGCCCTTCGACACGACCACCAGCACCGCCGCCGCCAAGGACCTGGCCGCAGCCCAGAAGGACGCCCAGCTGGGGCAGTACATCGACCTGGGCAAGAAGGCCGGCCTGGTGATCCTGGTGATCGTGGGTCTGATCATCTTCATGAAGCGCCGCCCGGCGGGCGACGACCCGAGCATCGCCGTCACGGCGTCCGATCTGCCCGGGGGCATCCTGATGCCGTCGCGGGTCGAGGCCATCGGGGCCACCCGGTCCGCACTGCCGTACGAGGAGGAGCCGCGCAGCATCACCGCCCAGTCCGAGCCCGCCGTCGAGCGGGAGCGGCTGCGCGACGAGGTCTCCCACCTCGTCGACAGCCAGCCCGAGGAGATGGCCCAGCTCGTGCAGGGCTGGCTCGGGGACCGGGGCTGATCCGTGACCATCGCCACCGTAGGGCTGTCAGGGTTGCGCAAGGCCGCGATCCTGCTCGTGCAGCTGGGCCGTGAGAAGGCCTCCAAGGTCATGTCACGGCTGCCCGAGGACATGGTCGAGGAGCTGACCGCCGAGATCGTGCGACTCAAGGAGGTCACCTCGGCCGATGCGGCCGCCGTGCTGTCCGAAGTCCACACCACCCTGGTGAACAGCGACGTCGCCGGCCGCGGCGGCCTCGACCTGGCCCGCTCGCTGCTGGCCGACAGCATCGGCGGCGAACGCGCCGACGCCCTGATGGAGAAGCTCGGCGCCACCCTGGCCGAGATGCCCTTCGAAGCGATGCGCAAGGCGGACGCCCGGCAGCTGATCACCTTCCTCGGCGACGAGCACCCGCAGACGATCGCCCTGGTACTGGCGCACCTGTCGCCGCAGCAGTCGGCGCTGGTGCTGTCCGGCTTCGAGAAGATGCTGCAGGCCGACGTCGCTCACCGGATCGCCCTGATGGAGCGCGCCTCGCCCGACGTCATCCGGCTGGTCGAGCGCGAGCTCGACCGGCGGATGTCGACCGTGCTCGGCCCGCAGGAGCTGTCGACGGTCGGCGGCGTGGGCCCGCTGGTGGCCATCATCAACCGTGCCGACCGCGGCACCGAGCGCATGATCCTCGAGGGTCTCGAGAGCGTCAGCCCCGAGCTGGCCGAGCAGGTGCGCGCCCAGATGTTCATCTTCGAGGACATCACGTCCCTGGACGACAAGGCGATCCAGCAGGTGCTGCGCAACGTCGAGAGCAGCGCCCTGGCGCTCGCCCTCAAGGGCACCAGCGCCCCGGTGCGCGAGAAGATCATGCGCAACCTGTCCACCCGGGCCGCCGAGAACCTGGCCGAGGAGATCGAGCTGCTCGGCCCGAAGCGCCTGTCCGAGGTCGAGGAGGCCCAGGCCAAGGTCGTCACCGAGATCCGGGCGCTCGAGCAGTCCGGTGCCATCCAGATCGCCCGAGGCAGCGATGAAGCCTTCGTCGAGTGATCCCGAGGTGACCCCCGCCCGGCTGGACCGGCCGCTGCGCACCTTCGGCGGGCGCTGGGTCGACCCCGACGCCGAGCACCGGATCGGGCAGGCCGCCGAGCTGGCGCGCGAGCAGGCGCGGGCGCAGGGCTACGCGGCCGGCTGGGCGCAGGGCCGGCAGGCCGCGGCCGCCGCCGCGGCGCAGGAGCAGCAGCGCCGGGTCGCCGCCGACGAGCAGCAGGCCCAGCAGCAGGCCGCCCGACTCGACGCCGTGCTCGGCTCGCTGACCCGCGCGACCGCCGCCGCCGACGCCACGGCGGCACCGCGGTGGAACGAGCTCGCCGACGTTCTCGCCGACGGCGCCCTCGCGATCGCCCGTGCCGCGATCGGTCGTGAGCTGGCCAGCATCGACGACCCCACCGTCGAGGCGGTGCGCTCCGCGCTGGCCATGCTCGGCGAGCCGGAGCAGGTCGTGATCCGGGCTGCCGCCGCCGATCTGGCGATGCTGACATCGGTCGCGGAGCGGGCCAGGGCCGCGGGCAACGGCTCGGCGGCCAAGGTCACGTTCGTGGTGGACGCCGCCCTGGCTCCCGGCGACGTCACGTTGAGCACCTTGACGCAGCGGCTGCGGCTGCACCTGCCGGCCGCGGTCGCGGCCGCCGAGGCGGTGCTGCGCGGATGAGGGGCACCACCTCGAACCTGCCCGACGTGGTCGCCCTCGACCACGCCCTCGCCCAGGTCACCCGGACCCTGGCCGAACGCCTCGAGCGCGCCGCCGGTGCGGCCAGGCCACGGGTCGAGGGCACCGTCGCCGGTGTCGTCGGGCTCGGCATCCACGTCGAAGGGGTGCGCGGCAGCGTCGGCGAGCTGATGCACCTGCACACCGCCGGCGGCACGGTGCCCGCCCAGGTGGTCGCCGTCCATCGCGACGGGGTCACCTGCATGCCGCTGGGCGGGGTCGTCGGCGTCGCGGCCGGCGACCCGGCCTGCCCGACCGGTGGGCCGGCGATGATCCCGGCCGGCTTCGGCCTGCTCGGTCGGATCGTCGACGCCCTGGGACGGCCGATGGACGGCGGCCCCGCCCTCGTCGACGTCCAGCAGGTGCCGCTCGAGAACGCCGCCCCCAACCCGCTGCACCGCCGCCGGGTCGACCAGTCGCTGCCGACCGGGGTCCGCGCCCTGGACACCATGGTCGCCGTCGGCGCCGGGCAGCGGGTGGGCATCATGGCCGGCTCGGGCGTGGGCAAGTCGACGCTGCTGGGCATGGCGGTGCGCGGCACCAGCGCCCCGGTGCGGGTGGTCGCCCTCGTCGGCGAGCGGGGCCGAGAGGTGCGCGAGTTCCTCGAGGACACCCTCGACCCGGTCAGCCGGGAGCGCACCGTCATCGTGGTGGCCACCGGCGACGACCCGCCGATGCTGCGGCTCACGGCGGCGTTCACCGCCACCCGGATCGCCGAGTGGTTCCGCGACACCGGCCTCGACGTGCTGCTGGTGGTCGACTCCGTCACCCGGACCGCACTCGCCCAACGCGAGGTGGCCCTGGCCGCCGGCGAGCCGCCGGCCACCCGCGGCTACCCCGCCAGCGTCTTCGCCATGCTGCCGAGGCTTCTCGAGCGGTCCGGCCCCGGTGTCACCGGCAGCATCACCGCGCTGTACACGGTGCTGGTCGAGGGCGACGACCTGCAGGACCCGATCGGCGACACCGTGCGCGGCATCCTCGACGGTCACGTCGTGCTCTCGCGTCGCCTCGCCACCGCGGGCCACTTCCCGAGCATCGACGTGCTGGAGTCGGTCTCGCGGGTCGAGCGGGCGGTGCTGCCGCCCGAGCGGGTCGCCGCGGCCGCCGTCGTCCGGCGGCTGCTGGCCGCCCACCGCGAGGCGCGCGAGCTGATCGAGGTGGGCGCCTACGCGCACGGCAGCGACCCGGACGTCGACGTCGCGATCCGGCTGCGGCCGGCCCTGGAGGCGTTCCTGCGGCAGTCGCCGGACGACGTCGTGCCCTCCGAGAGCTCATGGGCCGACCTGCTCGCCATGCTGGGCGGAGCCGGCATCGGCGGAGCGGGCATCGGCGGAGCCGGCAGTGCGGGTGGTGCCGCATGAGGCGCAGCTTTCGGCTGGCGACCGTCGAACGGCTGCGGGCCGCCGGTCTCGAGCAGGCGACCCGCGAGCTGGGCGCGGCCCGGTCCGGGCTGGCCCAGGCCCAGCAGGCGGTCACCGACAAGCAGGACGAGATCCTCGCCTGCGTACCGGACCTGCGGTCCGGGCCGATGTCGGTCACCGCTCTGGCCCACCGTCGCGACCTGCTGCGCGAGCAGGCCGACCAGCTGGCGGCGCAGGCCGAGACCGCCCGCCTACGGCTGGCGGCCTCGCTCGCCGACTGGCAGCAGGCCCGCAGCCGGCTCGAGGCGGTCGAGGTGCTGCACGAACGGCACCGGCAGGCCGTGACCGACCACGACCTGAGGCAGGAGCAGCGCCTCACCGACGACCTTGCCGTCGTCTCGACCTTCCCCAGGCCACGCCGGTCGCACCGCCCTGACCCACACCGCTCCGACCCACCCCGCACCGAGGTACACCGCTCCGACCCGTTCCTACCCGACCCGACCGGAGGTGACGCAGCATGAGCGACGGACTGGCCGCCGTCCAGGCCCGGGTGGCCGAGCTGCGCGGGCTGCTCGGCATGAACGCCCCGGCCCAGGTCACCCCCGCCGCCGGGTCGTCGGGCTTCGCCTCGGCCCTGGCCACGGCGCTGGCCGACGGCACCCTGGGCACCGCCGGTGGCGCCGCCGGTAGCGGTACCCAGGCAGCTGCCACCACGGCGCTGTCCCAGCTGGCCGACCTGGCGAAGGCCGGTGGGCAGTCGAGCCTGACGGGCTCAACGGCCTGACCGGGCTCGACGGGCTGACCGGGCTCGACGGGCTGACCGGGCTCAACGGGTCCGGGCGGGGCTCGGGCGGCACCCTGGGCGAGCGGGCCGTGGCGCTGGCGGCCACCTACAACGGCGTCCCGTACCGGTGGGGCGGCACCGACCCGGCCTCCGGCCTGGACTGCTCCGGCCTGGTGCAGCTGGTCTACGGCACGCTGGGCGCCACGCTGCCTCGGGTGGCCGCCGACCAGTCCCACGCGGGGACCGCGGTGGCCTCGGTCGACGATGCCCGCCCGGGTGACCTCGTCTTCTTCGGCAAGCCCGCGCACCACGTGGGCATCTACGTCGGCAACGGCAAGATGATCGACGCCCCGCACACCGGCAGCTTCGTCGGCATCCACAAGCTGTGGGGCACACCGTCGTCCATCCGACGGATCGCCACCGACCCCACCGTCACGACCGCTTCCGTGGCCGGCTCGGTCACCGGTAGCGCCGCCGCCGGACCACCGCCGCGACGGTCGGCCCCGTCGCCGACGCGGGCCGAGCGACCTCCGGTCCGGGCCTGGCGGGCCCGTACGCCGACCTGTTCACGCAGGCGGGACGGCGCTACGGGGTCGACCCGACCCTGCTGTCGGCGATCGCCAAGGCCGAGAGCGCCTACAACCCGCGGGCGGTGAGCCCGGTCGGGGCCCAGGGCCTGATGCAGCTCATGCCGGGCACGGCCAAGGGTCTGGGCGTGAACGCCTACGACCCGGCACAGGCGGTGGACGGTGCCGCTCGCATGGTGCGAGACCTGTTGCGGCAGTTCGACGGTCGGGTCGACCTCGCCGTCGCCGCCTACAACGCCGGACCGGGGGCGGTGCAGCGCTACGGCGGCATTCCCCCTTATCGCGAAACCCAGAACTACGTCCAGCATGTGCTGGGGTATCAGGAGGCCCTGCGATGACCACGCGACCCCGTACCACCCCCACGGTCGCTACCCTGGTGGCCGCCCCGGCGACCACGGCGGCAGCCGCCCGACCGGGCGGCGAGCGCACCGCCGTCCATCGTGCCGGTCGCTTCGGTCGCATCCTGGCCGGGGTCCGGCCCACCCCGGCACCGCGCCCCCCGGCACCGCGCCCCCCGGCACCGCGTGCCGCGTCCGAGGCCACTGTTGCGGTCGCCCGGCCGACCGCTCCCTCGGTGAGCGCCCGCCCGACCCGGGCCGCCGCCGCCACCGACGCCGGCGCCACCGGCGAGCCGGCGACAGGCGGCACCAACGACACCGCACGCGCCGGCATCGCACGCGCCGGCACCGGCGGGACCACCGACTCCCGCGTCGACGGCCCACACGTCGAGGGCACCCTCGGCGGCTCCCAGGACGGCGGCTCCCAGGGCGACGCCGTCGAGCTCCGACCTGACCGGGACCGGCGCCACGGGTGTCGACCCGACGGGCCGAGCCGATCAGGGCATCCCGGTCGCGGCGGCGATCGACCCCTCCACCGCGACGACGTCCGCCGAGCTCGCAGGTGCCCTCGCCGCTGCACAGCTCGGCATGAGCACGACCTCGGTGATCACGGGCGCGGCAGCACCGTCGTCCGCGTCGTCGGCCGTGACCGCGATGGCCGCCGCCCCGACGGCCGCGACCGCCGGCAACGCCCGCAATCCCCGGCTCCGCCGGCGTCACCGACCCCGTCGGGCAGGGGCTGCCGCAGGCCGCGGCACCGCTCCGGGGCACTGCCTCGTCCGCCGCTGCCGCCGCACCGGGCACCGGAGTGGGTCCCGACGCGGTCGAGAACACCACCGACACAACCACGATCGCCCCGACGACCGCGGGGATCGCCAGGTCGGGGGCGGTCGCTGCGGACAGCCCCGCCCCGGGACCCGCGGTGGCGGCAGCCGTGGCCAGCCCCGGCCCCGTTCCGCCGCAGGGGATCACAGCCGGGGCCGGCGACCCGATGGTGGCTCTCACCGCCACCGGCGCCGTCGGCGCCGTCCTCGCTCGTTCCGTCAGCGCCCCGACCACCGCCGCAACCACCGCCCTGGTGCCCACGGCCGCGTTCCGCCCGGTGACCACCCTCATGGCTCATCATGGCGGCGCCGGTCTTGCCGACGGGAGAGGCGACCTGGCGGTCGGGGGTGACCCGAACGCCGCCTCGCAACCGTCGGGAGATCCCGTCAGCGCAACGACCTCGTGGTTCGGCCTCGACCTGGCGACCGCGATCACCGGCGACCCGAGCCGCCCCACCGTCCCCGGACCCCGGGGCCCGGGCGAGGGGGGCGCCGCCGCCACGTCGTCCCCGGCGATCGCCGCGGCGACGACAGCCCTGGCCACCGGCAACGCGACCACCGGCGGCGGCCCGGACGCCGGCGGCACCGGCGGCGGCACGTCGGACAGGCCGGGCCCGGACGGCGCCGCCGTCCCCGGAACGGGCCTGAACCTGATCGCCCTGGCCGCCACCGGTCCGACCGCCCCGGCCGCGGCCTCCGATCGAGCGACCGGGGCCACCCCGATCCCGGTCGGCGAGCAGGTGGCACGCCAGATCACGGCGATCCGAACCACTGCCGACGGCACCCACCGCACCGTGGTGCGACTCGACCCCGAGCACCTGGGCCCGCTCACGCTCACCGTCTCGGTGCGCGCCGGCAAGGTGCGACTGGCCATCAGCGGTTCGCCCGAGGCGTTGTCGGCCCTCGACGCATCGATGAGCGGCCTGCGCGACCAGCTCGGCTCGGCCGGGCTGGGGCTGGACGCCGTCTCGCTGCAGCCCACCTCGGCGACCGGGTCCGGATCCTCGGCCACCGACGGCCGGCCCGGACAGTCCGGGGCCGCCTTCGCCGCCACGGCGGACTCGGCCGGTGACAGTGGACGGCGGGCGCCCGACGAGCGCGACCGGGCCACCCGGTCGGGCCCGGACGACCGTGGGTCCCGCACGACGGCCGGGTCGTCCGGCGCGTCGGCGGATCCGGCCCCCCGGGTCACCGTCCGCACCGGCTTCGGCCAGGCCGGGCGCGTGGACGTGAGGGTCTGAGCGGGGCAGCCGGCGCGGCACCACCGTGGTAGCACCACCGGCGCGACAGCACCTGACCCGCACCACTCTGACCCGCACCACGCTGACCCGCACCACTCTGACCCGCACCACGCTGACCCGCACCACTCTGACCCGCATCACGAGAGGAGGACCCCATGGCGATCACCGCAACCACCGGCACGACCGGGACCACCGGCAGCACGCCGACGTTCTCGACCGGGACCGACCGCACCGCGATGGACACCAACACCTTCCTGAAGCTGCTGGTGGCCCAGCTGCAGTACCAGGATCCGAGCAACCCGACCGACAGCTCGCAGTTCATGTCGCAGACGGCGCAGTTCACCTCGGTCGAGAAGATCACCGAACTGGCCTCGCTGACCCAGAAGGTGCTGGACGCCAGCAACCAGCAGACCGGCAGCAGCCTGGTCGGCAAGTCGGTGACCTACACCGACGTCAACGGCGCCGGCCGCACCGGCACCGTGACCGGCTGCACCATCGGCAGCCAGGCACCCAACCTGACGGTCGACGGGGTGACGGTCGCACTGTCCGCCGTCACCGCTGTCACCGCCGTCACGACGGCTGCGGCAGCAACCACCGCCTGACCCGCACGTCCCTCTGCACCTCCCCGCGGCACGACGCACGTGGGGCCTTCCGGCACGGATGCCGTTCGTCACCGCATCGTCCCCTGGAGGACACCGTGCTGCGTTCCCTCTTCTCAGGCATCACCGGACTTCGCGCCCACCAGACGCTGATGGACGTCGTCAGCAACAACATCGCCAACGTCAACACCACCGGCTTCAAGACGAGCACAGCCGTCTTCGAGGACACCCTCAGCCAGACACTGCGCGACTGTCGAACATGCCCAGCCCCGCGCTCGGCGGCACCAACCCCAGCCCAGGTCGGCCTCGGCGTGAAGCTGGGCGGCGATCTCGACCAACTTCGGCCAGGGCTCCGCCCAGAACACCGGCAAGGCGACCGACCTGATGATCCAGGGTGACGGCTTCTTCGTCGTCCGGAACGGCTCTCAGCAGGCCTACACCCGCGCGGGCGCCTTCAACTTCGACACCAACGGCAACCTCGTCAACCCCGAGGGCATGCTGGTGCAGGGGTGGATGGGCGACAGCAAGGGGAACGTGAACACCGACACCCCACTGACCAACATCCAGATCCCCACCGGAATGACCGTCGCGCCATCCCCCACAACGATGATGGGGCTCTCGGGCAACATCTCGACCGGCTCGGCCGCCACCATGACGCTCGGGGCAACTGCCTACGACGCCTCGGGCGCTGCGCACTCCCTCACCGTCGACATTGACCCCCAATGCCGGTGCCTACGACATCACTGTCACCGACTCAGTGGCCGGCACCACCGACGCCGCGACGCAGCTGACCTTCACCAACGGCGCCTACACCGCCGGCGGCGACACGATCACCCTGGCCGACGGCACGGCGGTCAACCTCGACCTGTCCATGATCACTAACTTCGGCGGGCCGAAGTCCCTTGCGGTCACCAAGGTCGACGGCGCCACCTCGGGCAGCCTCCAGCAGTTCCAGATCGACCAGGACGGCTCGATCATCGGGGTCTTCAGCAACTGCCAGAAGCTGACCATGGGCAAGATCGCGCTGGCCAACTTCAACAACCCGGTCGGGCTGCAGAAGATCGGCTCGACGGCGTTCGTCGAGTCCAGCAACTCGGGCCTGCCGCAGATCGGCTCGCCCGGCACCGGCGGCCGCGGCCACCTGCTCGGCGGCGACGCTCGAGATGAGCAACGTCGACCTGGCGCAGGAGTTCACCAACATGATCATCGCCCAGCGCGGCTTCCAGGCGAACTCCCGGGTGATCACCACCAGCGACGAGATGCTGCAGGACCTGGTGAACATCAAGCGCTGACGCTGAGGGTGGCCGTCCTGCCGTACGGGACGCCGCCACCTCCGGGTGCGCCGCCAGATCTACTCCGGGCGCCTGCCGGGCGACTCGCCGGGCGTACCCGGCGTACTGCCGGGCGTACTGCCGCCCGTACTGCCGGGCGTACTGCCGGGCGTACTGCCGGACACGAAGAACGGCGGCACCGCGCGTCGCGACACCCGAACGGGCGCTTGTGGGTCCATCGGCGTGCCGCTCAGGACGGTGACTGCCGCCGATGCACCAGATTGACGGCGGACCGTCGTCCGAACGTCCAAGGACGGACCCCAATGATCATTCTGACCCGGCTGGGCGGGCGCCCATCGCCCTCAACCCCGACCTCATCGAACGGGCGGAGCCGACGCCCGACACGGTGCTCACCATGATGGACGGGCACAAGCGTGATCGCGAGTCGGTGCCGGAGCTGGTCGAGCGATCCGGGAGTGGCGAGCCTCGGTCGCGGCAGCCGCCTTCGCGCGGTGGCCGCCCGGCTGACCCAGGCCCCGATCGAGGCAGACCCCCGTGCCCGAGCAGGACGGGACCCCGCGCTCCAGACGACGTCACGCCAACACGCGGCGAACTCGCTCGCGCGGGTCTTCACGCTGCCGCCGCGGGAGGGCTGACCCATGGATCCGGCAACCCTGATCGGGCTCGTCGTGGCCTTCGTGCGCCATCTTCGCGCGCGATGATCCTCGAGGGCGGCAACCCGATGGCCATCTTCCTGCCCCCGCCACTGCTGCTGGTGTTCGTCGGCACCACCGGCGCGGTGCATGGCCGGCAACACGATCGCCGGGCTTCATCGGCGGCATCAAGTGGCTGATCTACGGCATGACCGCCAAGAAGGTCGACAGCCAGTGCGTCGTCGAGCCGCTGGTGAAGATGGCCGAGAAGGCGCGCCGCGAGGGCCTGCTGGCGCTCGAGTCCGAGATGGAGGCCATCGAGGACCCGTTCATGCGCAAGGGCCTGCAGATGGCCGTCGACGGCACCGACCCCGACGACCTGCTTCGACATCCTGGCGGCCGAGGTGAAGGCGAAGAAGGCGTCGGCGACCAAGGCGCGGCCGGGTTCTGGACCGACGCCGGCGGCTACGCCCCCACCATCGGCATCATCGGCACCGTCATCGGCCTGGTCCACGTGCTCGAGAACCTCTCCGAGCCGGAGCAAGCTCGGCCACCTGATCGCCGGCGGCGTTCGTCGCCACCCTGTGGGGCGTCCTCTCGGCCAACGTGATGTTCCTGCCCTGCGGCAAGCGCATCAAGACCATCGCCGGGCATGCGAGGCGGCCCGGATGGAGCTGATCATCGAAGGCGTCATGGCGATCCAGGCCGGGGCCAACCCGCGCGTGGTGGCCACCAAGCTCCAGTCGAAGATCGTCGCTGACCGGCCCGAAGCCGGCACCGGCGGCAGGAAGCGGCCTGAGCCGTGAGCGCGTCCGGGCGGTGACGGCGATGGTGACGGCCATGGCGGCGGCGGCAAGAAGCGCGGCGGCCACGAGGAGGAGCACGAGGAGCACGAGAACCACGAGCGCTGGCTGGTGCGTACGCCGACATGATGACGCTGCTGATGGTGCTCTTCATCGTCATGTTCGCGATCAGCCAGGTCGACCAGAAGAAGTTCATGGCGCTGAAGACCGGCCTTCCGCCGGCTTCGGCGCCCCGGTCGCCATCCTGGACGGCGCCGACGCGATGATGGACCCGGCGGCGCGGTCGCGCCCGACTCGCTCGAACCTGGCTCGGGCGGCAACGGCGGGCAACAAGACCCGCAGCGCCACGAAGGACGCGACCAGCAGGTAAACCCGGAGGCGGTCGCCCAGCTGGTCAAGGCGACCACAAGGCCCAGGTGGCCAGCGAGGTCAAGAACCTGAAGAAGGCCGAGAAGAAGATGCCAGGCCCTGAGAAGGCGGGCCCCCCCAAGAGCGCGGCTTCCGGTTCGACGAGCGGGGCCTGGTGGTCACCATCGCGACCGACAAGGTGCTGTTCGACAGCGGTGGGCCGACCTGCTCCCGGGCGGCCGGCGGATCCTGGACACCCTGACCCCACGCTGGCCGAGCTGCCCAACAGGCTGAGCATGGACGGTCACACCAACACCGTGCCGATCAGCACGGCACGGTTCCCCTCCAACTGGGAGCTGTCGGCGGACCGGGCCACCGGCGTGCTGCGCTACCTGACGCGGGCGCACGGCATCCCGGCGACCGGATGTCGGCCACCGGGTTCGCCGACACCCACCCGCTGCATGCCGGCCGCGACCCACGGCGATGGTGGCCAACAGGCGGGTCGAGATCGTGGTGGTGGCCAGCGTCGACAACTCGGCGGGGCGCGCCATCGACGCCCTCGGCAACCAGCCCGAGCCCACGCCGACGCCCAGCCCGAGTCCGGTGCACACCGCCGCGGAGTCCGAGGACCCGTGGGCCAAGCCCAGCCCGAGCCCGTCGGCCGCGGCCGCCACCGACCCGCACGCCTGGCTCAGCGAGGGGGACGCAGCAGCCACCCCGTCGCCAGGCGCCTCCCCTGCCCACGCCGCCGCCACGCACGCCGCCGCCAATGCATCGCCGTCCGGGCATGCCGCGACTGCCGGAGCGACGGCCGCACCCACCACCACGCCGCACTCCGGCAGCGGCTGACAGGCCTCAAGTTCGCGGCCTCGCCGGTCGAGGCTCCCCCCGTGACGCCGTCCGGCGTCCACCGCAGTCACGCACAACCAGGGCGAGGAGACACTCATGGCCAAGAAGGGCGCCGAGGCCAAGGACGGCGAAGATGCGTCGGGCGGCGGCAAGAAGAAGCTGATCATCCTCGCCGTCCCGATCCTGGTGGTGGTGCTCGTCGCGGTCTGGTTCCTCGTGCTCAAGCCGAAGGCGGCACCGGCCGACGCCGCGGCCGCCGCCGCGCCCTCGCCGACCTCGTCCTGGGCGCCGGGAGCCGTGGCCAAGCTCGACCCGATCAGCATCAACCTGGCCGGCGGGCACTTCCTCAAGCTCGGCCTGTCGCTGCAGCAGTCGAAGGCTGTGGCCGAGGAGGTGTCGGGCGCCAAGGCTCTCGACTCCGCGATCGCGTTGTTCAGCAACAAGTCGATGGAGGAGCTGAGCACCCTCGAGGGCCGCGAGAAGGCCAAGGAGAAGCTGGTCGAGCACCTGCGCGAGATCGACGAGGGTGAGGTCTACGACGTCTACTTCACCGAGTTCGTCATGCAGTAGCCCGGGCTCAAGCAGAGCGCGTCACCGACCGATGGCTACCAGGTGACCCGGGCCGCGAACACCGACGCCGCGCGACGCGCGCGCAGTGAGGCGCGCACGTACGACTTCCGCCGCCCGGTCCGGCTCGCACGGGAGCACGCCCACCTGCTGCGGGTCGCGATGACGACCTTCGAGCGGCAGTCGACGACCGTGCTCACCACCACGCTGCGGGCGCTGTGCCACCTGGCCAGCGACCGGATCGAGGAGCTGAGCTACGACGAGTTCGTCTCCAGCCTGGACGACGGCACCATGTGCGTCGTCCTGTCGATCGAGCCGTGGCAGGGCAAGGCGTTGCTGACCTTCCCGCAGACCACGTTGCTGACAATGGTCGACCACCAGCTGGGCGGCATGGGCAGGCGAGGACCAGCCGAACCGCACCCTGACCGACATCGAGCAGGCCCTGGTGCGACAGCTGCTGCAGCGGCTGCTGCGCGAGCTGGCCTACGCACTGGAGCCCATCGAGAAGGGCGTCCACCCGCAGCTGCTCACCCTCGAGAACGACCCGCGCTTCGTGCAGGCGGCGGCGCCCACGGATCCGGTGGTGGTGGCCTACTTCGAGCTCACCATCGGCACGACGACCAGCAACGTGGCCCTCTGTCTGCCCTACCCGATGCTGGCACCCGCCCTGGAGGACCACTCCCGCAGCAGCGACCAGGTCGAGCGCGACCAGAACCGGGCGGTGGCGGCCACCTTGACCCAGCGCCGGCTGACCGACGTCGAGGTCGACGTTTCGGTCCGCTTCGACCCGATGCGCATGCGTTCCGCCGACATCGGCGCCCTGCAGGTCGGCGACGTCGTGCCGCTGGGGCACCGCACCACGGCACCGCTGTCGGTCACCTCGGCCGCCAGCACCTTCGCCAAGGCCGTGCCCGGCTCCTCGGGCAAGTCCCTGGCCATCCTCATCGTCGCGGCGCGGTGACCGCGTGACCGCCGTCGTCCAGCCCCTCGCGGCCCAGCACCCCGCGGCCCGGCACCCCACGGGCCTGCATCCCCCGGTACCGCTCGGTCCCGTCAGCGCACGTCACACCAGTGAGGTCACTCGATGAGCTTCTCCGCCTCCCCCCTCGTGCCCGACAGCGCCACCGAGGGTGCCGGGAACGCCTTCGCGCAGGCGGCATCGCGGGTGCTGGCCGCGGTGACCGAGGCGATGCCCCAGATCCCGACCCCCGCACCGCTGACGCCCGACAGTCCGCTGTCCGACCCGGCCGAGGTGATTCTGCCGACCCCGGCCGGCGCGGCGGTCGTGGCCAGCATGGGATCCGGCGTCACCGGAACCGTGCTGGTCGTGGTCGGCGCCGAGCTCGTCGAGGCCCTGGCCGACACCCCGTTCGGCGCCGTCCCGCCCGCCCAGGCCCTCCGGCCCGCCCTCGAGACCATCGCTGTGCAGCTGGGGGGGCAGCTGGACGGCGAGCCCACCGACATCGACGCCGAGGCCTGCCTCGAGGTGCTGTCGACCGGAACCCTGGTGCTGCTGCCGCTGCTGTCGGGAACCACCGTCTCGGCCTTCGTCGGCGTGGCCCTGACCGGCGTGCCGATGCAGTCGGACGCCGCGTCCACAGGCAGCTCGGCCAACGCCGCCAGCGCCGCCCGCAGCTGGGGCATCGACATGCTGCGCGACGTCGAGATGGAGGTCACCTGTGAGCTCGGCCGCACCCGGATGACCGTGCGGCAGCTGCTGGCCCTGGCGCCGGGCGACGTCGTCGAGCTCGACCGGCTGGCCGGTTCGCCGGCAGACCTGCTGGTCAACGGCACCCTGCTGGCCCGCGGCGAGGTGGTCGTGGTCGACGAGAGCTTCGGCCTGCGCATCACCGAGATCGTCAACCGGGACGCCACATGAGCCCGCGGTCGAGGCGGGCCGCGCGGTGAACGCCGGCGCCGACCTCGAGATGCTGCTGCGGGTCGTCGGCTCGCTGCGTCGCCGTGCGTGGCCCTGGCGTTGGTCGCCGCCCGGCTGGCCCGCCGCGCGGGGATGCGCGGCGAGGGCGTCGGCATGCGGGTGGTCGACCGGATCGGCCTGACCCGCGACGGGGCCCTCACCGTCGTCGAGGTCTGCGGCCGCGTGCTGGTGCTCGGAGTGACCACCACCTCGGTCACCCTGGTCACCGAGCTCGACCCCTGCGCAGCAACCGCTCCGGCGTCCTACGGCTCGGCGTCCCACGGCTCGGCGTCCCACGGCTCGGCGTCCCACGGCGATGCCCTCGTCACCGAGCCTGGTGTGCCGGCACCGGCCGCCCGGACCGTCGGCACCGGCTCGCTGCTGGATCCGCGCACCTGGGCCCAGGGGCTGGACGTCCTGCGTGAGCTGACGGTGCGGCGATGACGACGTCCGGTGCGTCCGAACGCAGGTGGACGTCGGGTCGGGTGAGGGCGGCGCTGGCGTTGGCATGGGTGGCGACCGCGGCGACGGCCGTCGTCCTTGCCGTGCCGTCACAGTCACAGTCACAGTCACAGTCACCGTCACCGTCACCGGCGCAGTCGCAGTCGCAGTCGCAGTCGCAGTCGCAGTCGCAGTCAATGTCACTGTCGTCGTCCGCCTCGGGTTCGGGCCCGGCCTCGGCGACGCGGACCGGCGACGTGCGGACCGACGTCGTGCGGATCGACGGCGCACGGACCGTGTCGCTGGCGGGCCGGGTGGCACTGGTGGCCAACACGGTGCCCGAAACCCTCGGCGCCCGCGAGCCCCAGCGCGCCGAGCGCGCCCGGCGCGGGCGCGGGCGACGGATCGGTGACGGTGTCCCTGCCCGGCGACCCGAGCCGCGTCGTCCAGATCATCGTCCTGGTGACGGTGATGGGGATCGCGCCGTCGATCCTGCTGATGTGCACGGCCTTCACGAAGATCGTGGTGGTGCTCTCGCTGGCGCGCAGCGCCCTGGGCACCCAGAGCGTGCCGCCCAACCAGGTACTGGTGGGCCTGGCCCTGTTCCTGTCGCTGTTCGTGATGGGCCCGACCATCGACGCCATGAACACCAAGGGCGTGCAGCCCTACATGAACGGCACCGCCAGTCTGAGCGAGGCCTACGACGGCGCCTCGGCGCCGCTGCGCGAGTTCATGCTCAAGCACACCCGCGACGAGGAGATCGCCCTGATGACCAAGGCGGCCGGCGCCGAGCTGCCGACCGACCGTGCCCAGGTCGAGATGCGCACCCTGATCCCGGCCTTCGTGGTCAGCGAGCTGCGCAGCGCGTTCATCATCGGCTTCGTCGTGTTCGTGCCGTTCCTGGTGGTCGACATCGTGGTCAGCGCGATCCTGATGTCGATGGGTATGGTCATGCTGCCCCCGTCGCTGATCTCGTTGCCGTTCAAGCTGTTGCTGTTCGTGCTGGTCGACGGGTGGACCCTGATCATCACCACCGTCCTGGGCACCTACCGGTAGGGGTGGGCATGTCGTCGACCGTCATCCAGATCATCGCCGAGGCGCTGCTGACCGCCATGAAGATCGCCGGGCCGATCCTGATCGGCACGCTGGTGGTCGGTCTGCTGCTGTCGATCGTGCAGTCGGCCACCCAGATCCAGGAGCAGACCCTCACCTTCCTGCCCAAGCTCGCAATGGCAGGGGCGATGCTGGTGATCACCGGCGCCTGGTGCCTGCGCACCCTCGAGACCTTCACCCGCGAGGTCTTCGCCCTCATCCCGCAGCTCCTGAACAGCTGAGCCCCGCCCTCGCCGCCCTCGCCGCCCCCGCCACCCCGCCACCCTCGCCGCCCTCGCCGCCCTCGCCGCCCTCGCCGCACTCGCCGCCCGAAACTCCCGTCCTCCCGGAACCTCCCCGTCTCTGCCCACCGTCGGACCCACGCCCGACTGCCCCTCGCGCCGAGTGGTCGCAGTTGGTCGCCATCCACCACCAGCCCCACACCGAGTGGTCCCAAATGACCGTCGCACCAGAGATATTGCGGCAAACTGCGACCACTCGGCGAAGCATTGCGGCCAACTGCGACCACTCGGCGAAAGTCGAGCCGGCATCCGGGACCAGTCGGCGGAGTAGGCCCCACGGGGCGCATCGCGGCCACGGGCGCATCGCGGCCACGGGCGCATCGCAGCCACGTGCGACCGCAGCCGGCCTCGAAGATCGGTGGTTTCGCGGGGTTTCCCACCGGACTCGGGTGGGGAACCCCGCGAAACCACCGATCATGGGCTGGGCAGAACGACGCCGGGGCTCAGGTCGCCGCCGTGAGGTCGGGGAAGATGCGGCGGGAGCCCGGGCCGGTGACGGCCAGCTCGTCGTGAGGGTTGTAGATGGCGCACTGCCGCATCGACAGGCACCCGCAGCCGACGCAGCTGGCCAGGCCGTCCCGCACCTGCTGCAGCTCGGCGATCCGCCGGTCGAGCAGCGGCCGCCACTGCTGCGCCAGGGTGCGCCACTCCTTCTTCGTGGGGGCGTGCTCGGGGCCGAAGCCCGCGAAGGCCCGACGCACGTCGTCCAGGCTCAGCCCGACGTGCTGGGCCGCCTGCACCACGGCCAGTCGGCGCAGCACCGACCGGTGGTAGCGGCGCTGGTTGCCCGCGGTGCGACGACTGCTGATCAGCCCGATGCTCTCGTAGTACCGCAGCGCGGACGGCGCGAGCCCGCACCGGTGCGCCACCTCACCGATGGTCAGCAGCTGGCCGGACGACGGCGGCTCGGCGTCCGGGGCTCTCGCAGCGACCTTGCCTGGCGCGGGCATCTTGACCTCAAGTTCGCTTGATGTTCTGGACTGTGCCCATGATGACACCCGAGGGCACCTACGACGAGGCCCTGCAGCGGCTGCACCGCAGCGGACCCGAGTTCGAGGGCTGGCTCAGCAACCATGGCCCGATGGCCGTCGAGGCGATGGCGCGGCGGGGCTGCGAGGCCGCCGTCCACGCCTGGACCGACGACTACCTCGCCCGCCTCGACGAACCGCCTCGGCCCCGCTTCACCATCGGCCCCGACGAGTGGCGCGACCCGCTCGGTGACCCCAGCCGCAGCGGCGACTGGATCGCCTTCTTCGACCGGGCGATCCGCGAGGAGCCGTGGCAGCAGGTGGTCGCCGCCTGGTGGCCCCGGCTGCTGCCGGGGATCGCGGCCGGGGCCACCCATGGAGTGATCCGGCTGGGGCACGCCCTGCGGGCGATCCGCGACCACGACACCGAGCCGCGGCGCGCCGAGGTCGGCCGCGCCCTGGCCTACTGGGCCGCCCGGTGGCAGCCGCTGCCCGTGGTGGTCGCCTGCGGTGGCGCCGCTGCGGGCGAAGTGCTGGCCGACCTGCCGACGGTGGCCGACCAGCGCTTCGGCATCCGACACCGGTTGCGCGGCCTCGATCCCCGGTTCGGCCGGGCCGCGGCCGAGCTGGCGGCGCCCGCCACGGCCGAGGCGGTGCCGCAGGCGTTGGGCCGCATCGTCGACGACGTGCTGCAGCTCTACCCGCGCCTGGCCCACGGCAACCCCACCATGCTGGTGCACGCCGCCACCGCACCGAACGCCGTGCTGGCGGCCCTGCCGAGCCTGCCGATCGCCCTGTGGCCGGCCGGCTTCGACGCCGCCTGGACGGCGACCGCCGCCGTGGTCTCGGCCTACCGGCCGAGCAGTGCGGCGGTGGTGGTCCCGGCGCAGCACGAGGACGCCGAGGCGCTGTTCGCGACGGCCGTCGCGCACGGCGGCGAGCACGTCGTCAAGCTGGCCGACGCGGCCGCCGACGGGTACGCCCGAACGGGTGACCGCGCCGCGCTGGCAGCCGTCGAGGTCGCCGTCCGCCTCGACGCCTGACCCCCGCTCGCGGCGGGAACCACCCGAGCGGCTCCTCAACTCTGCCCTCCCCCCGGTCGATACAACCGCAACGCTCGCCACACCTTCCGGGGGACGACCAGATGCGCAGCTCTGCCCAGCACCCGTGCGACCAGGCCGCCACCACCGCCGATAGCAGGCGCCCCCGACGCCGGTTCGGGGCGGCGACGGCAGCGATGGCGGCCGCCGTCCTGCTCGGTTCGGCGGCCGCGTTGCCGGCATCGGCAGCCACGTCGGCCGACGGGTCGGTCCCGGTGGGCGCGCGCGCCGCAGGCGTCGCGATGACCTTGCCCGGCGGGCGCCCGAACTACGTCGTCGGCACCCTGACCGGCACCTACAACCGGCTGGTCGTCAAGATCGCCGAGTACACCTTCCGTACCGACGGCACCCTGTCGCAGCGGTACTGGACGTGGAAGCAGGACTCGGTCACCGGCGACGGCAACGCCAGGTACATGAAGCCTGCCAGCGGCTACACGACCCAGGGCTGTCGCTACGCCTGCCCGATCCGGACCCCGGTCGGCTTCCAGCACGGCGGCACCGGCCTGCTGGGAACCGGCCAGTGGGCCCGCCGCGTCGACGGCACCATCTCGATCGCGTTCCCCGGCAGGTCGCTCGAGGTCTGGCAGGTGCGCACCAGCCCCACCCTGGCCTCGCTGGTGCTCTCGCGGGCCGGGGGCAACCGCGGCTGGGGCCTGGGCTCGAACGCGCCGTTCAGCCAGGCCGGCACCATGACCGACTTCTACAACACCACCCGCATCTACGGGCCGTTCTCCGAGAACGTCTACGACGCAGTCACGTACGACAAGCACGTGGGGTTCCGAAACATCGACTTCGCCCGGTGCACCAGCGGAAAGTGCCTGCAGGTCAAGGGCTACGCCTCGGCCGACAAACGCACCTGGTTCCACAGCTACCTGGCCACCGACCCGGTGGCCGACGGTCGCAAGATGTTCTGGAACGTGCAGACCGGCGTGGTCAACCAGATGGAGAGCCCCGGCGCGGTGTGCATCAGCACCAAGGGCGGCGGTCACACCTACGCGATGCTGCAGGCGATCGACGACAACGGCCGTCTCGTCGGTGTCGTCGGCGTGCAGGCCAGCATCAACCAGCGCCGCCACGGCCAGGACATGGTGGGCTCGTTCGCCATGGTTCCGCCGGCCCTGTCGGCCCTGGTCGAGGGCTGAGCATGGCGGGGACGCAGGCGTGAGGTGACCGGGCTGCAGCTGGCCCTCACCCAGTCGACGGTCGCCGCCTACCTGCTCGCCGTGGCCCGCACCGCCGGCTTCGTGCTGGCCTGCCCGCCGTTCAACTCCCGTAGCGTGCCGGCTCAGGCCAAGGTGGGCCTGGCGACGACGTTGGCCATGCCGTTGACGTCGTCGATGCTCGACTCGGCGCCGACCCTGAGCGGGTACACCATCCTGGCCCAGATGCTCGCCCAGACCCTGGTCGGGGTGAGCCTGGGCTTCCTGGTGCAGCTGGCGCTGTCGACCGTGCAGGCGGTCGGCGACCTGCTCGACACCGTCGGCGGCTTCAGCGCCGCCACCGCCCTCGACCCGATGCTGCTGGTGCAGACCTCGGTGATGGGTCGACTGCACCAGGTGGCGGCCTGGGCGATCTTCTTCGCCACCGGGTCGCACCTGCTCGTGCTGCACGCCCTGGCCCGCAGTGTGCACACCGCACCGCTGGCCACGTTCTCGTGGCAGCAGACCGCGGCCACGGTCACCCAGGACGTCGCCGGCCTGTTCGCCTCGGCTCTGCAGATCGCCGGGCCGGTGGTGGCCGCGATGCTCGTCGCCGACATCAGCCTGGGCCTGATGACCAAGGCCGCACCGGCCCTGAACGCCTTCTCGCTGGGCTACCCCTTGAAGATCCTCTTCACCCTGGTGCTGGCCGGCCTGGTCGTGGCTCGGCTGCCCGAGGTGACGAGCCGCCTCGTCGAGCACGCCACCGTCTCGATGGTCGACCTGCCGATCGCCCCCTCGCCCACGCCGTCGGGCGGGTGAGACGTGGCCGAGGACGGCAAGACCGAGAAGCCGACCCCGAAACGGTTGCGGGAGGCCCGCAAGAAGGGCCAGATCCCGCGCACCCAGGACGCCGCGACCTGGCTGGCCATCGCCGCCGCCGCGGCGATGCTGCCGCACACCGTCTCGGGCCTGGCCGACACCTTCCGCACCATGCTCGGCGCCGTGCCCACCGTGGCGGCCGACCCGACCGCCGCCCGCGCCGTGGACGCCGTCGCGCAGCTGCCCACGGCCGTCCTGGCGGCGGTCGCCCCGTTCGCCCTGGCGACCAGCGGCGCCGCGGTGCTCGGCCATGCGGCGCAAGGGGTCTATCCCTCCGGCAAGGCCGTCAAGGTCGACCTCAAGAAGCTCAACCCGGTGCCGGGCATCAAGCGCATGTTCGGGTTCAAGGCCTGGTGGGAGGCCCTCAAGTCGCTGCTGAAGGTGCTCGTGATCGCCACCGTGGTCTACAGCCTCGGGCGCACCCTGGTGCCGCAGCTGGTGGGTCGGGGCCCGGTGCCGTTGTCGCAGACCGTCGAACTCACCTTCGGCGGGATCGAGACCCTGCTCTGGACGGCGACCGTCGCCGGTCTGCTCATCGCCCTGGGCGACTACGCCGTCAACCGGCGACAGGTGATGAAGAAGCTCAAGATGAGCCAGCACGAGATCAAGGAGGAGGCCAAGCAGAGCGAGGGCGATCCGACCATGAAGGGCGCGATCCGGGCCCGGCAGATGGCCATGTCGCGCAACCGCATGCTCACCGCCGTCGTCGACGCCGACGTCGTACTGGTCAACCCCACGCACTACGCCGTGGCCCTGAAGTACACCCCGTCCAAGGGGGCGCCACGGGTGGTCGCCAAGGGCACCGACCATCTGGCCTTCAAGATCCGCGAGAAGGCGCGTGAGAACCGGGTCGCGATCGTCGAGGACAAGCCGCTCACCCGGCTGCTCCACCGGGTCTGCGACACCGACGAGGAGATCCCCGCCGAGCTCTACCTGGCTGTCGCCCGGATCCTGGCCTTCGTCATGTCGACCGGCAAGCCGGGACGCTCGTCGTCCACGCCGGCCCGGCGTCCCTTCACCGCCGACCCGCTGCCGCAGGTGCCCAACCGCACCACGCTGCGGGTGCGCCGGGCCCGCGAGAACCGGGCCGCCCGCTCACTGCGCTGAGCGCCGCCCCCGGGGTCGCACCAGCAGCCCCGCACCGGCGAGGGCGAACGCCACCGCCGCCAGGGGCTCGGCGTAGTGGCCGGTGGTGACCTGGTGCAGCGGGGTCCCGAGCCGGGGCACCGCCAGCAGCAACCGGCCGTCGACCGCCGACAGCGGCACCGCGGGGTCGTCGACCGGGTTGGCATCACCCCGGGTCACCAGGGTGCCGCCGGCCTCGACCCCGACCACCCGGTGCAGGTAGTAGCCGCTGGGCAGGCTCGGGTCGCTCACCTGCAGCACGTCGCCGACCACGGGGGTCGAGGCAGGCGGTGCGATCACGACCAGGTCGCCCGGGCCCAGTGCCGGCTGCATCGAGCCGCTGCTGACCACCCTGGTCTGCAGACCGACCAGAGCAGGAGCTCGGGTCCAGAACAGCAGCAGGACGGCGAGTAGCACCCAGGCACCGGCCAACAGATGCGCCGCAACCAGCACAGAACGCTGCACCCGCCTGCCGAACAGGGCCGCCGGCCGCGCACGCTCCCCGTCCATGCCACCCCCTCGTCGTCGACCTGTCTCACTGTCGACCCGACTCACCTGTCGACTGTGGCGGTTGCTCCTTGAGGGGCATACCCGTGCCCGAACTCCTCAAGAAGGCGGGCGATGCTGCCGATGAGTCCAGCAGCCAAGGACGGCTCCGCGCGCACGGATCGATGCGCACCTATTGCGGAGGTCCGATGCCGTCCAGCAGGATTGCGCGCCTGGCCGTGCCCATCATGGTCGTCATCGTGGTGGTCATGATGGTGGTGCCACTGCCCTCGGCCCTGCTCGACGTCCTCATCGCCGGCAACATCGCGATGTCCCTGCTGGTACTGCTCGTCTCGATGCAGGTGCGAAAGCCGCTGGAGTTCGCGGTCTTTCCCACACTCGTCCTGGTTGGCACGATCTTCCGACTTGCCCTGAACGTCTCTTCGACCCGATTGGTCCTACGAGACGGGTTCGCCGGCAACGTCATCGACGCGTTCGGGCACATCGTCATCGGCGGGTCGCTGGTCATCGGCCTGGTGGTGTTCGCCATCCTGGTCATCATTCAGCTGACTGTTGTCACCAACGGTGCCGCTCGCGTCGCCGAGGTCGGTGCCCGGTTCACCTTGGACGCCATGCCCGGCAAGCAGATGGCCATCGACGCCGACCTCAACTCCGGCCTCATCACCGAGGACGAGGCTCGCGCACGCCGTAAAGAGGTGGCCGCCGAGGCCGACTTCTACGGCGCGATGGACGGCGGCACCAAGTTCGTCAAGGGCGACGCCGTGGCCGCCATCATCATCACCCTGGTCAACCTGGTCGGCGGTTTCGCGATCGGCATGATCCAGAGGGGCATGAGCCCGGGCGAGGCCATCAACACCTACAGCCTGCTCTCGGTCGGCGACGGCCTGGTCTCCCAGATCCCGGCGCTGCTGATGTCGGTGGCGACCGGCGTCATCGTCACCCGCTCGACCAGCGACGGCGACGTCGGCAACGACCTGGTCGGCCAGCTGACCCGTCACCGCGAGGCGCTGCGGATCGGCGGCGGCGCGCTGCTGGCGCTCTGCCTGGTGCCCGGCATGCCCAAGCTGCCGTTCATCCTGGCCGGCGGGGTGCTGCTGTTCGCCTCGACCCGCAGCACCGCCGAGGACCTCGAGCAGCAGGCAGCGGCTGCTGCCGCCGCCCCCCCGGCTGAGCCCGAGGCCGCCCCCAAGGACCCGATCACCGAGTCGCTCAAGGTCGACCCGCTCGAGCTGCTGCTGGCCCCCGACCTGGTCGACCTGGTCGACCCCGGCCGCGGCGGCGACCTGCTCGACCGGGTGCGGGCGCTGCGCCGCAAGACCGCCACCGACCTGGGCGTGATCCTGCCGCCGGTGCGCACCCGGGACGGCGCCGCCCTCGACCCCGGCAGCTACGAGATCCGGATCGGCGGCATCAGCGTCGCCACCGGCGAGGCGCCGTCCGGCTGTCTGCTGGCGATCGGCGAGCTGCCCGGCCACCTGCCGGGACGACGCACCACCGAGCCCGTCTTCGGCCTCCCCGCAGTGTGGGTGCCGGTCGAGCAGCGCGCCGCCGCCGAGATGGCGGGCGCCACGATCGTCGAGCGGGCCGCGGTGGTCACCACCCACTTGGCCGAGATGGTGCGCCGGCACGCCTCGCGGTTGTTGTCGCTGGACGACACCCGCGATCTGCTCGAGGTGCTCAAGGTCGAGCGCCCGGCGGCCGTGGAAGAGCTGGTGCCCAGCATCCTGCCCCTGTCCGCGGTGCAGCGGGTGCTGCAGGGGCTGCTCGACGAGCAGGTCTCGATCCGTGACCTCGGCCGGGTGCTCGAGGGGGTCGGGCAACGGGCCCGGGTCAGCAACGACCCGGACACCCTGCTCGAGGCCGCGCGCGGCGCTCTGGGTCCGGCGCTGACCGCGCCGTACGAGTACCAGGGCACGCTGCACGTCATCACCCTCGACCCGGGCATGGAGCAGACCCTCGCCGAGGGCCTGCGGGCCAGCGACCAGGGCGTCGTCCTGGCCCTGGACCCGCAGACCGCCAGCACCCTGGTGCGCGAGGTCAGCCAGCTCGTCGCCGCCGCCGAGAACGCCGGCTGGTCGCCGGTGATGCTCGCGGCGGCACCGCTGCGGCTGCCGCTGCGGCGGCTGCTGCGGGCGAGCTTCCCGCAGCTTCCGGTGATCGGCTTCGCCGAGACGACCGGTGTCCATTCGATCGAGACCGTGGGACAGGTGAGCCGTGGCTACGAATTTGCTGCTCGAGGGTGACGACCCGGAGGCGCTGCTGGAACGCGCCCAGGCCGAGGGTGGTCCCCGGGCACGCATCGTGCGCCTGGGAAAGGTCCGCCAGGGCGGCGTGATGGGCTTCTTCGCCAAGGAGCGCTACGAGGTGGCCGTCGAGATCCCGGACGACGACTGGGTGGGCGAGGCGCCGCGGCCGAGCAACGACGCCCTGCTCTCGAGCCTGGGCGGACCGGCGCAGCTCTCGAGTCTGGACGGACCGGCGCAGTCGCCGCTCGAGCGCCAGCTGGCCGAGCGCGAGGACGCCGAGCGTCGCCTCAACCTGCCCGGGCAGCGGCCGGCCACCCCGCCCGAGCGGCTGCGCCCGGCCTACGGCCCGGCCGCCCCCCAGGTCTCGGCCCCCCAGGTCCCGGCCCCCCAGGTCTCGGCCTCCCAGGTCCCGGCCCCCCAGGTCCCGGCCCGGCAGGCCATGGGCCGGGCGAGCGGTGCCGTCGAGGCGGTGGCCGCGGTGCCACCGCGCGCCGCCGGGCAGGTGGCGCCCATCGGCGCCGTCGGCACGACCCCGACGGCGCCGCCGTCCTACGCCGACGTCCAGGACCAGGTCCTGCACCGGCGCCGGGACGAGGACGACCGCGAGCCCCAGGACGCACCCGCGCTGGCCCGCCGGGGGCTGCTCGACATCGTCGACCGGGTCAACGCCGTCGAACGCGCCGCCACCCGGGCCGTGGCCGGACAGCCGCTGGGCGATCCCGAGGGGGTGCAGTTCACGCTGCCGCTGCCCCGGCCCAGCAGCGGCTCACCGGCCTCGGAGTACTCCCAGGAGCACGAGCACGAGCAGATCGCCGCGTCGGCGGCCTTCGCGGCCAGCTACGCGCGGGCCCACACCGGCACCGTGGAGGACTTCATGACGGACGACGTCGCCGCCCTCGCCGCACTGCGGCAACGTCCCTTCGAGATGGCCACGTTCCCGGTGGCCGCCGCCCTCGGCCAGCCCCTGGCCGCGGTTCCGGAGCACCCTCAGGCCACGGCCACCGCGCCCACGGAGCACGAGGCCCAGACCCCGACCCCGACCCAGGACCAGAACCAGGCCCAGTCGGACGGCGACACCGGGACGGACCACGACCTCGCGCAGCCCGCGGAGCCGGCTGCGGCCCCAGCAGCTCCAGCGCCCGTGGTGACGACCATCGACGACCTCACGGTCCGCGTCGACACTGCGAGCACCCGTCGCCAGAACACCCCGTGGGACGAGGGCGACGACGTCACGGCGCAGACCGAGCCGGCCGCCGACCTGGAGCCATCAGCGCACCTGGAGCCATCAGCGCACCTGGAGCCCTCGGCGCACCTGGGGCCGGACGTCGAGACCACGATGCCGCTGCCCGCCGTCGTGCAGGACTCGACCCCGCTCACCGCCCCGCTGCCGCCGACGACGGCCATCGAGTCGATCGAGGCCGAGGCGGCCGCCGCCGTCCGGCAGGCCGCCGACCAGGCTGCTGCCCAGGCCCGCGCCGAGGCCGAGGCCGAGATGGCGCGCCGCCAGGCGAAGCTGGAGGCGACGGTGCAAGCCCAGGTGCGGGCCCTGGCCGCCGTCCAGATCGCCCAGGCCGAGAACGCCCGGCACGAGGCCGAGCAGCTGGCCCGGCAGGCGGTCCAGGCTGCCGAGCGCACCGCCCGCGAGGCCCTGGCGACCGCCGAGCGGCTGACCGGCGAGGCCCGCGAGTCCGCGGCCGAGCAGACCCGCACCATGGCCGAGGTGATCGCCCAGCGCGAGCAGGCCGCCGCCGCGGCCGCTGTCAGGGCCGAGCGCGAGCGCAGCGGCCGCGACGCCGCCCGGTACTGGCCGGGCCAGGGCGGGCCGACCCTGGGCAACCCGATGCGCCAGCCGCAGCCCGTGACCCGGCTCACCGGCACCGAGCTGGTCGACCCGAATACCGGTGAGGCGCAGCCGCCGACCAGGAATGACACCCAGGTACTGCGGGACCGTGCCCGGCTGCGCGACTTCGGCGTGCCCGTCGCCTGGACCCGCCGGTTGCGCGGCGGTGACCGGCTGAGCGCGATGCTGCGCATCCTCGAGGGACTGCCGCAGTCCGACGTCGACCGCTCGACCCCGGTGGTCGCCGTCGTCGGCCCGACCGGTGCGGCCCAGTTCGAGGCCCACCGGCTGGCCCTCGACCTGCACGTCGGCAACCAGCCGCGCCCCGTGGTCGTGGTGCCCGCCCGAGGCCCTGGCCGGGTCGCCGCGATGGCAACGGTGCACCGGCTCGAGACCTGCGTCGTGGCCATCGAGTGCCAGGACGGCAGCGACCTGGACGCCGTCCTGGAGGCCCTGGAGGTCGTGGAGCCCAGCGCCGTGGTGGCGATGGTCGACGCCGGGGCGCCCGTCGCGGCCACCCAGGAATGGCTGGACGCGCTGCAGACGGTCGACCTGCTCACCGTGGACGGCGCCGTCGACGCGGCCCAGCCCGCCGCCGTCCTGCGGTTGGGTCTGCCGGTGCTGCGCCTGGACGGCACGGTCGTCGACCGCACCGCCTGGGCGGCCCTGCTGACCGCCCGGCTCGAGGCGGCCGACGCCGACGAGACCCCCGAGCGCTGACCCGATGTGCCCTCGGGGGGCCCGACCATGAGGCCGCTGCCGCTGGCCCTGCTGCTGACGGCGGCGATCGCCGGGCCGCCGTTGTACTCCCTGGTCACCTCCGGCGACCTGGACAGCGACAACGCCCTGCTCAAGGCCGGCCTGGTGCTGGTGGCGGCCCTGTTCGGCGCCAGCTACGTCGACGGGCTGATCAAGGGGTACGAGCGCGAGCAGAAGGCCGCCCGCCGCCGGGCCGCGATCAGCGAGCAGCGCGCCCAGGACCTGCACCAGAGCCTGGACGGGCTGATCCCCGACCACGAGACGCCCTGAGCCACCTGACCTGGCCCCTGCCTGCCCCGTAGGGTGGCGCCTGAGGTTCGCCGGGTGGTCCCCCGGGACCCGACGTCGACGTGATGGCGGCTTCTGGAGGCTGACGTGCTGGCTCCCCAACGTGTGGCGATCGTCAACCGCGGCGAGGCGGCGATGCGGCTGATCCATGCCGTGCGCGAGCTGAACGCCCGTGGCGGTCACGACCTGCGCACCATCGCCCTGCACACCGACGGCGAGCGCTCGGCCATGTTCGTGCGCGAGGCCGACGAGGCGTACGCGATCGGCCCGGCCTCGGCCCGCCCGTACCTCGACCACGCCGTGCTCGAGCGGGCCCTGGTCGCCACCCGCGCCGACGCCGCCTGGGTGGGCTGGGGTTTTGTCGCCGAGGACGCCGGCTTCGCCGAGCTCTGCGCCCGGATCGGGGTCACGTTCGTCGGGCCCAGCCCCCAGGCCATGCGCACCCTGGGCGACAAGATCGGCGCCAAGCTGCTCGCCGAGGAGGTCGGCGTCCCGGTCGCTGCCTGGAGCAACGGCCCCGTCGAGGACCTCGACCAGGCGGTCGCCCATGCCAACCGGATCGGCTACCCGCTCATGCTCAAGGCCGCGGCCGGGGGTGGCGGCCGCGGCATCAGGGTGGTCACCAGCGACGCCGAGCTGGCGGCGGTCTTCGAGCGCACCCGCGACGAGGCACAGCGGGCCTTCGGCAGCGGGGTGTGCTTCCTCGAGCGGCTGGTGACGGGGGCCCGGCACGTCGAGGTGCAGCTGATCGCCGACGGCCAGGGCACCGCCTGGGCGCTCGGGGTGCGCGACTGCTCGATCCAGCGTCGCAACCAGAAGCTGCTCGAGGAGTCGGCCTCACCGGTGCTCGACCCCGAGCAGGTCGCCCAGCTGAAGGCCTCGGCCGAGCGGCTGGCCCTGGCGGTGGGCTACAGCGGTGCCGGCACCGCCGAGTTCCTCTACCAGCCGGCCGAGCGCACCTTCGCCTTCCTCGAGGTCAACACCCGGCTGCAGGTGGAGCACTCGGTCACCGAGCTGACCACCGACACCGACCTGGTGCGGCTGCAGCTGCTGGTCGCCGACGGCGGCCGGCTCGAGGGGGCCGCCCCGCCCGAGACCGGGCACGCGATCGAGGCCCGGCTCAACGCCGAGGACCCCGACCGCGACTTCGCCCCGGCCCCCGGGCGGATCGCGCTGCTGCGGCTGCCGACCGGGCCCGGGGTGCGCGTCGACACCGGGGTCGCCGAGGGCGACGTCATTCCCGCCGACTTCGACTCCATGATCGCCAAGGTGATCGCCTACGGGCCCAGCCGCGAGGTCGCGATCGCCCGGTTGGTGCGCGCCCTCGAGGACACCACGGTCGTCATCGAGGGCGGGACGACGAACAAGTCGTTCCTGCTCGACCTGCTGGCCCGGCCCGAGGTGCTCGACGGCTCGGCCGACACCGGCTGGATCGACCGCGAGCGCACCACCGGTGGCCTGGTCGACCACCGCGGCGACGGCATCGCCGTCGTGGCGGCCGGCATCGACGCCTACGACGCGGTGCTGCACGAGGAGCAGCGGCAGTTCCTCGCCGCCGCCCACGGCGGGCGCCCGCTGGCCCGCCACGACGACGACGGCCGCGACTTCGAGCTCAAGCTGCGCGGCACCACCCACAAGGTCGAGGTCGCCCAGGTCGACACCCGCCGCTACCAGGTGGTCGTCGACGGGGTGGGGGTCGAGGTCGAGCGCGAACGACAGTCGCCCTACGCGGCCCGGCTGGTGGTCGCCGGCCGCCCGCACCGCGTCGTCACCGCCACCCATGCCGCCGACCACATCGTCGAGGTCGACGCCGCCGTCCACCGCATCACCAAGGACGAGGGTGGCGTGCTGCGCTCGCCGGCCCCGGCGCTGGTGGTCTCGGTCATGGTCGCCGCCGGCTCCGAGGTGACGGCGGGCGCCCCGGTCCTGGTGCTCGAGTCGATGAAGATGGAGACGGTGCTGCCGGCCCCGTTCACCGGCCGCGTCCGTGAGGTGCTGGTCGCGGCCAACGACCAGGTCGGGGCCGGTCAGCCGATGCTGCGCATGGAGCCCGCCGCCGACGGCGAGGCCCCCACCACCCGGGTCGAGCCCCGCCGGCTCGACCTGCCGGTGCGCGCCGTCGCCGCCACGACCCAGCAGCGGGCCCTGGCCGCGCTGGCCGACCTGCGCTCGATGCTGCTCGGCTACGACCTCACCCCCGAGGCCGGTCGCGAGCGGGTCGCCGCCTACCAGCAGGCCCGCGCCGAGCTGTCCCGGCCCGAGGACCTCTCGGACGCCGAGATCGCGGTGCTCGCGGTCTTCGCCGACCTGTGCGAGCTGGTGCGCAACCGGGCCCACGAGCAGGAGAGCAGCGACGAGCGGGTGCACAGCCCCCGCGAGTACTTCCACAGCTACCTGCACTCCCTCGACGTCGACCGGGAGCGGCTGCCCGAGGACTTCCGGGCCAAGCTGGGCCGGGTGCTGGCGCACTACGGGGTCGACAGCCTCGACCGCACCCCGGCCCTGGAGGACGCCGTCCACCGGGTGTTCCTGGCCCAGCAGCGCACCCCCGCGCACGTGCCGGCGGTGGCGACCCTGCTCGAGCGCTGGCTGACCGACGCCGCCCCGGACGACGGCCTCGCCGAGCGGGCCCGGGACGTGCTCGACCGGTTGGTGCATGCGACCCAGCTGCGCTACCCGGTCGTCGGCGACCTGGCCCGCAGCGTGCGCTACCGCTGGTTCGACGCCCCGCTGGTCGAGGCCGTGCGGGAGCAGACCTACACCCAGGTGCGCGACCAGCTGACCTACCTGACCGACCACCCCGAGGCCCCGGACTACGACGACCGCGTCGAGGCGCTGGTCTCGACCCCCGAGCCGCTGGTGCGCTTCCTGGTCGAGCGGATCACCGACGGGCCCGACGAGGTCGCGCCGCTGCTGCACGTGCTGGCGCGGCGGCACTACCGCGAGCACACCCTCGACGCCCTGGCCACCCGGGTGGTCGGCGGCCGGTCGCTGATCACCGCCGACTACACCCTCGACGACCGGCCCACCCACCTGGTGAGCACTGCGGCGGTGATGACCGAGCTGGACGACGTCGCCGCCACCATCGAGGCCGCCATGGCGGCCACCCCGCCCGGCCGCGAGGACGTGGTCGACCTCTACCTGTCGTGGCCGACCGCCCCGTCCTCGGTCGAGGCGACCGCGACCGAGCTGGCCGCGATCCTGGGCCCCCACCCGTTCGCGCGGTCCTCCCGGCGGGTGGCCGTCGCCACCTGGGCCGGCCCGGGTCACCCGGTGCGGCAGTACACCTTCCGGCCGAACCCGGACGGCGCGGGCGTGGTCGAGGACTCGCTGGTGCGCGGGCTGCACCCCATGGTCGGCCGCCGGCTCGACCTGTGGCGGCTGCGCAACTTCACCATCACCCGGCTCGAGGCGGCCGCCGGCGTGCTGCTCTACAAATGCGTCGCGCCGGGCAACGAGTCCGACGTCCGACTGGTCGCGCTGGCGCAGATCCGCGAGCTGTCGGTGGTGCGTGACGGTTCGGGGCGGGTCACCTCGCTGCCGCAGGCCGAACGGGCCATCGCCAGCTGCGTCGACGCGATCCGGCGGGCCCGCACCGCCGCCGGCCCCCGGGCCCGCCTCGACATGAACCACGTCTGGCTGCACATCTGGCCGGTCATCGACGCCCCGGTCGAGCAGCTGACGGCGCTGCAGCGGGCGATCGCGCCGCTCACGGTGGGCGCCGGCGTGGAGGAGATCGTGGCGACGGGGCGGATCACCGGCCCCAAGGGCAGCCCGGTGATGGTCTCGGCCCGGTTCAGCTACCAGCCGGGCTCGGGCGTCGAGGCCAACGTCAGCGGCCCGCCCACCAAGCGCCTCGAACCCCTCGACGACTACGCCCAGAAGGTGCTGCGCTCACGGCGGCGGGGCACGGTCTACCCCTACGAGGTGGTGCCGCTGCTGATCGAGGGCGGTGGCGAGTGGGTCGAGTACGACCTGAGCGCCGACAGCGGCGTCGACGGCCTGCCGCTGCGCCTGGAGCCGGTGGACCGGCCGGCCGGCGGCAACAGCTGCGGCATCGTCGTGGGACTGGCCCGCACCCCCACTCCCCGCTACCCCGAGGGCATCTCGCGGGTGGTGCTGGCCGGTGACCCGACGCGCTCGCTCGGCGCCATCGCCGAGGCCGAGTGCGCCGCGCGTCATGGCCGCGCTCGACCTGGCCGAGGAGCAGGGCCTGCCGGTCGAGTGGTTCGCGCTGTCGGCCGGCGCCCGGATCTCGATGGACTCCGGCACCGAGAACATGGACTGGGTGGCGCGGGTGCTGCGCCGCATCATCGAGTTCACCCAGAACGGCGGCGAGATCAACGTCGTCGTCACCGGCATCAACGTCGGCGCCCAGCCGTACTGGAACGCCGAGGCCACGATGCTGATGCACACCAAGGGCATCCTGGTGATGACGCCCGAGAGCGCGATGGTGCTGACCGGCAAGACAGCCTGGACTACTCCGGCGGCGTCTCGGCCGAGGACAACTTCGGCCTCGGCGGCTACGACCGGGTGATGGGCCCGAACGGGCAGGCCCAGTACTGGGCCCCCGACCTGGCCGGCGCCGTCGACGTGCTGTTCGCCCACTACGAGCACAGCTACGTGGCACCCGGCGAGACCGGGCCGCGGCCGGCAGTGACCACCGACCCGCGCGACCGGGACGTCTGCAGCTACCCGCACCAGGCGCCGGACAGCGGCTTCACCACGGTCGGCGACATCTTCTCGGCGGCCACCAACCCCGAGCGCAAGAAGCCGTTCGACATCCGCACCGTGATGCGTGCGGTCGCCGACCCGGACCACCCCACCCTCGAGCGCTGGGCCGGCATGGCCGACGCCGAGACGTCGGTGGTCTTCGACGCCCACCTGGGCGGCTACCCGGTGGCACTGATCGGCATCGAGTCGCGGCCCGTCGCCGCGGCGCGGCTTCCCGCCACCGACGGCCCGGACACCTGGACCGCGGGAACCCTGTTCCCCCGCTCGTCGAAGAAGACCGCCCGGGCGATCAACGCCGCCAGCGGCAGCCGGCCGCTCGTGGTGCTGGCCAACCTGTCGGGCTTCGACGGCTCACCGGAGTCGATGCGGATGCTGCAGCTGGAGTACGGCGCCGAGATCGGCCGGGCGGTGGTGAACTTCGACGGCCCGATCGTGTTCTGCGTCGTGTCGCGTTACCACGGTGGCGCTTTCGTGGTGTTCAGCAAGACGCTGAACGACCGGATGCAGGTGCTCGCGGTCGAAGGCTCGTTCGCCTCGGTCATCGGCGGTGCGCCCGGCCGCGGGCGTGGTGTTCGCCGGCGAGGTCGACACCCGCACCTCGGCCGACCCGCGGGTGCGCGAGCTGGAGCGGCGCCTGGCCGGGGCCGACGAGGTCGAGCGCGCCCGGCTCCGCGGTGAGCTGGCCGACCTGCGGGCCGCGGTGCGCAGCGAGAAGCTCACCGAGGTCGCGGCCGAGTTCGACGCCGTCCACTCGATCGAGCGGGCGGTGCGATGGGTTCGGTCGACGCGATCATCGCGCCGCACGAGCTGCGGCCGCGCCTCATCGAGGCCCTC
>CAVTWW010000019.1:0-22495 GCA_963738495.1 uncultured Actinomycetota bacterium
GCCGGCAATTGCCTGCCTTGATTTCCCGCACCCGGTCGTCCATGTGCCTGATGGGACTGGGGACCTATTTAGAACGCCGCCCGCCACCTGATGGATATAATGACGGTGAAGCTCCTCCGGTAGATGGCAGGCCCAATTTCGCAGGACCTGGATCGCCGGCACGTTGCCGATCTGAGCCGTTACCGCCGTTGTGGGTTTCGGTTCACTGGACTGGGGGCGTTTTCGGCCGTCGTGATTCCCGGCACTTTCGCTTCTCACGGAGAAGTATTACCCTATGATAGCAACGCGTGATCCGTTCGTGAACAGGACCGGAAAGGCAAGCGGATGCATTGGAGGCCCTTTTACAACTACCTAAAGGCGCGGTGAACCATCTATGTCTGAAACATGCTATCGCCATGCTGACCGATCAGCAACGTCATATTGTCAAAAGGACCGCAACTACATGTGCTCGGAATGTGCTCGGTGTCATCGTCCGAGGCTCCTGTTGTCGCCGGGACCACGTCAGTGATTGATCTTCTGGCCCGGGAAGGCGCCGCGCCAAGGCCCAGGACATGGGGACCGCGTGAAGCCGGCGCGCCACGGGCGCCGAGCCCTTGCTGTTTTCTCGGGAACAGGATACGGTTTCTTTCGACAAATGCAAAAAATCTCGTGACGGGGGTGACAAGTCCGTTTCGAAATTTGTCTGTGAACATGAATTCACCCAAAAGGCACATGTTCTCTCCATACCGATCATTCTGGTCAAGAGTTCGATATTCCGAGTGACCCAAGCGTGATTACTACGAAGTCCTCGGAAATCATCGGAACGCCGGCAAGGACGAAATCAAGAAATCCTATCGACAGCCTCGCCCTCAGGTCCCACCCCGGACCGTAATACCGGTAACAAGGAGGCCGAAGACAAATTCAAGGAGCAGCGGAGGCATTGTGGAATTACTGAGCGAGCCGGAAAAGCGCTTTATGACCGGTTCGGGCATCCGGCTCAGCAAACCGGATTTACGGGATTCAGGGAACCTGACGACATTTTTTCGTCGTTCGGCGACATTTTCAAGGATCGGTTTCGGCGTCCAGCGTCGAGCAGACCGCGCGCCAGCAGGCCTGCAGCTTCAGGGCCCTGATCGCCGACGCCGACGCCACACTCGTCGTGGTGGCGCGCTTCCTGGCGCTGCTCGAGCTGTTCCGCGAAGGAGCGGTGGCGTTCGACCAGGCGGCCCCGCTCGGTGAGCTGACGGTGCGCTGGACCGGCAGCGACCAGGGTGACGTCGACGTCGAGGACGAGTTCGACGACTTCGTCCAGATCTCCGACGACGTCGTGCAGGTCTCCGACGACGTCGTGCAGGTCTCCGACGACGTCGTCGTGGCGAGCGGCGACACCACGGCGATCGACCTGACAGGGCAGGATGGGCCTCGTGACCCAGTCGACTGACACCCTTGAAGCGCCATCCGAGCCCGAGGCCGAGCAGGCGAGCCTCGAGCTCGACACCATGCCCTCGGGTGCCCGGGGAGCCGTCGAGGCCGTCCTGATGGTGGTCGAGGAGCCGGTCACCGAGGTGGCGCTGGCCTCGGCACTGGGACTGCCGCTCGGCCGGGTGAGCGCCCTGCTGCACGAGCTGGCCGCGGACTACGACCAGGCCGGACGCGGCTTCGAGCTGCGTCACGTCGCCGGTGGCTGGCGGATCTACAGCCGCGCCGAGTACGCGGGCGCGGTGGAGCGGTTCGTGCTGGACGGGCAGACCGCACGGCTCACCCAGGCCGCTCTGGAGACCCTGGCGATCGTCGCCTACCGGCAGCCCATCAGTCGGGCCCGCGTGGGCGCCGTCCGTGGGGTGAACGTGGACGCCGTGATGCGGACCCTGCTCACGCGCGGGCTGGTGACCGAGGCCGGGCACGACGGGGAGACCGGAGCGGTGCTGTACCGCACGACGGACTACTTCCTGCACCGGATCGGCATGACCACCCTCGACGAGCTGCCGGCGCTGGCGCCGTTCCTGCCCGACGTCGACGCCCTCGACGAGCTCGGTGTCGGAGGGATGGCGTGAGCCAGGGCTGGGGTCAGCGACGCGGGCAGGGCGGTCAGCCGCCGCGACGACGTCGTCCGGTCGTCGCTGTCGAACCACCCTGACCTGCACGACCCCGAGGGCGTGCGGCTGCAGAAGGTGCTCGCCTCGGCGGGGGTCGGTTCGCGTCGGGCCTGCGAGCAGCTGATCGCCGAGGGGCGGGTGACCATCGACGGTCATGTCGCGCGCGAGCTGGGCATCAGGGTGGACCCCCGCAAGGCCGTCATCCACGTCGACGGGCTGCGGGTGCAGCTGGACGAGGCACTGGTCACGCTGGCGTTCAACAAGCCGGTCGGCGTGCTGTCGGCGATCGACCGACCCGCAGGGGCGCCCCTGCCTGGGCGACTTCGTGACCAACCGTGAGGAGCGGCTGTTCCACGTCGGCCGCCTCGACGTCGAGACCGAGGGTCTGATCCTGCTCACCAACGACGGTGAGCTGTCGCACCGGCTGGCCCACCCCAGCTTCGAGGTGCCCAAGACCTACCTGGTGCTGGTGCAGGGCTCACCGGCCCGCGACCTCGGACGACGCCTGATGGCCGGCGTCGAGCTCGAGGACGGCCCGGCCGCGGTCGACTCGTTCAAGCTGGTCGACTCCTCGCCCGGCAAGGCGCTCGTCGAGCTGGTGCTGCACGACGGCCGCAACCGCATCGTGCGACGCCTGATGGAGGAGGTCGGTCACCCGGTCGAGAACCTGGTGCGGGTGCAGGTGGGCCCGATCCGGTTGGGTGACCTGCGCTCGGGACGTACCCGGGTGATCACCGGGCCCGAGCTGGGCTCGTTGATGGCCTCCGTCGACCTGTGAGCGTGCGGCAGGACCTGGCGCTGGGCACCGCACGGGTGGTCGGTACCGGGCTGCTGGGTACCAGCGTCGCGCTGGGGCTGCGGGCGGTCGGGACCGAGGTCGTGCTGGCCGACCCGTCGGCGCCGGCCCTCGAGCTGGCCTGCGCCATGGGGGCCGGCACGGTGGACGACGGCACCACGGACGTCGACTTCGTGGTCGTCGCGGCGCCCCCGGCCGCCACCGCCGAGGTCGTGCTCGCCGAGCTGTCCCGTCACCCCCACGCCACGGTGACCGACGTGGCCAGTGTCAAGGTCGCGGTGCTGAACGCCGTCCGGGCCGGGGGTGGTGACCTAACCCGCTACGTGGGGGGGCACCCGATGGCGGGCCGGGAGAGTTCCGGCCCGGGGGCGGCCCGGGGTGACCTGTTCGCGGCCCGGCCCTGGGTGATCTGCCCCACCGCCGAGACCCCCGAGGACCGGCTGTCGGCGGTGTGCCGGCTGGCCGAGCTGCTGGGCGCCGTGCCGGTGACTATGGCGGCGCAACGGCACGACGAGGCGGTGGCGGTGGTCTCGCACCTGCCGCAGGTGGCCGCCAGCCTGGTCGCCGCCCGGTTGACCGCGGTGGACGACGACGTCGTGGCCCTCGCCGGTGGCGGGCTGCGCGACGTCACCCGGATCGCGGCCAGCGACCCCGAGCTGTGGCAGCAGATCCTGACCGGCAACGCCGGCCCGTTGCGCGGCCACCTCGCGGCGATGCGCGACGAGCTCGACCGTGCGGTGGCGGCCCTGGACGCCGTCGTCGCCGACGGCGAGGCCGCCGGCAGCCAGGCCCTGCGCGGGCTGGTGGCCGCCGGCAACGCCGGTCGGGAGCGGATCCCCGGCAAGCACGGCGGGGTCGCCACCCGCTACGCGGTCGTCGTCGTGGTGGTGCCGGACGCGCCCGGCTCGCTGGCCCGGCTGTTCCACGACATCGGCGCGGCCGGGATCAACGTCGAGGAGCTGGTGCTCGAGCACGCCCCCGGGCGCGCGGTGGGTCTGGTCGAGGTGTCGGTGGTGCCGACGGCCCGCGAGGCCCTGGTGGCGGCCCTGGTCGGCACCGGGTGGACCCTGGCGGGGTAGCCGGCCTCGGGATCGGGGGTGGCTCTCGTTCGGGCGGCGACCGAGTGTCGGCCCGGCCGGTAGGCTGGTGCCTCGTGAGCAGTCCTCTCGTCATCGCCGTCGACGGCCCTTCCGGATCCGGCAAGTCCAGCGTCTCGCGGGAGGTCGCACGCACGCTCGGCCTGGCATACCTGGACACCGGTGCGATGTACCGCGCGGTCTGCTGGGCGGTGCTCGACGCCGGGATCGACGCCGCGAGCGACCCTCAGGCGGTCGCGGACCTGGCCCGCCGCCTCGTGCTGACGATCTCGACCGACCCGACCGTGGCCGGTGTGGCGGTCGGCGGGGTCGACGTCACCGAGGCCGTCCGGGAACCCCGGATCTCGGCGGCCGTCAGTGCGGTCGCCACCAACCTCGACGTCCGCGCCGAGCTGCGGGACCGGCAGCGGGCGATCATCGACCGGGCCTCGCACGGCCCGCTCGGTGGGATCGTGGCCGAAGGCCGTGACATCACCACGGTCGTCGCGCCCGACGCGCAGGTGCGGGTGCTGCTCACGGCCAGCGAAGGTGCCCGGCTGGCCCGGCGGGCGCTCGAGGTGCACGGCAGTGCCGACGCCGAGGCGATCGCCGCCACCCGTGACGCCGTGGTGCGCCGTGACGCCGACGACGCGACCGTGTCCAGCTTCCACACCGCGGCGGACGGCGTCGTCCATCTCGACTCCTCGCACCTGACCTTCGAGCAGACGATCACTGCGGTGCTCGACATCGTGGTCGCAGTCGTGGGTCAGGGCCACCCGCTCAACCTGGTCGCTGCGGCGCTGTTGGAGCCGCCGGACCCTACCGTGGTCGATCTCGCGTCGACTGGCGCCGGGACCTCGGCGTGAGCTCCGACGCCGATCTCACCGCAGCCGCGCCGTCCGTCGCCGGACCCACGTCTGCCGGGCCGGACGTCGCGCGGGCGCTGATGGCCGGGCTGCAGGCCTACGACCTCGACGAGGCCGACCAGGCCCTGCTGGCCGTGGGTGACGGCGACGACCTCGACGACCTCGACGAGGGTCCGTTGCCGGTGCTGGCCGTGATCGGCCGCCCCAACGTGGGCAAGTCGACCCTGGTCAACCGGTTCCTGGCCCGCCGCGAGGCGGTCGTCGAGGACGTGCCCGGGGTCACCCGCGACCGGGTGACCTACGAGGCCGAATGGGCCGGACGGCGGTTCTCGGTGGTCGACACCGGCGGCTGGGAGCGCGACGTCCGCGGTCTGGACGCCCGGGTGGCCGAGCAGGCCGAGATCGCGATCGAGCTGGCCGACGCGGTGCTCTTCGTCGTCGACGCCACCGTGGGGCGACGACGACCGACGAGGCCGTCGTCAAGCTGCTGCGGCGTTCGGGCAAGCCGGTCGTGCTGGCGGCGAACAAGGTGGACGACGTCCGTGGCGAGGCCGACGCGGCGTCGCTGTGGAGCCTGGGACTGGGCGAGCCGTTCCCGGTCTCGGCCACCCACGGCCGAGGCAGCGGCGACCTGCTGGATGCCTGCATGGCGGCGCTGCCGGCGGTCTCGGGGGTCGCCGAGGCCAGCAGCGGTGGTCTGCGCCGGGTGGCGCTGGTGGGTCGGCCCAACGTGGGCAAGTCGAGCCTGCTCAACGCCCTGGCCGGCAGTGAGCGGGTCGTCGTCGACCCGGTCGCCGGAACCACCCGCGACCCGGTCGACGAGGTGGTGATGGTGGCCGGCAGGCCCTGGCGCTTCGTCGACACCGCCGGCATCCGGCGCCGGGTCAACCAGACCTCGGGCGCTGACTTCTACGCCTCGCTGCGTACCCAGGCGGCGATCGAGAAGGCCGAGGTCGCCGTCGTCCTGCTCGACGCCGGTGAGCCGATGACCGAGCAGGACACCCGGGTCGTGCAGATGGTGCTCGACGCCGGCCGGGCGATCGTGCTCGCGTACAACAAGTGGGACCTGGTCGACGACGAGCGGCGCCGCTACCTGGAGCGCGAGTACGAGATCGACCTGGTGCAGGTGCAGTGGGCGCCGCGGGTGAACATCTCGGCGATGACCCGTCGGCACGTCGACAAGCTGGCGCCCTCGCTCGAGGTCGCCCTGGCGTCGTGGGGGACCCGGGTGCCGACGGCGCGCCTGAACGCGCTGCTGGCCGAGATCGTGGCCTCGCACCCGCACCCGCTGCGGGGCGGCAAGCAGCCGCGGATCCTGTTCGGGACCCAGGCCTCGACCAAGCCGCCGCGGTTCGTGCTGTTCACCACCGGGTTCCTCGAGGCCGGCTACCGCCGGTACATCGAGCGCAGGCTGCGTGAGACGTTCGGGTTCGAGGGATCCCCGATCGAGGTGTCGGTCCGGCCGAGGGAGAAGCGCAAGTGACCCAGTCCACCCTCACGGTGCTGCCGCCGGTGCCGCAGCGGATCGCCGACGAGCTGGGAGTCGGCCTCGGCCAGGTGGTCGCCACCGTCGGGCTGCTCGACGACGGCGCGACCGTCCCGTTCATCGCCCGGTACCGCAAGGAGGTCACCGGAGCCCTCGACGACGCCCAGTTGCGCACCCTGGCCGAGCGGCTGATCTACCTGCGTGAGCTCGAGGAGCGTCGGACGGCGATCCTGGAGTCGGTCGACAAGCAGGGCAAGCTGGACGACGTCGTGCGGGCCTCGATCCTGTCTGCCGAGACCAAGGCGCGCCTCGAGGACGTGTACCTGCCGTTCAAGCCCAAGCGGCAGACCAAGGCCCAGATCGCCCGGGACGCCGGCCTCGAGCCGCTGCTCGACCGGCTGCTGGCCGACCCCAAGCTGAACCCGCTGGCTGCCGCCGCCGGTTTCGTGGCGCCCGACCGCGGCGTCGCCGACGTCCCGGCCGCCCTGGAGGGTGCCCGGGCGATCCTGGTGGAGCGGTTCACCGAGGACGCCGACCTGCTGGCCGACCTGCGGGAGCGGGTGTGGTCGCGGGGGTCGCTGGTCTCGGCGGTGCGCGAGGGCAAGCAGGCCGAGGGCGCCACCTTCGCCGACTGGTTCGACCACCGAGAGTCGTTGCGCAGCGCGCCGTCCCACCGGGTGCTGGCTCTGTTCCGCGGCGAGAAGCAGGACGTCCTCGACCTGTCGATCGACCCCGAGGACGTCGAGCTGACCGGCCCGCTGTCGTGGATCGAGGCCCGGATCGCGCAGGCGGCCGGCATCGTCGACGCCGGTCGCGCCGCCGACACCTGGCTGCTGGACGGCGTCCGCTGGGCGTGGCGGACCCGCGTGGCGCTGCGGATCGAGAGCGACGTCCGCGGCCGGCTGCGCGAGATGGCCGAGGACGAGGCGGTGCGGGTCTTCGCCGCCAACCTGCGCGACCTGCTGCTGGCTGCGCCGGCCGGCACCCGCACCACGATGGGTCTCGACCCGGGGCTGCGCACGGGCGTCAAGGTGGCCGTCGTCGACGCCACCGGCAAGGTCGTCGCCACCGACACGATCTACCCGCACCCGCCGTCGAAGAAGTGGGACGAGGCGCTGTCCCGGTTGGCGGCCCTGGCGAAGGCCCACGGCGTCGAGCTGGTCGCGATCGGCAACGGCACCGGCTCGCGTGAGACCGACAAGCTGGTCGGCGAGCTGATGGCGACCCACCCCGACCTGTCGCTGACCAAGGCGATGGTGAGCGAGGCGGGGGCGTCGGTCTACTCGGCGTCCGCGTACGCCTCGGCCGAGCTGCCCGAGCTCGACGTCACCCTGCGCGGGGCGGTCTCGATCGCCCGTCGGCTGCAGGACCCGCTGGCCGAGCTGGTCAAGATCGACCCCAAGTCGATCGGCGTGGGGCAGTACCAGCACGACATGAGCGAGGGCCGGCTGGCCACCAGCCTGGACGGCGTGGTCGAGGACTGTGTGAACGCGGTCGGGGTCGACGTCAACACGGCGTCCGCGCCGTTGCTGCGCCGCGTCTCGGGGGTGGCCGAGGGGCTGGCCGCGATGATCGTCGAGTACCGCGACACCCACGGTGCGTTCACGGCTCGGCAGCAGCTGCTGGCGGTGCCCCGGTTGGGGCCCAAGGCGTACGAGCAGTGCGCGGGCTTCCTGCGGATCCGCGGCGGGGACGACGTCCTCGACAGTTCGGCGGTGCACCCCGAGGCCTATCCGGTGGTGCGCCGGATGGCCGAGTCCACCGGGGTCGCCGTCGGTGACCTGGTCGGCAACACCGTTGTGCTGCAGGGACTGTCGCCGTCCGACTTCGTCGACGAGCGGTTCGGCCTGCCGACGGTCACCGACATCCTCACCGAGCTCGACAAGCCGGGCCGAGACCCGCGCCCCGCGTTCGTCACGGCGACCTTCGGCGAGGGTGTCGAGAAGCTGTCGGACCTGCACCGCGGCATGCTGCTCGAGGGGGTGGTGACCAACGTCGCCGCCTTCGGGGCCTTCGTCGACATCGGCGTGCACCAGGACGGTCTGGTGCACATCTCGCAGCTGTCGTCGACCTTCGTGAAGGAGCCGCGCGACGTCGTCGCGACGGGGGACGTCGTGAAGGTGCGGGTGCTCGAGGTCGACCTCGACCGCAAGCGGGTCTCGCTGACCATGCTGGTCGAGGAGCCGAAGGCACCTGCCGAGGCGGGTTCGGGCGCGACCGCACGACCGGGCTCCGAGGGTGGGGCCGAGCGTGGCTCACGGGGACCACGGGGACCGCGGGGACCACGGGGCCCGCGGGGACCACGCGGTGGGGGCCGTGGCGTCGCCCCCGGTGAGCCGGGTGCGGGGGACAAGGCAGCGGACGGCGGCGCTCGGCCCGACGCGGCGCAGGACGGGGATCGGTCCGGTAGGTCGCAGGACGGGGATCGGTCCGGCAGGTCGCAGGGTGGCGGTGGCCGACCCCAGCGCGGTGGCCGGCCGGGCAGGTCTCAGGGTGGCAAGCCTCGTGACGCCGGCCCCGGTGCCGGCAAGCCGCGCGATGCCAAGCCGCGTGACGGACAGCCCCTTGACGGACAGCCCCGTGAGGCGGCCGCAGGGCCTCGGCAGGACCGGGACCGCGAGAACCGTTCCCGGGATCGCGACCGTGGCCGTGACGGGGATCGGGGGCGCCCCGCGCCCGACAGCGCCATCGCCGATGCGTTCAAGCGTGCCGGGTTCGACATCACCAAGCTGCGCTGATCATGCCGGCCGGCGGGGTCGAAGCGCGGGTGCCTCTTCGGTTGCGGTAGCATCTGCAGGCCGGTGAACGAGGCTGGCGGACGACCGGGATGTGGCGCAGCTTGGTAGCGCACTTGACTGGGGGTCAAGGGGTCGCAGGTTCAAATCCTGTCATCCCGACGGTCGAATAAACGATCCAGGGGCCGGTGGTGCAAGATCGCAGAACCGGCCCCTGGATCGTCTGGTAGTCATTTGCTCGCCAGTTCCAATCGGACATGGGCGGCGGCCGCGTCGCGATCATGAAACTCCACGCGCAACTATCAAGAGCCAGTTGGCCCCGGTCATCGGGGTGGCCAGCACCACGATGTGGGCCGGCTCGATGAGGCCGCGGTGGATGCCGGGGAACACGTTCAGGAAGCAGTGAGGCCCGGGATTCAGTCAGGACCCGGGCTCGAGCGGGGACCCGGTAGCAGCGCGCCGTGGGCGTGGAGCCAGCCGACCATGTCGTCGGCCTGGCTGCGGGTGGCGGCCTGCAGTGGGGTCAGGTTGTCGTAGCCGACCCAGTTGAGGTCGGCGCCGGCTGCGAGCAGGACGGCGGCGGCCTCGACCTGGCCGCCGTGGCAGGCCCCCCAGAAGCTGCTGGTGATGTCCTCAGGACTGGGATGGTCCTCGGTGAGGTGGTCGTGCAGGCGGGGCAGGAGTCCGAGGGCCGCGGCCTGCCAGAGGGTGGTGCGGGCGCCACGCTCGACCAGGCGGCGGGCGGCGGCCCATTGACCGAAGGCGGTGGCGTCGGCCAGCGGGGTGCCGCCGCCGATGACAGCACCAGGAGCGTCGATGTCGGCCCCGGCCTCGAGCAGGGCATCGATGGCCTGGACGTCGTCGCTGCTGGCCGCCCAGTGCAGCGCAGTCTCCGGGTGGGGGCCGGGACCGGGTGCGTCGGGGTCGGCGCCGGCCGCCACCAGCGCGCCGATGGTGGCGGCGACGTCGGGGTGGTGGCCGGGCCAGTCGGTGGCCACGTGCAGCAACGTGCGGCCACCGTGCCGGGCCAGGCGAGCCCGGGCCAGCTGCGGGTGGGTGGTGAGGATTCGCTTCAAGGCCGCCACGTCACCGGAGCGGACCGCCTCGACCGCCGTCGCCGCGGCCAGGTCGGGGTCGCTGGTCACGGCGTCCAGGATCCAGGCGTCCGGTGGGGTGCCGGTCCGGCCCTGGTCGGTGGCGTAGAGGCGGCACTGCAGGCCGTAGGTGGTTCGACCGGCCGCGGTGGGGTCGACGTCGCGGCCGTTGACCCGCAGCGTGGGCGATCCGAGGAACCGGTGGCGCTGGGCGTCCTCGTCGCTGTCGATCCGGGTCAGGGTGATCGGGACTGCGACGGCGTGGTCGGCCAGCAGCGCGCGCAGGTGCGGCAGGAACGCGTCATGGCTCGGACAGCCGTCGAAGTAGAGCAGCTCGACCAGTGCGGCCCGCTCCAACGAACCCTGCTGGGAGGGTCCCGGCGCATCGGGTGCGTGGTCGTCGCCAGGCGAAGACATGGTCCTTCGACTCCTCCCGTCGCGTCTTTCAGTCCTCACGAGGTGTGATGCACCGTAGCGAGCCCGTACACCGGGGTCGTGAGGCCGTCCGCCTCGGTCGCCGGCTCGGTACTGGCGAAGCCGGCCAGCCACGCGTCGCCACGGTCGGCGGCGGACTGCGCCTCGGTGGTCGGCAGGGTCTCGCTGGTCGGCAGGGTCTGGCTGGTCGGCAAGGTCTCGGTGGTGCCCGCGGGTTGCGTCATAGCCGCTCCTCACTCGGGATCTCCTGATAGCGAGTGAACCAGCCCCCATCCCATCCGGGAACCCCTCGGGTCAGCGGCGCTCGGCGATCACGTCGTACACCTCGTGCCCCTTGGCCAGGCCCTGCCCCTCGAACCTCGTCTGCGGCCGCCAGGGCGGCCGGGGCGCGTAGCCGCCGAACCGGTTGACCAGCAGCGGCTGGTCCGCCACGACCTGCAGGACGGCCGCCGCGTACGGGTGCCAGTCGGTGGCCACGTGCAGTCGCCCGCCGACCGCCAACCGGGTGGCCAACAGCTGGACGACGTCAGGGGAGAGCAGCCGGCGCTTGCGGTGCCTCGTCTTGGGCCACGGATCGGGGAAGAACACCCGCACCTCGTCGAGCGAACCGGGTGACAGCAGGTCGCGGGCGACCGTCACCGCGTCGTCGACGATCACCCGCACGTTCCGCGACCCGGTGGCGTCGAGGTCGCGCAGCAGCGCGCCCGCGCCCGGGGTGTGGACGTCGACCGCGATCACGTCGCGGTCCGGGTCCGCCGTGGCCATGGCGAGCGTGGTCTCGCCCATCCCGAAGCCGATCTCGAGCACCACTGGTGCCCGGCGGCCGAACACCGCGACCGGATCGAGTCCCGACGGGGTGACGTCGAGGCCGTACCGGGGCCACAGCGAGGTGAGCGCCGCCTGCTGCCCGGCAGTGATCCGACTGCGGCGATGCTTGAACGAACGGATCGCCGGCGCCGACTGCCCGGCGTCCGCGGCGGGGTGCGCGGTCCAGGCGACCGACGACGGGGACATCGTCCCATTGTCCGGGTCTCCCGGTCACTCGCGGAACCGTCGCGGCGCCGCCGCCCGGCGTCGTCTCCTGCCACACTGCCCTGCGCAGTCAGGAGTTGATGCTTCCGTGTCGCTGCCGTCTGGGGCAGGCTGGCCATCTGTGCAGATTTGCTTTGGGTCGTGCCTCTCGGCGCCGATAGAGCAAGGCATCGCCTTTTGGCGAGCGCCGGCAAGGGGTAGTGCGTCGAAGGAGGTGCACCGTGATCAGTCGAGCACGACGTCGGCTGACGCTTAATGCACTTCTCGGCGGCCTCTCATGGCTGTTCCCGGTGGTCGGTGCGGTGGCGGTTCTGAAGAGCGTTGATCACGGCGCCGGTGGGATCGGTTCCGGTGTCATGGCTGCCTCGCAGGGTGGCCTGTTCCTCTGCCTGATTGCCCAGCTCGTGGTCGCTGCGTGGATGCGGGTCGGGCGAAGGGTTCCGTCGTTGGCCCTGGCGGCGGGCCTGGTGCTCTGGGCGGCAGGCTCTGCGGTGTTGACGGCCTCCGGCCAGCCCACGGCTGTCGCGTTCCCGGCTCCCGGGGAGTGGCTGTTCCTGACTTCCTATACGGGTTTTGCTGCGTACCTGATTCTCGGGGGAGGCCGGTCGACCCGCCCCACGGTGACGACGTGGCTGGATGCGGCGATCACCTGCGGAGGGGCGGCGTGTCTGGCTGCCTTCGCAGTGGTCACACCGGTGGCCGGGGACTTCGGGCGCCAGGGGCTTCCGCTGTTGATCGCGGTGGCGTACCCGTTGCTCGATGCCAGTCTGGTCCTGGTGGTTCTCGGCCAGGTGGCCTTGCGCAGCCGGCGTCTGGATCTGACGACCGCGATGACTCTGCTCGGTCTGCTGCTGCTCGCCTGGGCGGACACCAGCCTGGTCGTCAACTTGTCCTCGGGGACCTATGCGTACGGGCTGATTCTGTCCCTGGCCTGGGCCCTGGCCTTCCTGTTGCTGGTGACGGCCGCCTGTCGTCCCGCGGACCCGCAGACTCTGGAACCAGCGGCCGAGCACCATGACGTGGACGTGGCGAAGTCCAAGGACTGGGGAGCGGCCGCGGTCGTGGTGGCGGGCGCGGTGGCGTTGGTCGCTCTGACGCAGCAGCCGCCGTCACCCGTGCGCCCCTACGTTGTGGTTCCTGCGGTGCTGACCCTGATCGCCGTGGGGCTGCGGCTGGTGAGCGCGCTACGTCAGGCACGGGGGGCCGCCGAGGCCTACCGGCTCTCGCGGACGGACGACCTGACCGGCCTGCCGAACCGGCGGGCGCTGGATGCCTGGATCGCCGATGGGTTGGCCGCCGATGCCCGAATGGGCTTGTTGCTGCTCGATCTGGACGGATTCAAGGAGATCAACGACAGTCTCGGCCACTCGGCCGGTGACGCCATGCTGAAGGTGGTCGCCGCCCGGCTGCCCGCGGCGTTGGGCAACGGCAGCCTGGTCGCTCGGCTCGGTGGCGACGAGTTCGCCGTGCTGGTCCACGAGGAGGACGCCGTCCGGCTGCTGGAATGCGCCCAGCGGCTGCGGCTGGCCGTGCGCAAGCCGGCGCGGATCGACGGGATGGAGCTGACCATCGAGGTGTCGGTGGGGGCGGCCGTGCGAGGGATCGATGTCGTCGCGGGAAAGGATCTGCTCCGCAAGGCCGACATCGCCATGTACCAGGCCAAGGTCAGCCATGCCGGTGCTCTGCTCTACGACCCCGCCCGTGACGAGTTCTCCCGGGCCCGGCTCCAGGTCGCCGAGGAGTTGAGGTACGGGATCCCTCGTGGAGAGCTCGAGGTCTGGTACCAGCCCCAGATCGAATCCGGGTCGCTGCGCACCCGATCCGTGGAGGCGCTCGTCCGCTGGCGCCATCCCACCCAGGGGCTGCTACCGCCGGGTGCTTTTCTGCCTGCCGCTCGTCGTTCGGGGCTGATGCCTGCCCTCACCGAGGCTGTTCTGGCGACGGTGGTCGAGGACGCCAAGTGCTGGCTCCGCGAAGGCATCGACATCCAGGTGTCGGTGAACGTCGCGCCGGCCGAGCTGCTCGCGCCCAGTCTCATCAAACGGTTCCTCGACCTCGTCGACGACTCCGGGGTAGCGGCGAGCCGGCTGGTGATCGAGGTGACCGAAGACTCCTTCCTCGCGGAACCGGAGCGGGCGCGAGCAGTGATCCAGGAGCTGCGTGGGCGCGGTCTCGAGGTCTCGATCGACGACTACGGCACGGGGTTCTCGTCACTGTCCTACCTTCGGGACCTGCCGGTGCAGGAGCTGAAGATCGACCGCTCGTTCGTGGCGAACCTGCTCGCCGACGACCGCAGCCGCATGATCGTGATGACCACCAACCAACTGGCCCACGGCCTCGGCCTGCGCACCGTTGCCGAAGGTGTCGAGGACGCCGAGACCGCCTCGGCGCTGGAGAGCATGGGGATCGACATCCTGCAGGGCTACCACTTCGCCAAGCCGATGCCGTTCCTCACCTTCACCGAGTGGTGGGCCGCCCGTGAGGTCGCGGCCTCGACGCGACGCTAGTCAGTCGATCAGCGGGAACAGTGACAGTGGGTCCCGTAGGTCGATGTGCGTCTGGTCATCAGCCGACCCACCGGCGAAGGCTGACCCACCGCCGAGCGCCGGCCGGCCGAGTCCGACTGCGCCGGTGGAGGAGCCGATGGTGAAGTCGGCCAGGGCAGGGACGGCGACGCCGTCCAGCCCGGACCCCAAGGAGACCAACCGGTAGGCGTCGGGATCGTTGCGCCGCTGGGCGTCCAAGATGGACGGCAGATGGGTGTACACCGGAGCGCAGGCGGGTGAACCCATGTAGCTCTCGGCCTGGGTCCCGGGCAGGGCCTGCAAGGGGAGCCCGATGCTGGACAACAGTGAGCGGACCCGGCGATCGATGATGGCTGTCAGCCAAGGGATCTCGTTGGCGCGGGTCGCGAGGATCAACCCGTGGTAGAGCGCGGCTGCCGCCACCGACCCGGCGCCGAGGATCTGGTGACGCATCCCCAGTGTCGCGATGTCCCACGTCCTGCTCACATCCACCCCGGCGGCTGCCGCGGCCCGATGGCCGTCGACGTTCCACGGGGGCCGGTCGATGTCCACGATCGTCTTCAAGGGCAGCGGGCCAGGCAGGATCAGGCGACAGAACCCGACCACGCCGTCGGTGGCGTGGTGCAGGGTGAGGAAGCAGGTCTGGTCCTGATAGGGGCCGTAGGCCTCGTCCAACAGGTCACGGGTGTCGCCGTACCAGTGGTTGAGCACCTCGAACTCGCACACCAGGACATCAGGGTCGACGTCGGCGTCGGGATGGAACGACAACCGCAGCGGTACCGCTGTCACCAGGGCCCCCATTGTGTCGATTCCGGAACAGTAGGTTAACTGACAGTCGCCGTCACCGCGAGGTGATGTACGCAACACCGTCCGCTACCGCGGCGACCGCTTCGTCGACGTGCTCGCGGTGGGTGCGGTGGGAGCCGACGGCCAGACGGAGAATCTGACGGCCCCGGACGCGGGCACCGGTCACGTAGACCCGCCCCTGCCGTTGCAGATGTCGACCCAGGGTCTGGGTCGCCTCGCTCCCGTCGCCGCCGATCGGATCGCACCAGAAGGTCGCGATGGCAAGGTCCGGTTCGGGGCCGACCTGGACCCCAGCGAGCTCGGCGAGCTGCGCGTGGGCGTACCGCGCCAGCTGCACCTTCTCCGACAGGGCAGCCGCAAAGGCGTCGGACCCGGCCAGCTGCAGCGGCAACCAGACCCTCATCGCCCGAAACGGCCGCGTGAGCTCGAGATCCAGGTCGCAGGCCGACGCCACCTCGTCACCGGCAGCGTCGTCGAGATAGTCGGCGCCCACCTGGAAGGCGGCGCGCAAGGTCGACTCCGACCGTGCCAGTACCGCACCCGTGCCGTACGGCAGGAACAGGGTCTTGTGCGGGTCCACCACCAGGGTGTCTGCCCGCTCGATCCCTCCGAGCACGCTGCGCCCCTCGGGACACAAGGCGAACAACCCCCCGTAGGCGCCGTCCACGTGGTACCACAGCCGCTCCACCTCGGCGATCATCGCCAGATCGGCGAGGGGGTCCACCGTTCCGGTGCTGGTCGTTCCTGCTGTGGCCACCAGCAGCCACGGCCGAAGCCCGTTCGCCCGATCCTGCTCGATCATCCCCTGGAGAGCGGCTGGGTCCATGCGATGACGATTGTCGGACGGGACGACCCGCCGGCTGGTGCTACCCAGGCCGGCCACCTTCAGTGCCTTGGGGACGCAGTGGTGGGTGTGCTCACCCACGTAGACCACCCAACGATCCGCCCGGCCGAGGTCGACCTCGGCCAGCTCGCGGGCGGCAACCAGGGCCGTCAAGGTCGCCATGCTTCCCCCCGAGGTCAGGGCGCCACCGGCCAGGTCCGGCATCCCCACGGCGTCCGCAAGCCAACGAACGACGACCCGGTCCAGGGCGGCCGCTCCGGGAGCCATGCTCGCCAGGCCCACGTAGCGATTCGACAGGGCCGCCAGGAAATCGCCGACCGCCGACGCGAAGAGCCCGCCGGCCGGTATGTACCCGAGATAGCGAGGGGAGGTCGTCGAGACTCCGGAGCGATCGACCAGCTCATCGACGACGGCCATGACCTCGACGAGGTCACGACCGCCACCGCGGACCGCCAGGCGCTCCTCGTGGTCTGGCGGAAGGCCCCCAGACCACGCCGGGGCTTGCGCCACGGAATCGAGAAGTCGCTCGGTATGGGCAATCACCGCGGCCATCAGGCGTGCCCTTTCACCCGCGTCGAGGTCGACCCGTCCGCTGCCTTCCGACTGACCCCCGTCACCCACTCCGCAACTCTACGGACAGCGACGCCGTTCGACGGGACCGAGCAGGGTGGGCAACTCAGTCGACGACGACGACCTCGAGGGTGCGGGGGCCGTGGACGCCCTCGACGCGGTTGAGCTCGATGTCGCTGGTGGCCGACGGTCCGCTGATCATGGTGAGGGGTCGGGTGGGGTCGAGGCGGGCCACGGCGTGCGGGACGGTCGCCACGACCTGCTCGGCGCGGACGACGACGAGGTGGTAGTCGGGGATCAGGGTGATGATCCGGCGTCCCTGGTCGGGTGCGGCGTCGAGCACGATGGTGCCGGTCTGGGCGACGGCGATGGTGCAGGCGGTGACGACGCCGTCCAGCTGGTCGAGGGCGGCGGCGTCGAGCGGTGCCTCGGTCGTGTCGGTGACCACCCTCACCCCGCCGTCCGCGGGCACCCCGCTCAGCCAGCCGCGGTCGAGACCGGCTGGGACGACGAAGCCGGCGGACGGCCGGCCTGCCGCGCGGGCGGCGAGGGCCGCGGCGACGGTGGTCGCGAGGTCGGCGGCAGAGCAGCGGTGGACGACGGCGCGGTAGTCCTCGAGCCGGTCGATGAGCTGGTCGAGCATCACGGCGCGGTCCGGTTCGGCGGCGTCCGCGCCGTCGTAGTCACGTGGCACGGCGATCGGCGGGCGGGCGCTGTCGGTGGCCGTGGCGGTGGCGATCCGGCGCAGTATCTCCTCGCGGGCGCTCATGGCCGGGCCTCGGTGGGGGGACCCTCGACAGGGTGACTGCCGGCTCGCGGCGGCGAGTCCACCACTGCCGGAACGTCTCTCGCGGTGGGGCGGGCAGGTCCCGGGCCGACGTCCAGCCCTTGGCCAGCTCGACAGCGGCGGCGGCAGGGAGCTGATGGTGCCGTTCCGGGCGAGCAGCCGCCCGGCCGACAGGGCCCGCTCGCCCGCCGCGAACCGTGCCGGCGAGCCATGGCCCACGCCGCGGCCGTCATGGCGGCCGCTTCGGCGGTGGGCAGGCGGCGGCGGTCGCGTTCGCCGTCCACGTGCCGGGCGCGCAGGTGCACCAGCATCGACGGAATGTCGATCTTGACCGGGCAGGCGTCGTAGCAGGCGCCGCACAGCGACGACGCGAACGGCAGGGTCGACGGGTCGTGGCTGCCGGCTTCTCGGTCGTGCCCCGGCTGCATGCTGCCGGTGAGCAGCGGGGTCAGGACGGCGCCGATCGGGCCGGGGTAGACCGAGCCGTAGGCGTGCCCGCCGGTGCGCTCGTAGACCGGGCAGACGTTCAGGCAGGCCGAGCAGCGGATGCAGTGCAGCGCCGCGCGGCCGACCTCGTCGGCCAGCGCGTCGCGGTGCGGCCGTTGTCGAGCAGCACCAGGTGGAACTCCTGCGGGCCGTCGCCGGGGGTGACGCCGGTCCACAGCGAGGTGTAGGGGTTCATCCGCTCGCCGGTCGAGGACCGCGGCAGCAGCTGCAGGAACACCTCGAGGTCGGCGCCAGGTGGGCAGCACCTTCTCGATGCCCATCACGCGTGATCAGGGTCTCCGGCAGGGTCAGGCACATCCGGCCGTTGCCCTCGGACTCCACCACCGCCAGCGTGCCGGTCTCGGCGATGCCGAAGTTGGCGCCGCTGATCGCCACCCGGGCGGCAGGAACTGCGGCGCAGGTGGGCCCGGGCCGCCATCGCCAGCCGCCGGGGCTCGTCGGTCAGGTCGGGGTCGACGCCGGGCATCTCGCGCGGCGAAGATCGTCCCGGATCTCGGCCCGGTTGCGGTGGATCGCCGGCACCAGGATGTGCGACGGCCGGTCGTCGGCCGAGCTGGACGATCAGCTCGGCGAGGTCGGTCTCGTACGCGCGTCGATGCCGGCCTCGGCGAGGGCCTCGTTGAGCCCGATCTCCTGGGTGGCCATCGACTTGACCTTGACGACCTCGGTCGACCGCCGGTCGGCCCTGCGACCAGATCGGGTGACGATCGCGTTGGCCTCGTCGCGCGTCGCGGGCCCAGTGCACCACGCCGCCGCGGCGCGGTGACGTTGCGCCTCGAGCTGCGGTCGAGCAGCTCGGGCAGCCGGGCCATCGCGTCGGCCTTGATCGCCGAGCCGGCGTCGCGCAGCGCCTCCCAGTCGTGGCAGCTCGCCGACCACGGCGGCCCGCTTGGCGCGGATGGTGGCGGTGGCGTGGCCGAGGTTGCGGCGCAGCTGGCGTGTCGGCCAGCGCCGCCGCGGGCCGCGGCCGGGAACGGCTGCGTCGCCGCGCAGGGTGCCACGGTCGCTGGCGGTCGGCAGGTCGCGGTACCGATCGTCGCGGTCACGGTGCGCCGGCAGCCCGAGGACGGTGCTCACAACGTCGCCTCCCGTCCGTCGGCGGCCAGGATCTCGGCCAGGTGCACCGTGCGGGTGCCGGCGCGCAGCCGGGACAGGCCGCCGCCGATGTGCATCAGGCACGAGGTGTCGCCGGCGGTGCAGCACCTCGGCCCCGGTGGCCAGCACCTGGCGCATCTTGTCGGCCAGCATCGCCGTCGAGGTGTCGGCGTTCTTGAGCGCGAACGTGCCGCCGAAGCCGCAGCACTGGTCGGCGTCGGGCAGCTCGACCAGGTCGATGCCGCGCACCGCGCGCAGCAGCCGCAGCGGCTTGTCGCCGACCCGCAGCATCCGCAGCGAGTGGCAGGTCGGGTGGTAGGTGACCCGGTGCGGGAAGTGGGCGCCGACGTCGGTCGACGCCGAGCACGTCGACCAGCAGCTCGCGACAGCTCGAAGGTCTGCGCCGCCACCGCCTCGGCCCGCACGCGCCAGGTGCTCGTCCCCGGCACCGCCGCGGCGGGCCACCATCGCGTGCTGGTGGCGCACCGAGCCCGACGCACGAGCCCGACGGCGCGACGATCACCTCGCACCGGCCTCGGCCGAGGGCCGCGCTCGAAGACCTCGACGTGGTGGCGGACCAGCGGCAGCGCCTCGCGCTGGTAGCCGGTGTTGACGTGCATCTGCCCGCAGCAGGTCTGGTCGGCGGGGAAGACCACCTCGTGGCCGAGCCGCTCCAGCAGCGCCACCGTCGCCTGCCCCGCCCGCGGGAACAGCGCGTCGGCCAGGCAGGTGACGAACAGGGCGATCCGCATCGTGGCCCCCTCTACCGGGCTGTCTGGGAGCGCGCCGGACGGCGGCCCGAGGAGGCCCGGACGACCAGCTCGGGCGGTGAACTCCACCTGGCGGTGCTGGTGTACGGGTTCCCCGGACCCGTACCGCGCTGCTGGTCGGTGGCCTCCTCGCAGCAGCAGCTCGGCACGCGGTGCGGCCCAGCTGGTACCGGGGTTGGCGCACCGAGGTGAGCGGGACGGCGGCGGCCGCGGCGAACTCGATGTCGTCGTAGCCGACGATGGCCATGTCGTCCGGGACCGCCAGGCCCTGCTGGGTCATCTCCTGCAGGAGCCCAGGGCCAGCAGGTCGTTCGCGCAGAACACGCCGGTCGGCCGGCGCACGGCGGGCAGGCCGGCGATCCGCTCGCCGGCCCGGCGGCCCGCCGGCGACGTTCAGGCCGTCGTCTGGATCACGGTCACGGTGTCGGCGCGGCAGCCCGGCGCGCGGCGACGGCCCGGACGGGCACCGACGTGGCGGTCGGCCACCTGGGATGATCGACTCGGCCCGCCCACGAAGCGCGATCCGGTCGTGGCCGAGCTCGATGCAGGTGGGTGACCGCCAGGTCGCCGCCGCGCGACGTCGTCGACGGCGACGTGCACCAGTCGTCGGGTCTGGGCGGCCCGGTCGACCAGCACCACGGGGATGCCCATGCCGCGGCAGGCGCGCGCAGCCGGTCGGTCGCGTGGTCGACCGGGGTGATCAGCACGCCCCGCACCCGTTGCTCGTCGCAGCATGTCGAGGTACTGCGTCCTCCCGGACGGCGTCCTCGTCGCTGTTGCACAGGATAGACGGCAGGCCCCCGCCTGGCGGGCACAGTCCTCGACCCCGCGCGCCACGTCGGTGAAGAACGGGTTGCCGGCGTCGAGCACGACGTAGGCGACGGTGCGGCTGCGCCCGGCCCGCAGCTGGCGGGCCGAGTCGTTGCGCACGAAGCCCAGCTCGGCGATCGCCGCCTGCACCCGGCTGCGGGTCGGCTCGCTGACCAGGTCGGGTCGGTTGAGCACGTTGCTGACGGTGCCCACCGAAACCCCGGCCTGGGCCGCGACGTCCTTGATCCCCGGGGGGGCCATGGCGGTCTGCACTCCTTCCGGGGTCTCGGGCTGCTCTCAGGACGAAGTCTGACCGATCGAGCGGCAGCGGGCGCTCATCCGAGGCTGGAACGTGCCGGGTCGGCCGATTCGGCGTGGGTCACCGTCACGGTGTGCGACCCGGACACCAGCGTCACCGCGGTGGCGGTGGTGACGACGCCGTCCACGGTCACCACGGAGTCGGCGGTCGCCGGCGGGGTGAAGGTCGCCGTCGCCCCGAACGGCAGGGTGTAGGTGGCCGTGAAGGTGTCGTCGCCCGAACAGGCCCAGGTGACCGAGACGGCGCCGAGGGCGCAGTCCACGCTCGCCGACACCTGGTCGATGCCCCTGACCGGCTTCGGCGCCAGCACCACATGGCGGTAGCCGGGGCGCTCGGCGTCGGGAGCCAGCCCGGCCAGGGTGCGGTACACCCAGTCGATCACGGCGCCGTAGGCGTAGTGGTTGAACGAGAGCATGTGACCGTCGCCGTCCGGCATGTGCATGATGCCGTCGTGGATGGTGCCGTCCGGCCGGATCGCGTCCCAGCGCTCCCACACCGTGGTCGCGCCCTGGTCGACCTGGTAGAGCCAGGAAGGCATCTCGCGGCGCAGCAGCATCAGGTAGGCCTCGGCCAGGTGGCCGGTCGCCGTCAGGGCCGGCAGCACCAGCGGCGTGCCCAGGAAGCCGGTGGCGATCCGACCGTCCGCCTGCCGCACCAGGGCGGCCAGGGCCCGGCCCACTGCCGCGCGCTCGGGCCGCGGGGCGACGCCAGCTGCAGCGCCACCGCGCACCCGGTCTGGGTGGTCACCGCGTGATCTGCCCACCGGGCCCAGGTGCGCGTCGCCGTCTCGTCGGCGATGCCGGTGTAGGTGGCCACCAGGTCGTCGTGCCCGAGCACCGCCGCTGCGGCGGCGACCAGGCGGGCGCTGTGGGCGAGGAAGGCGTTGGCCAGGTAGTCGGAGTCGCACTTGGCCTCCGGGGCTGGTCGCCGGGGGCGTCCGGGTCGAGCCAGTCGCCGAACTGGAACTCACCGCCCAGGCAGCCGTCGGCGTCGCGCCGCGGCAGCAGGTAGGTGACGACGACGACCATGCTCGTCTAGCTGGCGGGGCGAGCAGCTCGGTATCGACGTAGGCCTCGTGCACCGCCCACGGCACGATCGTGCCGGCATCGGCCCAGCCGGTTCGGCCGAGGGCGAACTCACCGGTGCCGAGCACGTTGGGCACCACACTGCCGACGGCGCCGTCACGGGCCTGGTCGATCGCCAGGTCGACCAGCCAGCTGGACCAGAACTCGCGCGAGTCGAACAGGGTGGCGGCGGTCGGGGCGAAGGCCTGGGCGTCACCGGTCCAGCCCAGGCGCTCGTCACGCTGCGGGCAGTCGGTGGGCACGCTGACGAAGTTGTCGCGCTGCGACCAGACGACGTTCTCGTGGAACCGGTTCGAGCTCGGGTGCCAGCTCCGGAAGCGTGCGCGCCGTGGGGTGTCGCTGCTGATCGCGACTCACCTGGGCGTCGAGCACCTCGGCCTCGGTGTCGACCTGGGCGTACCTGAAGCCGTGGAAGGTGAACCGCGGCTCGAGCGTCACCGGCGCGTCGCCGGCCAGCAGGTAGGTGTCGGTCGCCTTGGCCGAGCGCAGGGACCGGGTGTGCAGCTCGCCGTCCGCCTCGAGCACCTCGGCATGCCGGACGACGACGGACTTGCCCGCTGAGCCACGCACCGTCAGTCGTACGAAACCGGCCACGTTCTGGCCCGCGTCCAGCCGGACGCGGCCGTCGGGGCCGCTCGAACGGGTGGGGGTCAGCTCGGCGACCACCCGGACCGGGGGAGCCACGCGGGTAACGATCTGTTGCAGGTGTCGTCGAACGGAACCACCTGCGCCGCAGCCCAACCGGAGGAGTCGGATCCGGGACGGTCCCAGCCCTGCCGGT
>CAVTWW010000020.1:0-27064 GCA_963738495.1 uncultured Actinomycetota bacterium
ACGACCTGGCGGCCCATCCGGTGGCGCTGTGGCGTGACCCGCAGGCAGTGGTGGGTCGGCCGCCTCGATGACGGGTTCCGTCGCGCCGCTGGGGTGGGGGGAGGCCGGGGGACCCTCGCCCGGGCAGACCCCACTCCCGGACGACGAGACGGCCGGCCTTCTGCTGCCGATCGAGACACGAGCCGACCTCGATCGGCAGGAGGCGGTGAACAGCCGGATTTCGCGCGCTCGTAGAGGCGGACGGTCAGGGCCGGGGCTGTCGGTGGCCCAGTCCTTCTGCACCTGCCGCACCAGCAGCTCGCCGGCGGGGGCAGGGTGGCCGGGTTCCAGGCCAGGGCGGGCAGGCTGGGCGGGCGGTCGGTGATCGGCACGTGGACGATGCCCGGACGGCGGTAGAGCCAGGCGCAGCCATGAAGCTGGACGTCGCGTTGGCCGGATCCACGATGACGATGTGGATCCCTGCGCGCGTATGGCGTTGCCCCGGGCTGAGGACCGCGCCACCTCAGGGTGAGACGTCACAGTGAGACGTCACGGTCGAGCGGGCTCATGACCCGCGTGGTCCTCGGAATGATCCAACTCCCTCGGGTGCCGACCGCGCCGTCCCGAGAGTCCTGGGGCTGTCAGGTCAGACGCTCGAGTGCGGTGCGAAGCTCCCGCACTGCACCTGCCGCCTGGCGCGCCAGTCGTTGCCGCTCGTCACGAGGTGCTCCTGTCGGGGCCAGAAACGTGGCGTAGCTGTTGGGGCCGGCACGCTCAGGAGTGGCGAACTCGGCGAACAGGGAGTCGAAGGCCGCGGAGGCAGTAGGCAGGCGGTAGGCAGGGTTGGTGTGGATGACCTGGGCTGCGGCTGCCGGCCCTCCGGGCCAGTTCTCGATGATCCATACGATGTCGTAGGCGTCTTTCGGTTTGTCCCGGCCGGTCAGCGCCGCGGTCATGGCGGCGAGGAACGCGACGAGACCGCTGACGGTGAAGGTCGCTGTTGTACGGCCGCCGTTGTCGGGCAGAGTGACGTCACGACTGATGGTGACGGTGTCAGCGACGATGATGTCGCCCACTGCCAAGGCGATCGCAGAACTCCACCTCGATGCCGAGGCGTCCGGACTGGCGCCAGCGAAACGATGCGCTGGTCGATTCGAACCCGGCCCGGACCAGTGCCGTCTCGATGCGCTCGTATTCTGCGGTGTCTCCTTCCACCAGTGCCACGCTCAAGCACAGGTCGATGTCGGTCGTGCCGACGTGTGGTGTGCCGGGCGGGTCGAGGACGAGCAGACTCGGGATGACCCCGCCGATGACGATGGCGTGCCCGCCGGCGAAGCCGAGAGTTCGAAGCAGGTGTGCGGTCTCACCCAGGACCGAGTTGAGGGTGGCAGGGTCGTAGCCGCTGTAGTGGGCTCCGTCAGTAGCCAATAGCGTTCTCTCTGAACAGGTCAGCGGCATCCCGCCCGCGGGTTTCGGTGAGCATGTCGAGCCAGATCCTCACGGTGGGTGCCACGGGGAGTGGGCCGATCTGATGACGCGCCTGCAGTGCGAGGTGGCCCACGTCTGCCACCAGTAGGACGTTGTGCCCACTGTCGACGGGCTCCAGTCCGAACCTTGCTGCAGCTTCGCGCAAAGCCACAGCGGGATCGATTCGAAGCATGACCACCGGCAGTGCGGTGACGCTGGCGACCCCCAGGGCACGGGCGGCGGCTGCTCCGCTGAACGCCCAGGCCAGGTCTGCCTGGTGGGCCTGTTCGGCGAGCCGGGTCGCCAGGGCGCTGGGGTCGGTGGCATACAGGTAGGTCTTGAGGCGGTCATGGATTTTGCGGGCAGCGGGAACCCGGGCCAGCCAGTCCAGAGTGTCGCTCGGGCTGACGAGGCGGCGCAGGACAGACCTTCCGGCCCGTCGTTGGTCGATGAGTCCCTCGCTGTCGAGACGGGCAAGGACTTTGTGGGCCTGCCCCATGGATGTCTCACCGACAGCGGCAAGTTCGGTGACCGTCCATTCTCGCTGTTCTTGGTCGAGGAGGTGCTGAATGAGGCGGACGGCGACGACTCCGAGACCTTGCGGGGCCGGCACGGCCCCGACCTTGGAACGTGAGCTCGGCTGGACATGGAGCAGCAAGCCTGGGATGTCGATATGGACGGCTCCTGTGGCATCGGCGTAGGAGATCCCGGCGTCCTCAAGCTTGCGGCGGACGCGGCCGAGCAGGCGCTCGGCGACGATGATCCTGACGGTGCCCTCGGGATCCTCAGGGTCGTTGGCGGGAAGGGCTGACCTGTGTCCACTCGGACCGACTTCCAATGGCCAGGTGTCGCTCCCGACCCGCAACTGGGACTGCCGGGCGCGTTGCGTCCGGACGTGAGTGATCGCACCGAGGATCTGTTCGCTTCTGGCTGTCACCTCGGGCCCGAGCTCGAGGGCCACTTCCGTCTTCATCATGGGTACCATTCATCAGCGCATGAATCCTACTGGTAGTGAATCGTACATCTACGGATGAACCTTGAACACCTTCATGGCCTCGTAGCGGCAGGGCGGGTTCCTGGGCACCTGCCGCACCAGCAGCTCACCGCCCGGGGGCAGGGTGGCCGGGGTTCCAGGCCAAGGGCGGTCAGGCTGGGCGGGCGGTCGCGATGACGGGCACGTAGACGATGCCCGGTGTCGATGACCTTCGCACCCCAGCCCTGCTGCTCCTGCCGGTCGAGAATGGCTCGGCCGAGCGCCCAGTACAGCTGGATCAGCTCGGTGTTGACAGTCCGCACAGCCTGAAGTCGGGCCGACCGCACCCGCACCTTCATGCTCTCGAGGAAGGTGCCGTACTCCTCGGGAAGTTCGATGTTGCTCTGCGCCATGGCCGTGATGATGCCCCGCACCTACGACATCTCATGAGACCAGCGCAGCATGCCGTCCATGTGGCCGGGTCGTGCTGCCGATTCGGCTCCTGCACCGTGATGGTGACCATCGACGACGTGGTGTAGGTGCCGGCCGCGTCGAACGCCGCGACCATCAGCACGTGGGTGTCTTGGCAACCGTCGAGGTGCCCCAGTCCCACTGCACTCGATGGACGGCGACGAGGTGTGCGTCCGACTGTCACGCCGGGCCGTGATCCACCCCAACGGCAGCGGGCGTGGTCGCGCCTGCCGCCGACGTGCACCCGCCAGGGCGACGTTCAGTGCGATCTCCCGCAACGTGAACGTTCCCGGCGGGTGCGCGTATCAGGGCGGCAGGGGCCACCCTCTGTAGTGGATGTGGTGCGCCGCCATGATCGCAGGCGGCGCGAGCCGATCCTGGGAGGCAAGGACATGGACGCAGACTTCGACATCAGCGCCGGCAACCTGCGAATGCTGGAATTCGTGAAGTGGCGGCGGGACGCAGTCCTCAAGGAACCGCATCTGCTCTGGCCGTGGTGGCGACCCTGCCGGGTCAGCGTGCTGCTGGTGACCGACGGCGGGCTCGACTTCGGTCCTGGCGACTTCGGCCTGTCCACGTTCGTCGACGCACTGGTCAACGACCGGCGCAGTTACGTGCGGTTCTCCCTCACGCTGGCCCATCGGCGCAACGTCAGTGACGCACAAGTCATGCGAGGCGCGCCGGGCATCGCCGCCAGCATCAAGAACTTCGCGTTCGACAACGTCGCGCACTTCACCCCCAATCAGTTCGACGAGGTGTGGCTGTTCGGTATCGAGACGGCGGTCTCGCCACTTCGCCCCGCCGAGGTGACGGCGATCACGAGGCACATGAACCGTGGCGGCGGGGTCTTCGCCACCGGCGATCACGACACCCTCGGTGCGGCCATGGGGGCCCAGATTCCACGGGTGCGCAACATGCGCTACTGGGCCGACTTCACCAGTCCGGCCGGCTCGGGCGAGGTCGGCATGACCACCCAACGCCGCAACGACTCCAATCAGATCGGCCACGACGCGGGCTCGCAGTTCAGCGACCAGAGCGACGACATCCCCCAGCCGCTGGATCTGAAGCTGTACGCCACGCCGGGCCCTCTTGTGGCTCGCGAGGCGCGCTACCCGCACCCGGTCATGTGCGGGCGCAACGGCCGGATCACGATCTTCCCCGACCATCCGCACGAGGGCGAGGCCAGGGTGCCGGACGACCTGACCCTGACGGTGGACGGCGCCGACGAGTACCCGATGGCCCGATACGGAGCCGGACGGGTCCGCCCCGAGGTCGTTGCCCACGGCCGGGTTCGGGCCGGCAACGCCGCCATCGTCAACGACGCCCCGACCAAGGACGCCACCGCGGGCCACACCTTCGGGGTGGTCTCGACCTATGACGGTCACCGCGCGGTGGGCACCGTGGGCCGGGTGGTCTGCGACTCGACCTGGCACCACTTCGTCAACGTCAACCTGGTGGGGTTGGTTGAAGGTGGCATATTCGACGACTTCCCAGGGGGGCACGGCCCCGGTTCCGGCACTTTCGGCACCCACGCCTCCAAGCACATCGGCTTCCTCTACTCGGCGGCAGGTCAGGCCGCGCTCGACACGATCCGCGAGTACTACGTCAATGTGGCTGTCTGGATCGCCCCGGCCGAACGGCACAGCTGCTTTCGCCGGCAGTTCATCTTCGACGTGATCTGGGCCGGTCGAGTGGTCGAGGCCGCGCTGACCAAGGTGGACACCGACCTGAACGCCATATCGCTGAAAGACTTGGCCCACATCGGAATCCACGCCCGCGACGTGATCGGCCGCAGGGCCGGGCAGTGCCAGAGTCTGCACTGGGTCTTCGACGTCCTCGACCTGGAGGAGCTGCAATGGGTACGGCCGTGGATCGATCCGTGGATGCGGCCCGATGCCGATCCGGACGACGGCGCGCGCCTACCGTGGGTGGACCCCGAGCCGATCGTCAACGCGATGGTAGGGGCCGCCGTCCTCGCCGTGCACCGCAAGTTCCCGATGCCACTTGACGATCCCGACCAGCTCGACAAGATCGGGGACGACGTCCGCTCGCTCTTGCGTGAAGGTGCGGCCGTGGGCGCCAGGCGAGTGCTGGACCAGACCCGTCGCGACCTGCGTACGTTGACCAAGGAACTGCCGGGCTGATTCGCCCAGCCGGCGGGCGTGCGGGACACATTGCCCAGGTGGGCATCGGGGTGCGCCCTGGATGCGCGCCCGACGGCGAGGACGACAATGGTCATCGTGAAGACGTCTGCCGACAGCGTGCGGTGATCTGGCATCGGCTGCCGACCACAGCAGAATGCTGGTCGCTGGGTCGAACGATTGCAGATGTAGGTCGGTAGAACGGATGACCTTCGACTTATGTCGACTTGTCAGTATTCGAATCAACTAGCGTCGGCGCATGATTCGCCTGCCGTGGTTTCTTGTTCCTGGCGGTCCGCCGCATCCAGGTACAGCCGACACCAACGCTGCGTCGGCGCAGAAGTCGAGTGCTGCAGACGCCCCCAACTCGGTGACGGATTCGGGCAATGCTCCAGGCACGCCGGTTCTCTCCCTGCCGCCCGGCTGCGACGAGACGACGTGGAAGAGCTGGATCGCGGTGTTCCAGGAGGGTGACCGGCCGGCGAGCTGGTTGGCCGACGCCAAGCAGGTGTCAAGAGTGACCAGGCAGGTAGAGAATCGGGCGGAATGGGTGCTGTGGCCGGCAAGCCTCTGCCTCTTCTTTGCCCTGTTCATGGCGCCCCTTCTGTACCAGGCTTACACGGCCTTCACCGTTGCTCTTGTCGGGGGCCTGGTGGCACTCGCAGCCCTCGTCGTCTCGTTCAGTCTGCCCATGCTCGTGCAGTGGCTTGTTGTTTCCGGCTCGGAGCGTGAAGGCTGGCCGAGGCCGTCTCGCTACTTCGGGGCTGTGTTCGTCTCAGGTGTCATCTTGACGGCGCTACTTGTTGCAGGGGACCTGCTGTTGAAGGGCGCATCGCAGTCCGATGGCCCGCTCTACACCCCTGGGGACGTTCGCCGGGCCATCACCTGGGCCGCCGCTGAGAATCTCCCTCATGTGAGTGACCATCTGTTCATCGGTGCTTGCCTGTGGGCGGGAGCCGCAGTCATGATCATCTTCTTCGTCGTGTGGTTGGTGGCTACGTTGGTGGCCCTGACCGCCACCCGGCACCGGCAGAGGAACGATCCGCGCCTGGGGGTGAGCGCACTCCTGGTGGAGACCCTGCACCTACTCGAGCCGTCCGCGCAGACGACGGCAGGGTCCACGACGGCCGACTCTGTGCAGTCATGCCTGCTCCGTCACCGAAGTTTGGCGATTGCACGACTGAATCGAGCGGCGAGCAACCTTGAGCATTGGACGCGCATCGAGTTCGAGATGCCGGACACCTATCGGCAGGAAGCTGCGAACAGAACTGGCTTCGCTGCGGCCGAGAAGATTCGTTCTTGGAGTCTGCAACTGGCCCAGATGCCGCGGGAGCAGGATCTGAAGGAAGTGACTGAGGGGATCCGGCATTTCCTCCGGGCGCTGTCCCAAGGAATCGTCGGGATGCCCGACGTCCCCTCGTCGGGGACTGGCGTGCGCCGCCCAACGCATCGTTTCGGATGGTGGAGCACCATGCGGTCCGTGGCCGGCTCGTTGTTGCCCTTGGGGCTGATCGTGGCCGTTCACAAGATGCTGGAGCACCCAGAGTTTCCGGCCGCGATGTGGATGGCGGCCACCGTCTGGGCTGCGTTGGGCCTGGTGGTGACGGTCGACACATCCTTCGACGAGAAGGTCAGGTGGGCTGGTGTGCTGACTGGGATCTATCGGCGAGCCTGGCCCGCCAAGGGTGAGTCCAAGCAGTCGACGGCATGACCCTTCGTTAGCGGCGGAAGATCTTCCGCTGCAAGAAGGCTGTGACCAAGACCGCCAGGAGCGACAGCGTTGCCCACAGGAATGGCGCCACCTCATGTGTCCTGAATCCCCACAGGGCGAGGCCTATCGTTGCGCTCAGAAGTACGGCCTGAAGCAGGGCGAGGGCGATGATGATGGGATTGACCGAGCCGGCATCCTCGCATTCGTCACACCTGTGCGACCGTGAGTGGCGTGTACTCATGGAGCCTCCTCGGCACGGTAAGGGGAGGAGTTGAGTAGCTGCGAATCAATCTTCAAGAACGCCAGTGCGGACTCTGAGTACAGAGTAAGTTGCCATAGTCCATCTGGCCATATGTTGCCTGGCCTCGTTTGCATCCGCTGGACTCTGCCGAGCGATATGCCAGGCAGGTGGGGCGGGCTGAGTCTGGCCTCTGGCTGAGCCCGGTTGCGACAGAAGGGCGTGCAATCGTGCCGCCACTTCTGGGGGCATGGCGACGTGTCCGGCCCCGGTGGCGATGCTTCGTCGGCATTCACCGCCTACGTTGACGTCAGCACTCATCGTGTGACCGGCATCGGGGGATGCCTACGGATGTTCGTGGTCCCCAGATGCAAGGAGTCTCAGTGATGCAGCAGCGGCGTATCTCGCGCCACCTCGGCGGGTTCCGGAAGACGACAGCGAGGTTGGTCGGCCTGGCGCTGATCGCGGGCGCCCTGGTCGTGACGCCGCAGGTGGCGGCTCAGGCGGCAGTGACGCCGGTGGAGATGTTGTCCAACAGCCCCTGTCAGGACGTCGTTGTCGTCGCAGCCCGGGGCTCGGGCGAGAATAGCCCCGCTGATCGGTGGCTCGGCGGGCCGGTAGGGGCCTTCCTCGAGAGCTATGCCTCCCAAGTCACGGACCGCCGGGTGGGCTTCTACCCGGTGATCTACCCTGCGCAGGACGTCAGAACGCTCATGCTCCTGTTGAAGCTCGACCCCACCTACTTCAGGGGCCTGGACGACGGCGTGAACGACGCCAAACAGTTCCTGACGACGCGCTACGCGATGTGCCCCATGGAGCACTACGTGCTGGTTGGCTACTCCCAGGGGGCCATGGTCATACACCGGATCCTGTCCCGGTTGGGGGAGTACAAGTTCCCGAGCAACCGCATCGACGGCGCGGCTCTCATCGCGGACGGCGATCGGCAGGTGCTCCACTCGGAGCAGACTCGGGGCAGCGCCACCCCCCTTGCCCGTGGGATCACCTGGCGACTACCGGCGATCCAACTTCTCACCAAGGTCACGGCGATACCCAGCAGGTTGCCCTCGACCGGTGATTTCGCGATCGCGGCCAAGACCTACTCCATCTGCGACTTCGGCGACATCGTGTGCGACACGAGCATCGCCTTCACGAGTCCGGTGTCGTTGCTTGCCGGTGTGGCCATCCACAAGAAGACGTACACGACGTACAAGACGGTCGGCACGGTGGCCGGCGAGATCGCCGCGGTCACCAACGCCGTCGCCAAGACGGTCCCGATGACCGTGCCCACCGTGAGTCTGCCGGCAGCGCAGGTCGGCGTTGCCTACCGGGCTGAGGTCTCCGCCAAAGGTGGTCCGGAGGGGAAGCCCTACACGTTCACCCTCAACCCGAAGGCCCAGCCGCTTCCCCCAGGCATCTCGCTGATCAGGGTCTCCGATGACGCCGCCGCCTTCGTCGGGGTTCCGACGGCGGCAGGCCTTTGGCCGATCAGGGTCAAGGCGACCGACGTTCACGGGCAGATCGTCAATCGAGACCTTCGGCTGCTGGTGACGACTGTGCCGACCCCGTCCGTCTCGGTCGGGGAGGGATCGGCCAGGCCAGGGGACTGGACGGCGAGGTACCTGCCTGCCCTGGGCGTTCCCGTGAACAAGGTGCACCCTTGGGGGCCGGGGTGCATCCAGGAGTTCAAGGGTGGCGCCCTCGGCGACGCGGCGCTCATGCAGCTCAACTGCACGGAGTCGGTGATCCCGGTGACCGGCGCGCACTGGCGACGGATGGTCTCGCTCGGCTCGCCCGTGTTGGGCTACCCGTACAACAGCTCCTACCGGTACGGCGCGTCCTGGACGCAGGACTTCAAGGGGGGCAGCTGGGGTCTGACGCGGGTCATGGTGCCGGACGTCGACAACACGCACGCCTACGTCGTCAGGTCGGGAGTGCGTGATCGCTACCTGGCCGATGGTGGTGCCGGCAAGTGGGGCGTGCCGCTGGCCGACGAGGTGGCGAGCCTGGGCGGTCTTCGGTCGACCCAACGGTTCACCGGCGGGGTCCTGACCTGGCAGAAGTACGGCGTAGGGCAGGGAGCGGCGAGCCCATCCGGGTGGACCGCCGCCTACGATGCGGGCCTCGGTGTGCCGGCGAGTGCAGTGCACACCTGGGGCCCGGGCTGCATCCAGGACTTCCGCGGCGGCACCCTCGGCGACGCCGCACTGATGCAGCGCAACTGCACCGGACCGGTGATGCCGGTGACGGGCGCGCATTGGAGGCGGGTGGCGGCGATCGGCTCGCCGACGATCGGGTACCCCACCAACTGGTCACACCGCTACGGCAAGTCGTGGACGCAGGACTTCGAGGGTGGCACCTGGGGCTGGAACCTGCTCATGGTGCCGGACGTCGACAACACCCATGCCTACGTCGTGCGGTCAGGCATGCGTGACCGCTACATCTCCGATGGTGGCGCCGACGGCAAGTGGGGCTCACCCACCAGCGACGAGTATCTGGTGCCGATCGGTGCCAGGCAGAACTTCACCGGCGGGGTCATGACCTGGCGGGCCTTCTCCGACACGCTGTCCGAAGGGCAGACCCTCGCAACCAACGGCAAGCTGGTCTCCTCCGACGAACGGTTCACGCTCATCGTGCAGGGCGACGGCAACCTGGTGCTCTACGGGCCGAGCGGGCCGGAGTGGGCGACCGGTACCGGTGGGGCCTCGTCCCGGCTGGTGATGCAGGGCGACAGCAACGTGGTGCTCTACGACGGCAACGGCGGCGCCCGGTGGGCCACCGGTGGCATGACCTTCAGGGGCGCGCACCTGGTGCTGCAGAGCGACGGCAACCTGGTCGTCTACGACCGTGCCGGGGTCGCCATCTGGAGCAGGTTCGCCGGCCGCATCAACACCGACCCGACCGGGCCGGTCGCCGTCCGCTCGACCCTGACCGGCCGGTACTGGACGGCCGAGCTCGACTACACCGGCGACTGGCGGGGCGCAGTGCGCGCCGAACGCACTGCGGTCGGCGGCTGGGAGCGATTCCAGCTCGTCGGTGACTGTCGCTCCGCGAGCGGATGCGCCATCAAGAACCTGCAGAGCGGCAAGTACCTCACTGCCGAGCTCAACTTCACCGGTACGGCTGACCGCATGGTTCGGGCCTCGGCCACCAATGCCGGCCTGTGGGAGAGGTTCCAGCTGGTGGGGGACTGCGGTTCGGTGGGCGGGTGTGGCGTCAGGTCGGTGGCGAACGGCCGCTACCTGTCGGCCGACTACGGCATCGCCGACTCGAGCAACCCGCAGTTCTCGCTGGTCAGGGCGAAGGCGGCCGCGATCAGCGGCTGGGAGTCCTTCCGGATATACCAATGGTGACGGCTGGCCCTCGCGCCAGACTGAGTCCGCACTGCTACCCCAGGGGAGTAGCGCCGCGGAAGCAATGGGTCCTGCTCTCGGGCATCGGTGTAGGGCCCTGGTCGATGGTGACGGCCGCGTACACGCACTCCTCGGTGCTGTTCATGACGTTCCCGTACACCGGTGCTCCCACATAGGTGGCGTGGAACGGGAGCCGCTGGTTGTTGGTCGCAGGACGCACCACATCGACGTGGACGACAACGGTTGTGGGAATCACGGCCTTGGGAAACGGGGTGAACCTGGCCCAGGCGACGCCGCACCGGGGGGAGTAGCGAAGCTCGTCAAGACCGACTGGCCCACCCCCTAGGTCGACCTCGGCGCTGTCCAGCGTGACCACCGCGGGGTCCAGGGCGCAGCCGGAGTCCTTGGGGTCGGCCCCGTCGGCGACAACCACCTGAGGCCCGGCCGTCCGTTGACCCACAGTCCAGAAGGCCACCCCCGAGGCGACGACCGCTGCGGCCACGCCCAGGACCCACCAACGACGTCGCGCCTTCGCCGATCTCGTCCACGGGGGCTCGGCACCGGAACGGTCGGTGTCGCCGGACTCGCCTGTTCGGGCATCCAGCTCGCGCGTGCTCGCCGTGATGGGGTCGGGCTCCGCACCGGTTGGCGACGGAGCTTGGACGGCGGCGGCGTCCCACCGTTGCCGCCAGGTGAGCGGATCGCCGCCACAGGCACGGACGTACGCGGCGGTGGTGTCCCAGGTCGGCAGCCGCTGTCCGCCGGCGGCCTCGGACAAGGTGGTCTGGGACAGGTGGGCCCGTCGGGCCAGGACCGCGTAGCTGGGCCGGCCCGCCTGCTCTCGCAGCTCACGCAGCTGGCCGGCCAACTCTGCGATCGGGCCCGCCTGCAGATCCAATGGACGTTCTGGTCTACCCACCGTGAACCCCTTCGACGACCGGCGTTACCGACTCCGCCGGACGGCGGATGCGATGACACACGATCATTCTGCCGCCGAGGTGCGTTCACCTGCTTGAAGATCTGCCGGGTTGTCCGGGATTGATTGTCCAAGTGGGTTCGGCGTGGGGGCGTCACCTGTGCTTCCGGTAGACAGGCAGCCACATCGGGCCCGATGTTCGGGCCTCACCGGGCCCGATGTTCAGGATGGACCTCAGCGGCGAGCCCCACCGAGTCGTTGACGACAACCACAGTGAACCAACCACCACCATGAGGAGACACCATGTGTTCCAAGTGCCACGAGTCGCTCCAGACCTGTACCGACTGCGACGGCCAGACCCGCTCCGGCATAGGCGGGGGCAAGCTGGCCTGCTCGACCTGTAGAAGCACCGGATCGGTCTGCCGCACCCACGGCGGGCATTGGGAATGAAGATTCGACTCAGGGTCCTGTCCGGTGCCGGCGCTGTTGCCCTGGCTCTGTCGCTCGTGGGCGTCTCGAGTGCGCAGGCAGCGGACCCTTGGCTGGCCAGCGGCCTTCAGGGCCAGCAGAAATGCGGGAACGGCGGCGGGTCGACGCTGACCATCAGCATTCCCTACAACAACGGCTGGACGTCGTTCTCGTACACCAGCAGCGGCTACTACGGGCCCTACTATTTCGCTGCGCCCGCGTCAGTGAAGAGTGGCAGCTACAGCCTCTCGTGCTGGAACGGTGGCGGCAAGAGCGGCACAGTCTCATTCAGCGGCGGGGTCATGAACAATCGCAACTTCTGCGCCAACCTGCCGTGGTGGCAGTGGTGTTGAGTCGGCACGGCGAGTAAACCAGTCTCAACTGGTCCACCGGACCTGCCAGAACGTGCAGAACCGGCGATTCGCCGACAACGAACCGCGCATTGGGCGCCATACTCTTTGCTGGCTCAGGGTAACCAGTCAGACCGCCTTGTGACCTGGGGTGTGTCGGTGCTGGTGCCCGGTTTGTGATCATGTTTGACTCCGGTCATGTCCGAACCGGCGGCTGTTGCCTCGTATGGGGAGTTGGCTGCTCTGGTGGTGGTGCAGGCTGGGGTGATCGAGTCGTTGCGGGTTGAGGTCGCGCAGCTGCGGACCGAGGTCGCTTCGTTGCGTCGTCAGGTCGGGCGTGACTCTTCGAACAGTTCCCAACCGCCCAGCACGGATGACCTGGGCGCGACGGCGAAAGCCAAGACGGACAAGCGGTCACGCGAGCAGACGGCCGCCGGGCAGGCGCCGAAGCGGGCCCAGGGCGGGCAGAAAGGTCACCGCGGCAGCGGCCTGCGGCGGGTCGCGGTACCGGACCTGACCCACAGGCTGGAACCGGCGGCGTGTGGCGGGTGTGGTTCGGGTCTGGCCGGTGCACCTGGGGGGATCGCGTCCAGTGTGCAGGTGTTCGACCTGCCGACGTTCTCGCTGCAGGTGAGCGAGTACCTGATGATGCGCCGGGTCTGTGGTTGTGGGCACGTCACCACCGCGGACCTGCCGCCCGGGGTGCGTGGTGGCCCTACCTGCTACGGACCGAACGTGGCCGCTGCGGCCACGTTGTTGGCCTCCTGCGATGTGATCGGGATCGAGCGGGCCGCGGACCTGATGTCCGCGCTGCTCGGGGTCACGGTGTCCACCGGGTTCGTGTCCTCGTGCCTGGTCCGCCTGGATGGCGCGTTGATGAGCGCCGGGTTCGAGGATGCCTTGAAAGAGGCGCTACGGCAGGCGGACGTGCTGGGCACCGATGAGACTCCGGCCCCGCTGACCGAGGCGGCCACCCGAATCCCGGGTTGCCACAACCCGCACGTCTACACGGTGCGCACGATGTGCGCCTACACCCGCCCCGGCCAGGCCCGACAGGAACCGCCGAGCCGGGACCTGGTCTGGTACGGCGCGGCCGGGGACCGCACCAAGGCCTCGATCAGTAGCTTCGGGATCCTGGACACCTACCGTGGGGTCCTGGTCCGCGACGACTACGGCGCCTACCTCAGCTACGACGCGGGCCTGGCCGGCGTGCAGCAATGCCTGGCCCACGCGCTGCGCTACCTGGACGACGCCTACACGATCGACCCCACCTCCCAGGGCTGGGCCCGCCAGGTCGCCGACACCCTGCGGGAGGCCATCCATGCGGTCAACACCGCCCGCGCAGACGGTCGGACCAGCCTGCACCCCCGCCTCCTGGCCCGCCTGCGAAGCTCCTACGACCGCGGTGTCGCGGTCGGGATCTCGGTCAACACCTCCCGGCGATGGCACAACGGCAACCACCCCGGCCTGCAACTGGCGAAACGCCTCCACCGCAAGGCCGACCAAGTATGGATCTTCGCGACCCGGTTCGACGTGCCCGCCACCAACAACGGATCCGAGAACGCCATCCGTGGCTACAAGCTGGCCGCGAAAGTCAGCGGCTGCTGGCGCACCCTGGCCACCCTACAACGCCACTGCCGCATCCGCTCCTACCTGACCACCACCCAAAACCACGGACACCGATCCATCGACGCAATCAAAAACGCCCTCACCGGCACCCCCTGGATGCCACCAACCACAGCTTGATCAACTTACGGCTACCCGTGACTGGTTACGGCTCAGGCACACGCACGGAGTCGTGAAGTTCAGGGGGAGGGTCCATGTCCGGTCGGAGAAGTGTGCGTCGAGTGGGAGCGGGTCGAGGGGGAGCGGCTCGCGCCGCGATCATGGCGATGGTCGTGGGAGCGGCCGCCATGGTCCTCCCAGCTGCGGCGTCGGCCGCCACCCTGTACTCGTTCTCGGGCACGCTTCGTGACGAGAACGGTGCGCCGATGGGTGGCGCCCAGACGGGGCTGACGGTGTGCTCGGCGAATGCCAGCGGCACTGGTTGTACAGACTTCGGCTACTACGCAACGAGCGCAGCAGACGGCAGCTTCCAGATCCTGGCGCCGGCGGGGGACGCCATCTTCTTCGCCCAGCTTCACTACGACCCTGACAACAACCAGCACGTCCCGCACAACGACTTCGAGACGACGAGCCGGTTCACGTTCGGCGCCGACATGGTCGAAGACTTCGTCTCACCCCCAGTGGGCACGGTCACCGTGACCGTGCTCGACTCGTCGAACTCGCCAGTCAGCGGCCGGACGGTCAGTGACTTCGCGCTGGCTGACACCGCCACCATCGCCACTCAGACATTGACGGGGGTGTCGGCGATCTGGTCGGCCCCTGCCTTCCCGCGGGAGTGCACGACCGATGCCGCCGGGCAGTGCACCTTGTCGCGGCTGGTCGGATCGAGCGGCACCATCTCGGTCGGGGGTCTCAACGGGGCACCGCCGGTCACGGGGCCGGTCGTCATGGACACGTCGGCGACTCAGGTCACGATCCAGCTGCCGGACGCCATCGTCACCTATCCGTTCACCGGCACCCTTCGGACGGCGGATCTATTGCCGGTGCCAGACGCGGAGGTGTATCTGTCGGTGTGCTCGCCCCAACCGGCAGGTGCCCCCTGTGCCACGACCAACCTCCTCACCACCACCGGCGCCGACGGCACCTACGCAGTTGCCGCGCCGGCGGGTAGCGCCGTCCTTACCGTTACGATGGCCTACCCGCCGCCGAACTCGCGCAACGACGCTCAGTACCAGGTGCTGTCGCCTCCGTTCGACCTGACCGGCCCGATGGTCGAAGACATCACGCTGCCGCCGATAGCAACGGCCCGAGTGGCCGTGGTCGACGAGACCGCGTCGCCGGTGTCCGGTGCGCGGGTGTCCGTGGCCGGCGTACCCAGCGGTTCGATCAATCCCGATTTCGCCACCTTGGACACCCAGGACCTTCGCGGCCTCAAGGTGTACTGGCGGGCGCCTACCAGTGAGCTGCCTCTCGGCTGCACGACCGACCAGTCCGGCAGCTGCTCGTTCCACAAGCTGCTGGGCTCGGCGGGGTCGATCCAGGTGAGCCCAGCCGGTGGTGGCGCCCCCGTCACCGCGCCCGTGACGATGACCTCCGACCCCACGTCGGTGACGGTCACCCTGCCCAGCAGTCCGACCTTCGCCTTCACCGGCGATCTCGTCGACACTGCCGGGGCGCCGGTGACGGGGGCTCGGGTCTCGCTCACCGTGTGTTCACCTGACCCCGGCGGCACGGGCGTGCATATCGACCTTCCACACCACCACCACGGCCGCCGACGGCACCTTCCAGCTCAGTGCCCCGGCCGGTCAGGCCACCTTCACCGTGCAGACCTTCTACCCGTCCCCATCGCCCTACTCCTCCGGGCAGGCCTTCACCATCACCTCGGGCCGGCCCCTCTCCCTCGTAGCTGATCAGGCTCTGCATCTGGTCCTGCCCCCGGTGGCAACCGCTGAGGTGACCGTCGTCGACGCCGGCGGTTCTCCGGTGCCGGGCAGCGCCATCTCGTTCGCCGCGAGTGCCCATACCACCGTGGCAGAACCGGCTGCGTGGGGTGGGCTGAGTGTCTACTGGAGCGCACCCCAGGACGGCATGGCCATGTGGGTCACGTGCGTCACCGACGCCTCGGGTCGGTGTTCGGTGCAGCGGCTGCTGGGCTCGAGCGACACCGTGTCGGTGGCATCCGTCACGGGTGGCCCGCCCACGAAGGCCACCTTGACCATGTCGGGTGACCCGACGGCGATCACGGTGCCCATCGAGACCTACGTCCGGGCGACGTCCGCCGGCCCTGCTGTCGGCAGCCTGACGGTCACCTCACCGACGGGCACCTCACTCACCTCGGTGAGCAATGTGGCGGTCAGTCAGGCGAGCGTCCCGTCCGGAGCTGCCGTCCTGACAGGCGCGTTGACGTACCAGGTCAACGGGGTCACGCCCGGCGCCGCCCTTGACGTCGTCGTCACCCTGCCCGCCGGCAGCAACCCGACCAGTGTCTACAAGCTGACCAACGGCACCTTCGTCGACGTCACCAGCCACACGACCATCAGCGGCGACACGATCGTGGTGCACCTGCTGGACGGCGGGCCGTTGGACGCCGACGGCGTCGCCAACGGTGTCGTCGTCGACCCGCTGGTGCCGGTCCACGCCACCATGCCCGAGGCACCGACCGCGGTCTCGGCCGTCCCCGGTGACCAACAGGCGACGGTCACGTGGCTACCCCCTGCCAAGGACGGAGGGTCACCGTTGACGGGCTACGAGCTGGTGCCCACCGCCGCCGGGGTTGCGCAGCCGGCTATCCCCGTCGCTGCCGGAGTGACCACCAGTGTGGTCACCGGTCTGACCAACGGGGTCGGCTACACCTTCGCCGTCCGTGCCGTGAACGCCTACGGGACAGGGGTGTTGTCGGCGGCGTCGGCCTCTGTGACCCCCCGCTCGCCGTTGGCTGCCACGTCGGTCTCCGTCGTGTCCTCGGTCACCCCCGCGGTCTTCGGTCAACCAGTCACCGTCACGGCCACGGTCAGCCCTCCGGTCGGCTCCACCGTGGTGCCGACGGGGTCGGTCATCTTCACCGACGGGACGACGACTCTGGGCACCGTCGTGCTGGCGAAGGGTAAGGCCAAGCTGACGCTGGCAGGGCTCACTACGGGGACACACGTGGTGAAGGCGAGCTACTCGGGCTCGCCCACGCTGGCGCCCAGTGCGGGGTCGGTCAGCCAGGTCGTCAACCAGGCCAGGACGACGACGTCGCTCGCCACGTCCGCCCTGGTGGCCGCCCGTGGCCGACCGGTGACCTTCACAGCCACCGTCAAGGCCGTGACGCCGGGGGCAGGGGTCCCGACAGGGGCCATCACCTACACCGACGGCACCAAGGTGCTCGCCGTCGTCGCCCTCGTCAACGGCAAGGCGTCCTACACCACGAGCTCGCTGGCGGTAGGACTGCACGTGATCACCGCGACCTATGGCGGCAGCGGCGACCACCTGACCAGTCAGGGCCGACTGATCGAAGCCATCACTCCCTAGACCGGTCATGCCAGACGTTGAGCTGTCCTTCACTCCAACGCCGACACGTGCCCGCGCGAGCATGCAGGGGAGAGATGCGGCTGATCGTCGGGTCACACGTTAGGCGGATCTATTCGCCCCAGGTCACGATGGTAGGTGTAGGCACTCCAAGATGAGGTCGTGGCCAAGAAGTCTTCCAAGACCCCGCATTCCGGTGCGGGACGGACCACCGGCCCAGATGGGCAGCCGAGGCAAGTGTCGTGGAATCGTTTGATAGGACTGCCGATAATCGGGGCGACGCTCATCGTGCTTGCACTGTCCGCCAAGTCGATGTGGTGGGGCTCAGGCCTCGGCCTTGTTTCACCTTCGGCGACAACCCCGTCGGTTAAGAGCTTTGCCGGCTCTTGTGACGTTGCACCCGCCCGGGTGCGTCTTGACGGAGCGACCTGGTCGAGCCGTCACTTGGAGCGATCGGATCTGACAGGGGTGTCGCTGCGGGGAGCCAGCCTCGCTGGTGCCCAGTTGCAGGGGGCAGTCCTCGTCAAGGTCGACCTGCGGGGCGCCAACTTGGCCGAGGCGAATCTCACGGGCGCCGATATGCGTGGAGCGTGCCTGGAAGGTGCTGACTTCTCGGGCGCGACCGTGTCCGGCGTCCTCGTGACCGGAGCCATTCCGTTGACGACTCCCATCACGTGGAGTGCCAACCCTCGGCCCAGGTGATTCGTCCTCGATCAGAGCCTCATTCAAGTTGACGAGCCTTGATGTCGATCCAGCCGCCATGAGCGAAGAGGTTCGCCTGGCTGGGACGGCATCGCAGCTCCTCCTTGCCGTCGGCTCTGCCATCCGGGGATCGGTCGTGGCCGCAGCGCACAGCGAGTCGGCCCTTTGGGGCGTGCTCGTGTAGGGATGATGATCCTAAGGGTTTACGCTCGCACCGACTCTGCGCTATGTCGAACGTTGTAACCCTGGGTTCTGCCGAGCGTGTCATCGTGAAATTGCCGGCCTGGTTCTCGAAGTCGGTCAGTACAACTCGCTCGAGGAGGCTCTCGCGACGGAGCGCGTTGATGCTGTGTCGTCGGTGACACCGATCGTGGTGTCGGCTGCCGCCCTGTCGGTGGTGACGGTGCCGCCGCGAGCGGTGACGACCCGGACTTCGACCTGCGCGACGTTCGCCTTCAACCGGGCCCGCGGTACCTGTACACCGTCGGTGCCAGGTACCGCCAAATCCTGGTGGGGTCGGTGCGGGCGTCGGCAATGACGTCGAGCCGGCCGTCGAAGTTCTCGTCGAGAGCCACCAGCGACAGGTCCAGGTCTGAGCCGAGCGGGATCCGGGTGCCGCGTTCGGCCTGCAGCAGGCCGGGTGAGGTGCTGCGCAGCTGGTCGGGCATGAGGACCCCGGCCAGGGTCGGTCGATCCACACCGTGCGCCCGGCCAGGCTCGGCTTGTGCGGGCATGCGCGTCGGTCAAGGCGGCGAGGGCGTCCAGCAGCCGCGCCTGAAGGAGTCGCACGCCGCAAGCCCGGCCACACAGGTGATCGCCAGGGCGTGGCCGGTCTTGGTGAACGCGACCCGCGGGTAGGTGGCGCCGTTGTCGTGGATCTGGCAGTAAGCGGCCGACTAGACGCGGGCCGGGACGGCCTGCCCGCCTGTGGCGACGGCGTCCAGCAGGATCTGTTGGTGGGCCTGGTCGCTGCCGGCGGCGGCGGCCAAGCGCCGCAGCTGCCGCATGAGGACGCCGGGGTGGATCCTCGGCCAGGGTCCGACCTGCACCTCGTCGAAGTCCTGCGGCGTCGACGAGGACGGCCACCAGCCCTGACCACTGGAGTCCCGGTGAACAGGAGAACGTAGGTGCCGCGCTGGCCACGCGGCTCGCGCATCAGGGCGGCGACCGCCGGGACAAGGCCGTACCCGCCGCGGACGACGGGTGCCTGGTGTGGGTAGCGCCCTCGCAGTTGGCTGACAGGCGTCAAAGGATGCGCGGGCTAGGTCGCCCGCGAATCGGTGATCGGCCACGAGGGCCGTATCGCCTCGCCGGTCGAGGCGACGTTCGTCCTCGCCTCCGGTAAGGGATTCGGTGGTAGAGCTTGAACTACCTACTAACGAGGTGATTGTCATGACAACTGCCACTCACCAGAAGTCAGCGTACGCATTCAGGTGGTTGCGGGAACCGTTGGTGTCCAGGGGTTTCCGTTGATGGCCTGACGTAGTGCGGTCATGATGTTGACGCGGTGCTTGATGGCGGTGGAGATGTAGCTGCGCAGGGCCATCCGGTGGCGGGTGACGTCGTCGGAGGTGAGCCGCCCGGAGATCTTCTGCTGGGTCTTGTGGGGGCGCTGGTCGCGTTCACTGGTGTTGTTCGTCGCCCAGATCCGGGTGTCGGTGGTGAAGCGGAGCACGTCGCGTTCTCGGTCGCGTAGGCATTCCAGTAGGAGCCGGCCGGGGTGCTGCTTGGTGGTGGCGGTCGGGCCTGGGACGCGGGGGATCTGGGACAGCCCGACCCGTACTGCCCGGCGCAGCTCCAGGGTGAACGGGTCGGCGACCTCGGGTGGGATCGCCGGCAGGGCTGCGTCGCGGGCGTTTCGGGCGGCGTGGATCAGCCCACGTAGCGCCCGGTCGGCTTGGGCCGGCCAGGGATGGTCGGGGTAGGTTTCGGCGGCATCGGCGATGTCCCGCAACAGGTGTGCGGCACACAGTTGGTGTCCGGTGAGGGTCTTGGTCAGTTCCGGATGGTCATACAGGCTGTATCGATCATGGACGGCGATCCCGGTGAAGGAGGTGAGTACGCCGAAGGCTTTGAAGGTGGCCAGGTCCCGTCCGCCGAGGAAGTACAGGGTGTGCAGGTCGGTGGAGGCCGAAAGGATGTGCTTCTTCGTCCCGGCCGGCCCGACCCGCAGCGTGGTCTCGTCGAACCCGACCACGTAGGAGGCGGTGATCAGTGTCTTGATCAGGGCCACGACGTCCTTGACCGCGTCCGCGGCCCGGGCCAGCATCCCGTGCACGAACCCGGTCGAGGGCTTGGCACCGGTGACGTCGGCGATCAGTTGGGCGCACCGCTCGACCGGAACATGCTGGAACACCAGCAAGTAGACGACCAGCGCCCGAAGGTTCGCCCCGTAGCTGATCGGTGCGTCGGCGACGTCACCGGGGCGGGCGCCGACATGGGCACGCCCGCAGCCGCAGCGGCTGCGGTGCAGGTCGTGCTGGACCACCGTTGCTGTCGTCAACGGCACCTCGTGCACCTGATGCGAGCGGGCGATGCCCTCATCGGCGGCGTCCGCCAGGTCGGCGCCGCACCCACAGGCACCGCTCGCGTAGTGCGCGACCACCTCATCAGGGCTCTGCCGCCAAGCCAGACCCGCCCCCGGCGCACCGGGCCGCTTGCCCCGCTTCCCGCCGCCGGCCCCCCGCCGGGGTGGGGCCTTACGACCAGGCAGGTCGTCACTGGACGGGGGCATCGAGGAGTTCCCACTGTTCCGGGAGGCAGCTCGTTCCAAGTCGGCGATCCGCTTGTCCTGCACCGCGATCCGCTCGTCCTGCACCGCGACCCGCGCCATCAGCGAAGCGTTCACCGCGCGGAGCTCACCGATCAGCGCGAGGAGACCCTCACGCGACACGTCCTCCAACCCCGGCACGCCAGGAGTCAAACATGATCAAACCAGCCTCGCCAGCACCGACACGCGGGCAGCCGCCACCGGAATGGCCTACCGAGCGTTCACAAGTCGAGCGATGACCCGTATCGTCCACGCTCCCAGTCGACCACGACCGGGTGAAAGAGTGTTTCGGCAAGTGCCCGCTTCTGGGCCAAGGAGTCGAGCCTCTTGAAGTTCGGCGAGCACATGCAGAATCTCGCCGACGGATTCGCCATCACCGCCAGCCTGCTCGCGGCGGTCACCAGCCTGTCCGTCTGGACGGCGCTGACCGGCTCGCCGGGCTGGACCGCCCAGCTGCTGGTGTCCAGTGCCGCCCTGTTGGCTGCCGTTGTCGTCGCGTTTCCGCAGATCAGGCGCTACGGCGAGACGGGCGGTAAGGCTCGCGAGCTGGCGACGCAGTACGGGCAGCTTGTCGGGGCGCCTCATCGACGCAGACGCCGCTGCCGGTCTACCTGGTACCGAGGATGGCGTCCGCCTGGCGATAGCCGACTTCGAGGCGGTCAAGGCTCGCAAGGACCAGCTGCACCCCTACCCCAAGGATGCTCAGCGGGAGCGTGACCTGGCAAAGAAGTCGGTGGCCGTCTGATTCTCCGAGAACGACAGGTTCGAGCCGGCGATCTCGGCGTTCGCTGACTTCGGGTGCGTTCCCGCGGGAAGGTTCGCGGGAACGCACCCGAAGCGGCGTCTGTTGGTCAGCTGCCCGGGGTCAGCAGGCTCCGGCGACGGCCGAGCTGACTCCGGTGTACATCCAGGCGTCGGTCACGAACCCGTGCAGGCCGTTCCACGTCGTCCGGTCCCAGAGAGTCTCGGTTCCCCACGGTCCGGTGACGGCCGGGCCCTGAGCCGTGCATTCGATCGGGATGTAGCTGTTGACCGGGATGCACCCCAGGAGTGTCCCGGTCGGGGCGGTCCGCAGGTTCAGGCACGGGCTCGCGAGAACCTTGTAGGTCTTGCCCGTCGGGGTCGTCGGAGGCGCCGGTGCGACCGGCTGGGGTGAAGCTGCCCACCGAGGTCTGCCCGGCGTGGAAGATGCCCAGCGCGCTGTTGGCGACCAGCACCGTGGACCCGACCGTCGGGGTTCATCGCTGCCGTGACGCGAGCCGCAGACCCCGAGAGATGCTGCCAGCCGTTGGTTTTCGACCAGGGGGCATTGCGCCAGATGGTGCCGTCGCTACCGATGCCGAAGAGCTCGAACTCCCCGTTGCCGACGCTCGAGGCACCGATCGACTGGACCGCCCCGCCCATCGACGCCCAGGCGCCGAATGCGGAGCCAGGGGAGGACTGCCAGGCGTGGTAGACGGCGTTGTTCATGCCGATGTGGGAACAGCTCGACGCGCAGGTCGCGGCTGGTGGCGGCGGCGAGGCGCTTGGCCTGACCCGGGAGGCCCATCCAGCCGTGGTGACTGTTGGTCGCACGGTAGATGCCGTTGCCACCACCGACGTGGAACACCTCCCAGCCGTTGCCGGCCCGAGCGGCAGCGATCTCAGTTGCATAGCCACCAAGGCCTTCCCAGGTGCTCATGGTGCCACCGGGGCTGGACTCCCACTGGTGGTAGACCTGATGGTTCAGGCCGATGTAGAACAGCTCGGCGCGCCCGTAGCTCTTGGAGCTCTGCGTCGCGGCGACACGCAAGGCGCGCGGGCCCGAGATCGCCACCCAGCCGCTGAGAGCGCCGTCACGCAGGGTCTTGCGGTAGATGACGTTGTTCGTGCCGACGTGGAACATCTCCCAGCCGCCGCGGATGGTCGTCATGGCGACGTCGTTCGCCGCTCCCGGGTACTGCACCCAGTTGAGCGAGACCGGGATCGGCGTTGACGACTTGGGTGAGTTGGCCGTGAGCCACGGAACAGGGTTGGCATAGCCCGGATTCACCGGGTCCTGCTGCACTGTCGCGCCCCGGCGAGATGCATACCGGGGCGGTAGGTCCCGGGAATGACTGAGAAGTGCAAGTGGGTGTTCGAGCCCATGTTCGCCACTACGCCAATGGTCTGACCCGGCGACACCGTGGCACCCACTGCGATCGACGAGTTGATGTGCCCGTAGATGGCGAGGAATGGTCCGCTCGTGCTCTGGTGCTCGATGACGATCCCTCGAGAGGGGATCGAGGTACCGATCATCGTGTAGTCGACGTCGGCGCGAACGACTCCACTGCCGATGGACCGTGACGGTACCCGACTCCCCTTGTGAGTCCGCGCCGAGATGGGCCCAGCCGGCCACATAGCCGCATACGTCGAAGTTCCAGTCTTGGTAGCGGCTGGTGTTGGTGAGCGGGTTGGTCCAGTTCGAGGGCCACGTGAGCTCGGCCGCTGAGGCAGGGGTGGCAAGGGGCCAAAGCACGATCGCAGCGATCATGACCACAACAGATCCGATGGTACGACTCAGTCTTCGCATGGAAACCTCTCATTGTTCGCCAATGAACATGAAGTCGCGGCCCCCGCCTGACGTTGCATTCTTGCGCCGTCCGCACGATGGACGCCGGCCCAGAAAAGGGTTGATCTCGCCCTGGGTCGAACGGTTCGAATTGCGGCGAGCCAAGAATGCCCTGCACCGCGCCGTGCAATTCACGCGACTCGACGAGCATGCCTCAACGAGACATGACCTGGCGAGACAAGACAGACGGGACGCGTCCTTCCTTTTTCGCCTCGGCGGGCCTACGGGCTGGTGCTGCCCCTGTGCTATCTGGCGATGGTTCTGGGGTAACCAGTCAGACCGCCTTGTGACCTGGGGCGTGTCGGTGCTGGTGCCCGGTTTGTGATCATGTTTGACTCCGGTCATGTCCAAACCGGCGGCTGTTGCCTCGTATGGGGAGTTGGCTGCTCTGGCGGTGGTGCAGGCTGGGGTGATCGAGTCGTTGCGGGTTGAGGTCGCGCAGCTGCGGACCGAGGTCGCTTCGTTGCGTCGCCAGGTCGGGCGTGACTCTTCGAACAGTTCCCAACCGCCCAGCACGGATGACCTGGGCGCGACGGCGAAAGCCAAGGCGGACAAGCGGTCACGCGAGCAGACGGCCGCCAGGCACGCGCAAGCGGGAGCAGGGCGGCCAGCCCGGACATCGGGGCAGCGGCCTGGCGCGGGTGGCTCGCCCGGACCGGACCGACAGGTCGAGCCGGGCGAGTGCGGGTGCGGCGGGTCTGGCCGGCGCACCGGGCGGGTCGCGTCGAGCGTGCAGGTATTCGACCTGCCGGCCTTGGCGCTGACGGTGACCGAGTACCTGATGATGGCGCGGGCCTGCGGCGTGCGGTCAGGTCACGACCGCGGCCCTGCCGGCTGGGGTGCGTGGTGGCCCGACCTGCTACGGCCCGCACGTGACGGCCGCCGCGACCTGGCTGGCCTCCCAGGACGTGATCGGGGTGGAGCGGGCCGCGGACATGATGTCCGCGCTGCTGGGCGTGCCGGTCTCGACCGGGTACGTGTCGTCCTGCCTGACCCGCCTGGACGACGCCTTGACCGCGGCCGGCTTCGAGGAGATGCTGAAAGCGGCACTGTGCGCAAGCCGAAGTGCTGGGCACCGACGAGACGCCCGCCCCGGTGACCGCATCTGGGGCCGCGGCCGAGGCCGCCAAGACCGGTCAGGACATGCAGTAACCCGCACGTGTTCACGGTGCGGACCATGTGCAGCTACACCGGCGGCGGGGCGGACCTGATCTGGTACGGCGCGGCCGGCGACCGCACCAAGGAGGAGATCACCGCGTTCGGGATCCTGGACAACTACCGCGGGGTCCTGGTCCGCGACGACTTCGGCGGCTACCTCTGCTACGACGACGACCTCGCAGGCGTGCAGCAGTGCCTTTCGCACATGTTGCGTTACTTGCGACGACGCCTACGACGATCGACCCGCTCACCCAGGCCTGGAGCCTGCAGGCCGCCGACGCCCTGCGGGTGGCGATCCACGCCGTCAACACCGCCCGCGCCGCAAGGGCACCGCCCTGGACACCGACGTGATGGCGCGACTGCGCGCACGAAGCTACGACCAGGCCGTGGCCTGCGGGATCTCGATCAACCTGTCCCGGCCCTGGCACAAGGGCAACCACCCCGGCCTGATCCTGGCCCGGCGTCTCAAACGCAAAGCCGACCAGGTGTGGCTGTTCGCCACCCGCTTCGACGTGCCCGCCACGAACAACGGATCCGAGGACGCCGATCCGCGGCTTCAAGCTCGCCGCGAAAGTCTGCGGCTGCTGGCGCACCCTGGCCACCCTGCGCCGCCACTGCCGCATCCGGTCCTACCTCGTCAGCGCCCGCAACCACGGCCACCGACCACTCGACGCCATCCGCGACGCCCTCAACGGCAACGCCTGGATGCCACCACACCCAGCATGATCAACTAACCGGCACCCCTGACTGGTTACGTTCTGGGATCAGCGTTGGCGCCGGTGCTGGTCGCCCAGGTGGGCATTGCGGCCACCTTCGTCAGCTGCGGGGAGGCTGCCCGGCGTCAGGTGAGGCGAGCGGCGTCGCGGCTCAAGACCTGGGTTCGCTTCTCGACGGTGCGCCACGCGTGCGCGCTGACGCCTGGGTGCTTGTCGCGGGGCTCGCGCTGCACTGCGTCGTCGAGCGCGGCGAGGGTCTCGCGGATCACGCGGATGGCGCGTCGGCGGGGCAGTCTCCAGCGGACTGCCTCGGCGAACAGGTCTTCGGCGGCGAGGGTGGCCATGTCGTCAGATCCGTTGACGTCCATGGCGAACCGGCCCGCGTGGGTCGAGAGGTGACCATGCATGGCGACGTCGTAGGTGGGCGCCAGGGCGGCCGGGGCATCGACCGGTCGCAGGATGGAGATGTTCTTGGCGTGGGCGTCGGTGTTGCCGATCGCCAGGTTGAACGTGGTGAGGGCCAGGAGTCGGTCCGGTTCGGTGCCCCCCTCTCGCAGCACTTCGGCGATCTTGGCCAAGGAGGAGGGCGCCCTGCCGTGCTGGAACTTTCGGTTCATGTCATCGGTGTTGATGCCCAGGGCCCGGGCCGAGTCCTCCTGGTGCACCCGGTTGACGGCGTCGTCCGCTCGCCGAACCCGGTCGTAGCGGGTGACGACAAGCGCTCGTGCGGTGCCGAACTGCTCGATGTGTGCCTCGACGGTGGTCGGTACCAGCCGTGAGAAGCGACATCCCAGTAGAGGCCCACCTTGGGTTGGATGCCGGCCAGCGATGTCGGTGACAACTCGACGTGGCCGTGGTGCGTCTCACGTGACAGCATCTCGCCGATCTCATCGGCGCTCACCGCGATCCGCTCACTGTTCGGCGTTGTCGGCGCAGGGCTGCCTACCTGTTGAAAGATGAGGGCGCCGGCGGTGTCCCTGCCGAAGCGCGAGATCATCGAGATGGTGTCGTCGGGGTCGACGCCCACCGCGTGGGCTCGGTGGGTGCGTTCGTTGCCTTCGGGTAGCAGGCCGTCGATGAACCAGTCGACCGCGCCGACGCTGGGCTGCTGTCCGGCCATACCGATCGGAAGGAGGTGCCCCACGATCCGGGAACCGAGGCCGAACCGTTCGGCTGCCTCTGCACTCCAGATCAGACGGGTGCGGGTTTCATGGCAGGTATCGACCCTGCAGGCTGCCCTCCAGAAGTCGCAGCAGACTGAAGAGGCGCTCGTTGTAGAGGTTCGAGACGCCGCGTTCGAGGTCTGAGACGTACTGTCGAGTCACGCCGAGCTCGTCGGCCAACTGCGCCTGCGTCATGCCACGTGCTCGCCGCAGGCCGGCGACGAACCGCCCCAGCTGCGCCGGGGAGTAGATCTGTGCCCACGTGGGGGTGGGCATGGCCTCGTTCGGTTCGTGGGGGTCGGGCACAGGTCACCTTCTTGGTGAGGGCTGTCAGGTTATTGCGACAGCCTGGTCGTGTCAGGATATCCCGTCGGGACGCGCATGTCGCAATATCCTGACGGTGGTGTCGGGGGCGACCGGGGTTGTGGGGGCAGCTGTTCGGTGAGGTCTGGCAATGCCTGCGCGCGGCCGGGATCACCAGCGGCTGCCGCAACGTGATGCTCTACCGGGACGACGTTCCACACGTGGAGGTGGGCGTCCTGCTCGATCGGCCGTGCCCGCTCATCGGCCGGGTGGTGGCCTCCGAGCTGCCCGGTGGAGCCGCCGCGGTGACGGTGCACCGCGGCTCGTTCGCACACCTGGCCGCCGCCCACGACGCCGTGGTGACCTGGTGCACCGAAGCAAGGACACAGGCTGGACGGCGCCCGGTGGGAGGTCTACGGGCCCCACGACGACGACCCGGCCCAGCAGTGGACCGAGGTCTACTGGCGGCTCACCGGCGGACCCTGCTTCAGGGCTGGTGGGGGTCGGTGCTGTCGAGCATCG
>CAVTWW010000021.1:0-40342 GCA_963738495.1 uncultured Actinomycetota bacterium
TGGCGGCGGTCGGGGCGAAGGCCTGGGCGTCACCGGTCCAGCCCAGGCGCTCGTCACGCTGCGGGCAGTCGGTGGGCACGCTGACGAAGTTGTCGCGCTGCGACCAGACCACGTTCTCGTGGAACCGGTTCAGCGTCGGGTGCGAGCTCGTGAAGGTGCCGCGCCGTGGGGTGTCGCTGCTGATCGCGACCACCTGGGCGTCGAGCACCTCGGCCTCGGTGTCGACCTGGGCGTACCTGAAGCCGTGGAAGGTGAACCGCGGCTCGAGCGTCACCGGCGCGTCGTCGGCCAGCAGGTAGGTGTCGGTCGCCTTGGCCGAGCGCAGGGACCGGGTGTGCAGCTCGCCGTCCGCCTCGAGCACCTCGGCATGCCGGACGACGACGGACTGGCCCGCTGAGCCACGCACCGTCAGTCGTACGAAACCGGCCACGTTCTGGCCCGCGTCCAGCCGGACGCGGCCGTCGGGGCCGCTCGAACGGGTGGGGGTCAGCTCGGCGACCACCCGGACCGGGGGAGCCACGCGGGGGGCCACCGTCTGCAGGTCGAACGGAACCACCTGCGCCGCAGCCCAACCGGAGGAGTCGAATCCGGGACGGTCCCAGCCCTGCCGGTGTTGGCGCAGGTCGATGGTGCAGCCGTCGTACAGGTCGGCACTGCGGGTCTCGCCGGTCGCGGCGACCCAGTCGGGGCCGGTCGCGACCACCATCTGGGAGCCGTCGGCGAGGTCGACCTCGAGCTGGGCGAGCAGGGCCAGGACCGTGCCGTAGCGGCCACGGTCGTCGACCGGGTCCCAGCCGAGCCGGCCACGGAACCAGCCGTCCCCGAGCAGCGCGCCGAGGGCGTTCGGTCCCTCGGCCAGCAGGTGGGTGACGTCGTGGGTCGAGACCAGGACCCGCTGCTGGTAGGACGTCCACCCCGGTGCCAGCAGCTCGTCGCCGACCACCGACCCGTTGATCCGTACCTCGTTCAGGCCGTGCGAGGTGACGTGCAGTCGCGCCCGCACGGGGACCGCGGTCAGGGTGAACTCGGTGCGCAGCAACGGGGACGGCGCCTGCCGGGTCGCGCCCTCGTCGTCGGCCAGGGTGATCGCGACCGCCGACCAGTCGGACGGCGTGAGCAGGCCGGCCTCGATCGTGGCGGCCTCGCTCCAGGGCGACCAGCCCGCCTCGGTGGCCACCCGCACCCGCAGGTGACGACACTCCCTGCTGTGCAGCGGGCCACCGGGGGCCACGACGTCCAGCTGCTGGTCGGTGTCCGCCGTCACGGCCTCCAGCGGGGAGACGAAGGAGAGGTCGGCAGCGGCCTGCAGCTCGTAACCACGCTGGGCGCCGCTCGCCTCGACCCCATCGGCCGGCGAGGTCACACGCCAGTCGACGCGCAGCGGCGCCCGCCCGGCAAGACCGTCAGGGGAGCGGCGGACGGTCAGTGTGACGGTGGTGGCGTCGGGGGAGGGCGTGGCGGGGGGCAGTTCGGTGGAAGACACCAGCGGGGGCCCTTCGGCGGGAGGAGGCGGGGCGAGGCGGGAGCGGGTTCGGGGGACGGTGGCCGGTGGAGCGGTGAGGTGGGATTGAACCGTTCCAGAGTGGCCTTCTCAGCAAAGCCGATGGGGCCCAGTACTGTCTAGCCCTTCGAGACGTGTCGCAATCGTTACGAAGGGATACCTTGACGAGTGGCGTGGGTCACTTCTACGGTGGCGAGACTACTCGGGGATGAAACGATTCATATTCTCGTTCCCCTCACCGTACTCACCTCGGAGGCCCCATCTCATGAAGACCGCCCGAATCAGACTCGCGACGGTGGCCACGGCCGCCGTCGCCATGGTGACCCTCGCGGCGTGCGGGTCGTCCGGCAGCTCCAGCTCGAGCGCCTCGGCCGCGGCTGCGGGCTCGGACACCGCGTCCGCCCCTTCCGCCGCGGGCGCCAAGACCGAGCTGACGCTGCTGGTGGACAACGGTGAGACCACGGTCAAGGCGGCGAAGGCCGAGATCGAGGCCTTCCAGAAGGCCAACCCTGACATCACCGTCAAGCTGAACACCAAGCCGCAGGGCGGCGACGGCGACAACCTGGTCAAGACCAAGCTGGCGACCGGCACCATGGAGGACGTCTTCTGGTACAACTCCGGCTCGCTGCTGCAGGCTCTCAAGCCCGACCAGAACCTGGTCGACCTGACCGGGGACGCGGCCCTGAAGGACGTCGACGAGTCGTTCCTGCCGGTGGTCACTTACAAGGGCAAGGTCTACGGCGCCCCGTGGGGCACCGTCATGGGCGGCGGGATCGTCTACAACAAGGACGTCTTCACCAAGCTGGGCCTGTCGATCCCCAAGACCTGGGCGGAGTTCGAGGCCAACAACGAGAAGATCAAGGCGGCAGGCATCACGCCTGTCCTGGGCACGTTCAAGGACACCTGGTCGACGCAGCTCTTCGTGCTGGCCGACTACCACAACGTCGCTGCGGCCAACCCGACCTTCGCCGACGACTACACGGCGAACAAGGCGAAGTACGCCACCAACCCAGCAGCTCTTCGCGGGTTCGAGAAGACGGCTGAGCCGTCGGCCAAGGGCTGGCTCAACAAGGGCGCCGGCTCGACGACCGTCAGCCAGGGCACGCCGCTGCTCGTCTCGGGCAAGGTCGCCCAGTGGCCCATCCTGACCGCGGTGGTGGCCAGCCTGCCCAAGGACCAGGCCGACAAGCTGGGCTTCTTCGGCATCCCGGGTGACGACGCGGCCAAGGCGGGTGCGACGGTCTGGTCGCCCAACGGCCAGTACATCTCGGCCAAGAGCAAGAACATCGACGCTGCGAAGAAGTTCATCGCCTTCGTCGCCTCCCCGGCCGGCACCGAGGTCTTCAACACCGCCTCCCCGGCGACCGGCCCGTACCTGGTCAAGGGCTACTCGCTGCCCGCGGACTCCTTCGCGATCGCCAAGGACATGCAGGCCTACGTCGACGCCAAGACCACCACCCCGGCGCTGGAGTTCCTGTCCCCGGTCAAGGGCCCCGCCCTCGAGCAGATCACCACTGCGGTCGAGACGGGTCAGACGACCGCCAAGGACGGCGCCTCGCAGTACGACTCCGACGTCACCAAGCAGGCCAAGCAGCTGGGCCTGGCCGGTTGGTGATGGAGTCTGGGTCGAGCCAGGCTCGGACCGCCGGGTCCCGCGGTAACGCGGGACCCGGCGGGTCCGCCCCGGCGCCGGTGAGGATTGCGACGGCACGCAAGACCTACTTGAAGACCTACTCCTACTGGTTCTACGCCCCTGCGGGTCTGGTCTATCTGGTGATCTTCCTCGTCCCGACGGTGATGTCGTTCTACTTCGCCTTCACCCGGTGGGACCTGTTCACCTCCGACTGGATCGGGTTCGACAACTTCACCCAGTTCTTCTCGGAGCAGCAGCTGCGGTCGAGCCTGGTGAACACCCTGTTCTATGCGGTCTTCACCAGCGGCGCCAAGGTAGTGCTGGGCATGCTGTTCGCGGTGGTCCTGACCTCGAACATGAAGATCCGGGGCCTGCTGCGCTCCCTCGTCTTCTTCCCCGTCCTGGTCTCTACTGTCGCGGTCGGCATCACGTTCGAGGTGCTGTTCCAACCTGACTTCGGCCTGATCAACACAGTCCTGTCCTGGGTGGGCATCTCAGGCCCGGACTGGCTCGGTGACCCCAGCACCGCCCTGGCCTCGGTGGCCGTGGTCGACGTCTGGAAGGGCGTCGGCCTGGCGACCGTCATCTACATCGCCGGCATCATGTCGATCCCCCGCGACTACTACGAGGCCGCCGACTGCGACGGCGGCGGGGCCTGGACGAAGTTCTGGCACATCACCCTGCCGCTGGCCCGGCCGGCGACCTTCACGGTGATCCTGCTGTCGTTCATCGGCGGGCTGCGCTCCTTCGACCTGATCTGGACCATGACCGGCGGCGGACCCGGCTTCGCCAGCGACACCATCGCCTCGGTGATCTACAAGCAGTACCAGGCCGGTTTCTACGGCCTGGCCACCGCCGGAAACGTCGTGCTGTTCCTGCTCGTCGCCGCGATCGTCTTCCCGCTCGCCTACTTCCTCAACCGCAAGGAGGTAGACCTGTGAGAACCGCCCGCCGGATCGGCCTCGAAGCAGGCTCGCTCGTCGTCGCTCTCATCGTGTTCGTCATCCCGTTCGTGTTCATCGTCCTCACCGCGGCGAAGGACCAGTACGACGCCGGCAACCTCGCCTTCTCGCTGCCCACCTCGTGGAACTTCGTCCAGAACGTCAAGGACGTGGTCGCCGCCCGTGACGGCATGCTGCTGGTGGCGTTCAAGAACAGCACCATCCTCACCGTCGTCTCGGTGGCGATCCTGGTGGTGTTCTGCTCGATGGTGGCCTTCGTGCTGCAACGCCGGCCGGGCAGGGTCGCCAACTCGGTCAGCATGCTCATGCTCTCGGGGCTGATCATCCCGCCGGCCATCGTGCCGACGATCTGGGTGCTGCAGAAGCTCAACCTGTTCAAGAGCATCCAGGGTCTGATCCTGGTCGAGGTCGCCTTCGCCATCCCGTTCGTCGTGCTGCTGTTCCGGGCCTTCATCGCCTCGATCCCCCGTGAGCTCGACGAGGCGGCGATCATCGACGGCTGCGGCGGCCTGCGGCTGTTCTTCAGCGTCATCTTCCCGCTGCTGCGCCCGGTGATCATCACGGTGATCCTGACCAGCTCGGTGGCCATCTTCAACGACTTCGTCAACCCGCTGTACTTCACCCCGGGCGACGAGAACGCGACCGTGCAGACCACGCTCTACAACTTCATGAGCCAGTTCAACACCGAGTACAACCTGCTCTTCATGAACATCCTGCTGATCACCATCCCGCCGCTGCTGCTGTTCATCTTCTTCAACCGCAAGATCGTCGAGGGTCAGACCGCCGGCGCCATCAAGGGATGAGGTCATCGATGTCGGTCGCTGTCACCACGGTCCGGGTCGAGCATCACGACAGCCCGATCGGGATCGGTCAGGCTTCGCCCCGGCTGTCGTGGACCGTCGGTGCGAAGGCCGGTGGCTGGCGACAGACCGGCTACGAGATCGAGCTGGTGGCCCCGGACGGTGCCACCAGCACCCATCGGGTCGACTCGTCGGAGTCGGTGCTCGTGCCCTGGCCCGGCAGCCCGTTGGCCTCGCGCCAACGTGTCGCCGTCCGGGTTCGGGTCTGGGGTCAGGGCATCGGGACCGGCAGCGACGGGCCGAGCTCGTGGAGTGAGCCGATGCAGGTCGAGGCCGGGCTGCTACTGCCGTCCGACTGGGTGGCTGCTGCCGCCTCGCCGCACCCGTCCGTCGTCGGGGCACCCGACGGCCCGGCTCCCTTGCTGCGCAGGCAGTTCCGGCTGGACGGCGACGTCGCGGCGGCCCGGCTGTACCTGACCGGGCACGGCACCTTCGAGGTCGAGCTGAACGGCGTGGTCGTGGGCGAGGAGGTGCTCGCCCCGGGCTGGACCAGCTACCACCACCGCCTGCGCTACCGCACCCACGACGTCACCGACCTCGTGCGCCGGGGCGAGAACGTGCTGGCAGCGACGCTCGCGGACGGCTGGTACCGGGGCCGGCTCGGCTTCCTGGGCGGCAGGACGGGCGTCTACGGCGACAGGACGGCGTTGATCGCCCAGCTCGAGGTGACCCACACCGACGGCACCACGACGGTCGTCGGCACCGACAGCGGGTGGCGCAGCGCCGCGGGCCCGGTGCTGGCCGCAAGCCTGTACGACGGTGAGACCTACGACGCCCGTCGGGAGGCGGCCGGCTGGTCGTCACCCGGGTTCGACGACTCCGCCTGGCTGCCGGTCGAGGTCGTCGCGCACGACCCGGCCGTGCTAGTGGCACCGACCGGCCCCGCCGTCCGGCGGGTCGAGACGCTGCGCGCGGTCTCGGTCGACCCGGCGCCGTCCGGGGGGTCCTGCTCGACCTCGGCCAGAACATCAGCGGTCGGCTGCGGATCCGGGTCGCCGGCCCGGCCGGGCACACCGTGCGGCTGCGGCACGCCGAGGTGCTCGAGGACGGCGACCTGTCGCTGCGGCCGCTGCGACTGGCGGCGGCCCAGGACGAGTACACCCTGCGTGGCTCGACCCCCGAGGCGCCGGAGGTGTGGGAGCCCCGGTTCACGATCCACGGCTTCAGGTACGCCCGGGTCGAGAACTGGCCCGGCGGCGACGAGGCGGTCGCGGCCGCAGTGGCCGCCGGCGATGTCGAGGCCGTCGTCATCCACTCCGACATGCGCCGCACCGGCTGGTTCGACTGCTCGGACGCCGACCTGAACCGGTTGCACGAGAACGTGGTCTGGAGCATGCGCGACAACTTCGTCGACGTGCCCACCGACTGCCCGCAGCGGGACGAGCGGCTCGGCTGGACCGGCGACCTGCAGGTGTTCGCCCCGACGGCGTCCTTCCTCTACGACAGTGCGGGCGTCGTCGAGTCGTGGCTGGCCGACCTGGCGGCCGAGCAGGCCGAGCTGGGCAATGTGCCGATCTACGTGCCCTACGTGCCGCTGGTCTTCCCGACGATGCCCACGGCGGCCTGGGGTGACGCCGCGGTCGTCGCCCCCTGGGTGCTGTACCGGCGCTTCGGTGACCTGGGGGTGCTGCGCCGGCAGTACTCGAGCATGACGACCTGGGTGGACCAGGTCGCCGGCCTGGCTCAGCCCGACCACCTCTGGGACGAGGGGATGCAGCTGGGGGACTGGCTCGACCCGGCCGCCCCGCCGGACAACCCGGCCGCCGCCCGGACCGACCGCTACCTGATCGCCACCGCCTACCACGCCCACACCGCGCAGATCGTGGCCGACGTCGCCGCCCTGCTCGGCGAGGACGCTGACCACCGCCGGTACTCGGAGCTGGCCGAACAGGTGCGGGCGGCCTTCGTCCGCGAGTACGTCACGCCCAACGGACGGCTGAGCAGCGACGCCCAGACCGGCTACGCGGTGGCCCTGCAGTTCGGACTGCTGCCCGAGCCGGCGCAGCGTGAGCGCGCGGTGCGACGCCTGGTCGACCTGGCCGCCTCGGACAAGCACCGGATCGCCACCGGTTTCGTCGGTACCCCCCTGGTGTGCGACGCGCTCTCGTCGAACGGGCACCCCGACACCGCCTACCACCTGCTCACCCAGCGGGAGTGCCCGTCCTGGCTGTACCCGGTCACCATGGGTGCGACCACGATCTGGGAGCGATGGGACAGCATGCTGCCCGACGGCAGCATCAACCCCGGTGAGATGACCTCGTTCAACCACTACGCCCTCGGTGCCGTCGCCGACTGGATGCACCGGGTGGTGGCCGGGCTCGCTCCTGCCGAGCCGGGGTACCGGAGGCTGGCCGTGGCCCCGATCCCCGGTGGCGGCCTGACGAGCGCGTCGGCCCGCCTCGACACCCCGTACGGGCCGGCCGCGGTGCAGTGGCGCCGGACCGGCGCCGACTTCGCGCTGTCGGTGACCGTGCCGCCGAACACCACGGCTCGCGTCGTGCTGCCGGACGCCGGCGGCGCCGGCGCCGCGGTGGAGGTGGGCTCCGGGGTCCACACCTTCACCTGCCAGGTGCGGGCAGCGGCGGACGACCCGCCGATCCCGATCCCGTTCCACTTCGGTCCGCCACCGCCCGAGCAGGCATGAACGAGCCCGAACCCGTTGCCGCGGGCGCCGAGTCGGCGGTGCCCGGCGTGGCGGCCCCCACCGTCGTCGTCCGCGGTGTGACCAAGGCGTTCGGAGGGGTGGCGGCGCTGCGCGGTGCGTCGCTGACGCTGTGGCCCGGTGAGATCCACGCGTTGCTCGGCGAGAACGGGGCCGGCAAGTCGACCCTGCTCAAGGCCCTGGCCGGGGTGCACCGCACGGATGCCGGTGAGATCGAGATCGGCGGCGTGCCGTTCGAGCAGGGCAGCACCAGGCGGGCCCTCGACCAGGGTGTGGCGGTGATCTACCAGGAACCGAGCCTGTTCCCGGACCTGACCCTGGCCGAGAACGTTTTCGTCGGCCGCCAGCCGACCACCCGGGGCGGCGGCGTCGACTGGGTCGTGATGCGGCGCGAGGCGGCCGAGCTGTTCGAGCAACTCGGCGTACGGCTCGACCCGGATCGTCGCGCCGCAGGCCTGTCGATCGCCGATCAGCAGGTGGTCGAGATCGCCAAGGCGTTGTCGACCCAGGCGCGCGTCATCGTGATGGACGAGCCGACCGCTGCGCTGTCGGCCACCGAGTCCGAGCGGCTGCTCGACGTGGCCCGGCGGCTGCGCGACTCCGGCGCAGCCGTCGTCTTCGTCAGCCACCGTCTCGACGAGGTCTTCGCCCTGTGCGACCGGCTCACCGTGATGCGTGACGGGGCGACGGTGGCCGAGGCCATGGTCGCCGCCACCACCCCCGGCGAGGTCGTCCGGTGGATGGTCGGCCGGGAGCTGACCGAGCTGTTCCCCAAGCTCAAGACGGTGCCCGGTGACGTCGTCCTCGACGTGCAGCACCTCACCCGCTCCGGAGTCTTCGAGGACGTCTCGTTCCAGGTGCGGGCCGGCGAGATCGTCGCCTTCGCCGGGCTGGTGGGCTCCGGCCGCAGTGAGGTGGTGCGGGCTGTCTTCGGCATCGACCGCTACCAGTCCGGCTCGGTGACCATGGACGGCGTGCCGCTGCCGGCGGGCAGCCCGCGCGCGGCCCTGGCCCGTGGCATCGCCCTGGTGCCCGAGGACCGGCGGCAGCAGGGCCTGTTCATGCCGGCCTCGATCGCCCGCAACAGCGCCGTGGTCGTGCTGGACCGACTGAGTCGGTGGGGCTTGCTGCGCAGCTCGAGCGAGGCTCGGCTCGCCGCGGGATGGGCCAGGACGTTGCAACTCAAGCATGCCGGCCTCGACCAGCCGGTCGAGGCGCTCTCGGGCGGCAACCAGCAGAAGGTGGTGCTGGCCAAGTGGCTTGCCACCGAGCCGCGGCTGCTGGTGGTCGACGAGCCCACCCGCGGCATCGACGTCGGCACCAAGGCCGAGGTGCACCGGCTGCTCAGCGAGCAGGCGAGCCGGGGACTGGCGGTCCTCATGATCTCGAGCGAGCTGCCGGAGGTGCTGGGCATGGCCGACCGGGTGCTGGTGATGCGTGAGGGCCGGCTGATGGCCACGCTCGACCGTGCCGACGCCACCCAGGAGCAGGTCATGCTCGCAGCGACCGGACAGGAGCGCGTCGCGTGACCAGCGCGCTGTGGCGAAGTCGTGAGGCGCCGGTGCTCGGCGCCCTCGTCGTCGTCCTGCTCGGCACCACCGCGGTCAACTCGCGGTTCCTGTCGCCGCAGGGTCGGGTCGACCTCATGGTGGCGATCGCCATCACGGGCCTGATGGCCGTCGGTCAGACCTTCGTGATCGTCAGCCGGAACGTCGACCTCTCGGTGGGATCCGTGCTCGGGCTGGCGGCGTTCCTGTCCGGATCGGTGGTGCGCGACCGGCCGTCGGGGTCGCTGCTGCCGGTGCTGGCGACGGGGCTGCTGGTCGGGGTGGCTGCCGGGTCGGTCAACGGGGCGCTGGTGGCACTGCTGCGGCTGCCTGCCCTGGTCGTCACGCTCGGCACCCTCTACGTGTTCCAGGGCCTGCAGGCGGTGCTCACCGGCGGTACCCGCATCAACGCCAACCAGCTGCCCACCTCGGTCGTCGACCTGGGGATCACCGGCTTCCTCGGCGTGCCCTACCTGATGTGGATCTGCCTGCTTGCCGCCGTCGCCGGCGCCTGGTTCCTGCGGACCCACCGGCCCGGCCGCGACCTGTACGCCCTCGGCAGCAACCCACCCGCCGCACGACTGGTGGGAATCCCGGTGGTGCGCCGCATCGTGCTCGCCTACCTGGTGTCCGGCGGGTGCGCCGGCCTGGCCGGGGTGCTGTTCCTGGCCAGGTTCGGTGGCGTCGACGCCAACGCGGGCATCGGCTACGAGCTGCCGGTGATCGCCGCCTGCGTCGTCGGGGGAGTCTCGATCGCGGGCGGAGCCGGCACCGTGCTCGGTGCGCTGCTCGGGGCGATGCTGCTCAAGACCATCGGGGTCTCACTCAGCGCCCTCTCGGTGCCGGAGTTCTGGCAGCAGGCGATCAACGGCACGCTGCTGCTGGTCGCGATCGCGGCCGACCGGCTGGTGAGCGTGCGTCGCGAGAATGCCGCTCGGAGGGGGAGCCGATGACGACGGCGACGAGCACCGCGACCAGCCCGACGCCGACCCGTCGGCCGTGGACCCACTGGGCCGGCTGGGACAAGGGCGTCATCGTGCTGCTGGTCGTCACCGTCCTGGTGGGGGCGGTGGTCGACCCCAACTTCGCGGGCTCGAGCAACCTGGCGTTCGTCATCCAGGACATCGGCGAGGTACTGCTGATCAGCCTGCCGATGACCTTCGTCATCATGACCGGCGAGATCGACCTCTCGGTCGCCTCGACGGCGGCGCTGTCCGGCTGCGTCATGGGCTGGGCCTGGCACGCCGGCGGTTCGATGACCCTGGCGGTGCTGGCCGCGCTGGCCACCGGCGCCGTCTGCGGCGCCGTCAACGGGGTGCTCGTCACCGGGCTCGGGCTCGGGTCGCTGGCCGTCACCATCGGCACCCTCGGGCTGTACCGAGGCCTGTGCTACGCCCTGCTCGGCGACACCACCGTCGCCGACTTCCCCAGCGGGTGGACCGACCTGGGCTACTCGACGATCCCCGGGACGCCGTTGCCGTACGTGACTCCGCTGCTGGTGGTACTGGCGGTGGGCTTCGGGGTGGTGCTGCACCTGACCCGGACCGGGCGCTGGGTGTTCGCGATCGGCCAGAGCAGCGAGGCCGCACGCTTCGCCGGCATCCCGGTGGGACGGGTGAAGTTCGGGCTGTTCCTGGTCACCGGGCTGGTCGCCGGCCTGGCCGGGATCGTCTACAACCTGCGCTTCGCCAGTGCCCGACCGGACGGCGCACTCGGCCTCGAACTGGCGGTCATCGCCTCGGCCCTGTTCGGCGGGGTCTCGATCTTCGGCGGCGTCGGCACCCTCTGGGGTGTGGTGTCCGCGGTCCTGTTCCTCGGGACGGTGCGGTCGCTGCTGCAGCTGCAGGACGTGCCGCCGAACGCTCTGACGATCATCACCGGCGGACTGCTGCTGGCTTCGGTCGTCGTCCCGGTCCTCACCTCGTGGGTCGCCTCCGTGCGACGACGACGGTGACGCTCCACCCGAACCACCCGAACCACCCGAACCACCCGAACCGCCCGAACCATCAGAACCATCAGGAAGCAGCACCTCAACGAGGAGGAGATCCCATGCGTGTCCTCACGCATCGAACGAGTCGGGTCAGGCCCGTCACCGTGCTCGCCGCACTGTCGGCGGTGGCCACCCTGGCCGCCTGCGGCGGCAGCGCCTCGACGAGCTCGTCGTCCAGCCAGGCGTCCACCTCGGCTGCCGCGGCGCCGTCGTCCGAGGCCGCGACCTCGGCCGCCGGTGGTGGCGGAGCCACCACCGTCAAGGAAGGCCTGAAGATCGCCGTCCTGCCCAAGGCGATCAACATCCCCTACTTCGACGCCGCCTACGCCGGGGCCCAGAAGGCCTGCGCCGAGATCAAGGCCACCTGCGAGCAGGTGGGTCCGACCCAGGCCACCGGCGCCGCCCAGGTGCAGTTCATCAACACGGTCATCCAGAAGAAGTACGACGCCCTGGTGATCTCGGCGGCCGACGCCAACTCCGTCGTCCCGGCCCTGAAGAAGGCGCAGGAGGCCGGCATCACGGTCGTGACCTACGACGCCGACGTCGCCGACCCGACCGCGCGCACCGCGATGATCAAGCCGACCACGCCCGACCTGATCGGCAAGTCGCAGGTGCAGTGGATCGCCGACGCGATCGGCGCCGGTGGTGGTGAGGTGGCGATCCTGTCCGCCGCCGCGACGGCCGAGAACCAGAACGCCTGGATCGGCTTCATGAAGGAGGAGCTCAAGAACCACCCCGAGCTCAAGCTGGTCGACACCGTCTACGGTGACGACGACGCGGCGAAGTCGGCCGAGAAGGCGGCGGCGCTGCTGCAGTCGCACCCCAACCTCAAGGGCATCATCAGCCCGACCACGGTCGGGGTGGCGGCGGCCGCCAAGTACATCAGCGGCTCGCAGTACAAGGGCAAGGTGCAGGTCACCGGTCTCGGTCTGCCGAGCGAGATGAAGGCCTACGTCACCGACGGCACCGTCAAGACCTTCGGCCTGTGGGACCCGGGCATGCTCGGCTATCTCGGGGTCTACGCCGCGGGCCTGAAGGCCAGTGGCGCCGACCTCAAGGCGGCCGGCGTCACGGCGGGTGGCAAGTCCTACACCCTCGACAAGGACGGCGTCGTCGTCGTGGGCCCGCCGCAGGACTTCAACGCCCAGAACATCGACCAGTTCAAGTTCTGAGGAGCGGCAGGGCGGCCGTCGCCCCGCGACGAACTCGCGTGGCGACGGCCCGCCCGGCCAGGAGGACGACATGACCCGCTACTGCTTCCTGCTGCAGGTCCGACCGGACCGGCTCGAGGAGTACACCGAACGGCACCGGGTCGTCTGGCCCGAGATGCTGCGCGCGCTGCGGGACAGCGGCTGGAGCAACTACTCGCTCTTCCTGCGCGACGACGGACTGCTCGTCGGGTACGTCGAGAGCGAGGACCTCGAGGCCGCGCAGGCGGCCATGGCGGCCACCGAGGTGAACGGCCGCTGGCAGGCCCAGATGGGTGAGTTCTTCACCGGGCTCGACGGACGTGGCCCCGACGAGTCGTTCCTGCTGCTGCCCCAGGTCTTCCACCTCGAGGACCAGCTCGCCGCGATCGGCGAGCCGACAGCACGGTAGTTTCCGCACCGCACGGCACCGCACCGCACCCGAGTCAGACCCGAGTGAACCGATCGGAAAGCGAGAACGCGATGAGCATGCAGGACGTCAAGGCCGCACTGAAGGCGCAGCAGATCGAGGTGCCGTCGTGGGCCTTCGGCAACTCGGGGACTCGGTTCAAGGTGTTCGCCCAGCAGGGGGTGCCGCGGGACCCGTTCGAGAAGGTGGCCGATGCGGCGCAGGTGAACCGGTACACCGGGGTGGTGCCGCGGGTGTCGTTGCACATCCCGTGGGACCGGGTCGCCGACTACGCCGAGCTGGCCAGGCAGGCCGCCGACCTGGGGGTGGCGATCGGGGCGATCAACTCCAACGTGTTCCAGGACGACGACTACATGCTGGGGTCGGTGACCCACCCGGACCCGCGGGTGCGGCGCAAGGCGACCGACCACCTGCTGGCGTGCGTCGACGTGATGGACGCGACCGGCTCCCAGGAGCTGAAGCTGTGGTTCAGCGACGGCACGAACTACCCGGGTCAGGACGACATCGCGGCCCGGCAGGACCGGCTGGCGCAGTCCCTGGCCGAGGTGTACGCCCGGCTGGGGGAGGGGCAGCGGTTCCTGTTGGAGTACAAGCTGTTCGAGCCGGCGTTCTACACGATGGACGTGCCCGACTGGGGGACCGCCTACGCGCACTGCATCGCCCTCGGTGACAAGGCGAAGGTGGTCGTGGACACCGGGCATCACGCGCCGGGCACGAACATCGAGTTCATCGTGGCGGTGCTGCTGCGGGCGGGAAAGCTCGGCGGGTTCGACTTCAACTCCCGGTTCTACGCCGACGACGACCTGATGGTGGGTTCGGCCGACCCGTTCCAGCTGTTCCGGATCCTGTGGGAGGTACGGCGGGGCAACGGCTTCGACCCGAGCCTGAACGGTGGGCTGGGGGTGAGTTTCATGCTCGACCAGTGCCACAACATCGAGCCGAAGATCCCAGGTCAGATCCGGTCGGTGATGAACGTGCAGGAGGCCACCGCCAAAGCCCTCCTGGTGGACGTCGAGGCGATCACCGCGGCCCAGGCCGCCGGCGACGTGCTCGGGGCGAACGCGGCCCTGATGGACGCCTACAACACCGACGTCCGGCCGTTGCTGCGCGAGGTGCGCGCCGACCTGGGCCTGGACCCCGACCCGATGGCCGCCTACGCGGCGACGCGGCTACGCCGAGAAGATCGTCGCCGAGCGGGTCGGCGGCAACCAGGCCGGCTGGGGCGCCTGACGTCCGTCGCTCGGGCCCGGCTAGGGTGCACGGGTCACGGCTCCTCCCGCCTGGCGTCGAAAGGGGGAACCTCGCATGGAGCATGCGACCTATCCGAGCCTGAACGGAAGGGTCGTCCTGGTCACCGGCGGTGCGACCGGTATCGGAGCAGCGCTCGTCGACGCGTTCGCGCGCAACCAGGCGAAGGTCGCCTTCGTCGACATCGACGTGGCGGGCGCCGAGGGCCTGCTTCGACGGCTTGCCCCGGCCGCTCACCCTGCGATGTTCCTGCCGTGCGACCTCACCGACATCGCTTCGCTGCGGACCGCGGTCGAGACGGTGGCGGAACGTCTCGGACCGATCGGGGTACTGGTCAACAACGCCGCCAACGACGAGCGGCACGCACTCGACGCGGTCACCCCGGAGTACTGGGACCAGGCCCTCGCGGTGAACCTGCGTCACCAGTTCTTCGCGGCCCAGGCGGTGCGACCGCACATGCAGCGCCTGGGCGGCGGGTCGATCATCAACATCAGCTCCACGGCCTGGATGTCCCCGGGGCCCGATCTCGTCGCCTACGCCACGGCGAAGTCGGCTGTCGTCGGCCTCACCCGCAGCCTGGCCCTCGAGCTCGGGGAGGACGACATCCGGGTCAACGCGATCGCGCCGGGTGCCATCATGACCGAGCGGCAGATGCGGCTGTGGCACACCGAGGCCAGCGCCGACCAGATGGTGGCCAAGCAGTACCTCCACCGGCGGATGGTCGAGCAGGACGTCACCGGCGCCGTGCTCTTCCTGGCCTCCGACGACAGTCGCATGATCACCAAGCAGTGCCTCCAGGTCGACGCCGGTCTGCGCTGACCGTCGGCCTCGGGGCGTCGTGCTCCAGGAAGGGGAACCGGGCATGTGGCGCGTGGGACTCAACCCGTACGGCCTCACCTACTGGCTCGGTCTGCAGGGCAGTGGCATCGACCGGGCCAACCCCGACGGGCGGGGGCTGGAGGGCGAGATCGAGATCGCGCAGGAGATCGGCGCCCGCTCGATCGAGCTGCACAACCCCTGGTTGGCGACGATGCCGGACGACGAGCTGGCCGTGCTGCGCGACCGTCTCGAGGCGATGGACCTGCAGCCGGTGATCAGCTTCGGGCTTGCCTCCGAGCCGGTCGCGAGCCCGGTACGGTCGGCGGTGGCGCTGGGAGCCAGGGTGATCCGAACCCCGTTGTCGTCCGTCCTGTGCGGCGACCGTGCCGCTCAGGGGCAGCGGTGGCCGACGATCGTCGCCGACGCCCGGACCGGGCTCGCCGGGCTCGCCGGGGTGGCTGCCGCCGCCGGGCTCGCGGTCGGCATCGAGAACCACCAGGACTTCGGCAGCCGGGAGCTGCTCGCGTTCTGCGAGGACGCAGGGCCGAACGTCGGCATCACCCTGGACGTCGGTAACGCCTTCGCGGTCGGCGAGGCCCCCCTGGACTTCGCCGCACGGGTGGCCCACCGCGTCGTCCACGTGCACCTGAAGGACTACCGGGCCCAGTTCACCGACGAGGGCTACCGACTCGTGCGCTGTGCGATCGGGGACGGCGCGGTGCCGTTCGCCGACGTCGCCGCGCTGCTGGGTGAGCACCACGAGGGCCTCACGGCCTCGCTCGAGCCGGGGGCCTTGGAGTCCCGGCACATCCGCCTCCTCACCCAGACCTGGTGGAACGGGTACCCGGACCGGTCGGCGACGGAGCTGGCGCGGTGCCTGGCTGCGGCGCGCCGTCACCGGCACGACGAGGGGGAGGACGTCCGCACGCCGTGGGAACGCGGCGACGAGGGGGCGAGGTTGGTGGACTACGAGCTCGACATGATCCGCCGCAGTGCCCGCACCATGAAGTCCATCGGCCTGATGACCCAGGGAGCCAGCACATGAGTGACACGACCAGGGAACTGAGCGGCAAGGTCGCCTTCGTCACCGGGTCGGGACGGGGGCTCGGGCGTGCCATGGCCGAGCGGCTCGCCGAGCTGGGCGCCGACGTCGCCATCCACGACCTCGACGCCACCGGCCCCGCCAAGTACGGCGAGGCGCCCGACCTGGCCGCGGTGGCGAAGGACCTGGAACGGTTCGGCACCCGCATCGTCACCGTGACCGGCAACATCGGCGACCAGCGGGCGGTTCGTGCGATGGCGGCCGACATCGAGGCGACGCTGGGGGCGGTCGACATCCTGGTGAACTGCGCCGGGGGTGACATCGGCGCCCAGGGAGGCAAGCCCAGCCCCAACAACGCGCTGGACATCTCGCTCGAGGACATCCAGGTGCTCACGAACAACAACCTCATCGGCACCATGCTGGTGACCCAGACCTTCGCGGCAGGCATGAAGGAGCGTCGGCAGGGCACGATCATCAACATCGCCTCTGCCGCAGCGCACATGGGCTGTTCGCCCGAGGTGGTCTACTCGACCCTGAAGGCCGCCGTGGTGCACTACACGCGATGCCTGGCCGTCGAGCTGCGCCCGTTCAACGTGCGCGTCAACGCGGTCAGCCCCGGCCCCACCAAGACCGCTCGGTTCGTCGCCACCCGCACGGTCGACCCGGCGATGATGACCGCGCCGGACTCGCTGACGAGGTACGCCGAGCCGGCCGAGATCGCCGACGTCGTCGCGTTCCTCGCCGGGTCGCAGAGCCGCTTCGTCAACGGCCAGGTGCTTCGGGTGGACGGCGGGATCACCCTCTTCCCGGGGTGAGGTCAGGCCCGCAGGTGGGGGACCTGCGCCGCAACTGCTCAGAGGGAGAGCCCGAACCCGAACGGGAACAACGGGTTCGGGCTCTCCTGCGGCACATCGGGTCGGCCGGCTGTCACCTCGGCCATCGACCGGGGCAGCTGGAACGGTAGCCGCCCCTGCGGAGCGACCCGGCCGGAGAGGGCGTCGAGCAGTGCGGCGTCGCTCGCGCCGAAGCAGGCGACCAGGGCGGCCGCGTGCTGTGCGATCTCGGGGATGACCGCCGGTCGCTCCAGCTGGATCGCGACCACGGTCGGCACTTGTGCGAGCAGGTCGAGGATCTCGGTGAGCCGCTCCGGGGCGAAGTCGAGCCGCCCGCTGTGGAAGAACGACTCGAACAGTCCGGGCCGCGGTTCGAACGGGGTCGCCAGCCGCAGGACGGCGAGGTCGGCAGCCGCCGGGTCGGTGACGATCTGGCCGTAGTCGGCCGCGACGACCGGGTCGATCCCCTCGACGTACAGCCGCAGTCCGGCGGCCAGCGGCAGGACGGCGACATGCTGTGACTGCGGGTTCGTCAGGACGGTCACGGCGCGGCTCTGCGCCCGTCGCCCAGCGGCGACGAGGTCCGCCCGGCCCACCACCGAGGCGGCGGCCTCGACGTCGACGTACCGTCGGTGGTCGAACAGCCCGAGCCGGAACTTCTCGGCGAGCAGTCGCCCGACCGAGATGTCGAGCCGCTCGGTCGGCAGGGCCCCCGAGCGGACCAGGTCGACGACGACCTGCGGGCAGTGCTCGCCGCCGAACTGGTCGACGCCGGCGTCCAGGGCCTTGAGCACCCGGTCGGCGACGGACAGGTGCTGCACGCCCCAGGCGCGCGCCAGGTGCGGCTCGCCCATGATCGCCTGGTCGGTCAGGAGTCCCCAGTCGGTGCAGACGATGCCGTCGAAACCGAGCTGTTCACGCAGCAGGTCGGTGACCACCCCGCGGTTGAAGCCGAAGCCGACCTCCTCCCAGTCGGTCCCCATCGGCCGGCCGTAGTAGGGCATCACCTGGGTCACCCCGGCGTCCAGCGCCGCCCGGAACGGGGCCAGGTGGTAGTCGCGCCGACCGCCCGGATAGACCTGCTCCTGGCCGTACGGGAAGTGCGGGTCCTCCCCGTCCAGCTGCGGCCCGCCGCCGGGGAAGTGTTTGACCATGGCGGCGACGCTGTCCGGCCCGAGCTCGTCGCCCGGTCCACGCAGCGCCTCGACGTAGGGGCGGACCAGGGCGCAGGTGAGGTCGGCGTCCTCGCCGAAGGTGGCGCCGATTCGCGACCAGCGCGGCTCGGTGGCGAGGTCGACCTGGGGGTGGAGCGCCACCCGCAGGCCCACCGCGAGGTACTCCTGCCGGACGGCGTCGGCGTGCGACCGGACCACCTCGTCCGAGCCGATGGCGGCCAGCCCCAGGCTCTCGGGCCAGGCGGAGAAGGCTCCGGCCCGCATCGCGGCGCCGGGGTTGTCCGAGAAGCCGTTGCGGGGATCGGTGGACAGGGTGACCGGGATGCCGAGGCGGGTGCTCGCGGCGAGCTGCTGCAGCCTGTTGTGCCAGGCGGCGAAGGCGGTCGGTGCGGCGCCGCCCAGCACGTTGAAGTGCGTCAGGCAGCGGCCGGTCACGAGCTCGGTCGTCGACAGCTGCGAGGGGGCCTGCGTCGGCTCCTCGACCAGCGCGCCGTCCGGGGCGAGCGTGATGATGGTGTGGAAGAGCTGACCCGCCTTCTCCTCCAGTGTCATCCGGCCGAGCAGGTCGGCGACCCGCTCGGCCACCGGCAGGGTGCTGTCCTGGTACGGGAGGGTCATGACCGACATCCTGCCCCACGCCTGGCCGCTCAGCCGGGCGGCAGCCGACGTGGGGAACCGGTTCGATGGTCATCGCGCACTCCCTTGACGAAGGACGTCACACGCCCGTAGCGTTTGCCTGAATCGTTTCAAGACACGAAGCCGCGACCCACGAACAGGATGTCGATGTCGAACACCCCGGTCCAGGACCTCGTTGCCCGCTCGAACCGGTTGGGGGCCGATGCCCGCAACACGAACTACGCGGGGGGCAACACCTCGGCGAAGGGTCGGGTCGTGGACCCGGTGACGCTGGACGACGTGGAGCTGCTGTGGGTGAAGGGTTCCGGCGGTGACCTGGGCACGTTGACCGGGGCGGGCCTGTCGGTGTTGCGGCTGGACCGGTTGCGGGCCCTGGCCGCGGTCTACCCGGGGGTGGACCGTGAGGACGAGATGGTGGCGGCGTTCGACTTCTGCCTGCACGGCAGGGGTGGGGCGGCCCCGTCGATCGACACCGCGATGCACGGCCTGGTCGAGGCCGACCACGTCGACCATCTGCACCCGGACTCCGGGATCGCGTTGGCCACCGCCGCCGACGGTGAGGCGTTGACCAAGGAGTGCTTCGGCGACCGGGTGGCGTGGGTGGACTGGCGCCGGCCGGGGTTCCAGCTGGGGCTGGACATCGCGGCGGTCAAGGCGGCGAACCCGCAGGCGATCGGCTGCATCCTGGGCGGTCACGGCATCACTTCGTGGGCCGAGACCAGCGAGGGCTGCGAGGCGAACAGCCTGGAGATCATCAGGACGGCGGAGGCGTTCCTCGCCGAGCGGGGGCGCCCGGACCCGTTCGGGGCGGTGGTGGCCGGGTTCGAGCCGCTGCCGCAGGCCGAGCGGCATGCCCGGGCCGCGGCGTTGGCGCCGGTGATCCGGGGCCTGGCCTCCAGCGACAAGGCGATGGTGGGTCACTACAGCGACGCCGAGGCGGTGCTCGACTTCTGCTCCCGGCAGCGGCTGGCGCCGTTGGCGGCGCTGGGCACGTCGTGCCCGGACCACTTCCTGCGCACCAAGGTGCGCCCGATGGTGTTCGACCTGCCTGCGACGGCGCCGTTGGACGAGGCAATCGCCCGGCTGAAGCAGCTGCACGCAGCCTACCGAGCCGACTACGCCGCCTACTACGACCGGCACGCCACCCCCGACTCGCCCGCGATGCGGGGGGCGGACCCGGCGGTGGTGCTGGTGCCCGGGGTCGGCATGTTCAGCTTCGGCGCGAACGCCCAGACCGCCCGGGTGGCGGGGGAGTTCTACGCCAACGCGATCAACGTGATGCGCGGCGCGGAGTCGGTGTCGACGTACGCCCCGATCGAGGAGAGCGAGAAGTTCCGCATCGAGTACTGGGCCCTGGAGGAGGCCAAGCTCGCCCGGATGCCCAGGCCGAAGGCGCTGGCCGCCCGGGTGGCGCTGGTCACCGGCGCCGGCTCGGGCATCGGACGGGCCATCGCGCTGCGCCTGGCCGCCGAGGGTGCCTGCGTGGTCGTCGCCGACCGCAACGCCGAGACCGCCCAGGCCGTGGTCGCCGAGATCGCCGCCGCGACCAAGGCCCTGCAACCGCAGGACGTCGCCGTCGCGGTGACCTGTGACGTGACCGACCCGGCCCAGGTCGCTGCCGCCTTCGAGTCCGCGGCGCGGGCGTTCGGCGGCGTCGACCTCGTCGTGAACAACGCGGGGCTCTCGATCAGCAAGCCGCTGGTCGAGACCACCGAGGCCGACTGGGACATCCAGCACGACGTGATGGCCAAGGGCTCGTTCCTGGTCTCGCGCGAGGCCGCGAAGGTGATGTTCGCCCAGGGCATGGGTGGCGACATCGTCTACATCAGCAGCAAGAACGCGTTCTTCGCCGGGCCCAACAACGTCGCCTACGGCTCGGCCAAGGCCGACCAGGCCCACCAGGTGCGCCTGCTGGCCGCCGAGCTCGGCGAGCACGGGATCCGGGTCAACGGCATCAACCCGGACGGCGTCGTCCGCGGCTCCGGGATCTTCTCGGCCGGCTGGGGCGCCCAGCGTGCCGCGGTCTACGGCATCCCCGAGGACAAGCTCGGCGAGTACTACGCCCAACGCACCCTGCTCAAGCGCGAGGTGCTGCCCGAACACGTCGCGGGTGCCGTCTTCGCACTGACCGGTGGGGAGCTCACCCACACCACCGGCCTGCACATCCCCGTCGACGCCGGCGTCGCCGCCGCCTTCCTGCGGTAGGGGACCGCCGGCATGTCGAGGACTCCGGGGACGGCGGCGACGGTCGTGGCCGTCGACCTCGGTGCCAGCAGTGGTCGAGTCATGCTCGGCGAGGTGCGTCCCAGCGCGGTCGAGCCGATCCGGCTGCGCGAGGTGCATCGTTTCGGCAACGAGCCGGTGCCGCTGGCCCGACGAGGACCGGCCGCGGCAGGGCGCACGGGACTGCACTGGAACCTCACCGGGCTGTTCGCCGAGGTCCTGGTCGGGCTGCGCAAGGCCGGCGTCGAGGCAGTCCGGCTGGGTCTGCCGGCGCCGTCCAGCATCGGCATCGACTCCTGGGCCGTCGACTACGGCCTGCTCGACGCCGACGGCGCCCTGCTGGGCACGCCCTACTGCTACCGCGACCCCCGCACCGCCGCCGGGGTGGCCCGGGTGCACGCCACGGTCGACCCGCAGCAGCTCTACGCCGTCAACGGGCTGCAGTTCCTGCCGTTCAACACCCTGTACCAGCTGGCCGCGGATCAGCAGGGCGCCCAGTGGCAGGCAGCGCGCACCATGCTGCTGCTGCCCGACCTGCTCGGCTACTGGCTCACCGGCAACATCGGCGCCGAGGTCACCAACGCCTCCACCACCGGCCTGCTCGACGTCACCACCGGGCAGTGGGCCACCGACCTCGCCGCCACCCTCGGCGTCCCCGCAGGCCTGCTGCCCCCGCTGCGCCACCCCGGCGACAGCCTGGGTCCGTTGCTGCCCCACATCGTCGAGGCCACCGGGTTGTCGCCGTCCACGACCGTCACCGCGGTCGGTTCGCACGACACCGCCTCGGCGGTGGTGGCCGTGCCCGCCGCCGGTCGCCACGTCGCCTACATCGCCAGCGGCACCTGGTCGCTCGTGGGGGTCGAGCTCGACCGCCCGGTGCTGACCGAGGCCGGCCGGGCCGCCAACTTCACCAACGAGGGCGGCGTCGACGGCCGGATCCGCTACCTGCGCAACGTCATGGGCCTGTGGCTGCTGAGCGAGTCGCTGCGCACCTGGGAGCGCGCAGGCTCACCCACCGACCTCGAACGGATCCTCGCCGCCGCGGCGGAAGTGCCCGCCGGGGGACCTGTCATCGACCCGGACGACGCGCGGTTCCTGCCGCCCGGCGACATGCCCACCCGGATCGAGGACGCCTGTCGGGAGGCCGGCCTGGAGCCCCCGGTCGGTCGTCCCGCCCTGGTGCGCTGCCTCCTGGACAGCCTCGCCGACGCCTACGCCCGGACCGTCGCGGACGCCGTCCGGCTCTCGGGCCTCGACGTCGAGGCGGTGCACGTCGTCGGGGGTGGCTCGCTGAACACGGTGCTCTGCCGGCTCACCGCGCAGGCCACCGGGCTGCCGGTGCTGGCCGGGCCGGTCGAGGCCACCGCCCTGGGCAACGTGCTGGTGCAGGCCCGGGCCCTGGGGGCGGTCACCGGTGACCTCGAGGACCTGCGCCGCCTGCTGCGCGTCGCTCCCCTCACCGAGTACCTGCCGCAGTGAGCGGGGAGTAGCCTCACCGCCGTGCCGAACCGTGCCCGCCCGCGCCGCCGTCCGCAGCTTCATCTGACGGCACCCCGGGGGTGGCTCAACGACCCGCACGCCATCGGGTACCTGGACGGCCGGTACCACCTCTTCTACCAGCACAACCCGCACGGGGTGCAGTGGGCGGTGGGCATCCACTGGGGCCACGCCTGTTCGAGCGACCTGGTCGGGTGGGCGGACCACGGCGACGTGCTGGCACCCGACGAGCAGGACGGCGGCTGCTGGTCGGGCGGCCTGGCGCTCCACGACGGCGAGGCCACGCTGCTCTACACCGCGGTGCAGACCGAGAACCCGTCGCTCGGGTCGGTGCGGCTGGCCCACCCCTCGCCGGACCGGCTGCAGTGGACCAAGGACCCGGTGGGCGCGGTGATCGGTCCCGAGGCGGGGGACCTCGACCTGCTCGACCTGCGTGACCCGTTCCCGTGGTGGACCGGCAGCGGGTGGACGGCGGTGCAGGCGGCCGGGGTCGCCGGCCTGGGGGGAGCCGTGGTGCAGTACCGCTCGCCCGACCTGCGCAGGTGGGCCTACGACGGCGTCGTGGTGTCGGCCGCCAGTGCTGCCGCCCCCGTCGGTGACACGGGCCACGTCGCGGCCCGGCCGAACGGTTCGCCGTGGTGGTCGCGCGAGATGTGGGAGTGCCCGCAGCTGTTCGCCCTCGACGGGTCGTGGGTGCTGCTGCTGTCGGTGGGGCATCGCCACCACCCCGGCGACGTCGTCTACGCGGTGGGTGACTACGACGGCCGCCGCTTCACCCCGCGGTCGTGGGGCCCGTTCAGCCACGGGCCGGTCGCCTATGCCGTCACGACCTTCGTCGACTCCCAGGGGCGCCGCTGCGCGATGAGCTGGCTGCGGGAGCGGCCCGAGACCCGGCCCGAGCAGTGGGCGGGGTGCCTGAGTCTGCCCCTGCTGCTGGCACTGGACGGCGACCGCCTGGTCACCTCGCCGCATCCCGACCTGGCCCGGTACCGGGGGCCGGGCCGCGATCCCGCCGAGGCCGCCGTGACCGTCGACCTGGTGGCGGGGGCCGTCGAGGTCGTCGTGCCCGCGCCGCCGCCCTCCCCGGTGAGCCTGCACGTGAGCGACGGGACGGGCGCCGAGCTGGTGCACCTGGACCTCGCCCCGGACGTCGTCCGGCTCCGGGTCGCCGGCAACGAGCCGCTCGAGCTGGCCCGGTCTGTCGCACCGGCGCACGGTCTGCCGTTGAGCCTGGTGATCGACGCCGATGTCGTCGAGGTCTGCGGCGCCGGGACCGAGGGGGTGGTCGCCGTCCGGCTGCCGACCTGCCCCGAGCGGGTCACCGTCGCCGGCGAGGTCGCCGCCACGGTCTACCCGCTGGTCGCGGCGGTGGGTGCGGGCGGATCGCCGGCTCAGCCGGGGTCGGACTCGCGGCCGGAGGGGAACAGCCCGCGGTAGGCGCGTTTGGGGCTGATCTCACCGACCACCACCCGGTAGATCTCCTCGCTGATCGGCATCGGGACGCGGTGCCGCTGCGCCAGCTCGTGGACCGTGACCGCGGTCTTGACGCCCTCGGCCACCATCGTCATCTCGGCGAGCACGTCGGCCAGCTCGCGGCCCAGCCCGAGCTGCTCGCCGACGTACCGGTTGCGGCTCTGCGGGCTCACGCAGGTGGCGATCAGGTCGCCCATGCCGGCCAGGCCGGAGAAGGTGGCCGGCTCGCCGCCCATCGCCACGCCCAGCCGGGTCAGCTCGGCGAGCCCTCGGGTGATCACCGCCGCCCTGGTGTTGTCACCGACGCTCAGCCCCTGGGCGATCCCGGTGGCGATCGCGACGACGTTCTTCAGTGCCCCGCCGACCTCGCAGCCGATCACGTCGTGGTTGGTGTAGACCCGGAACCGGCCCGACTGCAGGGTCCGCTGCAGCTCGCGGGCGACGCCCAGGTCGTCGGTGGCGATCACGCTCGCCGCCGCGGCGCCGGACATGATCTCCTTCGCCAGGTTGGGACCGGACAGGGCGCCGGCGGGGTGGCCAGGCAGCAGCTCCTGGATGATCTCCGTCATCCGCAGCAGGGTGCCCTGCTCGAAGCCCTTCGACAGGCTGACCACCGGTACCCACGGCCGCAGGTGCGGCACGACCTGCTCCACGGCCGCCCGGAACCCCTGGGTGGGCACCCCGACGAACAGCACGTCGGCGAAGCGCACCGCCGCCGCGAGGTCCGCGGTGGCCCGCAGGGACTCGGGCAGGCGGTACCCGGGCAGGTAGCGGTCGTTGGTGTGACGGTCGTTGATCTCGGCGACGGCGTCGGGGCTTCGCGCCCACAGCACGGCGTCGTTGTTCTGCGCGACCAGGGTGGCGACGGTGGTGCCCCACGACCCCGCACCCAGCACGGTGATCTGCATCGCCACATCCAAGCCGTTCGTCCGGGGCGCGTCGAGGGTCAGCCCTTCATGCCGCTGAACGTCATGGTGGCGATGAAGTGCTTCTGGGCCGCCAGGAAGAACAGCACCAGCGGCAGGGTCGCCACCACGTTGCCCGACATCAGCACCTGCCACTCGGTGCGTCGGGTTCCCTGGAAGTTGGCCAGCCCCAGTTGCAGGGTGAACAGCGAGCTGTCGTTGATCGTGATCAGCGGCCAGATCAGGTCGTTCCAGGCGCCCAGCAGCGTGAAGATCGCCAGAGTCGCCAGGGCGGGCTTGGCCAGCGGCAGCACGATCCGGAAGAAGACGCCGAAGTCGTTGCAGCCGTCCAGCCGGGCCGCCTCCTCGAGCTCGCCGGGCAGCGAGAGGAAGAACTGGCGCATCAGGAAGACGCCGAAGGCCGAGGTCAGCCACGGGATGAACATCGAGGACAGGGTGTTGATGACCCCGAGCCGGGTGAACATGACGTAGGTCGGGATCATCAGCAGCTGGGTGGGGATCATGATCGTGGCGATCACCACGACGAAGGCCGGGGTGCGGCCCGCGAACCGCATCCGGGCGAACCCGTAGCCGGCCAGCGAACACAGCACCAGCTGCGCCAGCACCGCCGTCCCCGAGACGATCACCGAGTTCGCTATCCAGCGCAGCACGTCGTACTCGGTGAACAGCGACACGTACCCGGCGACGGTCGGGTGGGTGGGCAGCAGGTCGGGCGGGAACTTGCGGATGTCGGCGTCGGTCTTGAGCGAGGTGAGGATCATCTGGACCAGGGGAGTGGCGAACAGCAGGGCCAGGGGCATCAGGAACAGGTGCCACGGGCTGAACGGCAGCCGTCCCCGCCGGCGGGGCCCGCCCATCAGAAGGCCCGCACCTTCGCCACCCGGGAGTAACCGAGCATCGCCAGCGTGATCAGCATGGTGAGGCCGAAGAGTCCGTAGGCGATGGCCGATCCGTAGCCGAACCTCAGCTGCTGGAAGGCCTGGGACCACAGGTAGTAGACGACCGTCTGGGTGGCACCCAGAGGGCCGCCCCGGGTCGTGGTGTACACGACGTCGAAGAGCTGCAGCGCACCGATCAGCTGCCAGATCGTGCTGAACACCGTGACCGGGGTCAGCTCCGGCCAGACGATGTGGCGGAAGGTCTGCAGCCGGTTCGCGCCGTCCACGGTCGCGGCCTCGACCAGGTCCTTCGGGATGTCCTGCAGCGCGGCCAGGTAGACCACGACGGTGAAGCCCAGCTGCGACCACAGGGTCATCACCGCGATCACCACCATGGCCTGCTGCGGGTCCTCGAGGAACTTCTGGACCGGCAGCCCCAGGCTCTTGATCATGGTGTTCGCGAAGCCGAACTGCGGGTCGAAGATGTAGTTGGCCAGGATTCCGATGGCGGTCGAGGAGGCCACGAACGGCACGAAGACGCAGGTGCGGTAGAACCCGATGAAGCGGATCGGCCGGTTGAGGGCGACCGCGATGAACAGCCCGCCCAGGACCGAGGTCGGCACGAAGAGCGCGGTGTAGAAGGCGGTGTGGGCCATCGCCGACATCAGCTCGCCGTCGGCCGCCAGGTCGCGGTAGTTGCGGAAGCCGATGTTGCGGGGGGCCTTGAACCCGTTCCAGCGCTGCTGCGACAGGATCCACGCCCAGGCGGCCGGGAACGCCGACAGCCCCAGGATGACGACGGTGGAGGGGCCGATGAAGGCCCATCCGGTGCCGGCGGCCCCGGCCCGGCGACGCAGCCGAGCCGGGCCGGCCGTGGTCGCGGCACGCCCGCCCAGGGCGAAGGTGGTCATTGCCCGGCGAGTGCCAGGTTGGCCGCCTTGGCCGCCGCGTCGAGGGCCGCCTTGGGCTCGCCCTTGCCCTGCAGCACCTCGGCGACGGCCTTGCCGTAGGCGACGGACAGGCCGACGTAGCCGGTCACGGTCGGTCGCTTGTGGGTGGCGTTGTCGAGGTTGTCGGCGAGCACCGCATAGCCCGGGAACTCCTTCTCGGCAGCGGCGAAGGCCGGGGTCGTGCGGGAGGCGGACCGCAGCGGCAGGTTTCCCAGGCTCATGTTCCATTGGGCGTCCTGCTCGGGGGTGGTCAGCCAGCGCGCCAGCTCGTAGGACCAGTAGCCGCGGTTGGCGTCCTTGTGGTCGAGCAGCACCCACAGGTCCGGGCCCGAGACGGTCTCGTGGTTGCCGTTCGTGCCCGGCAGCACGGTGACGCCGTAGTCGGTCTTTCCGGTCTGCAGGTCGTAGATCTGCCAGGGCCCGGTGATCAACATGCCGATGTTGTTCGAGACGAACAGCGGCCCGTACTTCTCGCCGGTCTGGTCGAGGTAGACCGACTTGTCGGTCTGGGCCAGGTCGCGCCAGAAGGTGACGGCCTTGACCCCGGCGTCGGAGTTGAATGCGGCCAACTTGTCGTCGGGGCTCAGGATCGCGCCGCCGTTCTGCCACAGCTGGGGCCACATGTGCCAGGTGGTGTCCTCGCTGCCGTTGACGGCCATCGCGGTGCCGTAGACGTTCTTGGCGGGGTTGGTGAGCTTCTTGGCCGCGGCGCGGAAGTCGTCCCAGGTCCAGTCCTTGGTGGGGTAGGCCAGGCCCGCGGCGTCGAAGACGGTCTTGTTGTAGAACAGGCCCAGGTTGTCGACGATGGCCGGGAAGCCGATGGTGCGACCGTCCGGCTGCGCCGTCAGCCGTGCCGCCTCGGGGAACTCGGCCCAGCCCACCGCGGGGTCGGCGACGTTGCCCGTGATGTCGAGGGTCTTGCCGGACTCACCGAGCTGGCTGGCCCAGGAGCCGAAGGCGTAGCTGATGTCGGGGTAGCTGTCGGCGGCGAACCCGGCCGACAGCTTCTGCAGCAGCTCGTCCGTGGTCGAGGCGCCGGGGGAGACCTTCACGGTCACGGTGGGGTGCAGGGCCGTGAACTTGGTGGCGAGTCCCTCGAGCACCTTCTCGGCGTCGGCCTCCTGCCCGGTCCACCAGGTGAGGGTCACCGGTGCGGTCGGGTCGGCCGCCGCCACCGGGGCCACGGCGCCGGCGGAGCCGGGGCCGCCGGCGCTCGTCCCGCCGGAGGGGGCCCCACCGGACGCCGCGGTCGACCCGCTCGAGGAGCTGGAGGACGCCGACTCCTCACCGACGCAGGCGGTCAGCAGCAGCGGCAGGGCCGCCACCGCGATCCACCCCACCCCTCGCCGGGCCCGGGGACGGAGCGCGGGGACGGAGGCGGCGGGGACGACCGGGGGCCGGACTGAGCGGAAGGGCAACATGGGACCTGCTCCTTGTCGGGAGGGTGACTCAGGCGGGAGGGTCGGTGAGGATCACCGAACGGGTCAGGCGGCGAGGGCGGTCGGGATCCAGGCCGCGGGCCTCGGCCAGGGCCAGGGCCAGGGCATGGACGGCGACCAGGTCGACCAGTGGGTCGTCCCCGGTGTGGACGACGGTGGCGCCGGTCGCCCCGATCTCGTCGGTGAGCCCCTCGGGGGTCTCGCCGAAGACCCAGACCAGGCTGTCCGGCCCGGCGACGGCCACCGGGCCGTGGCGGTAGTCCAGGGTGGGGTAGGCCTCGGCCCAGGCCTGGGCCGACTCCCGGGTCTTGAGCGCGGCCTCCTCGGCCAGCCCGAGGGCCCAGCCGCGGGCCAGGAAGACGAACTGCCGGTGGTGCTCGCGCAGCGGGGACGGCGCGGCCAGGGCCGCCTCTGCCCGGTCGGGCAGGTGCTGCACCTGCTGGCCGAAGGCGGCACGGGCGAGCAGCACGGTGGTGGTGGGGAAGCGGGTCTGGACGACGGAGCGCTCGTCGGCGAAGTCGAGCAGCAGCAGCTCGTCGACGCAGTCGGCCACCGGAGTCCCGGCGGTCGCGCAGATCGCCGACCGCCGGGTCCCCTCCGTCAGGGTGGCCAGGGCCTCGAGGACCTCGGTGGTCGTTCCCGACCGGGTGATGGCCACGACCTGGTCGTACCGCCGTCCGACCGGCATCTCGGAGGCGTAGGCCCAGTGCGTCTCGCCGAGGCCGGCGTCCTCCCGCAGCGCGGCCAGAGCCCGGGCCACGAAGGCCGAGGTGCCGCACCCGATCAGCAGCAGCCGCTCGGACGGCCGGGTGAGCAGTCCGGCCACAGCCGGCACCAGGCCCAGGGCCCGGCGCCAGACGTGCGGCTGCGAGGTGACCTCCGAACGGGTGACGGCACCCGCCCGGGCGTGGTCCGGGTCCGCAGTCGCCTGCTCGCTCATTCCGCTCCCTTCACTGTCCACTGTCATTCGGTGGACGGCATCGCCACTGAGGACGGACGTCGTTGCAGTGGAACGGTGCGCGGGATCGCGTCATCTGACAAGCAATTCGCGCCAACTGCGCATTCGAGGTGCGCAGATGCTTGGTCGGCGCGCTCCGCCCCGCGACAGTGACGGCATGTCACTGTCCGATCCCGTCGACCGACCGAGCGGGTCGGAGCTTGCGCTGCGCGAGTACCGACCGCGGCCCATGGTGCGGCTGCCCCGCCACGAGGTGCCTCGGCCCGCGGTGCCGGTGATCGACGCCCACAACCATCTGGGGCGGTGGTTGTCCGAGGACTGGATGACCCCGGACCTGCCCGAGCTGCTGGCCGTCATGGACGCCCACGGGGTGGAGCGGCTGGTGAACCTGGACGGGCGCTGGGGCGAGGAGCTCAGCGCCAACCTGGCGCGCTACGACCGGGCCCATCCGGGCCGGTTCACGACGTTCTGCCACGTCGACTGGGCCCGGCTGGTCGAGCCCGACGGCACGACGACCCTGCTCGCCCAGCTCGAGGACTCCCACCGTCGTGGGGCGCGGGGGGTCAAGATCTGGAAGGACCTGGGCCTGACGGTCCGGGACGGCAGCGGGCAGCTGGTGCGGCCGGACGACCCGCGGGTGGTCGCCGTCGTCCGGCGGGCCGGCGACCTGGGCCTGCCGGTGCTGATCCACGTCGCCGACCCGATGGCCTTCTTCGAACCCCTCGACGAGCACAACGAGCGGCTCGAGGAGCTGGCGTCGATGCCCGAGTGGTGGTTCGGGGACCGGGACCGGTACCCGACCTTCGACGCCCTCATGACGGCCCTGGACGCCCTGGTGGCCGCCGCCGACGCGACGACCTTCATCGGCGCCCATGTGGGGTGCCACGCCGAGGACCTGTCAGCGGTCTCGGCGATGCTGCACCGTCGTCCCAACTTCCACGTCGACCTGGGCGGGCGGCTGGCCGAGATCGGGCGCCAGCCGAGGGCTTTCGCCCGACTGGTCGCCGAGCACCCGACCCGGGTGCTGTTCGGGACCGACGCCTTCCCGCTCGAGGCCGAGGCACTGACGGTCGCCTACCGCTTCCTCGAGACGGACGACGAGCACTTCGACTACGCGCCGGGCGAAGAGGTTCCGCCGCAGGGGCGGTGGGCGATCGCGGGAGCCCAGCTGCCCGCCGTCCAGCTCGAGGCCGTGTACCGCGGCAACGCCCTGCGGCTGGGGCTGTAGGCCTCAGCCGCGGACCCACCGGGGCAGGTGGTCCCCGTGGGCCGCCGCCAGGTCGTCGCACAGCTGCTCGATCTGGGGCGGGGTGAGTGTGGCGGCGGTGTTGGGGTCGACCAGCAGCGCCTGGCGCACCATCCGGGGGTCCTCGTTCAGGGCCGCCTGCACGGTCAGCTCGGCGACCGACAGGAAGGCCCGGTTCAGTGCGGCGCACTGCGGCGGCAGGGCTCCCATCGCCTGCGGGTGCACCCCCAGCCGGTCGACGGTGGCCGGCACCTCGACGGCCGAGCCGGGGGGCAGGTTGTCGATCAGTCCGCGGTTGGGAACGTTGGCATGGATGGTGCGCTGGGTGCCGGTGACCATCGAGTGGATCACCTGGGGGGCGTACTCGGCGGGCTCGTCCTCGTCCTCCATCGGCAGGTCGGTGCCGGCCGCCAGCGCCGCCCGGGTCCGCTCGTACTCGCTGACGTTGTCGGCGCTGATACCGAGGTAGTCGTCGACCGGGATCCGCAGCCGCTCGATCTCGCTGTCGTGGTGCAGGTACCACGGCACGTACTCGCTGGAGTGCTCGCTGGTCTCGGTCGGGTAGTAGCCCAACCGGGTGAACATGTCGACGCGCACCCGGCGGCGCAGCTGCTCGTCGCCGGCGATCGCCTGCCGCAGCCTCGGGTAGAGGTCCTGCCCGCCCTGGCGCCACTCGAGCAGCCAGGCCTGGTGGTTGACCCCCGCGGCGCGGTAGTCGACGCCCTCCATCGGCACCCCCACGACCTCGCAGAGGTCGTGCACGGTCCAGTAGACGCTGTGGCACAGGCCCACGAAGGGCAGCTCGGGGGCGACCAGCGACAGCCACCACACGTTCATGGCCATCGGGTTGGTGTAGTTCAGCAACCAGGCGCCGGGGCACTGCGAACGCATGTCCTCGGCCAGCTGCCGCAGCAGCGGGAAGGTGCGCAGCGCCCGGAACACCCCGCCGACGCCCAGGGTGTCGGCGATGGTCTGGCGCAGGCCGAAGCGGGAGGGCACCTCGAAGTCGATCCTCGTGGCCGCGATGCCGCCCACCTGCACCATGTTGACGACGAAGTCGGCGCCGTCCAGCGCGCGCCGGCGGTCGAGCGAGGCGGTCACGACCGCGGTGGTGCCGAGGCGGCCGGCCAGCTGCTCGGCGGTCAGCCGGGCGGTCTCGAGCCGGTCGGCGTCGATGTCGTGCAGCGAGATCGTCAGCGGTCCCAGGTCGGCGTACCGGAACAGGTCGCGCAGCAGCTGCCGGGTGAAGACGACGCTGCCGGCACCGATGAAGCAGATCCGTGTCATGGCGGTCATCGTCGGGGCGCCCGGCTCGGGGCGGCAACCAAGTGGGCAACCGGGATGCGCGCCTGGGCGTCGACCGGCCTCGAGGCTGCCCGGGGTGATCGCCCGAACGAGCAACTGACCTGCACATTCGCTCGTCAACCGGTGCTCGTACTGGCAGCATCCGCTCATGGTGTCCCCGGACGTGGCGCGGCAGACCTCGACCCGGCGCACCCAACGCCTGACCGCGGTGCTCGACAGGCTGGCCACCGTCGGTGACATCAAGGTCGCCGAGCTGGCCCGCTCGCTGGCGGTCTCGGAGGCGACCTTGCGCCGCGATCTGGCCCTGCTCGAGGCCCAGTCGCTGGTGCGCCGCACCCACGGCGGAGCCACCAGCCAGGACTACGCCAGCGAGATGCCGGTGCGCTACCGCAACACCCAGCACCGCCCCGCCAAGCAGCGGATCGCGGCGGCCTGCGCCGCCACCATCGCCCGCAAGCCGCAGGCGGTGGCCCTGAGCGGGGGCACCACCACCAGCGAGGTCGCCCGCTACCTGGCCGACCGGGCCGAGCTGACCATCGTGACCAACGCGATCAACATCGCGGCCGAGCTGGCGATGCGGCCGCGGCTGCGGGTGATCGTGACCGGGGGAGTACTGCGCTCGGAGTCCTACGAGCTGGTGGGGGCCTGGACCGAGCGGTTCATCGAGGCCCTCAACATCGGGGTCGCGATCATGGGGGTCGACGGCATCTCGGCGGAGGGCGGGTTGACCACCCACGACGCCGTCGAGGCCCGGACCAACCAACGCATGATCAGTCGCGCCCAGCGGGTGGTGGTGGTGGCCGACGCCACCAAGCTCGGGCAGGTGACCATGTCGAAGATGGCCGACATCGGCGAGGTCGACCTGTTGATCACCGAGGCGGACGCGCCCGCCGAGCAGGTGGCGGCCCTGCGCGCAGCCGGTCTCGCGGTGCACCTGGCATGAGCGCCGCCGACACCGAGGGGCAGCAGTACGACGTCCTCGTGCTGGGCGACCTCAACCCCGACCTGGTGCTCACCGGTGACGTGGTGCCCAGGTTCGGCCAGGCCGAGCAGCTGCTGGACGACGCCCGGCTGGTGATCGGTGGGTCGGGGGCGATCACCGCGCACGGGCTGGCCCGGCTCGGCGTCCGGGTGGCTCTGGTCGCCGAGGTCGGCCACGACCCGTTCGGCGACCTGATGCTGCAGCGGATGCTCCAGGCCGGGGTGGTCACCGACCTGGTGCGCCGCGGCTCGCGCGCGACGGGCCTGTCGGTCGTGCTCTCGACCGGGACGACGCGCACCACGCTCACGCACGTCGGCGCCATCGACGCCGAGCCACCGGCCTGGCACGGCCCCGCCGAGGTGCCGTCGGCCCGATGGCTGCACATCACCTCCTACTTCCTGCAGACCCGGGTGGCCGCGGTGCTGCCGCAACTGGCGACGGTGGCTCGGGCCGCCGGACTGCAGGTGAGCCTGGACCCCAACCTCGACCCGGCGGGTGTCTTCGCGGGCCTGGCCGAGCTGATGCCGTTGGTCGACCTGCTGCTGCCCAACGCCGCCGAGGCCCAGGGGATGGCGACCGCCCTGGGGCACCCTTGCGGCGACGTGGACTCTGCGGCAACGTTTCTGGCGGGCCTCGGCCCCACCGTGGTGGTCAAGGACGGCGATCGTGGCGCGGTGCTGGCGCGCAACGGTCACGACCTGCTGCGGTCGGCGGGGCGCCCGATCGTGCCGGTGGACACGACCGGTGCCGGGGACTCGTTCGACGCCGCCTTCGTCGCGGCCCGGCTGCGCGGACTGCCGGAGCAGGAGGCGCTGCGGTGGGGCAACGCCGCCGGCCGGCTGGCGACCACCCGCTTCGGGGGCACCGCCGGGCAGCCGACCGAGATCGAGCTGCTGGCCGAGATCGCGTCCGAGTCCGAGATCGAGTCCGAGCTGCGGGCGGCACCGTGATCCTGTGCGTCTGCCTCAACCCGGCGGTCGACGTCACCTACCGGATCGAGCGGGTCGTCGTCGGGCACAGCCATCGCGTCGCAGAGGTGACGGCCAGGGCCGGGGGCAAGGCCGTCAACGTGGCCCGCGGGCTGCAGGCGCTGTCGGTCCCGGTCGAGCTGCTGCTGCCGCTGGGCGGTCCGGCCGGTCAGGAGGTGGCGCAGGACCTGCAGCAGGCCGACCTCGTCGTCCACCCGCTCGCCGGTGGGCCCACTCGGCGCACGGTGACCGTGGTGGACGCCGAAGGCACCGCCACCGCCTTCAACGAGGCCGGACCACCGCTGCGCCCCGGTGACTGGACGGGGTGGACCGACGCGCTGCGACGGCACGCCCGAGGCGCCGCGGTGGTCGTGCTGTCGGGATCGGTGCCACCGGGGATCTCGCCGTCCCAGTACGCCGAGCTGGTGCGGCTGGCCCGGGACCAGGGCGCCGAGGTGGTCGTCGACTGCTCCGGCGAGCACCTGCTGGCGGCCCTGGCGGCGGAGCCGGCGATCGTCAAGCCCAACGTCCCCGAGCTGGCCGAGGTGACCGGCGGGCTCGCCGGCGTGGCAGCGGCTCGTGCCCTGCAGGTGGGCAGCCCGCACACCGCCGTGGTCGCCTCGCGGGGCGCCGACGGCCTGCTCGTGGTGGCGGACGGCCGGGCCTGGCAGGCGCGACTGCCGCGACCCCTGGTCGGCAACCCCACCGGCGCCGGTGACGCGGTGGTGGCCTCGTTGGCCGCCGACCTGTGGCGGGCCTCGCAGGCCCGTGACGTGATCGACTGGCCGGCGGCGCTGCGGCGGGCGGTGGCGTTGTCCGCCAGCGCGGTGCGGCAGCCTGTGGCGGGGGTCGTGGACGTCGCGCTGGCGGCGCAGCTGGCCGAACAGGTGCACATCGAGCCCGTTTCGCTCGCGTGAGTGCCCGAGTCCGGCAATGCGCCGCCCGGGACGGGCGGACAGGCGAAGAATCGACCAGGCGACCCAGGCCGCCCCGCGGATCGAGCCCGCCCGCGCATCGAGAGAGACGGAACCCCATGCCACTGGCCGACGCCGGAACCCTGGTGCAGCAGGCCCACGACGGCCGGCGCGCCGTCCTGGCCTTCAACCTGGTCAGCCTCGAGCAGGCGGAGGGGATCGTGGCGGGCGCCGAACGGGCCGGGACGGCGGTGATCGCCCAGATCAGTGAGAACGCCGTCCGGTTCCACGGTGGCCGGCTGCGCCCGCTGGCGGCCGCGGCGGCCGAGGTGGCCCGGACGGCGGGGGTCGAGGTGGGGCTGCACCTGGACCACGTCACCCACGAGGCGCTGTGGCGGCAGGCACCGGCGGCCGGGTTCACCTCGGTGATGGTCGACGCCTCGACCCTGGACCACGCCGCGAACGTCGAGGTCACCGCCGGCGCCACCCGCTGGCTGCACGAGCAGGGGCTCTGGGTCGAGGCCGAGCTGGGGGAGGTGGGCGGCAAGGACGGGGCGCACGCCCCGGGGGTGCGGACCGATCCGGACGAGGCGGCGGCGTACGTGGCCGCCACCGGGGTGGACTCCCTCGCCGTCGCCGTGGGCAGCAGCCATGCGATGACCGAACGCACCGCCGGGCTCGACCTCGAGCTGGTCCGGCGGATGCGTTCCACCGTGCCGGTGCCGTTGGTGCTGCACGGCTCCTCCGGGGTCCCGGACGAGATGCTGGCGGCCGCGGTCGCGGCCGGCATGGTCAAGATCAACGTCGGGACGCTGCTGGGGGTGGCGTTCACCGGTGCCGTTCGGCGCGGGCTCGAGCAGTCGCCGTCCCTGGTCGACCCCCGCACGTTCCTCGGCCCGGGGCGCGAGGCCGTCGCCGATGCGGTCGCCCAGCTCTGCATGGCATTGCGCTGAGCCTGGTTCGCGCAGTCGCGGTGATCGAACGAGCAACTGTCCTGCCCGATGTGGCCGGGTCTGTTGTCGTCGGGCGGGCCAGGGCGTAGGACGTCGTCATGTCTGTCCCTGTGCGGTTGCCGATCGCTGCTGCGGCGATGCTCGCGTTGGCCCTGTCCGGGTGCGTCACGGCGGACCCGGAGGCCTCGTCGGCGTCCTCGGCCACCTCGGCCGGACCCTCGACCACGGTGACCGCCACCGCCGGCGGATCGGGTTCGGCCGGCGCCGTGGCGCCCCTGGTGGCCACCGACCCGGCGGCCCCGGTGACCCTGACCTGGTGGACAGGGCAGGAGGCGGAGGGCCAGCAGGCACTCGAGGCGCTGGCGAAGGACTTCAGCACCCTGCATCCCAACGTGAGCATCAAGGCCAGCTCGGGGGCACCGACCACGGACGAGCTGCTGCAGAAGCTGTCGGCCGGGTTCGCGGCCGACAGCTACCCGACATCAGCTACGCCTTCGGTTCGTGGGCCAGCGAGCTGGCCGACTCCGGCAGGACGCTGGACATCACCGGCAACGTCGCCGACCCCGCCGTGGGCTGGGCCGAGTTCCCCGAGGGCGCCCGCAAGACCGCGAAGCCGGACGGTTCGGAGGCGACCATCGGGTTCCCGGCGGTGATCGGCAACCTGGGTCTGGTCTACAACACGACCGTCTTCGACGCCGCGGGCGTGGCCTACCCCACCAAGGACTGGACCTGGGACGACTTCCGCGCCGCGGCCAAGAAGCTGACCAACCCCGCCAAGAACGTCTACGGCACCGCGATGGCCGTCAACGGCAGCGAGGACACCACCTGGCACATGTGGCCCCAGCTGTGGCAGAACGGCGGCGCGATCCTGAGCCCCGACGACAAGTTGGCCGCATTCAACTCCGGCGCCGGGGTCAAGGCCGTCACCTTCTGGCGCGACCTGGCCCAGACCGACAAGTCGGTCTACCTCGACCAGACCGGCGAGAAGTACGGGCCGCTGTTCACCTCGGACAACATCGGCATGATCATCACTGGGGCGTGGCAGCTGTACGACCTGCAGCAGGCCAAGACCCGGTACGGCGTCACCGTGCTGCCCGGCACCGGCGGGGACCACCAGACGGTGGGTGCCACCGACCTGTGGGTGCTCCTCGACCACAAGGACGCCAACCGCGGCTACTGGGCCTACGAGTTCACCAGCTGGCTGTCGCGGGCCGACCAGGACGCCCGGTGGAACATCGCCCTGGGAAACCTGCCGCTGCGGCCGGCCGAGAAGTCCACGAAGGCCTTCACCGAGGCAGCCGCGTCACAGCCCGGCCTCGAGGTCTTCGTGGACAACCTCGACAACATCAAGCGCCCGAGGCCGACCGTGAAGGGCTACGTGGGGCTGTCCTCGGCCTTCGGGGCCTCCGTGGCCCGGATCGATCCAGGGCCAGGGGGACCCCAAGGCCCAGCTCGACAAGGCGGCCGCGGCGGCGGATGCGGCCCTCGCCGCCGGCTGAGCCACGAGGTCGTCGACCCGATCTGTCACCGGATCCTCACTCGCCTGCGGGCAGCCGAGCCGGCCGGGGCCGCGCCGGCGAGTGAGAATGGAGCCATGACGGTGCCGGCGCAGGGCCTCCGCTCGCGGTCCAAGGACGTGCTGGCGGCCATCTGGTCGTCGGTGCGCGACGAGCGGGCGGCGCTCGGCCGCCCTCCCCGGGTCGTGGTGGTGACGACGGCGGTCGGTCTGCTCGGGACGGCCGCCGTGACCGCCGCGGTACTGCTGCGCCTGACCACCGCCTGGGACGCCGAGACGTTGCGGTGGTTCACCGGTCTCGACCGACCCGGCCTGACCCATGTGGTGGTGCGTGCCGTGGTCACGCTGGGCGCGTTCTGGTTGGTGGGTCTGGTGATCGGGGTCCTGGCGCTGGTGCTGTCGTGGCGGCGTCGCCGTCCGGCCGTCGCCGTCGTGTGCGGGGCCGCGCTGGTGGCGATGGACGTCTTCATCGCCCTGATCAAGGTGATCACCGGACGGACCGCGCCGCACACCGGGGTCGACCAGATCCTGGTCGGGGGCTCGTCGTACCCCTCGGGGCACACCGCCCACGCGACGGTCGGTCTGACGTTGCTGGCCGCGCTGCTGGCGCGCCCGGTCGGCGACGGGCGCTCCGCGGTCCTGCCGAGCCGGCGGCGCTGGGCGGCCGTGACGTTCGGCTCGGTCGTGGTCGGGCTGACGACGGTGATCCTGGGCTACCACTGGTTCACCGAGGTGATCGCCGGCTGGTTCATGGCGGTCACCGTCCTGGCCCCGGCGGTGTGGGTGCTGACGGCCGTTCCGCCGGCCCAGGAGGGCACGGCGCCGGCCCTGGGCCAAGTGGGTGCCGGGCGGTCCGCCGACTGAAGTCCTCGTGCCCGGTGGCCGAGAGGGCCCAACGAAGGGTTGAGGATCTTCGGCAGGCCCGGACCGGGAGGGGACGCGTATGCGCGCGGCGGCGACGCTCGCAGCGGCGTGCGGCCGGCGGCTCCGCCCATTCCCGAGGGCGCTCGGGTGAGGCGCGACCACCTGCACGCTGGGACGACCCGCCGAGCGGGCGGTGGCGCCGAGGTCGTCATGGGGCGCGCCGGTTGGGCTCTGCTCGGCTTCGACCTGGTCGTGGTCGCGGCCGCCTCGCCCGACCCTTCTCGGGCGCTGTGGCTCAGTGTGCCCAGCCGGTTCGAGCAGCTGCAGTCCTCGGTCCTCGGCGTCCTGTTCCTGCTCATGTTCGCGAGCCTGGTGGTCGCCACGGTGCGCCGCCCGGGGCGGGCCGTGAGCAACGGCCTGCTGGCCGCGTCGATGCTCCTGTGGACCGTCGGCGGCCTGGTCGTGCAGGCCGCCGGCGGGGAGTCGGCGGCCTCGCCGGCCGCGGGGGACTGGCTGTTCGTCGTCTCGGTGGTGCTGCTGGGGGCCTACCTGTTCGTCGACGCCCCAGGGCTGCGGCACACGGGACTGTCGATCACCCTGGACTCGGTCGTGGTCGCCTGTGGCGCCGCCTGCCTCGTCGGCGTCACGGTCGCCAACCCGTTCGCCGAGGCCTTCGCCCGACAGGGCGTCCCCCTGATGGTGGGGCTGCTGTACCCGATCATGGACACCCTGCTGCTCGTGGCGCTGCTGGGCCAGCTCGTGGCGGGAGCCCGGGAGCTGGACCGGCGCAACCTCACCCTGTTGGCCGGCATGACGGTGATGCTGCTGGCCGACACCGGGCTGGTGCGGTCGCTGGCGGCGGGCACCTACACCTACGGCGCCGTCAACGAGGTGGCCTGGGTGTCCTCGTACCTGCTGATGGTCGGGGCGGCCGTGACCGGGCCTGCGCCGGCGCACCTGCCGGAGACGGCTCGCACCAGGTCTCGGCCGCGGGTGTGGGTCGCCGCGGTGACCGTGGTGGGCGCCGCGGTGGCGGTGGCGGTCCTGACGTTCCAGCCGGCCGGCGGCGTCCGCGCCCTGCTGATCCCGCCCGCGGTCCTCACCCTCGCGGTCAGCGGGGTCCGTCTGGCCCTGGCGCTGCGCCTGGCCCGGGCGGCGGCCGATGCCTACCGGCTGTCCCTGGTCGACGAGCTCACCGAGATCCCCAACCGTCGGGCGCTGGTGGAGGAGATCGAGCAGTCCCTGCGTCGTGGGCCGGTGGGCCTGATGCTGCTCGACCTCGACGGCTTCAAGGAGATCAACGACGCCCTCGGGCCACCAGGCCGGCGACATCGTCCTGCAGTTCGTCGCCGTGCGGATGCGCGAGGCGGTGGGTCCCGACGTCCTCGTGGCACGCCTCGGCGGAGACGAGTTCGCGATCGTGCTGTGGACTGCGACGATGAGATCGAGCTGCTGGAGACCGCCCAGCAGATCCTCGCCGAGCTCGGCCAAGCCGCTCCTCGTCGACGGCATCGAGATCTGCCCCTCGGGGTCCGTGGGCGTCACCGTTGCACTCGACACCGACCAGCTCGACAGCGACATCCTCCGCCGCGCCGACGTCGCGATGTACCAGGCGAAGGGCTCCCGCACCGGCGTCCCTTGTACGACGCACACCTCGACGAGTTCTCCCGCTCCAGGCTGCTGCTCGCAGAGGAGCTCCGCAAAGGCATCACCGACGGCCAGATCGAGGTCTGGTACCAGCCGCAGGTCGACGCGGCGACCGGCCTCGTGGATGCGCTCGAGGCACTGGTCCGCTGGCGCCATCCCAGCCAGGGCCTGCTGACCCCGGTTGCGTTCCTGCCCGCCGCGCGCCGCGCGGGCCTGATGGGGGTGCTGTCGGAGGCGATCGCCCGGCTCGCTGTCCGAGACCTCCAACAGATGCTGCACTGCGGCCTCAACCTGCGCGTCGCGATCAACTGTGCACCGCCCGAGCTGCTCAGCCACACCTTCATCCCGCGGCTCTACGCGTCCCTGGCCGAGTGCGACGTCCCCGCCGAGCGCATCGTCCTGGAGGTGACCGAGGACTCCTTCCTCGCCGATCCTCAGCGTGCCCGCGCGATCCTCCTCGACCTCCGCACCCACGGCCTGCAGGTGTCCATCGACGACTACGGCACCGGGTTCTCCTCGTTGACCTACCTGCGCGACCTTCCGGTCCAGGAGCTCAAGATCGACCGCTCGCTGATCCGCGGCATCGCCACCGACGACCGCAGCAGGAAGATCGTGGCCTCCACCATCCAGCTCGCCCACGCCCTCGACATGCGCATCGTGGCCGAGGGGATCGAGGACGCCCCCGACGCAGCCGAGCTGATGGCCATGGGCATCGACGTGCTCCAGGGCTACCACTTCGCCCGGCCCATGCCGGCCGAGGACGTCGCGCCCTGGCTCCGGGCGCGCCACGCGGCCCTCAGGGCGGGCGTGGGGGTGTCCTCACCGCCCGCATAGGCTGGGCCGGTGCATCCTTGGCGGCGGTACGTGGCCATCGGCGACTCGTTCACCGAAGGGCTCTGCGACGACGACCCGGACCGGCCCGGTGGCCACCGCGGCTGGGCCGACAGGCTGGCGACGCGCCTGGCCGTCGCGGCCGGCGACTCTTCCGTCGGGACCGGGGACCCTTCCGTCGCGACCGGTGATGCGGCCGTCGTGACCTACGCCAACCTGGCGGTGCGGGGCCGGCTGCTCGGCGACA
>CAVTWW010000022.1:0-17997 GCA_963738495.1 uncultured Actinomycetota bacterium
CCAGCCCGGCCGGGTCGTCGTCGCGGCCCTCACTGCCGCTGGCGGCGTTCGTCGGGGCCCTCACCGGGGTCGGGCTGGCCTACGCCCTGGGCACCATCGCCGGGCGGCACGGTGGGGGCAGCGCGACCCTGCTGCTGGCGGGGGTGGCGGTCGCGGCGTTCCTGACCGCGATCCAGACCGTGATCCAGCAGGCCCACGCCGACAGCCTGCGCGAGGTCTACTCGTGGCTGCTCGGCGACCTGGGCAGCGGCGACTGGAGCAAGGTGCAGCTGGTGCTGCCGTACGTCGCGGCGACGTCCGTCGTCCTGATGGTCTGCGCCCGGGCCCTGGACGTGCTGGCGGTCGGTGACGAGGAGGCGACCGCGCTGGGGGTGCGCCCCTGGGTGGTGCGCCTGGTGGTGCTGGTGGCGGCCTCGCTGGGCACCGCGGCCGCGGTGTCGGTGAGCGGGCTGATCGGGTTCGTCGGGCTGGTGGTGCCGCACGTGGTGCGCCGGCTGGCCGGCGGCTCATACCGGGTGGTGCTGCCCGTCAGTCTGCTCGTGGGCGCCTCGTTCCTGGTGAGCGCCGACATCCTGGCGCGCACCGTGGTGGCGCCGGCCGAGCTGCCGATCGGCGTGGTCACCGCCTTCGTCGGGGCGCCGTTCTTCGCGGCCCTGCTGCGGGTGGGCGGCGGGTCGGCATGACCGCCGCCGGGGGCGGGGGGGACCGACCGCCGGCTCGGGCCTGCAGGTGGCCGGGATCGGGGTTCGGCTGGGCCGGGCGACGATCCTGACCGAGGTGTCGCTGCAGGTCGCGACCGGGTCGTGGGCCGCCGTCGTCGGGCCGAACGGCGCCGGCAAGTCGACGCTGCTCAAGGCCTGTGCGGCCCTGGTGCGTCACACCGGCACCATCACGCTGGACGGCGAGGAGGTCGCCGCGCTGCCGCCGCGCACCCGGGCCACCCGGATCGCCTACGCGCCGCAGATCCCGACGGTGCCCGAGGCGATGACGGTGCGCGAGTACGTGTCCCTGGGGCGCACCCCGCATCGGGGGGTGCTCGTGGCGCCCACCCGCGCGGACGCCGAGGCCGTGCTGCACGCGATGACCAGGCTCGACCTGACGGCGCTCGCCGACCGGGTGGTGCGCACGCTGTCGGGCGGTGAGCGGCAGCGCGCGGTGCTGGCCCGCGCCCTGGCCCAGCAGCCGAGGCTGCTTCTGCTCGACGAGCCCACGTCGGCGCTCGATCTGGGGCATGCTCAGCAGGTGCTCGAACTGGTCGACGACCTGCGCCGCAGTGAGCAGCTGACGGTGGTGGCGACCCTGCACGACCTGGTGCTGGCCGCGCAGTACGCCCAGCACCTGGTGCTGCTCGACGGCGGCCGGGTGGTCGCCGACGGCGCTCCCGCCGAGGTGCTCACCGAGCAGCGCCTGGCCCGGCACTATGGCGCGCACGCGCAGGTGGACGTCGGCCCCGACGGGGTCCGGGTGCACCCCGTGCGACGCCGGACCACGGCCTGAGACCGTCATGACGGCGAGCGCGACTCTCACGGACGCAACGGTTCTCGGCGAGTGGACCGACGACCGCGGTGTGGTGCGGCCGCTGCTGCGCTGGGTGGCACCGCCTGGCTGGCGGGCGATCTCGACGACGGTGGTCGGCGGCGGGATCGGGCCGATCGCCCACTGGCTCAACGTGAAGGTCGACAAGGACTACGACCACGTCGACCCGGTGGCCCACTGCCGCGAGCTGGTGCACCAGCAGTTCGGCGCCGCCGCGGAAGGGGTCGTGATGCTGACCGCGGCCGACCTCACCAGGTTCACGACGGCGCGGGACTCGGGGGTCGAGGTGGTGGCCACGGTCGGTCTGGGGCGCCCGGTCTGGCCTGCGGCGCAAGCGGTCTCGCAGGACCGGTGGCCGGAGGGCCCGGGCTCGCCGCAGTTCGCCTCGCCGGGCCCCGGTTTCGCCCGCCCGGCAACCGGTCCCGCCCGACAGGCAACCGGCCCCGCCCGCCCGGGCACGATCAATGTCCTGGTGGCGGTGCCGGTGCCGTTGTCGGACGCCGCGCTGGTGAACGCCGTGGTCACCGCCACCGAGGCCAAGTCGCAGGCGATGGTCGAGTTCGCCCTGCCCGGCACCGGCACCGCCTCGGACGCCGTCTGCATCGCCTGCCCCGCAACGGTTTCGGCGGCCGGCGGCGCCGAGGTCGAAGCCTACGGCGGTCCCCGCTCACCGTGGGGGGCGGCGATCGCGCGCGCCGTCCATGCCGCCGTCGCGGCCGGCACCCACGACTGGCTGACAGTGCACCCGCCCGGCGACCCGCACCGTCTGTGGTGACCATGGCGGCGACCTGGACGGTGGTCGACAGCCCGGTGGGCGAGCTGCTGCTGGTGGCGGAGCGACACTTCGTGACCGGCATCTACTTCGCCGAGCACAAGGCCGGCCACGACGCCCGTCCGGCGCAGGCCCGCGGGGGCAAGAGATCGGACGACGACGAGCTGCTGCAACGGGCCGCCGAGCAGCTGCGCCAGTACTTCGCCCAGGAGCGGCAGGAGTTCGAGCTGCCGTTGATGGCCTCGGGCACCGACTTCCAGCGCCGGGTGTGGCAGGCGCTGCACGCCATCGGCTACGGCGAGACCGCCAGCTACGGCGACATCGCCAGGCGGATCGGGCTGCTGCCGTCGGCGTCCCGCGCGGTGGGACTGGCCAACGGCGCCAACCCGATCTCGATCGTGGTGCCCTGCCATCGGGTGATCGGCGCCGACGGCTCGCTGACCGGCTACGGCGGTGGCCTGCACCGCAAGCGTTGGCTGCTCGACCACGAGCGCGACCTGCTCTTCTGAGGGTTGCCTCGATCCCGATCCCCGGGTCCGCCGATGGGGCCCGAACGACAATTGACAGAGCCTTGGCGAGCGAGGATCGTCAGGCGGCACAGTGGTCCCCTCACGTGTTCACGGGGCTGCCGAGCGTTGACCTCCCGGCCTGACTGCTCATACGAGTCTGGCTGCCGCGCCGCCGATCCCTCTCGTAACGAGTCCCCGACCGGCCGCGTGCGGGTCGGCCGGTGGCCCGGGAGGAGTAGCGCCATGAAGGAGCTCGCCAGGACAGCCCCGAAGCGACGCCGCGGCCTGCGGTGGTGGGTGGGTCTGCTCGCCGCGGTCACGACCGCCACATTGGTGGTCGGTGTGCCCGCCGGGGCCGAGGCAAGGGTCACGTGGACCCCGTACTCGGGAAGCGATCAGTGGACGGACGACAGTTGCGGCTATCCGACGGCCGTCACGGCGACGTTCAGTGGCCGGGTCGGGGTCCGACCGGGGACGGGTCGGGCGGCCTCGTTCTTCTACTTCACCGATCAGTACTCCTTCCGCGAGGTTCACACCGAGCCGACCACCGGCACGTGGTTCGTCGTGCGGGGCAGTGGTCAGTTCAAGGACGTGCAGGCAAAGCCGCTCGGCGGAAACCTCTTCGAAGTCACGACCAAGAGTTCGGGTGAGTCGCTGGTCGTCGAGGACTCGACCGGCAAGGTCATCCTTCGGCTCGCGGGTCTGGTCAGCTTCAGGTACGTGGTCGACACCGGCGGCGACGTCGACCCGGGCAGCCAGTTCGTCGACTTCCTCGGCGCACGGGCCACGCCGCACGCCACCGGCGGAACCGTGTGCTCGGCCGCCGGGTCGCTGGTCGGGACCGACTCGGCGAGGCGGCTCACGGCGCACCCGCTCGGAGCTACATCGTCCCCACTCGGCTACTACGAGTATCTGCCACCCGGTTACGGACAGGCGCCCAAGAGGCCGTTGCTCATCTTCCTGCACGGCTACGGCGGCAACGGGGACGGCGGCCCGGCCCAGTTGCCCAATGTGATCAATGACGCGGGGATCGCCTACTACATCGCCAACAACGGCTGGGCGGCCGACCGTCCCTTCGTCGTGCTCTCGCCGCAGCACAACAACGTCGACAGTCCGGCCTACCCCTATCCCTGTGACGGCCCCTTCCCGGGGTCGTGCTTGATGTCCCATCGACACGACTACGGCAACCCCTTGCCGGCAGGCTCGCCGTGCTGGGCACCTGCCGAGGTGCGCGCCTTCCTGGACTACGCGCTCACCCACTACGACGTCGACCCGACCAGGGTCTACCTGACTGGTCTGAGCTGTGGCGGCTACGGCGTGTGGGAATCCCTGGCGCAGTTCGGCGTCGGCAGGATCGCGGCCGCCGTCCCCATCGCCGGAGACGGGCGGCCGGCGCTGAGGTCATCGGGGTGCACGCCGGCCTCCGTGCCGGTCTGGGCATTCCACGGCGATGCCGACGACACCGTCGAGCCCGCGGGCAGTATCGACACCGTCGTTGCGCTGCAGGCCTGTCCCGCGCCGCCCGCCCAGGGGGCACTCCTGACGGTCTATCCGGGGGTCGGCCACGACTCCTGGGACCACGCCTACAGCGGCAGCCAGGGCCAGGACATCTACGGATGGATGCTCGGCTTCAGCACCGCCTGATCGTGGCTTGCCGCGTCAGGTCTGCTCGCCCACTCACCTCTTCCCTGTCGGATCAGCCTCAACATGACGGTGGTTCGGGCCGATGACACCCGGGTGACGTCTGCCCTCACCGCTCCCCCGGCCGCCCACGGCGTCGGGGCGCACAGCCTCGACGCCCTCGAGGTGCTGGTCATCGGCGCCGGTCCGCACCCGGGGGCCGAGGCGGCGACGATCGCGCGGGAGATCGCGGCCCGGCTGCCCGAGGGCCCGCCGGGGCGCGTGGTGCTGATCGCGCACTCCCCGGACGGCGACCACGACGAGCCGTTCCCGGTGCCCGCCCACCGGGTGGGCCGGCTGCTGCAGGGCTGGGCCGATCGCGGCCTGAGCTGGCAGCAGACCCGGGACGAGCTGGCAGGCGTCCGCGACGAGCTGGCCGCGGTGGACGGCGTCGCCGCGCTGCGCCGGGCCGGCGTGCTGGTGATCCCGGGCCGGGCGGCGTTCATCGGCCGCAACCGGCTCGAGCTCGACCTGCCGCCGCAGCTGGGCGGTCCGCGCCTGGTCAGCCCCACCAGCACCGTGATCGCCACCGGCACCGCTCCCGCGATCCCTGAGGTGCCCGGCATCCTCGGCGCCGTGTTCCACACCTGCAGCACGGTGCTCGACCTGCCCGAGCTGCCCGCCTCGATGGTGGTGCTCGGCGCGGGCGGGCCCGGCTGCGAGCTGGCCCAGGCCTTCGCCAAGCTGGGGGTCACGGTCACCCTCGTCGACCGCGCCCCTCGGGTGCTGCCCGACCAGCACCCGGAGGTCGGTCAGGCGGTGGCCACCGCGCTGGCCGCCGACGGCGTCCGGCTGCTGCTTGGGTCGGCGGTGGTCAAGGTGGCACCCACCCTGGACGGCGGCGCCTGGGTGGGCACCGACGGCCGCGGCGACGTGGCCGCCGAGGCGCTGGTGCTGACCGCCGGACGGCGACCGCGCACCGCCGGCCTCGACCTGACCTCGGCCGGCATCACCACCGGCGCCGAGGGAGCAGTGCCGGTGGACGAACGACTGCGGACGCCGTGCGAGCACGTGCTCGCCTACGGCGGGGTGACCGGTCTGCTGGCGCGGGGGGCCGCGCACGGGCCGATGGCCCGGCTGACCGCCGTCAACGTGGTCACCAGGCGCGGGGGCGGCATGCGCTGGCCGACGCCGATCGGTGCCCGCATCATCGCGACGACCCCGACCGTGCTGCAGGTGGGCCCCGCCGAGCTCGCCGCCGACGCCGCCGCCGGCGTCGGCGTGGGCCGCGTCGACGGCCCGACCGAGGGCAGCTGGGTGCGCCTGGTGGTGGGCCCCGCCCCGAGCAAGGGACTCTTCGGTCTGGGTGGGGCCGCGGGGCGGATCCTGCTGTCGGCGACCCTGGTGGGAGCCGGCGCCGACGAGGCGGCCGGTCAGCTGGTGCTGGCCGCGAACGCCGGGGTCCCGGCCGCCGCCCTGGTCGACGCCCCCGCACCCGAAGGGTCGTGGGCCGCCGCCGTGCAACGCGCCGCCGTCCACGCCTTGATCGGCTGAGCCCTCATGGGCTGACCCGCCACCACGGCCGCCGAGGGGTCGCAGATGACGGTTGCAGCTACTCGAAGGCGGTCAGGCGCAGGTCGGGGTCGATCGGGGGGGCGCCGTAGTCGGTGTCCCAGTCGAGCACGCCACCGGCCGACAGCGCCCGCAGGTGGGTGACGGTGGCGGCGGCCTCGGGCCAGGCGGGGTCGATGTGCCCGGGCAGCAGCGGCGGGCTGAACCACGTCGACAGCGCCCCCGGCACCCGGTAGCTGGCCGCCAGGTCGCTGTAGAGCGGCAGCCGGGCGGCGATCTCGAGGCTGAGGGCGCGGTACTCCCGCAGTGCCATCCGCAGCCGGATCCAGCGGTAGCGGTCGGTCTGGTTCTGGCCGAGCACGTCGCCGTCCGGGCCGATGAAGCGTTCCCGCAGCTGCAGGCCGGCGTGCAGCCCGCGCAGGGCCAGGGCCAGCACCGTGGGCTGCGGCAGCATCCAGGCGTGGCGGTCCTCGCCGGGGCCGCGCCGCACCAGGGCCACCCGGCCACGGTAGCCGGGCATGTCGGCGCGCATGCCGTCGCGCCAGCCCAGCGAGGTCTCGACCAGGGACTGGGCGTAGCCGGCCAGCCCGATGACCCGGCGCCAGGGGCGGGGGCGGTGTCCGGCGTCCTGCTCGGGCACCGACAGCCACTCCGCCAGCAGCCGCTCGCCGTGGGCCACCGGTGAGGTGGGCACGTGGTCGAGCTGCAGCCCGAAGGTGGGCCAGCGGGGCAGCCGGGTGTCGAACAGGTGCACCGGGGTGTCACTGGTGACGGCCCCGTCGCAGAACCAGTGGGTGTGCGGCACGTAGACCCCGGCCGGGGCCGGCGCCGCGGTGACCTGGGCGCCCCAGGTGTCGTACTGGGCGCCGGGGAACTCCTGGTCCAGGGTCTGCAGCGGCACGGCGCGCATCAGGCCCGGGGTGGCCATAGCGAGCCGGACGGCGAGCACCACCGGCAGGTCCCACGGGTCGGGCAGCTCGTGCAGCACCGAGCCGGGGTGCCGGGGGCAGGTGGCCTCGACGGCCTGGGCGGGCGAGGTGGTCAGCAGGTGCTGCACGACCCGGGCCGGCAGCACCCCGCCCAGACAGGGCTCGCAGAACAGGAACCGGCTCGCGCCGTCCCGCTCGGCCCGGTCGGCCGACACGAACGGCAGCGTGTAGGGGCGGCCCTGCGACAGGTCGGTGGTCACCAGGGCCAGGTCGATCACCCGGTGCTCGTGGTCGTCGGCCGCCCGGCGCAGCAGGCCCAGCTCGGCGCCGTCGCGCTCGTCGGTGTGGCCCAGCCACAGGTCGCCGAAGGTCAGCACCCGGCGCTGCGCGGGGTCGTCGGTGCGGGGCAGGCCGGCCAGGTCGTCGAGCCGGTCGGTCAGCCAGTCGACCAGGGCGGGGGCGCCGTCGCGGGCGGGGATGCCCACCAACCGGTCGAGGCGGGCCGACAGGCCGCCCTGCTCCCGCCGTCCGTGCCGGCCCTCGGCGGGGTCGCACGACGCGGTGCCCGGCACCAGGCCGTAGTTCTCCTTCTCGGAGCGTTGCTCGAGCAGCGACCGGATCGAGATCAGGTAGGCCGCCACGGTGCCGGCCAGGCCGATGAGCACCACGGTGGCCAGCAGCGCCAGGCTCGCGACCAGGGCCAGCCCCCACGAGCCGGTGGCCTGGGCGAACGCGACCGTGAACCCGGCCCAGCCGGTCAGCCCGCCCACCCACAGGCAGATCACCGCCAGGCGGGGCAGGGCGCCGACCGCCGCCAGGGTGGCGGCGAGCAGCGGGACGACGCGCTGCTGCGACTGCAGGTGCGGCTGGCGCAGCAGTGCGACGGCCGCGCGGAACAGGGCGTGGGTGCCGTCGGACGGCTGGATCATGCGGGCCAGGCGGTGGGCCTCGGGCCACTCGGTGGGGGTGCCGTCGGCGCTGGGCTGGCTCTCGTCGTCCGTGCTGACCGACGGGGAGTCCTGGCCGGCGAGGTCCTGCCCGGCCAGCCAGCCGGCGATGACCGCCAGGCCCGCGTAGCCGGCGGGCACCGAGCGGTCGGCGGCGGCCGGGTCGGCCACGGTGGTGTCGGCCGCGGCCCGGCCCAGCTCGGCGGCGGCGGTGGCGGCCGCGGCGATCGCGCCCGCCGAGGTGCCCCCGATCCGGCGGAACACGTAGTGCTCGGCCAGGCCGCAGGCCGCCAGCGGGTAGACCAGGGCCGAGGTCAGCCCCCCGCGCATGGTGATGTCGGCGGAGTGGCGCAGGTACTGCCGCACGTGGTCGGGGTGCGGGAAGTTGGTGGCGGTCCGGGTCATCGCCGCCGGTGAGGCCAGCAGGTGGTGCGAGGCGCGGGGCACCCCGGCCGCCGGGCTGGGACGGCGGGGCTTCTCCTTGGTGGTGCGGGGCGGGGTGAGGATGCGCAGGTAGCGACGACGGTCCTGCTGGCGGCGAAGCAGCCGCCACGGGTTGGTCGGGGGTGGCAGCTCGCCGTCCGCGGCTCGCCCGCCTGCTCCGGCTGCGGCGGCCGCGCTGGCGGCGGTCGTGGGGCGGCGGTCGTGGCGGCGGCGGTCGTGGCGGCGGACACGGCGACGCCCGGGGTCGGGTTCACCTGCCACCTCCTGCCGAACAGTCAGGACTCACCGACCGTGACGATAGTCCGTCAACCTACGGGGCCGCCGTGGCGGTGCGTAAGGGTCGCCCATCTGGTAGATCGCGGACGGCGCCGATTCGGCCGTCCGAGGCATCGACCCCGGCCGTCGATCGCGGCCGTCGATCCAGCCGTCTGAGTCAGAGTGCGGTTGACAGGCCCGCGGCGGCATTCGAGGCTTCCGGCATGCCCGTCGAGCCCCGCGCCGTCCCGCCGTCCCGGTGGGCCGACCTCGACGGACCCGTGCACTGGGTCGACCACGGCGGGCCCCCCACCGACGCGCCGCCGCTGGTGTGCGTGCACGGGTTGGGCGGCTCGCACGTGAACTGGCTGTCGCTGGCGCCGCTGCTGACGCCGTCCCGCCGGGTGGTGGCCCTCGACCTGCCGGGGTTCGGGCTGACCCAGGCGCAGGGACGCGCCGACGACGGTGACCGCCAACGCGGCGCTGCTGCACCGGTTCGTCACCGAGGTGATCGGCCGGCCGGTGGTGCTGGTGGGCAACTCGATGGGCGGGCTGGTCAGCCTGATCACCGCGGCCGAGCACCCCGAGGCGGTCGCGGGGCTGGCGCTGATCGACCCCGCCGTCCCGCCCAGCCTGACGGCCCGGCCCGACCCGCTGGTGACGGCGACGTTCGCGCTGTACTCGGTGCCGGGGCTGGGGGCGGCGGTGGTCGCCGGCCGGCGCAAGGTGCGCACCGCCGAGCAGCTGGCCAACGACACGCTGCGGCTGTGCTGCGTGCACCCCGAGCGGGTACCGCCGGACGTCGTCGCCGCGCACACCGCGATGACGATCGCCCGCGGCCACTACCCCGGCCTGGAGCAGGAGTTCGCCGACGCCGCCCGGTCGGTGGTGCGGACGATCTCGCGGCGCTCGCAGTTCGCGGCGACGGCGGCGTCGGTGTCGGCGCCGGTGCTGCTGCTGCACGGCCGGGACGACCGGCTGGTGCGGGTGACCGGCGCCCGGATGCTGGCCCGCCGGCAGTCGGGCTGGCGCTACGCCGAGGCCCCGTTCGTCGGGCACGTGCCGCAGCTCGAGGTGCCGGCGTGGACGGCGGAGCAGCTGCTGGGGTGGCTGCCCGAGGTGCCGGCGTCCGGGCCGGCCGGCCCGAGCACCGGAACGAATCCCCAGTTGTCTGGTTTAGTTTGACCTCTCGGTCTGCGCGCACCACCACCGGCTCCTCCGGCACACCTCCGGTTCCTTCGGAACACATCCGGCACCCGCATGGTTGTTCCGCGCAGAACCCCGACCCACACCATTGCGGGGCATCCGGCCCGCACGACGGGCTGCGGCCCAGAACGAGGCGGTGACCTGCGGCAATGCGGATCTATGACGATGTGACGGCACTGGTCGGCAACACCCCCCTGGTCCGGATCAACCGGATCATGGACGGGTCGCCGGCGATCGTGGCCGCGAAGCTGGAGTTCTACAACCCCGCCAACTCGGTCAAGGACCGCATCGGCGTCTCGATGATCGAGGCCGCCGAGGCCTCGGGTCAGCTCGAGCCCGGCGGCACGATCGTCGAGGCCACCTCGGGCAACACCGGGATCGCGCTGGCGATGGTGGGGGCGGCCAAGGGCTACAAGGTCGTGCTGACCATGCCCGAGTCGATGAGCAAGGAGCGCCGGGCGCTGCTGCGGGCCTTCGGCGCCGAGCTGGTGCTGACGCCGGCCGCCGAGGGCATGAAGGGCGCCGTGGCCAAGGCCGAGGCGATCGGTGCCGAGCAGGGCGCGGTGCTGGTGCGCCAGTTCGCCAACGTCGCCAACCCCGAGGTGCACCGCCGCACGACGTTCGAGGAGATCTGGGCCGACACCGACGGCCAGGTCGCGGCCTTCGTGGCCGGCATCGGCACCGGCGGCACCATCACCGGCGTCGGGCAGGAGCTCAAGAAGCGCAACCCCGACATCAAGGTCATCGCGGTCGAGCCGGCGGCCTCGCCGATCCTCACCGGCGGCGCCCCGTCGGGTCACCCGATCCAGGGCATCGGGGCCAACTTCGTGCCCGAGATCCTCGACACCACGGTCTACGACGAGGTGCTCGACTGCCCGACCGACGAGGCCGTCAGCTACGCCCGTCGGGCCGCGACCGAGGAGGGGCTGCTGGTGGGCATCTCGTCGGGGGCGGCGCTGTGGGGCGCGGCGCAGGTGGCGAAGCGGCCGGAGTTCGCGGGCAAGATCATCGTCGTGATCATCCCGAGCTTCGGGGAGCGCTACCTGTCGACGATCCTCTACTCCGACCTCATGGACTGAGGACTTTCGAACCAGGACCCGAGGACCGGGGACTGAGACCGAGGACCGAGGACTCGAGGACTGGTACTGAGCATGTTTCGAGCGCGACAGGACGGAGCGGGGGTGGCCGTGCCGCAACGGTTGGGCTGGCGGTCACGGCTGCGCGAGGACGTCGATGCCGCGATCGCGCACGACCCGGCGATCCGCAGCCGGGCCGAGGTGGTGCTGGGGTACCCCGGCCTGCACGCGGTGTGGGCCCACCGGGTCTCGCACGCGCTGTGGGTGCGTGGGCACCGGCTGGCCGGCCGGCTGCTGTCGCAGTTCGCCCGGGCCAGCACCGGCATCGAGATCCACCCAGGGGCCACGATCGGGCGGCGGTTCTTCATCGACCACGGCATGGGTGTCGTGATCGGTGAGACCGCCGAGATCGGGGACGACGTGATGCTCTACCACGACGTCACCCTCGGCGGGCGCAGCCTGGCCAAGGTCAAGCGACACCCGACGATCGGCAACGGCGTCACGATCGGGGCCGGTGCCCGGGTGCTGGGCCCGATCACGGTCGGCGACGGCGCCCAGATCGGCGCCAACGCGGTCGTGGTCCGCGACGTGCCGGCCGGGGCCGTCGTGGTCGGGGTGCCGGGCAAGGCCCGCACCCGGGACGGCGAGGAGCTGCCGGCGGCGCCGGTGACCCTGCCCGAGTCGGTCGACCTGGACGGCGTCGACCCCGCGATCTGGATCTGACCCCCCCTCGAGGCGGGGCCCGTGCCTGGGAATGCACTGGGAGGGCCCTGTCGAACCCCTGGGATCGACGGGGTCGCGCCTAGGGTCGACGGACGATGGACAGGTCGCCCGATCCCCCAGACGCGATCCCCGCCGCCGCGATCCCTGCGGACGCGGTCCCCTTCGACGAGACCGAGGACATGGATCCCACCCTCACGACCGACCCACCGTCCCTGCCCGTCGAGGTGGCAGCGCCGCCGTCGTCCCGCCCCGCCTGGGTGTGGCTGACGGTGGCGGCGGCGTGGCTGGTGATCCTCGGTGCCCTGGTCGTCGTGGTCAGCCGGGGCCTGAGCTGGGACCGTCGCACCCCGTTCACCGAACTGGTGGTGCTGACGCCGTGGCTGCTGATGCTGCTGCCGGTCGTGCTCGCCGTGCTGCTGGGGGCGCGGGCGTGGAGGACCGCGGGCGTCGTCGCGGTGCTACTGGCCGTGGTGGCGGTGTGGCAGGCGCCGACGTTGGGGATCGGCGTCGACCGCGGACCGCAGGCGGTGGGCGGGCAGCCGGTGACGGTGATGAGCATCAACAGCCTGACCGGGTTCGCCGACGCGCAGACCATCACCGACCTGGTGCGCTCGCGCAAGGTCGACGTCCTCGCGGTCGAGGAGCTCACGCCGCAGCTGGTCGGCGAGCTGGGGCAGACGGGGCTGAACGAGCTGCTGCCCTACCAGGGCGGGCAGTCGGCGTACGGTTCGTCGGGGACGGCGATCTGGTCGCGCTGGCCGTTGACGGTCATCGGCAACGACTGGCAGGGGTCGACCTTCGCCATGCCGCGCCGGCAGCTGACGCTGCCGAACGGGGCCGTGGTCACGGTGTCGGCGGTGCACACCATGTCGCCGCTGCCCGGCCGGGTGGGTGAGTGGGTCGACGACCTGGCCGGGATCAAGCGCTGGGTCGACACGACGCCCGGCACGCAGATCGTGCTCGGCGACTTCAACGCGACCCGGGACCACTCGGGGTTCCGGGCGCTGCTGGGTGGCCCGAACGCCCTGACCGACAGCGCCGAGGCGGCCGGGGTCACCGGCGGGGCCTGGCCCGGGTTCACCTGGCCGGCCGACAAGCGCGTCGTGCCGTCGTTCATGCGGCTCGACCACGTGCTGGTCACCCCGGACACGGTGCGGGTCGAGGGGCTGGACGTCGTCACCGTTCCCGGGACCGACCACCGGGGCCTGATCGCCACCCTCGCCGTCCACCAGTAATTGGGCGATGATCGTGTGATGACGCAGCATGCTCTGGCTTTCCTCGACGGTGGTCCTGCCGACGGACTCGTGTTCGAGCTGGGCGAGCCGGAGTGGGCCCCGTTGCCGGTGCTCAACGTCGAGGTGGGTGGCGAGTCGGTGGTGTACGTGCGGGCGGTGCAGCGGCGCCCGGCGCCCGGGCGGCCCTGGCGGTACGTGCCCGAGGGCTCGCCCGACGCGCTCATCGAGGACGACGAGGACGCGCCGCTCGCCAACCTCGAGGACTGAGCCTCGAGGACTGAGCCTCGAGCTCGCGTGGGGCGCTGCCCCGGGTCGAGGGGCACGACAGAATGCCCGGCATGGGTGACGTGCTGCCGTTCGGGATCGGGATCGGACTGGTGTGCCTGGCGCTCTTGCTGGCGATCGCGTCGAGCCGGCTGGGGGAGCGCACGGGGGTGCCCACGCCGGCGCTGTTCCTGGTGGCGGCCGCGGTCGCCTCCGACCTGGTGCCGGCGCTGGTGCCGCGCGACATCGAGGTCGTGCAGCGGGTGGTCACGGTCGCCCTGGTGCTGATCCTGTTCAACGGGGGCATGGACATCGGCTGGCGCCGGTTCCGCCGCAATGCGGTGGCGATCGTCTGGATCGGGGTGGCCGGTACCGCGGTGTCGGCGATCGCGCTCGCGGCGATCGCGCACTACCTGCTGGGCTTCGAGTGGATGCTGGCGCTGCTGCTGGGGACGGCGCTGTCGCCGACCGACCCGGCGGTGGTGTTCTCGGTGCTGGGACGACGCGAGATCGCGGGGCGCAGCGGCACGCTGCTCGAGGGGGAGTCGGGGGCCAACGACCCGGTCGGGATCGCGCTGATGCTGGTGCTGCTGAGCGTGACGTCGTCCGGTGCCGGGTTGGGGCACGAGGTGCTCAGCGGGCTGGGCGAGTTCGGGCTCGAGATGGGGGTCGGGGGCGTCGTCGGGGCGCTCGGCGGCGTGGCGATGGTGTGGGTGATGCGCCGGGTGGCGCTGCCGGCCGAGAGCCTGTACCCGATCGGCACGCTGGCGGCGGCCGGCGTGGTCTACGGGGCGGCGACGGCGGCGCACGGCTCGGGGTATCTGGCGGTGTTCGTGGCCGGGATCGTCGCCGGTGACGCCCGGGCGCCGTACAAGCAGCAGATCGAGCGGTTCCACTCGGCGCTGGCGAGCCTGGCCGAGATGACGGCGTTCGTGGCACTGGGACTGACGATCACCCTGGGGTCGGTGCTGCAGGACTGGGCCTGGCTGAAGGGGTTGGCGCTGGCGGTGCTGCTGGCGTTCGTGGTGCGGCCGCTGCTGGTGGGGGTGCTGCTGCTGCCGTTGCGGCTGCGCGCCTCGGAGCGGTGGTTCGTGATGCTCGCGGGGCTCAAGGGCGCCGTCCCGGTGCTGCTGGGCACCTACGTCCTGACGTCGGGGCAGGCGCACGCCGAGCTGGCCTACGACGTGGTGTTCGTGGTGGTGCTGTTCTCGGTGGTGGTGCAGGGCGGGCTGGTGCCGGCGATGACTCGGTGGCTGCGGCTGCCGGTGCACGTGCGCGAGCCGGAGCCGTGGTCGCTGGGGCTGCGGGTCGAGAACGAGCCCGAGGGGGTGCGTCGCTGGTCGGTGGTCGCGGGGTCGGTGGCGGACGGGTCGACGATCGACGACCTGTCGCTCGGTGAGAACGTCTGGATCTCGTTGGTGGAGCGGGCCGGTGAGCTGCTGCAGGTGCGCGGCGAGACCCGGCTGCAGGCGGGGGACGGCGTCGTCGCCCTGGTCGAGCCGCGCGAGAGTGCTTCGGTGGCAACGCTTTTCTGTGACCCCGTGGAGCGGGACCCGAGGGTCGGCGCGTGAGTGGTCGCACGGTGACCGCGGTGGTCCGCGGCTGGGTGGCGAGCCGGGTGCTGCTGGCGGTGACGATGGTGACGGTCGGCTGGTGGTTGCAGTTCGACCTGGCCCAGCGGCAGGCCTCGCCCTGGCAGTGGGCGGTGGCCAGGTTCACGTGGTCCGACTCCTTCCACTACCTGCGGATCGCACGCGTCGGCTACCTGCCGCCCGAGCTGCCGTGCTGCGACCAGGCGTTCTTCCCGGGGTACCCGCTGCTGCTGGCGCTGACCCGGCCGCTGGCCGGCGGCGACCTGCCGCTGGCCGGGGTGGTGGTCTCGCTGGTGGCCTCGACGGTCGCGGCCGTCGGTCTGTGGCGACTCGCCGCCGACGTCGCCGCGGACCGGGCTGCGGCGGAACGGGTTGCGGCGGGAGTGGCTGCGGCGGATGGGGCTGCGGCGGCCGGCGCGGTGCCGGCACAGGTGGGCTGGACGGCGGTCGGGCTGCTGGCGCTGGCGCCGTACGGGGTGTTCCTGACGTCGGTGTTCACCGAGTCCACGTTCCTGGCCTGCGCGGTGTGGGCCTGGTGGTGCGCCCGCACCGGGCGGTGGTGGTGGGCCGGGGCGCTGGCAGGGGTGGCGAGCCTGGTGCGGGTCAACGGGCTGTTCCTCGCGGCCGGGCTCGCGGTGCTGTACCTGATGCAGCGGCGCCCGAAACGGGGAGAGGAACAGGGGCGGGAACGGGGACAGGGCTCGGGTCGGACCGGGTTCGGATGGCTCGCGTTGCTGGCCTCGCCGGTGGCGTTCAGTGCCTACGTCACCTACCTGTGGACGCGGACCGGTTCGTGGACGGAGTGGTCGCAGGCCCAGACCATCGGGTGGGACCGGCGGGTGGCCTGGCCGTGGGTCGGGGTCACCAACACCTGGCGGGCGATGCTGTCGCCGGGTGTCACCGACCTGCCGCTGACGCATGCGGTCGACCTCGGTGCGACGGCGCTGTGCCTGGCCTTGCTGGTCGAGCTGGTGCGGCGGCGCTGGTGGGGCGAGGTGGTCTACCTCGGGCTGAACGCCGCCGTCCTGGTGTGCTCGACGACGTTGCAGTCGGCCGGGCGCTACGCCCTGCTGTGGTTCCCCGCATACGTCGTGCTGGCGATGCTCGCCGTCCGGTGGTGGCGGTCGGAGCTTCACCGGTCGGAGCAGAACAGGTCGGACGTTCGCAGGTCGGTGCCTCGTCGGTCGGTGGTGCCGGCGGTACTGGCCGTGGCGGGTCTGGCCCTGGCCGAGCTGGGGGTGGCCGTCATGATGGCCGCCCACGTGTGGATCGCCTGATGGGCGGGGCGGCGTCGTGGGCCGGGCGCCCTGATGGGTTGGGCCGCGCTCGGGTGCGGGCCGGCGGATGGTGCTGTTCTTGATGTCCGTGGCTCTGGCCTGGTGACTACAGGTGGGCGAACGGGTCGGTGTCGTCGCGGGGATCCCGTGACGCGAGGATCGACCTGCGGAGGTCGGCCAGGTCCTTGCCGGCGCCGTAGAACCGGCCCCGTTTCTCACCATGAGCGACCAGCAGGCCGGCGTCCACCATGAGGCGCAAGTCGCGCGTGGCCGTCTGCTCGGTGACGTCCTCATCGAGCTGCTGGGCGAGGGCACGGTAGGTCGAGTTCCTGACCCGTAGTCCCAGGGCGGCGTCGAACAGCGCCGACACTGCTCGCTCCGGCAGCCGGCGGGCAGCGGGGAGCGGCTCGATCTCCTGCCACAGTCGTTCGCTCTCTCGGGCTCGTCGCCTCAGCGTGCGGGCCTGTCGAAGGTGGGCGGTCAGCATCAACCTGACCCAGGCAGTGGTCGCCGGCCCCGGTTACCATGACTTCGTCCCTACTCGCCGAGGACTCGGTAGTAGGTGTCGGTGTTGCGTACCGAGGTACTCCTCGACGCTCATGAACACCGGGGCCAAGGTGCTGCCCTGGGCGAGGACGAGACTCTGCAGGCACCGAGCCATGCGGCCGTTGCCGTCGCGGAACGGGTGGATCATGACCAGGTTCAGGTGCGCCATGGCAGCCTTGACGAGGGCGGGTGACCCGTCGTCACCGTTGAGGGTGGCTGTGAACTCGGACATGAGCGGGGGGACCTCGTCGATGTCGGGGCCCTCGTAGACGATGGTCCCGATGTCGTCGTTGCGGACGTAGATGGATCCGGCCCGCCAGCGGCCCGGTCGGCTCTGCAGGTCATGGCAGGTCATCATGAAGTGCAGGCTCTTGAGCAGCTGCTCGCTGTACTCGAGGTGGGGTTCCTGCACCAGCTGCAGCACGTAGGTCATCGCGTTGCGGTAGCCCTCGAGCGCCTGTCGGGTCTGAGTGTCCGCATCGAGGGGTCCTCGCCGAGGGCAACGGCGGCGGCGTCGTCGAGGGGGGCGTCGAAGCCTTCGATGCTGCAGGACCCCTGGATGTTGCGGGCGAACGACAGTCGCCCCAACGAGCGGGACCAGTGTCGCGGCTCGACCAGTTGCAGGCGCAGGTTGTGCATCATCCAGCGTCCGGGCAGGGGGACGATGGGGCGGTGACTGTGCCCCGAGGTGCCCGAGGTGCCCGAGCGGTTGGTGGCGGCGCTCGGCGATGGACGGCGTGGGGAGCGGCCGCCTGGGTGGTCGGGACGGTGCAGTTCTTCGTGGCTCATGTGATCGTCCAGGGTGCCTGGTCGCCGGCCTACAGCTGGTCGGCGAACACCATCAGCGACCTGGGCAACGTCGGTTGTGGACGGCGCGGTGACCCCGAGCGGTACATCTGCTCGCCGCTGCACGGGTGGATGAGCGGATCGTTCGTCGTCCACGGGATCTTGATCATTGCCGGGGTGTGGACGCTCCACCTGGTCGGGTACCGGCTCGTGGCCTCACGGGTGGCGGCGGCGCTGCTGACCGTGGCCGGGCTCGGGTGGATCGGGGTCGGGCTGGCCCCGGCCGACGTCGCGCCCGGAGTGCACTTCGTGGCGGCTGCTGCAGGACTGGTGTGCGGGACCGTGCGGCTCGTGGTCGGTGCGATGACGGGCCGGACGGCGAGCGCGACGACGGCCGAGCCGTCGGAGACTGCTCGGGGGGCTGTGTTGCGGGGGAGCTGGTGCGTCCAGGGTGTGGTCGGACTGGCAGCCACGGCGCTCTTCGGCGTCGGGCTGTACCTCGGCCTGGGCATGGGCGGCATGGAGCGGGTCGCGGCGTTCGAGGTCACCCTCGGCACGGCCCTCGCCGGAGTGATCATTCTGGTGGGCCGCGGTGGCTCACCGGGCCCCGGCCCCGGTCTGGCAGACTTGCCGCGTCAGCCTCCGGCCTCGGCCGGGGATGGCAAGGAGGGCTGGCCGAGTGGCCGATGGCGGCGGTCTTGAAAACCG
>CAVTWW010000023.1:0-52757 GCA_963738495.1 uncultured Actinomycetota bacterium
GATGTATTGCTGGCAGGTCGTCGCGCACCAGCTTGACCGCCACCCGGTCGCCGGTGCGGGGGTCGCTGGCGAGCCACACCTGACCGTGGGCCCCCACCCCCAACCGCCGGGTCAGCCACAGGCCGTCGACCTGCGGCGCCGCCGGCAGGTCGGCGGCGCGGTCCGTCACGCCGGTCGGGGTGGCGCGATCCGTCGCGCCGATCGGGGCAGCCGTCCTCATACCTGTCATCGTGGCGCGACCGGCATGGTCGGCGTGCGCGTCGTCCACAGGCCCGGGTACGGTCACCCGATGGCGACCCCGACCATCCTGGCGACGTCCGGCGGCTACCAGCTCAACGAGGGCCGGCGGCGCCTCGACTTCGGCCCCCTGGTGCACCACGCGGTCGAGCTGTCCGGGGCCCACGGCCGGGCGCCCCGGATCTGCCACCTGGGCACCGCCGGTGGCGACCAGCACTGGTTCCACGCCGAGCTCGACGAGGCGGCCCGCGGCGCCGGCTTCGCGCTCAGCCACCTCAACCTGTTCATGATGCCGAGCGTCGCCGACATGGAGGGCCACCTGCTCGAGCAGGACGTGGTCTGGGTCAACGGCGGCTCCGTGGCCAACCTGCTGGCGGTGTGGCGGGTCCACGGGCTCGACGAGATCTTCCGCAGGGTCTGGCAGGCCGGCGTGGTGCTGGCCGGCGTCAGCGCCGGCTCGATCTGCTGGCACGTCGGCGGCACCACCGACAGCTTCGGCCCCGACCTGCGCGCCGTCACGAACGGGCTCGGTCTGTTGCCGTACGGCAACGGCGTGCATCACGACAGCGAAGCGCAGCGCCGGCCCCTGGTGCACCGTCTGGTGGCCGACGGCACGCTGCCCACCACCTACTGCACGGACGACGGTGCCGGCATGGTCTACCGGGGGACCGAGATGGTCGAGGTGGTGGCCGAGAACGACCGGGCCGCAGGCTATCTGGTCAGCCGCGACGCCGTCACCGGGGAGGCCGTCGAAGAGCGACTGCCGGCACGCCGACTGCCCGCCGTCCGGCTCTGAGCCTCGGCACCGACGGGCTCAGAGCGCGACGACGCGTCCCTCGCGGGCACTGACCCGAGCGGCGTCGAGCACCTGCAGCACCGCCACGACGTCGTCCGGCTGCACCGGCATCGCCGCCTGGCGCCGGTCGGGGGGCAGCCGCAGCGCCGCGAACACCGCCGGGTAGATCTGGTGGTGACCACCCGGGGTCGTCGGGACGGGCTGCACCTGCGCGCCGGCGACCAGCCACCCGGTGTGGCCGGACAGGCTCGCCGCCGCGACGCCGGACGGCGCGAAACCCGCTGCCTCGTCCTCGAACTCGGTCACCACGTAGGCGCCACGCTCGGCCAGGACCCGGGTGCGCGGCCCCGGCGCGCCCGCGACCGAGGTCATGCCCAGGTGACTGCGCACTCCCCCGGCGTGCTGCAGCGACAGGAACACCTCGTCCTCGGCGGGAGTGGTCCTGGCGGCGAGCTCGGCGTAGACCGAGGTGACGGGCCCGAAGGCGGTCAGGGCGGCATCGACGGTGTGCGACCCCAGGTCGAGCAGCAGCCCACCCCCGTCGACGGCGGACGCGTTCTCCCGCCACCGGTCCTTGGGGTGCGGGCGCCACCGCTCCCAGCGCCGCTCGAAACGGTTCACCCGGCCCAGCCGGCCGTCGGCGAGCAGGGTTGCCAGGGTGCGGCTCTCGTCGTCCCACCGCCGGTTCTGGAAGACCGTCAACGGCACCCCGGCAGCCCGCGCCGCGGCGACCAGGGCGGCCGCCGACCCGGCGTCGGTGGCCAACGGCTTGTCGACCATCACGGCGACCCCGGCCACCACACAGGCCAGGGCCTGCTCGACGTGCACCCCGCTGGGCGAGGCCAGCACCACCAGGTCGAGACCACGACCCGCGCCGATCGCGGCATCGAGCGCGGCCGTCAGGTCGGGCACCACCAGGACGCCGGGCAGGTCCGCCTCGACCTGGGCGACCCGCTCGGAGGCGGAGGTGACCACGACCACCGGTGTCACCCCTGCGGCCGTCAGCAGCCGCGCGTGGATCCCGCGCCCCGCCGATCCGTACCCGACCAGGGCCACCCGAGGCATCGCCGGTGGGCGAGTGCCAGACCCCTCGGACACGGTCAGTCCTGACCCTGCGAGAGCTTTCCGGGCCACCAGATGCGTCTGCCGAACTCGATCGACAGCGCCGGCACCAGCAGCGAGCGCACGATCAGGGTGTCCAGCAGCACTCCGAAGGCCACCACGAAGGCGATCTGCACCAGGAACAGCAGCGGCAGCACCCCGAGCGCGGCGAAGGTGGCGGCCAGCACCAGGCCGGCACTGGTGATCACGCCGCCGGTCACCGACAGGCCGGTCAGCACCCCGTCCCGGGTGCCCCGAGTCTGGGACTCCTCACGTACCCGGGTCATCAGGAAGATCGAGTAGTCGATGCCCAGGGCCACCAGGAACACGAAGCCGTAGAGCGCGATCGTGGCGTCCGACCCCGGGAAGCGGAAGACGTGGTTGAACACGATCGCCGAGACCCCCATGGTCGCCCCGAACGAGAGCACGTTCGCCACGATGAGCAGCAGCGGCGCCACGACGGCCCGCAGCAGCAGCATGAGGACGATGAAGATCACCACCAGGATCGCCGGGATGATCACGTTGCGGTCGCGCGCCGAGATGTCCCGGACGTCGACGTTGGTCGCGGTGCTCCCCCCCACCTTCACGCTCGCGTCGACGGCGTCGAGGGTGGTCCGCAGCACCTTGACGGTCTCACCTGCCGGCAGCGAGTCGGCGGGGTCGGTGAACGTCACCTGCAGCTCGACCAGCCCGTCCACCACCTTCGGCTTCGCCGGCACTGCGGTGGTGGACGGCGCCGTCGTGGTCGTTGCCGGCGCATCCGTGGTCCAGATCGCGCCGGAGACCCCGGGGGTGGCCTTGGCGGCCGCCAGGATCGCGTCGGCCTTGGCCGAGGGGCCGATCACGATGCCAGGGTTGCCGGAGCCGCCCGGGAAGTGCTTGGCGATCTCGTCCCCGCCGGTCACCGACTCGACAGTCGTCAGGAACGTGTCGGACTGCTTGACCCCGCTCGACCTGAGCGTCGGCAGGAAGGCTGCGAGCACCAGCAGGCCGAGCGCCGTCAGGGTCCACACCCGACGCGGGTGGGCACCGACGAGGATCGACACCCGCTTCCAGATGCCCTGGGTGCCGGCGTCGGCGCTGCCCAGGGTCGGCATCGCCGGCCAGAACACCCACCGCCCGTGGGCTCCCCTGCCGACGCCGTGCCCGATGACCAGCAGCGCCGGCAGGAAGGTCAGCGCGGCCAGCATCGCGCAGGCGATGCCGATCGCCCCCACCGGTCCCAGCCCCTTGGTCGGGCCCAGGTTGCTCAGCAACAGGCAGAGCAGGCCCAGGATGACGGTGCTGCCCGAGGCCACGATCGGCTCGACCGCCCGGCGCCAGGCGACCTTCATCGCCTCGTAGTGGTTGTCGTTGTGGCGCAGCTCCTCCCGGTAGCGGGCCACCAGCAGCAGGGCGTAGTCGGTGGCGGCGCCGATGACCAGGATCGACAGGATGCCCTGTCCCTGGCCGTCGACAGTGATGACGTCGTTCTTGGCCAGCAGGTAGACCAGCAGCCCCGCCAACACATAGGCGAAGCCCGCAGAGAAGATGACGAAGAACGGCAGGAACGGGCTGCGGTAGACCACCAACAGGATCACCAGCACTGTGATCCCGGCCACCACCAGCAGGATCCCGTCGATCCCGCCGAACGCCTTGACCAGGTCGGCGATCACCCCGGCCGGCCCGGCGACGTAGACCCGGGCGCCGCCGGTGGCCAGCCCCCGGTCGGCGTCCCGGATCGCCTCGACGCTGCGCTGGATCGGGCTCTTGCCGTCGGCGAGGGTGGCCCCGAGGTCCTTGAGGTCGAAGCTGACCACCGCGAAGGCAGCCTTGCCGTCCTGCGAGGGGATCACCGGGACCGGTCCGGCCACCAGGAAGTCACCGACCTTGACGGCCGGCTTGTCCTTCACCGCGACCGACAGCCCCGGGACGGTCTGCGCCCAGGCCCCGAAGGCCTGCAGCTGGGCGGGCGTCAGGGGCGTGTCGCTCTCGAGCAGCACGAAGGCCGGGAAGGTGCTCGCAGTGGCGAACTTCTGCTGCAGCGCCGCGACCTGGGCGGACTCGGCGTCCTTGGGCAGGAAGTCGGAGGTGTTGTTCTTCTGCACCTGCGAGAGCTTTCCCGACAGCGGACCCCCGATCCCGGCGATCGCCAACCAGGCCAGCAGCAACAGAGCGGGTACCAACCACCGCTTGGACGACGACGTCACAGGGTCTCCCGAGTCTCGCACCATGTCTCCCGAACCGTCAGCATGCTGACCATCGGTCAGCCTGCCGCTCGCGGACCTTCAGGGCAAGTCGGCCGCGCAGCTACCGTGGTACCTGTGCAGGCACCCGCCGACGGTATCGAGAACTGGCCCACCGGCCGGCTGCTGTCGGCCGCCGCACGGCTGGTGGAGCACGAGTGGAACGCCCACCTCGCGCACTGGGACCTCAACCACGCCGGGCTGCCCGTGCTGCACGTGCTCTCCGGCGGTGACCACACCCAGCGAGAGCTTGCCGCCTCGATCGGGGTCGAGGACCAGACGATGAGTCGCACCCTCGACCGACTCGAACGCTCCGGCTACGTCGAGCGGCATCGCGACCCGGCCGACCGGCGGCGGGTGCTGGTGACCCTGACCGGCACCGGCCGCACCGCCTGCCGCGAGGCCGTGGCCACCCACCGCAGTGACGTGATCTTCGCGGAGGTCGCGGACCTGCCGGGACTACGTGGCTCGCTGGTCGCGTTGATCGAGCATCTGTCGAAGCAACGCTGGCCCGGCCACGACGGCGCCCCCCGCCCGACCCGCCCGACCACGGAGGACCCGTGACCGCCGAACCGACCACCCGCGCCCCCTCGCTCGACGTCCAGGTGGTGGGGCTGGCGCCCGACCTGGTCGACTACCACGACGCCTGGGCACTGCAGCGGCAGCGGCACGCCCTGGTGGCCGCGGGCCAGGCACCGAACACCGTCTTCCTGCTCGAGCACCGACCGGTCTACACCGCCGGACGACGGACCGCCTCGTACGAGCGTCCCTTCGACGGCACCCCCGTGGTCGACGTCGACCGTGGCGGCAAGATCACCTGGCACGGTCCGGGGCAGCTGGTGGGCTACCCGATCGTGCGGCTGGCCGACCCGGTGGACGTCGTGGCCTACGTGCGCCGCCTCGAGCAGGTGCTGATCGACATCTGCGCCGAGCTGGGCCTGACCGCCGACCGGGTCGAGGGCCGCAGCGGCGTCTGGCTGCCCGCCGACTCCCTCGCGGCAGCGACCTCGGCGAGTGGGCCGACAGCACCGACCGGGCGCCGGGAGCGCAAGGTCGCCGCGATCGGGATCCGGGTCGCCCAGGGCGTGACCATGCACGGGTTCGCCCTGAACGCCGACCCCGACCTGGCGGCCTTCGGCCAGATCGTGCCCTGCGGCATCCCGGACGCCGACGTCACGAGCCTCAGCGCCGAGCTGGGCCGCCGGGTCGGCGTGGCCGAGGTGCTGCCGATCGTGCAGCGCCACCTGCTCACGGCCGACCTCGCCGGCAGCGGTCGTCCCCGGGCCGAGCGGTGACCGTAGGCTGAGCACGTCGGCGGAGAGGAACCAGTCGTGAGCGTGGTGCCAGAGGGGCGTCGTCTGCTGCGGGTCGAGGCCCGCAACGCCGCCGTCCCGATCGAGCGCAAGCCCCCGTGGATCCGCACCACCGCGAGGATGGGGCCCAACTACCGCGAGCTCACCTCGCTGGTCAAGGGCGAGGGTCTGCACACCGTCTGCCAGGAGGCCGGCTGCCCCAACATCTTCGAGTGCTGGGAGGACCGCGAGGCCACGTTCCTCATCGGCGGCAGCCAGTGCAGCCGGCGCTGCGACTTCTGCCAGATCGACACGGGCAGGCCCGAGCCGCTCGACCGGGACGAGCCGCGCCGGGTGGCCGAGAGCGTGCGGTCGATGGGCCTGCGCTACGCGACCGTCACCGGGGTGGCCCGCGACGATCTGGACGACGAGGGTGCCTGGCTCTACGCCGAGACGGTGCGCGCGATCAAGGCGCTCAACCCGGACACCGGCGTCGAGATCCTGGTGCCCGACTTCTCGGCGCGGCCCGAGCTGCTGGCCCAGGTCTTCGACGCCGCCCCGGCGGTCTTCGCCCACAACCTGGAGACCGTGCCCCGCATCTTCAAGGCGATCCGGCCGGCGTTCCGCTACGAACGCTCGCTCGACGTGCTGCGCCAGGCCCGCGCCGCCGGGCAGGTCACCAAGTCGAACCTGATCCTGGGCATGGGCGAGACCCGGGAGGAGATCTCGCAGACGATGCGCGACCTGCACGAGGCCGGCTGCGACCTGCTGACGATCACCCAGTACCTGCGGCCGACCCCCCGCCACCACCCGGTGGAACGCTGGGTGCACCCCGAGGAGTTCGTCGAGCTCCAGGCCGAGGCCGAGCAGCTGGGCTTCGCCGGGGTGCTCTCGGGACCCCTGGTGCGCTCGTCCTACCGGGCGGGACGACTGTGGGCGCAGGCGACGGCCCGCCGTCCGGCCCTATCCTGACCGACATGGCCCGTTCGAACACCCCTGCACCCGTCGTCCCGAAGGGGCGCATCGCGCAGCTGCGCGCCGTCTTCACCATGACCCGCAAGGCCGACAAGGCCCTGGTCTGGTGGATGCTCGCCACCTTCGTCGGCGGCACCGCCGTGGTCATGCTGGTGGGGTTGCTGACCGGCGCCCCCTGGTGGCTGACGCTGCTGCCGGCACTGGCCATCGGCTTCCTGCTGGCGCTGATCATCATGGCGCGCAGGGCCGAGAAGGCCGCCTTCAACCAGATCGCCGGACAGCCGGGGGCGGCCGGAGCCGCCCTCAGCAACCTGCGCCGGGGCTGGACCGTCGAGACCGAGCCGGTGGCGGTCGACCCGCGCACCCAGGACCTGGTGTTCCGCGCCGTGGGCCGACCCGGGGTGCTGCTCGTGACCGAGGGGCCGCTGCCCAGGGTCGGCAAGCTGGCCGACTCCGAACGCAAGCGGGTGCAGCGGGTGCTCGGCGCCGGCGTCCCGGTCACTGTGCTGCACGCCGGCGACGGCGAGGGTCAGGTGCCGCTGCCCAAGATCAGCGGCAAGGTGATGCGGATGAAGCCGACCCTGACCAAGCAGCAGGCCGCCGAGGTCACCAAGCGACTGCGGGCCCTGGGCGGGATCAGGCCTCCGGTGCCCAAAGGCATCGACCCGACGCGCGCCCGCCCCGACCGCAAGGGCATGCGCGGCCGCTGAAGTCTCGCCGTCAGCGCCGGACGACGCGGGTTCCGGCGGCCCGGTCGTGCAGGCCCCGGCCGTCCTGCCCGACGATCAGCGCCGGCACCGCCAGACACAGCAGCAGCCCCCGCACCAGGGCCCGCACCGGGCCGGGCAGCCCGCCGTCCAGGGTGCGCACCGTCAGGCCCGCCAGCCGGTGGCCGGCGGTGTGGCCCGCGGTACCGACCAGCAGCACGTGGAAGCTCAGCAGCACCAGCAACGGGGCGAACTGCCCCAGACCCCACGAGCGCATCAGGCCGTTGGCGATCAGCAGGGCGAAGCCCCAGTCGATCACCAGACCCACCGCCCTGCGCAGCAGCGAGACCCCTGCCACCTGCGTCGTCGTCGTCGCCGGGGCGGCCGTGAGCCCGTCGAGCCATCCCCCCGGACCCCGCCCGCGATCGGCGCCGGCGCCGTTCCTCTCCTGTCGCTGCACGCCCGCCAGCCTACGCAGCCGAGACCGACACGCCAGTGGTGGCAGCGGCAGGCCCGGCGCGGCAGGATCGGGTGACGCCGACGCCACAGCCGGCGGTCGCCGACGTAACACAGCGGAAACAAACGGGTGACCGTCGGGAAACCGCAACCGCCTAGCGTCGTCGACGATCCGGGGCGGGTCGAAGGTCTCACTCGCCCGCCCTTTCCCACGACGTGGAGGTTGGATGTTCAGCAACGCGGATGAGGTCCAGAAGTTCATCAAGGACGAGGACGTCAAGTTCATCGACGTCCGGTTCTGTGACCTTCCCGGCGTCATGCAGCACTTCAACGTGCCGGCAGGCAGCCTGGACCCCTCGTTCTTCACCGACGGCCAGATGTTCGACGGATCCTCGATCCGCGGCTTCCAGGCCATCAACGAGTCGGACATGAAGCTGATCCCGGACCTCGACACGGCCTACGTCGACCCGTTCCGGGTCGAGAAGACGCTGAACATCAACTTCAGCATCGTCGACCCCTACACGGACGAGCCGTACAGCCGCGACCCGCGCCAGATCGCCCGCAAGGCCGAGGCGTACCTGAAGTCGACCGGCATCGCCGACACGGCGTTCTTCGCCCCCGAGGCGGAGTTCTACATCTTCGACGACGTGCGGTTCGAGACGAAGCAGAACGAGGGCTACTACCACATCGACTCGATCGAGGGCGCCTGGAACACCGGCCGCGTCGAGGAGGGTGGCAACCGCGGGTACAAGACCCGCTACAAGGGTGGCTACTTCCCGGTGCCGCCGGTCGACCACTACGCCGACCTGCGCGACGAGATGAGCCTGGCCCTGGACGCCCTCGGCCTGCAGGTCGAGCGCGCCCACCACGAGGTCGGCACCGCCGGCCAGGCCGAGATCAACTACCGCTTCGACACCCTCGCCTCGTCGGCCGACAAGGTGATGCTGTTCAAGTACGTCATCAAGAACGTCGCCTGGCAGGCCGGCAAGACGGTCACCTTCATGCCCAAGCCGCTCTTCGGTGACAACGGCTCCGGCATGCACGTGCACCAGTCGCTCTGGAAGGACGGCGAGCCGCTCTTCTACGACGAGCGCGGCTACGGCGGCCTGTCCGACATGGCCCGCTGGTACATCGGCGGCCTGCTGCACCACGCACCGTCGCTGCTCGCCTTCACCAACCCGACGGTCAACAGCTACCACAGGCTGGTGCCGGGCTACGAGGCCCCGGTCAACCTGGTGTACTCGGCCCGCAACCGTTCGGCCTGCGTCCGGATCCCGGTCACCGGCTCTAACCCGAAGGCCAAGCGCATCGAGTTCCGCGTTCCCGACCCGTCGAGCAACCCGTACCTGGCCTTCGCGGCCATGCTGATGGCCGGCCTCGACGGCATCAAGAACCGGATCGAGCCGATGGCTCCGGTCGACAAGGACCTCTACGAGCTGCCGCCCGAGGAGCACGCCTCGATCCCGCAGGTGCCGGGCTCGCTCAACGAGGTGCTCAACAACCTCGAGGCGGACCACGACTACCTGACCGACAGCGGCGTCTTCACCGAGGACGTGATCAGCACCTGGATCGACCTCAAGCGCACCCAGGAGATCCTGCCGATCAGCCTGCGGCCGCACCCGCACGAGTTCGAGCTGTACTACGACATCTAGGCCCTGCGACAGCCGGAAACGGCCTCCGACCTGCGCAAACGTGGGTCGGGGGCCGTTTCTGTCGCCCCGAGACCACGCCGGTCCGCAGCGGTCCGCCGGACGGCACGCGAATCTCCACCACTCCTAACATAAGTGGGGACACTTTCACCTATGTTACATTCGTAGAATGTCGCCGACGAGGCCGTCTTGACGGGTCACAGCTCCTCATGGGCCGTGACCTGGGAGACGTTGCCGTGGGAGTCCCGCGTTGACATGCGGCTCCTTTCCCGCGCTCAGCGCTCCACGATCCTCCCGTCCTACCAGGCTGCCATCCCCGCCTCGATCGCAGGGATCGATGTCACCCTCGACGCCGAGGCTCTGGCGGCCGCTGACGACGCCCGCGCCGAGATCTCGCGATTCGATGCCGAACTGTCGACCATGCTGCCCGGGACTGAGATCGCTCCGCTGACCGTGGTACTACTGCGTACCGAGTCGGCGTCCTCGTCCCAGATCGAGAACATCACGGCCCGGGCCAAGACCTTGGCACTGGCTCAGCTCGGGGTAGCCACGGTCGGGACCAACGCCAAGCTCGTCGCCGCCAATGTGGACGCGATGAACCGCGCCCTGGAGTTGGCCGACAGCCCCACTCCCGCGACGATCCTCGCGATCCACGACGCCCTCATGCGGGGGCAGGAACACGCCGGTCCAGGCCGATTCCGCACCGAGCAGGTGTGGATCGGCGGATCGAGTGCCTCACCGCACAGCGCCGCATTCGTACCGCCCCACCACACCCGGGTCCCTGCGGCGATCGACGACCTCTGCGCATTCGTCACCCGCACCGACGTGCCGTTGCTGGCCCAGTCGGCGATCGCGCACGCGCAGTTCGAGACGATCCACCCGTTCAACGACGGCAACGGCCGCACCGGGCGCGCACTCGTTCATGCCATGCTGAAACACGGTGGCGCCACCACACGCACCACCGTCCCTGTCTCGGCCGGGCTGCTCGCCGACACCGATTCCTACTTCGCCGCACTCACCGCCTACCACGAGGGAGATCCCAGCCCCATCGTGGCGAGGTTCGCCCAGGCAGCCCTCACCGCCATCGGCAACGGCCGACACCTCGCGCGGGATCTCCTCGACGTCCACGAAGGCTGGACGGAGTCGATCACCGTCCGCCGAACCGCCTCCATCTGGCAGGTCCTGCCGATGCTGCTCAGCCAACCTGCCGTCACGTCCGCACTCGTCCAAGAGGCGACAGGACTCTCGCAGCCTGCAGCCGACAAGGTCATCGGCCAGCTCCGGGACGCCGGCGTCGTCACCCGGGCCACCGGCGCCCAGCGCTATGTCGTCTGGGTCGCCACCGACGTCATCAAGGCTCTCGACGACTTCGCCGCACGGGCCCTGCGTCGACGCTGAGCCATCCGCAGCTCCGACCTCCGGATGTGGCGCGTGCTCGTGAGAACCTGTCGGGCATGACGCAGCCGTGGCGGACCCGGGTGTTGGAGTATCTCGACGCCCATGCCCATGACCTCGTCGACGACCTCAGCGCCATCGTGCGGACGCCCAGCATCTCGGGCTCGGACGACGAGAACACGATCCAGCACGCGCTCGGCGCCGAGCTGGCCGAGCTCGGGCTCGAGGTCGACCTGTGGCCGATCGACCTGGCCGAGACCTACGCCGCCCCCGGGTTCCCCGGCGCCGAGGTGCCGCGACGCGAGGCCCACGGCCTGGTGGCACGGATCCCCGGGCGGGCCCCGGGCGAGGCACCCTCGCTCATGCTCAACGGCCATGTCGACGTCGTCCCCCCGGGTGACCTGCCGGCCTGGGGCGGCGCCGACCCGTTCAGCGGCCAGGTCGACGCCCACCACGTGCACGGCCGCGGCAGCTGCGACATGAAGGGCGGCCTGGTCGCGGCCATGTGGGTGGTGCGCGCCCTGACCGAGCTGGCCGTCCCGCTGCGGGCGGACCTGCTGCTGGCGTGCGTGCAGGCCGAGGAGGACGGCGGCCTGGGCACCTTCGCCATGCTGCGTCGCGGCTGGACGGCGGACGCCTGCGTGGTGCCCGAGCCCACCTCGCTGCACCTGGTGCCGGCCACCGGCGGGGCCCTGACGTTCCGGCTGCGGGTACCGGGCCTGGCCACCCACGCCTCGCGGCGCAGCAGCGGGGTCAGCGCGGTCGAGAAGTTCGTGCCGGTCTTCACGGCCCTGCGCGACCTCGAGGCCTGGCGCAACGCCACCGTCCACCCGCTGATGGCGGGCTGGGACATCGCCTACCCGATCGAGGTCGGCACCGTGCGGGCCGGCGACTGGTCGTCGTCCGTGCCCGACCTGCTGGTGGCCGAGGGCCGGTACGGCGTGGCACTCGGTGAGAGCCCGGACGACGCCCGCGCCACCTTCGAGCAGGCCGTCCGGCAGGTCTGTGCGGCGGACCCGTGGCTGCGCGACCACCCGGTCGTGGTCGAGTGGTGGGGCGGGCAGTTCGCCTCCGGCTACACCGATCCGCAGGCCCCGATCGTGCAGGCCGTCCGGCGTGCTCACGCCAGTGTCGGCGGCGGGCCGCAGCAGGTCTCGGGTGCCCCCTACGGCAGCGACCTGCGACTGCTCAGCAACCTCGCCGGCATTCCGACGGTGCACTACGGCCCCGGCGCTCCGGAGCTGGCGCACGGCCCGGGTGAGCGGGTGCCGATCGCCGAGGTGCTCACCACCGCTCGGGCCCTGGCCGACGCTGGCCCTCGACCACTGCGGCACCGGGTAGCGGCTGCCACCTCGGGGCTCGGACCGGCGGGCCGGCGCCCTCAGAGGTTGGACAGCGCCGCCGAGTAGATCTTGGGGATGTCGGCCGGGGTGGCCGCCACGTAGAAGGCACCCTTGGTGGCACGGGCCAGCTGCGCCAAGGTGTCCTGGTCGGCGTCCGGACCGTAGGCGATCGTGATGATCCTGATCTGGCGCCCCCCGGCACTGCCGTGGATCTGGTCGAGCAGCTTGACCAGGGTCAGGCCGCCCTGGGCGTCGTTCTTGCCGTCGGTCAGCACCACGACGGCATTGATCCGGTCGTCGCGATAGCGGTCGAGAACCGTCTGGTAGGCGGCGGCGACCGTGTTGTAGAGCCCGGTGTCACCGTTCGGGCTGAGGGTGGCGATCACGGCGGTCAGGGCGTCCCGTCGCACCTGGTCGCCGACGGCGCCGTCCATCGGGCCGATCGGCACCAGCTCCTGGTAGTCGCGCTTGCCCGCCACGCCGCCCGAGAACGACCACAGGCCCACCTCGTCGTTGTCGGTGAACAGCTTCATCGACGCCGCAGCGGCCTGCTTGGCGGCGTCCAGCTTGGTCTCCTTCGAGCCCTTGACCCGCTGCGCCATCGAGCCGGAGACGTCGATCAGGCTGATGACGTTGGCGGTCTTGCGCAGCTGGGCCCAGCTGGTGAGGATCTTGCCGGTGATGTCCGGGGTGGGTGGCTGCAGCACCTTGGCGGGCTGCGAGGGGATCACGCCGATCGCGAGCCCGTCGGCACCGACCCGGTTTTCGGCGCTGCGGAAGTGGAAGTGCTGCCACTGCGCCTGGATCGGCTCGCTGACGAGGTAGGTCAGGAATGCCTGCGCCGCAGCCCGTTTCGCCGAAGTCACCCACGAGCCGCTGAGCACGGCGTACGGGTGGTCGGCGACGAAGGTGCCCTCCTTGGGGTAGACCGCCACCAGGGGCACCTTCGGCGCCGCGTGCTTGCCCACCGCCGCCGGGTCCGCCGTCGGGTTGCCCTCGTTGTAGGAGGCCACGAGGTTCTCCTCGGTGACCAGCGCCGAGATGTACGTCAGGGCCTGCCCGGCGTCGTCGGCCCGCAGCCAGTCCGAGGAGAACGAGGCGGTGTTGTCGCCGTAGCGCACCACGGACTGCTCGACGCCGGCGACGAACCGGCGGGTCACCGAGTCGTCGATGTCGGCGGGCGTCAGCCCCGAGGTCCGCCCGACGGCGGCGTAGTAGGTGGCCACGGTTCCCTCGAGACCGGCGTGCGAGAAGTTGGGGTTGGTCTTGCCCAGGCTGAACCGGCCCCACTCCGGATGACCGTAGGTGGCCCAGCCGGTCTTCGACGACGCCAGGGTCAGCAGGTCCGACCACCCGATCGGCTGGTCGGGCCAGCCGAGGGCGGTGGCCATCGGCCGGGGCATGGCGACCACCATGGGTGAGGCCGCGATGTGCGGGACCGCCGACGGCACCGGCACCAGGCTGGACCTCTGGGCCTTGGCCAGGCGGTCCTCGAGCAACGGCAACCAGATCGACCCGGTCGGGGACCACACGTCCGGCGCCGGACCGTCGGTCGCCGGCCAGCCGTTGGCCAGCGCCGTCGCTGCGGCTCCGGACGCCTTCGTGACGACCGTGACGTGGTAGCAGGGGCCGGGGGAGTCGAGGCTCGCGGTCGAGAAGTCGGCGGCGAACCGGGTCATGAGCGCCGCCTTGTCCGCCGAGGACGCCACCACCAGCTGCGTCGTCGGCCCGGAGCACGACATCGCGGCGGGGCTGGTGGGGGCTGCCCGCCGGCCGGCGAGCACGCTCGCACCGGTCAGGACGGCGACCGCGGCTGCTGCCGCCGCCACGCCCCCCGCCACCATTCGCCTTCTGTGCCGTCGCTGCTGACGTTGGGCCACGACGGCCCCGAAGTAAGGAGGAGTCATGAAACCGGGCACGCCGACTTCTTCCTTCATGAGTGACGGCCATCGCCCCACAATGGCCACAAGCCAGGCAATCTACACACGCCCCTCCGGCGACGGAAGGGTCGCCACGTGGGGTGACCACTCGCTCACTCCGCCGAGGTGCTGGGCTCACTCCATCGAGGTGCCTGGCTCACTCCACCGAGGTATCAGGCGCTTTCAGCGCCCGGACCGGCGTCCGCGGGGTGCAGGCGGCGTAGCGTCGTGCCATGGATCCGAACGACGACGATCTGACGATCGACATCCGCGGCCTGGTCAAGACCTTCGGCCGCACCCGGGCCCTGGACGGCCTCGACCTGCAGGTGCGCCGGGGCGAGGTGCACGGGTTCCTGGGGCCCAACGGGTCGGGCAAGACCACCACCCTGCGGGTACTGCTGGGGCTGCTGCGCGCGGACTCCGGGTCGGTGCGACTGCTGGACGGCGACCCGTGGCGCGACGCCGCGACCCTGCACCGTCGCCTGGCCTACGTGCCCGGCGACGTCACGCTGTGGCCCAACCTGACCGGTGGCGAGGTGATCGACCTGCTCGGGCGGATGCGGGGCGGGCTCGACGAGCGACGCCGCGCCGGCCTGCTCGAGCGCTTCGAGCTCGACCCCACCAAGAAGGCCCGCAGCTACAGCAAGGGCAACCGCCAGAAGGTGGCGCTGGTGGCCGCCCTCGCCAGCGACGTCGAGCTGCTGCTGCTCGACGAGCCGACCTCAGGGCTCGACCCGTTGATGGAGGAGAGCTTCCGCCGCTACATCGACGAGGAGCGGGGCCAGAACCGCACCGTGCTGCTGTCGAGCCACATCCTGGCCGAGGCCGAGGCGTTGTGCGACCGCGTCAGCATCGTGCGGCACGGCCGCATCGCCGAGAGCGGCACCCTGACGCAGCTGCGGCACCTGACCCGCACGTCCGTGACCGCCGAGCTGGACGGCGACCCCGCCGGGCTGGCCGCCCGGCCCGGCGTCCATGCCCTCGAGGTGAGCCGGACCCCCTCCGGGGCCACCTTGGTGCGCTGCCAGGTCGACTCCGACCAGCTGGGCGCCACCATCCAGGTGCTGAGCGCCGCCGGCATCCGCTCCCTGACCAGCCAGCCCCCCACGCTCGAGGAGCTGTTCCTGCGCCACTACAGCGACCCGGCGGACGCCGGCCCCACGGACAGCACCTCCACGGACAGCGACTCCGCGAACCACCACCGGTCGCCGTCATGACCGGCACCTGGCAGCTGCTGCGCCTGGCGGTGCGCCGCGACCGGGTACTGCTGCCGGTCTGGCTGGCGATCTTCGTGCTGTCGGCGTACAGCTCGGCCGCCGCGACCGTCGGCATCTACCCCGACCTGGCCGCCCGACAGGCTGCGGCCGAGGCGGTCAACGCCACGGCCGCCACCCGCGGCCTGTACGGACCGATCTGGGACACCACCTCGCTCGGTCAGCTGTCGCTGTTCAAGCTCAACGCCCTGGGCGCCGCCCTGGTGGCCCTGCTGTCGCTGATGATCCTCACCCGTCACACTCGCGGCGAAGAGGAAGAAGGCCGCCTCGAGCTGCTCGGGTCAGGGGTGCTGGGCCGGTTCGCCCCGCTGGGGGCTGCGCTGCTGCTGGTGGTGGCGGCCGACCTGCTGCTGGCCCTGGTCACTGCCGCCTCACTGACCGCCGCCGGGCTGCCGGCCGTGGGCTCGCTCGCCTTCGGCACCTCCTGGGCGATCGGCGGCATCAGCTTCGCCGGCATCGCCGCGGTCACGGCCCAGCTCACCAACGGCGCCCGGGCGGCCAACGGGGCCGCCGGGTCGGTGCTCGGGGTGTCGTACCTGCTGCGAGCGATCACCGACAGCGGCGGCCCGTCCTGGCTGACGTGGCTGTCGCCGATCGGCTGGGCCCAGCAGGTGCAGGCCTACGGCGCCGACCGCTGGTGGGTCTCGGCCGTCGGACTCGGTTTCACCGCCGCCGCAGTCACCGTCGCCGTGGTCCTGCTGCGCCGGCGTGACCTGGGCAGCGGGGTGTGGGCGGCCCGGCCGGGCCCCGCCCGGGCCGGCAGCTCGTTGCGCGGTGCCTGGACGCTGGCGCTGCGGCTGCAGCGGGCCACGCTGATCGGGTGGACCCTCGCCTACGCCACCCTGGGCCTGGTGCTGGCCAACCTGGCCGGCTCGGTGACCAAGTTCCTCGACACCGAGTCGGCCCGGCAGATGATCGAGGCGATCGGGGGTCCCGGGTCGCTGGTCGACACCTTCTTCGCCGCCGAGTGGAGCATGACGGCGGCGATCACGTCGGCCTTCGCCGTGCAGTCGGTGCTGCGGCTGCGCAGCGAGGAGGGTCGCGGGCACGCCGAGGCAGTGCTGGCCACCGGGGTGCCCCGCCGTGCCTGGCTGCTGAGCCACGTGACGGTCGCCGTCCTGGGCTCGCTCTGGCTGCTGACCCTCGGGGGGACTGTGGCCGGGCTGGCGTACTCCCGGGTGAGCGGGGACGGCGCCCAGCTGGGCCGGCTCGCCGGCGCCGCCGTGGTGCAGCTGCCGTCGGTGCTGGTGGTGATCGGCCTGACGGTGGCCGCCTTCGGCCTCCGTTCGCGGTGGGCGGCCGCCGGGTGGGGGCTGCTGGTGGCCTTCCTGCTGCTGGGTGAGTTCGGGTCCCTGCTCAAGCTGCCCACCTGGCTGATGGACCTCTCACCCTTCAAGCACACCCCGCTGCTGCCGGCCGCCGCCTTCACCTGGCAGCCGGTGCTGTGGCTCACCGCCGTGGGGATGGCCCTGACGGCCGCGGGCACGTGGGCCTGGCAGCGCCGGGACGCCGGCTGAGCGCCGGCCCTCCCCCGGCGCCGAGCGACGGTCCTGTCCGTCAGGCGGTCCTGTCCGTCAGGCGGTCCTGTCCGTCAGGCGGGCACGCCGCCCCAGGCCCTGACCGCGGCCGACCACGCCTGGCCGTGCTGGAGCAGGCCGGTGTCGTTGAAGTGGGTGTCGTCCCAGGTCCAGCCGTTGGCCCGGTAGCCGTCGGTGTCCGGGCCGGCGAAGGTACCCGGCGTCGTGCGCACCACCTGCTGCTGCCCGGCACGGACGGCGTCCTTGCAGGTCGGGGTGTTGATGGTCAGGTTCGAGGCGGTCGCGACCCCCCACGGCACCGCGAACCCGGCGTCGGTCCGACTGGTGGTGATGATGGTCTGCAGCAGCCGCGCGTAGGTGTCGGTGGAGGTGCAGCCGGCGGCGTCGGTCTCGCCCTGGTGCCACAGCACCGCCCGAAACCCGTTGGGCCCCAACGTCTTCATGGCGGTCTTGAGGGTCGGGTACAGAGTGCCGCCGGGCTGCCACTGTCCCACCTCGGTGCGGCTCACCCCGAGCGAGACCACCCCCACCGGGATCCCGGTGCTCGTGGCGAAGGTGCTGCCGAAGTCAGGCCACGGCGAGCCCGCGGTGCCGCCGGCGTTCGGCTGCGGGTCGGCGGCGAGCCGCCAGCCGGTGAGCCCCTTCCCGAGCGCCGACACCCGGTCGTCGCTCGGGGTCTGCGCCGGACTGCCGAAGTTGGCCGAGTTGGACTGGCCGGCGGCGATGAAGACCTCGCCGACCCCGATCCTCGGCACGACCCTCGAGGTGCGCACCACGCCACCGCGCAGCTGCTGGACGACGAGGTCGTACCACCCGGCCCGCACCGACCGGACCCACCCGTGGAACGGACCACCGGTCGGGGTAGAGGCCATGGTGACCCACGGGGTCGTGGTGCCGCGCACCCCCGCCCGCACCACGAGTCGGGCCCGGACCATGGCACCGGGCGGTGCCACACCGCCGACGTAGACCGACCCCAGACCCTTCGCGTCGCGCTGCACGACCTGACGGGTCACGGGCCCCAGCACCCCGATCGAGCTGATCGGAGCGACGCTCAGCCGCACGTTGTCGAGGTCGACGTAGCGGCCGGCGCCGCTGCCGGTCATGGCCAGGCTGACCCCGACCACCGTGCCGGCCGCCGCGGCGGGCGCCGTCCAGGTGAGGACGACGTCGCCGAAGGTTGCCGCCTTGGGTGGTGTCACCACGGCCCGCGAGGTGACCCGCACCCCGCCGGCGGTGATCCCCAGCAGTGCCCCGCCGAAGCTGCCCGAGACTCGGCCGCCCACGGCCACGGTGAGGGTGTAGGTGCGCCAGGCGACGACCTTCACCCCGGTGGTCTGGCTCGCCACGGCCGCCGAATCCGCGAAGGTCAGCACGTTCGGGCCCGACATCGCGCCGGTGGTCCTGACGCCCGGCGTCAGCGCCGGGTAGGCGGCGGCCGTGGGGTTGAGGGCGTGGCCACCGACCCAGCCGGTCGGTGCCTGGGCGCTCGTGGCGCCCTCGGCCAGCACGGCGCCCTCGAACCCCGGGTTCGTCAACGGGACAACCGTGGCGCCCGCCGCTGCGGGTGCCGCCGTCCGCAGCGACCCGGCGGCGGCCGCGGCACCCGCTGCCAGAGCACTCATGATCATCATCGTCGCCGCGACTGCCGACAGGACAGTGCGCCGCAGCGCCAACCCCTGCATGATCCTCCGTACCGAGACAGGTGGGCCGTACGGATCCTCGCCCGTACCACCGTGATTCGACCCGGGATCGCCCTGCGGCCCCGCGGGACGCTACTGGACGGCTCGCGGCTTCGTGGCCGGTTCGAGGTGATGATGTCCGTTCGTCCGATGTGCGCCCGCTCTTTGTGCGGTGGGTCGCTACTGGATGTGACCGCACCGAAGCGGCAGGCTGGGCACGTGAGTACACCCCTGGTCAGCACCCTGCCCGAGTGGCACGCCCTGGCGGCCCACGCCGAGGCCCTGCGCACCACCCACCTGCGCGACCTGTTCGCGGCCGACCCGGGCCGCGGGGCCCGTTACGGCGTCGAGGTGGCCGGGCTGCACCTGGACTACGCCAAGCACCGCATCACCGACGAGACCCTCGCCCTGCTGGTCGCCCTCGCCGAGGCGGTCGACCTGCGCGGCGCCACCGAGCGCATGGTCACCGGCCAGAAGATCAACGTGACCGAGGACCGGGCCGTGCTGCACACCGCCCTGCGGGCACCGGTGGGCACGGTGGTCGAGGTCGACGGCCACGACGTCGTCCCGGACGTGCACGAGGTGCTCACGGCCATGGCCGGTTTCGCCGACCGGGTGCGCCACGGCGACTGGCTCGGCTTCACCGGGCAGCCGATCCGCACCGTCGTCAACATCGGCATCGGCGGCTCCGACCTCGGCCCGGCGATGGCCGCCCTCGCGCTGCGCCCCTACGCCCAGCCCGGGCTCACGCTGCGGTTCGTCTCGAACGTGGACGGCGACGACTTCGCCGCCAAGACCGCCGACCTGGACGCCGCGACCACGTTGTTCATCGTCGCCAGCAAGACCTTCACCACCCAGGAGACGATGACCAACGCCGCGACCGCCCGCTCGTGGCTGGTCGACCGCCTCGGCAGCAGCGACGCGGTGGCCAAGCACTTCGTCGCCGTCTCGACCGCCGCCGACGAGGTGGCCGCCTTCGGCATCGACACCGCCAACATGTTCGGCTTCTGGGACTGGGTCGGCGGTCGCTACTCGATGGGCTCCGCCGTCGGGCTCTCGCTGATGATCGGGATCGGCCCGGACGGGTTCACCCAGCTGCTCGAGGGCTTCCGGGCCGTGGACGAGCACTTCCGCACCGCGCCCTACCGCGAGAACGCCCCGGCCCTGATGGGCCTGCTCGGCGTGTGGTACCTCAACTTCCTCGGCGCGAACGGGCACGTGGTGCTGCCGTACGCCCAGTATCTCGACCAGTTCGCCGACTACCTGCAGCAGCTCGACATGGAGAGCAACGGCAAGTCGGTGACCCTCGACGGCACCCGCGTCGACTACACCACCGGTCCGGTGGTGTGGGGCACCCCCGGCACCAACGGCCAGCACGCCTACTACCAGCTGCTGCACCAGGGCACCCGGCTGGTGCCGGCCGACTTCATCGGTTTCGCCCACCCCGGCCACGAGGTCGACGGTCACCACGACCTGCTGATGGCCAACTTCTTCGCCCAGACGCAGGCTCTGGCGTTCGGCAAGACCGCGGCCGAGGTCGAGGCCGAGGGCGCCACCGGTGCCCTGGTCGCGCACAAGACGTTCGAGGGCAACCGCCCGACCACCACGATCCTGGGCGACAAGCTGACCCCGTTCGCGCTCGGGGCGTTGATCGCGCTCTACGAGCACAAGGTGTTCACCCAGGGCATCGTCTGGGGCATCAACTCCTTCGACCAGTGGGGCGTGCAGCTGGGCAAGGTGCTGGCCGGGCGGATCGCGCCCGAGCTGACCGCCACCCAGGCCCCGGCGCTGCACCACGACTCCTCGACCAACGACCTGATCACCCGCTACCGCGCGATGCGCGGCCGCTCCTGAGGAGCCTCACCCGTAGAAGACCCGCTCGACGACCGCTCGGGCGCGCCGGGTGGCGCGCTGGTAGTCCTCGTCGAGCTGGCCGGCCGAGTCCGGCCCGTAGCCGACGATGCGGGCCACGCCCTCGAGCTCGTTCCCCTTGGTGGGCAACGAGTCCGCAGGTCGGCCGCGCCACAGCACGGTCGCGTTGCGCACCCGTGACGCCAGCCGCCAGGCGGTCAGCAGCACCTCGGCGTCCTCGTTGGTCAGCAGGCCGATCGTCGCCGCCGCCGCCAGCGCCTGGGTGGTGGACGGCGTGCGCAGCGACGGCTCGGCGCCGGCGTGCTGCAGCTGCAGCAGCTGCACGGTCCACTCGACGTCCGACAGCCCGCCCCGCCCCAGCTTGAGGTGACGGTGCGGGTCGGCGCCCCGGGGCAGCCGCTCGGCCTCGATCCGGGCCTTGATCCGGCGGATCTCCATGACCGCGTGGTCGTCGAGCCCACCCTGCGGCCAGCGCACCGGGTCGACCAGCTCGACGAACCGGGCGGCCAGGCCCTCGTCACCGGCCACCGGCACCGCCCGGGTCAGCGCCTGCGACTCCCAGGTCAGCGACCAGCGCCGGTAGTACTCGGCGTAGGAGTCGAGGGTGCGTACCAGCGGGCCGTTGCGACCCTCGGGACGCAGGTCGGGGTCGACGTCGAGCGCCGGCTCGGCGCCCGGCTCCCGCAGCAGCCGGCGCAGCTCCCCGGCCACGGCCATCGCCGCGTCGTGGGCCTGCTGCTCGTCGGTCCCCGGCAGCGGCTCGTGCACGAACATCACGTCGGCGTCGCTGCCGTAGCCCAGCTCACCGCCCCCGAGCCGTCCCATGCCGACCACCAGCATCCGCGTCGGCAGCACGCCGTCCGGGCGCCCCGCGGCGACCGCGGTGCAGGCGGCCCGCAGCGCGGCGTCCAGCACTGCCACGGCGGCGCACGACAGCGCGGCGCCCACCTCGGTCAGGTCGAGCAGGCCCAGCAGGTCGCCGATCCCGGTGCGCACGATCTCGCGCCGGCGCAGGGCTCGGGCGCCCATCACCGCCGCGCCCACCTCGCCGCTGTGGCGGTCGACCAGGCTGCGGACGGCGGACAGCTGCTCGGCCAGCGGTCGCGGCCGCAGCTCGGCCGACTCGGCGAACATCGCCACGGACTCGGGGTCGTGCTCGATCTGGTCGCCGATCAACCGGCTGGCGGCCAGCACATGAGCCATCCGCTCGGCCGCTGCGCCGGAGTCGCGCAGCATCTTCAGGTACCAGTGGGTGGTGCCCAGCCGGTCGCTGATCCGCCGGAACGCCAGCAGGCCCAGATCGGGGTCGGCGCCGTCGGCGAACCACCCGAGCATCACCGGCAGCAGCTGCCGCTGGATCGCGGCCCGCCGGCTGACCCCCGCGGTGAGCGCGGCGAGGTGGCGCATCGCGCCCGTCGGGTCGCGGTAGCCCAGCGCCGCCAGGCGGGCGACGGCGGCCTCCGGCGTCAGTCGTACCTCGTCGGTCGACAACCGCGCCGCCGCACTGAGAAGCGGCCGGTAGAACAGCTTCTCGTGCAGCCGGCGCACCTCCCGGGCGTGCCGGCGCCACAGGTCCTCCAGCTCGGGGCCGGGCTCACGGCGGAACCCGAACGAGCGGCCCAGCCGGCGCAGGTCACCCACCCCCTCGGGCACGACGTGGGTGCGCTGCAGCAGGTAGAGCTGGATCCGGTGCTCCAGCGCCCGCAGCATGCGGTAGGCCCGGTCGAGCTCGGCGGCGTCGTCCCGGCCGACGTAGCCGTAGGCGCTCAGGGTCTCGAGCCCCTCGAGGGTGTGACCGGTGCGCAGGCGCGGGTCGACCCGGCCGTGCACCAGCTGCAGCAGCTGAACGCTGAACTCGACGTCCCGCAGCCCACCCGCCCCCAGCTTCAGCTGGCGGGCCGCCTGCTGCGCCGGCAGGTGCGCCTCGACCCGGCGCCGCATGGCCTGCACGTCCTCGACGAAGTTGGGGCGCTCGGCGGCCCGCCACACCTGCGGCCGCACCATCTCGAGGTAGTCCTCACCCAGGGCGACGTCACCGGCGACGACCCGGGCCTTGAGCAGCGCCTGGAACTCCCAGGTCTGGGCCCAGCGCTCGTAGTAGGCCCGGTGGCTGCTGAGGGTGCGCACCAGCGGGCCGCCGCGGCCCTCGGGTCGCAGGTTGGCGTCGACCGGCCACAAGGTGCCCTCGGCGGTCGCGGCCGAGCAGACCCGGGCCAGCCCGGCAGCCAGCTTGGTCGCACTCGCCAACGCCGCCGCCTCGTCGCCGCGGACGCCGTCCGGGGCCACGACCGGCTCCGCGACGTAGATGACGTCGACGTCGCTGACGTAGTTCAGCTCGCCGCCGCCGCACTTGCCCATGCCGATCACTGCGAGCCGGCAGGGCGCGGAGCCGGCAGGCTGCTCGGCCCGGGCGATCGCCAGAGCGGCGTCGAGGGCAGCACCCGCCAGGTCGGCCAGCTCGCGCGCCACCCCCGGCATCACCGCCAACGGGTCGCCGCTGGTCAGGTCGCGAGCGGCGATCGCCAGCAGTCGACGCCGGTAGGCCACCCGCAACGCGTCGTGGGCAGGGGCACCGCCCTTGCGGGCCTGCGGCTCGGCGTCCTCCGGCTTGGCCCCGACGGCCGTCAGCAGGTCGGCGCGCAGCTGCCCGGCCTCGACCTGGTCGGTGTCGTCGACGAGCACCTGCCAGTGCTCGGGGTGGCGCGCCAGATGGTCGGCCAACGCCTGCGAACTGCCCAGCACGGCCAGCAGCCGTTCCCGCACCGGGCCGCCGATCCGCAGTGCCGCCAGCAGTCCGGCGGCCGAGGTCGAGCGGGACCGCTTGCGCTGCAACCCCTCGAGCAGCCGCACCAGGCCGAGCAGGGCCAGGTCGGGGTCCGGGGCGTCACCGAGGGCCGACAGCACGCCGTCCTCGAAGACGTGCTCGAGCGGGTCGATCAGACCCACCAGTGCCGGGTCGGCCAGCAGCCGCTCGGCCCGCTCGACGTCGACGAAGCCCAGCCGGACCAGTCGTCCGCCCAGGCTGCTCGATCGTGGGGTGGCCAGTTCGGTCAGCCCTTCGCGTGCGCCCGCACCACGGCCGCGAACGCCTCGGCGTGCGCCTGGGCGACGGCGACCAGCGACGCCTCCGCCTCGTGCAGGGCCGCGGTCACCTCGTGCGGGTGCAGGCCCTCGGTGCGGACGGCGCCGTGGCCGCCGTCCATCCAGTCCCGCCAGTCCTCGACGGTGACCTCGGGGTGGTACTGCACGCCCCAGGCCCGCTCCCCCAGCCGGAACGCCTGGTGCGGGTACCGCTCGCCGACGACCAGGGGCACCGCCCCGGGTGGCAGCTCGGTGATCGCGTCCTGGTGCCATTCGGCCACCGACCACCGGTCGCCCAGGCGCTGTCGCACGGCGGCCATCAGCTCGTCGGTGGCGGCCTGGGCGGTCACCTCGAGCGGCACCAGCCCGACCTCGAGGCCGACGCCGCCGCGCTCGACCCGCCCGCCCGTGGCCAGGGCCAGCAGCTGGGCGCCGAGACAGATCCCCAGCGTCGACACGCCGTCCTCGACGGCCGCGGCCATCAGCCGCCGGGTGGCGGGCAACCAGGGCGCGACGTCGTCGTCCCAGGCCGCCATCGAGCCACCGAGCACCACCAGCCCGTCGTGGCCCGAGGCGTCCACGGGCACCTCGTCGCCCCGGTCGGGGCGACGTTCGTCGAGGCGACACCCGACCAGGTCGCCGAGGCGGCCCAGGCCGGCATGGTCCTCGTGGACGACCACCAGCACCAGCGGCGTGCTCACAGCAGCGGCAGGTAGCGGTTGAGCTCGAACGCGGTGACCTGGTGGCGGTACTCCCACCACTCCTGGCGCTTGTTGCGCAGGAAGAAGTCGAAGACACCCTCACCCAGGGTCTCGGCGACCAGCTCGGAGGACTCCATCACGGTGATCGCGGTCTCGAGGTTGGTCGGCAGCGGCTTGATGCCCAGCGCCCGCCGCTCGGAGTCGGTCAGCGACCACACGTCGTCCTCGGCGCCGTCCGGCAGCTCGAGCCCCTGCTCGATGCCCTTCATACCCGCCGCCAGGATCAGTGCGTAGGCCAGGTAGGGGTTGGCCGCGGAGTCGAGGGAGCGGAACTCGATCCGGGTCGCGTTGCCCTTGCCGGGCTTGTACATCGGCACCCGGATCAGGGCCGAGCGGTTGTTGTGTCCCCAGCAGACGTAGCTGGGGGCCTCGCCGCCGCCCCAGAGCCGCTTGTAGGAGTTGACCCACTGGTTGGTGACCGCAGTGATCTCGGCGGCGTGGGCGAGCAGACCGGCGATGAACTGCCGCGCCACCGTGCTCAGCTGGTACTGGGCCCCGGCCTCGTGGAAGGCGTTGCGGTCACCCTCGAACAGCGACAGGTGGGTGTGCATGCCCGACCCGGGGTGGTCGGCGAACGGCTTGGGCATGAACGTCGCGTAGGTGCCCTGCTCGAGCGCGACCTCCTTGATGACCGTCCGGAAGGTCATGATGTTGTCGGCCGTGCTCAGGGCGTCGGCGTAGCGCAGGTCGATCTCGTTCTGGCCCGGGCCGCCCTCGTGGTGGCTGAACTCGACCGAGATGCCCATCGCCTCGAGCACGCCGATCGCAGCCCGCCGGAAGTCGTGGGTGGTGCCGCGCGGCACGTGGTCGAAGTAGCCCGCCTGGTCGACCGGCACCGGCCGCTGGTCGGGCACGGGGTAGTCCTTGAGCAGGTAGAACTCGATCTCGGGGTGGGTGTAGAAGGTCAGCCCCTGGGCCGCCGCACCGGCGAGCGCCCGCTTCAGCACGTGGCGCGGGTCGGACAGCGAGGGTTCGCCGTCCGGGGTCAGGATGTCGCAGAACATGCGGCCGGTGCCGTGGTGGTCGCCGCGCCAGGGCAGGACGGCGAACGTCGACGGGTCGGGTTTGACCAGCATGTCGGCCTCGTGGACCCGGGTCAGGCCCTCGATCGCCGACCCGTCGAAGCCGATGCCTTCGGCGAACGCCCCCTCGAGCTCGGCCGGGGCCACCGCGACCGACTTGAGCGAGCCGAGCACGTCGGTGAACCAGAGCCGGACGAAGCGGATGTCGCGCTCCTCCAGGGTCCGCAGCACGAACTCCTGTTGTCTGTCCACGCATCCACTCCCAGCCGTCGCTCTGATCGCCGGGGCTGCCGCCCTGATCGCCGGGCCTAAGGCTACGGCGTCCGGTCCCGCCGGCGACGCCCACCCTCGATCCCGACCCACCGATCGAGGACCCCGCAACCGCGACCCACCCTGGTGGCTTCACGACGGGACCCACCGCCGTGACCCGGGTAGGCGCGACGCAGCGAGCGTGAAGCCGAGCGTGAAGCCAATTCGGGGTGGTCACCCCCAGTTCGCTTCACGCTCACCTTCACGCAACCCACCGAGCCACGACCTCCGGCCAAGCTCAAGCATCGTGGGACCCAAGACCCGCCCCGGCGACGACTCGTCGTGCCGTCACCAACAGCACGCGCTGTCTCCTCGTCCACAGGCGTTGCGCGACGGCGTCGTAGGTGGCGAGCGGCTCTGACCATGGTGCCGTGAGTGCAGCCGACCTGCTGAGGCGATGTGGAACCTGACCCGGTAAGTGACCTGACCAAACTTCTCGGGCGCCAGAACGGCGTGGCGACCCTCAGCCAGCTTCGAGAGGCTGAGTGAGTCAGGACGCCCTCCGGTGGCGATTGGGTCGTTCGTGGCTGCTGGTGCTCCCACGTGTCGTGGCGACCACTCGCGGTCCGCTCACTCGACACCAGTACCTGCTCGCCGCGTTGTTGTACGCCGGGCCGGACGCCGCCCTCAGCTCCTCGAGCGCCGCCGCGTGGTACGGCGTCACGGCTGCGGCCTCCGACCGAAGGGTGTGCGTCGAGGTACCCGCCACGAGGGCACCTCGATCCTGCAGCTACGTCCTGGTGCGCAGGACCCGACACCCTGACCCTGCGGCGTCGCAGCACCGCGGCCTCACTCTGGTCAACCCCGGCCGAGCTGTGGCGGCGGCAGCCCGCGACGCCCCGGATCTGACCAGCTGCCGGGTACTCGTCATCGAGGCAATACAGCGCGGCATCGTCACAATGGGCCAGGTTCGTCACGAGGTCGAGCTGGGCGACAGACGCGGCACTCGATCTGCTCGTCGCGCACTCGACGATGCCGAAGCAGGTGCCTGGTCGCTGCCCGAGTCCGACCTGCTGGCACTGCTCGGGACCAGTCGCCATCTGCCTCCGGCGTGGGCCAACCCCCTCCTGACGGCCCCCGACGGCCGCCGGTTGCCACACCCTGACTGCTGGCTGGACGACGTCGGGCTCGCGGTCCAGGTACATTCCCGGCGCCACCACGCCGGTGAGCTGGACTGGGAACAGACCGTGATGGCCGACGGCCTGTACGCCGAGTACGGCATCCCCGTCGTCGGCGTGACCCCCAGAAGCATCGCGACCGACCCGGCCGGCGTGCTGCGACGGGTCGAGGCCGCCTATCGCTCAGCCGTCGGACGGCCACGCCCTGACGTCGTCGCCGTCCCTCAGGACCTCCTTCGACCTGCCCTGCACCGACCCCAGCTCCCCAATCGACGTCGAGTGTGAAGGCGAGCGTGAGGCCGATGCGGGGTGGTCACCCCCGATTCGCTTCACGCTCGCCTTCACACTCGGGCCGTACTCCCGATGTGCTCGAGTCGTGCCCGAACAGCGCTCGACTCCTGCCCGAGTCGTGCTCGGGTCTTGTTCGGGCTCTGGTGGCACCGGGCGGTGAGGGCGCTGGAAGGCCGTCTACGCTCGATGCATGAGGCAGCTGCGTCTGGCACTTGCCCAGGTGAACCCCACGGTCGGCGACCTGGCCGGCAACGCTGCCCTGGTCCGCTGCCTGGGCCGCCAAGGCCCAGGCCGCAGGGGCCCACCTGGTCGCCTTCCCCGAGATGGTGCTCACCGGCTACCCGGTCGAGGACCTGGCGCTGCGCACCTCGTTCGTCGACGCCAGCCGGCACGGCCTCGACCAGCTGGCCGCCGACCTGGTCGAGCGACGGGCTGGGCGAGCTGCCGGTCGTGGTCGGCTACCTGGACCGGGTCGACCGGGACGGCGACGGCTTCGGCGACGACCTCAACGTGGCCGACAGGCCGCGGGTGGGGGTACCCAAGGGTGAGCCGCAGAACTGCGCCGCCGTCCTGCGCGGGCGGCCGCGGTCGTCGCCCGCTACGCCAAGCACCACCTGCCCAACTACGGGGTCTTCGACGAGTTCCGGATCTTCGTCCCGGGCCGCGACCTCTCCGTCGTGCGGGTGCGCGACGTCGACGTCGCGATCGCCATCTGCGAGGACCTCTGGCAGGAGGGCGGCCCCGTCGCCCAGACCCGGGCCGCCGGCGCCGAGCTGCTGCTGGTGCTCAACGGCTCCCCCTACGAGCAGGACAAGGACGACGTCCGGCTCGACCTGGTGACCCGGCGCGCGGGCCAGGCCGGCTGCGCCCTGGCCTACGTGAACATGGTCGGCGGTCAGGACGACCTGGTCTTCGACGGCGACTCGATCGTCGTCTCTGCTGCGCGGCGAGGTGCTGGCCCGCGCCCCGCAGTTCGACGAGCACCTGCTCGTGACCGACCTGTCGCTGCCGCAGGACGGCGACCACGCGACGCCGCGCACCGTCGACGGGGTGCGGCACGTGGTGCTGCACGACCGGCCCGTCATGGCGTACGACCCCGACCCGGCGTACCTGGCCCCCGCGACCGTCGCCCCGGTGGTCGACGGCGCCGCCGAGGTCTACCGGGCGCTGGTGGTCGGGCTGCGGGACTACGTGCGCAAGAACGGGTTCCGGTCCGTGGTGCTGGGCCTGTCCGGTGGTATCGACTCCGCACTGGTCGCGGCGATCGCCTGCGACGCGATCGGGCCGGAACGGTGGTCGGCGGTCTCGATGCCGAGCAGGTACTCCAGCGAGCACAGCAAGGACGACGCCGCCGACCTGGCCAAGCGCACCGGGCTGGACTACCGGACGGTCCCCATCGCGCCCATGGTGCAGGCGTTCCTCGACGCCCTCGGCCTGACCGGCATCGCCGAGGAGAACCTGCAGGCCCGGGTGCGTGGCGTCATCCTGATGGGCCTGTCGAACCGGAGGGCCATCTGGCGCTGACGACCGGCAACAAGTCCGAGCTCGCGGTGGGCTACTCGACGATCTACGGCGACTCGGTCGGCGGCTTCAACCCGCTCAAGGACGTACCGAAGACGCTGCTCTGGGCGCTCTCCCGCTGGCGCAACGCCGAGGCGGAGCGGCTGGGCCAGACCCCGCCGATCCCCGAGAACTCGATCAACAAGGCGCCGTCCGCCGAGCTGCGCCCGGGTCAGACCGACCAGGACACCCTGCCCCCCTACGAGCTGCTGGACGCCGTCCTGGAGCGGTACGTCGAGGGCGCCCACGGGCGCTCCGAGCTGCTGGCCGACGGCTTCGCCGCCGAGACCGTCGACGGCGTCGTCACCATGGTCGACCGCGCGGAGTGGAAGCGCCGGCAGTCGGCCCCCGGACCCAAGATCTCGCCGGTCGCCTTCGGCCGTGACCGCCGGCTGCCGATCACCAGCCGCTGGCGCGAGCACGAGTCCAGTAGGGCCGGAACGACCCTCACCCGCCACGCCCCTCACCCCCGAGGAAGCCCTGCGGCAGCACGACCTCGAGGGCGTCGAGCCCGCGGCGCACCCGAGCGATGCGACGGCGATCACTGCGGCGGGTGTCGCGGACCACAGGTGGCGGACGACAATGTGTCCATGACCGAGCAGAGCGAGCAGCCGAACCCCTACGGCGGACGCGTCGTCGTCCCCGATGCGGCCGCCCCGGGGGCCGTCCCGCCACCACGGCGGACCCGGGTGCACCACCTGCGCCAGCTCAAGGAGCGCGGCGAACGCTTCGCCATGCTGACCGCCTACGACCAGTACGCCGCCGCGATCTTCGAAGAGGCGGGCATCCCCGTTCTGCTGGTCGGTGACTCGGCCGCCAACAACGTGCTCGGCTACGAGACGACGGTGCCCGTGACCGTCGACGAGCTGATCCCGCTGGTGCGGGCCGTGACCCGCAGCGCCCGGTACAGCCTCGTGGTCGCCGACCTGCCGTTCGGCTCCTACCAGTCCGGGCCCGAGAAGGCGCTGGCCACCTCGACCCGCATGATGAAGGAAGGCCTGGCGCACGCCGTCAAGCTCGAGGGCGGCGCCCGGGTGGCCCCCTCCGTCGAGCACATCGTCGGGTGCCGGCATCCCGGTGATGGCCCACATCGGGTTCACCCCGCAGGCCGAGCACGCACTCGGCGGCTACCGGGTGCAGGGCCGCGGCGACGGCGCCCAGCAGCTGGTCGACGACGCCCTGGCGCTCGAGGCAGCGGGCGCCTTCGCGATCGTGCTCGAGATGGTGCCGGCCCCGGTCGCCGCCGCAGGTCACCAAGGCGCTCGCAGATCCCCACCATCGGCATCGGCGCCGGGTCGGAGTGCGACGGCCAGGTGCTCGTCTGGCAGGACATGATGGGCCTGCGCACCGGCAAGGCGCCGCGCTTCGTCAAGCGCTACGCCGACCTGCACGCCGTCATGCTCGACGCCGCCAAGGCCTACGCGGACGACGTTCGCGCCGGCACCTTCCCCGCCGCCGAACACTCCTTCGAGAGCTGAACCCCCTTCGAGAGCTGAGGACACATGGCTGACGAGACTGTCGCAGCGTCGACGAGCGGCGAGGTGATGGGGCCGGCGTCGTACTTCCCTGCCATCGAGAAGAAGTACGGCCGCCCGATCGCGGAGTGGAAGGCGCTGATCCGGGCGCAACCCCCCGCCAAGCACGGCGAGCTGGTCACCTGGCTCAAGACCGAGCACGGCCTGGGTCATGGCCACGCCAACGCCCTGGTCGCCCACGCCCTGCACGAGGACGCCGCCGGCTGACACCAGCCGATGCCCAGCGATTGTCCGGTCCCGATAGCGTGAGCCCATGGGTGAGCTGACTGTCGGGTACGCGGCGATGTTGGAGCAGTTCCGGCCGCAGGAGGTGGTGGGGCTGACGGCACTCGCCGAGGAGCACGGGTTCTCGGGGTGCATGGCGGCCGACCACTTCCAGCCGTGGGTGCCGCAGCAGGGGCAGGCCGGATTCGTCTGGAACGTGCTGACCGCGGTCGGCGAGCGCACCCGCGGTGACATGGGCCCGGGGGTGACCTGCCCGAGCTTCCGGTTCCACCCGGCGATGGTGGCCCAGGCGGCCGCGACGCTGGAGGACATGTACCCGGGCCGTTCCTGGCTGGGGGTCGGCTCGGGCGAGGCGCTGAACGAGCACGTCATCGCCGGCTACTGGCCCGAGGCCGGTGAACGCAGCCTGCGGATGTTCGAGGCCATCGAAGTGATCAAGAAGCTGTTCGACGCCTCGATCGCCGGCAAGGACGTCAAGCACGAGGGCCGGTTCTTCAAGCTGGAGTCGACCCGGCTGTGGACCATGCCGCCGGTCGCGCCGCCGATCCTGGTCGCCACCGCGGGCCCGATCAACGCCAAGAAGACCGGGAGGTTCGCCGACGGCATCATCACCGTCGGGGCGCCGTTGGAGAAGATCGGCGGCCTGTTCGACAAGTTCGCCGAGGGAGCCCGCGAGGCCGGCAAGGACCCCGACACGATGCCGAAGGTGCTGCAGCTGCACCTGTCCTGGGCCCCGACCGACGAGCAGGCCCTGACCAACGCGATGACCGAGTGGCCCAACGGGGGCATGAAGTTCCCCAAGGCCGACATCCGCTCCCCGCTCGACTTCGAGCAGATGGCCAAGCTGGTGCGGCCCGAGGACTTCGCCGGCCGCATGGTCATCGACTCCGACCCCGACGTCCACCGGGCCTACATCCAGAAGTTCGTCGACCTCGGCTTCGACCGCATCTACCTTCACAACGTCGGCCGCAACCAGGCCGAGTGGATCGAGGTGTTCGGAAAGCAGGTGCTGCCGGCCCTGCACCGCTGACAGGCTCACCCTTCGTGGACCTGACTCCGCTACGGACGTCGCGAGACTTCCGCCTGCTGTTCGTCGCCGGCACCGTGTTCTACCTCGGCGCCATGATGAGCTACGTCGCCGTCCCGTTCCAGCTCTACCACCTGACCGGCTCGAACTTCGCGGTCGGCCTGCTGGGCGTGATCGAGCTGATGCCGCTGCTGGTCTTCGGCCTGTACGGCGGGGCCGTCGCCGACCACTACGACCGACGGAAGACGTTGGTGGGCACCGGGATCGCCCAGTTCGTGCTGACCGCCGGACTGGTGGCGAACGCCGCCTCGGCGGCCCCCAGGGTGTGGGTGATCTACCTGTCGGGGGCCTGCTGGCGATCGCCCAGGCGATGCAGCGACCCAGCCGAGAGGCGCTGCTGCCACGGGTGGTGCGCCACGACGAGCTGCCGGCAGCGGTGGCGCTGTCGTCTTCGGCAGCCAGCTCGGGGCTGCTGGCGGCCCGGCCGTCGGTGGCCTGCTGGTCGCCAATGCCGGGCCGACCTGGGCCTTCGGGTCGACGCCATCGGACTGGTGATCGCGACGGGCCTGTTCGTCGCCCTGTCGCCCGGCGCCCCGTTCGGGAGACAACCCCACCGAGCGTCTCGGGCATCGTCGAGGGCCTCAGGTATGCCGTCCGCCGCAAGGACCTGGCCGGCACCTACCTGGTCGACATCGTCGCCATGTTCATGGCGATGCCCGAGGTGATCTTCCCCGCGTTCGCGACGACCGTGCTGCACCGCCCGACCTGCTCGGCCTGCTCTACACGGCAGGCACCGTCGGCAGCGTCATCGCCACCGTCACCAGCCGGTGGACCCAGCGGGTGCACCACCACGGTCGGGCCGTCGTGATCGCGGCGGCGTGCTGGGGCGGCGGGATCGCCCTGGCCGGCCTCGCGCCGTCCATCTGGTGGGTCCTGCCCTGTCTGGTGCTCGCCGGTGGGGCCGACATGATCAGCGGGGTCTTCCGCGGCACCATCTGGAACCAGACGATCCCCGACGAGATGCGGGGTCGTCTCGCCGGGATCGAGATGCTGTCGTACTCGATCGGCCCGCTCGGCGGGCAGGTGCGCTCCGGGCTGGTCGCCGACCGCTACTCGGTGCGGACGTCGATCGTCTCGGGCGGCCTGCTGTGCGTGACCGGGGTGGTGCTGACAGCCTCGTTGCTGCGCGGCTTCTGGGGCTACGACGCCCGCACCGACGAGCACGCGGTTCGTGAGCGCGAGGTGCGCGCCCACCGCCAGGCCGAGGCCGACGCCGAGGCGGGCTGAACACGGACGGCGGGTGAGCCCGGCTCGTGTCGTCGTCCCCCCGCCAACGGCGGTCCTCCTCGTCCCACTTCTCGGTGCGCTCGTGCGCCGAGGTGAGCGCCTGCGCCGCCTCCTCGTAGGTCGGGTAGGGACCCATCAGGTCCTTGGACTGACCCTTGACCTCGTCGGTCTCGACCTGACCGGTGGCCGTGTTGAACCAGAACTGTGGCTGCTCCATGACCGCAGGCTACCCACCGACAGGGTGACCGTTCATCCGAACATCAGGTAGGCGGACGGGGCGGCGCCGGTCAGGGTGTAGGCGGCGGGGTCGGCGGATCGGCCCGCGCAAAGGCGCAGCAGGGTTGCGGTGTCGCTGGCCATCGTGGCTGTCGCCGTCCCCTCGGGCGGGCCCAGCCGCAACGGGCTCTCGGGCAGCGGTGAGTCGCTGAGCACGACGTCGGTCGCCGGCACCTCGCGGCCTTTGCTGCGGGCCGCGAGCAGCACCAGGGCGTCGGCCACCCCGGCCGAGGTGTAGGCCCAGGGCAGACCGAGGGCCGAGCGCACGTCACCGCCGTGCACCCACTCCCCCAGACCCAGCGCGTCGAGCCGGCCGCCTGCGGCGTCGATGGCGGACGCGCCGCCGACGTACCCCGTCGCCAGCTCGTCGAGCAGGTCGGCGACCGGCCACCCCTTGCGGACGTCGACGTCCCGCTGGTTCGACGCGGGGCTGAAGTCGTGCAGGGTGCCGGCGGCGGCATGGCCGAGGGCCGCCGAGCAGTGCGCCAGCACGTCGCGCACCGACCAGCCCGGCAGCACGGTGGGGGTGTCGAAGGCCTCGTCCGGCTGCGCCCGCAGCAGCGGCAGCAGCGCGGCGCCCTCGGTCCGCAGCAGCCGCCCGGCCCGCCCCGGGACGTCGGGGTCGGCGGCCTCGAGGAAGGCCTGCAGGTTGGCCAGGATCGGTGCCCATCCCGCACGCCAGGCGTCGACGTCGTCCGGCTGTGCCAGCTGGTCGTGCACCAGCCGCAGGGTGACGCCCTCGGCGGCCGGGGTGAGCTCGAAGGTGACCCGGGTCGACGCGAACCCGACGGGGGCGAACGTGTACGACAGCAGGCGGGGCGGCTCCGCGGCCAGCACCTCACCGCCGTCGGTGAGGGTCTCGGTGCCGCCGTCGTAGAACCGGACCGGCGAGCCGAAGGTCCAGTCCGACTCGATCCGCCGGTCGAACCAGTAGCGCCGGGTGAGGTCGCCCGTCGTCAGGGCCTGCCAGAGGTGGTACGGGGACGACGCGATCGTCGCCTCGTGCACGAACGCCGGCCCGTCGGGCCGGTCGTCGGTCAGGTCGTCGGTCGGGGCGTGAGCACGGTCGGTGGTCTCGGACTCCATGCCTGCGAGGCTAGCCCGGCGGCCCGCCGGTGCCCAGGGCTGCAGGTCGCAGCGCCCGCCACCTAGACTCGCCGCCATGTCCGTCGCCCCGGCCCCCGGTTCACTGGTTCCTGCTCCGATCAGCCCGCTCCGAGCGGTACCGGCCTCGATCGTGCGGCCCGAGTACGTCGGCCGGCCCCGCGCGGCCCGCTACGAGGGCTCCGACGTGCAGGACGGGACCACCGTCGCGGCCATGCGGCAGGCCTGCCGGCTGGCGGCGCAGGCCCTGGCCGAGGTCGGCCGGCACGTGGCCCCCGGGGTCACCACCGACGAGCTCGACCGGGTCGGGCACGAGTTCCTGGTCGACCACGGCGCCTACCCCTCGACCCTGGGCTACCCGGGCACGGGCCGGGGAGCAGCGTTCCCCAAGTCGTTGTGCACCAGCGTCAACGAGGTCATCTGCCACGGCATCCCCGATGCGACCGTGCTGCAGGACGGCGACATCGTCAACGTCGACATCACGGGCTACCTCGTCGTCGACGGCCTCGGGGTGCACGGCGACACCGACGCCACCTTCCTCGTGGGCGAGGTCGACGAGGCCTCACGGCTGCTCGTCGAGCGCACCCACGAGGCCATGATGCGCGGCATCCGCGCGGTGGCCCCCGGCCGTGAGATCAACGTGATCGGCCGGGTCATCGAGGCCTACGCCAAACGGTTCGGCTACGGGGTGATCCGCGACTTCACCGGGCACGGTGTCCACACGGCGTTCCACTCGGGCCTGGTGGTGCCGCACTACGACGCGGCCCCGCACTACAGCGACGTGATCCAGCCCGGCATGACCTTCACGGTCGAACCCATGTTGGCCCTGGGTACTCATGAGTGGGACATGTGGGACGACGGGTGGACCATCGTCACCAAGGACCGCCTGCGCACCGCCCAGTTCGAGCACACGATCCTGGTGACCCCCACCGGGGCCGAGATCCTGACCCTGCCGTGATCCCCCCGACCGACGTCACCGCCTCACCCCCCACCGAGACCCGCGACGACCCGACCAGGAGCGACCCCGCCATGACCGAGACCCCACCGTCGCCGGCGCCCGTGGTCCGCCGTCGCATCACCCGCGGCATCGGGCTGGGCATCGACATCGGTGGCAGCGGCATCAAGGGCGCCCCCGTCGACCTCGGCGCCGGGCAGCTGAAGGCCGAGCGGGTGCGGATCGACACCCCGCAACCGTCCACCCCCGAGGCCGTCGCCGACGTGGTGGCCCAGATCGTCAGCAGCTTCGGCCGGGCCGGCGGCACCCGCCCGGTGGGCGTCACCTTCCCGGCGGTGATCCAGCACGGGGTGGCCCGGACGGCGGCCAACGTCGACAAGGCCTGGGTCGACACCGACGTCGACGCCCTGCTGACGAAGCGGCTCGGCCGGGACGTGCACGTGGTCAACGACGCCGACGCGGCCGGGCTGGCCGAGGCCCGCTACGGCGCGGCCAAGGGAGTGCGTGGCCTGGTCTTCATGGCCACCCTGGGCACCGGCATCGGCACCGCCCTCATCCACGACGGGATCCTGGTGCCCAACAGCGAGCTCGGCCACATCGAGCTCGACGGCAAGGACGCCGAGACCCAGGCCGCCGCCAGCGTTCGCGAGAACGAGGCCCTCAAGTGGGACGACTACATCCAGCGGCTCCAGCGCTACTTCGGCGCCATCGAGCAGTACCTGTGGCCCGACCTGATCGTCGTCGGCGGCGGCATCAGCAAGAAGGCCGACAAGTTCCTGCCGCACCTGCGGCTGCGCACCCCGATCGTGGCCGCCACCCTGCGCAACGACGGCGGCATCGTCGGGGCGGCCATCATGGCCGCCGAGCACGGCTGAGCCGGGCTCCCGTCACCACCGAGCACGGCTGAGCCGTGCTCGCTTCGAGGGTCAGTCGTCGAAGAAGCTGTCGATGTCGATCGCCCCGGACAGCATCGCGCTGTTCTCGGCGACCGACTGCAGGTAGGCCAGCGCCTGCTCGCGCCCCATCGCCATGGTCGCCACCGAGCCGGCGATCGAGGCCAGCGCCGTGGTGAAGCCCAGCTGGTTGTCGGGGGTGTCCGCGGCGTCGGTCAGCACGTAGTGCATGGCCTCGTGGTCGCCCAGCATCTGGAACCTGATGAACGCGGCAGCCCGCTGGTTGGCGCGCGCGGCGGCGCGGCGGTCCATGGCGGCCATGAGTGTGCTCTTCCTGCCGGTGGTCTGCGGTACGACCACGGCACCACCCGGGCGTCCAGCCGGGCGGGCGAAGACCAGGGGCACCACCCGGACGGCGGCGCCGCACCACCCGATCGGCCGGACGGGCGGCCGATCGGCGTGCCGAACTGTGAGGGACGAGCCGGGCGATAAGCCGGATCCTGTACCGCCCGACTGCTCGGGCGGCGACGACCATCCATCTAGCGACGCCGTTGCCGGCGCCGTCCTGCGGCCTACCCGGAAGCTCGGGCGGGCAGCCCTCGAACGCTTCCTGTCTGGCCTTGCTCCGGGTGGGGTTTACCGAGCCGCGCCGGTCACCCGGCACGCTGGTGGTCTCTTACACCACCGTTTCACCCTTACCGCCGGCACCCGAAGGCACCGGAGGCGGTCTCTTCTCTGTGGCACTGTCCCGCGGGTCACCCCGGGTGGGTGTTACCCACCACCCTGCCCTGTGGAGTCCGGACTTTCCTCGGCAGGCCCGAGGGCCTGACGCGGTCGTCTGCCCGGCTCGTCCGCCAGCGAGCCTAGGGGGTCTGGCCACCGACCGCGAACCGGACGGTGCCGGTGGCCAGGTCGGCGCTGGTCAGGGTGACCTTGACCCGCGCGCCCAGCTCGGCCTGGCCGTCGGCGAGGCCGATCACCGCCGGGTCGACCAGCTGCACCTCCAGCCCGTGGTGACGTTGCTCGACCACCACGGCGTCGAACTGCTGCCCCACGTGGTCGGCCAGCACCGCCGCCTCGACGATGTCCAGGCAGCCCCGGTCCAGGGCTCCCGCCAGCTGATCGCTGGCCGCCATCACCGCCGGCAGCAGCGGGATGGCCGCCAGCACGTCGGGCGGCACCGGCCGTCCCTGTGACAGCGCCAGGCAGGTCACCAGACCGAAGCGGTCCACCAGCCGTCGCAGCGGTGCCGTCACGTGGGCGTAGGGCGCCGCCACGGCCGCATGCGTGGTGACCGTCGGCAGCGCCGTCGCGGGGTCGGGGTCGATCGGGGTGTAGCCGGCCCCGCGGAACAGCGCCCCCGCCTGGTACATCAGGGCCAGCTCGCGAGGGTCGTCGCGGCGCAGCCGGCGCAGCAGGTCGCCGTGGCTCTCCTCCTCGGGCCAGGCCACCCCCAGCGCGGCCGCCTGCCGACGGAACCGGTCCACCGCGCCGGCGTCGGGAGTGGGCAGGGTGCGCAGCAGACCGGCCCGCCCGGCCAGCATGATCTGGGCGGCCGCCATGCCGGTCATCAGCGAGAGCTGGGCGTTCCAGTCCTCGGCCGCCAGGCCCGGCCGCAGCTCGAGCGCGTAGTGGCCGTCCCGGGCGTTGACCTCCTGCTCCGGCAGCGGCAGGTTGGCCCCGCCGCGCCGGTTCTGCAGGTCGATCCGCAACAGCCCGATCGCGCGCAGCAGCACGGCCTGGGCGGCGACGTCGTCGTCCGGCAGCTGGTCGGGGCCGGACCCGGCATGGGCGTCGGCGGCGGCCTGGATCTCGTCGTAGCTGAGCCGGTGCCGGTTGCGGATCGTGGCATGCACCAGCTCGGTCGCGCTCACCTGCCCCTGGGCGTCCAGGGTGAACCGCCAGACGAACGCCGGTCGGTCCTGGCCCTCGAGCAGGCTGGCGGCGCTCTCGCTGAGCACCTGCGGGTGCAGCGGGGTGCGCCGGTCGGGGGCGTACAGGGTCTGGCCGCGCCGGCGCGCCTCGCCGTCCACCGGTCCGCCGTCGGGCACGAAGGCCGGCACGTCGGCGATCGCGTAGTCCACCCGGTAGCCGGTGCCGTCCCGCGTCAGGTGCATGGCCTGGTCGAGGTCGGTCGAGCCCGGCGGGTCGACGGTCACGAACCCGAGGTCGCGAAGGTCGAGCTCGGTGGCGTGGTCGGCGGCCGCACTGGCCGTGGCCGCCGCCAGCACCTCGGGCGGGAACTGCGCGGGGATGCCCAGCGTGGCCCGCAGCTGGTCGAAGGAGGCCTGCAGGGCGGCCACCGAGGCGGTGTCGGGACCGGTCAGACGAACTGTGCGACGCACCATGACCGCAATCTACGCACCGTCGGGTGATCCGGCGCCTCGGGTGCCCGTACGCTGCCGGTCGTGTTGGTGCTGCTGCCGCCGTCCCGCTCGCACTGCCCCGTACCGGCCCGGGGACGCCGGCTCGACCTGGCGACCCTGTCGTTCCCGTCGCTGACCGCCACCCGCGCCCGGGTGCTCGAGGCGCTCACCGCGGCGAGCCTGGCCGACGACGCCGCCGAGCGGTTCGGTGTCGGCCCCACGCTGCTGGACGACGTGCGCCGCAACGCCCGCCTCGACCGGCTGCCCACCGTCGAGGCGGGCCGGCTCTACACCGGCGTGCTCTACGACGCCCTCGACCTGACCGGCCTGGACGCCGCGGCGCTGCGCCGGGCCCGGCGCCGGATCGTCATCACCTCGGGCCTGTGGGGTGCCCTGCGCCTGGCCGACCGGGTGCCCGCCTACCGCCTGGGCGTCGACGTCGCCCTGCCCGGGCTGCCCACCCTGGCCTCGCTGTGGCGATCGGCGCTGGCCGAGCCGCTCACCGAGGCCGCCGGCGCCAAGGCTCTGGTGGTCGACTGCCGCTCCGCCGACTACGCCGCCGCCTGGCCGTTGACCGGGGCGGTCGCGGCCCGGTCGATCGCGGTCCGGGCGCTGCACGAGGGCCCGAACGGGCGCACCGTGATCAGTCACATGGCCAAGCACGTGCGAGGACTCATCGCCCGGCAGCTGATGCTCGCGGACGTCGAGCCCCGCTCCCCCACGGCGCTGGCCGCCCAGCTGACGGCGGCCGGCTGGAACGTCGAGCTGGCGGCGCCACCGCGCCCCGGCACCCCGTGGCGGCTGGACGTCGTCACGACCTGACCCGCCACGCCGCTGAGAACGATGCAGCCGGAACGAGAGTCGTCGACCCGGGTCAGGCGAGCCGGTCGTGGACCACGACGCCCGAGGCGACCGTCAGCTCGACCGAGGCGTCGGCCAGCGGGGCCCGGCCGTTCCCGACGAACCCGGGGGCGAAGATGTCGACGTCCAGCATCGCGAGGTCGGCCCGGCGGCCGACCTCGATCACGCCGCCGTCCGCGTCGTGGTTGACGTAGGCCGAGCCGGCGGTGAAGGCGTCGACCGCGTGGTGCAGCGCCAGTCGCTGGTCGGGCAGGAACGAGGCACGGTCACGGTTCTCGGGGTCGATGCGGGTGACGGCGACCTCCAGCTGCTCGAGCGGGTTCGCGGTGGTGACCGCCCAGTCGCTGCCCATCGCCAGGCGGGCCCCGGTGGCCCGGATGGCCTCGAACGGGTACTGCAGGCCGGCCCGCTCGGGCCCGAGGAACGGGATCGTCAGCTCGTCCATCTGCGGCTCGGTCTGGGCCCAGTAGGTCTGGCAGTTGGCGACGACCCCCAGCTGGGCGAAGCGCGGCACGTCCTGCGGCTGCACCACCTGCAGGTGGGCGATGTGGTGACGCAGGTCGCTGTCCGGGCGGGCCGCGCGCGCCGCCGCCACGGCGTCCAGGGCGTTGCGGACGGCGCGGTCGCCGATGGCGTGCAGATGCACCTGGAACCCGAGCCGGTCGAGCTCGGTCACCGCGGCGGCCAGCTCGTCGCGCTCGACGTAGGACAGGCCGTGGTTGTCGGTGTGACCGCCGCACCCGTCGCAGTAGGGCTCGAGCAGGGCGCCGGTGTAGTTCTCGAGCACCCCGTCGGTCATGATCTTGACGGTGGTCGGGAAGAAGCCGGACACCCCGGAGCCGGCCTTCAGGGCGGCGCCCGAGGCCCGCTCCCGCTGGTCGAGGAAGTCGGTGATCTGCTCGAGCCCGCGGTGGCGGTCCCACCACAGCGCCCCGACCACCCGGGCCGTGAGCCGGCCGTCGGCCGCCAGGTGCTGGTAGGCCTCCAGGGTCGCGGGAGTGACCCAGGCGTCCTGCCACCCGGTCAGCCCCAAGGCGTGCAGGTGCCGCTGTCCCTGCAGGATCGCGGCCTGCCACTCCTGCCGGCTGGGCAGCGGCACGACGGTGTCGTTGAACGCGTAGGCGGCCCCCTCGTGCAGGGTGCCGGTCGCCTCGCCGGTGACGGGGTCACGCTCGATGCGACCGTCCGAGGGGTCCGGGGTGTCGGCGGTGATGCCGCCGAGCTCGAGGGCCCTGCTGTTCACCCAGGCGCCGTGCACGTCGCGGTTGTAGAGGAACACCGGACGGTCGGGGACGACGGCGTCCAGGTCCTCCTTGCGCGGCGTGCCGCCGGGGAAGTACTCCATGGCCCACCCGCCCCCGACGATCCAGGGCTCGTCGGGACGGGACGCCGCGTAGGCGGCGACGACGTCGAGGTAGGCCTGCTTGCCGACCGCGTCGTTGAGCCAGACCTGCAGCTGGTTGCGGCCACCGAACGGGGCGTGGACGTGACTGTCCTGGAACCCCGGCAGCACCAGCCGACCAGGCGCCTCGACCACTCGGGTGGCCGGCCCCGCCAGGGCCCGCACCTCGGCGGCCTCGCCGACCGCCACGATCCGGTCACCCTTCACCGCCAGGCCGTCCGCCCAGCGGGCGGCGCCGTCCGGCCCCGGCGCGCAACGCACCCGGGCGCGGGTGATGACCAGATCAGGAGCCGACGAGGCTGACGGTGCAGCGGCCAACGGAGGTTCCTTCCGAAGGGGGCGGGCCAGGTGGCCACAACCTACGACGACCGACACCTCGTGCGACACCTCGAGCGACGCCTTTGTGCGACACCTTGTGGACACCTCGTGCGAACCTCGTGCGACACCTCGAGCACTACCCTGACGACGCCCGTTCGCCGTCGTCGCCGAAGGACACGTCATGACTCCCGAGGAGTTCCGCGCCGCTGGGCACTGCCTCATCGACTGGATCGCCGACCACCGCACCCGGGTGCCCGACCTGCCGGTGGCCAGCCGCACCCGACCCGGCGAGATAGTCGCGGCCCTGCCCGCTCGTGCACCCGAGCTGCCCGAGTCGTTCGCCGCCGTCATGGCCGACCTCGAACAGGTTGTGGTGCCCGGCGTCACCCAGACCCAGCACCCCGCCTTCTTCGGCTGGTTCCCCTCGAACGCCTCGTTGTCGTCGGTGCTCGGTGACGTCGCCTCGTCGGGCATCGCCGCCCTGGGCATCACCTGGCAGTCCGCGCCGGCCCTGACCGAGGTCGAGCAGGTCGTCACCGAATGGCTGCGCGAGCTGACCGGCCTGTCGCCGTCCTGGCACGGCGCCATCCACGACACCGCCTCGACCGCCTGCCTCGTCGCCCTGCTGGCCGCCCGCGAGCGCGCCAGCGACCACAGCCACGCCCGGGGCGGGCTGCAGGCCGAGCCGCAGCCGCTGGTCGTCTACACCTCGCCGCACGCCCACTCCTCAGTCGCCAAAGCCGCCCTGCTGGCCGGTTTCGGCCGCGACAACCTGCGCGTCGTCGACGTCGACCCCGCCACCTTCGCGATGCGCCCCGACGCCCTGGCCGAGGCCATGGACGCCGACGTCGCCGCCGGACGGCGCCCTGCCGCCGTGGTCGTGGCGGTCGGCACCACGGGGACGACGGCGGTGGACCCGCTGGCCCGGATCGTGCCGATCGCGAAGGCCCACGGTGCCTGGGTGCACGTCGATGCGGCCATGGCCGGCTCGGCCCTGCTGCTGCCCGAGTGCCGGCACCTGGTCGACGGCCTCGACGGTGCCGACTCGCTGTCGTGGAACCCCCACAAGTGGCTGGGCACGGTGCTCGACTGCGCGTTGCTCTACGTGCAGGACGTCGACCATCTGGTGCGGGTGATGTCGACCAACCCCTCGTACCTGCGCTCACAGGTGGACGGCGAGGTGGTGCAGTACAAGGACTGGGGCATCCCGCTGGGGCGCCGGTTCCGGGCGCTCAAGCTGTGGTTCCAGCTGCGCCTCGACGGGGTCGAGGCGATCCGGGCCCGGCTGCGTCGCGACCTGGCCAACGCGGCCTGGCTGGCCGAGCAGGTGCAGGCCCACCCCGACTGGCGGCTCGTGGCTCCGGTGACCCTGCAGACCCTGTGCCTGGTCCACGTCCCGACCGACGTCGACGGCGCCGCCCTGGCGAGCGCCGCCCTGGACGGCGAGGCGCTCGACCGGCACACCCTGTCGTGGGCGGCTGCCGTCAACGACAGCGGGCGCGCCTTCGTGACCCCGGCCCTGCTCGACGGTCGCTGGATGGTGCGGGTCTCGATCGGAGCCGAGGCCACCGAGCGCCACCACGTCGAGGCCCTGTGGCAGCTGCTGCAGACCAAGGCCCCCGGTGCCACCACCGACCCCACCCCCACCACCGACCCGGCCCCCACCACCGACCCGACGCCCACCAACAACCCGACCCCCACCAACGACCCGGCCCCCACCAACAACCCGACCCCCACCAACGCTGTGTGAAAGCGAGCGTGAACCGGATCGGGGGTGATCACCCCGTATCCGGTTCACGCTCGCTTTCACACGGGCCGCCGACGTCGAGCGACAGCCACCCAGCGCACCCATCCCTCGAATTCCGGAGCCGTCACGAAGGGCGCTACTTCCACATATTTCATCCGCGCTTGCGAATACTGAAGGTCCGACTTACGTTTGATGCATGACCACTCCTGACGTGGACCAGATCTTGCACCAGGTCGCGGCCGGTGAGCTGACCCCCGAAGCCGCTCATGCATTGCTCACCGGTTCCGGCGTGACGCCGACGGCCGATCCCGCCACCGCCACCCTTCCCGGGTCCGGCGCCACCGACACCCCGGCCTGGGGTGACCCCCGGACCGAAGCCCCTCGCACGACAGGTACCGCGTCCGGAGCCCCCTCGAGCACCGAGCCGGGCGCCGGGCGCGCCACTGAGCCGGGTGCCGGCCGCACCACCACCGAGCCCGGCGCCGGGGACGGTCGCAGCGGGACCACGGTCAAGGTGAACGCGTCCTACCGCACGGTCGAGGTGATCGCCGACGCGTCGGTGCGTGAGCTCGCGGTCGAGGGCCGTCACACCGTGCACCGCGAGGACGGCGTCCTGGTGGTCGAGGCGACCGACCTGCCCCTGAGCTTCGGCGAAGGCCGCGAGGGCACCCCCACCGGTCCCCGCTTCAGCTTCGAGGACCTGCCGCGCAGCCTGGCCTGGGCCCGCAGCTGGAAGGCGCAGAACCTGGTGGTGCGGGTGAACCCCGCGCTCGCGGTCGAGGTCGAGGCCGTCGGTGCCGCCGTCCGGCTTCGCGGTCTGACCGGCGGGGTGAAGCTGCGGCTGGTGGCCTCGGGAGCCACGGTGGACGGCCTGCGTGGCCGGTTCGACCTCGACGCCTTCACCTCCTCGGTCAAGGGCAGCGCGGTGCTGACCGGCACCGGCCGACTGCAGTGCGAGTCGTCCTCGGTGAAGCTGACGGTCGGCGCCGCCTCCGACGTGACGATCACCGCGCACAACCGGCTGGGCAAGGTGGTGCTGCCGGACGCCGTCTCGACCGCCGGCCTGGCCGACTCCGAGACCACCACCAGCCGGCTCGGCGCCGGCAACGGACGGCTCGGGATCGACGCCCTGATGAGCTCGGTCGTGCTGACCCAGGAGAGTGCCGCGTGAGCCACCCCACGTCCGGGCATCAGGCCCATCCCTCGTTCCGGGCGCCGCAGGACTGCCCGGTCTGCAGCGACCAGCTGCACGTCACCCGCCTCAGCTGCCCGGGCTGCGGCACCGGCCTGACCGGCAGCTTCGCGCCCTGTTCGTTCTGCGCCCTCAGCGAGGCCGACCTCGGGCTGCTGCGGGTGTTCCTGACCTCGCGCGGCACCATGAAGGAGGTCGAACGGCACCTGGGCGTCAGCTACCCGACCGCCCGGCTGCGGTTCGACGACCTGCTGCGCAAGCTGGGACTGACCGCGAACGACAGCACCCCGAACGACAATGCTCCGAACGGCAGCACGTCGGACGACGGCACGACGGACGACGGCACGACGGACGACGGCACGGTCGGCGCCTCGACCGGTGATGACGCCGCGGCGCCCGACGACCAGCTCAGCGCCCTGCGCCGACTCGCCGCGGGCACCCTCGACGTCGAGGCCGTCAAGAAGCTGCTGGGCTGAGCCCGCCCAGTCGTCTGAGCCCGCCCAGTCCGCTGAGCCCGCTCAGGCCCAGCCCTGGCGGCGCGGGTCCGGTGGCAGCCGCGGGTTGAGCAGGTGAGCGACCAGCGCCGTCCACCCGGTCTGGTGACTGGCCCCCAGCCCCTCACCGGTGTCGCCGTCGAAGTACTCGCTGAACGTCGGGTGCTCGGCCCAGAGCGGGTCGTCGGTGGCCTCGATCCGGCCGCCGTCCGCAGGTCGTCGTCCGTCCACCGGGCGGAAGAGCGCCGTCAGGCCGCCGTCGATCACGTCGGCGGCATCCACCAGGGTGCACAGGTTGCCCGACCCGGTGGGGATCTCGATCGTGAAGGTGTCGCCGAAGTGCCGCCCGATGGTGCGCAGCTTGTCGGCCAGCAGCACGTTCACCGGGAACCAGATCGGTCCCCGCCAGTTGGAGTTGCCGCCGAACAGACTGGTGCGTGACTCCCCCGGCTCGTACTCGATCGAGGCGTCACGGCCGGCGACGTGGGTGGTGATCGGCTGCCGGCAGGCGGCGCTCAGCGACCTGATCCCGTACGGCGACAGGAACTCCTCGGTGTCGAAGAGCCGCTCCAGCATCCGGCGCAGCCGGACCTGGTCGACCAGCGACAGCAGGATCTTGCGCTCGCCGGCGCCCTTGGCGAACAGCAGCGGGCGCACCAGCTCCGGACGGCGGCGCTGCAGCCAGTGCATGCGTGCCGTCAGGTCGGGGCACTCCTCGCCCACCCAGGCCGGCACCTCGGTGGCCGCCAGGATCGGCAGCAGCCCCACCATCGAGCGCACCCGCAACGGCTGCGCGGTGCCGTCCGGGGCGACCAGGGTGTCGTAGAAGAACCCGTCCTCCTCGTCCCACAGCGAGGTGCCGTGCGAGCCGAACGAGTTCATCGCCTTGGCGATCGCCAGGAAGTGCTCGAAGAACTTGGTCGCGACGTCGTCCCAGGCCTTCTCGGTGCGGGCCAGCTCGAGGGCGATCTTGAACATCTGCTGGCAGTAGAACGCCATCCAGCTGGTCGCGTCCGACTGCTCGAGCCGGAACCCGGGCGGCAACGGTGCGGACCGGTCGAACAGAGCGATGTTGTCCATGCCGCGGGCGGTCACGACGATGATCGGCACGTCGGAGCGGGCGCGCAGCTCGTGGCAGACGTCGAAGCCGTCGCGGTCGGGCAGGCCGAGGTCGAGCAGCACGACGTCGAAACGCGGAGGCTGTGCTGCCGGTCGAGTGCATCGTTCCCCGTCCCCCACCCGGTCGACGTCGAGACCCTCGCGGTCGAGACCCTTGGCGAGCGGGGGTGGCGATGGCGTCGTCATCCTCGACGATCAGGATCTATGGTGTCGGCCGCTTTCGTGCGTGGGAGACGCCTGGGCGGCGCCATGGGAGGAGTTTCGACATCGGAGGCGGCGGCCTTGACTCCGAATCCGGTCGTGCGTCACACACGCTTCACCTCGAGGCGCGAGCGAGCCGATAGGGGCGGCGGAGGGGGAACCTGCGCCTGGGGAGGGGTGCGATGCGACGACGCAAGCTGGTGGCGACGGCCGGAGCGCTCAGCGTGACCGCCTTCGCGGCCACCCTGGCCCATCGGCGCGAACTTCGGGCTGGTGGGCCAGGCCGAGCCCGACTCGCCCGTCGGCCGCCTCGACGACCACCACCAAGTGGGTCGCGGAGAAAGCCAACGCCGGCGAGACCGACTGGTGCCGCCTATCCTCCATCGCGACCCGCGGCTCGGCCCCCAGGCCGACGACTGACGCGGTCCGGGTCGTGTCCTCGGAAAACGCACTCAGGTCTAACTGCCTGCCAACACCTCGACGAGCTCGGGGGCGAGCGGCTCCTGCACCCGCACCGGCTCGCCGGTGACCGGGTGCACGAAGGCCAGCTCGCCGGCGTGCAGGAACGGCCGGTCGAGGTCGATCGCCGCCCGGCGTCCGCCATAGCGGGATCACCCACCACGGGGTGGCCGATGGCCTGGAGGTGCACGCGGATCTGGTGGGTGCGCCCGGTCTCGAGCCGGCAGTCGAGCACGCGACCGACGGCTCGGGGTAGACGGCGGCGACCTCGTACCGGTGCGCGCCCGCGCCCGCCCTCGCGGACCGCCATCCGGGTCGGCCGGCGGACCGAGCGTCCGATCGGCGCGTCGATCACGCCCGCGGCGCCTCGGGCGCGCCCCACACCAGCGCGTGGTAGTCGCCGTCACGTCGTGCGCGGCGAGCATCGCGACCAGCGCGTCGTAGGCGCGCCGGTGAGCGCGCGACCACGAGCAGACCGCTGGTGTCGCGGTCGAGCCGGTGCACGATGCCCGGGCGCGCCGGGTCACCGACGTCGGCGATCTCCGGGTAGCAGCGCCAGCAGACCGTTGACCAGCGTGCCATCGGGATGCCGGCGCCCGGATGCACCACCAGCCCGGCGGGCTTCGCCACCACCACGAGGTCGTCGTCCTCGTAGCGCACCACGACGTCGATCGACGGGTCGGCGCCCGGGAGCCCGGCGCCTCCGGCTCGGCCAGCACCTCGACCACGCTGCCGGCTCTCGAGCTTGCGGCTCTTCGGCACCCGTTCGCCGTCGACCAGCACCGCGCCCGTCTGCACGAGGTCCTGCACCTCGCGGCGGGTCCACCCGGTGAGCAGCGCCACGGCGCGGTCGAGCCGCTCCCCCGCCGAACGCGTCGGGCACCACGAGTTGCTCAGCCATCGGCGTCGCACCCGCTGGCGCTTCGCGGCTCGCGCAGGTCGGCGCGGACCGCCCAGATCACGATAGGATCGCGCCGATCGTGATGGCGGAGTCGGCGACGTTGAACGTGGGGAAGTCGCCGACGTGCACGAAGTCGACCACCGCGCCGCGCAGGAACCCCGGCGTGCGGAACAGGCGGTCGATCAGGTTGCCGAGCGCGCCGCCGAGCACCAGCGACAACCCCACGACCATCACGTGTCGCCGGTACGACGCACCGTGCGCACCAGGATCACCGCGACCACGATGGCGACGATGGCGAGGAGCGGCGTGAACGCCTGGAAGAGGCTGAACGCACTGCCGGTGTTGCGCACGACGGCGAAGCCGATGTCGTCGCCGAACAGCGCGACGGGACCGTCGGCAGCTCGCGCGACCGCCCACCACTTCGTGAGCTGGTCGAGGACGACGACGCCGAGGACGATCGCGGTCGCGAGGAGCGGGCGGCCGGCCCGCGCCGGTGGCGTGCGGGCCGTGTCGCTAGCGGCGTCGCTCGGCACGAGCCTTGCAGTCGACGCAGGTCTCGGCGTAGGGCAGCGCCTCGAGACGCTCGAGGTTGATCCGCCGGCCGGCCGGGAGGCAGAGCGCCGTAGGTGCCGGCGTCCATGCGCTCGAGCGCGCGGTCGATCTCGTCGACGATCTGCTGGGCCGAGGCCGACAGCAGGAGGTCGCGCTCGCGCTCGATGTTGATGGTGTCGCCCTCGCCCGACTCCTCGTCGAACTGGGTGTCGCCACCCTCGCGCTCGGCGGCGAGCTGGTCGGCCTCGGCCTGGAGCTCGGCGGCCTGCTGGACGTGACGGGTGCGCTCCTCGCGCAGGCTGGCTCTCGCAGCCGCTCGAGGGTCTTGGGTGACAGGCCCGGCTTCTCGGGCTTCACCTCGAAGCCCGACAGGGGCAGATCACCGTGGTGGCTTGCGGGGCGCCTTCTTGACCGGTCCGGCCTTCACCGGGCGCGCCTTCTTGCGCCGGCGGCGGCCTTCTTGGCCGGCGCGGCCTTCTTCGCCGGGGCGCGGGGGCCTTCTTGACCGGGGCCGCGGCGCCTTCTTCGCCGCGGGGGCCTTCTGCGGGCGGCCTTCTTGACCGGGCGCCTTCTTCGCCGGCGCGGCCTTCTTCGCCGGCGCAGCCTTCTTCGCCGGCGGCCTTCTTCGGCGGGCGGCCTTCTTCTGCCGGGGCCTTCTTGGCCGGATGCGGCCTTCTTGGCCGCGACCTTCTCGGCGCCGGCCTTGGCGGCCGCGGGCTTCGCGGCGGCCTGCTGCGGCTGATTTCGGTGCTGCGGCCATGACTTCCCCCGGGGAGCGAGCGCCGGATTGTAGTGGTCGCACGGGGGTCGACGGCAGCGCACCAGTCGTGCCCGCCCCGACCGCCAATCAGGGAGATGGCCCGCGGACCATCGCCGGTACGATCCCGGGGTGACCTTCGACCCCGTCGCGCCGTCGCTCGACCTCGTCGCGCTCGAGCACGCCGCACTCGTCCGCTGGCGAGGTCGACGACGTCTTCGCCGAGAGCCTGCGCCGGCGGGAGGGCGCGCCGGAGTGGGTGTTCTACGAGGGCCCGCCGACCGCGAACGGCCGTCCCGGCATCCACCACGTGTGGGCCCGGCTCTTCAAGGACCTCTATCCCCGCTTCCAGACCATGCGCGGCCACCACGTCGCCCGCAAGGGCGGGCTGGGACTGCCACGGCCTGCCGGTCGAGGTGCGAGGTCGAGAAGGAGCTCGGCTTCCACAGCAAGCACGAGATCGAGGACTACGGCATCGCCGAGTTCAACCGGCTGTGCCGCGAGTCGGTGCACCGCTACGTCGAGGACTTCGAGTCGCTCACCACAGCGCATCGGCATGTGGCTCGACACCGACGACGCCTACTGGACGCTCGACAACGAGTACATCGAGAGCGTGTGGTGGCTGTTCCGCCAGATGTGGGACAACGGCGACATCTACGAGGGCCACAAGGTGGTGCCGTACTGCGGGCGCTGCGGCACCGCGCTGTCGAGCCACGAGCTCGGCCAGCCCGGCGCGTACCAGGACGTCACCGAGCCGTCGGTCTACGTGCGCTTCCCCGTCGTCGACCGCGACTTCGACCTCCTCGTGTGGACCACCACGCCGTGGACGCTGGTGTCGAACGTCGGCGCCGCGGTCGGTCCCGACGTCGAGTACGTGCGCGTGTCGCCGGCGACGGCGGCGCCGCGACCTCGTGATGGCGGCGGCGCGCGTCGCCGACGTGCTCGGCGACGACGCCGAGGTCGTCGGCCCGATCGCGGTCGACGACCTCGTCGGGCTCCGCTACGAGCGGCCCTTCGACCTCCTCGAGCTCCCTGCTCCGACGACGCCGAGGACGCCGCGGGTCGTGGCCGCCGACTTCGTCACCGTCGACGACGGCTCGGGCATCGTGCACCTCGCGCCCGCGTTCGGCGAGATCGACCGCGAGGTCGCCGACGCCGAGGGCCTGCCGATGCTCAACCCGGTCGGCCCGCGGCGACGTTCGTCGACACCCGCTCGTGCCGCACCCGTGGGCGGGCACGTTCGTGAAGGACGCCGACCCCGCGATCATCGACGACGCTCGCCGCGGCCGGTCGCTCGAGCAGCGTGGTCGAGCTACACGCACGCCTACCCGCACTGCTGGCGCTGCGACACGCCGCTCATCTACTGGGCGAAGCCCACCTGGTTCGCGCGCACCGTCCGCGCACCAGCGACGAGCTGCTCGCGCGAGAACGAGACCATCGGCTGGCACCCCGAGCACATCAAGCACGGGCGCTTCGGCGACTGGCTCGAGAACAACGTCGACTGGGCGCTGTCGCGCGACCGCTTCTGGGGCACGCCGCTGCCGGTGTGGCGCTGCGACGACTGCGGCACCGACACGTGCGTCGGCTCGGTCGCCGAGCTCGCCGAGCGGTCGGGCCGCGACCTCGCCGACCTCGACCTCCACCGGCCCTCCGTCGACGACGTCATCATCGACGTGCCCGAAGTGCGGCGGCCCGGCGCGCGCCGCGTCGAACCGGTGCTCGACGCATGGTTCGACTCCGGCGCGATGCCGGCCGCGCAGTTCCACCACCCGTTCGAGCACGAGCGACGCAGTTCGAGTCGACGCGTTCCCCGCCGACTTCATCTGCGAGGCGATCGACCAGACGCGCGGGTGGTTCTACTCGCTGCTCGCGGTCAACACGCTGGTGTTCGGGCGCACGCCGTACCGCAACGTCGTGTGCCTGGCGCTGATCGTCGACAAGGACGGCCAGAAGATGTCGAAGTCGAAGGGCAACGTCATCGACCCGTGGACGGTGCTCGACACGCGCGGCGCCGACGCGCTGCGCTGGAACTTCTTCTCCGCCGGCTCGCCGTGGACGCCGCGGCGCGTCTCGGTGGAGGCCATCGACGAGTCGGCGCGCTTCCTCGTCACGCTCTGGAACACCTACTCGTTCTTCGTCACCTACGCGAACCTCGACGGCTGGACGCCCGGCGACGAGCCCGGTCGCGCCGCCCGACCGCACGTGCTCGACCGCTGGGTGCGCTCGCGGCTGCACGCGCACCGTCGCCGCGGTCACCGACGCGCTCGACGGCTTCGACGCGCTGCGCGGCGCGCAGGCGCTCGAGCGCTTCGTCGACGACCTCTCGAACTGGTACGTGCGCCGTTCACGGCCGCGCTTCTGGAACGCGAACGACCCGGCCGCGCACGCGACGCTGCACGAGTGCCTCTCGACGGTGGCGATGCTGCTCGCGCCGTTCACGCCGTTCGTCGCCGACGAACTGCACCGCAACCTCGCCGGCTCCGTGCCCGAACGGCGAGCCCCGAGTCGGTGCACCTCGCCGACTGGCCCGCGGTCGACACCGACGCGCGTCGACGAGTCGCTCGAAGCGCGAGGTGGAGCGGGCGCGGACGGTGGTGTCGCTCGGCCTCTCGGCCCGCAACGAGGCCAAGCTCAAGGTCCGCCAGCCGCTGCGGCGGGCGCTGGTCCTGCTCCCCGAGGGGGCGAGTTCTCCGACGCGGTGGCGGCCGAGGTGGCCGACGCCCTCAACGTGAAGCAGCTCGAGGCGGTCACCGATCTCGAGGGCCTGCTCGAGTACTCGGTGGTCCCCAATTTCAGGCGTCTGGCCCCGCGGGTCCGCGGCCAGATGCCCCTCGTGAAGGAAGCACTCGCGACGCGCCGACGGTGGCGCGGTCAGCCGGGCCCTCGACACCGACGGCGGCTACGACCTCGTGCTCGCCGACGGCACCGCCGTCCCCTCGGCGTCCGACGACGTCGAGGTGCGGGCCAGTCACATGCCGAGCTCGGCTCGCGCAGGAAGGCGGCTACGCGGTCGCCATCGACACCACGGTCGACGACGAGCTGCGCGCCGAGGGCACCGCACGCGACCTGATCCGCCTGCTCAACGAGCAGCGCAAGGCCGCGGGTCTGGAGATCGCCGACCGCATCCGGGTGCCGCCTCGGCCGCCGGTCGGGTCGAGGCCGCCGCCCACGTGTACCGTGACTGGATCGCGCGCGAGGTGCTGGCGGTGGAGTTCGACGTGGTGCCGCTCGCCGATGCGGCCGCCGACTGCGCGTCGAGATCGACGGCGACGAGGTGGCAGTGGAGTTGACCGCGCGTCGAGCGCTGACGCAGGCTCGAGCGACGAACGTGCAGCGACGACGGCGGAAGCGCCGGCGGTCCTGCTCGGAGCCGCCGTCGAAGAACCCGGCCTGTTCGTCGTCACGCGGACCGAGCGGAGCGTCGTCGCGCACTGCTTCGCGCAGCGACGCGAAGAACGCTCGTCGTCGAGCGAGTCGGTGTCGATGCGTTGGCTTCCATCGGCACGTCGGTCGCGAACGCCGCGCGCCGGGGCTGCGGAGCCGGCGCTCGCGCTCCCACGGTGCCGGGGCGTCCCACGCGGTGGTGGATGACCCCCAGTCGGAGTCTGGACGCCGACAGCCACGAGTCGCCGGCCGGTGCGGCTGACGACGACGCTGCGCGCGGGGCCGGCGGCGGCCAGTCGGCGGGGCCGGTGCGGGGGCGGCGCGGGCTCGGGCCGCGGCGGGGCGGCGACCGGTGAACCGGTGGCCGACGCCTCGGTACCAGCTGCCTTCCCGCTCGGCACCGAAGCGGCCGGACTCGGACGAGGGGCGCGGTCGGGCCGGCGTCGAGACCGCTGATGGCGTGGGTGGCGGGGCCGGAGTCCCACGAGGGCTCGTCGAGGCCGGGCCGGACGCCGACGGCTCGGGCTCGGGGGCGGTGCGGGCGCCGGTTCGGGCCCGAGGTCGATCACCGGCTCGGGCACGACCGCCACCGGCGCGGGCTCGCGGTCGACCGGGATCTCGACCTCGTGCAGCTCGGGACGCTCGTCGGGGCGTCGATGTCGCCGCCGAGGGTGCGCGAGGTCGTGCTCGATCGCGGCACGGATGCGGTCGCGGTAGCCGGAGACGTACTCCTCGAGCGCTTCAGCGTCGGCGCGCAACTGCTCGCGACGCGTGGAGAGGCCGCGCAGCGCGGCTTCCAGCCGACGGCGCTGACCTTCGGCGATGCGCCGCGGAGTGGCTTCGGCGTCGCTGACCAGGGCTTGCGCCTTGGCCTCGGACTCCTCGAGCAACTGCTTGGCGCGCGCCTGCGCCTCGTTGACCGCGTCGTCGGCGGCGCGCTGCGCGAGCAGCAGCGTGCGCTGCAGCATCTCGGCGTCGTTCGCGGATCGACGGCAGCGGCACCTCCGCCGGCGGCGGGTGCCGCGGCGGCGGCGCCGCGACCGGCGCGGGCGCCGGGCGGTTGCGCGCTCCTGCACCTCCTGCGTGAGGCTCTCGATCGTGA
>CAVTWW010000024.1:0-27876 GCA_963738495.1 uncultured Actinomycetota bacterium
GTCGGTGAGCAGGGCCTGCTCGGTGATCTCGACGATCAGGCCGCCCGGCTCGATCGGGAACTGGGTGAGCACCTGGGCGACGCAGGCCGGGAAGTCCGAGTCGATGATCAGGGACGGCGGCACGTTCTCGGCCATGGTCAGCTGCTCGAGCCCCAGGCCGCTGCGACGCCAGATCAGCAGCTGGCGGACCGACCGGCTGAGCATCTGCCGGGTCAGCTCGGGCGTCGTGCCGGCCCGCCGCCCGCCACCGGCAGGAAGTCGTCGGGCAGCAGCACCTCGCCGCCGTGGGTCCAGCGGGCCAGCGCCTCGAAGCCGACCAGCCGGCCGTCGGACGAGGTCGAAACGAGCTCGGCTGGAACCAGGGCACGATCTCGCCCGCCGTGAGGGCGTCGTCCAGCAGCGGCCGCAGCTGCCAGTCCCCGGCCTCGGGCAGGGTCAACCCCTCGTGCCAGGTCATGGTCTGTCCGAAGCCGGCCCGCTTGGCCGCCCGCAGCGCGACGTCGGCCTGGCTGAGCATGCGGTCCAGGCTGGGGGTGGCCTGCCGGGAGGTGACCTGGCAGCTGATCCCCAGGGCCGCACGCACCGACAGCTTCACCTCGCCGATCGTGACCGGTGCGGCCAGCGAGGCGTGCAGCCGGGCCGCCAGTACCTCGCCGGCGCCGTCCGGGTCGCCGGTGCGCTGGTAGGTCAGGACGGCGAACTCGTCGCCCTCGAGCCGGGCGAGCAGGTCGCGCTCGCCGAGCACGTCACTCAGGCGGCGGGCCACCTCGACCAGGACGGCGTCGCCGGCCTGGTGCCCGAGCTCGTCGTTGACCGTGGTGAAGCCGTCGAGGTCGCACATCATGATCGTGACCGGACGGCGCTGCACCCGGTGCTCGGCCAGGGCCGCCTTCGAGCAGGTCGCGGAACCGGGCGCCGAGGTTGGCCAAGGCGGGTCAACGGGTCGAAGCCGACCCGCAGCTCGAGGTCTGCCCGATGCTCGGCGACCTCGGCCAGCAGGGCGTGGTGGTCGCGGATCGCCCACCGTTCGCGTACCGCCGTCAGCAGGATCGCGATCCCCAGCAGGCCGATGCCGACGGCGTCGGCCGACCCGGTCATCGCCCACTTGACCGTGCAGGCGGTCAGTGCTGCCACCACCGGGCCGTCGGGCAGCGCCCAGCCGGTGCCCGGTGCCGAGGCCCCGTGCTGGTCCGCTGGGTCGCCGTCCGCGCCGGCCGACTCGCTGGGCTGCCGCAGCGCGGCCACCGCGATCAGGGTGAAGGCCGCCGTCCAGCCGGTGCTGGTCGCGTTGCCGGACAGGCTGAGGTCGTGGGAGTTGAGATAGGCGAAGGCCAGGTCGGACGCCGTCATCGCCGTCAGTGCGATCGTGAGCCGGGCCAGGGTGTCGCGGTGGGGACCGCCCCGGCTGTGGGCCATCAGGGCCATCACGACGATGATCGCGTCGGCCACGGGGTAGGTCAGGGACACCGCCAGTGCGGCGGTGGTGCCGTGGCCGCCGTCCAGGACCGCCCGCAGCGACGTCGTCCAGATCATGGAGGCGAGGCCGGCGGTGAGGATCAGTCCGTCGACGATGTCGCGCCGGCGCAGGCCCGGCTGGGCGGTGGGGAACGCCCACAGGGCCAGCCCGACCCCGATCGGGAACATCAGGAAACCCAGGTCGGCCACCGAGGGCAGCGGGCTGTCGCGCCCGTAGCGCAGCTCGAGCACGGTCCAGGCCGCCTGTCCGAGCGACCAGCTGCCGGTCGCGAAGGCCAGCGAGGCCCACGCCCGCCGGATGCGGCCGCGGCTGGCAGCGGCGATGCCGGTCGCGCCGGCCGCGAGCGCGGCCACCAGGGTCTGGGTGAGGTCGTCGATCAGGCGGGCCACGACCGGGGGCGGGGAGGACAGGACCACCGCCGTGCTCAGGAACCAGAGCAGGACGACGACAGTCACGAGAGTGGTGCGGCCCCGGGTCAGCACCACGAACGCCTTGCGTGGCCACATGGGCACGCTGCGTCGCTGTGTGACGGCCGGCTCAGGCATGACGGGCGGGTGCTCCTTGACCGTTGGGGCGCGAACCGGGCCAGGGCGCGACAAGAACGGGGGAGGTGCACACCACGGGCCGTCATGAGGCTAGCGCGTCAGGACATTTGCCGACTCTAGGGGTCTTGTCCTGGTTTCGCCCGTCCGGTTGGGAGCGGTTCATTCTTTCCCCGACGGCGCTGGCGCGCGGCGTCACCGGTCGGCCGGCAGGCGGGTCGCAGGGTACCCTGGGGGGTACCGCTACGTGGGGAGTCGTCATGCAGATCGACGAGGCCGAGGCCCGTTTGGTGATCAACCGGTTGCGCCGGGCGCGTGGCCAGCTCGACGGCGTGATCGCCATGCTCGAGGACGGCCGTTCCTGCCGTGACATCGTCACCCAGCTGGCGGCTGCCTCGCGCGCCCTCGACCGGGCCGGGTTCAAGCTGGTCGCGACCGGCCTGAAGCAGTGCCTGGTCGCCGAGGGCGAGGACGCGATGGACACCGAGGAGCTCGAGAAGCTCTTCCTCTCCCTCGCCTGACGCCCTTTCCCTGAAGCCCCTCGCCTGCGGCAGGGTCAGGCGGGGTCAGGCGGGGTCAGCCAGGGTCAGGCGGCCTGGAACGAGCGCTTCGAGAGTCCGAAGAAGTACCCGTCGACGGTCGTGGTGACCGGGGCGTCCGCGCGCTGGGCCGCGCCCAGCGTCACGAACAGCGGCGTGAAGTGCTCGACCGTCGGGTGGGCGTAGGGCATGCCCGGGGCCTTGTGCCGGTAGGCCGACAGCGTCTCGACGTCGCCGGCGGCCAGCGCCTGCGCCGCCCAGTCGTCGAACTCGACCGACCAGGTGGGCGGGGCGCCGGCGTTCATGAACTGCTCCCGGGTCAGGAACGGCAGACCGTGGGTCATGAAGCCCGAGCCGATCACCAGGGTGCCCTCGGCGCGCAGCTCGTGCAGGCGTCGCCCCAGGTCGAGCAGCCGGGCCGGATCGTGCGTGGGCAGGCTCAGCTGCAGCACGGGCACGTCGGCGTCCGGGTACATCACCATCAACGGCACCCAGGCCCCGTCGGTCCAGTCCGCGCGTGGGGTGCTGGTGCACCGGCTCGCCGTCCGGCATGGCGGCCGCCACCCGTGCGGCAAGGTCGGAGGCGTCCGGCGTCGGGTAGGTCAGCGGGTCGTAGAGCGGGTCGAACCCGCCGAAGTCGTAGACCAGTGGCGTCGCGGCACCCGGAGCGCTCAGGCTCAGCGGGGCCTCCTCCCAGTGGGCGCTGACGATCAGCACGTTCCTGGGCTTGGGCATGGCGAGCGCCCAGCGTGACAGCTCGTCCATCCAGGGTCGGGACTCGAGCAACGAGCGGGGCGCGTGGCTCACGTAGAGCACCGGGAGCGGGCCGTCCTGCGGGGTCCACGCATGCTGGGCGCGCGAGGCGGGCAGCGCCTCGGCGACGAATCGGGCGTAGGGGTGCTCGGTGCGCTCGGGCGTCACGGTCATCGGTTCCTCCAGGTCACAACATACTTTAACACTCAACTATTGAAAATGGCTGCGTTGTTCCCGTCACATCGCCGTGCGGAGAGCCGCGGCACCCTCGCCCCCGCCTGATCGATCATGGCCAGCTCACCGAAACCTCGGCCCCGGGTATGTCGACCGGCGTGGCGGCGGGTTGTGGTGCGCTGGCCATGCATGGGCCGCTCAGGTCGGCGAGCTAACGTCTCGATCGTGAGCGAGCCCGATGTGGCGGGGACAGCGGGGTCAGCGGGGACGGCCGGGACAGCGGGGACGGCGGGGACGGCTGGGACGGCTGGGACGGCTGGGACGGCGGCACGGGCCTGGGCCCGGGATCTGGCGGCCTGGGCCCTGCCGCAGCACATCCTCGACGCGGCGCCGGTCTCACCGTGGGTGCATCCGGTGGCCGCCTTCGAGGTGGCCGAGCAGATCCCGGACTCCCCGTCCCATCGTCGGGCCCGCGAAGCCCTGCCGGACGGCGGCAGTGTGCTCGACGTCGGCTGCGGCGGTGGCGTCGCAGCCTTCGCGCTCTGCCCGCCGGCGGCGCAGGTGACCGGGGTCGACAGCCAGTCGAGCATGCTCGAGGCCTTCGCCGCCGAGGCCGAACGCCGGGGCGTCGCCTACCGCGAGGTGCTGGGTCGCTGGCCGGACGTCGTCGCCGGCGCCCCCGACCCGGGGGCTCCGAGGGTGCGCGAGCAGGCTCCGGGGGTGCGCGACCCGGCTCAGGGGGTGCGCGACCCGGCTCCGGGGGCGCACGACGTGGTCGTCTGCCATCACGTGCTCTACAACGTGGCCGAGCTGCCTGCCTTCGTGCGGGCGCTCGACGCCGCCGCTGCGCGCAGGGTGGTGCTCGAGCTGCCGCTGCGGCATCCGTTGACGGCCCTGGCTCCGCTCTGGCGCCACTTCTGGCAGCTGGAGCGTCCGTCCGGGCCGACCGCCCACGACGCCCTCGAGGTGATCCGGGAGGCCGGGCTGCCGGCGCGGCTCGAGGTCTCGCGGCAACCGGGCCCGCAGGCCGGCCGGGCCGGGGTGAGCGCCGAACGTCGCGTCGAGTTCACCCGGGTGCGGCTCTGCCTGCCGTCCGAGCGGGACGGCGAGATCGCCGAGCTGCTCGACGCGCTGGGTCCGCCGCAGCCTCGCGACCTCGCCACCATCTGGTGGGACCGCCGCCGATGGTGACCCGGTCCCGCCGACGTCCGGCCGGTCGGTGCAGCCGAGGGTCAGTGCAGCTGCAGGGCGGTGGCTCCCGCCCGTGCGGTGACCGTGATCCCGTCCGTGGTCGGCCGCACCTGGCTGACCGTCAACCGGTAGGGCAGCCGCGGCAGCGTCAGGGTCACCGTGAGCAGCTTGGTCAGGCTCGCCCGCACGGCTGCCGGCTGGTCAGCCAGGGCGCCCGGGTCGACCTTGACCGTCAGGCGGTCGCCCGCCACCGTGACTGTGGCTGCGGCGTCCACCGGCACGGTGATGCCGTAGGCCGTGACGGCGGCCTGCAGCGTGACCTTGTCGCCCGCGCCGTCCGACAGCTGCACCTGGGTGAGCTGCGGGACGCGGGTCATCAGGGCGGCGGCCAGCTGGGCGTAGGACACGGTCGCCGAGGCGGTGACGGACTCCACCTGGACCGCTGAGCTGCTGCCGGTGAGCAGGGACAACGGGGCGTGCACCCCGCGCAGGTGCGCCTCGAGGTGCTGCAGCGTCGGGGTGCTGGTGCCGGTGCCGGTCGCCGCTGCCGTGGTGCCGGGTGAGGTGACGACGATCTCGTCGTAGCGGCCCCGCAGCGCCTGGGTGAGGAACGGGAAGCCCGCCACGCTCACCTCGGGGGTGGCGGCCAGCTGCTGGCCGGCGCGCAGCCGGTCGGCCATCACCGACTGGGCCAGAGCCCGCGAGGCGACGTCGGCGCCGCCCAGCAGCACGGCTGCGACCACGAGGACGACGGCGAGTCGCCGGACGGAGCGCATCCGCCCACTCTACGAGCCCGGAGGTAACGGTTCGCTGAACAACAGCCGTGACCAGTTGCAAAAGGTTGGCAACAGCGAAGCAGTCTGCTTAAGGTCATGGCGGCGCCCGACCGGCGCCAGTCGAGAGGGGCGCCGACACATGGCGACGACCGAGATGTCGACCGAGATGTCTGAGAAGGGTACGAGCGGCGACGTCGTCGTGCTGCCCCACGAGGGCGGCCGGCTGACCCGTGGCGAGCACGGTGCCATCTGGGGCATGGCGGCGTTCGTGGCTCTGCTGCACGTCGTCGGCTGGGGCGTGCTCGCGCTGATCGTGGCGCCGCAGCAGATCCACGTCGGGGTCGGGGCCGGTGGTGGCGCGACCGTCTTCGGCGTCGGGCTCGGGGTCACCGCCTACACGCTGGGCATGCGGCACGCCTTCGACGCCGACCACATCGCCGCGATCGACAACACCACCCGCAAGCTGATGGCCGACGGGCAAGCGCCCGCTCGCGGTCGGCTTCTGGTTCTCGCTCGGGCCACTCGACGATCGTCTTCGGGCTCGGTGCCTGCTGCTCGCGTTCGGGGTCCGGGCGCTGGCCGGCGCAGGTCGAGGACGACGGCTCGCGTCGCTGCAGCAGACCACCGGGCTGGTCGGCACCGCCGTCTCGGGCGTCGTTCCTGCTCATCATCGGCATCCTCAACCTGCGTGGTGCTGGTCGGCATCGTCAGGGTCTTCCGCGAGATGCGCCGCGGCGCACTACGACGAGGCCGAGCTCGAGGAGCAGCTCAACAACCGCGGGCTTCATGAACCGGCTTCTCGGCCGGCGCCACCAAGGCGGTCACCAAGCCGTGGCACATGTACCCGGTCGGGCTGCTGTTCGGGCTCGGGCTTCGACACCGCCACCGAGGTCGCGCTGCTGGTGCTGGCCGGCGGCGCGGCCGCGTTCGGCCTGCCCTGGTACGCGATCCTGCGCCTGCCGATCCTGTTCGCCGCCGGCATGAGCCTGCTCGACACGATCGACGGCTGCTTCATGAACTTCGCCTACGGCTGGGCGTTCTCCAAGCCGGTGCGCAAGGTCTACTACAACATCACCATCACCGGGCTGTCGGTCGCCGTCGCGCTGGTCATCGGCACGCATCGAGCTGGTCTCGATGCTCGCCGAGAAGGCTCGGCATCACCGGCGGGCCGCTGGCCTGGCGTCGCCGAGCCTCGACCTCAACTACGTCGGCTACGCGATCGTCGGCCTGTTCGTCCTCACCTGGGTCGTCGCGCTGGCCGTCTGGCGCTTCGGCGCGGATCGAGGAGCGCTGGACGACGTCGTCCGGCCTGGCCTGAGCCCGGCACCTGAGCCCGGCACCTGGGCCCTCACCCTGCGTGGCCGACCCCCTTCGACAGAGGCGCGAATCCTCACGCTGCGGTCCGGTGCCGGCTGGGCATCCAGCACCCTCCGTTCGCCCGAACGGAGCAACAGGAACCCTCCAGACGGGAACGAAACGTCTCAACTGGGTTAAACAGACCGCTTCTTGACCTGTGTTGCCTGGACCGGGGCAGGTCCAGGCCCTAGCATCCGGCGCAACGGAACGTGATGTGGCCCCCGCCACGTCGCCCGCCGTCGGCAGCAGGAGACCAGGCAGTGATGACAGCGACCCAGGGGGAGGACAGCCACTCGTCGGCCGTCGAGTCCGGCCTCCCCGCCGGGGTACTGGCCCGCCTGGCAGCGCTGCCGATGCTGGCCACGGTCGGCTGGCACGCCGAACCCTTGACCGGCGGCCTGACCAACGTCAACGCCAAGCTGGTGACCGACCGGGGCCGTTACGTCGCCCGGCTCTCGAGCGAGACCGGCTCCCTGCTGGCGATCGACCGGGACGCCGAGGTCTACGCCTCGCGGGCCGCCGCGGCGACCGGGGTGGCACCGCCGGTGGTGGCGCACGACCCGGACGGCGGGGTGCTGGTGATCGAGTGGGTCGAGGGTCGCACCTTCACCGAGGACGACGTCGCGCGACAGCGCCGAACCTGCCCCGCATCGCCGCCGTCCTGCGCCGGCTGCACTCCGGCGCACCGCTTCGCTCACCGACTTCGACATGTTCGCCATCCAGCGGCGCTACCTCGCCCTCGTGCACGAGCGGGCTTCCGGCTGCCCGACGCGCTACGCTCGAGTTCGAGCCCGCAGGTCGCTGCGATCGAGGCGGCGCTCGCGGTGCGGCCGCAGCCGCACGGTGCCGTGCAACAACGACCTGCTGGCCGCCAACTTCATCGACGACGGGGAGCGGATCTGGGCTCATCGACTACGAGTACGCGGGCAACAACGACCCGTGCTTCGAGCTGGGCAACATCTGGAGCGAGTCGAACCTGGCCCCGCAGCAGCTCGACGAGCTCGTGACGCACTACTGCGGCCGGCCGTCGGCGTCCCTGGTGGCGCGGGCCCGGCTCTGGGGCCTGATGTCGAAGTACGGCTGGACGCTGTGGGCGTCGATCCAGGACGGCGTGAGCACCCTGGACTTCGACTTCTGGTCCTGGGGGATGGAGAAGTACGACCGGGCCGTGCAAGAGTTCGACGGCCCTGACCTCGAGCCGGTGGCTCGAGCTGGTGCAGGACGACGACTCAGCGACCTCGTCGCTGACCGTTTCGCACGACCCCCAGTCAGCAGCCCGAGTCGCCCGCAGCCCTGGCTCCCGAGGAAGGAACACAGCCGTGGTCGACCTCTCGCAGCTCAGCGACGACGAACGTCGGCTCGCCGAGCTCGGCTACAAGCAGGAGCTGAACCGCAGCTGGTCCGGCTTCTCGAACTTCGCCATCTCGTTCTCGATCATCTCGATCCTGGCCGGCTGCTTCACGACCTTCGGTCAGGCGTGGAACAACGGCGGGCCCGGTCGCCATCTCGATCGGCTGGCCGATCATCTCGATCTTCATCCTGATCATCGGCTTCTGCATGTCCGAGCTGGTGTCGGCCTACCCGACCTCGGGCGGCATCTACTGGTGGGCCGCAAGCTGGGCGGGGTCAAGGCCGGCTACTACACCGGCTGGCTCAACCTGATCGGCCTGATCGCGATCCTGGCGTCGGTGGCCTACGGCTGCGGCCACCTTCCTCGACCTCTGGCTCGGATCGTTCTCGGACAGCTACGCCGCCGGGTTCCTGGGCGGCTGACTCGCTCAAGCAGCAGTTCTTCTGTGTTCCTGGTGCTGCTGGTCGCTCGTCATCGCTGGTCAACATCTTCAGCAGCCACCTGCTCGCGATCATCAACAACGTCTCGGTGTGGTGGCACGTCTTCGGCGCCGCGATCGTCGTCCTGATCCTGATCTTCCTGCCCGACCTCGCACCAGAGCCTGTCAGCGACGTCTTCACCGAGCGGTCAACAACTCCGGGGTCTTCGGCGGCGACCAACGGGCTCGGCTTCTGGTTCTACGTCCTGCCGCTCGGCTTCCTGCTCACGCAGTACACGATCACCGGCTACGACGCCTCGGCCCACCTGTCCGAGGAGACCCAGGGCGCCGCGAACCCGGCGGCCAAGGGCATCTGGCAGTCGATCTTCTACTCGGCGATCGGCGGCTGGATCCTGCTGCTGGCCTTCCTGTTCGCCGCCACCAACGGAACATCGACGGTGTCGACCGCCGCAGTGGCCCGGACGGCGTCGGCGTCGATCTTCGCCAGGTCCTGTCAGCCGCTGCACTGGGCACGGTCAAGCTGGTGCTCTTCATCGCATGACCGGCCAGTTCTTCTGCTCGATCGCCTGCATGACCTCGCGCCTCGCGCATGACCTACGCGTTCAGCCGGGACGGCGCCGTCCCCGGCGCGCACTCTGGTCGCAGCTGTCACCTCGAACGGTACCCCGCGCAACGCGGTGCTGGCCTGCGCGGCCGCCGCGGTCGTGCTCACGCTGCCGGCGCTGGTCGAGGTCAACATCGGCAGCGGCGCGCCGATCCCGACGCGTTCTACGCCGTGGTCTCGATCGGCGTCATCGGGCTGTACCTCGCCTTCGCGATCCCGATCTGGCTACCGCTGGCGGGCGGGCGACAACTTCAAGGCCGGGCCCTGGAACCTGGGCGCCAAGTACAAGTGGATGTGCCTGGTCGCCGTCGCCGAGATCGCGATCACGTCGATCTACTTCATCCTGCCGTTCGCGCCGCAGGGCATCCCGGGGCACCAGACCGACGGCAAGGACGACTTCGCGTGGACGGCGTCAACTACACCCCGCTCGTCTTCTTCGGGTCGATGTTCCTGCTGTGGGTCGGGTGGCACCTGTCGGCCAAGAAGTGGTTCACGGGTCCGAAGATGACGATCGACCTGCCCCCGGGGGTCACCTCGGCGGACGAGATCGCGCTCGAGCACGAGCACCGCGGCTTCCACCAGCCGCCCAACAGCTGACCCGGGTCAGTCGTCCGTGACGGGGCGGTCCTCCTGCGGGAGGGCCGCCCCGTCCGGCTGTGCGGCCGGGAGTGCGATGACGACCGTTCCCGCGAAGCGGGCGGCGTCCGCAGCGTCCACATCGTCCGCGTCGATCAGGTAGGGCGGGTCGCCGGGGGCCGGTGCCCGCCTGCCGATCCGGCGCTGGGCCTCGACCTCGATCCGGGCCTCGCGCTTGGCCGGTCCGAACAGCTCCTCGATCGCCGAGAAGGCGTTGGCGGCGCTGCCCCTGGTGTCGCCCGACAGTCGCCGGAACACCCCGGTCCGCGGCTCGTCGGGGTCGTCGTCAGCTGTACCCATGGCAGTCAGCGTAGGTCGGTGGCCGGGAACGGTGGGCGCTCGTCGAGCCGCAGCGAGGCCCGGCCGGCGGTCCGCCAGACCCGGGCCAGCAGGTCGTGGTCGTCGTCGGTGACCAGGTTGCCCATCACGCGCAGCGCCAGCTTCATCAGGGCCCGCGAGCGCATGCCGACCGGCCCCGCGGCGGGCAGCAACCCCGGCACCGTCAGCAGCCCGGCCAGGCGGCGGGCGATCGAGAACGCCTCGCCGTAGTGGCTGCGCAGCAGCGCCGGCCAGGCCGTCTCGAAGCCCGCCCCGATGCCGGACGCCGACCGCCGGCCGCCGTCGGTGTCGGCCAGCAGCTGGGCCGCGAACCGGCCGGTCTCGAGCCCGTAGTCGATGCCCTCACCGTTCAGGGGGTTCACGCAGCCGGCAGCGTCCCCGATCAGCATCCAGTTGGGCCCGGCGACCCCGGACACGGCGCCACCCATCGGCAGCAGCGCGCTGGACGGCGCCCGCAGCTCGCCGCCCAGCTGCCACTCGTCGCGGCGCAGGTCGGCATAGTGGGTCAGCAGCGCCCGCAGGTTGACGTCGGCGGGGCGCCGGGCGGTCGCCAGGGTGCCGACGCCCACGTTGACCTCGCCGTCCCCGAGCGGGAACACCCAGCCGTAGCCCGACAGCAGCTCGCCCTCGGTACCGCGCAGCTCGAGGTGGCTCGAGATCCACGGGTCGTCGGCCCGGTTCGACTTGATGTAGGCGCGGGCCGCGACGCCGTAGGCGGTGTCCTGGTGCCACTGCCGGCCCAGGGCCCGGCCCAGCTGCACCTTGGCGCCGTCGGCGACCACCAGCCGTCGGCAGCCGATCACCCGCCGCTCGCCCTCGCGCCGGCTCGCGGCTGGGACGACGACGACGCCGGTGACTGCGCCGCTCGCGCCGTCCCGCTCGACGTCGACGGCCCGCCAGCCCTCGACGCCGGTGGCGCCCCAGGCGAGGGCGACGTCGCGGACCGCGGCGTCCAGCTCGGTGCGGGCAGCGGCGGCGCCGTGCGCGGGCCACCCGCCCCCGGGCCACGGCAGGTAGAGCTCCTGGCCGAAGCCGGCCGCCCGCAGACCCCAGTTGACGGCCCGCCCCCGCAGCCAGGGCGCCAGGCCCAGCCGGTTGAGCTCGGCGATCGCGCGAGGGGTCAGGCCGTCGCCGCAGGTCTTGTCGCGGGGGAAGACCGCGGCGTCGAGCAGCGTGGTCGCCGACCCGGCGCGGGCGGCCCAGGCGGCGGCGGCCGCCCCCGCGGGACCGGCGCCGACCACGAGCACGTCGACGGACTCAGGCAGCTGATCGCTCACCGGCCCAGTTTCCCAGGTCGGGTGGCCGGATGGTGCGTCGGGGCTCCACCCGGGGCCGTGAGCAGTCGGCGATACCCAGGGTCAGCGATACCCAGGGTCGGCGGTACCAGGATCGGCGGTACCAGGGTCGGCTCAGACGGTCAGCGGTACCAGGGGCTGGCGTAGGCCAGGGCCCAGCACGAGCAGCGGTGCCCGACCGGCGCCGGCCGGCCGTAGTCGCGGGAGCGGTCGGCCACCCGCAGCACCAGCCACTGCGCGCCGTCCGGCCAGGCGAGCTCGGTGCGGGTGGTCTCACCGATCTGGGAGGGCATCGTGGTGACCACGTGCACCGGGTCGCCGCTGGTGATCACCTGCAGCTCCACCTCCAGCCCGGTCAGGGCGGGGTCGGGCTCGAACGAGCCGAACGGCGGCGTCACGCCCAGGTCGACCACGAGCTCGAGCGGCTCGCCCGCCACCATCGAGGCGGTCCCCGGCAGCGGGCTCAGCGACGGGCTCAGCGGTGAGCCCAGCGACGGGCTCATCGCCGAGCCCATGGGGCGCCCGCCCAGGGTGGCCTGCAGGCGCAGCCCCACCTCTCGGGTGGCGAAGGCGTGGCGCGCCAGCAGCGCCTCCCGCACCCCGGCCCGGGAGTGCTCCCGCACCCACAGACCGGTGCGGCCCTTGCCGGCCAGTCCGTAGCTGCGGCCGTGCTCGTCGCTCGCTCCGGCCAGGGCGGGGCGCCAGCCGGCGTCCAGGCATGTCACGACGGCCGACCCGGTCTGGGCGTTGCTGCCGGCGAACAGGTAGTCGTCGCGGCGGTTGAACGTCTCGAGGCTGACCATCCGCCGGCGCAGCGGGAACGGGTCGGGCTCGGTGGGGCGGGCGAAGTTGCCCAGGCTGCCAGGTTCGCGGCCGGGGTGGTTGTAGCCGAACAGCGCCTGCGGCTCGACGTCCACGAGGAAGGCGAACAGGCCCGACAACGAACCGGGGCTGGTCACCGGGGTGAACCGCCCGCTGAACCAGACGTTCACGTGGCCCAGCCAGGCCTCGGTCCACTCGAAGCCGCGCAGTGCGGTGAACTCCCCGGGCACGTCGTGGGCGTCGGCCAGCTCGGCGGTGCGGCGCCAGGTGTCCTCGTCGATGCTGTCCGGCACGAACCGGGCCAGCTGGAGGGCGGCGGCGTCGGGGTAGTGCTGCAGGCTCAGCAACGGCAGCAGCTCGCGCGGCAGCGCCGCGTGGTCGGTCAGCGCCGCCACCTGCAGGCCGGCGGCACGCATGAGGGCGAAGGCCTGCTCAGGGTCGCCGCGACCGTCGGACAGCAGCGAGTGGTTGTGCAGGTCGGCCATCACCAGCCGGGGCACGTCGTCGTTCTCGATCACGATGGCGCTGAGCCTATCCGGCCGGTTCTGTCGACGGCGGGGCGTTCGTTCAGCCGCGAAGCACGTCGTCCAGCTGGCGTCCGCGCGCCATCGCGATCTCCTCGTCGAGCATGGCGGCGTTGCGCTGCAGCTCGAAGCCGCCCAGGCGCTGCAGGTCGTCGAGCACCTGCGCGACGGTGGCCAGGGTGTCGTCGTCCAGCACGGCCGGCAGGCCGGTGGGACCGGACAGGGTGCAGACCGCGGAGCCCACGTGGGCGCGCAGGTCGCGATGGACCGCCATCAAGGCGTCGATCTCGGCCGCGTGGTGGCGCATGATGCGCTCCCAGCGGTGGCCGACCCGGGTGGGGGCCAATCGGTCGCGAAGGGCGGTGGTGGCGTCGAGCTCGCGCTCGTCGAGGCTGGTCATGACGTTCCTCTCACGGTGACGCAGAGATCGTCGGTCATGGCCGTGGTCCACATGAGCAGGACCCGGCGACGCGTGGGCTTTCCAGGTCATGGGACGACCCTCGACTCGCCCGATCGGGTGACCGACACCACCCAGTGACGCCATGATTCGCAGTGCGTCACCACGTGGACTTTCTCGTGGTGAGAGAAGGAGGCATGAGCCGGTGGACGTAATACAGCTGCGCAAGCACGCCAACGAGCTGAACTTCGAACCGCAGGACCAGGTGCGCTGGTTCGCCCCGCTCGAGATGGTGCGGATCGGGGTCAAGGTCTTCCTGTCGACCCTGTTCGCCGACTACGCCGACCGCCGCGAGGTGCAGGCCGCGCTGCCGGCCGCCCCGATCGAGGTGACGCCGGACGACGCCGGCGGGGTGTGGCTCGACCTGGTGGCCGACCTCGGTGACGGCTTCGACGCGACCTACTCGGTCGCCCTGCTGGTCGCGGCCGAGCAGCTGGACGTCGCCGAGCCGTCGTCCCAGCAGTACCACCTGCCCCGGGCGGACGTGCTGATCTTCGGGGGCGACGAGGTGTACCCGACGGCGTCGGCCCGGGCCTACGAGGACCGCACCAAGGGTCCCTACCGGGCGGCGCTGCCCACCGGGTCGCTGCCGCCGGGGCGCGAGCCGACGATGCTGGCGCTGCCGGGCAACCACGACTGGTACGACGGCCTGACGGCCTTCCTGCGGGTGTTCGGGCAGCAGCGCAACCTGGGCGGCTGGCAGACCGTGCAGACGCGCAGCTACTTCGCGGTCAAGCTGCCCGGCAACTGGTGGCTGGCCGGGGTGGACACCCAGCTGGGCACCTACATCGACTTTCCGCAGATCGGCTACTTCAAGCAGCACCTGTCGCAGCACCTGCAGCCCGGGGACGGGGTGATCCTGGTGGTGCCGACGCCGTCCTGGGTGCACACGGTGCGCGACCCGGACGCGTTCAACTCCCTGGAGTGGTTCGAGCAGAACATCGTCGAGCAGGTCGAACGCAACGGGGTGCTGCAGCCGACCGGGGCCCGGGTGCGGCTGTGGCTGACCGGTGACTCCCACCACTACGCCCGTTACGTCGAGGACCACCCCGAGCTGCCCGACCAGCCGCCGCCCACCGGGCCGCCGCCGGACCAGCCCGACCTTCGCGCGCCCACCTCCGTCATCGCCCCGGTGGCCGACGGGACGGCGGGGGCTGCCCCGATGACGGTCGGGGCGCAGGGTGCGGCGCGGCAGTTCGTCACCTGCGGGCTGGGCGGGGCGTTCCTGACCGAGACCCACAACCTGCCGACGTCCCTGCAGCTGCCGCACCCGGACTCCCGGATGACGCCGCGTCATGCCCCGGTCGGCTTCAGCCTGGCGGCCCGTTGGCCCGAGGTGCCGCAGTCCCGGAGCCTGGCCCGGCGCATCATCGGGGTCGGCCGGTTCAGCCTGGCCGCCCGCAACCCCGGGCTGCTGTCGCTGTGCGGGGTGGTGCAGTCGACGATCGCGCTGGTGCTGCTGCTGGTGATGGCGTTCGCCCGGGCGATGAGCCCGATCACGGTGCTGCGCCGGCTGCCGTGGGACGCGGTGCTGCCGTTGGCCGGCCAGGTCGGGGTGTGGCTGGCCCTGCTTGTGCTCGCCCTGGTGCTGGTGCCGGTGGTGCGGGGCCGGGCGCCGCAGGTGCCGTGGCAGGCCATCGGTGCCGTGGTGGCCCAGTTGGTGGTCACCCTCGTGGTCCTGGCCGCCCTGTTCGAGCTGATCGCCCTCCTGCCGTGGACCGACCACCTGCCGGACTGGGTGGTGGGGCTCAGTGGCCTGGCTCTGGTGTTCGTGGTCGGCGGCTGGCTGTCGAGCTGGGTGCTGGCCGCGACGATCCTGCTGTCGACCGACCACACCGTGCAGGGGTGGCAGATGGCGGCGCAGGCCGACGAGGAGCGCAAGGGCTTCCTGCGGCTGCGGGTGGACGACGACGGCATGGTGACGATCTACCCGATCGTCGTCGACGCGGTGTGTCACGACTGGACGCTGGAGGGCAAGCAGCCGAGGCCGACGGTCGCGTTGCAGCCGCGGCTGGTCGAGGCTCCCTACCGGGTGGCCCGCAGCAAGCGCTGACCCGCCATCCTTCGCCGTACGTGTCAGCCGGCGACGACGTCGGTGCCCTTCACTGCAACGTCGACCGCCTTGAGGGAGGCCGTGGCGGGTCCCTTCTCGACGGCGCCGGTGAGGGCGTTGAACACCGAGCCGTGGCAGCTGCAGTTGAGCTTGACGCCCTCGGGTGCCACCGGGCAGCCCTGGTGGGTGCAGGCGGCGCTGAACGCGACGGCAGTGCCGGCGGTGGGCTGGGCCACGATCACGGGCGCCCCGTTCAGGGTGGCGGCCACCGCACCGCCGACGGGCACGTCCGCAAGCGTGACGATGACGGCCCCGCCCGCTGCCGCCGAGGTGGCCGCACCTGCGGGCGAGGTGGCGCCGGACGAGGCGGCCGACGACCCGCTGTCGCTGCTGCAGGCGCTCAGCGCCCCCACCGTGGCGGCGCCGAGCGCGGTCGCGATGCCGGCTCCGACGACGGTGCGTCGAGTGGGCTGGGGCTCATTCATCGAGAAGTCCTCCTGGCGAGATGACGTCGGTCCGACCGCGACCTCGGGTCTGTGGTGGTAACGCATGGTCGGGTGATCCCGTTCATAGCAGACGAACCTTGAACTTCCCCTCAGGTCTGGGCGCCTGGTCAGGCCAGCCCACGGCGCTTCAGCAGCGGCTCGATCGCCGGGGCACGACCCCGGACGGCGGCGAAGGCGGCCATCGGGTCGACCGCCCCGCCCCGGCTGAGCAGCTCGTCGGCGAACCGGCGACCGTTGGCCCGGGTGAGCCCGCCGTTCTCGCGGAACCACTCGACGGTGTCGGCGTCCAGCACCTCGCTCCAGATGTAGCTGTAGTACCCGGCGCTGTAGCCCCCGGCGAAGATGTGGGCGAAGTAGGTGCTGCGGTAGCGCGGTGGCACCAGGCCGAGGGCCAGGCCGGTGCGGTGCAGCGCGGCCGCCTCGAACGCCTCGACCTCCGCCGGGGGCACCGGCTCGGCGTCGGGGCCGCGGCGGTGCCACTCCAGGTCGAGCAGGGTGGCCGCCAGGTACTCCGTGGTCGCGAAGCCCTCGCCGTAGACGGCCGAGTCCCGCAGCCGGTCGGCCACCGCGGCGTCCAGCATCTCGCCGGTGCGGTGATGGACGGCATACCGCTGCAGCACCTGTGGCCACATCGCCCACATCTCGTTGACCTGCGAGGGGAACTCGACGAAGTCGCGCGGCACGCTGGTGCCCGACAGTCGCGGGTAGGTGACGTTCGACAGCAGCCCGTGCAGCACGTGCCCGAACTCGTGGAACGCGGTGCGCAGCTCGTCGAGGGTGAGCAGGGTGGGTTCTGCCGCAGGCGGTTTCGGGATGTTCAGGTTGATGACCACCACCGGCCGGGCGGCCAGCAGGTGGCTCTGGTCGACGAAGCTGCTCATCCAGGCCCCGCCGCGCTTGCTGTCCCGGGCGTACCAGTCGGCCAGGAACAGTCCGTGCGGGTGGCCGTCGCCGTCCTCGACCTCGTAGACCTCGACGTCGGGGTGGTAGCCGGTCAGGTCGGGGCGCCGCCGGAAGGTCAGCCCGTACAGCTCGGTCGCGGCGTGGAAGATGCCGTCGACCACCACCCGCTCGCAGCTCGAAGTAGGGGCGCAGGGCGGCGGTGTCGACGTGGTAGCGCTCACGGCGCACGGCGTCGGCGTAGTAGGCCCAGTCCCAGGGCTGCAGCGGTGCGGTCTCGCCGTGGGCGGTCAGCATGGTCTCGAGCTCGGCCGCCTCGGTCCGCGCGTTCGCGACGGCCGGGCCGACCAGCGAGGCCAGCATGGCGTCGACGGCGGCCAGGGTGCCGGCGGTCTGGTCGGCCACCACGTACGAGGCGTGGTCGGGGTAACCCAGCAGCCGGGCCTTCTGGGCACGCAGCTCGACGACCCGGGTCAGGATCGCCCGGGTGTCGTTCTCGTTGCCGCGCAGGCCTCGGCTGACCGAGGCCTGGTGGATCCGTTGCCGCAGAGCACGGTGGCGCAGCACCTCGAGGGCGGGCTGGCCAGTGGGCAGGATCAGCGTCACCAGGTACCCGGTCAGCCCGCGGTCGGCGGCGGCCTGCTGGGCGGCCGCGATCGCCCCGCTGCTCATGCCGTCCAGCTCGCCGACGTCGGTGACGTGGACGGCGAGGTCGTTGGTGTCGGCCAGCAGCCGGTTCTTGAACGTGGTGCCCAGGCTCGACAGCTCGGAGTTGACGGCTCGCAGCAGGTCTCGTGAGGCCTCGTCGAGCCCGGCGCCGGCGCGCACCAGGTCGAGGTGGTAGCGCTCGAGCAGCCGCAGCTGCTCGCCGTCCAGCCCCAGCTCGGACCGTCGGGCGTGCAGGTCGGCGACCCGTGAGAACAGGCGCTGATCGAGGCGGACCGTGTCCTCGTGGGCCGACAGCAGTGGTGCCACCTCGGTCTCGATCGCACTCAGCGAGTCGGTGACCGTCGAGCTGGTCAGGTTGAAGAACACCTGCGCCGTCCGGGTGAGCAGGGCTCCCGAGCGCTCGAGGGCCTCGACGGTGTTGGCGAACGTGGGTGGTTCGGGGTCGGTGGCGATCGCCTCGACCTCGGCCAGCTGCTCGGCCATGCCGGCGTCGAAGGCCGGCCGGTAGTGCTCGTCGCGGATCCGGGCGAACGGTGGCAGGGCGAACGGCAGGGTGCTGGGCAGGGCGAACGGGTTGTCGGCGAGAAGCTTCTCGGAGAGCGGGTTGTCGGTCATGAACGGGCATCCTTCGTCTCGACGGGCGCGGCAGCGGTGCCGAAGATCTGGGGCAGGGAGTCGAGGACGACGACGTCGTGGGTCTGCACCAGGCGCAGCGGCGTCGAGACCGGCTCGAAGGTCGCGGACAGGTCGTGCTCACGGGTCTGGGGCAGGGTGGCCGCCCAGAAGGCGTCGAGCCCGGGCGGGGCCACGGCCTGGCTGCGGTAGGTGTGCAGCTCGTCGCCGGTCAGGTCGGTCCACGCCATGGTGCCCCCATCAGTCGCAGTCGTGCGCCGCCGTCCGGCCTTCTCTGCCGTGGACTCGTAGCCTAGGCTCGCCAGCGTGGCCGACCTCGTGTACCCCCCGGTGATCCAAGCGGCTCGGGCCGCCTTCGCGGGCATGGGGTTGAAGATCACTCTCGAGGGCACCGAGAACGTGCCGACCACGGGGGGTGCCGTCATCGCCAGCAACCACGTGGGCTACCTCGACTTCACCCTGATCGGGTGGGGCGCCCGGCCCAGCAGGCGACTGGTGCGGTTCATGGCCAAGGAGGCGGTGTTCCGGCACAAGGTGTCGGGACCGCTGATGCGGGGCATGCACCACATCCCGGTCGACCGTGAGGCGGGGTCGCAGGCCTTCCGGGACGCCATGGCGGCGCTGAAGGCGGGCGAGGTGGTGGGCATCTTCCCCGAGGCCACGATCAGCCGCTCGTTCCAGCTCAAGGAGTTCAAGCCGGGCGCGGCCCGGATGGCGCAGGCGGCCCAGGTGCCGCTGGTCCCGGCGATCGTGTGGGGCAGCCAGCGGCTCTACACCAAGGGCCGCAAGCTCGACGTCCGGCGTCACCACGTGCCGATCACGGTGGCGTTCGGCGAGCCGCTGCGCCCGGCCAAGCGCGACAGCTCCGAGGTGGTCACCACCGAGCTGATCGAACGGATGACAACGATGCTCGACCGCATCCAGCGGTCCTACCCCGACCGGCCGAAGGGTGTGGAGGACTCGTGGTGGCTGCCGGCGTCCCTGGGCGGCACCGCGCCGACCCCCGAGCAGGCGGCCCAGATGGACGCCGACGACCGCGCCCGTCGCGGCGCTGCTGCCGACTGACCTGCTGCCGACCGACCCTGCTGCCGACCGACCCTGATGCCGACAGAACGTGTCGGTGGGTCGGTCAGTCGTCCAGGTTCTGGTCGACGCCGGCGAGGGCGGCGTCCAAGTAGTCGTTGATCACACTGAGGACGTGGGCGGGTGGCTGCAGGAACTCCAGCCCCAGCACGCACTCGCCGTGGCCGGTGGTGACCCGGGCGGTGTTGGCGTGGATCTCGAGGTCGGTGCCGTGGACGGTCAGGTTGACCTGGACGACCTGCCCGACTCCGACCGAGGCCGAGCCCTCCAGACGGCAGGCCAGACCGCCGGTACCCAGGTCGGACAGGTGCCCGGGCAGCTCGCGGCCCTGGGCACGGACGACGAGCGGCCCGCGGGCGGGGACCCGGTCGGTGTGGCGTCGTTCGAGGGTCTCGGTGAGCCGCTCCATGCCCTGCACCCGGCTGATCGCCTCGCCGACGGAGTGGTCGAGCTGGGCGACCAGGGTGCGCTGCTCCTGGGCGACGTCGAACAGCCCGGCGGTGGCGTCGTTGACGCCGGTGATGCCGGCGCTCATCGCGAGGATGGCGGTCGACATGGCGGCGGCGTCGTGCTCGAGGGTGCCGATGATGCTGGTGATCTGACCGGTCGAGTGGGCCGTGGTCATGGCCAGGGTCTTGACCTCGTCGGCCACGACGCTGAAGCCGCGGCCGGCCTCGCCCGCGCGGGCGGCCTCGATGGTGGCGTTGAGGGCGAGCAGCTTGGTCTGGTCGGCGACCCCGGCGATCAGCTGCGCCATGCTGGCGACCTTGGCCAGACTCTGGCCCAGGGCCGTGACGACGCGATCGGCCTCGGTGGCCTGGCTTACCACGGTGCCGGTCACCTCGTTGGCGTGGCTGACCCGCTGGTCGATGGTGCCGGCCGCCGTGCGGACGGCCTCGACCTGCTCGACGACGATGCTGAGCTCGCTGATGACGACGGTCGAGGTCTCGTCGATGACGTTCTGGGCCCGCTCGCGGGCCTGTCGTTCGGCGGCCCGCTGCTGCAGGAAGTTGGTGTGCAGCTCCTGCTCGCGGGCCCGGCGCGCCTCACGCAGCCGGTGACCCTGCTCGAGCAGCTGGTCGCGAGCGACCGCGACCGAGCGCCCGACGTCGCCGAACTCGTCACGGCCGTGAGGAAGGGGGTGGACCGACAGGTCGCCGGCCGCGATGGCGCTGACACCCTTCAGGGTGAGGGCGACGTCGCGGCGGGTCTGCCACAGGACGCCGGCCGCGAGCCAGAGGCCGAGGGCGACGCAGGCCACCGTGACGGCCAGGGTGAGGTCGCGCTCGCGGCTCAGACCGTCGGCGCGGGCGGTGAGCAGCGTGTCGAGGGTCTGGGTGGCCGGGCCGACCGCGGCGGCGGCCGTGACCAGCACCGCCTCGGGGTCGGCGGCCGCAGGGTGGTCGAGCGTGGTGCTCAGCTGCTTGCCGAGGGTCTCGACGGCGACCGCGAGGGCTTCGAGCGAGGCGAGCCTGGGCGCCAGGTGCGGCAGGCTGGTGTGCTGGGTGGCCGTGGCGACGTCGCTGCGGATCGCGGCGGCGGCCCCGGCCAGCTCTCCGGCTCGCAGGGCCTGTGCGGCGACCCGGTCGGACGACGTGCCCTGCACCGGGACGGCGGCCTTGACCGCGGCCAGCACGGCCTTGGGCAGCTGCACGACCTGGGCGTCCATGACGTAGAACGAGTCCAGGTCGGGATCGAGGATCAGGTTCGAGTTGTTGCCGATCGCCGTGACCAGGTCGGTCAGGGCCGAGGTGCGAGCCACCGGGTCGTTCGTGGCCGCGTCGACCACGGCCACCGCCTTGGCCAGGTCGAGGTCGGGGTGGCGGGCGGCGACCGCTCGCAGCGCCTGGGTCCCCGAGGGCGTCGCCGCCGACGAGGTCGCGGTGGACAGCTCGGTGAGCGTCGGGGCCAGCACCTGGACGCCGGCCCGCTCGGAGTTCGAGAAGCCGACCTGTCCGCCGATGACGGCGGCGAACGACCAGGTGGCGACGACACCGGGCACCAGCAGTACGGCGGTCAGCACTGCCAGCCGGGCGCTGGTTCGCAGACGGTCCGTCAGCCGCAGCACCGGCTTCAGCAGTGACGGCTGGCCGCCGGTCGTCGGTGTGCGTCCCATGGGGGCAGCATCGACGGGCAGGCGGCGTGGCCTTAGGTCTGCGCTACTTCTTCCACCAGGGGCGCGGGTTGTCGGCCGGTGAGGCGTAGGGGCTACCGGTGCCCCCGTCGCCGTCCCGCCCGCCGCTGCGCCGGCCGAGCCCGCCGATCTCGACGACGTTGACGGGCTTGTCGGTCTCGACGTCCTTGAGGCTGACCCATTGGGTGGCGCGCTTGAAGAGCAGGTTCTGCACGTAGCGGTACGAGGCGTCGGGGTCGGGGATGGGCGAGAGCTTCGACAGGGCCTGGTCCTGGCCGGCGGACTCGAGGAGGAAGGTGCCGTAGCCCAGCACCATTCCGAGTGGGGTCCGGATGTAGCTCATGTCGGTGAGCTTGCCGAGCGGCATCATCTCGACCCGGCGGCTGATCAGCCCGTGCACGTAGATGATGCGGTAGCCGGAGATGAAGATCAGGGACTGGTACCAGTCCAGCAGCATCCACAGCGCGCGGAGCAGCAGGACGACCACGCCGATGCCCAAGGCGTCCCGCAGCCACCAGTAGGTGGGGGACAGGTGCTGCAAGGCCCAGAGGGCGAAGACCGCAGCGCCGAGGAACGAGGCCAGGGGCTCGGCCATGATGGCCTCGTGACGGTGCCCGCCGAGGGCGCTGGTCTCGGTGTCGGCGAGGTAGCGCTGCACCTCGTCGGGCAGCTCCGAGACCGGCCGGATCTGCCACGGCCATCGGTGCGGCAGGACCGACACGGCGCTACCTGTTGAGCAGCTTGTCGAAGAAGGTGAAGATCGACTTGACCGCATCGGCGAGGAAGACGAACACGCTCTTGACGGTGGTTGCCGCGTGGTCAGGACTGGTGACGATCGCGTACAGCGCAAAGATCACCAGGATCATGATGATGGCGCTGCGTGGCTTGATCTTCAGCACGCCCGATGCCTCCGCCCATTCGATGGCCGTCAGAGCAACGGCCCGCCGTCCAGCATGCCCTTTCGGTGTGCCCCCCAGGTAGGCGGCGCGCCGTCGCGCCCGTGGTCACCTGTGGTGATCGCCGGGCCGTGGTGCTTGGCGCCACACCACGCTCGGTGTGACCTTGCCCTTACCGTACGTCACCCACTTGGGTGGGCGGAAGCCCCGATCATAGTGATGTGTCCTGCTTCGCGCTCAGTGGCAGCGGTGCCGATCGCCGGATCCCAGGCGAGCACCGTCTCGCGGGTCAGACCACGCCGTACAGGCGGTCACCGGCGTCGCCCAGGCCGGGCACGATGTAGCCGTGCTCGTTGAGGCGCTCGTCCAGACCGGCGGTCACGATCGTGATGGGGGCGTCCTCGCCGAAGGCGCCCCGGACGGCGGCGATGCCCTCGGGCGCGGCGATCAGGCAGATGGCGGTGACGTCGGTGGCGCCGCGGTCGATCACGAAGTGCATGGCGGCGGCGAGGGTGCCGCCGGTGGCGAGCATCGGGTCGAGCAGGAAGACCTGGCGGCCTGAGAGGTCGTCGGGCAGCCGGTTGGCGTAGGTGCTGGCCTGCAGGGTCTTCTCGTCGCGGACCATGCCGAGGAAGCCGACCTCGGCGGTGGGCACCAGGCGCACCATGCCGTCGAGCATTCCGAGCCCGGCGCGCAGGATCGGCACCACCAGCGGCTTGGGCTGGCTGAGCCGGATGCCGGTGGTCGGTGCGACCGGGGTGACGATGTCGTGCGGCTCGACGCGCACGTGCCGGGTGGCCTCGTAGGCGAGCAGAGTGACGAGCTCGTCGGCCAACCGGCGGAAGGTCGGCGAGTCGGTGTTCTCGTCACGCAGGACCGTGAGCTTGTGGTGGACCAGCGGGTGGTCGATGACATGCACGCGCATGGCGGCGAACCTATCGTGCAAAGGGGGCGCGGGCCTCGCCACTGGCGATCAGTGGTGCCACCATGGGCTCGTGGCCTACTTCACTGCGGTTGTGGCGCATGCCGGAACGAGTTGGCGAGTGCGCGATGTCGAGATCGACAAGCACGAGACGCTCGACGAGCTGGCCGATGCGCTGCGCGGGGCCGCCCTCGACGAAGGCCCGGTGCTCGCCGTCCTCGAGCACGAGGACGAGTGGTTCGCCCTGGTGCGGATCGACGGCGAGGAGGAGCCGCGGCTGTTCGTCTCCGACCTGGCGGCCGCCAGTCGCAGCGTCTACGGCGAGCTGGTGGCCCCGGCCGCCGACGTCGAGCCCGAGGACGACCTGGACGACGAGAAGGCGGCGGCCGAGGACGACGACGAGGCTGACGAGGACGGCGACGAGGTGGCCGTCGACGACGTCGAGATCGCAGTCTGGGCAGGGGAGTGCGACCTGCTGGAGGATCTCGGGGTGACCGGCCGCACGCTACGCACATGGGTCGAGGGCACCCCGACGACCCGGGTACGGTGCTGGCCCAGGTGGGCGAGACGGCCGGTTTCGCCGAGCTGCTCGAGGCGCTGCGCTGACCGTTCCCGGCTCGGGGGCGACCAGGCCAGGTGGTGGCGGCGACCCGGTGAGGGTTCAGCGGGCAGTGCTGCACGACGTCGCCGCGATGCGGCTGGCGTTGGGTCAGGCCGAGCTCGCCCTGGCGGGCGGCGACGTACCTGTCGGGGCGGTGGTGCTGGACGGCGCCGGGCGGGTGATCGGGGTGGGCCACAACCGGCGGGAGCAGGACGGCGACCCGACAGCTCATGCCGAGCTGATCGCCCTGCGCGCGGCCGCGGCGGAGATGGGGCAGTGGCGGCTGACCGGCTGCACCTTGGTCGTCACTCTCGAGCCGTGCACCATGTGCGCCGGGGCTTTGGTGCTGGCCCGGGTCGACCGGCTGGTGTTCGGGGCCTGGGACCCCAAGGCCGGTGCCGTGGGCTCGCTGCGGGACGTCGTGCGGGACTCCCGGCTCAACCATCGTGCTGAGGTGGGCGCCGGGGTGCTCGAGGACGAGTGCGGCCAACTGCTGCGGTCGTTCTTCGCCCAGCACCGCAAGATCGAGTTGTGACGCGCGCCGGGTGACCGGTATTGTCGCGCACGGTGGCGTGTCCGAGCGGCCAAAGGAGCACGCCTCGAAAGCGTGTGTGGGTGCGAGCCCACCGTGGGTTCAAATCCCACCGCCACCGCGTCTGACCTGCGAAGATGCCCGTTCCTTGATCATCAGGAGCGGGCATCTTCGTCTCTAGTCTCAGTTTTAGTCTCACCCCCGCTCCGACCGGAGACTGTCGGCCGTCCACCGCCGTTCGCGGTCGTCCGTCGAGCGTCCAAAGCCACACCGAGAACGGTGAGGAGCACGCTTTCAAATCTGTGCTCACTCGTGTCCGGGGCCGTGCACCGACGTCCCCACTCCTGCGCGATGAGTGCCGCCGGCCGGGAGTTGAGTAGCGTGCCTGCGTGGCTGACAACTCGCCGACGGGCGCGGCAAGTAACTCACGTCCTGTGCCAGTGAGTGCGCGGAGCGCCCGAAGGGTCGCGTCGGTCCTGACCGGAGTGGTTCTGTCCTTGGGGGCGTGCTCGTCAAGCCCGACGGCCCCGGGGGGTCGTCAGCGGTGTCCAATGCCTCCCTGCCGCAGCCCACCCCGACTGTGAGCGCAGCTGGTTCTGGCGCCGCCGAGCGGCCGCCGTTGGACGAGGTGCAACTGCAGGGCAGTTGGTGGACCTGGGCCGCCTCCCAGCTGGAAGCCGACAACCCGGTCAGCGATACCACCGGCAGAACTAGCCAAGGGCCAACCTGGCGGTGTCTGGTTCCTGGCGGGCAGTTTCGGTGGACGGGTCACACGGACCTGCACCGTCCCCGCCGGGACACCTCTGGTGTTCCCGTTGGTGAACACCAACGGGGCCTCAGGCGACTGCGATGCCTTCATGGCCACGGCGAAGGGCTCCGCAGTCTTGGACGGCGACACCATTTCTCCGGTAAGTGTCGCAGCCGAGCAGATCCACTTTCAGTCAGTGGACGCAAACCCGGTGACATCGACCGGTGGGCAACACGACGCATATGCATGCGGCCTGTGGGTTCAACTTCCCCACTACGCCCGGCGGGCATCGGAGCTTGATCGACGGTGCTGCCGGCACCTTCACCACTCATGTCGACTACCGCCTGACCATCTCCTGACGAGACGAGCGCTGTCGTGGAGTTCGACTACCGCCTCACCGGCACCGGGTGGGTCAGGCGCGACTGGCTGACGCCTTCTCCGACGTAGCACTTTCCGCGTCCTACCTGGAGGACGCGCTCGGTGTGCTGCTGGAAGCCGTGGGCACCCTGCTCGAAGGCGCGGAGCGCGCCGGTTCCTGGGAAGAAGAGCCGGGTGGGTATCGCTGGATCTTCGATCGCGCAGGCTTGGCCGTGCGCCTTCGCGTGCTGGCATTCCGGGACGTGCTCTCCAGCGAACCTGATGAGGTTGGCGTCACTGTCTTTGAGACGAGCCAGCCGCTCACTGAGATGGCCACGGCCATCGCGGACGGCGCACAGGCGGTGCTCGATGAGCTCGGGGAGGACGAGTACCTGAGGCGCTGGGTGGACTTCCCGTTTCCGACCGGCCACCTGCGGATGATCCGAGACCAACTCACCAAGGGGTGACCCGCCCCTCGGGCGCTGTCACACTCATGGCGTGAGCGGGTCTGAAGTGCGCGGTCGCGGCGAGCCGATCGACCTGGACTGGCTCGCCGACGAGGTCCATGCGCGGGCGCATGACTGGGCAGGCGAGGGCATCACTGGCCAGGTGCACCGAGGCCGGCCGAGCGGACCGGAAACCGGCGGCCTGGGTGTCTGTCGACCGTCGGCCAGTGTACCGCGCAGCTGATCGTCTGGGTGAGCGGTGAGGCGGAGTTGTCCTTCGTGCCCGAGGAGGGAATGGAGCCTACGAGCGTGCCCACCTCAAGGTCGCTGACCGTTCCGATTTCCGCGGGATGCCGTGGACGAGTTGGAGTGGCGGGTTGGCGTGGTTCCGCGCCGGCGGGCTGATGTTCGCCGGCAGGTCGTCCACTCCCGGTGGGTCTCGACCGAACGAGCCCGGGACACGGCGACTGCGGACGACCGGGATGACTGGAACGAGCAATGCGGCGGATGTTGGCACTGGCTCGCCCTGGGCGGGCAGCTGGGCGCTGACTGGGGCGTGTGCTCCAAACGAGGCCACAGCCTTCGACGGGCGAGTCCGATTCGAACACGACGGCTGCAGCAACCACCTGGCCTCACCCGACGGCTTCGGCGCACGACGAGGCCCAGACGCGCCCCTGCTGGCTCAGCAATGTGGAGCGGTGGTCGCTTCGTTCGCGGCCGGGGGTGGGGGAGCCGTGCAGAATGAGCCGGGTGGGTCGTGCGTTCGTGGTGATGTCTGGTCTGCCGGGTGCTGGCAAGTCCACGCTGGGTCGCCAGCTCGCTGCCCTGCTCGACCTGGCGATGCTGGACAAGGACGACGTCCTGGACGCCCTCCTTCAGACTGTGGGCGCACCCGACCCACAGAGTCGGCAGCTGCTCAGTCGGGCAAGTGACGCTGTCCTGGAGACGATCGCCGCGAACAGCCCCGGGGCGGTGCTGTCCTGGTTCTGGCGCCGCGAACGCCTCTCCACCACCTCTGGCACCCCGACCGCGTGGCTGCATCAGTTGCCCGAGGCCCGCCTCATCGAGGTTCACTGCGTCTGTGCGCCGGTCGTCGCAGCTGCGCGGTTCCAGGCACGGCGCCGCCATCCCGGACATCACAGACCAGCGGCACCCGCCACTGTGGACCTCATCGACCAGTTCACCCGCCTCGACGCCTGAAGGGCCGCTGCGCGTAGGCCACCTGGTCGCAGTAGACACCAGCAGCGACGTCGAGCCCTTGGCCCGATCGCCACCATCATCAACCGTCACCTCAACCCCTGATCGCCGACCCATCTGCGGCAGATTCCTTGCGCTACCTCTGTTGGGCGAGGATCAACGGCGCGGCCTCTGCCACGGAAGCAACGGCGAGATCGGCCACTCCTTCGGGGTGATCGACCGGCGCAGGTGTCGCCCCGGCACCCATGGGTGATGTCGAAAGAACGCTCAGCCTCGTGGCGCCGGTGGGGCGTCCGGTCCGAGTGAAGGCTGCTGGTCGCCGAGGGACCACTCCTTCGCGTTGTCAGGGCAGGAGGTCCAGGTACTTCCTGCGCGCCGCCATGGCGTGGATGACCATCTCGTCTCCGCTCTCGAAGACGAGGACCACTGTCTCCAAAAGCCGTGCCGGCGGTGTCGAACCCGAGTCGCAGCTCACGGGCGGGCGGGCCGTCGCCATTGAGTGGTTCGATCCACAGCGGCCATTCGGCAGCCCGCACCGCGTCCTCGCGCCGCGATGCCGTGCTTCAGGGCGCTGGAGTGAACCTTCACGCTGCGAAGTGGGCGATGCGCGGCGCGAATGACTTCAGATCTGCTCATGTCGTTCTGGCTGCCGCCGCATCCAGGGCGTCGAGCTCTTCGGCAGTGAGCCGGACGGCCACCACTTGCATCGGCTCGGCCCCACGGCCGGGGCCGCGTCCCCGCCGCTTCAACTCTTCGACGTCGTAGCCCGCCTCGGCCTCGTCGGCCCACTTCTGGATCTGGTCGTCTGTCACCACGCGATTATCGGTGTGACCGGAAACCATTCGGAGTCCAGAGCAGGGCGGGCCCGCGAGTCCGAGCTGGGATCAATCCGGAGTCACTGGAGAGGAGTTGGACATCGACGGT
>CAVTWW010000025.1:0-69050 GCA_963738495.1 uncultured Actinomycetota bacterium
CCGTTCGGCTCGGGGGGCCCGCCGGTGTGCTGTCGCGTGACGAGGTGACGTCGTTCGTGGTCGATCGGCTCACAGCCTGCGACGTCGACGGGCGTAGCGTGTGCGTGCTCGTTCCCGACGCGACGCGTACCTGTCCGTTGCCGCTGCTCCTTCGTGCTGTGCACGGAGCCCTGAACGGGAGGGTGTCCGGGTTGACGGTGCTGATCGCCTTGGGCACGCACGCGCCGATGGGCGAGGATGCGCTGGCCGCACACCTCGGCTATCCCTTGGGGCAACTGGAGGTCGTCTACCCGGGAATGAGGGTGGTCAATCACGAATGGTGGAAGCCCGAGACCTTCGCCCACCTGGGCACCATCCCCGCCGCGCGGGTCGAGGAGCTGTCCGAGGGGCGGATGAGCGAGGACGTCGAGGTGCTGCTGAACCGGGCTGTCGTAGATCATGACGTGGCGCTGGTGGTGGGGCCGGTGCTGCCCCACGAGGTGGTCGGGATGTCCGGCGGGAACAAGTACTTCTTCCCCGGTGTCGCCGGCCAGAAGATCATTGACGTGTCGCACTGGCTGGGCGCACTGATCACGTCGGCCGAGATCATCGGGACGACGGGCCTCACGCCGGTGCGGGCGCTGATCAACGAGGGTGCGGCGCTGATCCCCGCCGAGAAGTGGGCCTTCAGTGTCGTCACCGCCGAGCAGGAGAATTCGGGACAAGGGTCTTCGGGACTGCACTCGATTTCGTTCGGGGACTGTGTTTCGTCCTGGGCCAGCGCGGCCGAGGTCAGCGCCGCCACCCACGTGACCTATCTGGAGGCCCCGGTCCAACGGGTGCTGTCGATCATTCCCGAGATGTATGACGAGATCTGGACCGGCGCGAAGGGCTTCTACAAGCTCGAGCCGGTCGTGGCGGACGGCGGTGAGGTTATCCTCTACGCCCCGCACATCCGCGAGATCGCCTCGAGCCATCCTCAGATCCTCGAGATCGGCTACCACTGCCGCGACTACTTCGTGAAGCAGTGGGACCGCTTCAAGGACCTGCATTGGGGTGTCCTGGCGCACTCGACCCACCTGCGGGGGGCCGGGACGTACGACGCGGCGACGGGCCAGGAACGGCTACGGGTACGCGTCACGCTTGCCACTGCGATCCCCGAAGACGTGTGCCGTGCCGTGAACCTGGGCTATCTCGACCCGTCGACGGTCGACGTAGCGGCGTTCGCAGCCGACCCGGACACCCTCGTGGTAGCAAGGGCAGGGGAGGTGCTGTTTCGCCTGCGCTGAGCTGTCGAGCCCCGCTCGACAAGCCTCACCGGCAGTACAAGGGGCGGTCCGCTGTGATGGGCCCCTTGGGCGACCGCGATGCAGTTGCGGACGCCGGACGCCCCCATCTGGTAGAGCGGTGCGGCGACGGTCGTCAACCCCGGCTCGATGATCTCGTCGAAGAGGATGTTGTCGAAGCCGACCACGCTGACATGATCCGGGATACGCAGGCCGTGGTTGCAGAGACCCTTGATGATTCCGATGGCGAGTGCATCGTTGTAGGCGAGCACCGCGGTGGCGCCTAGTTCGACGATGCGCTGTGCAGCGCGGAACCCGGACAGAATTGTTCGGGGCGTTCGGGCCGATCCGGTGGACGTCGAGCTCCAGTTCCATGCCCGCCTCGCGCAGCGAGCGCCACCGGACGCCATCGGCCCAGCTGCTCTCCGGGCCCGCGACGTAGAGGATGTCGGTGTGACCCAACATTCCGAGGTGCTCGGCGGCGCGCCGAACGCCGCGAGGGTTGTCGGTCACGACGCTGGAGACCTCGGGGATGGTTCGGTTGAGCAGCACCAGCGGCTTCTGTTTCGCGATCATCCGGAGCGCTGAGTCATTCATTCGCGAGCTGGCGATGACGATCCCGTCCACCTGCGACAGCTGGCCCTCGGCGGTCCGGCGTTCCACGTCCGGGGACTCGCCGGTGTGTGTGAGGACCAACAAGAAACCGGCCTCACTGGCCGCCTCGTAGGCACCTTTGATGATCTCCCCGTAGAAGGGGTTCGTGACGTCAGCGATGACCAGACCGATCGCCTTTGTCGACCGGGACTCTCCGGCCGAGTGGCTGACCAACCGGGTGGTTCGGTATCCGAGCCTCTCAGCAGCCTCGAAGATCATCCGCGCGGTTTCTGCGTTCACCCGACCGGGTCGCGAGTAGGCGCGGGACACAGTCGACGGCGCGACACCCGCCTCCTTGGCCACGTCGTAGATTGTCGCCCGCCGCTCCATGGACAAACGGTAGACCGCCGCTGCCGTTGGCAACAGGTGGCAACCGCTGGTCATCGCCAGCTGGTCAATGATGAGTGGGGTAGTAGCGCCGAACCAAGCTGGCCACAGGTCACTGCCGGGTCGGTCGGGCCCGAGAGGGGACTCATGGAACACGGCGGACAGCGCCTCGTACTCGTTCGGCACGGGGAAACCGAATGGGCCCGCGACGGCCGGCACACCGGCCGCACCGACATCCCCCTGACCGCGCTGGGGCAGCTCCAGGCGAAGGTGCTCGGCGATCGGCTGCGAGGACGCTCCTTCGTCGGCGTGGTGACCAGCCCGCTGTCGCGAGCCTCGGACACGTGTCGTCGGGCGGGCCTCGCCGACCAGGCCGAGACCAGTGACGATCTCCTGGAGTGGGACTACGGGGCCTACGAGGGACGCCGCACCGCCGACATCCGGCTCCAGGTGCCCGGCTGGACCATCTGGCGCGATGGTGCGCCCGGTGGTGAGTCGGCTGCCGATGTCGGGGCGCGAGCCGATCGCGTCATCGCCCGGGCGCTCGCTGTCGAGGGAGAGACGGTTCTGTTCGCCCACGGCCACTACCTGCGGGTGCTCACCGCCCGCTGGCTCGGCTTGACGCCCGAGTCCGGTCGGTTCTTCGCCCTCGCTCCCGCCACCATCAGTGTCCTCGGTTTCGAACGCGAACAACGCGTCCTCATTCGCTGGAACGACCGTTGCCACCTCGTACTGCCCTCCCACGTGTGGGCGGAACGAGGCGACCTCGACGTCCGACCGGGGGATCCCAGTATCGGCAGCGGTGACGATCGCCCGACGCACACTCCCGGAACAGTCCGGGGAACCTAGCTCGCCGTCTCGCCGGTGATGGAACCCGCTGCCATCGGCAACAAGTGGCAACTGCTGGTCATCGCGACGCGGTGGGCTATGAATGGGTAATCAACTTCGGCGAAAGGATTCTCGATGTTACGGCCTCAGGATTCGCCGTCCCGGCAGCGCGCGTCTCTGAACGGGATCTGGGACTTCGCTCTCGACCCGGACTCCGTGGGGAGGGCCGACCACTGGTTCGGCGGCCGGCTCCCCGGGTGCACCGACATGGCCGTGCCGGCGAGCTTCAACGACATCGCTGCGGACCCGGGGGTGCGGGATTTTGTGGGCGACGTCTGGTACCAGCGTCTGGTCGACGTGCCCGCGACCTGGGCCGGTCAGCGGATCGTGCTGCATTTCGAGTCGGCGACGCACCGCGCGACGGTCTGGGTCGACGACACCGAAGTGATGTCCCACGAAGGTGGCTACACACCCTTCGAGGCCGACGTCACGCATCTGGTCACACCGGGTCGGCGGGCCCGGATCACCGCGTGCGTGAACAACTCGTTGAGTTTCCAGAGCGTTCCGCCTGGCGTCATCGAGGACACCCCTGCCGGGCCGCGTCAGCGCTACTGGCACGACTTCTTCAACTACGCCGGGTTGCACCGGTCGGTATGGCTGTACGCCACCCCAGAGGTGCGGCTGGAGGACCTGACGATCGTCACCGGGCTCGACGGGACGACAGGTACCGTCTCCTGGACCGCGCAGACTCAGGGAGGGGAAGCCGACGTGCGGGTCACCCTGCGGGACGCGGACGGCGTCGAACGCGCTGGCGGCACGGGAACCTCCGGGGCCCTCGTGCTTCCGGAGGTCCATCCGTGGGCACCGGGGGACGGGTACCTCTACGAGCTCACTGTCGAAGCCCTGCGCGGCGACGCGGTCATCGACAGCTACCGACTTGACGTCGGCGTGCGCACCGTCGAGGTCCGCGGCACGCAATTCCTGATCAACGGCAAGCCGTTCCACTTCCACGGCTTCGGCAAGCACGAGGACATCCCGGTCATCGGAAAGGGGCACAACGACGCCTTTCTCGTCCACGACTTCAGGCTGCTCCACTGGATCGGGGCGAACTCGTTCCGGACGTCGCACTACCCGTACTCCGAGGACGTCCTGGCATATGCCGACCGTCACGGGATCGTCGTCATCGACGAGACCGCCGCGGTCGGGATGAACATGGCTCTGGGCGGGGGCATCTTCGGCTCCCAGGGGTACCAGACCTTCTCCCCGGAGACCATCAACGACCAGACGCAGGCCGTGCACGCCCAAGCGATCCGCGAGCTCGTCGCCCGGGACAAGAATCACCCCAGCGTCGTGCTGTGGTCGATCGCCAACGAGCCCGAGTCGGACACTCAAGGGGCTGAAGACTATTTCCGGCCCCTGTTCGACGTCGCCCGGGAGGCGGACCCGACGCGCCCGGTCGGTTTCGTCAACGTCATGCTCGCCCCGCATGGCAAGTGCCGGGTGTCGCAGTTCGGGGACGTCCTGATGATCAACCGATATTACGGCTGGTACGTCGATACCGGTGACCTGCCCAACGCCGAGCTTGCTTTCACCGCGGAGTTGCGGCGGGTGGGCGACCGAGGGTAAGCCGATCATCATCACCGAGTACGGCGCCGACACCCTGCCGGGGCTGCACTCGCTCGCGCCCCAGCCCTGGAGCGAGGAGTACCAGGTGGACTATCTCGAGATGAGCCACCGCTGCTTCGACGCCGTGGACGCCGTCGTCGGCGAGCACGTGTGGAACTTCGCCGACTTCAGGACCACGCCCGGGATCATGCGGGTCGACGGTAACAAGAAGGGTGTCTTCACTCGCGACCGCAACCCGAAGGCTGCGGCCTTCGTTCTGCGGCGACGCTGGCGTGGCGAGGACTGACGGCATGCCGGCTGCGATGGACGCTCGAGCTGACCTCGGCTCGCTCACCGACGCAGCCGACCGCGTCACGGAGGCCCTGGTGGGGTCCGGCGGCTGGGCGTGGCCTTCTCGGGCGGCGTCGACTCCTCGCTGCTGCTCGCCCTGGCGGTTCGTGCTCTCGGGGACGGATCAGGTGGTGGCGATGCTCGGGGTCTCGCCCAGCCTGGCCGCGGCGGAGCGGGTCGCAGCGCACGACGTGGCCGCCTTCATCGGAGTTCGGGTGGTCGAGGTCGTCACCAAGGAGGGCGACCGGGAGGCGTACCGCGCCAACGGCCCCGACCGCTGCTACCACTGCAAGGACGAGCTGTTCACGCGGATCGAGCGCCGAGGTCGATGGCACGGCATATGCTCGACGCCGTCGCCTACGGGGAGAACGCCGACGACACCCGCCGCCCGGACCGGCCCGGCGCGCTGGCAGCGCGCGAGCACGGAGTGCTGCGGCCTCTCGCCGACGCCGGGCTGGGCAAGGCGGATGTGCGGCAGCTCGCGCGGGCGCTGCGGTTGCCGTGTGCTGACAAGCCGGCTGCCCCTGCCTGGCCTCACGCATCCCGCACTTCGATCCGGTGGAGCCCGGAAAGCTGGCTCAGATCGAGCAGGCCGAGGCAGGCGCTGCGGCTCGCTCGGGTTTCGCCGACTCGCGGGTACGTCATCACGGCGAGGTCGCCAGGGTGGAGCTGGCCGACGGAGGACCTGCCTCGGGCCGTCAGCGATCCGCAGCCGTCGACCTACTGGACGGCTGTGCAGGGCGCCGGGTTCCGTTTCGTCGCCCTCGACCTCGCCGGGATCCAGTCCGGTGCCTTCACCCTGCCGCTCGTCACCCGCCGCCCGGGGGACGGTGGTGGCTGAGGAGGGGCCCACGCCGCCCGTGGTGCCTGACGTGGCCGACCTCGACCATGACCGGTTCCGGCGACGCGGCTACGCCGAGGCCGTCTACTGCGAGGGCAAGACGCCCGAGCAGCTGCGCACGATCGCGCGAGCCGTGGGCGAGCGGCCGCCCGAGAGCGGCGCGAGCATCCTGTTCACCAGAGCCGGCCTCGAGCACGTCGAGCGTGGTGCTGGCCGAGCTGCCGGACGCCGTTCACCATCCCGAGGCTCGCCTGGTCGCGTGGCCGGCGGTCCCGCCCGCGCCTACCGGGGGACTGGTCGTCGTTGTCACGGCCGGGACGTCGGACCTGCCCGTCGCGCACGAGGCGGCTGCTCACCGCGCGCTACCTCGGACGCGAGACCCGGCTGGTCGCCGACGTGGGCGTCGCAGGGCTTCACCGGATCACCGGTCACCTGGGACTGCTGCGTTCGGCTCGCGTCGTCGTCGTCGTCGCCGGCATGGACGGTGCGCTGCCCGGCGTCGTGGCCGGCCTGGTCGCCGCGCCCGTCGTGGCCGTCCCGACGTCGGTGGGGTACGGCGCCGCGTTCGGGGGGATCGCCGCCCTGCTGACCATGCTCAACGCCTGCGCCCCGGGCATCGGCGTCGTCAACATCGACAACGGGTACGGGGCAGGACACCTCGCCGCCCAGATCGCCGCCCCGATCGGGGCGCCTGTCAACGATGCGGACGGGTCGATCGGGGGACCGCCGCCCCTGGGATGAGGCCCGCGGTCGCCGCCGCGAACACGGCCGCGTCCAACACATCTCGCACCGGGCGGCCGGACGCTGCGGCGAGCCTCGCGACGTCTTCGAACTCCGGCATGACATGGACCACCACACCGTCGCGGTGCCCGATCTTGACCGGCACGGGGCCTTCGGGAACAGGCACGTCGACCCATACCCGGGCGAGCACTTCACGCGCGACCAACGACTGACGCACGCCGAGGGCAGACGTCCGGTCGAGGATCAGCCGGCGAAGGGTCCGCGCGGTATCCAGATCCGAGAGCACGCCCAGGACGTGCCCCGGGCGCCCCTTCTTCATCACCGCCGGCGTCAGCCACGCATCGACCGCTCCAGCGGTCAGCAGGTCCTCGATGACGGTGGGCCACACGCGCGGGTCGAGGTCATCGATGTTGGTCTCCAGGAGTGCCATCGTCGCCAGACCTTCGCAGCCCGCCGACGTGTGCCCGAGAAGCACACGGACGACGTTCGGACGGTCCGGGCGATCCCGGGTCCCCGCTCCGGTCCCCACCCGATCGAGGATCATCGGCGGCAGGGGACCGCGGTCGGTGGCCAGCGTCGTCACCAGCGCGACCCCGGACGGGGTCGCCAGTTCCCCGTCCCCGCCGGAGGTGACCGGCCACCCGCGGCAGAGTTCGATCACGGCCGGCACCGGAACAGGCAGCACTCCGTGCTGAGTTCGCACCGACCCGGAACCCAGTGCCAGCTCCCCGACGACGACCGCCTCGTGCTGTAGCTCGTGGATGGCGGCGCACACCCCCACCACGTCGGCGATGGAGTCCCACGAGCCGACCTCATGGAAACCGACGTCGTCCACGCCGACACCGTGCACCCGTGCCTCGGCCTGCGCCAGGGCGGCGAACACCGCCAGTGCCCGGGTACGGACGCCGTCGGCCAGCGGAGCGGCCTGCAGCAGGGAGCGGATCTGCGCCCAGGTCCGGTGCGGCTGGTCCGTCGTGAGCAGTTCGACGTGTACGACCGCCGCGCGCAGACCAGCGCGGTGGACCTGGGACACGGCCAGCCGCACCGTCCGGGGGATCACCGCGTCGACGGCCGACTGAACGGTCTCCAGCCGGGCGCCGGCGTCGACCATCGCGGCGAGCAGCATGTCTCCGGCTACTCCGGCCGAGGTGTCGATCCACAGGAGTCGCCGGCCGCCGTCCACGACGTCACCGTAGTCTCAGTCGGCGGTTACCTGGGCTGCTGCGAGGATCGCGTCGACCACCCGGTCAAGGCTGATCCGGCTGGTGTTGAATACCAGGTCGTAACGGTCGGGCAGCCGTGGGTCCCAGCCGTACATGGTGATCGACATCTGGGCTCGGACTTCGTCCTCACGCTTCAGACGTTCGGCGGCCTGATCGAGGGAGATGCCTGCTGCGGCGGCGGCCCGCTTGATCCGATCCTCCACGGATCCCGTCAGCAGGACATGCACGGTCGACGGCCGTTCGGCCAGGATGACTGCGCCGTTGCGGCCCACGATCACGCCGCCCTCGTCGGAGAACTCGTGGACCCTCCGGTTGTTCTCCATCACGAGTTCGTACTGCTGCCGCTGCGTCGTCGGCACGTCGTATCCCCCGAACCCGCCGTATGCACCGCCCATGACCGAGAAGACCTGCGCGAGGGTGGCGTTCTCCTCGGTCTCACCGGCCTGGCTCGATTCGATGGCTTCAGAGCTGAACGCCTGGGCGTGAAACGGCAGGCTGAGCGCCGCGGCAACCTTCTGGCCGACGTAGCTCGCCCCGGCTCCGTACTGTTCGAACAACGTCACGACGGGTTTCACGGCCTGTGCCGTGGCGGGTGATTGTTCCGGCATCACACTTCTCCTTGGTGAAGAGATGGTCCTCAGGTCGTAGGGCGGTCGTCGACTCTCCGGAGGTGGTATCGGAAGTACATTCCCTTCTCGGGTGCCGGGCAATGAGTTGCAGCCGGTTGCCTGGACCACCGTCATTGAGCGCCGCCGGCGCCGCGCGCCTGTGCACTCGCGGCGAAGAGCTGGCCGACCTCGTGGTAGGCGGCGAGCATCTCTGGCACCGAGGCCCGTAGCCGGGTGTAGAACGCGACCTCGGCCGGCGTGGCCACTTCGGGGATTTCGACCGGCCTCGCCTCCGGGCCTGGGCCGAGCGCCTCGACGGCCGTTGTGAGGGTGTCGGCCCGGCCGAGGGCGAGGAGGCCGAGCGCGGCCGCGCCCAGCGCCGAACCCTCAGCCGCACCGGTCACGGTGACCGGATGCCCGAGGGTGGCCGCGAGGATCTTGCGCCACAGGACCGATCGGAACACACCGCCCGTGGCCCGGACGCTGGTCACGGGCTCGATCCGGTCGAGCGCCTCAAGGATCATGGAGAGTTGCAGGGCGACTCCTTCGACGGCGGCGCGGACGAAGTGCCCGCGGGTGTGCCTGTGCCGGATGCCCAGGAAGGCGCCGGTGAGGTCCGGCTCCCACAGCGGCGCCCGCTCCGGCGAGCAGGTACGGCAGCATGAGCAGGCCGTCACTGCCCGGGGGAACCGCTTGGGCGAGCGCGAGCAGTTCCGTGTCGTCCCGTGGGTCTCCTGCTGCGCGCGGATCGCCGAACACGTCGCCGGCCCACCGGACCACGATGCCACCGTTGCTGACTGCGCCCCCGACGATCCACTGCGAGTCCGTCAGGGCGTAGCAGAAGAGCCTGCCGTCCGGATCGAGCACCGGCTGCGGGCACGACCATGCGCAGCGCGCCGCTCGTGCCCAGGGAGAGGCCGACGATGCCGGGCACCATCGCCTGCGTTCCGACGTTCCCGAGCGGACCGTCGCCCGCTCCGACGACCACCGGAGTTCCGGCCGGCAGACCCACACGTGCGGCGACGTCCGCGGACAGGTCGAGGACCGACGTCGTGGGGAGGATGGGGGGGAGCTGGTCGGCTCGGATGCCGGCGAGCTCGATCGCGGCTGGGTTCCAGTCCCGGGTGGACAGGTCGAGCATCGCGGTGCCCGAGGCCGAGGAGAGCTCGGTGACCATCGTCCCCGTCAGGGTGGCCAGGACGTAGTCCTTCAGCCCCGCCCACCAGCGCGCCCGCGCGCTGAGTTCCGGTTCGTGGCGGGTGAACCACATGAGTTTCGTCAGGGGTGTCATCGGGTGCACCGGCGTCCCGGAGGTCCGATACACCGCGTCGGCGAGGTGGGAGGCCCGTAACCCCCGGGCCTCGTCCCGCGAGCGCGCATCTGCCCAGGTGATCATGGGAGTCAGCGGCTCGGACTGTCGGTCGAGGCCGATCAGCCCGTGCATGGCGGTGCTGACCGCGATCGCGACGACCGTGCCGCTCTCGACGGCCGCGACGCACTCCGTCAGTGCATCCAGCACAGCGGTGCGGATCGCCTGCGGCTCCTGGACCTGCCACCCAGGCTGCAGGCGCGAGCAACGGATACTCACGAATCGCGGTGTGCCGCCGCGCCGTGCCGATTGCGTAGGCGACTGCTTTGGTGGCCGTGGTGCCGACATCGAGCCCGATGATCAGCTCCACGGGTGGGCCGGTCGCCTCGGCGGTGGTCACGGCCGTGCCGGTGCGTGCTCTGTGAACTCGCGTGCCCGCGTCAGGACGGCGGCCCGCACGCGTGGGTCCGCTGCGAGGTCGGCGCCGAGGAAGGTCAGCACTGCGGCTACCGACTCCTCGAGGGTGCCCTCGGCGAACTGGGTCACGACGTCGGCCGCCGACGTCCTTGACCGGTGCGCCATGCCCCCGCAGATGGGCCACCCACGCCGCGACGGCGCGGGTGGCGCCGTGCGGGACGCGCCCGGCGGCCAGCTCGGCCCGCAGGGTCGGCAGGATGCGGACGGGGATCTTCTGGGAGCCGTCGGCGGCGATCTGGGCGAGCGCGTGCCGGATGTTCGGGTTCTCGAAGCGGTCGAGCAGCGCCTGCGCGGTAGGCGGCGACGTCGGTCTCGGGCAGCGAGAGGTGCCGGCAGGCCTCGTCCCACCACTCCTCGACCCACCCCCGGCTGACCGGGTCGGCGATCGCGTCGGCGACCGTCTCGTGGCCGCGGATGGTCGCCGGCGTAGGCCAGCAGTGAGTGCGACCCGTTGAGCAGCCAGAGCTTGCGCTGCTCGAACGGGCGCGACGTCGTCGACGATGAGCGCGCCGGCGGCGTCCCAGGCGGGGCGGCCCTTCGGGAACTCGCCCGGGATGACCCACTCGCTGAACGGCTCGGTGGGCACGGGCGAGGCGTCGACGTGACCCGTGGCGGCCAGGACGGCTGCGCGGTGCTCGTCGGTGGTGGCCGGCGTGATCCGGTCGACCATCGTCGTGGCGAACGCCACGTTCTCGGCGGCCCAGCCGGCCAGGCGTGGGGTCGACTGCGGCGATCATGTCGGCGACGACGGCCTGGAGCGCGGGGCCGTTCTCGGGCAGGTTGTCGCACGGCACGATCGCGATCGGCCCGGCTCCCGCGGCGCGGCGGGCCAGGTAGCCGGAGACGATCCGGCCGGGGGCGGTGCTGCACGGCGGCCGTCGGGGTCGGCCGTGCAGCGCGGCGATGTCGGCCTGGACGTCCTCGCGGTGGGTGTCGAGGCCGCCGTCGGGGGCGCGCAGGTAGCCGGCCTCGGTCACCGTGAGGGTGACGACGGCGACCTCCGGTGAGCGACCAGTAGTCGAGCCACGCCTCGTGGTCGGCGGCGGCGTGCACCGCGGAGAGGCTGGAGATCACGTCGAAGGTGTCGCCGTCGGCGCCGCGGGTGATCAGGGTGTACAGGCCGTCCTGGGGGGTCGAGCGCGTCTGCCATCGCGGTCGAGCGGCCGGTGAAGGCGGCGATGCCCCAGTCGGCGGCGTCGGGGGCGTTGCTCGGTGTACCAGGCCTGGTGGGCGCGGAAGAAGTTGCCGAGTCCGACGTGAACGATGCGCACCGGGGCCGCGGGCCGGCCGTGGCCGGCGCGACCGGGACAGGCGGGCGGCGCGCGGGTCGGCGGCGGCTCACAGCTTGAACGCCTTCCTGGGGGTAGGTGACGACGAGGTCGTGCGCGGTGTCGAGGGCCTCGTCCATGGTCAGCCGGTGATCGGCGACGAGCCGGGCGAGGAACCCCGAGTCCATCCGCCGGTTGGTGTCGTGGCGGGCCGGGATGGACAGGAAGGCGCGGGTGTCGTCGATGAAGCCGGAGGTGCGGGAGAAGCCGGCCGTCTCGGTGACGGCGCTCGCGGTAGCGGTTCATCGCCTCGGGGGCGTCGATGAACCACCACGGCGCGCCGACGTAGACCGAGGGGTAGAAGCCGGCCAGCGGCGCGAGCTCGCGCGAGTAGACCGTCTCGTCGATGGTGAAGAAGCACGACCTGGAAGTTCGGCGGCCGTGCCGAATGCTGCGAGCATCGGCTGCACGGCGTTGGTGAACTCCACCGCCATCGGGATGTCGGCGCCGACGTCGGCGCCGTACCGCTCGAAGGTCGGCGTGTGGTGGTTGCGGTAGACCGCCGGGTGCAGGGTCATGACCAGCCCGTCGTCGGCGGCCATCCGAGCCTGCTGGAACATGAAGTTGCGGCGCAGGGTGTTGCCTTCCTCGGCGCGTGATCTCGCCTGCTCGGGCCAGGGCGTAGAGCCGCTCGGCCTCGGCGTCGCCGATCGGCTCGATCCGGGCGTCGCGGTGGGAGTGGTCGGTGGAGACGGCGCCGTGGGCCTTGAAGAAGGCGCGCCGGTTCTCCATCGCGGCGACCCAGCCGGCGTAGCGTGCCGGTGTCGATGCCCGAGACCTCGCCGAGCGTGTCGACCAGGCCGTTCCAGGCCGGGGTGGCGGGCTCGAGGTACTTGTCCGGGCGGAAGGTCGGAGCCACCCTGCCCGCCCACGTCGGGTCGTTCGCGAGCTTGATGTGGTGGCGCAGGTCGTCGCAGGGGTCGTCGGTGGTGGCGAGGAACTCGATCGCGAAGCGATTCGTACAGAGCACGCGGGCGGAACTCGGGGGTCGGCGAGCTTCTCGGCAGATCGCGTCGTAGATCTCGTCGGCGGTCTGCGCGGAGGGGACGACGTCGATGCCGAAGATGTCGGCCAGCTCGGACTCGAGCCAGAACTTCACCGGCGTGCCCCGGTACGCCTTCCAGTGCGAGCACAGGATCCGGAACGCATTGCGCGACTGGTCGGCGGTGAACTCCGTCTGTCCGACGCCCAGGTCGGACAGCGGCACACCCTGCGCGTGCAAGCAGGCGGGTGACGTAGTGGTCCGGGGTGATCAGCAACGAGGTCGGGTCCTCGAAGGGGACGTCGTCGGCCAGCCACTGCGCCGGGACGTGACCGTGCGGGGAGATGATCGGCAGGTCGCGGACGGCGGCGTACAACTCGCGGGCCAGTTCGCGAATGACCGGGTCAGCGGAGAGCAGCCGGTCGGCGTTGAGCGAGAGCCTGGTCATGACCACATGGTGACCTGCTCGGGAGCTGTTGGGCGACAGGTTGCCAGGTGTTGCCCTCGACCTTGTTCGGCGTTGCGCGCCGCCAGGAATCGCGGCACCGGGGCGCGGCATGGCCAGACCGGTGGACAACAAAGGGCAACTGGTTGCCCGCCGAGTCGGCGCCTGAATCAATGGAGGACGACGAATCCGCCCAGGCACTCCGCCTGACACGAAGGAGTTCCGCTCATGTCAGTCTCGACCAAGCCAGGCCCCACGGCTGATACGGCGCCCGGGCTGAAGAAGCTGGGCCTGCGGCAGTACTCCGGTTACGCCGCCGGCGACGCCGCCAACAACCTTGCGTTCTCGATGGCGGGCTCGTTCCTGCTGCTGTACTACACGAACGTCGTGGGTCTGGAGGCGGCGCCGCTCGGCACGATGTTCCTGCTGATCCGGTTCTGGGACGCGCTCGCCGATCTGGGGGTGGGCCGCGCGGTGGACGGCAAGAAGCCAGGCAGGCTGGGCAAGTTCCGCCCGTTCATCCTCTACTTCTCCCTGCCGCTGCTGCTCTCGAGTATGGCGATCTTCTCGGCGAACACGTTCTTCCCGACCATGAGCAAGGGGCAGGCTCTCCTCTATGCGTACCTCTCGTACGCCCTGATGGGCACTCTCTACAGCCTGGTCAACATCCCCTACGGCTCGATCGCCCCGGCGATGACGCAGGTCCCGACCGAGCGGGCAAGGCTCGCCACCTGGCGGGTGTACGGGTCCAACATCACCATCTTGATGCTGGCGTTCGTCGTGGCGCCCCAGATCAAGCGGTTCAAGGGCGACCCCTCCGGCCTACAGAAGATCGTTGTTCATCACGACGGCGATCTTCGTCGTGCTGGGGATGGCCCTCTACCTCTACACCGTGTGGACCGTGAAGGAGCGGGTGCTGAGGGACGTCGCGGCACCGAGTCTGCGCCAGAGCGTGAGCACCCTGACGCACAACAAGCCGCTGCTGTGGCTGTGCGTCGGCAGCCTGATGTTCCTCTCCGGTCTGACCGCCCTCCAGACGCTGGCCCCGTACTACGCGCTCTACGTGCAGAAGGACGCCCAGTACATCGCCTGGAACGCCGTCGCCCAGGCGGCCGGTACCTTCCTCGTCGCGGCGTTCATCCCGCTCATCGTCCGCAGGGTCGGCAAGAAGAACGGCTACATCGTGCTCGGCATCGTCGGCGTCGCCGCGGGCGCGCTGCTGTCCCTCAGCCCGCAGGGGACACCGCTGGTGGGCGTGCTGGCCTTCGCCGTCCTGGGGGTCGGTCTCGGCGGCGTCAACACGCTCATGTGGGCGCTCGAGGGTGACACCGTCGAGTACGGGGAGTGGAGGAGCGGGGTCCGGACCGAGGGCAGCACGTACGCTCTGTTCTCCTTCACCCGCAAGATGGGTCAGGCGCTCGGTGGTGCGTTCGGCGCCTACGTCCTGGGCTGGATCGCCTTCAACTCCAAGGCCGCGGTCACCGGCGCCCCCCAGCTGCCCAGCACCGTCGACGGGCTCCAGCGGTGGTCCGGGCTGATCGTGGGCGGCTTCATCCTCCTCTCTTTGCTGATCATGGCGTTCTATCCGCTCACCGAGAAGATGTTCCGCGAGATCGTCGGCGAGATCGCGGCGCGCCGCGCCTCTCGTGAAGCTCCTCCGTCGGCGGAGCCACTCGTGGAGGCGTGAAGGAGCATGACCACCGAGAGCACGTCCGCAGCCACCACCGACGAGCCCGTCCGCGCGACGGCTCAGATCGGCGTCATCGGGCTGGCGGTGATGGGCCGCAACCTGGCCCGCAACTTCGCCCGCCACGGGTACACCGTGGCGCTGCACAACCGCAGCCCCAGCGCACGAGCGACGCTCGTCGCCGCGCCACGGCACCGAGGGCGCGTTCGTCCCGGCCACGACGCTCGGCGGAGTTCGTCGCCAGCCTGGAGCGGCCCCGGCGCGATCATCATCATGGTCAAGGCCGGCGCCGCGACCGACGCCGGTGATCGACGAGCTCGTGCCGCTCCTCGAGCCGGGCGACATCATCGTCGACGGCGGCAACGCCCACTTCCCCGACACCCGCCGGCGAGAGGCCGCGCTGCGCGAGACGGCCTGCACTTCGTCGGCGCCGGCGTCTCCGGCGGCGAGGAGGGCGCGCTCAACGGCCCATCGATCATGCCCGGCGGCCCCGCCGAGTCCTACGCGGCGCTCGGCCCGATCCTGGAGAGCATCGCCGCGCAGGTCGGACGGCGAGCCGTGCTGCACGCACGTCGGCCCCGACGGCGCCGGCCACTTCGTCAAGATGGTCCACAACGGCATCGAGTACGCCGACATGCAGCTCATCGCCGAGGCCTACGACCTGCTCCGCCAGGGCCTGGGCGTCACGCCCGCGCGAGATCGCCGAGATCTTCGCCGAGTGGAACAACGGCGACCTCGAGTCCTTCCTGATCGAGATCACCGCCGAGGTGCTCGCGCCAGGTCGACGCCGAGACCGGCAGGCCGCTCGTCGACGTCATCCTCGACCAGGCCGAGCAGAAGGGCACCGGGCGCTGGACGGTGCAGAACGCCCTCGACCTCGGCGTCCCGGTCACCGGCATCGCCGAGGCGGCGTTCGCCCGCGCGCTGTCCAGCTCGCGTGCCGCAGCGCGAGGCGGCCGCGGGCGCGTCCTGCCCGGCCACGCTCGGCGCCTGGCAGGTCACCGACCGCGACAGCGTTCATCGAGGACGTCCGCCGGCGCTGTACGCCTCCAAGGTCGTCGCCTACGCGCAGGGCTTCGACCAGATCGCCGCGGCGCAGCGAGGAGTACGACTGGGACATCGACCGCGGCGCCATGGCCCGGATCTGGCGCGGCGGCTGCATCATCCGCGCGCAGTTCCTCAACCGCATCACCGAGGCCTACGAGCGCCGACCCGACCTGCACGCTGCTGCTCGCCGACCCGTACTTCGCCGAGGCAGTCGGCGACGGCGTCGCCGCGTGGCGCCGGGTCGTCGCCCAGGCCGCGCTGCCGGCATCCCGACGCCGGCGTTCTCCTCGTCGCTGGCCTACTACGACGGGCTGCGCGCCGAGCGCCTGCCCGCCGCCCTCATCCAGGGCCAGCGCGACTTCTTCGGCGCGCACACCTACCAGCGCGTCGACAAGCAAGGCACCTTCCACACGCTGTGGTCCGGCGACCGCACCGAGGTCGAGGCGTGACCGACCCGCCCCTGTCGGGTCCGCCGCACTGCCCCCTTCAGTGCGCGCCGAGGCGGGCAGGGGTGGCCTGCCCCGACTGGTCGTCGCGACTGACCTCGGCCGCGGCCGAGGTCTACCTGCAGGGCGCCCACCTCACCTCGTGGGTTCCCGTCGGCCACGAGCCGGTGATCTGGATGAGCCGGCACAGCACCTTCGCGCCCGGATCCGCTCTGCGGGGCGGGATACCGGTGTGCTTCCCGTGGTTCGGTCCGCACCCGTCGGACGGCGCTCCGCTGCACGGGTTCGCCCGGGTCTCGGACTGGACCCTGACCCACGTCGCCGAGGAGGGCGACGACGTCCGGCTGACCCTGACCCTCACGGACACCGAGGCGACCAGGTCGTCGGTCTGGCCGCACCCTTTCGCCGCGCGCTACCTGGTGACGCTGGGAGCGACCCTCACCCTGGCGCTCGAGGTGGAGAACACCGGGGCCGAAGCGATCACCTTCGCCGAGGCGTTCCACACCTACCTGCGCGTGGGCGACGTCCGAACGACCTCGATCACGGGCCTGGAGCAGTCCCGGTACGTCGACCGGCTCGCCCCGCCCGAATGGCACGCGCCGGACGGCGAGACGCTGAGGCTCACGGCCGAGTCGGACCGGTTGTACGAGCAACCCGCAGAGCATCACCGTCGTCGACCCTGCGGATGGCCGCTCCCTTCAGGTCGTTGCCCGAGGATCGGCGAACGCCGTCGTCTGGAACCCGTGGATCGCCAAGGCGGCCGCAATGGACGACTTCGGTGACGACGAGTGGACGCAGACTGGTGTGCGTCGAGACCTGCAATGTGCTCGACCGTGCCGTCACACTTGCACCCGGCCGGCGTCACACCATGGCCGTGACCATCACGCCATCACCGCTGAGCTGATCCGAGCGCCGGCAGTGGCCGGCAAAGCAGGCACGACGGGCGGCGTGCGGGTGACGTCGGAACCGTGGGGCGGCGATCAAAGTCACGCGCGGGCGATATCCATTGCGGCCTCGACCGAGGCCAACAACTGGACCCAGGCGACTTCGAACTTCTCGACGCCCTCGGCCTCGAGCTTTGCGGTGACCGCGGTCAGGTCAATGCCCGCCGCGGTCAAGGCCGCCATCACGGCAGCCGAGTCCGCATAGGTGGCGCGAACAGTGTCGCCGCGGACCACCCCGTGGTCTGCCACCGTCGGGAGCGTCGCCTCCGGCATCGTGTTCACCGTGTTGGGCGCCACCAGTTCGGTGACATACAGCGTGTCGGGGTATGCCGTGTTCTTCACACCGGTCGACGCCCACAGCGGCCGCTGGCGCCGGCGCCCGCAGCGGCGAGCGACTCCCACCGGGGCCCGCTGAAGGTCTCGCTCGAACTCCTGATAGGCGAGCCGGGCGTTGGCGACGGCCGCCTTGCCGCGCAGGTCGAGGGCCTCCGGGGTCCCGATGGCATCGAGCATCGGATCGATCATCGAGTCGACCCGGCTGACGAAGAAGCTGGCGACCGACGCGATCCCGGCGACCGGCCGGCCGGCGGCCTGCGCGCTCCTCGAGCCCGCCGATGTAGGCCTCCATCACGGCGCGATAGCGCTCGAGGGAGAAGATCAGCGTGACGTTGACGCTGATGCCCTCGGCGATCGCCGCACGGATCGCGGGCAGGCCGGCCATCGTCGCCGGGATCTTGACCAGCAGGTTCGGCCGGTCGATCTCCCCCCACAGCTCGAGGGCCTGGGCGACGGTCCCCTCCGTGTCGTGCGCGAGCCGAGGATCGACCTCGATGGAGACCCGGCCGTCGACCCCGCCCGGAGCTGCCGCCACCGGGGCGAACAGGTCGCAGGCGGCGCGGACGTCGTCCGTGGTCAGGCGCCCGGACGACGGCGTCGACACCGGCCCCCGCTGCTGCCAGTGCGTCCACCTGCTCCGCGTACAGGTGCGAGCCGGTAATAGCAGCCTGGAAGATCGACGGATTGGTGGTCACCCCGACCACCGACCTGCTCTCGACGAGCTGCGCCAGCCCGCCGGTGGCGAGCCGATCCCTCGACAGGTCGTCGAGCCAGATGGCGACGCCCTCGTCCGACAGGGCCTTCAGGGGTCCGGACATCAGATCTCCTCGACTCGGTGGGAGAGGTTCCCAGCCATGGTTTCGCCAGGCCACCCGCCCCGACAACGACTTGCCACCAGTTGCCCTGCCCCGCGGAGCGGGAAGTGCCCTGAAACGGGGAGGCTGCCGGACTGGTGAACAGGGGGAGCCGCTGCTGATGAGGGCAACTGATGGCAAGTCGTTTCGCTCCTGGGAACTCCTCGGCACAGTGGTGGCACAGAGGGCTGCAGCGGCTTCCTGTCGGTCGAGCCCGCCCACCCAAGCCCCAGCGGGCCGGAGACGGAGATGTCGCGATGCCGAGCACGGTGACCATCACCGACCCGGACGACCTTGCCGTTGCGACGATGCGGACGTTGGCGATGGATGCGGTGCAGGCGGCGAACTCGGGGCACCCGGGGACGCCGATCGCCCTGGCCCCGGTGGCCTACACCCTGTGGCAGGAGTTCCTGCGATTCGACCCGGCTCAGCCGATCTGGGCGAACCGGGACCGGTTCGTGCTCTCCGCGGGGCACGCGTCGACGCTGCTGTACTCGCTGCTGCACCTGACGGGCGTCAAGTCCGTGAACCCGAAGTACGAGACCCTCGGTGAGCCGTCGGTGAGCGCTGGACGACCTCAAGCGTTCCGGCAGCTCGACTCCAAGTGCCCCGGGCACCCCGAGTACCGGTGGACGGCAGGGGTGGAGTGCACGACCGGCCCGCTGGGCACCGGCGTACGCCACCAGCGTGGGAATGGCGATGGCGTCGAAGTGGCAGGCGGCGCACGTTCAACCGGCCCGGCTTCGAGCTGTTCGACTTCGACGTCTACGCCGTCGGTGGCGACGGCTGCATGATGGAGGGCGTCGCCCAGGAGGCCGCGTCGCTGGCCGGGCACCTGCAGCTGGACAACCTCTGCTGGATCTACGACAACAACGAGATCACCATCGAGGGCTCCACCTCGGTGGCGTTCAGCGACGACATCGCCACGAAGTTCATCGGGCTGGGCTGGAACGTCACCCGAGTCGGCGACGCCAACGACCGGCAGATGCTCGCCCGGGCGTTCCGGACCTTCAGGGCAGAGCGGGCCCGCCCGACGCTGATCATCGTCGACTCCCGCATCGCCTACGGTGCGCCGACCAAGGAAGGCACCCACGGTGCCCATGGCGAGCCGCTGGGTGTGGAGGAGATCCGCGGCACCAAGCGGTTCTACGGCTGGCCCGAGGACGCGACGTTCCTCGTGCCCGACGGAGGTTTACGAGCACTTCGATGCCGGGATCGGCGTCCGCGGCCGGGCGCTGCGCGAGGAATGGGACGCCCTGTTCGCCGCGCTACGCGCAGGAGCACCCCGACCTGGCCGACCAACTGCGACCGGATGCAGCGCCGGCAGCTGCCCGACCAGCTGGGACGCCGACATCCCCACGTTCCCAGCTGACGCCAAGGGATCGCCGGTCGGGAGGCCAACGGCAAGGTGCTTAACACGGTCGCCCCGAACGTGCCGTGGCTGGTCGGCGGCGCGGCCGACCTGGCGCCATCGACCAAGACCCTGATGACCTTCGACGGGGCGCGGGGACTTCTCGGCCACCGAACGGGCCGGGCGAAACCTGCACTTCGGGGTGCGCGAGCACGCCGCCGGGTGCATTGCCAACGGCCTCTCGCTGTGCAAGGTGCGCCCCTACCAGGCGGGATTCCTCATCTTCTCCGACTTTCAGCGCGGACGCGATCCGACTGTCGGCGTTGATGGAGTTGCCCGTCATCCACCTGTACACACACGACTCCATCGGGGTCGGGGAGGACGGCCCCACCCACCAGCCGGTCGAGCAGATCGCTTCACTGCGTGCGGTCCCGGGTCTGGTCGACATCCGCCCCTCGGACGCCAACGAGGTCGCGGAGGCCTGGCGCTGGCTCATGCCGCGCCGTCACGACCCGGTCGCCCTGTTCCTGTCCCGCCAACCCCTGCCCACCCTTGACCGGACCCGCTACGCCCCGGCATCGGGCCTTGCCCGCGGGGCGTACGTGCTGGCCGACGCCCTTCGGGTGAGGAGCCCAAGGTGATCCTGATCGCGTCGGGGTCCGAGGTCGCCCTTGTCGTGGACGCCTACGAGACCCTCAGCGCCGAAGGCATTCCGGCCCGCGTCGTGAGCATGCCCTCGTGGGAGATCTTCGCCCGGCAGGACACGGCCTATCAAGACTCGGTGCTCCCGCCCTCAATCCAGGCCCGCGTCGCCGTCGAACAGGCCTCCACTCTCGGTTGGGAACGTTACTGCCCCCAAGGCGCCATCATCGGCATGTCCACCTTCGGAGCCTCCGCCCCACTGAAGGAACTGCTGACGAAGTTCGGATTCACCCCCCAGGCCGTGGTGTCCAGGGCCAAGGAGCAGATCGCCCGCCATACCCCAACTGCGGGCTGAGTCGGTGGACCGATCAGACACTGCTCTGTCCCGGACTGCCCGGGGGGCAGTGAGGGCAGCAGTGTCAGCCACCGCAGGCTGGGCCGCAGCGGCGTGGGTCTGAAACGGAGAGGATGATCGTGGCTCTGAGCGTGTTCGACCTGCTCAGCATCGGCATCGGTCCGTCGAGCTCGCACACGGTGGGCCCGATGCAGGCCGCGGTGATGTTCGCGACCGGGCTGAAGGAGGACGGTCTGCTCGAGGCGACCGTCACGGTCAAGGCCGAGCTGTTCGGGTCGCTCGGGGCCACCGGCCACGGGCAGCCTTCGACCCGGCTGAGGACCTGGTGATGCACCGGCGCCGGTCGTAGCCGTTCCACCCCAACGGCATGCAGCTGTCGGCCCTGGACGGCGAGGGCGTGGTGCTGCGGTGCCGCACCTACTACTCGGTGGGGGGTGGCGTCGTCGTCGACGAGGCGGCCGCCGGGGCCGACCGGATCACCACCGACCAGACGGTGCTGCCCTACCCCTACCGCACCGGGGTCGAGCTGCTCGAGCAGTGCCGGCGACTGGGTGGGTCGATCAAACTGCTGCTGCCGGGTCGGTAGAGGTCCAGAGCTGGCCACTGCCGGTGACGCTTCCACATACCAGGCACCTCCAGTCCGCGACGCCCGACCTGGCCGCTATGCCGCAGAGTGCATCCAGTGTGCTTGACGTCCAGCGATCAGGCAGACCGCCCAGTTGAAACAACCGCTCTTGCCGCGATTCGCGCGGACAACTTGCCCTACTCGTGGGACGAGTCACAGCTCTGCGTTGTTCACGCGCTGATGCGCGCGGGGGACGTGGATCGTCGGTTCTGGGGGAGCGCTCTGTTGAGCTGTGAGACTCGGCCCGGGGTGACGCCGAGGATAGACGCAATCTCACGCACCGAGAGGTTGCGTGCTCGCAGCTGGCGTACGAGCTCTCGCTGTTGCTGACCGGCCAGTTTCTGGGCTTCGGCTGCCTCCTTGACGGCGGCCCTTGCTTCCCGAACGGCGGTGTCCAGGTCTCCGTTGAGGCGCACGACCACGTTGGTCACCTCGACGGCTGAGACTTCGACGTCCTCGAGCGAGGCGACGAGGTCGGCGGCCATCGGTTCGACGTCGTCCAGCCGTCGGGTCTGGGTGGCGCCGTAGCCGGCGACATCGACGACCCACCAGTCGCCCTCGCGGGACGCGACCGCTTCGACGCGGATCTTGCGGGTCACTGCAACCACCCTCCTTCAGGCAGGTCAACGTCTTCATGATCGAGCCGACGACGCCTGCTTTGATCTCGCTGTGGCGAGGCACGGCGACTTTGTGCTGTCCGCAGGTTGCGGGGCAGACCCACACGCTGTGACGGCCTCCCTCTCGTAACAGGGCACATCCGGCGCGGAGCAATGCGCGTTCCACGTCTGCCCGTTTCATCGGCTTCGGCACCAAGCTAGTTTATCCCCTCTAAATCTGCCACCGATCGGCTCGTCCACAGGCCCGGGGCGGCCGGTCCTGTGGGCTTGGCGGAGGCTGTCGTCACCCGGTCCCACTCCCGGCCCCGGGTATCGGACGACAACCCGTTCTCCGAGGCGCAGTTCAAGACCCTGAAATACCTTCACGACTTCCCCGCCTCGTTCCCCAACCTGGCCGCAGCCCGTGCGTCCCTGGAGGGATTCTTCGTCGAGTACAACCACGTCCACCGCCACTCCGGGATCGGCTGGCACACCCCGGCATCGGTCCACTACGGCACCACCGACGCCATCGACAACGCCCGCCAGGCCACCCTGGACGCGGGACGCCACGCCCACCCCGAACGCTTCGCCCGACGACCCCATCCACCCAAGATCCCCAACCGCAGCTGGATCAACCAGCCAGCCGCAGAACTACAGAAGACCTGAACTCGACTGTCTCACTTGACTTGACAGATACCGAGTAGATCGAGAAACCCACCACGCGTGCCACGTTGAGAACGAATGAGACGAACCACGGCGTGTTGCAGATCGAGTGAGACAACCAGCCACATGCCTCAGACCGAGTCTGACAACCAGCGCCAAGCCTCAGATCAAGTGAGACGGTCCCAGATCGATCGAGACCTGACACGAGGAGCGTCCGCGGGGGCCGTGGCGCATCCCCTGATGTTCGATCCTGCCACTCAGGTCCGTCCGGGCCTTCTAACGTACCTCTAACAAAAGATCTAGAGGCCAGTTTCGAAGCCTCAGGAACCGGCCTCTGACCTGGGGTGATGTGGTGGGCGATACTGGGATTGAACCAGTGACGGTCACCCTCGACCATCTGTCGCCTGACCTGCTGCTACGGCCTCTGACCTGCGAATACTCGGCACAGTATCGCGGTTCACTACTGACCACAAGTGGACACGTGTGTACTCTGATTGGACACGCTGTGGACACGTCGAGGGGTGCTGGGATGGCAGGGCGGCGCGCTTTCGGCCAGATTCAGCGACTCCCGAGCAAGAGGTATCGAGCCCGATACATGGGCCCGGACGGCGTCCGCCACAACGCTCCGCGGACGTTCGATGCCCGGATCGACGCCGAGGCATGGCTGAGCGACGAACGCCGATTGCTGACCGCGGGCACCTGGACGGCGCCCAGTGACCGAGCGGCCGGCGTCGTCCGGCGCCAGGTGCTCACCCTCGATGCCTACGCCACTACCTGGCTGGCGGACCGACCGTTGAAGCCGAGGACCGTCGAGCACTACGCCTCGTTGATCCGCCACCAGCTGGCGCCGCTGGCAGACCGGCCGGTCGCCTCGCTGGGGCCGGCTGAGATCCGCGCATGGCATGCGGCGCTCGACTCGACCAAGCCGACGTTGCGCGCTCACGCCTACTCGCTGCTGCGTGCCATCCTCACCACCGCGGTGCACGACGGACTGTTGCCGAGCAACCCCTGTCACATCAGGGGAGCGGGCAATGCCAAGCGCGTCCACAAGATCCAGCCCGCGACGCTGGCCGAGCTTGAGGCCCTGGTTACCGCGATGCCCGTGCGCTACCGGACCATGACGCTGATGGCCGCCTGGTGCGGGCTGCGGTTCGGCGAGCTGGTCGAGCTGCGACGGTCGGACGTCGACCTCAAGGCCGGCGTAATCCGTGTGCGGCGCGGCGCCGTGCGGGTGGCCGGCGGCACGGTCGTCGGGACGCCGAAGTCAGCGGCCGGTATCCGGGACGTCGCCGTCCCGCCGCACCTGGTCCCGTTGCTGCGCGAGCACATCACCGAGCACTCGGCGTTCGGCCGCGACGGGCTGCTGTTCCCGTCGGCGCACGACCCCGCCGTCCACCTGGCCCCGTCCGCGCTCTACAGGGTGTTCTACCCGGCCCGCGAGAAGGCTGGACGGCCGGACTTGCGGTGGCACGACCTGAGGCACACCGGGGCCGTGCTGGCGGCGCAGACGGGCGCCACGCTGGCGGAGCTGATGGGCCGCCTCGGGCACTCGACTCCGGGGGCCGCCCTGCGCTACCAGCACACTGCCCAGGGTCGTGATGCTGAGATTGCCGTCCGGCTCTCCGCCCTGGCCGATGGAGGCCGGGCGTAGATGTCGCGACGAAGGAAACTTGACGCTCAGCAGCCCGTTCGGGGTGATGGTCGGTGCGACTACCCCGCCCTGAAAGTCGCCCTTGATCTCTGCTGCGAAGGCGGGCCCGACCGGCCCGCCCATGCCTCGCACCGGGTGTGGCGATTCAGTATGAGGACCTTCGACGGATCACCACCACCGGATCAATGGACAGACGACATGGTGGCTTGCCTCGAGGATCGACACGGCAGGGTGCCGCTCCCCTATGCGGGCGGCGCGACTCAAGCCGAGTGGACCGCCGCAGACGGCCGAGTATGGGTGCCCGCCGACTGCATCGTGTGCGGCCATCGGACCGAGGTGCCTCTGTCATGGGTGCGGGCGAAACTGGCCGCCGTGTGGGAACCGGATGCTCAAAGGGTCATTCGTCACGTACTGACCTGACGAGGTACAGTTCTGGCCAATAGCGCGCACTCAGGTGCGCGCGCGTCGTCATTACAGACGGCGTAGCGCAAGCCGGTAGGTCGGGTCTGCCGATGACGATCCCGAGGCCATTTCGTTATGCCTCGGAGCATCCATGTCACATCGTGCAGACCTGCGCCCAATCCCTGACGCTGCAACGATTCTCGGCGTTTCCACCAAAACGATTCGCCGTCGGATCGCCGACGGCACCCTGACCGCCTACCGGCTCGGCCCGCGACTGATCCGAGTCGACATGTCCGAGGTCGAGCGCCAGCTTCGGCCCGTCGGCGGTGCGGCATGAGCGCCCCGACCGCGGCCGATGTCGCCTTCCGGGATCAGGTGCTCACGGGCATCCGCAACCTGCAGGCCATCCTCGACCAATCGCATGAGCTGCCCGAGGTTCAGCAACGACTCATCGCTGAGCGGGTGCTGCGGTTCGCCGTCGACGCTGAGGCGATCCTGCGAGCCAAGCCGTGAACGACGAACGCCCCCACGAGGGGGGCGCCGACGAAACCACCGGCCACGGTGTACCTCCGACGATACCTCTGCGGCACGACCTGCGGGCTCGGTACGTGGTCGACCAGAAGCGGCGTGCCGCCCAGCTTGCGGCGCAGCGCATCAAGCAGGGGTCGCAGGGTGGCCGCCCCAACTACACCGCCGGCCGCCGGGGCAAGGGGTGAAGGGCGACCTGGCGGCCGTCGAGCGGACGCGCCTGGCCGATCGAGCCCGCGGACAGTTCGACGCCCTGGTGGTCGAGCTGTACTCGATCGAGAACGTCGGCGACCTGGTCGACTACGGGTGGTCGGGCATGTTCGTGGCGACGTCGGCCGCGCCGGTGCTGGTCAACCTGCGTGACCTGGCGGCAGTGTCGTGACGGCCGAGTGGCTCGACATGACCGAGGCCGAGAAGCGGGCCGCGATCGCCGCGGTGCCGTCACCAGAGCGTGAACCGGAGCCGACCGAGGCCGAGGACCGGGCGACGCTGCGGGCCGACGTGCTGCGGTCGAGGCTGGTCGGTGCTGACAGGCTCGGCGACCTGCCGATGCCGGTCCCGATCATCGGTGGGGCCAGTGAGGACGGCGCCACGCTCGTTGCTGACTCCCTGGCATGGCTCTACGGCAAGCCGGGCTCGGCGAAGTCCTTCGTTGCGCTCGACATCGCCTGCGGCGTGGCCACCGGCACTCGGTGGCACGGTCGCAGCGTGGTCGAGGGCGTGGTGCTCTACGTCCTGGCCGAAGGTGCCGCCGGCATGGCCCAGCGGGTCAGCGCGTGGGAGTCCTGGCATCGGGTGAGCGTGCCGGCGGGCCGGCTGTGGTTCCTGCCGGTCGCCGTCCAGCTGGGCACCGCGGACGACGTCGCCGGCCTGGCGCAGCTGGTCTCCGAGCTGCGTCCGAGCCTGATCGTGGTCGACACCCAGGCCCGTAGCTCGGTGGGGCTCGAGGAGAACTCGGCCAAGGACATGGGCCTCATCGTGGCCGCCCTGGACGTCGTCAGGCGGGCGTGCGGGGCGTGTGTGCTGGTCGTCCACCACATCGGACGGGCGGGGGAGACGCTGCGCGGCTCGACCGCGATCGACGGGGCCGCGGAGACGCTGCTGAGGTGCGAGAAGGACGGAACCATGGTCCGGCTCGACATCGCCAAGCAGAAGAACTACCCCGAAGACCCCCCGATGACCATGCGCCTGACCGCCTCGCTGGATTCGGTCATTCTGGACATTCGAGACTGCCACGAGCAAGATCGAGAACTCAGCCCGCTTGGCAGTGAACTTCTGGCCTCACTTGGCAGCCACGGTGGCAGTAAGGGCATGTCGTCGAGCGCACTGCAGGCCGCCTCTGGCCTCAAGGATCGGACCTTCTACCGAGCGCTGAAAGCGTTGCGGGACAACGGGTATGTCACGCGTGACGACTCGGGCAGGTTCGCTGTCTATCGAGTGGCCGACACGGCCCAGGGGGTACTACTGCCATGAACTGCCAACTACTGCCATTGGCACTACTGCCACACTGCCACACCCCTTTAGGGGTGGCAGTACTCGTGGCAGTAGTCAGTGAGGCAGCACGATGACCGCCGATCCGATGCCGATCGTCGCCGTCAAAGTCACCGTGGGCAGCGGCCGAGACCGGGCTGTCGTGGGCTGGTTGCCGTCCGAGTCCTGGTGGTGTGACGCCTGCGGCAAGCGGCGCACCTGCGCTCACATGCCTGCCGCCCTGGCCTGGCTGGCCCGTGAGCATGAGGTGCGGGCATGAAGCCATCGAGGCCGTTCGGTCGTCGCGTCGTCGAGGTCGCCAGCTACGGCGACGCCGATGCGGCGTGGGCCTACCTCGCTGCCCATGCCCGTGATCCCCACCGGGCATGGGTGCGGCAGGGCCGACAGCTGCTGTGGTGGCTGCGGGTGCGGGCCGAGGACCACGCCACGGCTGATGCCCTGGTGGCGTTGCTCGGTGACCCGAACCTCTCGACGTCGAGAGGTGATGAGCGGTGAGCGCCGACCGGCCCGAGGTGGTCGAGCACCTGGCCCAGGCCATGGCAGCAGCCACCCGTAGCGAGCAGGCGGCAGCCCGTGCACTGGCCCGCCGGCTGCACATCGAGCGCGTCGGCCAGGCCGAGGCCGAACGCGAGACCGAGGCCGCGCTCGTCGAGGTGCTCGCCGCAGTCGAGGCCGGGCCGACCGAGGCCGACCGAGCGTGGCTCGATGAGCTGGGCATCGCCGAGCCCCGAGGTGATGGCCGATGACGTCATCGCAGGTCAGAGGGCGCGTTTCTTTCATAGGCGTTGGGCTCGACAGCTCCGAGGTAGTCATACCCCCGCGAACTGCCGATTCCTTGTCGTGTCGACCTCGGGCGGGTGGTGAGTCGTGGCCACGGTGACGCGGAAGTGCCCGAAGTGCTCCCGGCGCTTCAAGGTCAGCAACCAGTCGCGTCGGCAGTTCTGCGAGCCATGCCGGCCGCCGCGTCTGGCCGCGGTGCCGGACTTGCCGCCCGAGCAGGCGGGCCCGGGTGAGGTCGAGGTGGCTGTCCGGGCTGAACTGGTGGCTCTCGATCGGGTCGAGTCGGTCATGGGGGTGCTGGTGCTGCGCCTGGCCCAACAGCTTGACCGGCGCGACTTGACCGGCGGCCAGGCGTCGGCGCTGGCCCGACAGATCGAGGTGCTGGTCGACTCCGTCCGGGCGAGCGTGCCGCCGGCCGAGGACTTCGTCGACGAGATGGCCCGGCGCCGCCGTGAGCGGGAAGCGGCCGGCGATGGGTGGGTGAACCGATGACGAGCCTCGCCCAACCTGCCCGATCCCCGCCGTTGTCGGCCGAACCTCGCTCAACCTCGCTCAACCCAACGAAACCGAAGGAGCACGACATGGCAAGGAACGAAACGAGTGGTGGCTGCAGCTGCCGCGTGCCCGTGGATGAGGTGTTGGCCGTCCTCGGGATGCCGGGCGCCTCGATCGCACGCGACGGCGCGTTGTGGCGTGGCGCGGTCGCCGAGCTTGACTGGCAGGGCCGGTGGTCGCTGACCGTCGGCGAGGCCACGGCGGTCGTCGCGGCATTCCAGTCCGAGGCTGACGCGATGAGCGCCGGCCGGTCCGCGGAGGAGGCCGCCCGAGAGGCCGAGCTGGCCGCTGAGGCCGCGCGGGACCGTGAGGCGTTCACGGCTGCCTACGAGGGTGCGGGCGGCCGGATGGGCGGCGCGACGGCCTACGAGAGGGGCGTGCGTGCCGTCCGAGCTCGCCGCGGCGGCGCCCGGCCCCTGGTCGAGCGCTTGCTCGGGGTCGGTGCGGCGTGAGCGGGCGCATCGAGTTCGCCCAGCGGGGCCGCTCGCAGACGTTCCCGCCCGAGTGGGGGACGCCGGAGGGGAGCGACCCCTACGGCCCGGTGCGGGCCGCCTGGCTGCGTCGCATGGTCCGTCAGCACGAGGAGACGCGAGAGGGTCGCCGGTCGTTGGCTGAGGCCGAGCGTGCGCAGCACGTCGAGCGGGTGGCCACGGTCAGCCGTCAGCAGCGGATGACGACATTGCTCGTCCGCGAAGCACAGCAGAGGGAGCACTGACATGCCGTACTGGTGGGGACCCAATGGCACATCGGCGACGTCACAGCCGATCGCGGACCTGACGGCGAGCGTCGGCACCGCTGACGGAGTGGTCGCCGACGTCGGGGCAGCGTTCACGCAGGCGACGCTCAACGACAACTTCAGGGAGATGAGCACGAAGATCAACCTGATCTTGGCGGCACTGCGGGCGGACGGCACGATCGGCACCTGACGTCACCGCCTATCCGGAACGGCCCCCGACCTCGACGTGAGGCGGGGGCCGTTCTGCCTGCTCGAGAGGGGTCGTCATGCCTGCAGGGTGCCAGGGGGTCCGACAGGGGCAGTCGGCTGATCAGGGGCTCTTTACGTGCTTCTCAGGCGCGGTCGCCGCGTCCGAGGGGACGGGAAGTGAGGCGGTTGGTCTTCCGCTGTCGGCGACATGTTGCATTGTCGGTGGATAACACGGGTCGTAGACGATGTCGAAGTTCTCGCCTGCCACCCAATATGGCCGCCCCTTCGATTCATTGGGCAGGGAGCACACAACGCGAGCCTTGACCTCCTCAGGCTTCGCGTAGCGAATTAGACGCCCCTTGTCAGACATCATTACCCACCACTTGTCTTTCTCGCCCAGTGAATAGGCGACGAAAGTCTCCCCGGAACTCAGCGTGATCTTCTCGGGGGTTAACCAGACGCGATATAGGGACTGGCGCCATATCTCAGTGCCCTTGGGTGGAATCGGATAGATGTTCGAAGCGACAAGGAAGCCAATCGTTAGAATGACACCATAGCGAGCTCCCGGCCAGAATATGCGCCCCACGTATCGAAGCATCCGTACAGGCCATGGACCGGAGTTACCTCCTGCACGCCGCACGGATCCGCCCTCGAGGTCCACGTGCAGTCCCATGACTGACAGGGAAATAGTGATGATCACCAGGACGGACAGGAATCGTTGCTGGTCCCACAGTTCCGACCATGTATGGGCTCGAGGAAGTGCGTCCAGGTTTGTCGGATTGATGGGTGAAAGCATGTTGGACTGTTCGGAAACTGCCCTCAGGAGCCCCACGAAGAATGCTCGAACGAATTGGGGCATGGGTGGAGTTAGCAGGATGTCGACGACTCCGAACCAATACCACCTCGCGTCTTCCAGGCTTGCGGTAATTATCCCTTGAATGCCGGCATTCGAAGTCGCGGAGGCAACGAGAAAGGAGCAAGCGAAGGCGACTCCGGCGAGCCAGAATCGCCGGAGAACCAGGAGTAGCACAAAGATGCTTGGCAAGAGAATAGGGAGGAGCGGGATGGCCAGGCCAAGCGCGGTGTCCGTGGCGCCCCCGGTCCGCAGGATGGCGACGGCGGTCGCGCCGTTGTAGTTCGAAACGAGCAGGAGTCGAGTAGCCATGATCATGAAAATGACAAGAGGCGACGCGATGACAGCGCGGTAGTTCATCAACCCCCCCCGGGATGGGTACTTCTGAGCCCCCGAGTATCGACGAGTTCGGATGGTCGACGCGCCCCTGGATCAGAATCTCCGTCGAGGAGGGGAGGCGAGACTAGCCCGAACGGAGCCTTCGGCGCTGATCTCTTGGCCCCATCCCCAGCGACCCGCCGCCCCCGCCCCCGCTCTGCAGCATTCGCCCCACGCCGAGTAGCCCCGCGGCGGTTGGCCGCGTGGCTGGTGTGGGCCCTGGCCACCCGCTGCAGACGGGTCGCTCCCTGCTCCGGTCGGCAGGGTTCGGGAGGGGTGCCGGCGTCCATCGAGAGGCGCTGAGGACGAGGAGGAGCGCGCTGTGTCGGTGGTCGGTGCTAGTCGCTGCCCCAGTCGTCGACAGGGTCCGTGACGGGCGCAGGGGCCGGTTCGGTCAGGACGTGGCCGACGGCCAGGACGGCGGCGCGGGTGTCGGTCCGCAGCACTTTCGTGTAGATCATCGTGGTGCTGACGCTTGCGTGGCCGAGCGCGTCGGCCGCCACCCGGACGCCGGCGACCCTGCAGATTTCGGTGGCAAAGCGGTGCCGCAGCGCGTGCAGCGAGTCGGGCACCCCGACGGCGTGCAGGTACTCGTTCGCCCGCTGGCTGACCCGTGAGGCCGTGTTGAAGCCCAGGGCGCCGTTCGCCCGGACGATGACCGGGCCACGACGGTTCGGCAGCGCCCGCAGGGCCTCGACCACGATCGGTGACAGGTCGAGCATGCGTTCCTTGGAGCCCTTGCCCAGCACCCGGATGTAGGGCTGCGCGTCGTCGAGCTGGACGTCGGCCCAAGACAGGCCGGCGATCTCGATAGCCCGCAGGCCCGTGAATGCGGCCAGGCACAGCACGGCCCGCATGTACCGGCCGGCGCCGTCCAACGCAGCCTGTAGCCGGTCCTCTGGGATCGGGCGGGGAGCGTCTGCGGCGAGCGCGGCGCCCGGATCCGCGCTGTCGGGTCGACCTCGATGCGCGACTCACCGACGCCCCACCGGTAACAGTTCCGGATCCACGTCACGTCGATGCGTCGCGTGCCCGTGGCGACCTTGGTAGCCCGGTGGTGCAGGTAGTCGACGATGTCGTCGTCGTTCAGGTCCTCGAGCTGGCGGGTGTGGAATCGCTCGAGCGCTGACAGCACCGCCAGGGCCTTGCGTGTCGACTCCGGTGAGCACCCGCGGATCTCAAGGCTGCGCAGGTAGGCCGTGCGCAGCGACGCCGGCCGGCTCACGAGGGCCACCGTCGGCCGAGCATGTCGGCCATGCGTTCGACGATGCCGCGCACCGTCTCCACCGTGCCGGGGCAGTCCCGCCCGCCGCTCATGTCGTGGATGGCCAAGGCCTGCCGCAGCTGGCCCACCTGCGCGCCCAGGTCGACCAGCACGACGGCGTCAGGCTTGCCCCCGGTCACGGCTCGACCAGCTCGTCGAGTTCGCCCGCACGGGCCGCCGCGATCAGGGCCCGCATCGCCTCAAGGGTCAGGTGCACGCCCTCACCGGCGTAGTAGCTGAACAGGAACACCGTCGGGGCAACCTCGGCCAGGACCGTCGTCCGGTCACGCTCAAGGGTCAGCAACGGGCGCTCGACGCCCAGGCGCAGAACGTCGCCGTTCACCGCTGGCCCCGAACCGGGCGAGCACCGACGGCGGCACGCACCCGCACCCGGTGCGCGAACGCCTGCCACGCCCCACGCGGGCGGGGGTGCTGAGTGCAGAAGTGCCACGGCCGCGCCGCGCACTCACGGCAGGGAATCGACAGCCACTCAGGGCAGGAGACTGCCCAGTCGAATACCTCGGTACGGGATGATGACCTCACGGTCCGACCTCCATCGGATCGAGGCCCCGGTGAGCGCTACAACGCGAGCCGGGGCCGACCTATGGGTCCGCCAGCCGTAGGGACACGTAGTGGACACGCGCACCAAACGACGAAGGCCCCTGTTCTGCGTTTCCGCAGGTCAGGGGCCGTTTACGTCTGGTGGGCGATACTGGGATTGAACCAGTGACCTCTTCCGTGTCAAGGAAGCGCTCTCCCACTGAGCTAATCGCCCGTAGCAGGTTCTGGTGGGACTCAGAACCTCGGAGGTGGAGACGGGATTTGAACCCGTGTAGACGGCTTTGCAGGCCGTTGCCTCGCCTCTCGGCCACTCCACCGTGACTCCAGTGAGGCCGAAGAGGCCCCGAGCGGACGACGGGATTCGAACCCGCGACCCTCACCTTGGCAAGGTGATGCTCTACCAACTGAGCCACGTCCGCATGTCACCCGTCAACGACTTCCGTCGGCGTCGAGCGCGACTCGAACCTTAGCCGACCCCGGCTCCACCAGTCCAACCGACAGCCCGGGCCCTGGACTAACCTCGCGATGTGTCGTCCACCTCCCGCCGTCCGCACCCGCCGGCAGTCGCCGGCGGACCGGGTCGCGCCTGGTTCGCCGGCACGCTGGCCCAGGGGGTGATCGAGGAGAGCGAGGACCTCGCGGTCCTCGACCGGGGCGGCTGGTGGGCCGTCGTGGCGACCTTCGAGGGCAACGTGCGGCTCTGGCGGTTCGCCGAGCACCACCGGTCCCCGCTGCCGCCCCCGCAGCGGCCCTGGCCGGGTGTCAGCGGTGGCTGGGACTCCTCGATGGACGAGGCCGCCTACGTCACAGGGGTGCGTGAGATCCGGCGGCGGATCCGGGAGGGCGACGTCTACCAGGTGAACCTCTGCCGCGTGGTCGCTGCCGATCTCGACCCGGACGCCGACCCCTGGGCGCTGGCGGCCGTCCTTGCGGCCGGCAACCCGGCGCCCTACGCGGGCGTGCTCGACCTGCCCGACCTTCGGGTCGTGTGCGCCTCACCCGAGCTGTTCCTGAGTCGGGACGGCGACCGCGTCGCCTCGTCGCCGATCAAGGGCACCGGGGTCACCGAGGCCGACCTGCTGCCCAAGGACGAGGCCGAGAACATCATGATCGTCGATCTGGTCCGTAACGACCTGCAGCACGTCTGCCGGCCCGGGACCGTCGAGGTGACGTCGCTGCTGACGGTCGAGCCGCACCCCGGCCTGGTGCACCTGGTCTCCACCGTCGAGGGCCGGCTGCGGGACGACGCCGACTGGGTGCAGCTGTTCGCCGCGACCATGCCACCTGGTTCGGTCTCCGGAGCACCCAAGAGCAGCGCTCTGACGGCGATCGCCGATCTCGAGCCGGTGCCGCGCGGTCCCTACTGCGGGGCGATCGGCTGGGTCGACGCCGACCTCGGCAGGGCCGAGCTGGCAGTGGGCATCCGCAGCTTCTGGTGGCACCATGACCGCCTGAGCTTCGGCACCGGGGCAGGCATCACGTGGGGTTCGGATCCGGGCCGCGAATGGGCCGAGACGCAGCTGAAGGCCGCCCGTCTGATCGATCTGGCCTCTCGCCCGGGACCGCAGGTCCCCGCGGCCACCGGTGGGACCGCGACCACAACCCCTTCGACAGCGAGGATCACCTGATGGCGTTGGTCTGGGTGGACGGTCGGGTCATGCCGTCCGAGACGGCGACAGTGGCAGCGCTCGACCACGGGCTGACGGTGGGTGACGGTGTCTTCGAGACCTGCAAGATCGTGGACGGCGACGTCTTCGCCCTGTCCCGCCACCTGCGCCGACTCAGCCGCTCGGCCGAGCTGCTGGGCATCGCCGAGCCCGACCACGCCGTCGTCCGGCAGGCGGTAACCGAGCTGCTGACGGCCTGGCCCGCCGAGCCTCTCGGCCGGCTGCGGATCACTGTGACGTCGGGTGCCGGGCCGCTCGGGTCGGACCGCTCCAGCGATGCCCCGACCCTGGTGGTGGCCGTCGCTGCAGCGAAACCGTGGCCCCACGACATCGAGGTGGTCACGGTGCCGTGGCCGCGCAACGAGCATTCGGCAGTGGTGGGAGCCAAGACGACGTCGTACGCCGAGAATGTGGTCGCGCTGGCCGCGGCGCACCGGTCGGGTGGCCACGAGGCGGTGATGCCCAACACGGCGGGAATGCTCTGCGAGGGCACGGGGTCGAACGTGGTGGTCGAGGTGGACGGCGTGCTGGTGACGCCGCCGCTGAGCTCGGGCTGCCTGGCGGGGATCACTCGGGAGCTGTTCCTCGAATGGGCGGCGGCCGACGGCCTGCCTGTGATCGAGGCGGACGTGTCGATGGAGCGGTGGCGGTCGGCCCGCACGGTCCTGCTGACCAGCTCGACCCGCGACGTGCAGCCCGTGAACGTGCTGGACGGGCGACCGATGGAGGTCAGCGAGCTGGCGCTACTGGCCGCCCAGCTGTTCGTCGTCCACGCAGCGAAGGGGATAGATCCCTGAGGCCAGGCCAGGCCAGGCCAGGCCAGGCGAAGCAGGGCCGAGGCGAGGCGAGGGCATGGGTAGTGCAGTCGAGCCGGGCGCAGCAGCTCAGCTGAGCAGACGGGCCAGGGCGGCGTCGAGGTCGAGGTGCGCGCTCTCGTGGCCCTCGAGGACCACGGCGGCAGTGCGGTCGAGGAAGGTGCGGACGTCCTCTGCGGTGGCCTCGAGGACGGCCTGGCCGTCGGGAGAGGTCAGCGAGATCATGAGCAGCTCACGGCCGGTGCCCCAGGACGGCCACACGTGCACGTCGCCGTCGCCGACAGGGGAGCTGAGGCCGGTCCGCAGCAGGTCGCGGGCGAAGACCCACTCGACCTCCATGCCGTCGCCGCTGAACACGGCGCGGACGGCGTAGGGGTCCGCGGAGCTGTAGCGAAGGCTGACCGGCAGCGGCACCGCGTCGGCGTCGGCCACGACCAGGCGCAGTTGGACCGAGGCCTCGACGTCTACGTGCGGCTGCATGGCGCTCCCTCAACTCTGTGCGGCGGTCGCCCCCGGAGGGCCGCCCCGCGTCGATCCCCGGACACGGTTCGTGGTGCAGGACCAGCTACTTCTGCCTCGGCGAGGAGCGGGTGCCATCGGCTGTCGGGAGGAGGGAGTACCTCATCCCTACGTGCAGAACCCACCATGGCATTGAATCAGGTCCTCAGGACGCCGTTTTCACGGCGCGTCGCCCAGTCGGACCTCGATTGTTCACTCACTTGGGGTGAGATACCCGACACATGTCGTTATGGGGCGAATTACTGACGGTAGTCACATGGGTCAGATGTGTAGTTGGTTCTTGTGGTGTCTCCGCAGCGTGACGGCCTCAGGGCCCCGGAGGCGCCCGGACCGGGCAGGATTCGCCCGAGTGGTGGCATCGGCCCCCGGTTCGCTACCATCGCGGTCAGCACAGCACGGGCGATTAGCTCAGCGGGAGAGCGCCTCGTTCACACCGAGGAAGTCACTGGTTCGATCCCAGTATCGCCCACAGATTCGCAGCCCGACTCGGCTCAGCAGTCGGACGAAGGGTGGTCGGGCTGTGTCGGTGGGCGCGTTCTTTGCCGGCTTGGGTCGCTTCTGCGTGCGGTTCCGGTGGCTGGTCCTGGTGTTCTGGGTCACGGCCAGCGTCCTGGTGGCCACCCTGTTGCCTGCCTTGTCGAGTGTCACGCAGGGCGACAACACCAAGTTCCTCCCGGACAGCGCGCCGGCCCAGAAGGCGGCGGCGCTGGCGGCGGCGTTCGGCACCGCCGACCTGTACCCGCTGCCGGTGATCGTGGCCCGCGACGGGACGACCCTGACGGCCACCGACCTGCAGGCCGTGTCCGGGCTGCAGGCGAGGCTGGGCTCGGTGGCCCACGTGGTCAAGGTCCAGGACGCCGGACGGTCGGCCGACGGCCAGGCCGAGCAGCTGATCGCTTACATCCGGCTTGCCGGCGGCGGCAACAGCCAGACCATCACCCTTGTCGACGACCTGCGCGCAGCGATCTCGGCGTCCGGTCTGCCGTCCGGCATGGCGGCGCACCTCACCGGTGCCCTGGCGACCCAGGTCGACCAGCAAGAGGCATCCGGCAATCAGGGCAACCAGGTGGAGGCCCTGTCGTCCCTGTTCATCATCGTGCTGCTCGTGATCATCTTCCGGTCCCTGTCCCTGAGCCTGACTACCCTGGTCCCGGCCTTCCTGTCCGTCGGGATCTCCGGGTCCTTGGTCGCGGAGGCCGCTCAGCACGGTCTGCAGGTCTCTCCGCTGGCCCAGTTCCTGCTGATCGTGCTGGTTCTGGGAGCCGGGACCGACTACGGACTCTTCCTCGTCTTCCGGGTCCGGGAGGAGCTGCGGCAACGCAGCCATGACGAAGCGGGGGCATTCTTCCCCGGTACGTCGAGCCTGGGCCGCAGCGCGATGCGTGATCTGGGGACGGCTCGGGAGCCGGCCCGGGATGCCATCGTGCACTCGGTCACCAAGGTCGGGGAGTCGATCGCCGCGTCCGCCGGGACCGTCATCATCGCGATGTTCACCCTGCTGCTGGCAAGCTTCCCGTTCTACCGCGATCTCGGGCTGCCGTTCGCGATCGCCATCGTCGTCACCCTGCTGGCCGCGTTGACGCTGCTGCCCGCGCTGCTGTCGATCCGGCTGTCCTTGCTGGCCCTCAAGCGTTCCCTGTTCCAGACCTGGTTCCACCGCCCGAAGCTTGTTCCCTGGAGCATCCAGGGCCGTGGTGGCGCCGGGTTGTGGGGTCAGATCGCGGGCCGCATCGTCCGCCACCCGTGGCCGACGCTGATCGGCGGCGTGGTCCTGTTCAGCGGGCTCTCCTTGGGCGTGCTCGGCTATGCCTCGGGCGGTTTCGGTGGGGACACCTCCCCGCCTGCAGGCAGTGACTCCGCCGCGGGACAGACGTTGCAGGACAAGCACTTCCCGCGCACGGCAGTCAACCCCACCGCTCTGCTGCTCACCTTCACCACGCCGGTCTGGGAGGATCCCTCGCCGATCTCGGCCGCCACCGAGCAGCTGAGTGCGAACCCCCAGTTCACCCACGTCACCGGCCCCCTCAACCCGGCCGGTGCCCCCTTGTCCGCCGCGGACTACACCCGCCTGCACGCGGCCCTGGGCCCGGCGAGCGCCCTGTCGGCGATCCCGCCGGCGACCAGCGCCGTGCCGCCCGCGCAGTACCTGCTCTACCGGGGGACGGCCAACTACGTCAGCCCGGACGGGCGCGCGGTGAGGTTCTCGGTCGGGCTGAGCGCAGGTGACCCGGCGAGTACCGCGGCCATCGACGCCACGCCCACCGTTCGGGACGCCGTGACGACCGTGGCGCGCTCCGTCCGGGCGAACGACTCCGGCGTCGTGGGACAGGCGTCGGCCCTGTACGACATCAGCAGCATCTCCGCCTCCGACCTGACGAAGATCGTGCCGATCGCGATCCTCGCGATCGGGCTTCTGCTGGCCCTGGTGCTGCGCAGCCTCGTCGCCCCCCTCTACCTGATCGCCTCCGTGGGGATCTCCTACCTGGCGGCCCTCGGGCTGGCTGTCATCCTCTTCATCAAGATCGCCGGCGATGGCGGGCTGGTCTTCTTCATGCCCTTCCTGATGTTCATCTTCCTTCTCGCCCTCGGCGAGGACTACAACATCCTGATCATGTCCCGGATCCGGGAAGAGGCCCACGAACTGCCGCTGCGTGAGGCGGTCGTCAAGGCATTGAGCTCGACCGGCACGACGATCACCTCGGCAGGACTCGTGCTGGCAGGGTCCTTCGTCGTCCTGACCGCTGTCGCGGGCGCTGGGTCCGGCGGCAGCCAGATCCGCGACATCGGCCTCGGCCTGGCCTTCGGCATCCTCATGGACACCTTCCTGGTCCGGACCCTGCTCGTGCCCTCGACCGTCGTGATCCTCGGCCGCGCGAACTGGTGGCCGTCCCGGCTCAGTCGGCTCGCCACGCCGTCCCCGACGACGCCCGGTTTCGCTGACCACCAGGAGCGGCGATGACAGCACAACGTCGTGGGGCGGCAGTGATCGAGTTCCCGAACGACCTCGAGATCGTTCTCACCCGCCAGTTCGACGCCCCGCTCGCGCTCGTCTTCGACGTCCTGTGGAAGCCCGAGCATGTGCGCAAGACCATCGCTCCGTTCGGGGAGGAGGTGAGGGTCTGCTCCATCGACCTGCGGGTGGGTGGTGATTACCACTTCGTCTTCGTGCCCGACGGCGGAACCGAGTGCTCGTTCCGGGGTACGTTCCTGGAGGTCGAGCCGCCGACCCGAACCGTCCAGACCTGGCTGTTCGAAGGGTGGCCGAACGCCGAGGCCGTCGAGTCGATGGACCTGCGCGAGGCCGACGACGTGACGACTTTGACCTGGAGCCTGGCGTTCAAGGACAAAGTGGGCCGTGCCCACATGACGAGGTACGACGGCCCCGAGGCCAACTTCGACAACGTCGAGGACCTGCTGTGGTCCCTGCTCGGCACCGGGCGAACCGGCTCGGGTGGTTGAGGTCTGGCCGATGAACGCCGTGTTCGCGATGATGTCGGTCTCGCTTGACGGGTATGTGAGCGGCCCCAACGGCGGACCCGGCCTGGGGCTCGACGTCGACGAGCCGATCTTCGACTGGTACTACTCGGGAGATCTGCCGAGCCGTCAGTACCCCGACCACGGGTTCTCGTTGGACCGCTCGAATGTGTCGGTCGTCGACTACGCCGGTGCCCGCACGGGGGCGGTGGTTGCCCGTGGTGAGCCACGAACCGGTGCCGGATGCCGGCCCGCGACAGTCGATCGTCACGTCCGGCACAGCCTCGGCGGTCAGCCAGGCACGCCTGGCAGCAGGCCCGGACAAGGACGTGGCGGTCATGGGTGGCGCGACCATCACGGCCGCCCTGCTCGCCGTGAACCACGGGGTCACGCACCTGACCTATGACGTCGTTCGCCCAGGACCGAGATGACGATCAGCCCTGGAGTCCGCTCTCGCGCTCGACCATGGACTGGTAGCACCTGGTTCGCGCCTGTGTCGTCGTTCATGACAGTTCGGCGTCGGGCAGCAGCTCGCTGATGAGCTGCTCGACGTTGGCCTTGATCTGGTCGCGGATCGGGCGGACCGCCTCGACGCCCTGGCCGGCGGGGTCGTCGAGCGGCCAGTCGAGGTAGCGGGTGCCGGAGTAGTAGGGGCAGGTGTCGCCGCAGCCCATGGTGACGACGACGTCGCTGACCTCGACGGCCTCGGCGGTGAGCACCTTGGGGACGGCGGTGGTGATGTCGATGCCGACCTCGGCCATCGCGGCGATCGCGGCGGGGTTGACCTGGTCGGCGGGGGCGGTGCCGGCCGAGCGGACCTCGATGGCGTCGCCGGCCAGGGCAGTCAGCCAGCCGGCGGCCATCTGGGACCGGCCGGCATTGTGGATGCAGACGAACAGCACCGACGGGGTGCCGGTGGGGGACTTCGTGGTCATGTCGAGATGCCTTTCCGGCTGGGTTGTTGGGTCGCGGTCGGGTCGTTCACGGGCGTTCGTGGACGTCGAGGTGGGCGACGACGACGTCGTCGGTGGCCTGCCCGACGTCCGGGTAGAGGGTGCGGACCAGGGCGGCCCCGACGCAGGCACCGACGACCTGGGCGGCGATGAACGGCAGCACCGAGTCGGGGGCGATGCCGGCGAAGGTGTCCGAGAAGATGCGTCCGATCGTCACGGCCGGGTTCGCGAAGCTGGTCGAGGAGGTGTACCAGTACGCGGAGCCGATGTAGGCGCCCACGGCCGCCGCGGACAGGGGTGCTCGCCCGGAGCGGGCGAGGGCGAAGATGAGGCCGATCAGGCCGGCGGTGGCGACGGCTTCGGCGAGCAGGACGCCGGCGCTGACCCGGTGGTGGGTCGAGACCTGCACGGGGGCAAGGGAGTACATCAGGTTGGCGAGCACCGAGCCGCAGACGGCGCCGACGGTCTGGGCGATCGTGTAGGCGCCGACGTCACGCAGCGGCAGGCCGTGGCCGCTGCGGTGGCCGAGTAGCCAGTCGGCCGCCGAGACGACCGGGTTGAAGTGGGCGCCGGAGACCGGGCCGAACTGCAGGATCAGCACGGTCAGCCCGAACACGGTCGCGGTGCTGTTCTCGAGCAACTGCAGCCCGACATCGTTCGGCGACAGCCGTTGCGCGGCGATCCCGGACCCGACCACGACGGTGACCAGCAGTGCGGTCCCGACCGCCTCGGCCAACAACCGTCGCGCCAAGGGTGGCGCCCCGGTGGCGACGACCGCGGGTAGGGAGAGGTCGGGGTGGCGTCCATCGGGGGACTTGACGTCTGTCATGACTCAACCATACTTGACGCAATACCGATGGAGGCAAGATGACCGGACGATTCGCCCCCGACGACTTCGCCGGCGACGAGAGCGACGAGGCCCGGGTCGCGGAGCAGCTGCGGTCCCGAGCCCGGATGCATGCCGCGCTGGGGGAGCCGGTGCGCCTGGCGATCGTCGACAACCTGGTGCTCGGAGATGCCTCACCGGGTGAGCTGGGCGACATCGTGGCTCTGCCGACCAACCTGCTGGCCTTTCATCTGAAGGTCCTCGACGAGGCCGGGTTGACCCGAAGAGTCCGCTCCGAGGGCGACCGCCGCCGTTCCTACGTGCAGCTGCGCTGGGACGACGTCGCCGTGGCCGCCCTGTTGAACACGGCTGCCTCGTCCGCCCCCTTGCCGGCGCAGGTGAGCCGGGTGCCCCGGGTGGTGTTCGTGTGCACCCACAACTCGGCGCGCTCTCAGCTGGCCGCGGCCGCCTGGGCCCGGGTCAGCGACATCCCTGCCGCCTCGGCCGGCACCCACCCCGCAGTCCGGGTCCACCCCCGCGCCATGGCCGCCGCCCGCCGGCACGGGCTGCGACTGGCGGCGACGAACACCTCGCACATCGAGGACGTCGTCCGTGCCGACGACCTGGTCGTGGCGGTCTGCGACAACGCCCACGAAGAGCTGGTCGCCGCGGTCTCCGTCCAGGATCAAGGCGCCGCCTCCAAGCGGCGGGACTGGCTGCACTGGGCGGTGCCCGACCCGGTCGGACTCGACACCGACGCCGCGTTCGAAGGCGCGTTCATCGACATCACCCACTGCGTCCACCGCCTCGCACGTGCCCTTCGCCCACCGACGACCTGACGATCTGTTGGTAGGCGCCCGTCAGCGGCCGCCTGGCCAGCCGTCGTGATCGGAAGGGACCCGCACAAGCAGCCCCACCCAGGCTCCGTCGCGCCCTACGTCGAACGCGTTCGCGACGACGCCGCTCTCTGGCGCGCGCCTTGACTGCGATCTGTGTCGCGGTCCGCCGGCGTCGTCGTCAACCTGGCCGTAGATGGTTCACCGTCCACACACTCGACCCTGACCAGTGCACGAGCGGTCAGGGTCGAGTGATGTGTGGGTCAGCCGACGCCGAACCCTCGGGCCAGTTTCGGGACGCGGCGAACCAGCAGGTGGTCCAGTGCCAGGACCAGCAGGATGGATCCGCCGAGCAGGGGGAAGATCACTGCGAGGACGGCGGTGATGACGGCCACGCCGAGCATGCGGCGGCGGTCTGGCTCTCTTCTGGGGGCGCCGAGGCCCTTGGGGCGGCGGGCACGCCACATGACCAGGCTGGTGGCGACCGACAGCAGGATCATCGATGCGCCGAGCAGGGCCAGCAGTTGGCTGACCCAGCCCCACTCCCGGCCGGTGTGGACCGAGACCGACCAGTCGATGACCTGTGGAGGGATCGCGAACTCCTTCTCCCCGACGGCGGCGATGGGTCTGGCGGTGTACTGGTCGACGAACAGGGTGTGGCCGCCCCCGGCCGGTTGCACCGGCTTGGGGTCGAGGTCCTCCCCGGTGACGACGGTGTAGGCGGCGGTGTCGTCGGCGGGCAGGAACACGGCGTAACCGGGGATGAAGCCGGCGGCTTGGGCCGTGGCGATGACGGCGTCCACCGGAGCGCCCTTGCTGGGGTCCCAGCTCAGCTTGCCGACACCATGATGGCCGGCGTGCTGGACAGGGTTGCCGGGCTCACCGGAGAGCGGCACAGGCAGGGTGCTGCTGGCCCAGTTGACGGTACTCCCGGTGGTGAGGTCACCGACCTTGGTCGAGGTGACACCGTTCATGATCAGGTCGGGGTAGTAGCTGCCGGATCCTTTCAGTGCGGGCTGCAACACTTTCGGGCTCCAGAACCCGGTCCACACCAGTCCCGAGATCAGGAAGAAGACGGTGATGAACGAGAACAGGACGCCGGTGATGGCGTGGACGTCGCGCCAGCGGATCCGCCGGTTGCGGGCGGACAGGCGCGGCAGGAGGACGCCGTCGAACTTGCGTCGTCCTCGCGGCCACCACAGGTAGCAGCCGCTGATCACCAGCACCAGCGTCCAGCAGGTGACCAGCTCGATGTACCAGTCGCCCCACAGTGCCGGGTCCACGCCACCGGGTAGCCACCCGAGCCAGGCACCGGTCCACAGCGATCCGTGCAGCTTGAGGGCGATGAAGGAGGGGTCGTGGTAGTGATTGCGGGCTCCGAGATAGCCGCCGGTGTAGGGGTTCACGTAGGCGGACCACGGGGAGCCGTCCGCAGCGGTGACCTCGAACTGGGTCGAACGGTCCGCCGTCGGAGCGGGCATGACCGCCCCGACGCTGCCATCGGGGAAGTGTGCCTTCACGGTCGCCAGTTGCTGGCTGTAGTCGACCACCGAGGCGCCGGGGGCAACGTGGCGCATAGGTCCGTACAGCAGGTCGTCGAGTTGCGGGCGGAACAGGTAGGTCATGCCGGTCAGGCAGAGCAGCACGATGACCGGGATCGCGAACAGCCCGGCGTAGAAGTGCCACCGCCAGACCGCCCGGTAGAGGCTGCCGGGACGATCGCCGCCCTTCTCGATCGTGGACGTCGTGGTTTCGGGCAGGTCGGGGCTCGGCGACCCCGGCTGGGTGGTCGCCGTCGTGGTCACGCCGCTCACCCGTTCCGGGGACGGCGACGCGCGAGGGAAGCCCCGCCCAGACCCAGACCGAGCAGCCCGGCGACCAGGCCGAGCAAGCCCATGGTGCGCCCGGTCGAGACATCATCGCGGGTGGCATAGCTTGCCGGATCGACCGGGGCCGCGGCCGCACCCACCGACGGTGCCCCTACCCCGGCACCGGCTGAGGGTGACGCGGATGCCGACGGGGCAGCCGCCGACGGTGAGGAATCGGCGGTGACGGCGGCAGCACCCAGTTCGAGCACCGGCGCCGGGTGCTCCGGCAGGCTGGCGGGGTCCACGATCGGCTCGATCCAACTGACGCTGTTGCCGGTGCTGTAGGTCTGGACTGTCGGGAACACCAGCGACTTGGTGTCGGGTAGCGGCCCAACCAGAACCCGGAACGAGACGAACTGGCCGACGCCGATGCCTCCGGCGGTCGCGGTGTAGGTGATCGAGCCGACGCCTTCCTTGATGTCGCCGTCGTCGGTCTTGATCGGTGGGTCGAACGTCACCGAGGTCGTGGTCGCCGTCCAGCCCGGAACCGTCTCGGGCTTGACCGACGCGATCGGGTTCTTCGTCGGGAAGGTGATCTGGACCTTGACGGTCGTGGCGGCGTCGTCCTCGTTCGGAACCCGGAAGGTGAGGACGGTGTCGGCGGCGCCCCGGGTGGCGTCGTCGGCTCCCACGGTGACGTGGGCGGCGGCGGGGCCCGCAGTGACCGCTATCGCGGCCAGGGCCATGGCAAGGGACATGGCGAAGGGCATGCGCAATGTACGCACAGTGATACTCCGATTCGGGAAAGGTGATGCGCTGAAAGGGGTCTCGTCACGGCGTCAATGCGCCGGAGGACCCCGAACCAGTGAGATGGACCCGGTGTAGCGCAGAGCCGGCAGCAGCTGGCGGGCAGCCGTCAGGCCTGTGACCAGCAGTAGGCGTGGCGCCGAGGCCGGGCGCCCGAACAGGGCAGTGGCCACCCGGTCGATCGCGGCCCAGATACGGTCTTCGCCGCGATGCAACCACCACGCCAATGCCAAGGCCGCGACCGTGTGCGCGGCCGTCATCGCCGGCGAGGACGAGACGCGCGAAGCGTCGTGGTCGGTCATCTGCGCCATCGCCGACGACTGCGACAGCGCCAGGTGGACGCCGAGCTGGACGGTGAGGACACCTGCCGTCAGCGCCGGCAGCCCACGGCGCTTGGTGGCCAACGGCGCGGCCACGGCCGCGACAGTCGCGGCGAGCAACGCCAGGGTGGTCCCGCCAGGAAGCCCGCCGCCGCCTGCCAGGTGGGCGCCTACTGCGAGCATCACCGTGCCAGTGCTGAAGGTGGGCACCCGGAGCTTGAGGCGCAGGGTGGTGACCGCGTCGGCGCCTGTCATGTGACCGTCAGTCGGGTTGTGGCCGAGTAGTCGGTGACCCCATCTGCGGCCACCACCTGCAGGTTCAGCTGCCAGTTCCCGGGGGCGGGCAGCACGACCTGCTGTGCCACGGCATGGCCGGGCACGATGGTCGTGAACTGCAGCTTCACCGGTCCCAATCCCTTGCTCGGCTCCGACATCGTGGCGGTCGCGGTGCCGAACGTCAGCACCTGTCCTTGCGGAGTGTAGGAGTAGAGATGGACGTCGGTGAGGCCTTGTTTCGTAGATGTCACCTCGAGGAGCAACGTGGCGGACTCGCCTTGAGTGTCACGGCCGGTCAAGGTGACCGAGAATGGAGGTGAATAGGCCTCTTTGCCCGGAACGGCGTTCACCAGGACAGCGGTGGCGACGATCACAGCCACTCCGAGGACGGCTTCGGCGCCGACGCGCTGTCGCAACAAACGACTGGTTGCCGTGCCCGGGGGAGGGCTCGGTGCCTGTTCGATCCGCCGGACCAGAACGTTCGAGGTTGCGCCCAGCAGCAGGAGCCCCGCCAGGAAGACGGTCTTGGTGGCGACCAGCTTGCCGTACTCGGTGTCCGTCAGCGCCCCCCAGGAGCCGATCTCACGCCAGGCCTGGAGGGTGCCGGTGACCACGAGGACGACCACGCAGGTCGCTGCTAGTCGCGACCAGCGTGGCAGGGCTGCGACAAGGCCGCCGGCACCTGTCGAGGGGGCGAGCGCGACCAGCAGGACTGCGAGTCCGCCCAGCCACAGCGAGGCCGCGGCAAGGTGCAGGCCGTCGCCGATCACGGCCCACGGCTGGTAGCCGCCTGTTCCCGAGTGTTCGGCCGCCGAGAACGACGCCACTGCCACCACGGCCAACCCGGCCAACTGCCAGCGCAGCTCTCGCGGCGATTCCCCGGCCACCAACCGTCGCAGCAGCACCCCGACGCTAGCGAGCACGACCAGGCGAAGCAGCAACAGTTTGCCGTAGGTGCTGGCGGTCGTCTCGCTCAAGAGTGACCACTGGGTGACATCTGCTACCCCCAGCCCTGCCCCGTAGGGGCCTTGCCAGGCCAGTAGCCATCCTGTCGCCACCACGCCGGCCCACCAGCTGCCCTGCAGCAGTCGCCGTACCCCGGAACTGCGCAGTCCGGCCGGCCAGAGCAGCACCACGAAACCCAGGCCACCGACCAACACGACCACGGAGGTCAGCGCGACCCCGCGACCGACCCCGTGCAGCACCGGCACCACAGGATCAGTAGCGGCATCTGTGAGTGTCGCACCCGCCGGTACCTCGACCCCGAACGAGAACGTTCCTGCCACCGGGTGGCTGTCGGCGCTGACCACCCGCCACACCACGGTGTAGGAGCCCTTGGCCAGCCCGGACCGTAGCCTCACCGAGATGGAGTGACCTGACGGGTCGACACTGTGGAGGTCCCCGGCGTCCACCCGTCCGCCCGCCGCGTCCATCACGACGATGGAGCGCTGGTTGAAGCCCACGGTTTCGCTGAACCGCAGGTTCACCTCAGCCGGACCGGCCGCCAGCTGGCTGCCCGGCAACGGTGTCGCCTGCTCCATGGTCGCGTGCGCGGACGCCGGCGAGGCGACCGCCAGAAGGACAGTGACGGCCGCCCCCAGTGCCAGCAGGCAGCGACGGATCACTGCGAGGCGCCCTGCAGGGGAGCTGTCGACCCGGGGTCGCTGTCCATCGGATCCGCACTCCGGACCCGGCGGCGCGCAAGCACCAGTCCGCCTGCGACCAGGCCGGTGACCACGAGCGCGACCACGGTGAGCGTCGTCGAACCCCGTGACTCGCCGATCCACAGCAGTTCACCATCGACCTCCACGGACTGCTGTGCGACTGTCAGCGGGATCCGCCAGGTGAGCACCCTTCGTGCGGTGCCGGGATCCGCCGCGACCTGAGGGGGGCGCTGCTGAGTCATCCAATGGATCCGGTGGTCGTGCCAGCTGAACGTGTTGCCCTGCGCCACTACCTTCCACTGTGGCGCCGCCTGCGTGGCGCCGGCCTGCTGGGTCGGCAGTGAATCGATGACCTGGTTGCCGTTCAGGGACGCCGACAGCGAGTTGGCGTTCTCGCTGACCTGGTGGCCGTCGAAGCGCAGGTAGGGCTCCCCGCTGTACCCCGGCACGTCCACGACGGCGCCGGTGTTGTTCGTCAGGGTGACACTCTCGCCGGTCTCGCCCACGACGACCACCAGCCCCGTGACCGCAGGAGCGATCGCCGTGACTCGCGAGCGGAACAGGTCGGCGTCAGGAGACGAACCGGAGTGCGCCTGAGCAGCGCTCGGCGGCAGGGCCACCACGATCGCCAGGCCCGCCGAGGCGGCCACCACCAGGTTGAGGAACCGTCGACCCATCCCGCAGTTGTACCCCACGGCGGTGGTCGGCAGGGTGCAACCCCATGACGTCGGACTTCGTGTGAGTGAGGCCCTGGCCCCCCGGCGTCAGGCGACCATGCCGCCGGCGAAGTGGCCGACCAGGGCGGTGACGGCCATCGCGGCCGAGCCGCCGAGGACCACCCGCAGGGTGGGGCGCGGCAGACGGGTGCCCGCGGCGCGGGCCCCGAGGATCCCGGCCACGGCGAGACCCACCATGGTCACCGCGACGATCTGGATGATCCGCGAGGTGCCGGACGCCGAGCCGGTCATGCCCAGGAAGGGCACCAGCCCACCCAGGGTGAAGCTGGCGGCCGAAGCCACCGCCGCCTGCAGCGGTCGCGCCGTGGTGATCTCGCTGTGGCCCAGCTCCTCACGGGCGTGGACCGCCAGGACGTCGCCCTTGCTGAGCTCGACCGCCACCTGTTCGGCGAGGTCGTGCGGCAGCCCGCGCAGCTCGTAGATGCCGATCAGCTCCTGCAGCTCACCCTCGGGGTTGCGTTCGAGCTCGAGGCGCTCCTTCTCGAGGTCGGCGGCCTCGACGTCGGCCTGCGAGCTCACCGACACCCACTCCCCGGCGGCCATGGCCATCGCCCCAGCCGCCAGCCCGGCCAGGCCGGCGGTCAGCACGGCGCCACCGTGGGAGTTGGAGGCGGTGGCGACACCGACCATGAGGCTCGACGTCGAGACCAGCCCGTCGTTGGCACCCAGGACGGCGGCCCGCAACCAGCCTGACCGGTGCCCCAGATGGGCCTCGCCGTGAGCAGAGACGTCGAGGGGAACAGCCATGCCGCCAGCCTAACGGGCCCCTGCGACGGCCGCCCTGTCATGCCGTCCGGTGCGGCGGTCAGCGGTAGGTCGCTGAGGACCCGAGATCGAAGTGGGAGACCAGCTGCATCAGACGGCTGCTGAGGCGGGTGAGGTCCTCGCTGGCCTGACGGGACTCGGCGACGGAGGAGTGCGCGGTGGCGGCCGCCTCGGCGACCGCGTCGACCCCGCCTCCCAGCTCCGAGGCGCCGGTGGCGGCCATCGCGATGTTCACCTGGATCTGCTGCGCGGTCACGGCCTGCTCCTCGACCGCCTCGGCGATCGAGCCCTGGTGGTGGTTGATCTGGCTGATGACCTCGGTGATGCCCGAGATGGCGGCGACGGCGGCCTGGGTGTCCTGCTGGATCTGGGCGATCCGGACGCCGATCTCGCGGGTGGCTCCCGCCGTCTGGTCGGCCAGGGCCTTGACCTCGGTGGCGACCACGGCGAACCCCTTGCCGGCGTCCCCGGCCCGGGCGGCCTCGATGGTCGCGTTCAGCGCCAGCAGGTTGGTCTGCGCGGCCACCTGGTTGATGAGCTCGACGACGCCGCTGATCTCGGCCGACGAGCGACCCAGCCGTTCCACGGTGCCGATGGTGACCTGGGCCTGCGACACGGCAGCGGCTGCGATGCCCGCTGCCTCGCCCGAGCTGCGCGAGATCTCCTGGATCGAGCTGCCGAACTCTCCGGCGGCATCGGCCAGCCCGGCGAACGAGCTGTCCACGCTGCGGTAGCTCTCGCTCATGGATCGGGACTGCGCCGCACTGGCGCCGGCGGACTCGGCGATGACGCCGGAGTTGGCGGCCAGCTCCTCGGTGGCTGCGGCCAGGGTGGCCATGCCCTCCTGGATCCCGAGCACGGTGGTGCGCAGCTGCTCGAAGGCCTTCTCGGTGGCCAGGCGCATGCGGCCGACCTCGTCGTTGCCGCAGGACCCTCCACCGTGGCTGCCACCGAGTCGCCCGGCGGCCAGTTCCTCCAGCTGGTGCTCCACCGCTCGCAGCGGTCGAAGCCATCGGAACAGCAGCAGGCTGATGATCGCCAGGGCCACCATCACCGTTATCCCCAGGCCGATGCTGGAGGTCACCACGAGGGACTGGTGCTCGGCCAGGCTGGTGAGCTCGGCGTTGACCAGGGTGTGGCTGCGGGAGCCGGCGGCGTCCAGGGCCTTGCTGATGCGGTCCGACGCCTCGGCGTTGTCGAGCGTCTGCAGGCGCGTCGCGGCGGCGTAGTCCTTGGCCGTCAGCGCCTGCTCCACCTTGCCGGCGAACCCCTGGTACTGCTCGATCCCGGCGCCCAGGTCGGTCAGGGCGGTGCTGAGGGTGGCGTCATTGCTACTGGCCCGGGCCTGCTCCAGGCTCGTGACGGCCGCGCCGTAGGCCGCCTTCGTCTGGTCACGGGTGGCCTGGATCAGGTCCTGCTGGGAGGTGCCCGCCTCCGACAGCAGGACCAGCATGTTGAGCTGGCCGTCGTAGGTGGCGAACTCGGACCGCAGGTCGGCCACGGCCTGGTCCTGGTCGGCCAGCTGACCCTTGAGGGACTCGACCTGGGCGCGCGAGGCGACGGCCTGCGAGACGGTCCAGCCGTTGGCGCCGGCGGCCACCAGGGCCACGGCTGCCAGCGCGAGCGTCGTCCTGCGCGTGATGTCCATGAAGGTCCTTCCGGGGAGCCACCCCGTGGAGGTGGGGCGTTCGACGGACGTTGTCGTTCCCCGGTTATCGGCAGGTCGGGCTCCCGCTTGAGCGCGGGGTTGCCTCGGCGTGAGCAACCCGACCGACGCACCGACCGGAAATGCTGCCGAGTGCCCCAGGCCCGCCGCACTAGCATCGAGGTCGGGGCCCGCCCACTGCCGTCGCGACCAGAAGGAGAACCACGACCGTGTCCGAGATGTCGATCGTCGTCCGAGTCGACGGGCAGTCCCTGCCCCGCACGGTGGCGGTCGCGACCACGGCGGGCGAGCTGTTCGCCGACGACCGGACCGTGCTCGTGGCCACGGTGGACGGCGAGCTGCGCGACCTGGCCCACGAGCTGGTCGAGGGCAACGTCGTCGAGCCGGTGACGGCGGCGTCCGACGAGGGGCTGGCGGTGCTGCGGCACTCGTGCGCCCACGTGCTGGCCCAGGCCGTCCAGGAGGTCAACCCGAAGGCCCGCCTGGGCATCGGGCCCCCGGTGCGGGACGGGTTCTACTACGACTTCGACGTCGAGGCCCCCTTCACCCCGGAGCAGCTGCGTGAGCTCGAGAAGGTGATGGCCCGGATCGTCAAAGAGGGCCAGACCTTCCGTCGCCGGGTGGTGACCGACGACCAGGCCCGCGACGAGCTGGCCGCCGAGCCGTACAAGCTCGAGCTGATCGGCCTCAAGGGCGGCGGCAACGAGGGGTCGCCGTCCGAGCAGCAGGTCGAAGCCGCCGCCGACGGCGCCTCGGTCGAGGTCGGCGGCGGTGAGCTGACCATCTACGACAACCTGCGCCGCGACGGTTCGGTGGCCTGGAAGGACCTCTGCCGCGGCCCGCACGTGCCCTCGACCCGGCTGCTGGCCAACGGGTGGCAGCTGATGCGCACGGGCGGGGCCTACTGGCGGGGCAGCGAGAAGAACCCGATGCTGCAGCGCATCTACGGCACCGCCTGGCCGTCCAAGGACGAGCTCAAGGCCCACCTCGAGCGGATCGCCGAGGCCGAGCGGCGCGACCACCGGCGGCTGGGCGTCGAGCTCGACCTGTTCTCCTTCCCCGAGGAGATCGGCTCGGGGCTGCCGGTCTTCCACCCCCGGGGCGGCATCATCAAGCGCGAGATGGAGGACTACGTCCGCCGCCGCCACATCGAGGAGGGTTTCGACTACGTCGGCACCCCCCACATCGCCAAGTCGCACCTGTTCGAGACCTCGGGCCATCTGCCGTACTACGCGGACACGATGTTCCCCCCGATGGAGCTCGAGAACAGCGAGTACTACCTCAAGGCGATGAACTGCCCGATGCACAACCTGATCTTCAGGTCGCGCGGACGGTCCTACCGCGAGCTGCCGTTGCGGCTGTTCGAGTTCGGGCACGTGTACCGGTACGAGAAGTCCGGCGTGATCCAGGGCCTGACCCGGGTCCGCGGGTTCGCCCAGGACGACTCGCACAGCTACTGCACCAAGGAGCAGGCGCCCGAGGAGATCCGCCACCTGCTGAACTTCGTGCTGAGCCTGCTGCGCGACTTCGGTCTCGACGACTTCTACCTGGAGCTGTCCACCCGCGGCGACTCGGACAAGTTCATCGGCTCGCCGGAGCAGTGGGAGGAGGCGACCCAGGTGCTGCGGGAGGTGGCCGAGGGCTCGGGTCTGGAGCTCGTGCCCGACCCGGGAGGGGCCGCCTTCTACGGCCCGAAGATCTCGGTCCAGGCCCGTGACGCGATCGGCCGCACCTGGCAGATGTCCACCGTCCAGCTGGACTTCAACCAGCCCACCCGGTTCGGGCTGGAGTACACCGCCGCCGACGGGACGCGCCAGCAGCCGGTGATGATCCATGCGGCCAAGTTCGGCTCGATCGAACGCTTCTTCGGCGTCCTGGTGGAGCACTACGCGGGTGCCTTCCCGCCGTGGCTGGCGCCCGTCCAGGTGGTCGGCATCCCGGTGACGGAGGAGCACGTGCCCTATCTCGAGGGCGTCGCCGCCCAGCTGCGCGAGCACGGCATCCGGGTGGAGGTCGACGCCTCGGACGACCGGATGCCCAAGAAGATCCGCACCCACACCAAGGCCAAGGTGCCGTTCCAGCTGATCGCCGGTGAGGAGGACGCCGCCAAGGGCGCCGTCTCGTTCCGGTTCCGGGACGGCAGCCAGGACAACGGCGTGCCGGTGGCCGAGGCGGTGGCCCGGATCGTGGCGGCGGTCCGCGACCGGGTGCAGGTCTGAGCCGTGCTCGACGACGAGGTCGCCCCCGCCTGGCAGCTGGCGGGGGCCGGTGACGGGTTCGAGCGGCTCTGGACCCCGCACCGCATGGTCTACCTGCAGGGCGAGGACAAGCCGGACGACGACCGGGCCGGCCCGCAGTGCCCGTTCTGCCGGGTCCCGACCCTGGACGACGACGAGGCCGGCCTCATCGTGGCTCGTGGGGACCACGCCTTCGTGGTGCTCAACCTCTACCCCTACAACACCGGCCACCTGATGGTGTGCCCGTACCGGCACGTCTCGATGTACCCCGACCTGGACGACGCCGAGACCGCCGAGGTTGCGGCGTTGACCAAGACGGCGATGCGGGTGCTGGCGGCGGTCTCGGGCTGCCACGGTTTCAACATCGGCATGAACCAGGGGGCGGTCGCCGGTGCCGGCATTGCCGCCCACCTGCACCAGCACGTGGTGCCGCGCTGGGGTGGCGACTCAAACTTCCTGCCGATCATCGGGCAGACCAAGGCGCTGCCCGAGCTGCTGGCCGACACCCGTCGCCGCCTCGCGGCGGCCTGGCCGCGCTAGGTCGGCGCCGTCAGGACCTGGCGAGGATCTTGTCGGCCTGGTGCTGCGGCATCGGGGCGTGCTTGGCGTACGCCCGGGTGAAGGTGCCGGTCCCGTGCGCCAGGCTGCGCAGGTCGGTCGCGTAGCGGGTCAGCTCGATGCCCGGGATCTCGGCGTCCACGCGGGTACGGCCGTGCCCGACCGACTCGGTGCCCAGCACCCGGCCGCGCCGGGTGGTCAGGTCACTCATGATGGCGCCGACGTACTCGTCGTCGACCGTCACCTGCACCAGGTCGACCGGCTCGAGCAGCGCCACGCCGGCGGCCGCAGCGGCGTCCTTGATCGCCAGGGCGCCGGCGGTCTGGAACGCCGCGTCCGAGGAGTCGACGCTGTGCGCCTTGCCGCCGACCAGGCTGACCCGCAGGTCGACCATCGGGTAGCCCGCGGCCACCCCCCGGTCGAGCTGGGCGCGGACGCCCTTCTCGACACTGGGGATGAAGTTGCGGGGGACGGCGCCGCCGACCACCTTGTCGACGAACTCGAACCCGGCTCCCTCGGGCAGCGGCTCGACCTCGATGTCGCAGACCGCGTACTGGCCGTGGCCGCCCGACTGTTTGACGTGCCGGCCGTGGCCGGCGGCCTTGGCGCGCAGCGTCTCTCGCAGCGAGACCTTGACCTCCGCGCTGTCGAGCTCGAGCCCGTGCCGGCTGCGCAGCCGGTCCAGGACGACGTCGCGATGGGCCTCGCCCATCGTCCACACCACGAGCTGGTGGGTGTCCGGGACGACCTCCACCCGCACCGTCGGGTCCTCGGCCACCAGTCGCGACAGCCCGTGCATCAGCTTGTCGTCGTCCGAGCTGCTGCGGGCGCTCACGGCGGTCGGCAGCTGCGGCTCGGGCATGTGCCACGGCTCCATCAGTGCCGGGGCCGCCGGGCTGGACAGGGTGTCGCCGGTCTCGGCGTGGGTCAGCCGGGCGACGGCGACGATGTCGCCGGCGACGGCCCGCTCCAGCGGGTGCAGCGTCGCGCCCAGCACCGACGAGATCGCTCCGACCCGCTCGTCCAGGTCGTGGTCGGGGTGGCCGTGCTCGCCGCCGGCGAACCGGGCGAAGTGACCCGAGACGTGCACGGTCGAGTCGGCCTGCAGGGTGCCGCTGAAGACCCGGACGACGCTGAGCCGGCCGAGGTAGGGGTCGGTGGTGGTCTTGACGACCTCGGCCACCAGTGGCCCGGTCGGGTCGCAGCTGATCGGCTCGCGCGGTTCGCCGTCCGGGGTGGTCACCCCCGGCAGCGGGTGCTCCACGGGGGAGGGGAAGCCCCGCACCACGATGTCGAGCAGCTCGGCGATGCCCAGCCCCGAGGTGGGCACGGTGGGCAGCACCGGGTGGAAGGTGCCGCGGGCGACCGCGGTCTCGAGGTCGCCGACCAGGGTGTCGAGGTCGATCTGCTCGCCCGAGATCCAGCGCTCCAGCAGGGTGTCGTCCTCGGACTCCTGGATGATCCCCTCGACCAGGGCGCTGCGGGCGCCGTCCATGGCCTCGAGGTGCTCGGGGTCGGCGTCCCGCTCGACCAGGCTGCCGCCGCTGACGTCCCGCACCCGCTGGGCCAGCAGGTCGAGCAGGCCGGCCGGCTGCTCGTGGTCGTCGAGCAGGGGCAGGTAGAGCGGCTGCACCCCGTCGCCGAAGACCCGCTGGCACACCGCCAGCGCCTCGAAGGCGTCGGCCCGGTGGTGGTCGACGTGGGTGAGCACGACCGCCCGCGGCATGCCGATCGCCGCGCACTCCTCCCAGAGCAGCCGGGTGGTGCCGTCGATGCCGTCCGCGGCCGAGACGACGAAAAGGGCCGCATCAGCGGCCCTCAGTCCGGCGCGAACCTCGCCGACGAAGTCGACGTGCCCCGGGGTGTCGACGAAGGTGATCCTCACCTCGTCGTGGACCGTCGTGGCCACCGCCAGCGACACCGACCTGCCCAGCTTCTGCTCGACGGGTCGTGGTCGCACACCGTGGTGCCGTTGGTCACCTGCCCGGCACGGCTGACGGCGCCGCTGGCCAGCAGCAGCGCCTCGACGAGAGTGGTCTTGCCGGACCCGGAATGGCCGACGAGCACGATGTTGCGCACATTCGTGGCATCACCGGGTGCCGTGGCCTGGGGACCTCTGACGGGCGTGACCATGTGGGACCTCCTCGTCCACCGTAGCGCCGGCGGTCGCGGTCTGGGTCCCCGTGCCGGCCCTCGTCATAACCTCCACCAACGGCGCCGGTCCGGCAAGGGACGTTCGTCGTGGCCGCCGCGTCGGTAGAGTTCGCGACAACATGCTCAACCGTTTCGCACGTGCCCTCGTCACCCGGCTGCTGACCCCGCCGGCCCGTGGCCTGCTCGCGCTCGGAATCAGCCCGGACGTGGTCACCCTGGTCGGCACCCTGGGGGTGTGCGCGGCCGCGCTGTCGCTCTTCCCGCAGGGGCAGTTCTTCTGGGGTGCCCTGGTGGTGACCGTGTTCGCCTTCTCGGACACCGTCGACGGCATCATGGCTCGCGCCTCGCAGCGCTCGAGCCGCTGGGGCGCCTTCCTGGACTCCACCCTCGACCGGCTCGGTGACGCGGCCGTGTTCGGGGGACTGGTGCTCTACTACGCGGGCCACGACGACCCGTCGTCCCGCTGGTCGACGGCGCTGGCGCTGGCCTGCCTGGTGCTCGGCAGCGTGGTCTCCTACGCCCGGGCCCGCGCCGAGGGCCTGGGGCTGCGGGCGGACGTCGGCATCGCCGAGCGCGCCGACCGGCTGGTGGCGGTGCTGCTGGTCACCGGGCTGGTGGGCCTGCGGCGGCTGACCGGGTTCGGCCTGCCCGAGGGCGCCATGATCGTGGTGCTGGCGCTGCTGGCGCTGGCCTCGTCGGTCACCGTGGTGCAGCGCATGCTCGTCGTCCGGCAGCAGGTGCTGGCCGAGGCCGCGGGGGCCACTGCCGCCGGCGGGACCGCGCGATGAACGACCGGCTGACCATCTGGGGCTACACGACCGGGTGGCGGTTCGTGCGCGTGGTGCCCGAGCGGGTGGCCTACCTGCTGTTCTCGCTGGTCGCGCAGTTCATCTGGCTGCGGCAGGGCTCCGGGGTGCGCCAGCTCGAGGCGAACCTGGACCGGGTGGTGCCGGGGCTGAGCACGGTGCGGCTGAAGGCCCTCAGCCGCAAGGCGATGCACTCGTACATGCGCTACTACTGCGACGCCTTCCGGCTCGGCGACTGGAGCGCCGAGCGGATCCTGCGCACCTGTCGGGCCGAGGGTGACGAGGCGGTCCGCGCGGCTCTGGCCTCGGGCCGGGGGGTGGTGATGGCCCTGTCGCACTCGGGCAACTGGGACCACGCCGGTGCCTGGTCGACCTTGGCCCTGGCCCCGGTGACCACCGTGGCCGAGCGGCTGCGGCCCGAGGAGGTCTACCAGCGGTTCCTCACCGCCCGACGCCAGCTGGGCATGGAGATCCTGCCGTTGACCGGCGGTGGCGACGTCTTCGGGCTGCTGGTGCGCCGGCTGCGCAAGGGCGGCTTCGTGCCGCTGCTCGCCGACCGTGACCTGAGCGCCAACGGGGTGCCGGTCACCCTGTTCGGTGAGACCGCGCGGATGGCGGCCGGCCCGGCGGCCCTGGCCCTGGTGACCGGGGCGGCGCTGCACCCGGTGACGATCCGCTACGAGCGGCTGCCCGCAGGCGCCCCGGCACGTTGGGGCACGGTGGTGACCTTCCACCCCGAGGTGGGGCCGCCCGAGGGGGTCGAGCGCAACGAGCGGGTGGCCACCATGACGCAGCAGTGCGCCGACGCCATCGCCGGCGGGATCGCCGCCGACCCGCAGGACTGGCACATGCTGCAGCGGGTCTTCGTGGCCGACCTGCTGGCCGGGACCCCGGCCGCCGCCGGCTCGGCCTAGCCGTGCGGGTGGGTCTGGTCTGCCCCTACTCGTTCGACGTTCCGGGCGGGGTGCAGAACCACGTGCGTGACCTCGCCGAGCATCTGATCGGCGACGGTCATCAGGTCTCGGTGCTCGCTCCCGCCGACGACGACACCCCGGTACCGCCGTATGTGACCCCGGCCGGTCGGGCGGTCCCGGTGAAGTACAACGGCTCGGTCGCCCGGCTCACCTTCGGCCCGGTGAGCGCGGCCCGGGTGCGGCGGTGGCTGGCGGACGGCGAGTTCGACGTGCTGCACATCCACGAGCCGGTCACGCCGTCGCTGTCGGTGCTGGCGCTGTGGCTGGCCGACGGGCCGATCGTCGCGACCTGCCACACCGCCACGGTCCGCAGCCGGGCGATGCAGGCGGCGCAGCCGTTGCTGCGCCCGAGCCTGGAGAAGATCTCGGCCCGGATCGCCGTCAGCGAGGACGCCCGGCGCACCGTCGTCGACCATCTGGGCGGTGACGCGATCCTGATCCCCAACGGGGTCTACGTGGATCGACTGGCACACGGCCCTCGGCGTGCCGAGTGGCGGGGCACCACCGACCGGCCGACGCTGGCCTTCCTCGGTCGCATCGACGAGCCGCGCAAGGGGCTACCGGTCCTGGCGGCGGCGCTGCCGCAGCTGCTCGCCGTCCACCCGGGGCTACGGGTGCTGGTCATGGGCCACGGCGACGGGCAGGAGGCCCTGGCCGGTCTCGACGGGACCACGCGGGCGGCCGTCGAGCTGTTGGGCGGGCTGTCGGACGACGACAAGGCCGCGCTGCTGCGCTCGGTCGACCTGTACGTGGCCCCGCACACCGGTGGTGAGAGCTTCGGCATCGTGCTGGTCGAGGCCATGAGTGCCGGGGCGCCGGTCGTGGCCAGCGACCTGGGGGCCTTCCGGCGGGTGCTGGACGACGGGGCCCTGGGCCTGCTGGTCGAGCCCGACGACCCGCCCGCACTGGCTCAGGGGATCCTGCAGCTGCTGGCCGACCCGTTGCGGTGCGAGCAGCTGAGCCAGGCCGCCTCGGTCGCCGTCCGGCGCTACGACTGGTCACGGGTGGCCGCCCAGGTGCTGTCGGTCTACGAGACGGTGCGGTTCGGCGCCGACCGGGTGCCGCGGGCATGAGGGCGCGGGCCGTCCCATGAGGGCGTTGATGAGCGTCGAAGGCGTGCTGGTCGTGGTCGCGGTGCTGCTGGTGCTGGGCTGGTACCTGTCGTACACCGCGACCCGGGTCGACCGGCTGCACCAGAAGGTGGAGGGCAGCCGGGCCGCCCTCGACGCACAGCTGGTGCGTCGCGCTGCCGCCGTCGTCGAGGTGGCCCAGCGGCTGGACCCCGCCACGGGCATGCTGCTGGTCGACGCCGCCACCGAGTCGCTGTCGCACGGGGAGCGCGCCGAGTCCGGAGCCGACCCGCTGGACGTTCCGCCCGAGCTCGAGGAGGTCGAGAACCATCTCTCGCGCACCCTCACCGAGGTCTTCGAGGACGGCGAGACGCTCGCCCAGCTGCGCCGCGAGCCGTTCGGCCCCGACGTGCTGGAGGTGCTGGCCCAGGCCTGCCAGCGGGTGCAGTGGGCGCGCCGCTTCTACAACGACGCCGTGGCCCAGACGCAGCGGGTGCGCCGCAAGCGGGTCGTGCGATGGGCCCGGCTGGCAGGTCGGGCGCCGATGCCGCAGATGATCGAGATCGACGACGCGCCCCCTGCCGGTCTCGGGTGACCGGTCAGGCGGTGTCGCGGGCCGCGGCGACGGCGTCCGCCAGGAGGGTGGCGACGGCCGGGGCGCGGTGCGGCGCGACGTTGCCGTAGCCCAGGACCAGTCCGGCGGCACCGGGAGCCACCCGACACCGTGAGAGGCCGAGGATGGTCAGCCCCGCGGTGCGACAGGTGTCCAGCACCGCCGTCTCGTCGAGGTCCTCGGGCAGTCGCCACAGCACGTGCATGCCGGCGTCCATGCTCGGTGCCGGTGAGCCGGGCACCCGCGCGACCAGGGCGTCCAGCAGGGCTCGGCGACGGGCCTGGTAGCTGCGCCGCATCCGTCGCAGGTGGCGGTCGTAGGCCCCGGAGGTGATCAGGTCGACCAGGGCGAGCTGGTCGAGGGTGGGCGCCATCGAGCCCATGCCGTCGCGGATGTCGGCCAGCCCGTCGGCGAGAGCGGCGGGCGCGACCATCCAGCCCAGGTGCAGGGATGGCGACAGCGTCTTGCTCACCGAGCCCAGGTAGACCACCCGCTCGGCGGCCAGGGCCGCGACTGCGCCGACCGGACGCCGGTCGTAGCGGAACTCGGCGTCGTAGTCGTCCTCGACGATCCAGCGCCCGCCGGCGGCTGCCCACTCGACCAGGGCCACTCGGCGGTCGGCCGACATCGGAACCCCGGTGGGGAACTGATGGGTGGGGGTGACGAAGACGGCGTCGATCCGGTCGATGTCGTCGTGCTGCGCCAGCTCGGCCACCCGCAGCCCCTGGCCGTCGACCGGGATCGGGACCACGTCGAGGTCGTTGGATCGGGCGATCTCGCGCAGCCGGGGCCAGCTGGGGTCCTCGACGGCGACGCGCCGGGCGCCCGCCGCCCGAAGCTGTCGGCAGAACAGCCACACCGCATTGCTGACCCCCTGGGTGACGTGCACCTGGGACGGGTCGGCGTCCACGGCCCGAACCCGTCGCAGGTAGTCGGCCACCGTGCGACGCAGCGCCGGGGTGCCGGCCGCGTCGGGGTGGCCCAGCTCTCGGTCCTCCACCCCTGCCAACGCCCGAACCGTCGCGGTGCGCCAGGCGTTGCGCGGGAACGAGGTGAGGTCGGGCAGGGCGGGGGACAGGTCGAGCAGCTCCGGGGTCGGGCGGGAGTCCGCGACCGGGCCGTGACCACGGTGCCCCGACGGTGGCGTCGGCGGCGCAGGGCTCGTCGGTGCGGGGCTCGTCGGTGCGGGGCTCGTCGGTGGGGGGCTCGTCGGTGCGGCGCGGTCGCGGCCGGCCACGACGGTGCCGGACCCGACCCGGGCCGTCAGGTACCCCTCGGCCTTGAGCTGGTCGTAGGCCTCGGTGACCACCCAGCGCGACAGGCCCAGGTCGTCGGCCAGGGACCGGGACGGCGGCAGCCGGTCGCCCGGCAGCAGCCGGCCGGTGTTGATGCCGGTGCGTAGGGCGGTCGCCAACCGTTGGTGCGCGGGCCCGGAGGCGTCGTCGCCGGGACTCCAGGGGAGCAGCAGACCGGTGATCCGATTGGACTGGTCGACTACCATGAAATCGGACTGTACTACCATGCCGATCAGTTCGTACCGTAGAAGCTGCCGGCCGGTCGACGCCGACCGTGCCGCGCCGCCGTCCCCCGAGGTCAGGAAGCAGACATGACGAACGAGCCCACCACCGTCACCGGGACCGCCCGGGTCAAGCGCGGCATGGCCGAGATGCTCAAGGGCGGCGTCATCATGGACGTCGTCACGGCCGACCAGGCCAAGATCGCCGAGGACGCCGGCGCCGTCGCCGTGATGGCCCTCGAGCGGGTTCCCGCCGACATCCGCGCCCAGGGTGGCGTCAGTCGCATGAGCGACCCCGACATGATCGACGGCATCATCGCCGCCGTCTCGATCCCGGTGATGGCCAAGGCCCGGATCGGTCACTTCGTCGAGGCCCAGGTGCTGCAGTCGCTCGGCGTCGACTACATCGACGAGTCCGAGGTGCTGACCCCGGCCGACTACGCCAACCACATCGACAAGTGGCGGTTCACGGTCCCCTTCGTCTGCGGTTCGACCAACCTGGGCGAGGCGCTGCGCCGGATCACCGAGGGCGCCGCGATGATCCGCTCCAAGGGCGAGGCCGGAACCGGTGACGTCTCGAACGCCACCCTGCACATGCGCACGATCCGGGCCGAGATCCGCCGGCTCACGTCGATGAGCGAGGACGAGCTGTACGTCGCGGCCAAGGAGCTGCAGGCCCCCTACGAGCTGGTCAAGGAGGTCGCCGAGGCCGGCAAGCTGCCTGTGGTGATGTTCACCGCCGGCGGCATCGCGACCCCTGCGGACGCCGCGATGATGATGCAGCTCGGCGCGGACGGCGTCTTCGTCGGCTCCGGCATCTTCAAGTCGGGCAACCCTGCGGCCCGGGCCGAGGCCATCGTCAAGGCGACGACCTTCCACGACGACCCCGACGTCATCGCCAAGGTCTCGCGCGGCCTGGGCGAGGCCATGGTCGGCATCAACGTCGAGGAGATCCCGCAGCCGCACCGCCTGGCCGACCGCGGCTGGTGACCTGAGCACCCGCACCGAGCGAGATCGGCCCGGACCCATCACTACGGTGGGCCGGGCCGATCTCGTGTGTCCGCGAGTCGCCGTTGCGAAATGTGCCCCTGTCGTGCGACCGCGGAGTTCGCTCGGGCGTATCACTGGGCGAGGCCCGCAACGGGTCCGGATCCGCAGGAGGGCTCGAGGGTGTCGAACCGGCGTACGGGGTCAGGTGTGACGCAGGGCGGGGAGGTCGCACCTGCCCTCGTCGTCGTGCCGGCCGCCGAGAGCAGCTTCGAGCACTTCTACGGCGCCTGCGCGGATCGGCTGGTCACCCAGCTGTTCTTCGTGACCGGCGACCGCGAGGAGGCCAGGGACTGTGCCCAGGAGGCCATGGCCAAGGCGTGGCAGCAATGGGCGGGCCTGGACACCTCGGGGGACGGTCCGGTGGGCTGGGTCTACACCGTGGCCTACCGGATCGCCGTCAGTCGCTTCCGGCGAGCGGTGCTGAACACCCGCTCGCTGTGGCGCATGCCGATCGACGAGCGGGAGGACGAGATCTCCGGATCGGCCGAGGTCATAGCGGTCAGGGACGCACTCTCGGTCCTGCCGCTCGCCCAGCGCGCCGTCCTCGTCCTGCACTACTACGAAGGCCTGTCGGTCGAGGCCATCGCCGCCACCGTCGGGCTCAGTCCCAGCGGAGTGAAGTCGCGTCTGGCGCGGGGCCGAGCAGCGTTGGCCCAGCTGCTCACCGACGACGAGAACCCGATGGAGGTGCCTCGGTGAGCGACCCGGTGGCCGACCTGTTCCACAGGGCCGAGGGGACGACCCTGATCCAGGCCCGCCCGATCGAGTCGATCCTGCCGCGGCAGCAGGGGGCGAGGCGATCTCCCCACGGCGTCAGCAGGCTTGTCGCAGTGGTGGCTGCCGTCGCAGTGGTGGTGGCCGGCACCGGCCTGGTCGTCAGCCGCGTGATCGGCAACGGCGGAGTCCGAACGAGCCCTCCGGCTGCGCCTTCGACCACGCACTCGCCGTCGGTGGTCGCCCCGACGGGCAGCGGCTCCGCGACCGCCGGACTGTTCCACGTCCCGTCCGGCTTCCTCGACCCGGCCGATCTGGGGGCGGGTGACTGGGCGGCGGACCCGAACGAGAGCAGCGCGACCGGTGCCTCGCCCAACCTCGTGAGTTGTGAGGGTGCGGCGCAGCTGCAGTCTGCCACCGGGCCGTCGCAGACCTATCGTGGCATCACCACGGAGGGCGGGGAGTGGTTGCTGATCGAGACCGTGATCCAGCTCGACCCGACCCGGTCCGCCCAGGCCGCGACGGTGTTGAAGGCGATGACGGGCTGCCCGGCCAGGTTCAACCAGGTGCTGCTGGCGGCCGACGACCAGATCGTGGTGTTCGGCCGACTTCAGCCCTCCGGCGCCGTCGGCCAGGCGATGAGCATTGCCCTGGTGGGGGGCCGCTACCTGCAGCTCGACACGCTGCCGGGGGGCGCGGCAGGCAACCTGGACCTCCCTGGTCAGACCCAGTGGCTCGTCGACACCGCTGCCAAGGCGGTGGCCAGAGCCACCGGGGTCACACCGTCCAAGCCGGCACCGAACGCCACGGCCAAGGCTGCGGCCGCCAAGTACCGCGCCGACTCGGGGGCGGTGGTCTACTTCCCCAGCCCCGGCGCGGGCGGCGGAACGCCCACCGGGTCGCAGGCGGGCACGCCGAAGGCCCAGGTGGGGCTGAATGCCGCCCTCCTGACGGCGGAGGAGCTCACCGGGGCCGCCCCCTGGGCCGGCGCCGTCGAGCCGGCCGGCACCCCGCCCGTCGGGGGCGTCCAGGGGATCCCGCACTGTTCAGGCTCTTCGATGCCGGTGGAGGGCCCGGCCGTCTCACGGGTCTTCCGGCTCACGCCGAGCAGCGGCTCGTCGTTGCTGACCTGGACCGTCGTCGAGCGGGTCGCGGAGGTGTCACCGAAACAGGCGCAGGCTGCCACGGCCATGATCGCCGCGGACACGTGTACCGGGGAGGGATCGTTCCTCTGGCTTCATCTCGCCGGCCCGGCCGTGGCCGTGGTGGCGCCGAACTCCGGGGGCGGGTACGCGCGTCTCAAGGTCTGGTCGCTGGTCGGGACCCGCGTCGTGTCGATCGAGGTGTACGCGGACTCCGACCCGGCGTCCGCCTCCCAGGCGCTGGACCCGCAATGGTTGCCGGCCCTGGTGGACGCCGCCCGGCGGGCGGCAGGGTGAGGCGAGCCGCCCGCCGGGCGGCTCGATCGGTCGGCGACCGTACGCTTGGCCCTCGTGACTGCAGATCGACCTGAGGGCTCCGACGATGTGGTGGTCGGGGTGCTCGCCCTCCAGGGGGACGTGCGCGAGCACCTCACGCGCCCTGACCGAGGCCGGCGCCCGGGCGGTGCCGGTCCGCCGCGCGAGCGAGCTGGACGACGTCGACGCGCTCGTGCTGCCCGGGCGGCGAGTCGACCACGATCGACAAGCTCACCCGGGCCTTCGGGCTGCTCGAGCCGCTGCGCAGCGGCTCGCCGCCGGGATGCCCGCCTACGGCTCGTGCGCCGGGATGATCCTGCTGGCCGACCGGGTGCATGGACGCGATCGAGGGCCAGCTCACCCTGGGCGGAATCGACATGACGGTGCGGCGCAACGCGTTCGGCCGCCAGGTCGACTCGCTTCGAGAGCGACCTCGACGGTCGCCGGCGTCGACGGGCCGCCGGTCCGCGCGGTGTTCATCCGGGCGCCGTGGGTCGAGGAGGTCGGCGCCGGACGTCGAGGTGCTGGCCCGGGTCGAGGGCGGCCCCGCCGCCGGTAGGATCGTCGCGGTGCGGCAGGGCAACCTGCTCGCCACGTCGTTCCATCCCGAGATCACCGGCGACATGCGGGTGCACCGGTTGTTCGTCGACATGGTTCGCAGCACCGGGTTCGCAGCGCGGAGGACCTGAATGAGCGGCCATTCCAAGTGGGCCACCACCAAGCACAAGAAGGCCGTCGTCGACGCCAAGCGCGGCAAGATGTTCGCCAAGCTGATCAAGAACATCGAGGTGGCGGCGCGCACCGGTGGCGGTGACCCGGCGCGGCAACCCGACGCTGTTCGACGCGATCCAGAAGGCCAAGAAGTCCTCGGTCCCCAACGACAACATCGACCGCGCGGTCAAGCGCGGGGTCGGGCGCCGAAGGCCGGCGGCGCCGACTACCAGACGATCATGTACGAGGGGTACGGGCCCAACGGCGTCGCGGTGCTCATCGAGTGCCTGACCGACAACCGCAACCGCGCCGCGGGCGAGGTGCGCATCGCGATGACCCGCAACGGCGGCACCATGGCCGACCCGGGCTCGGTCTCGTACCTGTTCACCCGCAAGGGCGTCGTCATCGTGCCCAAGGAGCGGCACCGACCGAGGACGACGTGCTCGGCGCGGTGCTCGACGCCGGCGCCGAGGAGGTCAACGACCTCGGCGACGCCTTCGAGGTCGTCAGCGAGGCCACCGACCTGGTCGCGGTCCGCACGGCGCTGCAGGAGGCCGGCATCGACTACGACTCGGCCGACGCCCAGTTCGTGCCCGAGCATGGCGGTCGAGCTCGACGAGGACGGCGCCCGCAAGATCTTCCGGCTGATCGACGCCCTCGAGGACAGCGACGACGTGCAGAACGTCTGCGCCAACTTCGACGTCTCCGACGAGGTCATGGCGGCCGTCGAGCTAGACGGCCGGGACGACTGGCCGCCGTCGACTAGCGGCCGGGATCGGACTGGCCGCCGTCGCCGACTGCGGGAGTCAGGCGTTGCGGCCGTCGACTGACGGCGTGGCGGCTCACTGTCGGCGTCCGGCGCCGTGTCATGGGGCGCGATGCGCGTACTCGGGGTCGACCCAGGGCTGACCCGCTGCGGGCTGGGCGTGGTCGACGGCACGCCGGGCCGGCGGGTCGAGCTGGTGGCGGTCGGGGTCGTCAGGACCCCGCCGGACGCCGAGCTCGCGCTGCGGCTGCTGGCGATCGCGCAGACGCGTCGAGGGACTGGCTCGACCAGCTACCGCCCCGACGCGCGTGGCCGTCGAGCGGGTGTTCAGCCAGCACAACGTGCGCACCGTGATGGGCACCGCCCAGGCCGCCGGGGTCGCGATCCTGGCCGCGGCACGGCGCGGGCATCCCGGTCGCCCTGCACACGCCCAGCGAGGTCAAGGCGGCCGTCACCGGCAGCGGCACGGGCCGGCAAGGCCCAGGTCACCGCCATGGTCACCCGGCTGCTCTCGCTGCCGGCAGCGCCCAAGCCCGGCGGACGCCGCCGACGCGCTGGCGCTGGCCATCTGCCATCTCTGGCGGGGCAGTGCGACCGTGCGTCCCTGGGGCTGGGGGAGCGGGGCCCGACCGCGGCCCAGCAGCAGTGGGTGGCGGCTGCCGCCGAAGCCGGACGACGGCGGCGCGTCGCTGCCCGGGCGGTCGGTGGCTCGCGCTAGCCTTCGTACACCTGTTCGACCCTTCGGGAGGGTGTGCTGTGATCGCGTCGGTACGGGGGCGGTGCTCGCCCTGCGGCTGGACGGTGCCGTCATCGAGGTCGGCGGGGTCGGGCTGCTGCTGCAGTGCACCCCGGCCACGCTGGCCGGGCTGCGGTTCGGGGTCCGAGGCCGAGCTCGCCACCTCGCTGGTGGTGCGGGAGGACTCGCTGACCCTGTTCGGCTTCGCCGACGCCGACGAGCGCGACGTCTTCGAGGCCGTGCAGACCGTCTCGCGGGGTGGGGCCGCGGCTGGCGCTGGCGATGCTCGCCGTCCACACGCCCGACGCGCTGCGTCGCGCCGTCGCGGCGGAGGACCTGACGCCCTCATGGGTGCCCGGCATCGGCCGGAAGGGCGCGCAGCGCATCGTGCTCGAGCTGACGGACCGGCTCGGCCCGCCGATCGGCGCGGCCGCGCGCTCGGGCGCGCCGGGCGCCGGCGGTGCCGCGCCGGTCGGCCGCGGCGCTGGCGCGACCAGGTGGTCGAGGCGCTCGTCGGGCTCGGCTGGTCGGCCCGACAGGCCGCCGACGCCGGTCGAGGTCGTGGTCGCGGCTCGGCCGGACGCGTGCGGTGCCGACGTCCCGGCCGTGCTGCGGGCGGCGCTGCGGCGCTGGGCCGGCCGGCGTGAAGGTCGACCCGCGACGGCGGCCGGTCGCCGAGCGGTCGACCTCGGTCGGTGGACGCCGACGCCGACGCCGACGAGCGGGCCGTCGAAGGGCGCGCTGCGTCCCGCGCCGGCTCAGCGAGTTCGTCGGCCAGGGCGGGTGCGCGAGCAGCTGTCGCTGGTGCTCGAGGCCGCGCGCGGGCCGCGGTCGCGCGCCCGGACCACGTGCTGCTGTCCGGGACCGCCCGGGCTGGGCAAGACCACGCTTCGCGATGATCGTGGCGCCGAGCTGGGCGCGCCGCTGCGCATCACCAGCGGGCCGGCCATCCAGCACGCCGGCGACCTCGCGGCGGTGCTGTCCTCGCTCGAGCGAGGGCGAGGTGCTCTTCATCGACGAGATCCACCGCATGGCCCGGCCCGCCGAGGAGATGCTCTACCTGGCGATGGAGGACTTCCGGGTCGACGTGGTGGTCGGCAAGGGCGCCGGGTGCGACCGCGATCCCGCTCGACGCTCCCGCCGTTCACGCTGGTCGGGGCGACCACCCGGGCGGGCTGCTGCCCGGGCCGCTGCGCGACCGGTTCGGGTTCACCGCCCACCTGGACTTCTACGAGCCCGACGAGCTCGAGCAGGTGCTGCGCCGTTCGGCCGGGCTGCTCGGGGTGCCGCTGACGCGACGAGGGCGGCCGCCGAGATCGCCCGCCGCTCGCGCGGCACGCCCCGGATCGCCAACCGGCTGCTGCGCCGGGTGCGTGACTGGGCGCCAGGTGCGCGGCGACGGCAGCTGGTCGACCGGCGCCGCGCGCGCGGCGCTGGAGGTGTACGAGGTCGACGAGCTCGGCCTGGACCGGCTCGACCGGGCCGTGCTCGAGGCCCTGTGTCGCCGCTTCGGCGGCGGGCCGGTCGGCCTGTCCACGCTGGCGGTGGCGGTGGGTGAGGAGGCGGAGACGGTCGAGACGGTCGCCGAGCCGTTCCTGGTGCGCGAGGGGCTGCTGGCGCGCACCCCGCGGGGCCGGGTGGCGACGCCCGCCACCTGGCGTCACCTCGGGCTGACACCCCCCCGGCGCACGGGGGCCCAGGCCCAGCTGTTCGTCGACCCTTTGGAGCTCGACGACGACCAGGGGAGCCAGGACGGCGACACCACGGGCAGGTGATCGCGTTGGTGGCCTTCAGGTGGCTCCCCTACACTCCGACGGGGCAGTATGACCGCCCCTGACCCGTCCGCCGACACCAGGAGAGCAGCGTGGATCCGAACCTGGTCCTGCTGGTCTTCGTCGTCGTGGTGGTGCTGCTCTGGGCCCGCCGCGTCGACCGGCAACGCGCGGCTCAAGCCAAGATCCAGGCCGCTCTCGTCGTGGGGGACGAGGTGATGACGACGTCCGGTCTGTACGGCACGGTCGAATCGCTCGAGGGGGCGGTCGTCACCCTGCGGACCGGGTCGGGGCAGACGTCTCGCTGGGCGCGCAAGGCAGTGCGCGAGGTCGTCGCCCCGGCCGACCAGCAGCAGAACGGCACGGACCAGCACGCCGACGACGACGCCGAACCGATGGGTTCGACGGAGTCCTGACCAGGTCCGCACCCGGTGGGTGCGCGGTGAAGAAGAGATCGTTCCTGTGGCGTTCGGTATCCGCCCGGCCGTGGCGCACGCTCGCCACGCTGCTCGGGCTCGTCGCAGTGCTCTACGGGCTCGTGGGGTCCGGCACGGTGTGGAGCAACGCCCAGTGGCAGCCCAGGCTGGCCCTCGACCTGGCCGGCGGCACCCAGTTCGTGCTCGACCGCGGTTCCTCGCCGGGGCGCCACCGGTGCGGTCACCCCCGACACCATGAACGAGGCCCTCAAGATCGAGCGGGCCCGGGTCAACGGCAACGGTGTCTCCGAGGCCGATGTGCGCGCTGCAGGGCGCGAGGGGCCTGGATCACCCTGCCCGGCGCGACGGTCGATCCGGAGCTCAAGAAGGGCCCTGCTGGGGGCGGGCGGCCGCGATGGAGTGCCGCCCGGTCCTGGGCGGTTGGTCAACCCCACACCGCCCCACACCCCACCGCGTCGGCGACCGGCACCGGTCGGCGCCACGCCGTCGGCCGCGGGGCCGGCGGTGTCGGGTCCCGCACCCTCGGGCACCTCGGCCGGCCGCCGCCGAGGGCGGGCCTCGACCCGTCCGTCAGCACGTCGTCCAACGGGCATGCCGCTGCCCAAGGCGTTGCTCGCGGCCGCCGGCCAGTCCGACGGCCACCCCTGCCTCCCCGACGGCGGCTGCCGGCAGCACCCCTGCGGCCGGGGCCACAGTGCTCCGGCAGCAGGCAGTACCTCGGCGTCCGCCGCCGTGTCGGCCGCACCCTCCCCGCTGGCATCGCCCACGACGCCAGCGACCCCAACTACCTGACCGACGCCCTGGCGGCCACGTTCCAGTCGGGTCGACTGCACCACCGGAGGCCGGCCGCAAGGCGGCTCAGAAGATGCCCAACGTCGCGGCTCAGGCCTTCATCGCCTGCGGCCTTGACGGCGGGGGGGAGTACGCCCTGGGCCCGGTCGAGGTCGAGGGTGCAACTGTATCAGCGGAGGCGTCGGCCTTCGATCGAGACCACGGCGCCGGGCCGCCACCACGTCGTGGCAGGGTCAACCTGACCTTCGACTCACAAGGGTGCTGATGCCTTCGCCAAGGTGACCGCTCGGCTGCTCCCTTCTGCAGTCGACGCCGCGCAACCAGTTCGCCATCGTGCTCGACAACCAGGTGATCTCTGCACCTCGGACCCTCGGTGTGATCAACGGCGGGGCAGGGCGCCCATCACCGGCAACTTCACCCAGGACAGCGCCACCGCGTTGGCCAACCAGCTGAAGTTCGGCGCCCTGCCGCTGTTCGTTCCAGGTGACCAGAACGAGGACGCCATCTCCGCCGAAGCTCGGCTCCCGAGCAGCTGCAGCGGGGGCCTGCTGGCCGGGGCTCATCGGCCTGGTCCTGGTCGTCCTGCTCCTGGGGCCCGGTTCCGGGCCCTCGGCCTGGTGACGGTCGGGTCGGCTGGTCGCGGCCGCGATGCATCACCTACGGGCTGGTGCTGCTGATGGGCTGGCGGCAGGGCCTCGCGGCTGAGCCTGCCCGGCGTCGCCGGCCTCATCGTGTCGATCGGTATCACCGCCGACTCGTTCATCGTCTACTTCGAACGTGTCCGGGACGAGGTACGTGAGGGCCGCAGCCTGACCGCCGCCGTCGAGCTGGCCTGGGTGCGGGCCAGACGGCGGGCGGCCTGATCTCGGACTTCGTCAGCCTGCTGGCCGCCGTGGGTCCCTCTACCTGCTGGCGGTCGGCGGGGTGCGCGGCTTCGCCTTCACCCTGGGCCTGACCACGCTGGTCGACGTCTTCGTGGTGTTCATGTTCACCAAGCCGATCTGTCACCCTGCTGGCGCGCACCAGGTTCTTCGGGGGCGGACACCGGCTGTCCGGCTTCGATGCCGAGCGCCTGGGTCGCTCGGTCGCCTATGCCGGGCGGGGCCGGGTCAAGGCTCCGAGCGCGGCCGCCGGTGCCGCCGGCGCGGTCGGCGCAGGTGCCGGGAGCACGGCGTCCGGTGGCACGATCGCCGAGCGCCGGGCCGCTGCGACACGTGCCCTCGAGGGCGAACCGGCCGCCGGGAACGGATCGGAGGCGAGCCGGAGGATCCGGGGGTGCCCGAGGCCGACGACGGGTCGGACTCCTCCGGGTCGCCCAGCTGGACCAGTGGCCCGCGCACGGGGAAGGACGCCTGATGGCCAGCTTCGCGCAGTTCGGCAACGACCTGTACACCGGCAAGCGCTCGATCGACTTCGTCGGACGCCGCAAGCTCTGGTACCTGATCGCGGCGGTGGCCGTCGTCGTCTCGATCGGTGCCCTTGGCATCCGGCACCTGAACCCGGGTATCGAGTTCCGGGGCGGCAGTGAGTTCCGCATCTCCCAGACGACCATCACCAGCCGAGCAGGTGGGACAGGACGCCGTCCACTCGGTGGTGCCGGCCGCGACCGCGACCATCACACGGGCTGGGAACCGAC
>CAVTWW010000026.1:0-42003 GCA_963738495.1 uncultured Actinomycetota bacterium
CGTTCGGGGCGAGGTCGACATCGAGGGCCAGTGTGGCAGCGCCTCCGGCCCGGCGGTGGTGCGCTGCAGGGAGGTGTCCGGTGGTCGGGCCGTGACCCTTGGCGTGCTCGCGGTGTCCGAGTCGGCTACCGTCGCGCCCGGGGGTTCCATCGAGGCGAGGAGGGGTCGCGTGCCGGCCGGCCTGCAAGGTGTCGATCTGCCCGCGGTCGGCTACTCGATCGTGGCGTCGCTGGTGTTCGCCGTGGCCGCCAACCTGCAACGCAGCGCCGCCGCGAAGGTTCCGGTCGCCGACGGCGGGTCGGTCAAGCTCTTCCTGCGTCTGGTGCGCAGCCGGCGGTGGCTGCTAGGGGCGCTGGCCGGTTTCGTCGGGCTGGGGCTGCACACGGTCGCGCTGGGCCGCGGTGGGGTGATCCTGGTGCAGGCGATCCTGGCTGCCGGCCTGGTCGCGGCGCTCGCGGTCGAGGCGGCGGCCGAGCATCGCTGGCTCAGCCGGGGCGAGCTGCTGGGGTCCGTGATGTGCGTGGTCGGCGTGGCCATGGTGCTGGGGATCGGCCGGCCCGGGGGCGGGCAGCTGGTCGACGTCCGGATCCAGGTGCTGTGCGGTATCGCGCTGCTGGCGGTGATGGCGGTCGCGGTCGTGATGTCGCACTGGCACCACCGGGTCTCGTTGTCGGCCGTCGTGATGGGTGCGGTGGCCGGGGCCTGTTTCGCGATCGATGCCGTGTTCCTGAAGGGCATCGCCACCTGGGGCCACGGGGGGCTGCCCGTCGGGCCCGCCCTGGTGAACCTCGCCGGGTTCCTGGCCGCCTCGATCTGCGGCAACATCGTCGTCCAGCGGGCCTACCAACGGGCCCCGCTGCGGCTGGTGCTGCCGGCGGTCACGGTGGGCGACCCGCTGGCGGCCTTCGCGATCGGCAAGGGACTGCTGGGAGAGCACCTGACCGGCGGTCCGGGGGCCGGCACCGCCGTCGCGATCGGCTTGACGGCGATGACCGTCGGCATCGTGATCACAGCCACCCACAACCCGCACCGGGACTCCACGCCGGAGTCGGCGGGCGCCGTCTCGGTGCTGGAGGGGGCGGTCACCGCCGACGGGCTGTCGGTGCCCGCCGCGGTCGAGGCCGTGCGACGGTCAGCGGTCGAGGACCGTCGGTCAGCGGCCGAAGATCCGCGACAGTAGCCCGCCGCCCTTGGCGGCCGACTTCTGCTCGGCGGTACAACGGCAGCGCTGTGCCTTGGGGACGCCGGCGAGCACCTGCTCGACGTGCTGGCCGCAGCCGGCGTAGCTGGCCTTGCCGCAGGCGTGGCAGGTGGCGGGACGACACATGAAACGACTCCTGGGGTGCTCGGGACGGCGGATCCGTCGCGGTTGACTATACCCCAGAGGGTATGTGTCCAGGAGGCGGACGGCGACCGATCCGCAACGACCCGGCCCTTGTTCGCCCATCGGCGACCCCGGAATCGCGGTGATCACGACCCTTTCGTCGAGTGGTCACACGTGGCCGCTTGCCGTGCGCCGAGTGGTCGCAATTGGCCGCCTCCCGGTGACGCATGCGGCCATTTGCGACCACTGGGTGCTGGAGGCGGCTGCTGTGGCGGCCATCTGTGACCACTCGGTACTCGAGGTGGGTGGGTGGCCTCGGCGGTGACGTCAGAGGTCGAGGGTGGCCTCCACGACGGCCCGCCAACGTTGCCGGAACGTCGCCGCCCGATCGGCTGACCAGCGGGGTTCGTAGCCGGTGGTCGGGGTCCAGGCCGGCACGGCATCCTCCAGGCTCACGGTGGGGTTCACGGCCAGCCGGGCGAAGGCCGCGGCCCCGAGCGGGGTGGCGTGGGCGTTCGGGTAGACCTCGATCGGCACCTGCACCAGGTCGGCGGTCGCCTGCATCAGCACCCGGCTGCGGGTCAGCCCGCCGTCCACCCGCAGGTGCTGCAGCGGTGCCCCCAGGTCGTTCTCGACCAGGCCGACCAGCTCGGCCACCTGCGCGGCGATCCCGTCCACGACCGCGCGCACGACCTGGCCCGCTCCGCTCAACGGGTCAGCCCGGTCAGGGTGGCGGTGGCCTCGCCCCGCCACCAGGGGGCGGCAAGTCCGGCGAGAGCAGGGACGGCGACGACGCCGCCGCTGTCGTCGGCCGCCGTCGCGTCCAGTTCGGTTGCGAGCCGGGAGCAACCCGAGGTCGGTGAGCCACCGGATTGCCGAAGCCGGCGGTGTAGATCTGGCCGTCGAGGCAGTACCGGTGACCCTGCGCGGTCTGCCAGGCGAGGGACGTCGTCAGTCCGGCGCTCGAACGGCCGGCGGTCGGGCCCGTGTTGGCCAGCAGGAAGGCACCGGTGCCGAAGGTGCACTTGGCGGCGCCGACGTCCAGGCACCGTTGCGCCGCGAGCGCTGCCTGCTGGTCGACGATCAGCCCGGCCACCGGCAGCGGCTCGGGCCCACCGCTGCCGAAAGCGGTTGTGGTGCCTACGACCTCGTCGCTGCGGACCAGGCGGGGCAGGGCCTCGCCGTCGAGCCCGAACAGGGTCAGCAGCTCGTCGTCCCAGCCCACCGTGTCGAGGTCGAGCAGCAGCGACCGGCTCGCGGTGGCGGTGTCGGTGACGAACTCGCCGGTCAGCTGATGCACCAGCCAGCTGTCGCTGGTGGTGACCACTCCCTCGCGAGTCACGGTGCGGCGCAACCAGGTCAGCTTGGGGGCGCTGAAGTAGGGGTCAAGGGTCAGCCCGGTGCGGGCCGCCACCAGGTCGGCGTGCGGGGCCAGCTCGTCGCAGATCGACTGGCTGCGCCCGTCCTGCCAGACGATCGCGTTCGACAACGGCTCGCCGGTCGCCGGGTCCCAGGCGAGCACCGTCTCGCCCTGGTTGGCCAGCGCCACGGCGGCGACACCCTGCGGCCCGATCTGCGCAGCGGCCTCGGCCAGGGCCTGACGCCCGGCGGTGAGCACCGAGTCGAGCAGTGATCGAGGATCGACCTCGACCCCGCCGTCCGGCAGGTAGTCGGGCCGCACCGGCACCTCGGCCAGGGCGAGCACGCGGCCGGTGCCGTCGACGACGATCGCCTTGGTGCCCGAGGTGCCCTGGTCGATCGCCAGGATCGTGTCGCCGCCCACGTCGGCCACTATGGCGCGCCGGGCCGGAAGATGTCCTCGATGCGGCAGTCGAACAGTCGGGCCAGCTTGAAGGCCAGCGGCAGGCTGGGGTCGTAGCGGCCGGTCTCGAGGGCGTTCACGGTCTGGCGGGAGACGTCGAGCTCGTCGGCCAGTCGACCCTGGGTCCAGCCGCGGGCCTCGCGCAGCGCCTTCAGGTGGTTGTCCACGACTACTTCGCCCAGGCCCGGGTGCCGAGGGGGGCCGCGGCCCAGCCGGTCATGCCCAGGCTCCAGACGACCCAGCCCGCGCCCGGCACCTGCAGGCCGGCGAAGCCCAGGAAACCGATGGTGAGCGAGGCTGTCATCGCCACCAGGAAGCCGACGGACAGACCTCGGTAGGTCAGCTGGCGCTGGTAGTCGTCGACCCGGTGCAGATGCTTCATCACGGCACGCACCACGAGGACGAGCGGCGCCATCGGCAGCAGCGCCAGCACGAATCGCCAGTTGCTGGTGCCGTCGAGGTGCCCCCAGAGGGAGACGGCGAGCAGGACGACGACATAGCCGACCATGCCCGGCCAGAACTCCCGACGGTAGGCACGGTTGCGAGCGCGGTCGCCCAGGCTGACGTCGCCGGTCTCGGTGTTGTCCGGCTGGTCGCTGGTGTTGTCAAGGTTGCTTGTCATGGATCCAGTATGTGACAAGGACCCTTGACCCTGTCAAGCACCCTTGTCATGACTGGGGGTTTGAGCGGACTCGGCGCTCGCTTGGGGCCCACCGAGTGGTCGCAAATGGTCGCTGGCTCCGCCGAGTGGTCGCAATTGGTCGCAGGGCTTCCGCCGAGTGGTCGCAGTTGGCCGCCTCAACGCGATGGCGGCGGCCAACTGCGACCACTCGACGAAGGGTGTCGGTCGGTGGCAGGAGTGTGACCCGTGGTCGGGGTGACGGGCGGCTCGGGTGACGGGTGGGACGACGGGGAGGGTCAGCCCTTGAGGACGGCGTGCAGCGAGTCGACCAGCAGCTGGATGTCGCCCTCGCTCACGACCAGGGGCGGCGCGAGCCGGATCGTCGAGCCGTGAGCGTCCTTGGCCAGCACGCCGCGGGTCAGCAGCCCCTCGCACAGGGTGCGCCCGGACATCACGTCGGGGTCGACGTCGATGCCGGCCCACAGCCCCGCCGTCCGCACCTCGACGACCTTGTCGCCGGGCAACGTCGCCAGGCCCTCGGCGAGCAGTGCCCCCAGGGTCCGGGCGCGCTGCTGCATCTCGCCGGTCGCCAGGATCGAGACCACCTCGTGACCGACCGCCGCCGCCAGCGGGTTGCCGCCGAAGGTCGACCCGTGCGACCCGGGGGTGATCACCTCGAGGATGTGACGGTCGGTCGCGATGGCGGACACCGGCAGCAGGCCGCCGCCGAGGGCCTTGCCCATGATGTAGATGTCGGGGACGACGTCGTCCAGGTCGCAGGCGAAGGTGGCGCCGGCCCGGCCCAGGCCGGACTGGATCTCGTCGGCCATCATCAGCACGCCGCGGGCGCTGCACATCGCGCGCACCTGGGCCAGGTAGCCCGGCGGCGGCAGGATGACGCCGCGCTCGCCCTGGATGGGCTCGAGCAGGACGGCGACGGTGTCGTCGTCCATCGCCGCCTCGAGGGCGGTGGCGTCGCCGAACGGCACGATCCGGAAGCCCGGGGTGAACGGGCCGTAGCTGCGCCTGGCCTCCTCGTCCGTGGTGAAGCTGACGATGGTGGTGGTGCGGCCGTGGAAGTTGCCCTCCATCACGATGATGTTGGCGCGGTCGGGGTCGACCTTGTGGACGTCCTGGCCGTAGCGCCGCGAGACCTTCAGGGCGGTCTCGACGGCCTCGGCGCCGGTGTTCATCGGCAGGATCACGTCCTTGCCGGTCAGGGCCGCCAGGTCCCGGACGAAGGGGCCGAGCTGGTCGTTGTAGAACGCCCGGCTGGTCAGGGTCAGCCTGGCCAGCTGCTGCTGGGCCCTGGCGACCAGCCCTGGGTGGCTGTGGCCGAAGTTGAGGGCGGAGTAGCCGGCCAGGCAGTCGAGGTAGCGGTTGCCGTCGACGTCGGTGACCCAGGCGCCCTCGCCGTGGGCGAGCACCACCGGCAGCGGGTGGTAGTTGTGGGCGGCGTACTGCTCGGTCAGGGCGATGTGCTCGGCGGTCGTCAGGGCGGCGCTCACGGAACTCTCCTCATGGGTGCTGCCGGGTCATGGCGGAACCTGCGGACCCGAGTACGCGGCCGGCGCCACGCGGTTCACCAGGGGATGCAGTTCTTTCGGTGTCTGGTGGCGTGCGCGTGGTTCTGTCCGGCGAGCCAGCGTAACGCCGGACAGTCTTGCGGCGGGAAGAAGGCGGGGGTTGACAGTCCCGCCGCATTGGTATTTGGTATATCGCATGTCACTGCAGTCCTCCGCGCTCGACCGGGTCGAGCGCCGCCTGCTGCGCGACGAGGCCCACAGCAGGCTGCAGAGCGCGATCGTGCGGGGCGAGCTGAAGCCCGGGCAGATCATCCGGGACGGCGAGCTCGCCGCGGCCGTGGGGCTCTCGCGCACCCCGGTGCGCGAGGCGCTGGCCCGGCTCAGCGACGAGGGGCTGGTCGAGTCCAAGCCCAACGCCTTCACCCGGGTGACCCGACTCACCCGCCGCGACTGCCACGAGGCCTTCGTCGTGCTGCGGGCGCTGCACGAGCTCGCGGCTCGGACCGCTGCCGACACCTTCACGTCCGAGGATGCGCAGCGGATGCGGGCGGCCAACGTCGAGTTCGCGCGGGCCGTGGGGTCCGGGGACGTCGAGGCGGCCCTGGCCGCGGACGACGCCGTCCATGCCGTGCCGTTGCAGGTGGCCGGCAACCGGACCCTGGTCGCGGCCCTGGACCGCCTCACCCCCAGGATCCGGCGGCTGGAGCAGCTGCGGTTCGGCTCCGGCCCGGCGCTGGAGTCGGTGCAGGTGCACGAGCAGCTCGTCGCCGCCCTCGAGGCCGGGGACGGCGACGCCGCCGCGGCTGCCTCGGCCGCCAACTGGCAGACCCTGGGCCGACTGATCGACGAGGCCTTCGCCGACGAGCCCTTCGCCGACGAGCCCTCGTGACCGTTCAGCCATCAGAGAAGGAGTGTCGAGCATGGCTCTGTCCGACCACCCGCGAGTACCCCTGACCTTCGGTCCGTCACCGGTGCATCCGCTGTCGCGGCTGACCCGGCACCTGGGCGGTGCCCAGCTGTGGGCCAAGCGGGAGGACTGCAACAGCGGCCTGGCCTTCGGGGGCAACAAGGTGCGCAAGCTGGAGTACCTGGCGGCTGAGGCGCTGGCCACCGGCTGCGACACCCTGGTCTCGATCGGCGGGGTGCAGTCCAACCACACCCGGGCGGTGGCCGCGACGGCGGCCAAGCTGGGCCTGAGATGCGTTCTGGTGCAAGAGTCCTGGGTGAACTGGCCGGACCCCGGGTACGACCGGGTCGGCAACATCCTGCTGTCGCGGCTGATGGGGGCCGACGTCCGACTGGTGCGCGCCGAGTTCGGGATCGGGTTCAAGCAGAGCTGGCAGCAGGCCCTGGACGACATCGTCGCCGCGGGTGGCAAGCCGTACGCGATCCCGGCCGGGGCCTCGGACCACCCGCTCGGCGGCCTCGGCTTCGCCGGCTGGGCCGCCGAGGTCGAGCAGCAGGAGCGTGAGCTGGGGGTCTTCTTCGACACCGTCGTCGTCTGCTCGGTCACCGGCAGCACCCAGGCGGGCATGGTCGCCGGGTTCGCGGCGTTGCAGCAGAACGGTTCCCGGCGGCGGCAGGTGCTGGGGATCGACGGTTCGGCCAAGCCCGCCGAGACCCGTGACCAGGTGCTGCGGATCGCCGCGAGCACGGCCCGCCTGCTCGACGTCGAGCGCGAGCTGACCCTGGACGACGTCGAGCTCGACGACCGCTACCACGCCGGCATCTACGGCATCCCGGACGAGACCACCCTCGAGGCGATGCGGCTGGCGGCGCGGTTCGAGGCACTGATCACCGACCCCGTCTACGAGGGCAAGTCGATGGCCGGCATGGTCGACCTGGTTGCCCGCGGCGAGATCGCCAAGGACTCCACGGTGCTGTTCGCCCATCTGGGGGGTCAGCCCGCGATCAACGGCTACAGCGCCGTCCTGCACTGAGGGTCCTGCACTGAGGGTCCTGCGCTGAGGGTCCTGCACCGAGGCACGACGCCGCCTGATGTCGCCAGACTTGTGGTCTTGTGAGAATACGGATGTCCGTACATACTGATTCCGCGGCGAGCGCCGCCGGGTCCGAGGGTGACCTGTCGGTGAGGTAGGCACGGAAGGATCCAGACGATGACCGGACGGGCGCACAAGGTCGTGATCGTCGGTGGCGGGACGGCGGGAATCACGGTGGCGGCGCGCCTGCGTCGGGCCGGTGTGAGCGATGTGGCCGTGATCGAGCCGTCGACGTCCCACTACTACCAGCCGCTGTGGACCCTGGTCGGCGGCGGGCTGGCGCGGGCGGAGGCCTCGGTGCGGCCCGAGGCCTCGGTCATGCCCCGGGGTGTCACCTGGATCCAGCGTTCGGTCGTCGCCGTCGCCCGGCAGCGGCACGTCGTGGTCCTGGACGACGGTTCCGAGGTCGAGTACGGCTATCTGGTGATGGCCCCCGGCATCCAGCTCGACTGGGACAAGGTGCCCGGCATGCGGCAGGCGCTGGGGCGCCACGGGGTCTCGAGCAACTACGACCTGGCGCTGGCCCCCACGACCTGGGACCTCATCCGGGCCACGACCCGGGGAACGGCCGTGTTCACCCAGCCGGCCGGCGCCATCAAGTGTGCCGGTGCCCCGCAGAAGATCGCCTACCTGGCCGCCGACCACTGGCGTCGCCAGGGCGTGCTGAAGAACATCGACGTCCACCTGGTGCTGCCGACCCCGGGCATGTTCGGGGTACCCGAGTTCGCCCGCATCCTCGAGCAGGTCGTCGAGCGCTACGGCATCACCGTGCACTTCACCAGCGAGGCCGTCGAGATCGACGGTGGGGCCCGCTCGGTCGTCGTGCGCGACCTGAGCAACGACACCAAGCAGAGCCTGGGCTACGACGTGATGCACGTGGTGCCGCCGCAGTCGGCCCCCACCTGGGTGGCGAACAGCCCGCTGGCCGACCCGACCAACCCGGCCGGCTACATCGAGGTCGACAAGTACACCCTGCAGCACGTGCGGTTCCCGAGGTCTTCGCCCTCGGTGACGCCGGCAGCACCCCCAACTCCAAGACCGGTGCGGCCGTGCGCCACCAGGCTCCGGTACTGGTGAGCAACCTGCGCGCGGTGATGGCCGGTCAGGTTCCCGCGGCCTCCTACGACGGCTACGCCTCGTGCCCGTTGACCACCGCCCGCGACCGCATGCTGCTGGCCGAGTTCGACTACACCATGAAGCCGGCGCCCAGCATCCCGCTGCTCAACACCAAGCAGGAGCACCGCGACTTCGGCCTGCTCAAGAAGGTCGGCCTGCCGGCGCTCTACTGGAACCTGATGCTCAAGGGCCTGGCCTGAGGATCCGCAGCAGCCTGCGAGACCCGCGCATGGCCCAGTAGGTCGAACGGGTCGCGCTGGCTCGCGCTGTCCGTGGTGACAGGGATCTGCGCCGATCAGGCTAAGGGTTGCTCAAGTGGTCGGCCCCGCCGTGGACGGCCCCCTACCGTGAGTCTCCCGATCGTCGATCATCGGTCCGCGAGCCGGCCGGTGCAGCCCACGGAGATCCCATGAACGGTGCAGCGCCACGGTCCGGTTCGCCCGCGCTCAGCATCGTCGCCGGGGCGGCTGCCGCCGTCCTCGGTGCGGTGACCTGGGGCGTCGTCGTCGCGGCCACGCACTGGCAGGTCGGCCTTCTGGCCGTGGGGATCGGCGTCGCCGTCGGGTTCGCCATGAGCCGCTACGCCACCTCGAGTCGGGTGCTGATCCCCGTTGCGGCGGTGCTGGCCCTGGCGGGGTGCGTGCTCGGTGACCTGATCAGCGACATCATCGCGCAGGCGCGCTTCGAGGAGGTCCCCCTCGCCGACGCCTTCCGCATCACGGCCGGCGACCCGACCCTGGCGTGGGACCTGTTCAGCGGCTATTTCAGTGTCATGAACGTCGTGTTCTGGGCCATCGCGGCCTGGTCGGCGTTGCGGTTCGTCCGGGCTGCGGTCGCCCGGGCAGCGGCCGCCGAGGCGCCGGTCCCGGCGGCCCAGTTCCCGTGGACCGCGCAGCCGGGGACCGGGCAGCCGGGGACCGCGCAGGAGCCACCGGCCGCCGTCTGAGACCGGCGGCCGCGCTCACCCGTGGAGGACGAGGGGCCCTTCCGGGCTGAGGGTCACGACCCCGGCTCGGGTTCGACGTGGTGGTGGCGGTCGGTGCGGGTGCGGGCCTTCGTGCGGTTGCCGCAGCGGGTCATGGCGCACCAGCGACGGGCCCCGGGCCGTGAGGTGTCGACGAACAGCAGCGCGCAGTCCTCGGCCGCACAACGACGGACCCGACCCCGAAGCCGGCTGGTGACCAGCGCGATCGCGTCGCGAGCCAGGGCCGACAGCAGCTGGGACCCCGCGGCCGGCTCGGCCCAGGCGGCGCGACCGTTGTTGAAGATGAGGGGCAGGTCGGGCATCCGGGCCCAGGTGTTGAGCGTGGCGGCGTCGGTCGGGTCGGGTGCCCGTGCGTCGGCCAGGTCGTTGACCACGCGCCACAGGGTCTCGCGCAGGTCGTAGGCTGCGGCAAGGTCGTCGTCCGACAGGGTCAGCCCCACCGGGATCGGCGCGATGACCGCCAGGCGCGACTGCCGGAACCAGCGGGCGAGGTCCCTCGGCTCGTGGAGGGACTCCCAGTAGCTGCGTTCGCCGGAGCCGCCGGTGTAGACGAAGTCGAGACACAGGGCGCCCGTGGCGACCTCGAAGGTCTCGCCGTCCCTGGTCGTCATGATCACCGTGGTGGGGGCGGACATGACACCACTATAACCAGTGCAGAGCTGCCGCAGGCACCCGTCAGTGCCCGTCCGGCCGGGCCGGCTCGATGAACAGCGCCTTGCGGGGGCACGAGGCCACCGCCGCCTCGGCGTGGCGCAGGTCGCGGTCCTTGGGCAGTGCCGTGTCCACGATCGGAAACCCCCAGGAGTCGACGCCCACCAGCCGGGGTGCCACGTGGGCGCACATGCCGATGCCGTCGCAGGCGACGGGATCGACCCGCAGCCGGGCGACGCTCATCGGGCGCCCGTCAGGGCCGGGACCGGCAGGACGACCGGCGCCGCGAAGGGGTCGTCGCGGTGCAGGCACCGCCCCCGCCGGGAGTGGGCGCTCAGGTCGGCCTCGAACGTGGTCACCGCGCTGAGCAGCAGCCGGACGGCGCCGTCGGGGTGGTGGCACCCGCCGCGACCCTCGACCTCGGCGGTGAAGGTGCGCAGCCGGCGCAGGTTGCCCCGCCCGCCCTCGCCCTGGGCCAGCTCGAGCAACTGGTCGGCGATCGCCCGCAGCCCGAACAGGCACGGCCCGCACTGGCGGGCGCTCGAGCGGGCGAGGTAGTCGAGCACCCCGGCGGTCTCGACGACACCGCAGGCATCGGCCGGCAGTGGCGCGACGACACCGGCCCCCAGACCGGCCCCGGCGTGCCGCAGTGCCTGGTGGTGCAGCGGCAGTCGGGCCGCCGCCGTCCACGGCAGCCAGGTGCCGCCGTAGCCGCCGAGCAGGACCGCCTGCGGCGCAACGGCTCCCACCGCGACCACCTGGTCGACGGTGGTCCTCGGGTCGACCTCGAGCACGGTGCGCCGACCCTCGGCCACCACGGTGACCAGGGTGGTGTCGCGATAGCCGTCGCGGCCGCCGCGGGCGACCAGGGCCACCCGGGCCAGGGTCTCGACGTTGTGCACCAGTGTCGGCTCGCCGCCGACGCCGCTGACGGTGGCCGGCACCCGCCGGAAGGCCGGCAGGGCGGGCCCGCCGGACAGGGCGCGGACGACGGCGCTGGACTCCCCCGAGAGGTAGTGCTCGGGCCCGGTGACCACCTCGACCCGCTCCCGCCGGCCCGCCGAGCAGCGTTCGGTCAGGGCCCGGCTGACGGCGGTATGGCTGGCGGTCGCCCCCTCGTGCAACCACAGGACGGTGCGAGTGGCGCCGACAGCGGCTGCGGCACAGGCCAACCCGTCGAGCACCAGGTGGGGCCGGTGCTGCAGCAGAGCGGCGTCCTTGGCGCTGGCCGGCTCGCCCTCGGCGCCGTTGGCGACCACCACCCCGCCGTCCCGGGACGCCATCGAGCGCCACTTGCGGGCCACGGCGAAGTGGGCGCCGCCGCGGCCCGCCAGCGCGACCGCGTCGAGCTCGGCCACCAGGTCGCCGTCGCCGCCGCCGGTGCCGGTGCCGGTGCTGGTGCCGGGGTCCAGTCGGCCGTACCACGCCGTGTGCCGGCGCAGGGTGTCGACCTCGGGCCCGGACACCAGCTCGGGCCGGTGGGCCTGGTAGACCACGGGCAGGCCGAGCACCCCCGCCCGCCGCTCCTCGGGTCGGTCGGCGGGACCGCTGCCCGCCGGGCCGCTGCCTGCTGGGCCGTGCCGGCCGTCGTCGGGCCGGTCGCCGACCAGGCGCAGCTGGCTCACGACACCCTCCGCAGTCCCACGGCGGTCGGCGCGGTCGGCGCGGTCGGCCCGGTCCGCGTGGTCGGCCGGGACGGGGTGAGGGTGGCTGTCGACTCCGCGGCCAGTGCGGCGACCCGGTCACCCGGGGTGGTCGCGACGTAGCGGGTGACGGCCAGCGCCACGACCGCCCCACCGGTGACGACATACAGGGTCGTGAGGGCGGCACTGTCGCTGCCCGAGAACAGGCCGTGCAGCCAGACCAGCACCAGGGCCAGCGCCGACACCTTGTGCAGCGGCCACCACCACCGCGCCGTGAGCCGGCCCGCCAGCGAGGCGGTCACCCCGCTGAGCAGCCCGGAGTACAGCCCGATCACCCCGAGGGTGACCGGGACCGGCCGGTAGCTCGCCCCCATCGGCAGCAGCGCCCCCTGCCAGCCGACTCCGGCGTAGGAGTCGTTGGCCAGCACCACGACGTGCAGCACCGTGAAGGCCAGGGTGAACGTCGCCAGCACGGCGTGGGCCCGGATCCGGGCCACGGTGCTGGGGCGCCGGTAGCGGGTGCGCCAGGGGTGGCTCAGCGCCAGGCCCAGCGCGACCACCGCGACCAGAAGCAGGTAGGAGGTGATGCCGCTGGCCCGGCCCACGATCCACGGGGCGTTGTGGTCGCCGGCGACCGTGGTCGCGGCCCGGCCCAGCAGCCAGGCCGTGGCCCAGCCGCAGCCGGTCAGGACGGCCAGCGCTGCGGCCGCACGCGCCGCCGTCCGGGCCGTGGCGGCTGCTCGGGCCCCGAGGTCAGTGCTCACGGTCTGCCTGCCAGGCGATCAGCGGCGTCAGCAGGTCGCTGCTGACCGGCTGCCCCCGCCGCGGTCGACCAGTGGGCGGCGAGGCCGCGGTCGTGGCAGGCCTGCGCGATGCCGTCACGGCCCACCAGGAACAGCGCCTTGCTCCACACCTCGGCGCGGGCAGGGTCGGGGTCGACGACGGTCACCGACCTCAGGCCGGACGACGCGCAGTCACCGGTCCGGGGGTCGATCAGATGGTGCACCGGTCGACCGTTTACGTGCCAGGCGCGCACCCGCACCGACGAGGTGGCGCACGAGGTGTCGGCCAGGCGCAGCACGGCAATGGGCTCGGCGCTGCGGCCGGTGCCCGGGGTGGGATCCTCGACCCCGACCAGCCAGCCCTGGTCCTGCGGCCCGTTGCCCCCCACGGTGAGGTCGCCGCCGGCCTCGACCAGGTAGGGCACCCCCAGGTCGGTGAGTTCGCCGGCAGCCCACCGGACCGCCAGGCCCTTGCCGATGCCGCCCAGGTCGATCGGGTGGGTTCCGAGCCGGACGGCGCTGCCGGCGACGTCCAGCTCGGGCTGCCAGGGGCCGGCGGCGGGCGCGCGGTCGGCGGTCCGGACCGGGATGGCGCTCGGTGACCGGGGCCCGGTGAAGCGCAGCGAGGCGTCGTAGCCCAGCCGCAGCAAAGTGTCGAGGATGCGCGGGTCGAACAGGCCGTCGGTGTCGACGTGGGCCCGGTGGGCCTCGGCGACGGCCTGGAGGCACTCGTGCGGGACGGCATGCCACCGCTCGGGTGCGGCGTTCGCCCGCATCAGGGGGCTGTCCGGGTCGAACCGGGTGCACGCCGACTCGACGCGTGCGAACACGGCGCCGGCCCGGGCCACGGCGGTGTGCGCCGCCTCGCCGGTGGCGACGACACTGATCGTGACATCCGTGGCCATGGCCCGAAGGTGCTGCGAGGTCTGGGTCGCCGGGGCTGCGGCGAGGGTGGTGCCGGTGGTCACGACCCACCCGTCGTCGTGTGGACGGCAGGGGGCTTGGCGGCGGTGCGGGTCGTCGTGGTGCGGGTCGTCGGGGCACTCCTCGACGTCGTGGTGCGTCGGGCGGTGCTCGTTGCGCTGCGCGAGGTGCTGCCCTGGACGGCGGTGGCCGTGCCGCCACTGTTCGCCGTTCCCCTGGCCCCGGTGCCCTTGCCGGCCTTGAGGGCGGCGGTCTGGGTGCGCAGGTCAGTCACCTGCTGCTCCAGCGCCGCCACCCGGGCGGTCTCGTCGTCCAGGGTCTGCTGCAGCTCGGAGGTGACCGCCTCGGTGCTCCCGGCCCCGGCGGGCTGCGAGCTCGCCGCGTCGGTGGCGGTCGGGGCGGCGGTCGTCGGGCTGTGGCCGGCTGCCCAGGCGGTGCTGCCGGCGAAGAGCGCGGCGGCCAACGGGCTGAGGGTGGCCGCTGCGGTCCAGCGGGCGCGGCGACCGCGGTCAGTCATCACTGCCCTCGCTGCCACCCTCGTGCTCGGCTCCGGCGGCGCTGGCCCCGGTCTTGGTGTGGACGGCGGGAGCCTTGGTGGCCGCGCGGCGGACCGGTGCCGAGGTGGTGCGGGTTCTCGCCGGGACCGGGGCTGCCGCCGGCACCGAGGCGGCGGCGGCCGCTGCTGAGGCGGCCCGCGCTGCATCGGCAGCGGCGTTCGCGGCGTCCAGCTGCTGCTGGGCGGTCCTGAGGTCGTGCTTGAGCGATCCCACCTGGTTCTCCAGGCGCCCGACGGCCTCGTGCAGCGACTGGGCGTCGGCAGCCTGGACGGCGACCGGCTGGTCGGCCGGCACGGCACCGGCGACCGGGGCAGCGGTGCCGACGCCGTGCAGCGAGCTGAACGCCAGCGCGGAGCCGGCTCCGGCCAGGACGGCGGTCGTGGTGACCGCGGTGAGGGCGACCCGATGAGAACGCTTCATGGTGTGACATTCGGTCATGCATGGTTAGCGCACGGCTAACGGCCAGCCAGTCGGTGGCAAAAGGTCCCTGGGTTCACCCGGACGGCCCCCGATTCGGCTCAGTCCGCGCTCGAGCCGAGCTCGTCGACGGTCACCGACGGGGTGCCGCCGGTGCAGCGACCCACCAGCTTCGACTCCGAGGTGGCGCTCTGGAACTCGACCTTCACCCCGGCGCCCTGGTCGAGCGGCTCACGGGACGCGGTGAACCCGACGTGCGGCGAGGTGGTGGCCGTGATCTGGGCCCCGACACAGGTCAGCACCACCACACCGCCGTGCAGCGAGTACGAGCGCCGCTGGGCGGACGGCCCGACCGGGGCCGTCGTGGCCGCCGAACCACCCCCCGCCCCACCGGTCGTCCTGGCACCGGTGGGTGCGGACCCGTCGGACGTCGGTCGCGGGCCGGCGGCGGGGGAGCCCGTCGGCCTGCTTGCGGTCCCGCCGGACGGGGCCGCGTCCGTGGTCCCGCCCGTCACCGGAGCCGGCGTCACCGCGGCCACGGTGACGCTGGAGCGGATCCGCCGTTGCACCTCGGCCTGCGACAGGACGGTCGGCAGGGACGGCGAGACCTCGTCGCCGACCAGCCCCACCCCCGCCCAACCGACCGCAGTGGCACCGGCGACGGCCAGCACCCAGCCGCCGACCATGGCTGCCGACCGTTTCCGCATGACCGACATCATCTCAGGCATGACGGTCCGAATACCGGGGCGAGGCTACGGTGATCGGGTGACCAGCATCCTGATCGTCGAGGACGACGCCCGGATCCGGGATGCGCTGCAGCGGGCCCTCACCCGGCGCGGGCACGACGTGCGGATCGTCGAGACCGGCCTCGCCGGGTTGCAGGCCGCCGTGGACGACCCACCCGAGGTGGTCGTGCTCGACCTCGGCCTGCCGGACGTCGAGGGCCGCCAGCTGCTGGTGATGCTGCGGGCCGTCAGCCAGGTGCCGGTGATCGTCGCCACGGCCCGGGACGACGAGCTCGAGATGGTGAGGACCCTGGACGCCGGGGCGGACGACTACATCGTCAAGCCGTACTCGGCCGACCAGCTCGAGGCCAGGATGCGTGCGGTGCTGCGACGGTCGCGGATCGAGGCCGAGGAGCCGGTGCGGGTCGTCGGGGCTCTGACGGTCGATCCCACCACCCGGGTCGCCACCGTCGACGGGCGCGAGCTGGACCTGACCAAGCGGGAGTTCGACCTGCTCAACTACCTCGCCGCCCGGGCGGGGCGGGTGGTGAGCAAGCGGCAGCTGATGGCCGACGTCTGGAACCAGCCGTACGGCGGGGCCGACAAGACCATCGACGTCCACGTGTCGTGGCTGCGTCGCAAGCTGGGCGAGACGGCCGCCGCTCCCCGGTTCATCACGACCTTGCGGGGCGCCGGGGTCAAGCTCGCGGATCCTGACGCGTGACCTCGACGGCCGGCAGGGGACGCCGATGAGGCGACGGATCGTCCTGGTGTCCGGGGCGACCACCGTGCTGGTGCTGATCGCCTACCTGGTACCGATGCTGATCCTGGTGCGCCAGATCGCCGAGACCAGGGCCATGGCCGCCGCCCAGGACAACGCTCAGACCGTGGCAACGGTGCTGCTGTCCGGCCCCGACACCGGTCCTGGCACCGACGCCGCCCGCATCGGCGCCGACGTGGTCAACATGACCAGCGTCCTGCGCACGACGGTGTTCTACCCCGACGGGACCCAGGTGGGCTTTCCGGCCGAGGTGGACACCGACATCCGGACGGCCAGCAGCCAGGGCCGCTCGTTCGACGAGCGGTACCCCGACGGCGCCGCGGTCTACGTCGTCGTCGACCTCGGCCAGGAGAGGTGCTGCGTGGTGGTGCGCACCTTCGTGACCGAGGCCCAGCTGCAGGCCGGAGTGTCGCAGGCGTCGTTGGTGCTGGTCGGGCTGGCGGTCGCGCTGCTGCTGACGGCGTTGCTGGTGGCCCACCTGCTCGCCCGCTCCCTGGTGCAGCCGCTGCTGGGCGTGGCCGACGTGGCCCATGGGCTGCACGAGGGTGACCTGACCCGCCGGGCCGACCTGTCGGGACCGCCCGAGATCTCGGCGATCGGAGCCACGCTCAACCGGTTGGCCACCCGGATCGACGAGCTGCTGCAGGCCGAGCGAGAGACCGTCGCCGACCTGTCGCACCGGGTGAGGACGCCGCTGACGGCGTTGCGCCTCAACGTCGAGTCCCTCGCCGACCCGGAGGAGGCGCAGCGCCTGTCGGGCGACGTCGACGAGGTCGAGCGCTCGGTCGACCAGGTCATAGAGCAGGCCAGACGACCGGTCTCGCGGTCGTTGTCGGCCACCTGCGACCTGGTGGCCGCGACCCGGGCGCGGTTGGAGTTCTGGTCGGTGCTGGCCCAGGAGCAGGGCAGGAGCATGACGGTGACACTGCCGGGCAAGCCGGTCGTCGTCCCGCTGCCGCTCGACCAGGTCGAGGCCGCAGTCGATGCAGTGGTGGGCAACGTGTTCGCCCACACTCCCGCGGGCACCGCGTTCTCGGTCTCGGTCCCGGACCAGCCGCCGGCCCGCCTGGTCGTCGAGGACCGCGGGCCCGGCCTCGCGGAGTCGGCGATGGTGGAGCGGGGCAGGTCCGGGTCGGGGTCGACCGGCCTGGGGCTCGACATCGCCCGGCGCACCGGCGAGAGTGCCGGTGGCGGAATCCATCTCGGGCCGGGCGCCGAGGGGCGGGGCCTACGGGCCGTCGTCGCCCTCGGGCCTACGGCGACGTCGAGCTCGGCCTGAATCAGGCCCCGCGGCGGGTTCAGGTCGCGTGGTGGCCGTGCACGATCAGGACGTCGCGCCGGGCGTTGCGTGCCACGGCGGAGCTGACGCTCTGGCCGAACAGGCGGGCGATCATCGTCGGCTCACGGGTGCCGACCACGATCAGGTCGACGTCCAGGGTGTCGGACATGGCCACGATCGTCTCGACCGGGTCACCCACGGCGGTGAGGTAGTCGGTGTGCAGCCGGCCGCCGGTCATGGCCTCGACCTGGGCCCGGGCGGCCTCGAGCTGGCGGCCGTGCTCCTCGGCGTCCGAGATGGGGTCGACGGCGCCCATCACCCGGCCGGCGCTGACCAGCAGCGGGGCCACGCTGGCAACCACCAGCGAGGCCCCGAACGCCCGCGCGAACTCGACTGCTCGCGCCAGCGCCGCCTTCGCGGAGTCGCTGTCGTCGTAGCCGAGCAGAATCTTCTCCATACCCCTCACGGTAAGGACGCCGCTGCGGGGCGGCCCGGGTCGTTTGGCCCGCGCGAGCGGCCCGCCGTCGACCCTGACGCCGACTCCTCCTTCACCGACAACCGCGACGGCGTGGGCCAGGCCGGAGGCTACGCCTCGAGAGGCTATGCCGCGCTGGGCCTTCGGACGGCGTACTGCGGGGCGCTGGGCGAGGACGAGGCCGGGCGCCTGGTGTGCCAGGTCCTTCGGAGCGAGGGCATCGACCTGTCGGCCTGCTTCGTCGACCCGGCCGGGACGGCTCGCAGCGTCAACCTGATGAGCCCGGACGGCCGGCGTCGCGCGTTCTACGACGGTCGGGCCACACCGGGGCTGAGGCCCGACCTGACGGCCGCCGTGAGGTTGGTGCGTGAGGCCCGGCTGTGCCATCTGAACATCCCCGACTGGGCGCGGCAGATGGTGGCACCGGCGCGTGCGGCGGCGGTGCCGGTGGTCTGCGACCTGCAGGACGTGCGCTCGGCCGACGACCCGTACCGCCAGGACTTCGTGGACGGTGCCGACGTGCTGCTCTTCTCGGCCGCGAACGGAATCGACCCGGAGGACCTCATGCGGCAGTACTGGCGGCGGCGTCCCGAGCTGGTGCTCGTCGCCGGTCTGGGGGAGCGGGGCTGCGCCGTCGGGGTGGCGGGAGAGGTCACCCGTCACCCGCCGCCGCCGTCCCCGCTGCCCGTCGTCGACACCAACGGTGCCGGTGACGCGCTGGCGGTCGGGTTCGCCACCGGGTACCTGCTCGAGAGGCTGACGGTCGCGCAGGCGGCACGGCGGGGCCAGCTCGCGGCCCGGGTCACCTGCGCCCAGCGACTGCCGAAACGGGCGCTGGCCACCCCGGCAGAACTGGGGGACTGACCGGGGCCGGGCCGGCCACCCGGTTCGGCAGGGCAGACCCGTGACCGCGACGTCCCGCCGGGTCGCTCAGGTGCGGGAGGCCTGGTAGATGCTCGCGATCGAGGCGTCGAGGGCGGCGTCGAACTCGGTGGGGCTCTGGTGAACCTCGAGTCCCTCGGTCAGGGCCCGCGAGAAACTGGCGATCATGTTGTGGTTGCGGGCCAGACGGGCGGTGGCCTCGGCCCGGGTGTAGCCGCCGGACAGGGCGGCCACCCGCAGCACCCTGGGGTGCTCGACGAGGGGCAGGTAGAAGTCGTCCACGTCGGGCAGGCTCAGCTTGAGCATGACGTGCTGCTCGGGACCCAGCTGGTCGAGCTCGCCGACGAGGGCGGCCAGCAGCAGCTTCTCGGCGTCCGACTTCTCGGGACTGCGGATGTCGACCTCGGGCTCGATGATCGGCACCAGGTCGGCCGCGAGGATCTGCCGCCCGATCGCGAACTGCTGCTGAACCACCGCCTCGACGCCGGCCGGGTCGGCCAGTGCGATGACGGAGCGCATCTTGGTGCCGAACACCCCGTGCTGCCTCGCCCGCTGCAGCAGGTCGGCCAGGTCGGGCATCGGCTTCATCACCCGGACGCCGTCGACCTGCGGGGCCAGTCCCTTGTCGACCTTGAGGAACGGGACGACGGACTTGGTCTGCCACAGGTACTCGGCGGACCCCAGGCCCGCGATCCGGCGGTTCATGGTGTCCTCGAACAGGATCGCGCCCAGGATGCGCTCGCCGGTGAAGGCGGGGCTGGTGACGATGCGGGTGCGCATCTCGTGGATGCGGTCGTACATCTGGTGGTCGTCGGCGTAGGTGCCGCTGCCGAGCCCGTACAGCGTCAGGGCCTTGGGGGTGCTGCCGCCACTCTGGTCGAGGGCGGCGATGAACCCGACGGCGGTCCTGACCTTCTCGAGCTGCTCCCTGTTCACGATCGTTGCCTCCGAAGCATGACGGGCGCGGACCGACCGTGCCCCACGTCCATCCTGCTGCGCCGCCGGGGGGCACGGTCGGGGACCTACGTCGGCGTCCGAGGACCCGGATCGGCGCTAGACCGGGAGGGAGGTGGTCGTCATGGTGCTTCTGGCCCCGCTGCTGCTGATCGGCGTCCTGCTGCTCGTGGCGATCCCGTTGGGGCGCCACCGCGACCCGGCCGGTCGGGCGGCCGCGCTGACCGCCAACGGCTGGTACTGGCTGCTCGCCTTCGCCGGCCTCGCCGGCCTGTGGATCATCGGCGAGACCTTCGCGGACCCGGGAGGCTGGGCGGCCCTGGGCCTGGTGGCGAGCTGGCTGCTGCCCCTGACCGCGCTGGCCCTGCTCGCCGTCCGTCGTCCGAGGGTGGCCCTGCCGGTGCTGGCCGTGGCCGTCGCGCTGGGCCTGGGCATCGAGGCGTGGCCGTTGCTGGTGCCCGCCGACCGGCCCGATCTCAGGGCGCAGGGGCCGGTGGGTGCCGTCGCCCTCTTCGCGGTCTCGGTCGCGGTCGGGGTGTACGGCCGGCGCCACCCCGGGTGGGCCGGCGCGTTGCTCGTCGCCGTGGCGCTGGTGCCGATGGTGATCCTGGCCCTGTTCTCGGACGCCCCGTTGCCTGCGCTGATGGGTGGCTCGACGGCGGCCGTCACCGTTCCGATGGGGGTGGCCGGGGTGCTCTACCTGCTCGGGGCGTGGTTCGCGCGCCGAGCCCACCGGCCCCAGGCCGTGGCGGCGCCGCAATCGCCCGTGAGGTAGGGCAGGCTGACGTCGTGCATTTCGTCGGCGTCGACCTCGCCTGGGGCGACAACAACCCCACCGGTCTGGCCGTGCTCGACGACCAGGGCCGTCTCGTCCACCTCTCGACGGTCCAGACGGACGACCACGTCGTGGCGGCGCTGACCCCCTACGTGGCCGGCGATTGCCTGGTGGCGATCGACGCGCCGCTGATCGTCAAGAACGCCACCGGCAACCGGCCGGCCGAGGCCGCCCTCAACCAGGACTTCGCCCGGTTCGAGGCGGGGGCCCACCCTGCCAACACCGGCAAGCCCGAGTTCAGCGGCACTCCCCGGGGCGCCCGGCTGAGCGCCCGGCTGGGCCTGTCGCTCAACCCCAGGGCACGGCGGGCTCGGCGGGCCGTCGAGGTGTACCCGCATCCGGCGACGGTCGCGCTGTTCCGGCTGGGGCGGACCCTGAAGTACAAGGACAAGAAGGGGCGCAGCTTCGAGACCCTGCGCGACGAGCTGCTGACCTTGATGGGGCTGCTCGAGGGGCTGGCGGCGGCCGAGCCGTCGCTGAGCGTGTGCGGCCCCGACTCGCCGTGGCCGCAGCTGGTCGAGGCGGTGCGCGGCGCGATCCGCAAGAGTCAGCTGCGGGTCGTCGAGGACCAGGTGGACGCCGTCGTCTGCGCCTACGTGGCGTTGTTCGCGACCCGCTGGCCGGAGCGGACGACCACCTACGGCGACCGGGACAGCGGCGCCATCCTCACCCCCACCCTGCCGGCCGGGCTGCAGCCGACCCCTCGTCGGGAGCGTCGGGCAGGGGAGTCGGACGACGGGACGGCGAGCTCGGCGACGGCGCAGCAGGTCGCGGTCCAGCAGTACGCGGCGCAGCAGGACGCCGTCGCCCGGGCCGGGCAGGGGTACCTGGCCCTGGTGCAGGCGATCCTCGACGAGGCCGGCATCAACTACCTCAGCGTCACCGGGCGCACCAAGAGCGTGGCCTCCTTCGCGGCCAAGGCGGCCCGGCGCGGGCCGGACGGCGAGCCGTTGTTCGCCGACCCGATGCGCGAGATCACCGACCAGATCGGCGTCCGGGTCATCACCTACGTCCTGCAGCGACGTCGACGCGGTCGCCGACCTGCTGGCCGACCAGGTGGTGGTCGTGGACGACCGCGACATGGGGCAGGAGACCGCGAGCGAGGGCCGGTTCGGGTACTCCAGCAGGCACCTGCTGGTCGGGCTCGACCCGGCCCGCGAGGCCTCGCCCGCCTACGAGGCCCTGCGGGGCCGGTTGGCCGCCGTCCAGGTGCGCACCGTGCTGCAGCACGCCTGGGCCGAGTTCGAGCACGACATTCGTTACAAGGGAACGGTTCCCGACGAGCATGTGCGGCGAGTTCGACCGGCGCTTCACGCTGGCGGCCGGCCTGCTCGAGCTGGCCGACCGGGAGTTCTCGGCCATCCGCGACCGGCTGCGCCGCGAGCCGGGGGAGGTGCCCGACACCCACGACGAGGACCCGCGGATCGACCCGCGGGAGCTGGCCGCGTTCCTGGCCGGGCAGTACCCGGACTCCGGGTGGTCGCGTCCCGACCACTACGACTGGATCTCGGGCCTGCTGCTCGAGCTGGGGGTGACGTCGCTGCAGGAGCTGAGCGACGTGCTACGCCCCGTCAGCGAGGCCGACCTGACGGCCCGTATGGACTACCGGTACCCGCCCGGTGCGGTCCGACGGCTGGACGACGCGCTGCTCGCGGCGTTCGGGGACCGCTACATCACCCTGCACGGCAACGCCCATCGGGCGCCGTCGCTGCGCGCGCGGCTCGAGAAGCTCAGGGGTGCCGAGGCCGCCCAGGCCTGACCGGCAGCGAGGTCACGCCGGACGGCGGGCGTCGACCTCGATCTCGATCTTCATGCGGGGGTCCATCAGCCCGACCACCATCATCGTGGCGGCCGGCCGCACCTCGCCGAAGGTACGGCGAAGGGTCGGCCAGCACGCCTCGAAGTCGGCCGGGTCGGGCAGCAGGTAGCGCACCCGGACGACGTCGGCCAGGGTGCAGCCGGCCTCGGCCAGGACCGCGCCGACGGTGCGCAGGCACTGCTCGGTCTGCTCGACCACGTCCTCGGCGATCGTCATGGTGGCGTAGTCGAAACCGGTGGTGCCCGAGACGAACACCTCCGCGCCCACGACGACCGCTCGGGCGTAGCCGATCTGCTCCTCGTAGGTCGACCCGCTGAGGATCGTGCGTCGTTCGGTCATGGCGTCACGGTATTGCACGGTCGAACCGGTCGAAGCGGTCGAAGCGGTCGAAGCGCGAGGTCGGAGCACCAGGGCAGCGCCGGCTCACGGTGTGGAAGTCAGCGTCGCTCGCGCTGTGGCTGCTGAAGAGGTGCAGGTGATCGTGTACACCTCGCGCTCGGTGACTATGTCGCCCGCCCCGGTGAAGGTGGCCACCACGACACCTGAGGAGTCGGTGAACGTAACCGTGCCCGTGCCCACCAATGCGACCTCGTGGGTCCCGGGGGCGACCGACGGGCGATTGAGGCTGCACGACTCCAGAACGATCTCGAGGGGTGCCACCGACGGGGCCGGCTCCGGGTCGCCCAGGCCGATCACCGCGGTCGAGGCGCCGCTCGGGCCGGTCGAGCCCGTGCAGGCGCCGCAGAGGAGGCCAAGGGCGGCCACAGCCGCCGGAACACGTCCCAGGAGAACCATCGTCCCTCCGCAGTCACCATCAGTGCCCTCATGGGTCAGGGTACGAGCAGGGGGCCGACACCGGGGGCCAGGTGGGGGACCAAGGCCGCTCCCCGGGTCGTCCTGCAGGGCGTTCGATGGTGACGAGGTGGTTGTCGTGCTCCGAGGAACTGTGGCCCGTCCCCATCGCGCGGTCTTCGTCGGGGTGGGTTCTCTCGTGGCTGCCGGCGGCGTCGTCGGGGCCGGCCAGCTGGTCACCGGTACCTTCACCCCGCCGGTCGCGGACCTGGCCCCGCTCGGCCTCACCAGCTGGCTGCTGCCGGGAGTGTGGCTGTTCGCGTCGGTGGCGGTGCCGTGGGCGGTGGCGGTAGGGCTGGCGTGGCGCGGCTCGGCGCGGGCGCCGTCGGCGGTGCTGGCGGCGTGCGCCCTGCTGGCGGTCGAGCTGGTGGTGCAGGTTCCGTTCGTGGGGCCGAGCGTGCTGCAGGCGGTCATGGGGACCGTGGCCCTCGCGATGGGGGCTCTGGCGCTGCAGGCTCGCCGGAGTGGTCGGTGGCGGCCAGCCGGGCCCGGGCGTGTGTCGCGAGGACGAGGCGCAGCTCGTCCGGCCTGACGACGGCGAACACAGCCCAAGATCAGCCGTTATTGCGGTCAGTTCGTGTCCACAAGGGTCTCTAGCGTGAGGCTGGGCGCTGAACCGCGCCGTCCGCTCGCGAAAGGAAGACCCATGACTGCCTTCGTCCTCGTTCCCGGTGCCTGGCTCGGAGCCTGGGCCTGGGACGACGTGGTCCCCGGCCTCGCCGCCGCCGGGCACGCCGTCCATGCCGTGACCCTGCCGGGCCTGGCCGAGCGCGCCGACGAGGCGCCGGCCTCGTCGATCAACTTGAGTGCCCACGTCGCGGACGTCAGCGCCCTGATCGTCGATCACGACCTGGACGACGTGACGCTGGTGGTGCACTCCTACGCCGGAGCCCTCGCGGCGATGGTCGCGGACCGGGTGCCGCAGCGGATCGGTCGCCTCGTGTACCTGGCCACCCGCCCTGTGCCGCACGGCATGTCGATGTTCGCGCTGATGGGTCCCGAGGCGGAGCAGGGGATTCGGGCGATGGCCGCCGCGGCCGGCGATCCCGACAGGTTGCCGGCGCCGTCCGTCGAGGTGCTGGACGCCTACTACCCAGGGCACGGCCTCCGCGGTGACCTGCTGGCACGGTTCCGCTCGCGGGCGACCGGGCACCCGATCGCCACCCAGGCCGAGAACGTGAGGCTCACCGGGGCCGGCGACGCCATCCCGAGGCGGCTGCTGTGGTGCGAGGACGACGGTCCGGTGCCGGAGCAGGTGGGTGTGGCGGCGTCCGAGGTCAGCGTGCTGCCGACGGGCCACTGGCCGCAGCTCACGCACCCGGACCTCGTGGTGTCCGCCTTGCTCGACTCCTGAACGGTTCTCGCCCTGTCGAGTGTTGTATGGTCGGTTTGTCGGCCATGCGGCGTGTGTCGTGGGTCGAGCACCTGCAGCCGCAGGATTGGGGGGAGGAACGACTGATGACGAGCTCGAACACTCAAGACAAAGACGAGAACCCCAGTGCTGCACGGCGATCCGTGCGTGCAGCGGAGATCGACGAACCACGGGCGCTGCGCATCGCGATGGTCGCACCGCCGTGGTTCGAGCTGCCGCCCCGTGGCTACGGCGGGATCGAGGTCGTCGTGACCGAGCTGGTGAACCAGCTGGTCGAGAACGGTCACCACGTGACGCTGGTCGGCGCCGGGCGCAACGGGACTGCGGCGCAACAGTTCTTCTCGGTCTTCGACGAGCCGCCGTCCGAGAGGTTGGGCACGCCGGTACCCGAGGTGATGAGTGCCGCTGCGGCCGCCGAGATCCTGGAGGGTCTGGACGTCGACGTCGTCCACGATCATTCGCTGGCCGGGCCGCTGCTGGCCCGGGGGCGCACCGTGCCGACCGTGGCGACCATGCACGGGCCGGTGGACGGCGACCAGGGGGAGTACTACAGCCAGCTGGGGCCGTCGGTGAACGTGGTGGCGATCTCCGATGCCCAGCGCCGGCTCAACTCCGCGATCAACTGGGTGGGCACGGTGCACAACGCCGTCGACGTCGACTCCTTCCCCTTCCGGGCCGACAAGGACGACTACGTGCTGTGGGTCGGGCGCTTCCACCCGGAGAAGGGGCCCCACCTGGCCATCGACGCCGCCCGCGCGGCGGGGCGCCGGATCGTGTTGGCGGGCAAGCGGATCGAGCCGGAGGAGAAAGCGTTCTTCGAGGCCGAGATCGCCCCTCGGCTGGGGCCGGACGTCGAGTACGTGGGCGAGGCCGACGCCGACCTCAAGCGTGAGCTCTACGCCGGCGCGCAGTCGTTCCTGTTGCCACTGCTGTGGGACGAGCCCTTCGGCATGGTGATGATCGAGGCCATGGCCTGCGGCACACCGGTGGTCGCCTTGCGTCGTGGCAGCGTTCCCGAGGTGGTGGCCGACGGGGTAACGGGCCTGATCGTCGACGAGATCGACGACCTGCCCGCGGCTCTGGACGCCGTGCGGGCGATCGACCCGGTCCGGTGCCGCGACCACGTGACGGCCCACTTCAGTCCCTCGGTCATGGCGGCCGGCTACGAGGGCATCTACCGTCAGGTCGCCGTCGGGGCCGTCGGAGGCGTCGGTCGACCTGGTGAGGCGTCGTCGGAGGCCGGCCGGTGGTGGGCGGCAGAGCAGTCGGCCGCCGCGCCGGTGGCGAAACTGGCCGACTGAGTAGGTGGTCGACGTGCTCGACGACGCTGCGATCCCTGGTGCCAACCCCGACTCCGGTCAGCCGACGATCGTCGCCGAGGCACCGTCCGGCGACATCACGATCGTCGAGGGCTATGCCTTCTGCGTGAGCGACCGGGCGGGGGACATCGCCGCCGCTCGTCCGCAGGGAGTGTTCTTCCTGGACACCCGGATCGTGTCGACCTGGCGGCTGACGATCGACGACGTACCGCTCGAGCCGCTGTCGGTGCTGCCGGTGGAACCGTTCTCGGTGACGTTCGTCGGGCGGGCAGCCGCCCGTCCGGGCCACAGCGACTCCACGTTGGTGGTGACCCGGCGCCGGTTCGTGGCCAACGGCCTGCGTGAGGACCTAACGATCCACAACCACGGTCTCGAGCCGGCCGGGTGCTCCGTCGTCCTGCAGGTGGACGCCGACTTCGCCGACCTGTTCGACGTCAAGGACGGCAAGAACTCCGCCCCGAACGAGGTGCAGCGGCTGGCCGGCGTCGCCGAGCTGACACTGTCGGTCGAGGCGGCCGGCCACCGGCGTGGGGTTCGGATCAGGGCAGACGGTGCGGTCGCCGCCCCCGAGGGCCTCAGCTTCACCGTCGTGATCCCGGGGCAGGCGTCGTGGACGGCGACCGTCGAGGTGCTGCCGAGCGCCGAGGGACACGAGTACGCCAGCTCCTTCCCGCTCGACCATCCGGTCGAGTACGCCCAGCCGTCGCTGCGCCTGGCCGGGCTGAGGGTGGCCAGCCCGAAGGTGACGACCGACTCTGCGGCCCTGCGAGTTGCCTTGCAGCGGTCGGTCAAGGACCTCGGCGCATTGCGGATCGCCGACCCGGGCCGGCCCGGGTCGGAGGTGGTGGCCGCCGGGGCCCCGTGGTTCATGGCGCTGTTCGGGCGGGACGCCCTGCTCACGAGCTGGCTGGCGCTGCCCTTCGACCCCCACCTGGTGAGTGGCACCCTGCACACGTTGGCGACCTATCAGGGGCGCCGCGTCGACCCGATGAGCGAGGAGGAGCCGGGGCGGATCCTGCACGAGGTCAGGCTCGGCGTCGACCCGGCGCGGGCCCTGGGCGCCAGCAGTGTCTATTACGGCAGTGTCGACGCGACCCCTCTGTACGTCGTCCTGCTCGACGAGGCGGTGCGCTGGGGCCTGCCGCTCGAGGTGGCCCGCGGGCTGTTGCCGATTGCCGACGCGGCGCTGGACTGGGTGAGCGAGTACGGCGACCTCGACGGCGACGGATTCGTGGAGTACCAGCGCAAGACCGACCGGGGACTGGTCAACCAGGGGTGGAAGGACTCCACCGACTCGATCGCGTTCACCGACGGTCACCCCGCCCGGGGGCCGATCGCGCTGTGCGAGGTGCAGGCCTACGTGCACGCGGCCTACCAGGCGCGGGCGCACCTGGCCCAGGTCTTCGACGACCCGGACGCCGCCGACAAGTGGCAGCGCAAGGCCGCCGAGCTGCGCCAGGTGTTCGACGAGGCGTTCTGGATGCCTGACAAGGGCCATTACGCCTTGGCTCTGGACGGCAACAAGCGGCAGGCCGACGTTCTCAGCTCGAACATCGGCCACTGTCTGTGGGGCGGGATCGCCCTGCCGGAGCGGGTCGACGAGTTGGTGGCGCACCTGCTCGGGCCGGCCCTGTTCACGGGGTGGGGGATCCGTACCTTGGCCGACACCATGCCCACCTACAACCCGGTCAGCTACCACAACGGCTCGGTCTGGCCCCACGACAGTGCGATGACGGCCGTCGGTCTGGCCGACTACGGTCGCCGGGCCGAGAGCGCCACGATCGCGCAAGGGCTCGTCGATGCGTCCGCGGCGTTCAACGGTCGGTTGCCCGAGCTGTTCTGCGGGTTCGACCGCGCGGTGCATCCGGTGCCGATCCCGTACCCCACGTCGTGCTCCCCGCAGGCATGGGCGGCCGCCACCCCGATCGGGCTCGTGCGGGCAGTGCTCGGAGTGCGCGTCTGCGCCCCGCATGGGCACTTCAGTGCGGCGCCCCATCTGCCGTCACCCTGGGGCCGTCTCGCCGTCGACGGTCTTCCCGTCGGCGAGCATCGGGTAGGGGTGCGCTCGACCGGCGATCCGGTGGTGGGGGCCCCGCCCGAGCTGACACCGGAGCCGGTCGCCTGCGCCACTGTCGAGGGACTCTGGGCCGGGCATACCGGCTGAGCCCGCCGCAGTCGACGGTTGCCGATCACGCTCCCGTCTCCTACGATCGCGATCATGAATGTCCTTGTTGCCCGAATTGCCGGGTTGGCCACCCTCGCGCTGGTGGTCGCCAACCTAGGTCCCTTCGCGGGTGTCGCGTCCGCCGCGGGAACGGTGTGCACCAGTGGCACCGGCGCCGCGATGACCATGCCGGTGACGAACAACTCCGCCGAGACGGTGAACCTGTTGTGGGTGGACGGCGGGTGCGTCGAGCACCAGTACCAGCAGGTCTCCGCGGGTGCCTCGACCACCCAGTCCACCTTCACCGGCCACATCTGGCGGCTGCGTTCGGTGGCCACCGGGGCCGTGACAACCGAGCGCCCTGCGGTGCCGGGCCAGACCCTGTGGACCTATGGTGACGGCAGCTGCTCGGCGGGCAATGGCCCGACCATCGGCTGGACCGTGACCAATCGCTCGGCAGCCCCGGTCGACCTGTACTGGCTCGACGGCGCCTGTGGGGAGCACCGGTATGCCTCCCTGGGGGCCGGCCAGGCCTACTCCGGCCCTACGTCCGTCGGTGCGATCTGGCGGGTGAAACGCAAGGGCACGGCCCAGATTGCGGGCTCGGTGAGCGTGACCGGGACCACCTCGGTGATCGGCTCGCTTCCGGCGGCCCCGCTGGGGCGTGCCACCGTCGAGCGCGCCGACGATGCCACCGCCAGTCAGATCAAGGTGCTCTACGCCGTCCCGGCCGGCGGCGTGGATCGAGGTCTGGACGTGTCGGGGCGGCTGGGCAACCTGGTGGCTGCCGGCAACACCTGGCTGGCCGGGCAGTCGGGCGGCCGCACACTGCGATTCGACCGCTACCGGGGGGCGCTCGACGTCACCTATGTGAGACTGCCGCGCACCGAGGCGGTTTACGCCGCGTTCGGGGCAAACGCTCGGGACGAGATCGAGAAAGACCTGATCGCCAAGGGTTTCGCAGCCGACAACAAGAACTACCTGGCGGTCTACGAGGGTGCGACCTCGACCGGGGCGTGCGGCGGCGCCTTCTACCCACCGACCCTGCTCGGCAAGGTCGTGGTGTTGTACTCGACATGCAACCTTGTCGAGATCGGTGCCGACCCGGTGCACCTGGGGTACTGGGAGTTCGCGGCGCTGCACGAGACGTTCCACGGCCTGAGAGCGACGCCCGCCTGTGCCCCGCACCAGGTGCTGTCGGGTCACGTCTCGGACGGCGCGACCGATCTCATGTATGCCGGTGGCCAGGTGTGGTACCCGTCGGTGCTCGACAACAACCGTGACGACTACTGGGGCACCAACTCGACGAGCTGTGCCGACCTGGCCCGCTCGGAGTTCATCATCTGAAACCAAGCTCCTGGATACCACTGGTCAGGGCACACCTGCGCGGAGGTCGAAGACGACGGCGTCCCCGCGCTCGCTCCGGGTGATGTCCAACCCGCGGACGGGCCGGTCCGCTGCGTCGGGCCAATGCGTGGCGTCGGTCCGGGACCTGACCACCACGACGGTGGCGATGCCACGCCGACGCAGTTCGGCGATGCTGGCCTCATCGGGGAAGGTGGCGGCCTCTCGGCGCAGGCGCTGCTGATCCTGGGAGTCGAACCCGCTGTCACCGTTGGCGATTCGCGGCCACCCTTGCGTGCTCCACAGCATCAGGTGGTAGTCGGCCAGCAGGCCGGTGGGCAGGATCAGGATCGGCTGGGGCAGGTCGGCCAGAGCGACCGGTGAGGTGGCCACGGGCAGGTGCGGCGTCACGTTGAGCCCCTCCACAGCCACGAGGCCGGCAGGCAGCAGGACGACGACGGTGGCGGCGAGTGCCGCCGCCGGCGACCGTAACCGGCTTCCGCGCCAGGAGGTGGGCCGGCCTTCGTCGGTTCGACGTCGCCAGGCGCGGGCGAGCAGATGGTGCAGGTGGTCGACGGCCCCTGCCGCCAGCAGGCACAGCCCCAGGGTCACCCAGATCATGAGTCGGCCGGGGGTGCGCAGGCTGTCCCAGCCGGGCAGGTGTCGGAACAGCGGCAGATAGGTCCAGGCGCCACCTGCAACCACGGCAGTCCCCTGCGCGAGCGTCACCAGGACGGCGACGACCGCGAGCAGAGCCAGCCGCTGCCGTCGGCCCCATGACGAGAAGAAGAGACCGACTGCGGCCAGTGCCAGTAGTGCGATCCCCGGCGACATCAGCATCTCGGCAGGCCAGATGAAGTAGCGCCGCCAGCTCACCGGATGCATCGACCAGAACCAGTTGTCGTCCGACGCGGTGACCAGGCCGGGCCACGGTGGCGAGTAGACGCGTAGAGCGGTCTCGCTGCGCCTGGCCTCGGGGTGGGTGCCGACGACTCGCAGATGGGGCTCGACCAGCAGCCATGCCCAGGCCACGAACAGCAGAGCCCCGGCGGCATCGGCTGCCAGCAGCCTGGTGGACAGGGTGCCGTCGGGGCGGTGACGGCCCTTCAGCAACCAGCCGAGGGCGAGCAGTCCCATCGCCAGGGCGAGGGAGTAGACGAACCAGATCCCGGTGGCGAACCCGAAGGTCAACTGCCACGCCGCGACCAGCCAGGCGACCAGCGCCCACGCCGGACGTACCTGCGACGGTCGCCAACCGCGTCCCAGCGACCAGCCGTGGCCGTAGGCCAGCAGGGCGAAGGTGACCGCGATCCCGGCCGTCGAGATCACGTTGAGGTGGATCACCTGGGTCAACCGCCACGGCGCGAATCCGAAACCCGCCCCGGCCACCATCGCCCCGCTCACCCTGGATCCGAGCACCCGTGCCAGGGCGTACCCGCCGGCCGTCGCCGACATCGTGGCCAGCAGTCCGGCCAGGTTGAGCTGGGCGAGGGCTCCTGCCTGCCCCGGCGGCACGACGAACGAGAGCGGTAGGTACCCCCAGACGACGTCGGTGAAGGCGAGGTTGTCGGGTGCTCCCGAGAATGCGTTCGTCGTCCAGAGGGAGCCTGGGTCGGTCCGGACGGCGTGCCCGACCCAGGCCAGCTGCCAGGCGAAGTAGAGCGGGTCGCCGAGACTGCCGGGAACCGTGGTGGTGAGCCCGGTGAGCTGGTCGTGGTTCGTGACGACCGTCAGAAGGCATGACCCGAGCAGGACGGCGATTGCCTCGAGCACCCTGCTCCTGCGGGACCTGCCGGCGACAACGGACACCTCGTCGTCGCCGGTCACTCTCGGGGTCCTCCGGGTGGAGTCGGTGGCTGTGCTGCCGGTACCGCGGCTAGCTCGTCCGAGGACTGCCGGAGGCCCAGGCCTCGCGGGTGATGCCCAGGCAGGTCGTCGGGTCGGACGGCAGCGCCGTGGTGCCCGAATAGTAGTCGTGGGTGAAGCCTGAGGCGTTGTTGTAGATCGAGTGGGGGATGGGGTCGGCCAGGGACTCGTCCTGCCAGACGTACGGCGCGCCGCTGCCGCAGTGCACGTAGCTCCAGGAGTAGGCGTGGTTGTCGACGGTCGGCCTCGGTGCGGTACCGAGCGCGTCGAAGTAGAACAGCAGGGAGTGGCCGAACTCGTGCTTGAAGACGTTGCGGTGGCCGTAGTCGGTCGCTGCGGCGACGATCAACGCCGTGTAGGTCTGGCCGGTGCCGCGCCCCGGCGTCAGGCCGGCCGCGGTGCCGATCCAGCTGGCGACCCCGGTGGCCTGGTCGACGACGTCGGGCTCCCAGATCACGATGACGGCGTCGTAGCGGGGGTCGAGGTCGGCGGCGGTGACGGCGGGTGACGGCCACCAGCCGTCCCCGATGGGCTCGAGGGTGGTCAGGGCCCGCCTGACGACCCGAACGGTCGTGGTGGCCACCATCTGGCCACTGGTCAGAGCAGGGATGTCGGTGGTGACGAAGGCCCGGGACGCGGTCGCGGCGGCCTGCACCTGGGTCTGGCTCATGCTGCCCACCAGGTGCCGGCGGACGCCGTCCGTGCCGGTCACCGTGATGTCGGTGCGCGGGTATATCAGGGTGAGGATCCGCCAGGTGGCGGCCGGGGGAGTGCGCCCGAGGCGGGTCAGCGAGATGTCGTCGAACCAGGCGGTTCCGGTCGTCGTGCCGGCCCAGAAGCCGAGCCGGGCGGCCACCACCAGACTGGTGTCGTCGCCGCTGTCGACGGTCAGGCTGACGCGCTGCCAGCGAGTCGTCCCGAGGACGGCGGTGGTGTGCTCCCACCGACCGTAGATGCCCAGGCTCGCACCCGCGTCGACGGACTCAGCGGTGTGGGCCACCTGCGTGGTCCTGATCCAGCCGGTGAGGAGGTAGCGGGTGTCCCGCTGGACGGCGACCGTCTGGGTCCACCGGGCGTCGTTGGGCTGGGGCGAGGCGATGCGGACGCTGGCGTGGCCCTGGTGGGCGGTGTGGTCGTCGCGGACGAGCTGGGCGCTGGGCAGCCAGGACTGCGCCGTCCACGACCGGGCGGTGGTGGTGCTGCCCGCGGTGCGCTCGAAGCTGCCGTTGGTGACGAGGTTCCGGTGACCTGTCCGCGAGGTGTCGGCCTGGGCGGTGGGACTGCCGAAAGCGGCGATCAGGACGGCGGCCCCGACGACCGCGAGCAGTCGGCGGCGGATGGCCGGTCGTCGACCGATCCCGGCCCGGGTCGTGGGTGTGCAGGTGCCTGGCATGGCGTCCCCCTTGCCCTGACGTGCTGCTGTCGAGGGCGGCCCGCGGTGCTCCTGGTGATGGGCAGCGCCGCCCCCGGAGTGGTGCTCTTGCACGCTAGGCCCGGTGCGCGCCGCCGTGACCGGTACCAAGGTCGCTTCCCGCTACTGCCTGCGGCCGAACCACCTGACGATCAGCACGACTCCCACCAGAGCGGTGACCGGGCCGATCAGTGCCCAGATCCGCTGGCCGTTCATGCCCCCGCTCTGCCCCAGCAGGTCGAGCCCCTGCAACGTCCAGACGGTGCCGGCGAGCGCCAGCAGCACCCCGCCCACCAGTAGACCCCAACGCTTCACGGCCACCTCCACCAGTAGAACGACGTCCCTCCTGCAGGGTAGGACCGGATCAGCCCGACCGCAGTGTCTCGGTGGTCCGCAGGCGGCAAGGTCACCGAAGGAGGTGTCACCGAAGGAGGTGTCACGCGTGATGCGGCGACGTTCGTGGGTCCGTCCTCGGTCCTGTGGGAGTCGTCACTGCCACAGAGAGGCGATCGGCGCGGCCACCAGTCGTTCTCCGAGAGGAATGGGTCGAGGGCCGGTGTGCAGCACGATCCCGCCGAGGAACCTGTCGCCGAGTTCGTCACGGAGCCAGGCCAGGTGCTTGGCGTCGTCCGGTCTGGGCGACGCGGTTGCCTTGACCTCGATGCCGATGACGCGTCCGCCCCCGTACTCCACCAGGAGGTCCACCTCTCGTCGACCGTCCTGGTCGCGAAGATGGAAAAGGCGGGGTCGGGAGGTGCAACGGGGGAGGTCGGCGCGAAGCTGGCCGGCGACGAAGGTGTCCAGGATCCTGCCGAGGGTGTCGCCGTCACTCATGAGCCCACGCAGGTCGAGCCGTAGTGCTGCCGCAGCCAGGCCCGCGTCGACCAGGTAGCGCTTCGGGGCCTTCGCCAGTCTCTTGAGTCGGTTGGTCCACCAGGCAGGAATCGACTCCGCGACGAGCAGGTTGCGGAGCAGTTGCTCGTAGGCCTCCGCGGTCGGGCGGGCTATGCCGGCTGCCTTGACCAGGGTCAGTTGGTCCACGACACCCGCTGTGTTGAGGGCATAGGCCTCGAAGAACCGTCGCATGCGAGCGGGGTCGCGGCGTTCGGCGATGTCTGCGACGTCGCGCGTGAGGAGTTGCTCCAAGTAGCTGTCCAGCCATCGGGCGCGCCCGGATTCGTCGAGCTGAAGCGCCGGCTCGGGGAATCCACTGGTGAGCGCCATCGTCAGGTAGTCACGAATGGTCGGTGGGCTGGCTGGTGCCCGCAACTGGTGCAGGTCGCCCTCGGCAAGCCGATCGAGCAGTGGCGTCTCGGGGATGTGCCGTGCGATCTCGCCGGGGGTGAGACCGAACATGTCGGCGCGTACCAGACGACCTGTGCCCGGCCAGGTCGGCGAGTCGAGGTCACCGCGGACGGAACCGGTCACGATGAACTGGCCCCGCGCCGGATTGGTGTCCACTGCTCTCTTGACGGCTCCGAGGACCTCCGGAACGACCTGCCACTCGTCGATGAGGATGGGCTTGGCCAGGTCCTGGAGGGCTCGGTCCGGATCGGCCCGAACCACAGTGGCCTGCTCCGGGCGATCAAGGCGGATGACCGTCGCGGCCAGCCGTGCGGCCGTAGTGGTCTTACCCGTCGCTCGGGGGCCAGTGATGATCACAGCGGGGTGGGCTCGGAGGATGTCCTCGAGCGTCCGGTCGAGCAGACGGGGCAGGTAGCCGGTCTCCATCGGGTGAAACTAGCACATCGCGCCCCCTTCACCTTACAAATCACGCATATCTTGCTCTACAAATCGCGCACTGCTGAGCTTACAAATCGCGCACACCTACTTGTTGAGGTTCCGACTGCGATGAGGAGGCGGTCGTGGCTGCGGTGGGGCGATCCGTGCCGCATGTGGCAGCTCATCCAGCAGGTCATCGCCGAAGGGCGCGGCGAGTCCAGGGTGTTGGTGACCACCGTTCGGGGCTGTGCCCGCCGCCGCCGGCCGTGCCGACCTGGCTGGCGATCAGGGCGTCGCGCTCGGTCGGGTCGAGGTCCCTGGCGTCAGCGACCGCCTGGTGCAGCAGATTCATACGGCCGCTGACGGGTCCCGCGGGGAGGGCCGGGTAGATCGTCTCGGTCACACCGGCTGGGACCGGAAAGTTCGGGAGGTGCTCGTCGAGGTGCTAGGGCGCGACGACGGGGTCGCAGGGGCGGTCGGCGACGGTTGCGACGGCAGTCTGGGTGTTGTGCTCTGCGAGGGCGGCGATGAAGGTCTCGGACTGGCTGATCCAGCCGACCAGGAGCTGGACGACGAGCAAGGTCGCGTCGTGGTTGCTGCGCGGTAGCCCGGCGCCGACGGCCTCGGCGGTGCAGTCCTCCAGGAGCAGGGACCCGTAGTCGCGGAACATGGCGTCCTTGATGGTGGACTCCACACAGACGCTGGTGGTGCATCCCGTGAAGACCAGGGTGCGCACTCCCCAACCCCGCAGCAGGGTGTCGAGCTCGGTCTCGAAGAAGCCGCTGAAACGGTGCTTGTACACGACCGTGTCCGTGGCTTCGGGAGTCAGCTCGTCGATGATCTCGGTGTTCCACGTGTCCCGCACCAGGACCCGACTGGGACTGCCGTCGGGTGCAGTGACTGGCTCCCCCACCCTCATCGGAAGGTGCTTGAGCCAGTTCGGTGAGTCTGGGGGGCCCGCGTCCGACAGGTCCGGTCGGAAGGCCATCTTGAGGTACACCACACGGATACCCGCCTGCCGCGCCGCGTGAAGTACCCGGGACGTCGGCCCGAGCGTCGCCCGGATGCCGGTGACGTCGATCCCTGCCGCACCGAACATCCCCAGGGGGTGCCCGAAGTCGTTCTGCATGTCCACGACGATCACGGCCGTCCGGGCCGGGTCGATGACGAACGGTTCAGGTCGAGCGGGGACCACGCAGACCGAACCAGTGCCGCCCACGACGACGTCCATACCGAGCCCCCGATCTCCATGCCCGCAACTGCCAGGCGGCAGGTGACTGTCCGAGGGCACGCTACCCCCTGGCGACGTCCGCCCCACTGCAGGCGACCTTGATCTTCTCGGGGCCTCACCCGTCACTGACGAATCGGGCACCCACCTCACGAGTCGCGCACCACGAGCCGTCCGACCGGCTGGCGCGTCAGTCGCCGTGGCGATCGAGGCCCGCATGGTGACCCGGACCCCGGAGCAGAGGTTCTCCTCACGGATGACACGTGCCCTGGCGGTCTGTGGGGGGAAGACGATTCCGTCGTCGTTCGGTCCGGTGCGGATCACATCGAGGACCCGGGCCAGGACGGTGTCCACGTCGTTGGGGAGCCCGGTGGCGAGCAGGTCGGCGGGCGGTGGCGCGGCGGGCGTCGAAGGCCGCCAGGAGCATCCCGCGTTTGAGGATGAACTCCTCGGGTGGGTCGGCTCACGAGGCCTCCAGGACGTCGACGGCTGCTCTGACGGGGCCCAGGACGTCGAGTGGTCGAGCGAGTTCGATGAGTGCGGCGGGCCGTCCCCCCGGGCGAGCCAGGTATCGCCGCAATGCGATCAGTGCCAGCGGTTCGCCGATGCTGCGGCGCAGGCGCATCAGATCCACCACTGTGCGTGCCCTGGTGGTCATCCGGACGGCCTCGCCGTCGGCAGCGTCGAACCACTCCATTCCCAGGTCGAACGTGGCCGCGGCGAACTTGAACACCTCGACGGGGGGATAGGTGATCTGTGGGGGCCGGGTGCCGCGTGGGATGGCGATCTGCACCGCCCGAGGGAGCTCGTCCGTCAGGTCGTACACCTGAGCCGCCGACAACAAGCAGACTGCCGCGCGCGGCGCCCGAAGCGAGACCGCCAGCAGATCCGGGTAGGACGCCGGTGGCGCATCAGCTCGTCGGAACACACCGCGGGACAGCTCGATCGACAGGCCCTGGTCACGCCATCGGTAGAGATCGCGCGAATGGACGCCGGCGGCTAGCGCCTGCCCCGTGGTGAAGGTCGACGGGAGGTCGACTGCCCCTTGATGGATCACAGTGTACCCACTACCACCTCAAGTGGATACGTATCCAACCAGGCCGCGTGAGGGTGTGTGCCTCTCAGAAGGGGTGGGCCCCGAGGGGCTCGAACCCTCAACCAATGGATTAGAAGGACTCTGGCAGGCACCCAAACCCGCCTCTACCTGCGCTTTGCCCCCACCGGAACTCTCAGGAACCCCACCGATCACACCGTTAGGCGTCCGTTCGTGGCACAACTCGTGGCATGACCTGCCGGTTCGGTCAGCTGAACAGTCGGGGGCGAAGGGGTCTGCCCAGCTGGCGCATCATCCGCGGTCCCAGCGGCGGAGGGAACGCGGTGTACTGCACGTGGGCGAACGCAAACCCCAAGCGGCGGGCGAGCAGACCGTCGGTAGCCACTTGATCCCCGACGACCATGCCCGGCCGGGGGAGGTGGCGATAGTGATCCAGGGAGAGCGGCTTGCGGGCGCCGGCGATGTAGGAGACCGCCATTCCCTTGTGGGAGTCGAGGTGCAGGTGGCGCGTGGAGTTCGTGGCGAAGCAGACCGCCTCAACGCCGTCGACGCTCGATAGTCGGTCCACTACGGTCTCGACTCCGATGCGCAGGGCTTGCTCGTCGGTGTCCCACAGTGCGACCAGCGGTTCGACATCGAAGATCAGGGAGCGTGCGCCCAATTCATCGTGCCAGGCGATCACGTCGTCCAGGCCGGCTACCGCACGAAACGGAACGCGCATGACCCAATTCCAGCACATCCGGTGCAGTCCCCGGGCAGTCACATGGCTACGGGTGCCATGACAGGTCGCCGGCCCTCCAGGTCTGGCCGGCGACCGGGGAGGATTCCGCGAGGACTGGGTCCGCGAACTCCATGGCGGCAGCGATGAGTTCGGCGAGTTCGTCGGGGAGTGCGAGAGCGTCGTCGCCCTGACGGCGGCGGAAGGCTGCGTAGGCGTCGCTGCGAATGTCGGCGAGGTTTGCGACAGCCTGGGCCAGCTGTCTGAGGACTACTCCACGGTGGGTGGCCGTGGCTGTGAGTGCGGCGCAGAGTTCGTCGGCATCGATGTCATGGATCCGGGTCAAGGTCCACAGATCGGCATAGTCGCGCAGGCGACTGTTGGCAGCGCCGAGATCGATCGCGGTGCAGATCTTCTCGGCCAGAACGGTAGCCAACGGATAGCCCAACACCATGACCGGTGGGTCGCCGTCACGTAGGGCGGGGTAGGCAATCGTGGCCGGAGCGGGTGTGACCGGGTCACCGAAGTTGATGTCCAGCTGCAGTTTTGCAGTCGCCCTGGCTATGCGGGCGTCCATACTCACTCGCACTCCGGTGTACAGAGCGCCCTCACGGATGGTCCGGGCCCGAGCGGTGTCCAGCAGGTACTCCACGCCGTCATCGGTTGTGGGGGTTATGGCGGCTATCTCGACGACTCTGGTAAGGACGGCTTCCTCGGTGTTGGTGAGCTGCGTGGCCAGCAGGTCTGCGTCGACCGTGGCCCGGCGAGCATTCAGGGCGGCGAGCAGCATCCCGCCCTTGAGGATGAATGTTCCGGCGTGCGGGCTTACGGCCAGTCGGGCCAAGAATCGCTCGAGGGAGTACAGGACGAGTAGCTCCTGGGTGAAGCGGCCCTCCCGCCGGGCTCGGTTCTGCAGGTCCAGGTAAGCACGGCCGCCCGGGTCGGCCCGGGTGGGGCGACTCACGAGGCCTCCAGGACATCGACCGCGGCGCGCATGGGGCCCAGCACGTCGAGGGGGAGTGCCAGCTCCACCAACAGGCCCGGCCGAGCGCCGCGCTGGTGCAGGTATCGCCGCAGTGCGCCCAGTGCCAAGGGCTCACCGATCCGGCGCCGTAGCCGCATCAGGTCCACCACCGTACGGGCCGCCGAGTACACGCGCACCGGCTCGCCCGTCGCGGCCTCCTGCACCTCCAACCCGAGGTCGAACGTCGCGGCGGCGAAGTGGAACACCTCGATCGGCGGGTAGGTGATCCGAGGTGATCGTGTGCCACGTGGCACGGCGATCTGTGCCGCACGTGGCAGCTCGTCCGTCAGGTCGTGCAGTGCCGCCGCTGACACCAGGCACACCACGGCATGCGGAACCCGGAGTGCGATTCCGAGCAGCTCGGGGTGGGCCGCTTCAGGCGCGTCGCCCTGTCGAAACACCCCGCGGGACAACTCGACAACCGTGCCGTCGTCCCGCCCTCGATACAGGTCCCGCGGATGCACACCTGCCGCCCTCGCCTGCGCTGTCGTGAACGTCGCCGGCAGCGCTCCTAGATCCAACATGGATAGAAGTGTAGACATTAGATGGGTGAGTGTGTGCGTATTGATCCATGGCGCGCCCTCTGTACCTGCTTATCAGCCATCGGCGCTGAGCGGTGCCCGACATGGACGACAAGCAGCCGGGTCCATACAGTCCAGACAACCCTTGAGGTTCCTGAGACGCCATGCACTGGACTGCTTCGTGGCATGTTCGATCATGAAATCGCCCGCCAGGGGCCGTCTCTGCAGGTCAGGCGGGTGGGCCCCGAGGGGCTCGAACCCTCAACCAATGGATTAAAAGGACTCTGGCAGGCACCCAAACCCGCCTCTACCTGCGACTTTGCCCCCACCGGAACTCTCAGGAACCCCACCGATCACACCGTTAGGCGTCCGTTCGTGGCACAACTCGTGGCATGACTCGTGGTCGGCCGGCTGGACGGGTCGCGATCACTCCCGACTGGTTCAGTCCACGGCGAGCTGGCGAGCCCTAACGAACCTGTTCCCACCTGGTGGCGATTGAGGCCCGGGAATCACTGGCGCGGTTGGTGGCTGGGCCCGCGGGGTGGCCTGGCCTGGCCTGGCCACGCCAAGCACCGTTCTTCGTACATGCATAGCAGGTGCGACGGCGTACTGAACCTGGAGTCAAATCCGACCGTGGTAACCGTTCGACCACGTCGAGAAGGACGAGTCCATCCAACGGTACGATCAGATTGGGTCGGGAGACCGCGGATCTGGGCTTCTTCTTGCTTCCGAATCCTTCTCCGACGTCGGTTGGGGACGGTCCCTTCTGAGTCAGGGATTGAGGCGAGAAGTTCTATTAAGGGTCCGGCCTCTCCCGGTTCAGCCGATTCTGTACAAGCCAGCATAGGCGCACGGCTGTCCGTCCAGACGCTGACCACACTGCGTTGCTATATAGGCTCCCCCATCAGGGAGCGCCACCATAGATGTGAATTGAGGGTCTGTGTATGTAACTGTCGGTGTTGGTCGCCCCGCAAGCCCGGGCCGCCCTCCCTGATTCTTCACCAAGGGAAACTCTACGACAGTATTTGCGCCGGATGCGATATCAATCTTGTCGATCTGGAGTGTCCCACTCGTTGTTCCCATTCGGACTGCCCATACCGCATTCTTTCCGTAGGCGATCGAATTGGGGAGTACTGACCCTGCCATCGTGCTTAGATTGAATGATGTCGAAGTTCCATTGGAATCCACGAGCTGGATACTGTCGGAAGAAAGAATAGCCAGACCCCCTTCGCCATTGTTCGCGACTAGTACGGGCGCAGGGGCGATCATTCCAGAATTTTGAACGACGGCGTCGACTACCCTATGAATCTCCATCCGCCCGGAGGCCGGGCCATTGGCTGCGGGTCCGACCTGAACTATCTTGCCCGAAGCATCCGTCGTAAGTGCTCCCATGGAATCTGAAATGATCTCAGTTGAGCGTTTGCTCCAAGATCCTAAGACCGGATCAAAGTCCAACAATCCAGATTGCCCGTTTACTGCAACGAGGAAACCCGTTTTCCCGTCTGGAGCCAAGCCTACTATCCCCGAAGGCCCGTCGGACTGGGCGCCAGCCGGAATCGCTGTATCCGTGGCCTTTAGGGTGCGCCGATCAATCTGCACCAAGTGGCGCCCATATCCCAGCGTAATCGTCGACTGGTCGGCGTATAGTGCTGCCCCGTTCCAGTCGGTCGCAGGTGACGGCGAACTATAGAGCGTCGTCTGTGACCCGACGGCGGTGTCAAGCAAGGCCAAGGTGACACTTCGATCGACTGCGCCGAGGGTAACCACCAGTATCCCGCTTTTGGTCGGCAAATAGTCGTTTCGATCCAGACGGAACTGAGGATTTGACTGGGCTGATGCTCAGTGTCGTCAGAGCTACACTCCCGCCAGTATTGACAGGCGACCCGCATCCGGCCAAACATAAGGAAGCGAATAGGGTTGAGACTGTGACCGATCGCAGTGACGGCATCATCAGTACGATCCCCATTCATAGAAGGTCGAGTATATCGCCTGGTTGATGGCCGGCGAAACAGTTGTGTCGTAGACTCTCATTGTGGATCCGGCCAATAGCGAGCCGTTCCATGGCTTGTATCCTGTGGCGCCAAGGAGTCGCATTGCAGAGTTACTTGCGGAGTTTGAATTGCCAAAGTATGCATTTGTGGGCGCGATCGGCTCCACGGTGCTGTTGTATTTCATTACCTCATTCGAGGCGTACATGGCCCCCGTTGTCCAGCTTCGCACATAGGGACCAGTAAACTCGTTGTTGTAGAGATCGTAGATATGCCATGCGCCCGCCGACTGCTGTATGCGAAATATGTTGGCGGCCGAGCCAGCTCCTCCGAAGCTTAGAACTGTACTAAAGGCAGCTTCTTGGGTTTCAAAATAGACCGAGTAGGCGGTAGGGGAGTTGACGCAATTGCCAACGGTGCAAGAAGGTGGCGCGTTATTGAATTCGAAGATCTTTCCTTTAAATACGCCAGCTTGAAGAAACCCACCGTTTGATCCCAACGCGGACAGGCTCACCAATGCGTGATCATTCGCTTGCATTGCCCCGGCCGATCCAAGAACTTGCAAGGCGCCGTTCACGCCAAGCCATCCATAGTAGGGACTGAAGCCCGAATTGAAGTTAGTGGAGCCACTTGAATCGACTACACTTACAGTATTTGTGAACATTTGAGAATACTGATATGAACTCGGTGTATAGTTAAATGGCGCAGCCTGTGCGCCCGTCGCTGACAACAATGTTGAAATCACGACGAGCGTCACTGCCGCCCTGTGCATGTTCTTCATCTCTCGGTCACTTATCCCCTAGTAGAATATTCACCAATGGTTGACCCGCCACTCATCGTGCCCCGACTTCTCTACCTGGTCAAGGCGCCGCGGTAGGACAACCTGCGGAGTCAACGGAGCGGCGTGCCAGCCGTGGCGACGCCAGCTTGCCGAGATAAACACCGGCGCAGTGCGACTGGTGATCTAGCGTGCTCATCCGGAGGCTTGATCAACAAGAGTTGAGGAGCCGTAGGCCAGGCGATCAACGATGTACAGCCGGGACGGCGCGCCGCGCCTTGGCGCCAGGGTTCTGTTGGAAGGACTGAACTCTGGAAGTATGAAGCCTCGGCCTAGCGCTCGTGGTGAGATTGCACAGTTGATTGGCAAATCCAGGCCCCATAGTCGCGATTGAGGGCGGTCGCGGCGAGGGAGACGACGCTGGGGACTTGGTATGGGTGTTCGGCCTTGACTCTGGTGAGGATGGCGTCAGCGAGGCCGCGCCTGGTGCGTAGGGCGACGCGTGCTTCGTGGGTGTCGTGGA
>CAVTWW010000027.1:0-6736 GCA_963738495.1 uncultured Actinomycetota bacterium
AGTCCACCCCGGTCCTGCGCGAGCTGGACGCCCTCGGGCGCCGCCCCCGGTGACGCGCTCGCAGCAGCGGACCACCACCCTCGCTGGTTCGGCGGCGGTCATCGCGGCGGTGACCGTGGTGGCCCGGGTGGCCGGCTTCGGGCGGTCCCTCGCGTTCTCGGGCGCCGTCGGCAGCGGGTGTGTCGGGCAGGTCTACACCACCGCGAACCTGCTGCCGAACGTGCTCTTCGAGGTGGCGGCCGGTGGCACGCTGGCCAGCGCCGTCGTCCCGCTGGTGGCGGCGGCTCGGTCCCGGGCCGAGGCCGACGCGGAGGTCGACGCCCTGGCCGGCGGGCTGCTGGGGTGGGTGCTGGTCGTGCTGACCCGGCCGGACTGGCGCTGGCGCTGCTGGCTGCCCGTTGAGCCGGCTGCTGCCCGCCGACTCCTGCACGGGACAGCGGGAGCTGGCCGCGGCCATCATCGCGATCTTCGCACCGCAGGTGGTGCTGTACGGCGTCGGCGCCGTGCTGACCGGGCTGCTGCAAGCTCACCACAGGTTCGTGGCGCCCGCCCTCGCCCCGTTGCTGTCGAGCCTGGTCGTCGTGGTGGCCTATCTGGGGTACGGCAGGGCCACCAGGGGGTTGGCCGACAGTACGGGGGCCGGGCACTCGGCCGCGCTGTGGTGGTTGGCCCTCGGCACCACGGCCGGGGTCCTGGTGATGACGGTGCCGTTGCTCGTGCCGGTGTGGCGAGCCGGGATCCGGGTTCGGCCGACCCTGCGGCTGCCCGCGGGAGTCGCCGGACACGGCCGTCGCCTCGCTGCGGCCGGAACCCTGGCCCTGGTGGGGCAGCAGGCGTTCGTCCTGGTGAGCCTGGTGCTGGCCGACCTGCGGGGCGACAAGCCGTCGGTCACGGTGCTCGGCTACGCCCAGACCTTGCAGCTGCTGCCCTACGCGGTGCTCGTGGTGCCGTTGGTGACCGCCACGTACCCGGTGCTGGCCACCATGGCGGCCCAGGGCGACCGGGCGGGCTTCACCCGGCTGGCGTCGGCCTCGACCCGCAGCGTGGTCGCACTCTCGAGCCTCGGCGCCGCGGTCGTGGTGGCGGTGGCACCGGCGATGGCGGCGTTCTTCGCCCGGCTCGACCGGCAGCAGGCACCCGGCCTGGGGCCGGCGCTGACGGCGGCGGCGTTCGGAGTGGTCGGGTGGGGGCTGCTGGGGCATCTGACCCGCCTGCTCTACTCCCTCGACGCGCCCGCCCGGGCCGGACGGGCGGCGGCCGGCGGCTGGGCGGCCGGTGCCCTGACGGCCGTGGTGCTGGTGGCTCTCGGGCGGGACGGCGACCGGACCGCCTCGACCCTCGCAGCCGCCGGGTCGGTGGCCACGCTGGCTGCCGGGGTGTCGCTGCTGGCCATGGTTCGCCGGGTCGCCGGCCGGGCCGCGAGCAGAGGCGTCGGCCGCAGCCTGGTGGTGGGGCTCGCGCTGGTGGCGGTGGCAGGGTCTGTGGGGCGCGCCGGCGGCGCGGTCGTGCTCTCGAGCGCCGGTGAGGCGATGCTGCCCGCCGTCGGCGCAGCGCTGGTGGCGGCGGCGGTGGCGGTAGTGGTGGGCGCGGCGACGATCCGGCTGCTCGACCCGGGCTCGGTGGCCCACTTGCGGCGACCGGGCCGGGCATCGGGCGAAGGGGCGGACGAGGGGTGGGACGAGGGGTCGGACGAGGGTTCAGGCGGCGCGTCGTCCGTGCTGTTCGTGGTGGCGACGACGGCGGGCGGGACCGGCCGGCATGTCGGCGCTCTGGCCGCCGGGCTCACGGCCCGCGGTCGTCGGGTCGTGGTCGCGGGCCCGTCGTCGGCCTGGGCCGCAGTGGATGGTGGTGGGGCACCCACCGGACTGGCCCGGCTGGAGCTGCCCGTTGGGGAGCGACCCCATCCGTGGCACGACCTGCAGTCTGTGCGCCGGCTGCGACCGGCGGCCGCCGAGGTCGACGTCGTGCACGCCCATGGGCTGCGCGCGGCGGCGCTGGCGATCCTCGCCGCGGGCGGCACGCCGGTGGTGGTGACCCTGCACAACGCACCCCCTGCCGGTGGTGCCGGGGGCCGGATCGGCGCCGCCATGGAACGGTTGGTGGCGCGCCGGGCGGCGGTGGTGCTGGTGGTCTCGGCCGACCTGGGGGAGCGGATGCGCGCCCTGGGGGCCCGTCGGGTCGAACGGGCCCTGATCCCGGCCCCCGGGCAGCGCCCGGTCGATCCCGAGCGGGCCCGCCGGCTGCGGGCCGGGCTGACGGCTGAGGTTTCACCGACGGCTGAGGTTTCACCGACGGTGGCGGCCGGGCCGACGGTGGCGGCCTCGCCGATGTCCGGGGCAGCGCTGCTGGTGACCGTGGCCCGACTGGCTCCGCAGAAGGACGTCGACCTGCTGCTGTCCGTCGTGGCCGAGCTGCGTCGCCGGCAGGTCCTGGTGACGGCCGTGGTCGTGGGGGACGGCCCGCTGCTCGGATCGCTCACCGATCGCATCCGCGCCGAGCAGCTGCCGGTGACCCTGCTCGGGCACCGGGACGACGCCGCCGACTGGCTGAGCGCGGCCGACGTCGTGGTGGTCCCCAGCCGCTGGGAGGGCCAGCCCCTCGTCGTCCAGGAGGCCCTGCGCCTGGGCGCCGCGATCGTGGCCACCGACGCCGGCGGGACCGCGGCGGTGGTCGGCGACGGCGCCGTCCTGGTGCCGCCGGGTGACCCGATGGCCCTGGCCGACGCCGTCCAGGCGCTGCTCGCCGACCCCGTCGCCACGGCGAACCTGCAGGTCAGGGCCCACGCGGCGGCGCAGCAGCTGCCTGGTGACGACGACGCGGTGGCCCAGGTGATCGGCTGCTACGACACGCTGGTGGGTGCCGCCTACGGTCAAGCGTCGGCAGCGGGGCCCGGTCGCTGATAATCTCGAAGCCCGTGGCGGAGCGCACAGAACCGACGGCCCGGACCAAGCACATCTTCGTCACCGGTGGGGTGGCATCCTCGCTCGGCAAAGGCCTGACGGCCTCGAGCCTGGGGCACCTGCTGCGAGGACGCGGGCTTCGGGTGGTGATGCAGAAGCTCGATCCCTACCTGAACGTCGACCCGGGGACGATGAACCCGTTCCAGCACGGCGAGGTCTTCGTGACCGACGACGGCGCCGAGACCGATCTCGACATCGGGCACTACGAGCGCTTTCTCGACGTCGAGCTGGACCGCTCGGCCAACGTGACCACCGGGCAGGTCTACTCCACGGTGATCGCCAAGGAGCGCCGCGGCGAGTACCTGGGCGACACCGTGCAGGTGATCCCGCACATCACGAACGAGATCAAGGCTCGGATGCGGGCGCAGGCGACGCCCCTCGCCGGTGAGGCTCCGCCCGACGTGATCATCACCGAGATCGGTGGCACCGTCGGCGACATCGAGTCGCTGCCCTTCCTCGAGGCGGCCCGTCAGGTGCGCCACGACGTCGGCCGCGACCAGGTGTTCTTCGTCCACGTCTCGTTGATCCCCTACCTGGCGCCCAGCGGGGAGCTGAAGACCAAGCCGACCCAGCACTCGGTGGCCGCGCTGCGCTCGATCGGCATCCAGCCCGACGCCATCGTCTGCCGCGCCGACCGTGAGATCCCGGCCGGGGTCAAGCGCAAGATCGCCCTGATGTGCGACGTCGACGAGGAGGCCGTGGTCGCCGCGGTCGACGCCCCGAGCATCTACGACATCCCCAAGGTGCTGCACGCCGAACGCCTCGACGCCTATGTCGTGCGCCGGCTGGGGCTGCCGTTCCGCGACGTCGACTGGCGCGCGTGGGACGAGCTGCTGCGCCGGGTGCACCGGCCGCGTCACCAGGTCGAGGTGGCCCTGGTCGGCAAGTACGTCGACCTGCCCGACGCCTATCTGTCGGTCTCAGAAGCCTTGCGGGCCGGGGGTTTCGCCCAGGATGCCCGGGTGGTGCTGCGCTGGGTGGCCTCGGACACCTGCGAGAGCATGGAGGGTGCCCGTCGCATGCTGCACGGGGTCGACGCGATCTGCGTGCCGGGCGGGTTCGGCGTCCGCGGCATCGAGGGCAAGCTCGGCGCGCTGCGATGGGCGCGCGAGAACGGCGTCCCGACCCTGGGGCTGTGCCTGGGGCTGCAGTGCATGGTCATCGAGTACGCGCGCACCGTGGTGGGTCTGGCAGGGGCCAGCAGCAGCGAGTTCGACCCGCAGGCGGAGCATCCGGTGATCGCGACCATGGAAGAGCAGGAGCACATCGTCGCCGGCGGCGGTGACCTGGGCGGCACGATGCGGCTGGGCTCCTACCCGGCGGTGCTGGCCGAGGGGACCATCGCGCGCGAGGTCTACGGCAGCGAGCGGGTCGTCGAGCGGCATCGGCACCGGTACGAGGTGAACAACAGCTACCGCGACCAGCTCGAGAAGGCCGGCCTGGTGGTCAGCGGCGTCTCGCCGGACCGCTCGCTCGTGGAGTTCGTCGAGCTGCCGCGTGAGGTGCACCCCTACTACGTCGCCACCCAGGCCCACCCGGAGTTCAAGTCCCGCCCCGACCGGGCGCACCCGCTGTTCTCGGGCCTGATCGCCGCGGCGGTCGCCCGGCAGCAGGCCGAGCAGCTGATCGACGTCGACTCCCTCAGCGCACCCGCGTGAGCCGGTCCCCGCTCGAGGACCAGTTCGCCCCGCGGCCGGTGAGCGGGCAGGAGCTGCTGCACCAGGGCATGGTGTGGAACCTGGTGCGCGACACCGTCGACCTCGGGGATGGCGGCGTCGTCCGGCGTGAGTATCTCGACCACCCCGGCGCGGTCTGCGTGGTGGCGATCGACGACGACGAGCGCGTGCTGCTGCTTCGCCAGTACCGCCACCCCGTCGGCATGCAGCTGTGGGAGATCCCGGCCGGCCTGCTGGACGTCGCCGGTGAGCCGCCGCTGGTGGCGGCGCAGCGGGAGCTGGCCGAGGAGGCCGACCTGGTCGCCGAGGACTGGGCGGTGCTGATCGACTGGTTCAACTCACCCGGCGGTTCGAGCGAGGCGCTGCGCTGCTTCGTCGCGCGCGGACTGTCGCCGGTGCCCGAGGCCGACCGCCACCAACGCACCGCCGAAGAGCTCGACATGCCGGTCGAGTGGGTCTCCCTCGACGACGCCTGCGCCGGCGTGCTGGCTGGTCGCCTGCACAATGTCGGTGCTGTGGTCGGGGTACTGGCCGCCGTGGCCAGCCGGGCGGCCGGGTGGACGACTCTGCGGCCCGTCGACGCCCCGTGGCCGCAGCACCCCGCCTACCGCTGACGCCTCAGACCGGAAGCGCCACGTTCTGGGCGCTTCAGACCGGAAGCGCCACGTTCTGGGCGCTTCAGACCGGAAGCGCCGTGGTGGCCTTGACGGTCTTCATGGCGATCAGGGTCCGCAGCGAGGCGACGCCGGGCAGCTCGCCCAGCCGTTTGGTGAAGAACCGCTGGTAGGAGTCGAGGTCGGCCGCGGCGACCGACAGCAGGTAGTCGGCCTCGCCCGCCATCAGGTAGCACTCGAGCACGTCGTCCAGGGTGGTCACGGCCGCCTCGAAGGCCTCGAGGGTCTCCTGCCGTTGCGAGGTCAGGCTCACCATCACGTAGACGTGCAGTCCACGCCGCATCCGGTCACGGTCCAGCAGGGCCGTGTACTGGCGGATGTAGCCTCGATCCTCGAGCGACTTGACCCGGCGCAGGCACGGTGACGGCGACAGCTGCACCCGCTTGGCCAGCTCGACGTTCGACAGTCGGCCGTCGTCCTGCAGGTGCCGCAGGATCGCCCGGTCGAGCCCGTCGAGGGCGTCGCCGGACCCGGGGCCGGACGGCGAGGCGGAGGGGAGTCCTGGGGGCTGTGGCACAGAATGCCTCCATCCTGCGAATCAGCGGCACGACATGCTCAGTCTAGGTCGAGGACCGGCAGAAGTTGGCACCACCTGCCGGTCGATCCCGCCTAGTCTGCCGTGCAGACGAACCGACTCCACCTGGTCGGACGTACCCGATCAGCACAGCCATCGATCAGCGCAGCCATCCCGTCTCGAGAGGACCGTGATTTCGTTGTTGGTGGGCATCCCCCGCGAGGTCAAGAACCACGAGTACCGCGTAGCGATCACCCCCGCCGGGGTGCACGAGCTCGTGCGTCACGGCCACGACGTCGTCGTCGAGAAGGACGCCGGTGTCGGGTCGTCGATCACCAATGAGGACTACTCCGCCGCCGGCGCCAAGGTGCTGGCCACGGCCGACGAGGTGTGGGGTGCCGCCGAGCTGGTGCTCAAGGTCAAGGAGCCGGTCGCCTCGGAGTACGAGCGGATGCGGGAGGGCCAGACCCTCTTCACCTACCTGCACCTGGCGGCCGACCGCCCGCTGACCGAGGAGCTGATGAGGCGCAAGGTCACCGCGATCGCCTACGAGACCGTCGAGCTGCCGGACCGTTCGCTGCCGCTGCTGGCTCCGATGAGCGAGGTCGCCGGTCGGCTGGCCCCGCAGGTGGGTGCCCACACGCTGATGCGCGCCCAAGGGGGCCGCGGCGTGCTCATGGGCGGGGTGCCCGGCACCTACGCCGCCAAGGTCGTGGTCATCGGTGCCGGCGTCGCCGGCCAGAACGCGGCCGCCATCGCCCTCGGCATGCAGGCCGAGGTGCTGCTGCTCGACCGCAGCGTCGCCCGGCTGCGGCTCATGGACGCCATCTACCAGGGCCACTGTCAGACCGTGGTGTCGAACGCGTTCGAGGTCGAGAAGGCCGTGCTGGACGCCGACATGGTCATCGGTGC
>CAVTWW010000028.1:0-14729 GCA_963738495.1 uncultured Actinomycetota bacterium
GGAGCAGCAGGGATGGGGCGCGTAAGTCATCGACAGGCTCGCCGCCGACCTGCGGGCCGAGTTTCCCGACATGAAGGGCTTGTCCCGCTCGAACCTGAAGTACATGCGCCAGATGGCCGGCGCATGGCCCGCCCAAGCGGCGAGCCCACACGGCTGGTCGCGGAGCATGCTCCTGCACCAGATCAAGGCGCAGACCCACGTCCGAGTAGGTGCTGCCCCGTCGAACTTCGCGCAGCGGCTACCGAGGCGGGTGCCTCCCCAGGGCCACGCGTTGGAACCACTGCGACTCTGCCCCGGCCAGGTGCTGCACCAGCCCGATGGGCGTCCAGCCCGACGGCAGCACCGGCGTCCGCAGCTGGGACTCGTCAAGACCGTCGATGATCGCCAACACCGCCTGCCGCTGCTGGTCGAGGAAGTACCGCAACCGCTCACGCTCGCCATGACCCTGTTCGCTCACGCAACGACCATAGGCTCCGAGCCCGACGTCAGTCCGCGACCGTCTCTACGAGCGCGCAAAGTCTGCCAGTGGGCCGTAGTCCAGGCTGTTGTCGGCGATGCGCAGGGCCGCCAGGTACTTGGCTCGTGACTCGTCCGGGACCCGCAGAGTGCTGGCGCCCCAGGTGAAGGGCGCGAGGCCCAGGGCCAGCGCCGCGACGTCGGCGAGGGTGCGCGACCAGCGCCCGTTGCCGTTGGGGAACGGGTGGATGGAGACGGCCCGGTGTGACAGTCGGACGCACACCTCGTCGCCGTCCATCGCATCGACCCACACCGGCACGTCGTCGATCAGCGTGCGCAGCCCGACGACGATCTGATGGTGCGGCACCCCGAGGTTGCGCTCGGAGGCGCGTTAGGTGCCTGCCCAGGACCACACGTCACCGAACATGTCGCGGTGCAGGGCGCGCATGCGGTCCTGGGTGCACAGCCGTTCCAGCCTCAGACGGCGGCGGGGTTCAGCCACACCCGACGAGCCGAGGCGATGTTCGCCGCCTCCTGCCGATCGAGATCCGCTCGTGTCTGGATCGGCAGCAGCAGGCCGGCTGTCTCGTCGTCCGTCAGTAGGGTCTACCCGGGCGAGCGGCCCCCGAGACTCTCCCCGCCCCAGCGGTGCGACGGACCCGTCATCGAGGGGTCCGACCCACCACTGCCTGCGGGTCGCGCCACAGGGCCACCGGATGGGCCGCCAGGTCGTCGGCCAGTTGCTGCACCAGCTCGTCACGCCCGACGGGCAGCTGGTCCTCGAGCAGCATCGTCTGGTGGACCGAGGCGGCCTGCTCAACGGCCAGCTCGAGCAATCGCTGCTGCACCGCCTGGTGAAGCGGGACCCGCGGTACCAAGGCGTAGACCACGTCGCACCCCAACGCATCGGCCGCCCGCACCAACGTGGTGAGCTGGACGGTGCCGGCCAGCTCACCGGCCTCGAGGGAGTGCACCGTCTTCTGGTTGACCCCGAGCCGGGCCGCCAGCTCGGCCTGCGACATGCCGAGGGCCTCACGCACCGAACGCACCCACCCCCGCGCAGGGCGAGCGAGCTGCACGCGCACCTGGTCGGCCCCCGCGAACCGGGCATCGAGCAGCTGCCTGGCCTTCGCCGCTCGCGTCGTAGCAGTCACCGCACTCACCTCAGGTCCTTCAGTACCTCAAGATACGTCTCGACAAGGTGTCATAGTACCTTGAGATATGAGCGGATGAGGCATCACACTACCTTGCTTCTGCATGGGGCTGCCGGCCCCGCGGGTGTGGACAGCGCACGGCCACCGGCACAGGCGTGCCGCCACGCGCTACGGTCGAAGGGTGGAACAGGTGAGCCATCGTGCAATGCGCACCCGCTCCGCCGAGCTGCTCCGCCGGGTGGCGGCCGGCGAGTCCCTCCTGGTCACGAAGGGCGGCGTCCCCGCCGCTGTGATCGTGCCCGCCAGCGCCAGCACCCGCGAGCGCCTCGTCGCTGCCGGGCGACTGCGAGTGGGGACCGGGCTGGACATGGGGGCGCTGCCGGCCCCGGTTCATGGAGCTGTCAGCACCGAGGATGTGTTGTCGGAGGACCGCGGGTCACCTACCTCGACACCTCGGCCCTGCTGACACTGCTGGTGGCCGAGGAAGAGTCCGAAGTCCTCACGACAACCGGAGGTTGTGCAACGGACTGCTGCACAACCTCGGTTGATCAGCCGGTCAGCACCGCCGATGAGCTCGCGGACATGACCGAGGACGTCTTCCTGCCCCAGCTTCCTCCTGACGAGTTCCCCTACCTCAACGAGTCCGCCGCGGCGCTCCTCGCTACCGGTTTCGACCCGGCAGAGGAGTTCATCTTCGGCCTCGACCTCGTGCTGGCCGCCCTCGAGCCCCTGAGAGCCTCCGCATAGCGATACTCACAGATCCACAGACACGGGATCAGCGCCAGCAGGTTGTGGGCGCCACTCCGTATGCTGCGAGTTGAGGTGTCGGACTCTCGGTGAGGGAAGGTGGACGGGCATGACGGACCAAGACATTCGAACCACAGACGGCATCCTGACCCTTGCCGAGTCCGCCAGGTACCTGAGGGTCCCTCAACAGACCTTCCACCGCTGGGCGAAAGGCTACGAGCGAGGTGGCGCCCTGCTGCACGTGCTGGACGCACCGCCTCGTCACCCCTCGGTGACCTTCATGGCCCTCACAGAGGGGTACGTCCTAGAGGCTTTGCGCAGCGCGGGGGTCCGTCCGCACCGGATCCGACCCGCCCTCGTCGAGCTGCAGCGTCAGTTCGGGCGTGAGTACGTGCTGTCGGCACCTGAGCTGGCCACCGATGGGATCGACGTCCTGTGGGACTTCTCGCAGTCCAAGGCCGGTTCAGGCTTGATCGAGGCCGGCACGGGACAGCACATCATTCGGGAGATCGTCACCGACTTCCTCTCGTACATCGCGCGAGGCGACGAGGGGCTGCCCACCCGGCTGACGCTGCGAGCATGCGAGCCGGCGACGGTATTCGTCGACCCCTGGCATGCATTCGGGCAGCCGCGTTTCGCCTCGGGCTCTCGATTGGTCGACGTGGCCGCGATGCTCAAGGCCGGTGAGGACGTTGATGTCGTCGCAGAAGAGTTCGGGGTCACTCCCTCCGACGTCAGGACCGCCGCTCGCGTCGTCCTGGGCCACGCCGCCTGAGTTCTATCTCGATGAGAACATCGCCGGGCGGGCGCTCGTCCGGCGATTGCGGAGCCTCGGCTACGTGGTGCACACACCCCCTGAGCTCTTCGGTACTCGAGATGCCTCTGAGGGTGTTCGGGACGAGGTTTGGCTACGAGAGATCGCAGCTCACGGATGGGTAGCGATCTCTCGCGACACTTCGATCATGACTCCCGGGAGCAGCGAGCTGGCGGCCTATCGAGCTGCACGAATCCACCTGGTCGCGTTTCCAGGTCAAGCCACGCGTGATCAACTGTTGGAGGCCCTCGACTCGTGCCTGCGTGACATCTGCACTGCCGTCATGGCGCGACGTCCAGCGGTCTGGCGTGTACGGAAGTCGCGCGGAGCCTGGATCCTCAGCCAGCTCTGAACCCACGTCGAGCGGCCGAGTGGCCTAGCCCGGGATCGGCGACCATCGCGACCTGGCAGGAGCAGCGGGTGCGTCCCCAGGGCGACCCGTTGGAACCACTGCGACTCCGCCCCGGCCTGGTGCCGCACCAGCCCGATCGGTGTCCACCCCGACGGCAGCACCGGCGTCCGCAGCTGGGCCTCGTTCAGACCCTCGATGATCGCCAACACCGCCTGGCGCTGCTGGTCGAGGAAGTACCGCAGCCGCTCACGCTCGCTGTGCCCCTGTTCGCTCACGAACCGACCATAGGCTCCGGACCTGACGCCAGTCCCGACCGTCGCTACGACCGACCCACTACCGCCTGCGGGTCGCGCCACAACGCCACCGGGTGGGCCGCCAGGTCGTCGGCCAGCTGCTGCACCAGCTCGTCACGGCCGACCGGTAGCTGGTCCTCGAGCAGCATCGTCTGGTGGACCGATGCGGCCTGCTCCACGGCCAGCTCGAGCAGTCGGTGCTGCACCACCTGGTGGAGTGGGACCCGCGACACCAAGGCGTAGACCACGTCGCACCCCAGCGCGCCGGCCGCACCAACGTGGTGAGCTGGACGGTGCCGGCCAGCTCACCGACCTCCAGGGAGTGCACCGTCTTCTGGTTCACCCCGAGCCGGGCCGCCAGCTCAGCCTGCGACATGCCCAGGGCCTCACGCACCGAACGCACCCACCCCCGCGCAGGACGAGCGAGCTGCACGCGCAGCTGGTCGGCCGTCGCGAACCGGGCATCGAGCAGCTGCCTGGCCTTCGTCGCTCGCGTCGCAGCGGTCACCGCACTCACCTCAGGTTCTTCAGTGCCTCAAGGGCATCAAGGGCATCAAGGGCATCAAGGGCATCAAGGCAAGGTGTCACAGTACCTTGGGGGATGCATGTGTGAGGTACCTCAATACCTGAAACGTGCTCAGTGAGCCCAAGAGAAGTCAGAGTGGGCCGGCCAGCCGTTCGGCCCGACCCAGAGGTACTAGAACCATGGGCCAGTGGTGGCTGGTACCGGCGACGGGCGAGAAATGAGGAGTCAGCAGCACCCGCTCAGGGAAACCCCTGTCGAACAAGGAGCCTCCGATGCGCCGCACCGTCCTTCTCACCGCCGCAGCAGTCGCCGTCGTCGTCCCCGCCGCCTTCGGTCTGACCGCCGGCGCCCAGGCCCTGACCGGCACCACCCCCACGAGCTCGACCACGACCTCCACCCCCGCATCGGCCCCCACCACCACCTCGACGTCCACCCCCAGGACCGCGCCCAGCGCCGACGACCACGGTCGCAGCATGGAGCCCGGCGACGACTCCAGCACCCGTGGCGCCTCCGACGACGCCACCCACCGCTCCGGCGCCGAGGACTCCACCCACCACGCCGGCTCAGGTGAAGCCACCCACCACTCGACCTCGCCGTCCTCGGCCACCGCCGACGACCACGGCGGCAAGCGCAACGGCAACAGCGGCTCGAGCAACGGCTCAGGCCACGGCGGCGGCTCGGACGACTCCGGCCACGGCAGCTCGCACAGCTGAACCACGGCCTGCACCACCCAGCGGGTAGGCGATAGTGGGCGGGTGAGTGCGCCGTCCCCGCGTCTGCTGGCCCGGATCCAACGCGACTTCGCGCCGGGTTCGTGGCAGCGCGTCGTCCAGGATCTCGAGGCGATCCCCGACGACCACGACGCCTACAGCCAGGACCGCGAGCGGATCCAGGCGGCGGTGGTCCTCGGGGCGGCCGGGGACTGGCAGCGCTTCACCCGGCTCGTCGAGCTGCTACGGATCGACTGGCGAGATGTACTGATGGCCGGCGGCCTGGGCCACGGCGGTTGGGCCGACGTCCTCGACAGCGAACTGAAACCGTGAGGCCCGACGGGCCAGCAAGCCCGCCCAGTCGTTGGCGGGCCACTTGAGGTAACTCTCGCATCGACGCAACTGCCGATTCACAAGGGCTATTGAGACCATCTGGTCGCCGCGCTGGAGCCGCGCTGGAGCTCGGCGAGTCGCAGTTCTTGACCTACGACCGCAGGCAGGCCCACACGGCCGCCGAGCAGATATTCCTGGCTGCCTCACGACACATGCCATAGGCCATCTGACCTGCTCAGATATCGCCTGGCCCGCAGATTCGCCGGGCTCTCGCCGCAGATTCGCCGGACTCGTGCCGCAGATTCGCCGGACTCGTGCCGCAGATTCGCCGAGCTTGCCCATCGACCACCGAACCCCGCCACCCCGCACTACGAGGAGTTTGTCTTCGAGGCGGCAGGCGGCAGACACGATGAGGTCGTGTGCTGCCGGTGCGGTCGTAGTCGTGCCCTCACGATATCGAGACCACCGTGACCCGGCAGCGCACGCCTTCGGCCTTCGCCAGACGGGCGTCGCCGGTGACCAACGGGCAGCCGAGAGCCTCGGCCGCAGCGACGTAGGCGGCATCGTAGGCAGAGAGGTTGTGGCGCAGCTGCCACATACGGTCAACGAGCTCAGCAGTGCCCACCTGCACCACGACCAGCTGCGGAAGCGCGACGATCGCCTCCCCAGCCCGATCCGATCCCAACGTTCCACCGAGCACCTTGCCCTGGATCGCCGACACCACCTCGACGATCAGATGCCCAGGTGCCGCCCACTGGGGATCGGCGGCCAGCTCGCTGCGCGCCGAGTCGCCCTGGGGGCCGTCGTCGACCAAGGCATCCGTCAGGGCCGAGGCGTCGACGACGATCACTCCGGGTCGCCCGAAGGCCCCTGCGCCTCGCGTTGGCGCTCCAGCTCGGCGGCAGTCTCGCCGGCACTGGCACGGGTGCCGTCGCCACGGCCGGAGAACGAATCGAGGACGGCGACGTTGCGCATGCGATGCGCCTGGGCCTCGACCAGCTCGAGCAGGTACGCCTGCAGCGACTGACCTCGAGCCCGCGCCTGGGAGACCAACGCCTCACGGACCTCTTCGGAGACACCACGGATCTGGATCGCCACCATGCATGCATTATGCATGCATGGTGGCGATCCTGTCACCCAGGTCGACCATCTGCTGTCGCGTGCTCAGGGCCGGGTGAGGCACCCGTGGTGAGAGCGGCATCAACGTCAACGTAGTCGCGGGCCTGGCCGCGGGAGTACAAGGCGTTGACCTTGTTCGCAACGGCATCATCTCTGGCGAGGACGGGCCGATGTCCAGAGTCGTCGGAGGATACTGCCGCCAGTCGATGCCAAGTTCGACCTTCGACGACCGGCCGCCAGAAGCGTCGATGACCAGCAGCCGAGCGAATCCTGGGTTCTCGACAAGAACCTCGACCGAGAGCCCGTCAGCCGCAAATGCGGCGGCAGCGACCCGAACTGCTTCAGCGAACCGAGCCTCGGACGCGAGGGTCGTGAATAGGTCGATGTCCTCCGACGGCCGATCAAGGATTCCGTGCGCCTGCACGGCGTATCCACCAGCAAGGGCGAACCCGTACTCGGCAAGGGCGGCCAGGCCGACCCGTGCAAGGCGTTCGTGGAAGGGGTCCACGTTGCGTCAGGCAGCGGAGGCAAGGTCGGAGAACGCACGTTCCCAGAGGTTTCGGACCGGCGCCGGCAGGAACAACCGGCGCCAGATCGAGCGAAGCAGCCCTGCGTCGATGAGGGTGGTCAGGTCATCCACCGAGACTGCCTCGACCAGGACCCGCTCGTAGAAGACGGCGCAGTCGGCAGCGTCGTCCAGGTCGTACTCGGTACGGCCGGTCCACCCGAGGTGCCTGGGCAGGACTGCGAGCCCATGCGCCGGCCCCTCAAGGTCGTTCAGCGACGCGGGGGCAACATAGTGACGCCGTTCGGCGTACCCGACCCGATCCATGCACCAAGTATGCCGCGCCCCGGGTCCGGAAGCCCGGACCGTGGGGCGATCCGGCGGAACCGGCGATCATGGCGCAGTCGACGCCGAAGCAGTTTGGTCATTGCCAGGACCACGCGAGGTGATACCGCCACTGCCGGCGGGTTGACAGCACCGAAGGCCACTCCCCCACCGACAGATGCGCGCTCGTGGGCTGCCCGGGAGGTCGTGGTCGTGCCGTCACGATCTGGAATGACGGTCACCCGGCAGCGCACTCCTGCGGCCTTCGCCAGACGGGCGTCGCCGGTGACCAACGGGCAATCGAGCGCCTCGGCCGCAGCGACATAGGCGGCGTCGTAGGCAGAAGGGCTGTGGCGCAGCTGCCACAGGCGATCAACGAGCTCGGCGACGCCCACCTGCACCACGACCAGGCGCGGCAGAGCAGCGATCGCCTCCCCAGCCCTGGCCGACGTCAGCGTTCCACCCAGCACCTTGCCGCCGATCGCCGACACCACCTCGACGATCATGTGCCCAGGTGCCGCCCACTGGGGATCGGCGGCCAGCTCACCGCGCGCCGAGTCGCCCTGCGGGCCGTCGTCGACCAAGGCGTCAGTCAGGGCCGACGCGTCGACGACGATCACCCCCAGGACGTCCGAAGGCCTGCGCCGATACCTGCCATGAAACCCGCACCCGTCTGATCTGGAGTGCAGAGGCATCCGAACGGTTCGGCCTCGGTTCCCGGATCGTGGGGCGCCTCCTTCCGATCGGTATGGCCGGACAGCAGCCCAGCGTCGGCGCGGTCGACTGGTTCATCGACGGCCTGCTACCCGAAGGCAACGAACGCACCCACCGAGCCGACGCGGTGGGCGTCGACCCCGACGACACCTTCTCGATGATCTCGCGCCCGGGCCTGACCGGCTCAGAGGTCGGGGCCGTGATGGGCGTCTCGGAGCAGCGGGCCTCTCAGCTCTTGAGAGACGCCGGGTAAGGCCCCTGCCCTTGGCATCCGCGGCAACCGAGCGACAGCCGCAACGCGGCGTCTGGCGAGGGTGGTGTCACGGGCGGGCGGCACGGCCGTGCGGCTCGCTGCCGTCGGTGCGCACCCCGAGCGAGGGCCGCAGCGGCTGCGGATTCGCCCCGCCGGGCACGTCCAGGTCGTAGACCACCTCCATCGCCCGGGTTCGCTCGACCCCGCGAAGGTGCAGGCGCACCTCGTAGCGGCGCCGGGCGGGATCGGGTCGGTCCACCACCAGAGTGCCGAAGTTGCGCACCGTCAGGAAGGTGTCGACCAACTGGGCGCGGTACTCGTGCCCAGCCTGGTGGCACATCGTGTACTCGTCGCTGAGCATGCCACCGACCAGTGGCAGCTCGTTGGCGTCGAGCAGGGTCTCGGCCGGATCGGTGCCGATCGGCGATGACGTCGCCTGCAGGATGCGCTGCACAGAACCGCCGTTGCGGCAACGGATCTCGTGGAACCCACCGAGGTGGATGTCGCCGGACAGTACGAGGACGGCACGCGGGCGGACTCCCCCACCGGCGGTGTCGTTGGCCAGGTCGAACAGTGCCTCGACCACGACGCCCAGGTCCTTGCGGTTGTCGCCGTAGGTCCAGTGGTCGCGGACGTCCGGCTCGACGATCTTGCCGGACTCGCCGAGCTGCTTGCCCACCCGATCCTCGACGTAGTCCTCGAGCAGGGCGCCCGCCACCAGGCCGCCGACGAAACCCGCTCCGGCGCCGGCGTACACCCACCCCGCGGGGCCCCCGAAGGCAGCTGCCGCCGCATACCCGAGCCCCGCCCCGAGGCCGGCGCCGAGCAGGCCACCGGCCGGTGTGATCCAGTTCAGGGCCTTCAGCAGCGCGTCCAGATGATCGGCGTCGGCGAAGGCGAGCGGCACCGGTGCCACGACCACCAGCACGTCGTGCCGCAGCGCGTCCCCCTGGCACCAGTTCAAGAACCGGGTGCGTTGCGCCGTCCCGAGGACCGGCGCGCCGGTATCGCGGCCGCGCGTCGTTCGGCAGTCGAGCACGTACCCGCCGACGACGCCCACCGAGAACGGCTGGTCGAACGCGGTGTCCCCCAACGCAGCCGGCCGCGGCACCGGACGTGTCGGCGGACCGAACGCGTGGACGGCCGAGAGCGCGGCGGAGATCCGGTCACCCACTGTGGGCTTCGTGATCAGGTGTTCCGTTCCCCAGTCGTCCATCACGTCGTGATCGTCGGGCACGGCCAGCACCGGCCGATCAGCCATCAGTCGCCGCACGGCCCGTGGCTGCCACTCGCGGCGGTACCGTGCGGCGTAGTGGTCGAACCACGCCCCGGCGACACCACCGGCATGGCTGAACCGGGCATTGATCCGGTCCGCCTCGCCGTCCCGCTCGGTGTCTGCGTAGACCTGGTCGCCCATCAGCAGGACCAGTTCGGGGTTCCAGTCGTGCATCGCCTGCCACAGTCGCAGGCCTTCGGCCGATCGACGGTGACAGGAGGCGAAAGCGATCCGGGTCGAAGGGTCACGCCGTCGCAGCGGAACCGGCAGCCGTGCCGCCCGGGTGGTGAAGGTGCCCGAGGCGACCACCAGCGCCGAGTCGACGGCAGCGGTGAAGCGGTAGCTGTACGCGGTGTCCGGCTGCAGCCCCTGGACGGCGACCCGCGCCGTGGTACCCAGCCCGTCGTCGAGGGGCAGCGCCTGCGCGAACACGGTCGCCGGCTTACCCCGTGTGGTCCGCCGTGTGAACACCTCGCACGTGACACCCCCGCCGAGGGCCGCCGCCGGGACGTTGCCGCGCACCCCCAGCAGGGCCTCGGTCTCGCCCACCGTGCCCAGCACGGCGGCGCCCAGGTCGAGCGACACCGACTCGGTCACCGTCCCGCCCGGCCCGCAGGTACCTTTCGCCTGGACGTAACGGACCTCCTGCGCCAGAGGCAGCCCCACGAGGAAGGCCACGTACACCGAAGGCGTGACGCCGTCGTCGCCGTCCGGATCGAGGGCGAGCTTCTCACGGTAGACGCGGGCCAGCTCTGACCGCGCTGCCGGCGACCAGAAGAACTCTGCCCGGCCCGCGGCGTCCGTCGTCCGACTCGACGCCGGCTCCAGCCGGGTGGCGTCGTACACCTCGTGCCATTCCGACCCCGACACGCGGACGGCGAGCACCTCGGCGTCCGATGCGGTCGACCGCCGCTCGACGTCGTCAGCGACGACGAATCTCTGTCGATAGGACGCCACCACAACCGGGATCGCCTGGACGCGCACACCGCGCCGCGGCTGATCGGTGACCCGGTCAGTGACGAGGACCTCGAGCGTGGCGATGTGATCACTCCCTCGGAGCTTTGGGACAGTGTCTTGCGGGCCCGACACCAGGGCAACCCGCTGGCCCACCCTCAATGGCTCCCGTGGGCGATCGGTAGGTGACACAAGTGAGTGCAGAACCCGCTCGTCGCACCCGGGCGGATCTGCGGCACCGCTCTTGGGCTGGGCGGATCAACGGCCTGCCAACAGGGCGGATGACGCCCGCCATCGGCGCACCGGTCTCGTCACGAAGCGTGCCGGAGAACGAGTGGAGGGTGGCAGCCGAAGGTGTGACCGGTTTGCCCCCCTCTCTGACCACTCCACCAGCCGTGGCGCGACCAGCGAGGCCACCCACCGCTCCGGCTCGGGCGAAGGCACCCACCGCTCGGGTTCGGGCGAGGCCACCCACCGCTCGACCTTGTCGTCCTCGGCCACCCCGGACGACCACGGTGGCTCGCGCTCGGGCAAGAGCGGCTCCGGCCGTGGCGGTTCCGACGACAGCGGCCACGGCAGCTACCACGGCTGAGCCGCTCCATGAGCCCCTGCCAGCACTGAGCCTGATCTCCACCAACCGGTCTTGTCGTCCTCGATGAACACCCATCGGGCAGCGTCGTCGGCCTGCGCGGTGCTGATCACCTGGACCGGGCCTTCGGCGCACCCGGGCGACCGCCAACCTGGTTCGCCGCCCCGCAACGGGACCGAGTGGCAGAACCATCACCTCGACTAGCCTGGCGAGGTGGCGCGGTTCGAGGACGGCTGGGACGTGACCGGCCCGGTGCAGGCCGAGGTGTTCGTCATCTGGCGCAACGCCGACCTGCTCGAGCTGACCGGCCCCTGCGGCGCGGACGCCTGGTACCTCGAGCTCGGCGAGACCGACCACCCGGTCGAGGTGGTCGACCGCGTGGTCACCGACGTGCTGGGGGCGCCCCGACTGGTTCACTCCACGTCGTGGCGGCAGCGCCCCGGCGGGCTGGTGCTGACCTTCATGGTCGTGATCGGCCCAGAGCTGGTGGGGGCCATGCCCAGCGTTCCTGTGGCGCGATCCGTCCTGGCTCGCTCGCAGGCGCGTGCGGCCCCCGCTGCGATCAGCCACTCTCAGGTGCTCGAGCACGGTCTGCGCCACCTCGCCTGGCTGGCCGTCGACGATGCCACCGTCGCCCACGAACTGGACGACGAATGGCGGCACCTGCTGGCCGAATACGTTCCCGAGCCCTTCCGCAACCTTGGCTGACTGGAGATCCCGATGGCCGAACCCGAACCGTCACCTGAACCCGCGCGCGCTGACCTCACGGTCCGCTGCGCCTGCGGATGGCAGGCAGTCGGCACCGAGGCGCAGCTGATCGAGGCCACCGTTGAGCACGGTCGACGGCTGCACAACATGCAGGCCACACCGGACCAGGTCAGGGCCATGATCGTCACGCCCTGACCGGGCCCTGCGGTGAGGAGTGGTCGCCCGCAGAGGCTGCTGCTGGTGCCGTTCGCGATCCCGGCCGCGGTGACGAGCGAGCCTGGGTCGGCTACGTCCCCCAGCCATCGACGGGCCCCGAGGGGTAGCTGCACAGGAGCGCCAGCATGACGACGCCATGGACGTAGCGCGTGCGAAACGACCCAAGGGGTGACCGGCCGGGTGAGCCGGCCCACCCTGTCGACCCAGGCCTCCCCGCTGATCGGGCACGACGGGCCCGGCGTCGCAGCCCGATCAACTGAGCGGTGGCGGTGTTCGCGATGCAGAAGTAGCAGGGGAAGAGCAGCAACGACACAGGCCACCGCAGAAGTGGTGTCGCCCAACCGGATCCCCCGAGGACCCCGAGCATCGCCACGCCTACCAGCAACGCATTCCCCCAGGTCAGCCCACCGACCCCGCGACGCCCAGCACGACGAGGTTGCCGATCGCCTGCCCGGCAAGCACCAGCAGGCTCCACGTGACGCCGTCCGCGCCGTACCCACGGCTGCCGGGCCGTCGTCCTCGACCGCGAGCCGGCCCCGAGCGCTGACGAGCCAAGGCTCGCGCTCGCTGTGCCCCTGTTCGCTCATTTGGTCCTCGGGGCGGCCGGCGACTGGCAGCGCCTCACCCGGCTCGCCGAGCTGCTACGGATCGACTGGCGAGACGTGCTCGGTGCACGGTGCAGTAGCCGCAGGCGGCAGGCACGATCCGGTCGCGTGCCGCCCGGGCGGTTGTGGCCGTGCCATCACGATCTCGGGATCACGATGACTCGGCAGCGCACTCCCGCGGCTTTCGCCAGACCGGCGTCGCCGGTGACCAACGAGCAGCCGAGCGCCTCGGCCGCAGCGACGTAGGCGGCGTCGTAGGCAGTGAGGTTGTGGCGCAGCTGCGCCCACTGGCCAGGACGCCCGACGGCCCGCGGGCCTCGCGTTGGCGCTGCACCTCAGCGGCAGTTTCGCCGGCAACGGCACGGGTACCGTCGCTACGACCGGTGAACGAATCGAGGACGGCGACATTGCGCACGCGATGGGCCTGGGCCTCCACCAGCTCGAGCAGGTACACCTGCAATGACTGACCCCGAGCCCGCGCCTGGGCGACCAGCGCCTCACGGACCTCTTCCGAGACACCACGGATCTGGATCGCCCAGGTCGACCATCTGCTGTCTCGTCCTCACCAGGTGCCGTCGTTCGGGTCCGTCCGCGGCCAGGTGCCACCGAAGACCCGGTCGACATCACCGCGCGGCCGGTGCCACAGTCGACCCATGCCGTTGGTCGACCTTCTGCTCAAGCGTCCCTCGCACACGCCCCAGGCTGACGCCGTCCGGGGGCTGGACGACGGGGTCACCATCTACTGGCGTGACGGATGCCCCTTCTGCCTCCAGTTGCGCTGGGCCACTCGCAAGCACGCCGGGCGGGCCACCTGGGTCGACATCTGGACCGACCCCGAGGCCGCGGCCTTCGTCCGCACCACCAATGAGGGTGGGTTCGAAGTGGTGCCGACGGTCGTCATCGACGGCGTCCCCCACACCAACCCGGATCCTCGCCTGGTCGCCGACCGGTTGGCCCGTGCCGGGGGTCGGTGACCCAACATCCCGGCGCCTCCACCGCCACGGGCCTCCACGATGATGCTGGCGGCGCCGTCCGGGACCGTGACCCGACGATGGTGCCGCTGATGAGCACGAACGACCCAGGGGCGCCGGAAGGCCCGGCCGGACCGACCAGACCCTGAGCGCCCGTCGCAACCCGTCGCCCCTGGGGGGCAGGGCTGGCCCGTGGCCCGGCCGGGCGGGCCGGCAGCGGCAGCGGGGCAATGGGGCAGGTCTTCCAAGCTGTGGACCGCGATGGACGCCAACTGGCCGTCAAGCTGCTGCGCGAGGACATCTCCAGCCAGCCTGGACTGATAGCTCGATTCATCAACGAGTCCGAGGTCTTACGAGGAATCGACCACCCGAACGTGGTCAAAGTCCACGATTCCCTCGTGATGAGTGCGTCCAACCGGCCGGCGGCGATGATGAGGTCCCAGAGTGGGTCTGGCAGCCGGGACAGCGGTTCGACCCGGACCCGTCTCGCCGAGGGTGCTCACGGCGATCGTCACCGTCACCGTCGAACCGTCGACGTCGACGTCCAGGCTGCAACCTTGGCGCACGAGCTCGACCTGCCAGCCGAGCCGAGGAGAACCGTGATGCGTGTCGTCGCCGCAGCCGAGCTCGAGAAGATGACCCCGTCCGAACGTCACGAGAAACTTCATGGCGTCCATCGTCCGCGGCCTAGATCACCTCACGCCTGAGCGGCGTGCCCGCCTCGGGCGAACCGCACCGCGGGTCCTCGCCCAAGAGGCAGCACACCAGAATGCCCGTAGGGCAGCAGGTGTCGTGACGCGCCGGGTAGTGCGAGCAACGCCGGACTTCTTCGCCGCCCTCGATCACCAGTTCGGAGAGCAGCGCGGCCCGAACGGTGAGCCGTCAGCGGTCGACTCTCGCACGTTGACTGCACCGAAGGCCACTCCCCCTGCCGGGTGGTCCTTGGTGGTGACCGTGGCAACCTGCTTGTCGTCGATCCGTACCGTGATCGCCGAGCCGGCGAGGGCGACGTCCAGCTTCATGGTCGCCATGACCGCTCGGCAGCCGTGCACCAGCACCTCGACGCCGCTGCGGTCGATGGCGGTGTGCAGCTCGCGCAGGCACAAGGGC
>CAVTWW010000029.1:0-6891 GCA_963738495.1 uncultured Actinomycetota bacterium
CGCTCCGCCTGATCGAGGGCTTGTCGATGGTCAGCAACGGCTCCGTGAGATCACGGGGGAGCAGTTGGCGGCGTACCCGGCGCGCTGTGGCGGTGTTGGGGATCGCGGGCGGCAACGGCCTGGATCTGATCGACCCGCCGACGGTCGATGCTGTGTACGGCTACTACATCAACCCTGACCACCTCGACGCGTGCGAGAGCCGGTATCAGGGTGTCTTTCGGGGGCCGGCTGCACCTCGTCGAGGCGACGATCGACCGCGCCCTGACGATCGAGTGTGTCGACCTGTTGATCGCCAACCTCATCGGGTGCTGTTGGAACGGGTGGCGGTGATGATCGCACAACCGACCCCGATCGCTCCGAATACAGTGACCGCGAGCACCCGTTGCAGCAGGCCGCCGTTCGCGACCTGGTCGACCGGAGTCGTGCCGCTGAGCATCGCGGCGCATCCGGCGAAGAGCGCGAGGTTCAGCCCGAGATAGCCTCGGACCAAGGGCGACGCTGCCCTCCAGAGCAGGGTCGCCATCAGCAGCGGGATCACGAACATGCCGGCGCCGATCGGTCCTCCGCCGTGCCGTGGATCCGGCAGCGGGAAGACCCCCGCTGCGATGGCGGCGGCGGCGGTCGATGCGACCGCCAGCGCGGTCAGTCTCGCCCGGACCACGGGAACCGGCGACCAGCGGGGGGCGGCCGCCAGCCCGTACGCGGCGACCGCAGCCAAGACTCCGGTCGAGATCGCTCCCAGGTTGAAGACCGTGGCCAGGATCGAGTCACCGACCCCGAGGTCGCTGGCCGCCTGTTGCCGGAAGCTGTACCCGGGGGTGAGTACCCCGATCACGGCCTGGGTGAGGAAGTAGAGCGCCGGGACGCCGATGCCCAAACTCAGCGCGGCACGGTCGAACCAGCGGGGAGTGGACATGCCGTCACGATAAGCAGCCGACGGCCTCAGGGCCCATCAGGGATCACCCTGGTCGAGCCCTGACGCTCCGCCGCTTATGCCGCTCATGCCGCTCATGCCGCTGTGCGCGGAGGGCACGTGGCCGAGCCGGCCTGGAAGTCGGCGCTTGGCGACACAATGCCCGGGTGGACGCTGCTTCCGTACTCCACCAGCTCGCCGAGGCCATCGACGGTCACCGGTGGGACCTGCTTCCGACGCTACTGAGTCCAGAGTGTGGCGAGCGGAGACCGAGCGGTCGGCCTGCCCGGGTGAGCGGGACGACGCGATTCATCTGTGTCGTGCGCCTCGGCTGACCGAGACCTCAACCCTGAGTACCAGGGATCCTCAGGAGATGCCCACCAACCTGGCTACCGTGAAACGCAACCTGGAGCAGCAGGTCAGCGGTGTCGCCGGGCCCGCCTGATGGCGTGCGCCAGGGTGCGGGCCAGGAGCAGGGCCAGGGCCGCAAGGGCCACGGTGTCGACGGCAGGGATGTAGCGCACCTGCCCGTCGCGGATGCTGTAGGCGCCGATCCCGCGCACGATCCCGCCGAAGCCACCGCCGGCGCCCTGGTCGTCGGGGCCGGCGCCGCCGCCGCCGCCACCGACGGCGACAGCGACCGGGATGACCAGGACGCCGTCGTGCTCGATCGGTTCGCCGAAGACCCGTCGAACGCTCAACTGGTCACCGGCCCTGGCGAGAAGCTCATCTGGGGTCATGGTTACCTCCTACCCCCAGTCTCTACCGAGAACCGGCGCTTCCGGAGCGGGCGGTGCCGGCGATGTGGTCGGCGGCCCGATCGATGTCCTCGGACGAGGTCCAGCGGCCCAGGGACAGGCGAAGGGCGGCCAGGGCGCGGTCATGGGGGTGGCCCATGGCTGTCAGGACGGGGGAGGGCTCGGTGGTGCCGCTGTGGCAGGCCGAGCCGGTGGAGGCGGCCAGGTGGGGCAGTGCGGTGAGAAGGGTGGCGGCGTCGATGCCGTCGATGCTGAGGTTGAGGGTGTGGGGCAGTCGCCGGTCGGGGTGGCCGTTGAGGTGGACCCGGCCCGGCAGCGCCCGGACGAGGGCGTCGTGCAGATGGTCGCGGAGCCCGGCGAGGCGTTGCTGTTCCCCGGCGGCCAGATCGGCGGCGGCGAGGTGGGCGGCGACGCCGAGTCCGACTGCGTAGGCGATGTTCTCGGTGCCGGCCCGGCGCCCGTGTTCCTGGCCGCCGCCGTGGACGAGGGGTTCGACGGGGCCGGGGTCACGGACGTAGAGGGCGGCGATGCCCTTGGGGGCGTACATCTTGTGCCCGACCAGGGTCAGCAGGTCGACGTCGAGGGCGGTGACGTCGACGTCGATCTTGGCGACGGTCTGGGCGGCATCGGTGTGGAACAGGGCCCCGGCGGCGTGGCTGAGGGCGGCGAGCCGGGCGACGGGCTGGATCGTGCCGGTCTCGTTGTTGGCGTGCATGATCGTGACCAGGACGGTCCGGTGGGTCAGGGCATCGGCGAGCTGGGTGGGGTTGACGAGGCCGTGGTGGTCGACGGGCAGGTAGGTGACGTCGATGCCGTGCAGGCGTTGCAGTGACTGGCAGCTGCCCAGGACGGCGGGGTGCTCGCTGACCTGGGTGATCACATGCGGGCGTCGGTCACGCCACCGCTCAGGATCCTGCTGCAGGGCGGCCAGGACCACGCCCCGGATGGCCAGAGCGTCGGCCTCGGAGCCTGAGCCGGTGAAGACGACCTGGTCGGGGTCGGCGCCGATCAGGGCCGCGACCTGGCCACGGGCACGCGCCAGGGCCGCGGCGGGCCGGCGGCCGTAGGCGTGGCTGCTGGAGGGGTTGCCGAAGTGGTCGGTGAGGTAGGGCAGCAGCGCCTCGACGACGCGGGGGTCGACCGGGGTGGTGGCGTTGTGGTCCAGGTAGATCGGCCCACCGGCCAGGGCGGGATGGGTCACGCGATGGCCTGGGTGTCGACGGGAAGGTCGGCCAGCCGCCATTCGATCATGCCGTCGACCAGGCGGGTGGCCCGGCGGCCGTGCTGGTGCAGGAGCCGGACAGCGTCGTAGGAGAGCACGCAGTAGGCGCCGCGACAGTAGGCGACGATCTCGGTGTCGGTGGGCAGGTCGCCCAGCCGGTCGGCGAGGTCGGCCAGCGGCACCGAGACCGCCCCGGGGATGTGGCCGGCGGCGAACTCCTCCGCGGGCCGCACGTCCAGGACGGTGACCTCACCGGCGCGGGCGCGGCGCAGCAGCTCGGCTCGGTCGACCTGCTCGGTGTCGTCCGGGCCCGAGGTAGGCGGCCGAGGTCAGGGCGACATCGCTGAGGTGGGTGGCGGCGACCTGCTGCAGATGCCCGTACAGGGCGATGACGTCGGGCCCGGCGAGCCGGTAGTAGACCTTGGTGCCGTCCTTGCGGGTGGGACCAGGTGGGCGTGCTTGAGGGTCTGCAGGTGGGCCGAGCAGGTGGTCAGGCCCAGGTTCGCGGCCACGGCCAGCGCCTCGACCGGGCGTTCGCCCTGGGCGAGCAGGTCGAGCAGCTCCAGCCGCTTCGGGCTCGACAAGGCCTTGCCCACCCGGGCGAACTGCTCGAAAGGGCGTCCTTGCGTTGGCGCCGAGACGTCACTGCCATCTCCCTCATATCGGGTCCTGTGGTGACCACCTCCGCTGGTGGCCACCTCCGCTGGTGCCAGGGTGGTCGCTCAGAAGGTGAGGACCCTGTCGGCCCACAGGGTCCAGTCGGCGGACTCTTCCAGAGTTCCGCGGTGGGCGCCTTCCACCAAGGGGACCTCGGCCAGGCCGCGGGAGTCCAGACAGGTACCGCAGCATCCGATCTGGGCGCCGTGCGTGACCATCCCGGTGAGCATCCGGTCCAGGTGGTAGTACCCGTCCGGCACCTTCTGGCCGGCCACTGCCGCACCGACAGAGTCCCCGAACAGGAACACCCGCACCGCGACCCCGTCACGGCGAGCCAGCGCCGAAGCCAGCCGAATCCCGTTCCAGACCCGCTCGCTGCCGTAGGGAGGGTCGTTGAGCACCACCAAGATGTTCACGTCGTCACTCTACCACCATATTCCATGGATTAATAGATTATAGTCCTGAGAGACTCCCAATCGCGGGGTCGGACGGCGAGCTGGTCAGGAGCAGGCGGCATGGGTGGACCACGGGTGATCCCGGTCGTCGACGAGGGGTTGGGCAACTCGACCTACCTGGTGGACCTGGGGGACGGGCGGGCCTTGGTGGTCGATGCGGCCCGTGACCTGCGTGCCGTCCGAGCCGAGGCGGAGCGCGCCGGGCTGCGGGTGGCCTACGCGGCCGACACGCATCTGCATGCCGACTTCCTGTCCGGCGCGGTGCAGCTGGCGGCCACCGACGGCGCGCTGGTGCTGGCCTCGGTCGCGGGTGGGCGCACGTTCCCCCACCAGGGCCTGCGGGACGGCGACGAGGTCGACCTGGGCGGGCTGCGGCTGCGGGCCTGGGCGACCCCGGGCCACACCTTGGAGCATCTGGCCTTCGTGCTCCTGGACGGCGAACGTTCGGTGGGAGTGTTCACCGGCGGCTCGCTGATCGTGGGTTCGGCTGCCCGCACCGACCTGGTCGACCCGGAGCGCACCCTCGAGCTGGGCCGGGCCCAGTACGCCTCGATCCGGCGGCTGCTCACCCTGCCCGAGGAGACGGTGGTGTGGCCGACCCACGGCGCCGGCTCGTTCTGCTCGGCCCCGCCCGGCGCCGAGCGCACCAGCACCGTCGGTCACGAGAAGGCCACCAACACCCTGCTGACAGGGGCGACCGGGGGCGAGGTCGCCGACGAGGACACGTTCGTGGCGCGACTTGCTCGCGGGCCTGGGTAGCTATCCGCCCTACTTCGCCCGTCTGGGCGAGGCGAACCGGCGTCGGTCCGACCGTTCTCGCCGAACCGCCCGTGTGGTCGAGGCTGAACGCCGAGGCTGTTCATGCCCTGCTCGCCGCCGGAGGGTCGGTGGTCGACGTCCGGCCGGTCACCGACTTCGCGGGCGGGCACATGCCCGGGTCGATCTCCAACCCGCTCCGCCCGGCGTTCGCGACCTGGCTGGGCTGGCTCATCAGCCCCGATCGGCCCGTCGTGGCCGTCCGCAACGAGGACCAGGACCCCGACCGAGATCGCCTGGCAGGCGGCCAAGATCGGGTACGACAACCTGCTCGGGGACCTCGCCGGCGGCGTCGCAGGCCTGGCAGGCCGCCGCCTACCCGGTCTCGACCACGCCGGTGTTCGATGCCACCACCCCTTCCGGTCGCCGCGCTGGGGCGGGGGCCACAGTGGTGGACATCCGGCAACGCGCTGAGTACGCCGCCGGCCACCTGCCCGGCAGCCGTGAACGTCGAGCTCGGCGACCTCGCCACGCCTGACTCGCCGGCTGGCGGCGCGGCCGCAGCCGTCGAGGCGCTACCGCCGGGCCGCTGGTCGTGATGTGCGGGCACGGGGAACGAGCCGTCAGCGCGGCCAGCCTGCTCGAACGTGCCGGACGCCGCGACGTGACCGTGCTGACCGGCGGCCCCCGGACTGGGCCGCCGCCACCGGTACCGAGCTGGAGACCGGCGCCGGGCTGATGGCCGGCCCGGTCTCGGCGACCGGCGCATGAGCAGCGCCGGCCCCGAGACCGAGGCAGCAGAACCGGACGACGTCACCGCGCCGCGGCTGGGCCTGGGCGCCAACGCGGCCCAGTTCATCCTGCTGGTCGCGGTCAACGCCCTCGTCGGCGGCATGCTCGGCCAGGAACGCACCGTGCTGCCGCTGCTGGCGGAGCAGGTCTTCCACGTCGACGCCTACACCGCGGCCCTCGGCTACATCGTGGCGTTCGGGGCGGCGAAAGCCGTCACCAACTACTTCGCCGGGACCCTGTCCGACGCCTACGGCCGCAAACCGGTCCTGGTCGCCGGGTGGCTGATCGGTGTCCCCGTCCCGCTGCTGCTGATCTGGGCCCCGACCTGGGGGTGGGTGATCGCCGCGAACGTGCTGCTCGGCATCAACCAGGGCCTGACCTGGTCCACCACCGTCAACATGAAGATCGACCTCGTCGGCCCCGCCCGCCGCGGCCTGGCGATGGGCCTGAACGAGGCGGCCGGCTACGGCGCGGTCGCCGCCACCGCCCTGGCCACCGGCTACATCGCCGCCCACTACGGACTGCGCCCCCAACCGTTCTACCTCGGGCTCGCCTTCGCCGCCCTCGGGCTGGGCCTGTCTCTGGCCTACGTGCGAGAGACCCACCACCACGCCCGCGCCGAGGCCGGGTCCCATCCCGTGGAGGTAGCACCGCTCACCGGCCGACAGATCTTCACCCGCACTTCCTTCACCGACCCCGCGCTGTCCTCGGCCAGCCAGGCTGGCATGGTGAACAACCTCAACGACGGCCTCGCCTGGGGCCTGTTCCCGCTGATGTTCGCCGCCGCCGGGCTGTCACTGTCGCGGATCGGGATCCTGGCCGCCCTCTACCCCGCCGTCTGGGGACTGGGGCAGCTCATCACCGGTGCACTGTCCGACCGGCTCGGACGAAAACCGTTGATCGTCAACGGGATGCTGCTGCAGGCCCTGGCCCTGGCCGGCTTCGCCGCCGCCGACACCTTCACCTGGTGGGCGGCCGCCGCGGTGCTGCTCGGTGCCGGGACCGCCATGGTCTACCCCACCCTGCTCGCCGCCATCGGCGACGTCGCCCACCCCGCCTGGCGAGCCCGCTCCGTGGGGATCTACCGCCTCTGGCGCGACTCCGGGTTCGCCGTCGGCGCCCTGCTCGCCGGAGCCATCGCCGACCTGTGGGGCATCCGCCCCGCCGTCTGGGCCGTCGCGGCCCTCACCGCCGCCTCAGGCGCCCTGGTCGCCGCCCGCATGACCGAGACCCTGCACCGTGAACCGGTGACGGGCAGGCGCTGAACCCAGCCACCTCAGGTGGCACAGTGGTGAGCTGGAGGGCGGGCAGCGTGGACACAGAGACAGGGCAGGCGGA
>CAVTWW010000030.1:0-116501 GCA_963738495.1 uncultured Actinomycetota bacterium
GCTCGTCAGCGTGATCGAAAGCCCGCTCACGCCGCTGCGCCACGCGCCGGGCTTGAGCCTGAACGCTTTGGCCGAGCCGCCGCCGCAACTGGGCGTGTTCATCGACGGCGAAGGCCTTAGCGCGCTGACGCGCTTCGACGGCCGGCGCGACACCCTGGTGCATCTGGGTCAGATAACGTCCGCGCTGCCGTACCACCTGCTGCGCGCGCCGCGTGTGCTGGTGCTGGGTGCGGGTGCCGGCGCCGACGTGCTGCAGGCGCACTACCACGGTGCGCGCAGCATCGACGCGGTCGAGCTGAACCCGCAGGTGATCGAGCTGGTGCGCGAGCGCTTCGCGACTGAAGCGGGCGGCATCTACTCGGGCGGCGTCGACTGCGCCGCCGGGATGGTGGCGCCCTGCTGCAGGACCAGCGCCACACCACCGCGGGCGAGTCCGGTGCCGATCAGGTTCCACATCAGCCCACCCAGCAGCACGAACCCGAGCAGGCCGCCGAGGACGTTGCGGGTGCGCCGCATCTGCAGGCGCTCGCGCATCCGGACCTCGGTGCGGGCGCCGGGGCCGGTGTGGAGTTCCATCGTGAGAGATCCCCCGATCGGGGACGGGCACGTGAGCCGAACTGCTGATTCCCGTCGGCCCGATAGTGCCAGCAACCGGCACCGTTTGTCCTGTCAGTGCCCTGAAACGCCCGTCTTTGTCCGTTCCGACATCCTGACCGACCCAGGCGACCGACCAAGGAGGGTCGGGCTCAGCTGAGGTCGGCGAACACGTTCGCGGGCACGGCGAGACAGCCGGCACTGCGCCCGAGCGCGACCAGCCCGGCCCGGTCACCGGCCGCGTAGCCGTTGGGCGCGGCCGAGGACAGTGAGGGGAACATCAGCTGACGCCGGTCGGTGACGTGCTCGAGGCCGACGGAGTGACCCAGCTCGTGCAGAATCACGTTGCCCCGGGTGGCCCCGGCGCCGAAGCCGGGCCGCAGCCGGGCGAGGCCGTCGCGGTCGAGGACCACCCAGCTCCGCCCGATCGCCGCACCGGCGACCAGGCGACCGCTCGCCGAGGTGCTCTGCCAGACCCAGTAGTGGTAGCCGCCCATGCCGACGGTCGAGTCACCGATGCCGACGTCCGTGCTCCGGGAGGTGCTGACCGCGACGACCAGCTCGGCACTCTGGCGGTCGATGCTGCTCGTGCGCGGTACCTCGGTGGTGGTGCCCCGGTAGCGGTAGCCGATGCCGGTCGTCGCGCTGAGCCGGGTGACCCCGGAGCGGATCTCGGCGAGCACGCTCGCCCGGCTGCCGCTCGGCACCGCGGCCACGTTCACCTTGTAGGTGACGGCGGCCTGGCACGGGTTGAACCGGACCACGACCCGGCGGCCGTCGGGCAGCGTCACCCGCTGCACGGCGTAGCCGGCGCTGCCGGCAGACACCACCGCCTCGCTCGAGGCGGCGCGCACCGAACTGTTGGCGACCGAACGGTTGGTGACCGAACGGTCCGAGACGGCGCTGCCGCCGACCGAGGCGATCGGCGACGCCACCGCGGGGGCCAGGCCCAGGGCGCCCAGCAGCACGACGGCCGGCATGGTCCTGACCAGGGTGCGCACCGGTGCAGCGGTCATGTCACCAGTCCTCGTCGTCGGTGCCCTGCCTCGGTGAGGGTCGCAGGTGGGCGGCCCCGGTGAGACATCGGCTCGCCGGGGCCCGGACTGCAGTGCCGCTGCGCCGGATCCCCCGACCGGCGCAACCCCCGATGCCGGGCGGCGACGAGCGGCCCGCTACGGCGTCGGGCTGGGCAGGTCGGTGGGGGCGGGGGTGCTGCTGGGGCTCGGGCCGGCCGAGGACGGGGAGGCACTGGCCGAACTGTTCGTCCCGCCGCCGGTCCCTGACCCGCCGGCGCCACCGCCGCTGGACCCCGACCCTGATCCCGACCCGTCCAGGTGGGACTCGAACGCCCTGGACATGGTGGAGAAGACGTCCGCGACCGCCGGCCCCAGCCCGGCCATGGCGGCCAGGGCGGTACCACCGGCGATGGCCGCGACCATGAGCGCGTACTCGATGGTCGACGCCCCTCGACTCGACGACGTGACCACTCCCCCACCCTTCGCACCGAACATGTGACGTGTCCGTAACCGAGGGTACCGGCGATCTTCGGTGGGTTCATGGTCAACGGCGCCGAATCGCGCCCTACCTTCGGCCGATCCCTCGGGCCTGCCAGGCCAGGGCGTCGCGCACGGCGTCGTCCAGCGTCGCGGTCGGGGCCCACCCGAGCAGGGTGCGGGCCCGCTCGACCGTGGCCACCGCACCGGCCGGGTCACCCGGACGACGCGGCCCCTCGTGCACCGTGACCTGCGGTTTCACCTGACGGTTGACGGCCGCGGCCAGCTCGCGCACGGTCACCCCGGTGCCGCTGCCCAGGTTCACCACGAGGTAGGGCCGGTCGGCGTCGAGCACGTCGTCCAACTTCTCGATGGCGGCGACATGCGCGAGTGCAAGATCCCAGACGTGCACGTAGTCGCGCAGTCCGGAGCCGTCCCGGGTGGGGTAGTCGGTGCCCGTGACGACGAACGGCTCGCCGTCGGCATGGGCGCTCAGCAGCTTGCCCAGCACGTGGCTCGGGCGCGGTGACGTGGGGCCGCTGCGCAGCCGAGGATCGGCCCCCACAGGGTTGAAGTACCGCAGTGCCAGGATCCGCCACCCGTCCTCGGAGGCCGCCAGGTCGCGCAGCACCTGCTCGACCATCACCTTGGTGTGGGCGTAGGGACTGCCCGGGTCGACCGGGGTGTCCTCGTCGACCACCGGCCCGGCGTTGCCGTAGACCGAGGCCGACGAGCTGAACACCACCCGGCGACACCCGTTGCGGCGCAGGTGGTCCAGCAGCTCGACCGTCTTGGCGACGTTCTCGCGGTAGTAGCGCAGCGGCGCCGCCACCGAGTCCGGCACCACCGTCAGGGCGGCGCAGTGGACGACGGCGTCGATGTCCGGGTGCTCGGCGAAGACCCGGTCGACCAGGACGCCGTCCGCCATGTCGCCCCGGTAGAACGCACCGCCGGCGGCGAAGTCCTCGCGGCCCACGACCAGGTTGTCGAGGACGACGACCGTATGGCCCGCGTCGCGGGCCGCCGATGCGACGGTGCTGCCGATGTAGCCGGCACCCCCGACCACCAGCACGGTCATGACGACGGCAGCTGGGCGGCACCCACTCGAGAACCAGTCACGGAACGCACTTTAGTCGCTACTGCGTTCGCCCACCGCAGACTCGGCTTCTCCACCCAGAGGTGGAACCCGGCGGCGACCACCAGGGCGAGCGTCACCGCGGCCACCTCGACGACGAGCACCGAGATCACGGAGCCGGACCCGAACCGGCTCACCAGGACCGGGCCGAGCAGCGTGGCGACCCCGACCACGATCGGCTCGTGCACCAGGTAGAGGCTGAACGAGCGCGCCCCGAGCCACCCGACGGCCGGCCGGCCCAGCACCGACTGCAGCGGCGGCCAGGCCACCACCAACGCGACCAGCACCGTCGCCGACAGCACCTCGGCGACCCTGGCCAGGTGCACCGCCAGGATCGGGGTCGCCGGCCAGAGCGCGAACAGCGTCCAGTAGGCGTTCAGCCCGACCAGGGCCGCGACCAGCGCCAGCCCCGGTACGGCGCGCCCCCAGCGGGCCGCCCCGCCCCACCGACCGGCGCCTGCCTGCCACCGCGCGGCCGCAGTCGTCACCTGGTCCCGCCCCATGGCCAGCACGACCCCGGCCCCGAACATGGGCAGGTAGCGGGCGGCGTCGCTCGGGCCGGCCAGTGCCGCCGGAACCGCGACCAGCAGCACGATCACCGGGACCATCGGCAGCCGGCGCAGCAGCTGCCCACCCCAGACGAACAGCGGCAGCAGCAGCGAGAAGAAGACCTCCCACTTCAGCGACCACAGCGCGGTGTTGGTGGCCTGCGGGTCGCCGAGCAGCAGCAGGTCACCCAGGACCGGCGACAGCCCGCTCACCTGGTGGTGGCCGTCGAGCCACCAGCCCCCACTGACGAACACGTCCCGGCGCACCATCACCTGCCCGACCAGGGCCAGGGCCACCGCCGCCCAGACCGGCAGGTAGAGGCGCAGCAGCCGCTTGGGGTAGTACGGCAACCATGCCGTTGGACGACCGGCCGCGGCCGGCAGCGCGAGCACGAAGCCGCTGAGCACGAAGAAGACGAACACCGCCTGGGTGCCACCCCAGAACACGTGCAGCGGGCTGTACAGCAGCAGCTGCCGCCACCCGCTCTCGCCGGCCTCGGGCCGGGTGTAGGCGGTGGCCAGCCCGGGGTCGGTCATCAGGGCGTGGTGCAGCAGGACGACGCCGGCCGCCACCCCCCGCAGCCCGTCCAGGGCACCGATCCGGCGGGACGACGAGGCCGCTTCTGCGACGGCCGAACCCGTCCCACCACTCATGATCACAACCCGCCACCCTAGCTTCGGCACCGCACGAAGGCGGCCCCCACCGGCCCGAGCCCACCGTTCGGCCGACGCCGTGGCCGGCCGGAACAGCCGCTCGGCGGACGCCGCAAGGTCGACGGTTCATCCGGGGCACGTACGGTTCATCCGGGGCACGTGTCGTCCGAGGAACAGAGTGTGGCCGCGACGACCCCACCACCGGCGACCGGGACGGGCGCCACTGGCGCGACGGCCGCCGGCATGCTTGGCTCGGGCGTGCCTTCCGCGATCTTCGACCCGGGCGGCCCGGCAGGCGCGACGGGATCGGCACGACCAGGCGCTGGTGCGGGCCTACGAGCTGCTCGAGTCCGCCCAGGCCGGGCCCGAGCCGGGCGACCTGGCCGAGCGGATCGGGACGGCCGAGGCGGCCGCCTGGTTCGACGTCGTCTTCGTGCTGCACTACGCCCGGCTGGCCCACCTGGTCGACGTCGGCAAGGACGCCTCGCAGTCGATGCGGGCGATGGCCGTCGCCGCCCAGGCCTCGGGCGATGCCGCACTCGTGGCCACCGCCCTCGCCGAGGGGGCGGAGTCCGGGTACACCTGGGGTCGCGCCCACGCCGACGAGGCCGAGCGCGACCTGGCCCGGGCGGTGGCGATCCTCGAGAACGGCGAAGGGGCGCTGGTGTCCCGGCCGGGGGCCTACCTGCAGTGCGGGCTGGCCTACCGACGCCGGCGGCTGTGGGAGCTCGAGACCGAGATGCTGGCCCGGGCCGAGAGCGAGCTCGCCAAGCCGCTGCCCCCCTCGCTGGCCCGCATCGGCGAGCTGAACACGGTCGTCGTCCTGCTCAACCGCAGCGAGGCCCACCTGGCACTGGCCAGCGACGTGCTCGAGGTCGGCCATCGCGACGAGGCCCGGCAGGTGGCCGCCGCCCGACCCCGACTGCCGGCCGACCTGTCCACCAGGGTGCCACCGGTCTGGATGGCCGAGGTCAGCGCCATGGAGGCGCTGCTGGCCGCCATCGCCGGCGAGCCCGCGACACCGGTGACCCCCGCCCTGCGAGACCTGCTGGCCCAGAGCCTGTGGCCCGGGTTCGAGTCCTGCCTGGTGCTGGCCGAGGCCGTTCGGGCGCTGGACGCCGGCGACCGGCACCGGGCGACGCGGCTGGCCGCCCGCGCCGAGACTGCCCTCACCGACGACAAGCTGCCGCACCTGCTGACCCTGGCGCTGAGCATCGCGGCCCGGGCGCAGCCCGACACCAGCGCCTCCCGCCGCTACGGCCAGGCGTTGGCCGACCTGCGCCGCCACTCGCGCCTGCACGAGCTGGGGGCGGCCCGGGCCCGGCTGCGCTCGGAACAGGTGCTGCTCGACAACGAGCGCCTGGCCCGGCGCGCCTACGTCGACGAGCTGACCGGGTTGGCCAACCGGCACGCCTACGCCCGGCACCTCGAGCGGCTGCGCGCGGCACCGGACGGCGACCAGGTCGCCGTCCTGCTGGTCGACCTCGACCACTTCAAGGACATCAACGACCGCTTCGGCCACACCGTCGGCGACGAGGTCCTGCGCCGGATCGGCACCCTGCTGGCCCACCTGACCCGCCCCAGCGACCTGGCGGTGCGGCTGGGGGGCGACGAGTTCCTGGTGGCACTGGCCGGCTGCGGCGGGGAGCAGGCGGCCGCCCGGGCGCACGAGTGCGTGCAGACCGTGCGGGACCACCCATGGCACGAGGTGGCGCCCGGTCTGCAGGTGGGGGTCAGCGTCGGCTCGGCGGCCGGGGCCGCGACCGAGGTCGAACGCATCACCGAGCAGGCCGACACCCAGCTCTACCGGGCCAAGGCCGCCGGGCGGGGAACCGCCGCCAGCGCCACGCAGCCGTAGGCCCTCAGCTCGAGATCGTCGAGTGCGACCGGGTCATCGGTGAGGCGTGACGGGCCGCCGGCGGCACGACCACGACAAGGGGCGCAACCACCTGCGGTTCCGGGGACGAGGACTGCCGGTGCCGAGGACGGCGACCGGTGGCCCGGGAGGACGTCAGAGGTAGCCGCAGCCCTTCGGCCAGCGCCCGGGCGCGAGCACCGACGGCACCGGCCAGCACCAGGCTGGGGTGCTCGACCAGCCGGTAGAACCCGGCGGTGACCAGCAACGACAGCGGCAACGCCACCAGGCTCACCCACCCGACCGAGCCGTAGCCGTGGGGGGTCAGCAGCAGCGCCACCGTGACCGTGACCGGCTCGTGCACCAGGTAGAGGGTGAACGACCGGGACCCGAGCCACTGCACGACGCGACCCTCGGTGGTGCGCTGCAGCAAGGGCCAGGTGGCCAGCAGGGCCACCAGCAGGGCGGCGGCCAGCACCTCGACGGCGCGGGAGCCGTGCACCAGCAGCGTCGGCGGACGGGCGACCAGCCCGAACAGCACCCAGTAGGCCGTCAGCCCCAGCAGCGCGGCGGCGGTCGCCGTCCCGAGCAGGGCCACGCCGCTGCGCCCCCGGGCCTGCAGGCGGGCGACCAGTGCGGTCAGCTCGTCGCGGCGGAACGCGAGCACCACCCCGACCCCGAACATCGGCAGGAAGGTCAGGGCCCCGCCGTCCTGGCCCAGCACCACGATCGGCAGCACCAGGGCGACCAGCACGGGAACCAGCGGCAGCCGCCGCGAGCCGCGCGCGGCAGCGATGAACAGGGGCAGCAGCAGCGAGAACACGACCTCCCACTTCAGCGACCACAGGGGCGAGTTCGTGTGCCCCGGCTGCCGGAAGAGGCTGAGGTCGTCGAGCACCGGGAGCACGCCGCCGACCTGCGGCAGACCGTCGACGAACCAGCTGCCGGTCGCCACCGCACCGCCCCGGGGGGCGATCCGGGCGCACACCAGGGCCAGGACGACGGCGCCCCAGACCGGCAGGTAGAGGCGGACCATGCGCTTGGGGTAGTAGCCCCACCAGCTCGTGGGCCTGTCCATCGACGCAGGCAGCGCCAGCACGTAGCCGCTGAGCACGAAGAACACGTAGACGGCCTCGGTGCCCGCCCAGAGCAGGTGCAGCGGGGTGTCGGCGATCCAGGCGCGCCAGCCGCCGACCGAGACGGTGGCGTCCCGGTGGACGTCGGCCAGCAACGGGTCGGTCAGGAAGGCGTGGTGGACCAGCACGACGGCCGCGGCGACGCCACGCAGACCGTCGAGAGCCCGCACACGCCCCCCGGCGCCAGCGGCTGTCACCATTGCCCCACCCGGGAACGGTACGGCGAGATCGACACCCCCTGTGACCCCGATGGCGGATTTGTCGTTCCGTTGACGTTCGGTATACGAAACCTTGACGCTCAGTGAGTCGCCGGCCGGTCCGAACGGGTGGCGATCACTCGTCCTGGGCACCGACCAGCGACGGCTGCTCGAGGACGACTCCGGCGACCAGGGTGGTCGCGACGTCCCGTACCTTGCGGCGCTCGGTCCGCGAGAGCGTGCAGAGCATCGCGAAGGCGGTGTCGGCGTCGCAGCCGCAGCGGGCCATCAGCACACCCTTGGCCTGCTCGATGACCGCCCGTGACTCCAGGGCCGCCCGCAGCTGGGCCGCCTCCGCCCGCAGGGCCGACACCTCGTCGGCCGGCGAGCCCGCCTGGGCGCCACCGGCGAGCTCGGCCTGCAGTTGGTTGCTGACCACCTGCAGGGACGCCGCGGTGTCGCGGGCCACCGCCAGCAGCAGCTCGACCCGGGCCGCCCGAGGCGCGTGCCCCGCGTTCATCTCGCGCTCCATCGGACCATCATGTCGGGGGAAACCTAGTGCGTTTCACGGTGGCTACCCAAATTCACACACAATTGATCTACGCAATCCACCGCGAGCTCACCGCAGCACCGACCCTCCAAGCGACGGCCACGTCGTTCTCCCTGTCGTGCATCGGTTCTCGACTCGTCATGAGTGGCCCAGGTCGCGGCGACCGCCCTTCTCCCCCACTTTCGGGCACGACCTTCCACCCCCACCTCCGGGCCTCGGGATGACGATTCCGTCATGTATCAGGAAGGGGGTCGATCAGCTCCGCACGGACGAATGTGCGATCCCTGAGATCGATTCTGAGAACGATCTCTCACGCAACACCGAGAGCAGTGGGCGATTCCCGACCGCCTTCCGTGATCATTCGCACCGGCGTCGTCGCACCGCATTCCGTGATCACGGTCCTCGACCGCCTCATGCAATCGTTCTCAGTCCAAAACCGTTCGCGTCCAACCAATCCGGCCCCGACGTAGCGGGTCGCGGACCTCGCTGACAGTTAACCTGAACGGCGCGCGGAATTAACGAAAGGGCACCCCCGACCCCGGGTAGCGCTGCTACGTTCACCTGACGGACAGGTGTCGGACGACGCCTGTTCGCCCCGCCGCCACGAGACCACGTCGCGGCCCGGAACCAGAGACGGTTCCGCAGGACCACCACCAGGGCCAGGGTCGGCCGCGGTGGTCCGACACTGGCGCGCGGCGCTGCGCGCATCCAGAACCATTGCGTCACAACCCCTCTCGTCATCGCGACGATTCCAGCGGTCCGTTCACCCGAGATGTATCTGGGCCGGGCCGTCACGACTCTGTGCAGATGAAGCCGTCACCTCCACGCCACCTGGACGCCACCTAGGCGCCCAGGAGGACACGAGCCGTTCAGCATTCCTTCAGGGGGAACTCGCCATGACCTACACCGCTGACCTGGACCAGCTCCAGCTGCCGACACCGGCTGGGCGCCCGCACCCACGACGTGAGCAGGACGAGACCCCGACCCCCCGGCCCCTCAACGCCGTCCGCCCGCGCGGCGGCACCGCGGTGGTGACGATCGTCGTCCCGATGCGCAACGAGGAGGAGAACGTCCCGGTCCTGCTCGAGCAGCTGGCCGCGGCCTTCGAGGGCCAGAGTGCCGAGCTGCTGGTGGTCGACGACTCCGACGACGACACGCCCTCGGCCCTGGTGCTCGCCGCCGACCGGTGCCCGATGCCGGTCCGGCTGCTGCACCGCCCGGCCGGGGCCCGACGGGGCGGGCTCTCCTCCGCCGTCGTCGCCGGCGCCCGTCACGCGGACGGCGAGTGGGTCCTGGTGATGGACGGCGACCTGCAGCACCCGCCCGAGGACGCCGCCCGTCTGGCACGGACCGCACTCTGGCAGGCGACCGACGTCGTCGTCGGAACCCGATACGCCGGAACCGGTTCGGGTGACGGCCTGCAGGGTCTGCGCCGCAGTGCCGTCTCGACCCTGGCCACCCGGGCCAGTCGCACCGCCTTCCCGCGCCGGCTGGCCACCGTCAGCGACCCCATGAGCGGGCTGTTCGCCTTCCGGCGTTCGGCCGTCGACCTCGACGGGCTGCACGCGGTCGGGTTCAAGCTGCTGCTCGAGATCCTGGTCCGCAACCCGGGGGCCCGGGTCAGCGAGGTGTCCTACGCCTTCGCCCCCCGCAACGCCGGCCGCTCCAAGGCCTCGTTCCACGAGGGCGTCACCTTCTTCAAGCACCTGACCCGGCTGCGGCGCGCCGTCCTGACGTCCCAGCTCGACGTCGGGCCCCGCACCCGTGGCGAGCGTCTGCTGCAGCTGGTGCGGGCGATGGCCTTCGGGCTCGTGGGACTGACCGGGGTGGTGGTGAACACCGCCGTCCTGTGGTTCTGCTACCACCGCATGGGCATGAACGCCGTCCTCGGTGCGGCCCTGGCGACCCAGGCCTCGACACTGTGGAACTTCGGCCTCACCGACCTCTTCGTCTACCGCGGCCCCAAGCCCGGCTCCCGAGCCGGGCGCGCCGTGCGGTTCTTCGTCATGAACAACCTGCTGCTGGTGCTGCGGATGCCGGTGTTCATCGCCCTGGTGGCCCTGGCCGTCCCGGTCCTGGCCGGCAACGCCGTGACCCTGGCACTGCTGTTCCTGGTGCGCTTCCTGGTCAGCGACCGGGTGATCTACGGCGCGCCGGACCAAGGGGCCACGAGCGCGCCGACCGGCCAGCGCGACCCGGTGCGCATGCTGGTCGACCGGCCCGCCGAGGTGGCGCACCCCGCACCCGCGGCCTGCGAATCGATCACCACCGTGGCCGACCTGGTCGCCGATGCCACCCGGATCCCGCTGCGCAAGCGTCCCAACTACCTCACCTACCGCTACGACATCGCCGGGATCGTGACCCTCGGCTCCCAGATCCGGTTGCCCGAGCTGGAGTTCTTCCGGGCCCAGTGGGTGCCCGACGCCGAGGTCGACATCGCCGTTCGGGTCGGCGACGTGGGACGACGCACCCCGCGCCCCGGGCGCTGATGACCCAGTACGTGGACGGCGGCGAGGGCGAGCCCGTGACACTGCGCTACGAGGAGCAGCTGGGGCGCCTGGGCGCCAACTTCAGCGTCGAGCTCGGCGACACGATCACCGTCAACGTCGGCCCGCTGATGGCCCGCTCGCCGCACGTGGTCTACACCAACGTGATCGAGGCGTTGCTGCGGTTCGTCATGGTCTCGCGCGGGCGCATGCTGCTGCACTCGGCGACCGTCACCCTGGACGGCCACGGCGTGATGCTGTCGGCGCTGACCGACACCGGCAAGACCGCGACCGTGCTGCGGCTGCTGCGTGAGCACGGGGGCAAGTTCCTGTCCGACGACATGACGATCGTCGACGCCAACGGTGGCGCCGTGTGCTTCCCGAAGCCGCTGACCATCAGCGCCCACACGTTGCGGGCGGTCCAGGCCGACGACCTGAGTCGCAAGGAGTGGCGCCGGCTGCAGTTCCAGAGCCGGCTGCACTCCAAGGGCGGTCGTTCGATCGCCATGGTGCTGGCCCAGTTCAACCTACCGATCATGGGCATCAACGCCCTCACCCAGATCCTGGTCCCGCCGCCCAAGTACAGCGTCGACCGGCTGGTCTCGTGCCAGATGGGCAGCTTCACCGCGGTCAAGGACCTGTTCATCATCGAGCGCGGCGCCCCGCGGCTGGCCGAGCTGGGCCTGGAGGACACCCTGGCCCAGATGCTCACCAACACCGACGACGCCTACGGGTTCCCGCCCTTCAAGTACTTCGCCCCGGCGATCACCATCGGCGGCAAGGGCTACCGCGAGCTGCGCGAGCAGGAGCGCGAGATCCTGCGCTCCTTCCTCGGGCACGTGCGCACCCGGGCCCTGGCCTCGGACTGCTTCGGCTGGGCCGACGAGATCCCGCGACTGCTCAAGGAGGAGGGCCGGATCAACCAGGTCGGCACCGCCCGCGGCACCACCGCCCACCCCGAGCGCCGCCAGCCCTTCGGCTGGGCGGTGGAGGAGTGGCCGCAGTGGGGCGCCGCATCGGCATCGCCCGCGCTGCCGTGACGGCAGAGCTCGTGGCCACCGGGGCCGCCTCCCGGGCGGCCGTCACCGAGGCGGGGACGACGGCGCCGTCCGCGCCTCCCGGACCGCCACCGCCACCGCCGCCACCGCCGCCACCGGCATCACCGTCATCACTGGCACCACCGTCATCACTGGCACCACCGGCATCACACGCACCGCCGGCGCCGCCCGCGCCACCGCGGCTCACCGGCCAGGTGGCCGCGTTGCCGCTCGAGAGTGTCGGTGCCCGGGTGGTGCGGGTGGTCGCCGAGGCGGTGCCGGTGACCGGGGTGGTGGTCACCGCCGCCTTCCTGCGGCTGCACGACCTGACGGCCGTCGGCTACAACAGCGACGAGGCCGTCTATGCCGGAACGGCCGCCTCGATGGCCGGTGACACCGGGCTGCAGGGCATGTTCCCGGTGTTCCGGGCGCACCCCCTGCTGTTCCAGACCCTGGTCTCGGTGATGTACGGCCGCTGGCCGGGCGAGACGGCCGGCCGGGCGACCGCCGCCGTCGTCGGGGTGCTCGCCGTCGTCATGACCTACCTGGTCGCCCGGCGCCTCTACGGGCCGGTCGCGGGGGCCGTCGCCGGGTTGTTCCTGGCCGTCATGCCCTACCACGTGGTGGTCAGCCGGCAGGTGCTGCTCGACGGGCTGCTCGTGCTGTCCGCCACGGTGGGGCTGTACTGCGTGGTGCGCTACTGCGAGCAGGCCTCGGTGCGCTGGCTCGTGGCGGCCGGGGCCATGATGGGGCTGGCGACGCTGTCGAAAGAGACCGCCGTGGTGCTCATCGGCAGCCTCTACGGCTTCTTCGCCGTCACCACCTCGGTCAAGGTGCGCCTGCGCGACGTCGCGGCCTCCCTCGGCGTGATGGGTCTGGTGGTGCTTGCCTTCCCCTATGTCGTGGCCCAGTCGGGCAAGTCGACGACCGGCCAGAACTACTTCCTGTGGCAGCTGTCGCGCCGCCCCAACCACGAGACCTGGTTCTACGCCCAGACCGTGCCCCCGGCGGTGGGCTGGCTGCTGGTCGTGGCCGCCGTGGCCGGGTTGGTGTGGCTGCGCCGGCTCAACAGCTGGCGCGAGTCGCTGCTGCTGTGGTGGGTCGCCGTCCCCGCCGTGTTCTTCACGGTGTGGCCGGTCAAGGGCTACCAGTACCTGCTGCCCGTCGCCCCCGTGGTGGCGATGCTCGCGGCCCGGGCCGTCGCCAACCTGGCCCGGCTGAGGCCGGTGGCCGGACGGCGACGCCGGCGCCGCAGCCTGATCGCGGTGGCCGCGTTCGCCCTGGCGACCAGTCTGGCGGTGCCCAGCTGGTCGCTGGCGACGTCGCCGTCCGGGGTCACGTTCCTGGCCGGTACCGGCGGGGTCCCGGGCGGCCGCGAGACCGGGCTCTGGCTGCACGAGAACGTGCCCGCCGGGGCACAGCTGCTCGCGGTGGGGCCGTCGATGGCCAACATCCTGCAGTTCTACGGGCGGCACCGGGTTTACGGCCTGTCGGTCAGCGCCAACCCGCGGGACCGCAACCCCGCCTACACCCCGGTGTCCAACCCCGACCTGTGGGTGCGCTCCGGCCGGGTGCAGTACCTGGTCTGGGACTCCTACAGCGCCGAACGCACCCCCTTCTTCACCGACAAGCTGAAGAAGCTGGTGGACCGCTACCACGGCGTCGCCGTCCACACCTCGACCGTCGACGTCCCCACCCCCTCGGGGGCCACCGCCCCCAAGCCCGTCGTCGTCGTCTACCAGGTGTGGGTCTCGTGAACCGGCGGATCGCGGGCCTGCTGCTCGCCCTGGCCGCCGGTGCTGCGACGGCGCTAACCCCGGCGACGTCGGCCTGGGCGGCCGAGCCGCAACCGACGACCCCGATCAAGCACTTCCTGTTCCTGATGCAGGGCGACCGCACGTTCGACAACTACTTCGGCACCTACCCGGGCGCCAACGGCATCCCGGCCGGCACCTGCCAGGTCTTCGTGCAGAGCCGACCGGCCAACGGGTGCGTCACGGCGTTCCGTGCCACCGGCAAGGCGGTCACCGCCCTGGCACCGGGCGAGTCGGTGCTCAAGGCCCAGCTGAACGACGGCAAGATGGACGGTTTCGTGTCGTCCTACGTCGCCCAGGGACGGGACGGGACGCCGGCCATGGGCTACTACGACCGCGCCGACCTGCCGTTCTCGTGGGCGGTGGCCGACAAGTACGTGCTGTTCGACAAGTTCTTCTCCTCGGCGTTCCACGGCACCCGTGACAACCGGTCGTACTGGGTCTCGGCCGCCCCGGCACCCGGCGGCACCAGGACCATCCCGGCCGGCGGCTACGGCGACAGCCCCACGATCTTCGACCGGCTGCAGGCGGCCGGCGTCTCGTGGAAGTTCTACGTGCAGGACTACGACCCGACGATCACCTTCCGCTCCTCGCCGACCTCCCCTGCCGGACAGGCGGTCCGGGTGCCGCTGCTCGACTACGCCCGCTTCGTCGACGACCCGAAGCTCGCCTCGCACATCGTCGACCTCAGCGAGTACTACCGCGACCTCACCGCGGGCACCCTGCCCGCGGTGGCCTACCTGGCGACGGCGGGGGCCAGCGAACGCTCGTCCCGCTCGATGCCGGTGGCGCAGGACCTGCTGCGCGACCTGACCACCCAGCTGATGCTGAGCCCGTACTGGCACAGCTCGGCGCTGATGTGGTCCTACGACGGCTCGGGGGGCTGGTACGACCACGTGGCGCCACCGAAGGTGGGCGACCAGCAGCTGGGGTTCCGGGTGCCGGCCCTGCTGGTCAGCCCCTACGCCCGACCCGGTCTGATCGAGCACCGCCAGATGGAGTACCCGAGCGCCCTGCGGTTCATCGAGGACAACTGGCAGCTGGCCCCGCTGACCGACCGCGACCGGAACGCGACCAGTATCGCCACTGTCTTCGACTTCTCGATCCCCCCCCGGACCCCCGACCTGATCACCCCGGTCAAGGCCGAGACCGGGGCCGTGGTCGAGGTGGGCACCGCCTACCGGGCCTACGGCCTGGCCACCGCAGGAGCGCTGCTGCTGCTGCTGGCGGCCTTCGCCTGGCCGTGGGTGCTGCTGCAGGTCACGGGTCGTCAGGTGGTCGTGCTGCGCGAGCGCACCCGACGGCTGCGTCACCTGATCGCGGCCCTCGACCCGGTACGTGACGCCGAGCCGCTGCCCACCCCACCCACCCGGCCGGCGACGGGCCGGCCCGACGTGCTGCAGCTGCGCCGCAGCTCGGAGCTGCACGTGATCACGACCCTGTCGGCCCCGGTCGGCTCGACCCGCTACCAGCCCGTCTTCCCGGACGGTCTGCCCGCCCCGGCCTCGTTGCTGCCCCCACCCGACCACGTCGGGACGACCGCATCGGACGACGAGGTCTCTGCCGTCACCTCGTCTCAAACCGGGTCGGCGAGACCTCCTACCAAGGCCAGGAAGGCGCGGTCCGGAAAACGGCGGCCGCGCCGATCGTCACCGGGTCTGCGCCCGGTCCCGCCCCAGGAGGAGTCATGACCCCCGCCCGGCTGCGCCGCCTGCTGGTCGCGGTCGCGGTCGCCGTCATCGGCTCGACGCTGCTGGCAGGCCCGGCCGAGGCCTCGCCGCCGCCCCGCCGTCCGCACCCGCACCGCCAGCCGTGGCCGGTCACCGTCACCGTGCAGACGGTGCCGGTGCTCGCCGGGGTCCGACTGCTCTTCGACGGCAAGCCTCTCACCACCGACGCCCAGGGCCGGGCGAGCGTGACCCAGGAGCACAACTTCGGCAAGCACACGCTGACGTTGCTCGACACCAGCCTCACCGGCCCCACCCGCCGGTACCGGTTCGTGCGGTGGGCCGGTCAGCGTGACCCCGACCAGGCCTACAAGAGCGAGGTCACCGGGCTGCCGATGCGGGCCGCCTTCACGATCACCGCAGCGTTCGCCGTCCAGTACCCGGTCACGCCCACCTTCACCGCGACCGGCGGCCGGCCGCTCGACCTGGGCCGCATCGACGAGGTGAGCGTGCGGTCCGACACCGGCGAGATCATCAAGATCGCCCCGGGGGTCGTCACCTGGCTGGGCGGGCAGACCCCGGTCTACCGCAACAGCTCGGTGTCGCTGGCACCGACGACGTACACCCTGCAGAGGGTGATGGTGGACGGCACCAACGTCGTCGACGTGGGGCAGCAGGGGTTCACGCCCGCCGCCGGTACCCCGATCACCTTCGCCACCAAGTTCTTCGACCTGCAGATCCGGGCCCACGACGCCCTCTACAAGAACGGCACCGGTGAGCAGGCCACCGTCACCTACCCGAACGGCACGGTCCGCACCGTGGCGCTGGGGCCCGACCACTCGGCGGTGCTCACGGACCTGCCTCGCGGGGTCTACCAGGTGAACCTGGTGGGCGACGGCACCTCGCTGCCGAGCCAGGTCACTCTGTCGCGCACCACCGCCACAGACCTGGTCGTGGCCACCCGCAAGGACCTGGTCACGCTGGCCCTGGCCGGGCTGGCGCTGGCCGCCGGGCTGCTGGTGCTGGGTCGCGGGCGACGCCGGGTGCGCCGGGCGGTCGTGGCCGCCGCCCAGCCGATCCAGCGCTCGGCCCAGCAGGCCCGCATGGGCCGCGCCGCTGCGAACCCGATCGACCTCACGACCGGTGACCCGGTCCCCCTCACGACCGGTGACCCGGTCATGATCACGACCGGTGACCCGGTCACGCTCACCCCCACCGGGACGGATGTGTCGGTATGACCAGAACCGGAACCAGAACCGGAACCAGAACCCCGTGGCGGCAGGGGCGGGCCCTGGCCTGCCGGCTGGCCGCAGCCCTGCTGGGCGCTGGTCTGCTGAGCACCGGTCCGCTGTCGGCGGGCGCCCACGCCGACGTCACCCCGCTGCCGATCCCCTCCGCAGCCGCGGCAGCCACTCTCCCGGCAGCCACTCTCCCGGCAGCCACTCTCCCGGCAGCCACTCTCCCGGCAGCCACTCCCCCGGCAGCCACTCCCCCTGCCGCCGGGCGGATCCCGCTGCTGGCCTTCTACTACGTGTGGTTCGACGCGGGCTCGTGGGACCGCGCCAAGATCGACACTCCGCAGCTGGGCAGGTACACCAGCGACGACCCGGCGGTGATGCGCCAGCACATCCAGTGGGCCAAGTCGGCCGGCATCGACGGCTTCATCGTCAGCTGGAAGGACACCACCACCAACAACCGCCGGCTACGGCTGCTGATGAGCGTGGCGCGCGAGGAGAACTTCACGCTGGCGATGATCTACCAGGGCCTCGACTTCAACCGCAACCCGCTGCCGGCGACCACCGTGAAGGCCGACTTCCTCACGTTCCAGAAGGGGTTCGCCGACGATCCGGTGTTCCTGCGGGTCGGCGGCAAGCCGCTGACGATCTGGAGCGGCACCTGGGCCTTCAGCCACGACGAGGTCGCGTCGGTCACCGCCGCCGTCCGCACCTCGATGCTGGTGCTCAACACCGAGAAGAGCGTCGACGGATACCGCCGGATCGCCGACGTGACCGACGGCGACGCCTACTACTGGTCGTCGGTGAACCCGCAGACCAACACCACCTACGGCTCGAAGCTGGTCGCGATGGGCGAGGCGATCCACGCCCGCGGCCAGTACTGGATCGCCCCGTTCGCCCCGGGGTTCGACGCCCGGCTGGTGGGTGGCGAGAAGCTCGTCGAGCGGGGCGACGGGCAGACCCTGCGCACCGAGTACGCGACCGCACTGAAGAGCTCCCCCGACGCCCTGGGCCTGATCAGCTGGAACGAGTGGAGCGAGAACTCCTACGTCGAGCCGTCCCAGAAGTACGGCCAGACCGAGCTGTCCGTCCTGCGCGAGCTGCGCTCGGCCCAGCTGCCTGCCCCGGCGGCGGTCGCCACCGACTCGAGCGAGCCCGGCGCGGGCGTCGAAGGTGCCGCCGGCACCTTCGACGCCGTCACCCTGGTGTCGTCGTGGCAGCCGCTGGCGATCCTGGCCGGGGCCGTCGTGGCCCTGGTGCTCGGAGCGGCCTTCGTCCGGGTCAACCTGATGCGCCGGGCCCAACGTCCGCGCCGCCGCGGCCGTCGCCGCCACGAAGACGTCGTTCGTCCGCAACCTCAGAAGGAGGAAGTTCATGTCCAGTGGTAGGCAGTCCTGGTCGAGGCGACGTCGCCTCACCCGTCGGGGACGGCTGGTCGGCCTTGCCGCACTCGGCCTGGTCGCGGCCGTCATGTCGGTGGCCTCCCCCGCCGATGCCGCACTGGGCGGAGCCGATCCTCAGCTGACTCGCGCCCCGTACCTGAGCGACCTGACGAGCACCTCGGTCCGGGTCACCTGGATGACCACCAACCAGACCAAGGGCGTCGTCAAGTACGGCCCGGCCGGGGGCACCTGCACCACGAGCAGCGTCGCCTCGCCCACCCTGGGCAACCCGCTGACCATCGGCACGGCCCGCGAGTACTTCAACAGCGTCACCGTGCCTGCCCTGACCCCGGGGGCGGGCTACTGCTTCCGGGTCTACACCGGCGACGCCGCTGCCACCGATCTGCTCGGCACCCAGCCCTCGGGGCAGTTCACGGCACTCGACAGCTCCGGCTCCTCGGCCCCGCTGACGTTCGCCGTCCTGGCGGACTGGGGGGACTCGACCCACGGCCTGCCCGGCGGCGGCAGCGTCAACGACGGCTCGCTGAACGTCAACCAGGCCAACGTGATGTCGCGGCTGGCGAGCTCGGGGGCGCGCTTCGCGGTCTCGATCGGCGACGTCGCCTACCCCGGCGGCACCCAGACCACCTACGGTGACGTCAACCAGACCGGGGTCAACATCAGCTCGGTGTTCGGGCCCTCGTACTGGACGGTGCCCGGCGGCAAGCTGCCGCTGTACTCGGTCAGCGGCAACCACGGCCGGAACAACACCTACCTGGTCAACTGGCCGACGGCGGCGACCGCGGCAGCCACCACCCCGACGCCGGGGGTCTTCGGCATGGTCACCTACCCCTCGTTCAACGGGACGACGGCGGGCGACTACCCCACCTCCTACTACGCGTTCACCACGGCCGGCACCCGGTTCTACATGCTCGACGCGGCGTGGTCGAACTCGAATGTGGGCCTGTACACCGGCGGCACCTGCGGCAGCCACTGCCCGATCTACGAGGTCGACCGGGCGGCGCACTGGACGACGTCGTCCGCGCAGTACCAGTGGCTGGCGGCCGATCTGGCCGCCCACCCGGGTGAGCGCAAGATGGCGTTCTTCCACTTCCCGATGCGCTCGGACGACAACAACCAGCCCAGCGACATCTTCCTGCAGAACACCGCGACCAACCCCAACTCCCTCGAGAAGCTGCTCAAGGACGGCGGGGTTCCGCTGGTCTTCAACGGTCACTCCCACACCTACCAGCGCTTCGTGCCGCCGGTCGGCGGGGTGGCGAGCTACGTGTCCGGTGGTGGTGGCGCCCTGGCCACCTCGGTCGGGGACAAGGGCTGCGCGACGACCGACGCCTATGCGGTCGGCTGGTCCTACGGCAGCAACGCCGCCCGCACCTGCGGTCTGGCCAAGACCACCCCGCCGACCAGCGACGCGCAGGTGTACCACTATCTCAAGGTCACGGTGAACGGGTCGAAGGCCACGGTCACCCCGATCGACTCCAACGGAACCGCTTTCGACGTCCAGACCTACGAGCTGGGACCGGACGGCACCGCGCCGACGGCGCCGGGCTCGTTGCTGGCGACCGCTCCGAACGCCACGTCCGTGGCTCTGACGTGGACGGCGGCGACCGACGCCGGCGGCGTCGTGGCCTACGACGTCTACCGCGACAATGCCTTGCTGGCCACGATTGCGGGAACTCCGGGATCGCCGACCGCCTACACCGACGCCACCACCGTGGGGGGCACCCAGTACAGCTACCGGGTCGACGCCCGAGACCTGGCGGGCAACGTCGGGTCGGCGGCCGTGGTGGTCGGCGGCGCCGACACCACCCCACCGACGGCACCGTCGTCGCTGACGGCGACTGCCGCGAGCCCCACCTCGGTCGCACTGACGTGGGCCCCGGCCACCGACGCCGTGGGCGTCACCGGCTACTCGGTGCGGCGGGACGGCGCCGTCGTGGGCAGCGTCAACGGCAGCACGACCACGTTCGTCGACCCGTCCGTCGCGGCGGCGACCACGTACTCGTACACGGTCACCGCCACCGACGCCGCGACCAACGTCTCGGCGCCCAGCCCGGCGGCGGGGGTCACCACCCCCCCGGCCTCACCACCGCCGACGGTGGTGTTCGGCGACGACTTCGAGTCCGGCGGCCTGGGCCAGTGGACGTCGAACTCGGGCGTCACGACGGTCTCCACCGGGGCCCACGGCGGCACCTGGGCGGCCCGTGAGACCAGCTCCGGGGCGGCGACCTCGGCGTACCGGACGCTGGCCTCGACGTACAACGAGCTGTGGGTGCAGTCGTGGGTCTACGTCACCAGCCAGTCGACCTCGGTGAACCTGGTCGGGTTCAGCAAGGCCACCGGAGCCTCGATCGTCAACGTCTACCTCGACGGCACCGGCCGGGTCTCGCTGCGCAACAACCAGGGTCTGGTCACCACCTACGGCACCTCGAAGGTGCTGCCGGGGGCCTGGCACCGGGTGATGCTGCACGCGGTGGTCAACGGCACGGCGAGCAGTCTGGACGCGAGCCTGGACGGCGTGCCGGTGCCGGGGCTGACCCTGACGGGGCAGAACCTGGGGACGACGCCGATCGGGCGGATCCAGCTGGGCGACACCTCGACGGCCCGCACCTACGACGTGCTGCTGGACGACGTCGTCGCGTCGTCCAGCGCCTTCTGAGGGTCGGCCGGCCGACCTGCTCCGATGGGCGCCCCGACCTTCCGGCCCGGTCCGGTCGGGGCGCCCATCAGGCGTGGGCCCGTGGCCCATGACCCCCAGCGAACGTGAAGGTGCATCACGTTTCTACCCACTGGGTAGGCTGGTGTCAATGCCTCGCGAAACGGGACGTCCCCTTCCTCGCCAGACCCGCTCCCGCGAGCGCGTCGAGGCCGTGCGCACCGCTGCGCTCGAAGTGCTGCGCAGCGAAGGGCTCGCCGGGTGCACCATGGCGGCCGTCGCGGCCCGGGCCGGCATCACCCCGACGTCCCTCTACCGGTACTTCCCCAACGTCGAGGCCGTGCTCCAGGTCGTCGCCGAACGTCAGCTGGACGAGACCCACGCCCTGATCGCGCAGGCCCTCACCGGCCTGACCTCGCTCGAGCACGCCCGCCAGACCCTCGTCGGGCTGGTCGGGGCCTACGAGAGCATCGTCCGCGACGACCCGGCCCGCAGGGCCCTGTGGTCCGGCGGGGTCGCGATCGAGGCGCTGAACGACCTCAACATCGCCGACAGCCGCCGCAACGGATACCTCATCGCCGAGCGCATCAGCCCGTTCCTGGCGAGCCCGCTCGACCGTGAGCGTGCCTTCCTCGTCACCCACCTGGTCTGCCTCGGCACGGTTCTGCTGATCCAGGTGGACGACGCCGAGGCCGCCGTGCTGCGGCCGCCGTTGCAGGCGCTGGTCCTGACCCTGTTCGACTGAAGGGCGCCGTTCGACTGAGGGCGCCGTTCGCGGTCAGACGTCGTCGCCGCGGGGGTCCCCGGGATGGATCAAGCCGTTCTCGTAGGCGAAGATCACGAGATGGACCCGGTCGGTCAGGCCCAGCTTGGTCAACAGGTGACCGACATGACTCTTGACGCTGCTGGCCCCGATGTGGAGGGACTCGGCGATCGCGGCGTTGGCCAGGCCCCGCGAGACCAGCCGCAGCACGGTCAGCTCCCGCTGGGTCAGGGCCGCCACGGCGCCGCCGCCGTGCACCGGCATGGGCAGGAAGCCCGCGTACCTGTCCAGCAGCGTTCTCGTCACCGAGGGGGCCAGCAGGGCCTCCCCCTGGTCGACGACCCGAACGGCACGCACCACCTCCTGCGCGGAGGCGTCCTTGACCAGGAAGCCACTGGCACCCGCGCGCAGGGCTTGCACGAGTGAGTCCTCGACGTCGAACCCCGTGATCACCAGGATCTTGACCGGGTCCTCGTGCCCCGGGACCACCAGCCGCCGGATGACGTCGACCCCGTTGAGGTAGGGCATGCGGATGTCGAGCATCAGCACGTCGGGCTTCAGCCGCAGGGTCAGCTCGACGGCCTGACGGCCGTCGACGGCCTCCCCGACCACCTCGATGTCCGGCTCCGGGCTCAGGCACATGCGCAGGGCGGAGCGCATCAGCTCCTGGTCGTCGGCGATCACCACCCTGATGGTCATGCTCCGGCGCCGTTCAGCGGCAGGTCGGCGGCGACCTCGAAGCCGCCGTCCGGCAGCGGGCCGACCGCCAGCCGGCCACCGAGCAGGGTCACCCGCTGCAGGATGCCGAGCAACCCGTGCCCTGCCGTCGGGCGGCCGAGGCTGCCGTGCCCGTCGTCGCGGATCGTCAGCCGCAGGAGGTCGTCCTCGTACTCGACCTCCACCTGGGCGCGGGTGGCCCCGGCATGCTTCAAGGCATTCGTCAACGCCTCCTGCACGATCCGGTAGGCATTGCGGTCCACGGCAGGAGGCAGCGGCCGGCGGGCACCCCTGACGACGAGGTCGACGGGCAGGCCGGCGTCCTCGGTTCGGGTCAGAAGTCCCTGCAACCCCGCCAGTCCGGGGTGCCGGTCGGCCTCCGGGTCCGACGGCCCCGGCTGCAACACTCCGAGCAGCCGGCGCATCTGCACCATGGCCTCCCGCCCGACGGTCTCGATCGAGCTCAGGGCCGCCGTCGCCGCCTCCGGGTCGCGGCGGGCGACCCGCTGCACCGCAGTCGCCTGCGCGACGATCACGCTGACGTGGTGGGACACGATGTCGTGCAGCTCACGGGCGATGCGGGCACGTTCCTGTTCCAGCGCCAGCCGGGTCCGGGTGTCGTGGTCCTGCACCATCGCTGCGGCGTGCTCCTCGGCCAGAGCAGTCCTGGCCCGGCTCTGCTGGAGGCCGTAGCCGAGGCTCCACCCGGCGCCCAAGGAGATGAGGTAGGCGAGGAACTGGTCGTCGGTGGCCGCACTGCTGGTGGTCAACGACAGCAGGACGACGCCGGCGGCGAGCACGGCGGTGGCCACCAGCGAGCTGACGGCGGGCACCACGGCGGCCAGGGTGAAAAGCGCCACGAGCGGGCCGTAAGGAATTGGTGGCGGTGCGTAACCGAGCTCTAGATAAGCGACGAATGACAAACTCGTCACCAATAGCACGGCCCTGGGCCGGCGACGGCGCCAGACGATCGCGGTCGCACCGATCAGAAGCAGGACGGCGCCGAGTACATCGGGCTGAGCGAATCCGGCGGGGCCGTCCTCGGTGTCGACCATCTGCCCGAAGCGGTCGACGAAACTGGCCCAGGTGGCGACCGCCACCGCGACCGCCAGCACGACGTCCCCCGGCGGCTGGCCCACCAACCGGCGCCGTCCCCAGCGACGACGGCTGTCCGCCAGAGCCAGCCGCACGTTCTCCTGTGCCGCTGCGACGTAACCGTTCTGGACGGCGGCCGGGGTGGTCCCGGTCTCGGTCGCCGTCGTCGTAGCAGCATTCGTGGTCGTAGTAGCAGTCGTGGCCGTGGCGTCCTGCCGCAGGAGGACCCGTAGTCGTCCTCGCGGTGGAGAGGCGGCCGACCCCACGGCGGAGGCAGCGACCACCAAAGGGGTCAGAAATGGAGCCTTGCGGTGGAGGTTCATCTTCAACCACCCCGAATAAGTTAGGGCTAAGAGTATTTCAAACCCGCGCCGCACGCTCCAAGTATCTGTCGCAACCTTCCGTCAACGACGACTCGCCGAATCCCGAGAACGGTTCCACGTGAGCCGTGACGTCGGGCCAGGCGGTCCAACGGTCTCGTCAGGGGTGCATGACCGTGATGAATTGGCTTGTCGGGTCCAGTATCAAGTTCGGGCGGATGGCTGTGGCACTGGTCATCGCCCTTCCGCTGCTCGCCCTCGCGGGGTGGCGCAGCGCACCCGTGGACGTCTATCCCGAGTTCATGCCGCCGACGGTCGAGATCCAGACCGAGGCACTCGGCCTGTCCGCGGCCGAGGTCGAGCACTTCATCACGCTCGGCATGGAGCAGGACCTGCTCAACGGCGTGCCCTGGCTCGATCGATCCACTCCTCCTCCATGCCCGGCCTGTCGGTCATCGACCTGCTCTTCGAGCCCGGCACCGACGTGTACGCCGCCCGCCAGATGGTCACCGGAGCGGATGACCCAGGCGCACGCGCTGCCCAACGTCGGCAGCGCGCCGATGATGATCGAGCCGCTGGCCTCCACCAGCCGGATCGCCATGATCGGGCTGTCCTCCACGGACACCTCACTGGTCGACATGTCCGTGCTCGCGCGATGGAAGCTCAAGCCACGGCTCATGGGCGTGCCCGGGGTGGCCAACGTGGCGATCTACGGCCAGCGGGACCGGCAGCTGCAGGTGACAGGTGGACCCCGCCAAGCTGCGCGCGCAGAACGTCACGCTGACCCAGGTCATCGAGACGGCCGGCAACTCGCTGTGGGTCTCGCCGCTGACCTTCGTCGAGGCGTCGACGCCGGGCACCGGCGGGTTCGTCGAGGGCACGAACCAGCGCCTTGCCATCCAGCACATCTCGCCGATCTCGACGCCGCAGCAGCTGGCCGCCGTCCCGGTGCAGGACAAGCCGGCGCTGCGGCTGGGCGACGTCGCCGACGTGATCGAGGACCACCAGCCCCTGATCGGCGACGCCCTGGTCGACGGCAGGCCCAGTCTCTTCCTGGTGATCGAGAAGTTCCCCGGCGCCAACACCCTCGAGGTGACGCGCAACCTCGAGGCGGCCATGGCCGACATGGCCCCGGGCCTGAAGGGCGTCACGGTCGACCACGGACGTGTACCGGCCGGCGACCTACATCGAGACCGCGCTGCGCACCACCGGCCTCGCGGCACTGCTCGGCTTCCTGCTGCTCCTCGTCGTCTTCCTGGCGGTTCTCTCGTCCTGGCGGGTGGCGCTGATCGGCGCCATCACGATCCCGTTGACCCTGCTGGCGGCGGCCTACGTGCTCTACCTGGGCGGCGCCACCTTCACCACCATGACCCTGATCGGGCTGGCCGTCGCGGTGGGGTTCGTCATCGACGACGCGGTGCGGGACGCCAACGGCTGTCCCGCCGCCTGCGGGAGCTGCCCCCGGACGCCAGCCCGCTCGAACGCGCCACCACCGCCGTTCGCGCCTGTGTGGACGAGCGTGGGTCGGCCGTGTTCGCCACCCTCGTCGTCCTGCTCGCCACCCTGCCGTTGCTGGTCCTGGACAGCGTCACCACCGCGTTCACGGTGCCCATGGTGGCGACCTACGCGTTGGCGCTGGCCGCCTCGATGTTCGTGGCCCTGATGCTCACCCCCCCGTTGGCGGTGCTGATCCGCGGCAACGGCCAGCCCGAGACCTCCCGCCCGCTGGCCCGCTGGGTGCGGCGCAGCTTCGACGGCTCGGTCCGACGCTGGCTGGTACGCCCGGTCGTGGCCTGGGCCGGTGTGGGGGTGCTGGTGCTGGCGGCCGCGGCAGCGGTCCCCCAGCTGGGCGCCGGCAGCCGGCTGCCGGCCCTGGCGGACCGCAACCTGCTGCTCCAGGTCGAGACCGCCCCCGGCACCTCCTTGGCCGAGATGGACCGGATCGCGGGTCGACTCAGCCAGGAGCTGCGCTCGCAGCCGGGTGTGGTCGACGTCGGCGTGCACGTCGGGCGCGCGATGTCCTCCGACCAGATGGTCGACATCAACTCGGCCGAGCTGTGGGTCAACCTCGCCGAGTCGGCCGACTACGCCGCCACCAGGGCGGCTGATCACGCGGGTGGCCCGCGGCTACCCGGGCCTGGCCTCGCACCTGCTCACCTACGCCGACGACCAGATCGCCGGCGCCGCCGGCAGCAGCGACGACGTCGTCGTCCGGGTCTACGGCATCGAGCTCGACGAGCTGCGCACCCTGGCCGAGAAGGTGCGCACGGCCGTCGCCGACGTCCCGGGACTGGTCTCGCCGACGCTTCGCCCGGTCGTCCAGCAGCCGACGGTGCAGATCGACGTGGACGTCGACAAGGCTCAGAAGTACGGCCTGAAGCCGGGCGACATCCGGCGGGACGCGACCACGCTGACCTCCGGGCTGATCGTCGGCAACCTCTACGAGGAGGCGAAGATCTTCGACGTCGTCGTCTGGGGCCGTGCGCAGACCCGCACCAACGTGACCGAGCTGCAGAACCTGCTGCTCGACACCCCGGCCGGCGGGCAGGTCCGTCTCGCCGACGTGGCCTCGGTGACGGTCAAGCCGCAGCCCACCCGCATCACCCACGACGAGGTGCTGCGCGACGCCGAGATCGTCGCCTCGGTCAGCGGGCGCGACCCGAACGCCGTGGTCGCCGATGTCAAGGCCCGGGTCGCCACCGTGGCGATGCCGTACGAGTACCACGCCGAGGTGCTCGGCACGGCCACGACCCGGCAGGACCGGACCCGCGTGGTGTGGGCCTTCGCTGCCGCTGCTCTGGTGGGCATCCTGCTGCTGCTGCAGGCGGCCAGCGGCAGCTGGCGCCGTGCCCTGGTCCTGATCCTGCTGCTGCCGCTGTCCGCGGCCGGCGGTGCGCTCACCGCGCCCCTGGCCGGCGGGCTGGGTTCGGCCGGAGCCCTCGCCGGGGTGTTCGCCGTCGTCACCCTGGCCGTCCGCGGCGGCGTCGTCCTGCTGCGGCGGATCAAGGACCTGGAAGGGGTGAACGGCTGGGCGCACGATCCCGCCGTCGTCCTGGAGGCCACCAGGGACCAGGCGGTCCCGGTCATCCAGACCGTCCTGGCCACGGCCGCGTTGCTGCTGCCGGCGGCCGCACTCGGTGACCGCGGCGGCCTGGAGCTGCTGCACCCGCTGGCGGTGACCCTGCTGGGCGCGCTGGTGAGCCTGCTGCTGATGCTGCTGGTGGTGCTGCCCGCGGCCCTGATCCTGGTCTCCCCAAAGGGCGAGTCGAAGGCACACAGTGTCGACCCGAGCACCCTGCCGATCCCGGCCTGACGACGACCTCACGACGCATCCGAAGGGGACTGCCATGAACACCACACTCGTCGTCAAGGGCTGCGGCGCAGCGGTTGTGATCGCCGCCGGACTGAGCCTGGCCGGCTGCTCCGCCGAGGCACCGACGGCCTCCGAGCCCGCGGTCACCCTCACCGATGCCAGCGCCGCCGACGGCACCGCCATCAAGACGGTCCAGCTCACCGACCACGCCGTCGAACGGCTGGGCATCACGACCGGCACCGTGCACCGGGCCACCCGGACCGTGGCGGGCGTCTCGGCGGAGCACAAGGTCCTCCCCTACGCCGCGGTGGTCTACGACAGCGAGGGCTCGACCTGGACGTACGTGAACGTCAGCCCGCGGACCTACGCCCGGGCCCGGATCACCGTCGAGGCGATCCAGGACGACGTCGCCGTGCTGACCGACGGTCCGGACGACGGGGCCGTCGTGGTGACCCGGGGGCGCCGGAGCTGCTCGGCGCCGAGGCCGAGATCGCCGGTGAGGAATGACGCGCGGGCAACGGACGTTGATGCGCTGGATCGTCGGCTCCAGCCTGACGTTCCGCTACCTGGTGGTCGCCGCCGCCGCCGCCATGATGGTGCTCGGGCGTGCGGCGCTGCCGCTCGATGCGGGTGGACGTCTTCCCGGAGTTCGCCCCGCCCCGGGTGGTCGATCCAGACCGCGTGCGTGGGCCTGTCGACCTCCGACGTCGAGCAGCTGGTCACCGTCCCGCTCGAGCAGGCCCTCAACGGCGTCCAGGGCCTGGACGACCTGCGGTCGAAGTCGGTGCCGCAGCTGTCCTCGATCGAGCTGCTGTTCAAGCCGGGCACCGACCTGCTGCGGGCCCGCCAGCTCGTGCAGGAGCGGCTGGCGCCGGTCGCCCCCAGCCTGCCGACCTGGGCGGCGCCGCCGGTCATGCTGGCGCCGGTGTCGGCGACCGGGCGGGCCATGCAGATCGGCATGACGTCGAAGACCCACTCGCTGATCGACGATGTCGATGTCGGCGTACTGGACGATCCGGGCTCGGCTGCTGCGGGTTCCCGGGGTGGCCAACGTCGCGATCTGGAACGAGCGCCTGCAGATGATGACGGTCCAGGTCGAGCCGCCGAAGATGGCCGGCCGAGCGGGTCGCGCTCGAACGAGGTCATGGAGGCCACCGGCCGACGCGGTCGACTCGGGCCTGCTGCGGTTCTCCTCCGGCGCGGTCATCGGCACCGGCGGCACGGTCGAGACCCCGAACCAGCGGATCGGCGTGCGCAACGTCCTGCCCATCGTGACCGCCGCAGGACCTGGCCAAGGTGCCGGTCCCGGCAGCTGACGGCACGGACCGTCACGCGCTCGGCGACGTCGCCACGGTCGCCGAGGACGCACCAGCCGCTCATCGGCGACGCGATCATCAACGGCAAGCCCGGCCTGCTGCTGGTGGTCGAGAAGCTGCCGTGGGCGAACACGCCTGCAGATGACCGCGGGCGTCGAGCAGGCGATCAAGGAGCTGCAGCCCGGGCTGCCGGGCATCAACTTCGACACCCACGTCTTCCAGCAGGCCGACTTCGTCAAGCTGGCCATCTCCAACCTGACCCAGGCGCTGGTGCTCGGGTTCCTGCTCGTCGTGGTGATCCTCGGCCTGTTCCTGTTCGAGTGGCGGGTCGCCCTGATCAGCCTGCTGACGATCCCGCTGTCGCTGATGGCCACCATGCTGGTCCTCTACTGGCGGGGCGCGACGATCAACACGATGACCCTGGCCGGGCTGGTGATCGCCCTCGGGCGCGGTGGTGGACGACGCCATCATCGACGTCGAGAACATCGTCCGACGGCTGCGCGAGGAACGGCTGTCCGGTAGCGGGCGATCGACGGCATCGGTGATCCTGGAGGCCTCGCTGGAGGTGCGGAGCCCGATCGTCTACGCCACCCTCATCATCGTCGCGGCGCTCGATCCCGGTGTTCCTGCTGCCGGGCTGACCGGCGCGTTCTTCCGGCCGCTGGCCCTGTCGTACACGCTGGCGATCGTCGCCTCGATGGTCGTCGCGCTCGACCGTCACCCCGGCCCTGACCCTGATCCTGCTGCGCGAACGCACCGATCGAGCGGCGCACCTCGCCGGTGGTCGAGCGGCTGCAGCGCGGGTACACCCGGGTGCTGGGCCGGATCGTCGTCCGGCCCCGGCGCGGCCTACGCGGCCTTCGGCGCTGGTCACGCTCGGCGGGCTGCTGGTCTGTCCCGCAGCTGGGGCAGTCGTCTGTTCCCGGCGTTCAAGGAACGCGACTTCCTGATCCACTGGGTCGCCCTGCCGGGCACCTCGGCCGCAGAGATGGAACGGACCACCGTCGACCTCGAGCCCGAGCTCGCGGCGACATCCCCGGGGTCCGCAGCTTCGGGCGCCCACATCGGCCAGCGCCTTCCTCGGCGAGGAGGTCGCCGGGGTGAACCTCGGGGAGAACTGGGTCAGCCTCGACCCGACGCGGACTACACAGACCTCGCTGGACCAGATCGACGAGGTCGACCAGAGCGGCTACCCCGGGCTGTACCGCGAGGTGCAGACCTATCTCGACGAGCGGATCGAGGAGGTGCTCACCGGCGGCAAGGAAGCCGATCGTGGTGCGCGATCTTCGGCGAGAACCTGCCCGCCCTGCGCGCCAAGTCGGACGAGATCCTGAAGATACTCGAGGGCATCGACGGCGTGGTCGACGCCCACCGGGACATCTCGACGGAGGTGCCGCAGATCCAGGTCGAGGTGGACCTGAAGCCAAGGCCGAGCAGTACGGCCTCAAGCCGGGAGACGTCCGGCGAGCCGCGGCCACGCATGATGGCAGGCGAGGAGGTCGGCGACATCTTCACGCGGCGGCAAGGCCTACGACGTGGTCGTGTGGAGCACGCAGCAGACCCGGACCGAGCCTCACGTCGGTGATGAGCACTGCCGCATCGACACCCCGTCGGGCGCGCCGGATCGCGCTGGGGGACGTCGCCGACAGTGACGCTCGCGCCCAACCCGAACGCGATCGAGCCGGGTCAGGGCGACTCCCGGTACCTCGACGTCGGGCGCCAACGTCGACGGCCGCGACCTGGGCTCGGTGGTGAAGGAGCTCAACGCCAAGCTGCAGTCGGTGACCTACGCCCGTGGGTACCACGCCGAGGTGCTCGGTGAGTACGCCGAGCGGCAGGCCGCCCAGACCCGCCTGCTGGCGGTCGGTGTCCTCGGCGGGGTGCTCGATCCTGCTGCTGCTGCAGGCCGCCTTCCGCAGCTGGCGGCTGGCGGTGCTGGTGTTCCTCACCCTGCCGATGGCGCTGGTGGGCGGGGTCCTGGCGGCCTGGGTCAGGCGGCGGGATCCTCTCGCTCGGGTCGCTCGTCGGGTTCTTCACCGTCTTCGGCATCGCCGCCCGCAACGGCATCCTGCTGATCAACCACTGTCAGCACCTGGAGACCGAGGAGGGCCAGGCGTTCGGGCGGGAGCTGGTGGTCCGCGGGGCCCGCGAGCGCCTGTCGCCGATCCTGATGACCACGCTGGCCACCGGCCTGGCGCTGGTGCCGCTGGTGGTGCTCGGCGAGCGCCCCGGCCACGAGATCGAGCACCCGCTCGCCGTGGTCATCCTCGGCGGCCTGGTCACCTCGACGCTGCTGAACCTGTTCGTGCTGCCTTCGCTCTACCTGCGATTCGGGCGCCCGAGCGGGCCGCCCCTCCTGGCCCCGGCTACCGAAGGAGATCCTCATGTGGCGTAGACGACTGCTCCCCACCGCAGCGGTGGGCGTGCTGGCCGCGTTGGCACTGTCGGTGACCGCGGACGCCGCCCAGGCGGCCACCGGCGCCACCCAGCCGGCCAGGGGCACCGGCCGCTTCTCGCACCCCACGAGGATCACCTCGCGCTGGTTCCCGCTGCAGCCGGGCACCCAGTTCACCTACGACGGAACGGTGACCGACGACACCGGCAGCCACAAGCATCGGGTGATCTTCACCGTCACCGACGTGGTCAAGGTGATCAACGGGGTGAAGACCCGGGCGATCTGGGACCAGGACATCAACGACGGCAAGCTGACCGAGGCCGAGCTGGCCTTCTTCGCCCAGGACGACGCCGGCAACGTCTGGACCATGGGTGAGTACCCGGAGGAGTACGAGGCGGGCCGCTTCGCCGGGGCTCCCAGCACCTGGATCTCCGGGGTGGCCAAGGCCAAGGCCGGCATCCTGGTCCCCGGGCACCCCGTCCCCGGGACGCCGAGCTTCGTGCAGGGCAGGGCCCCGTCGATCGACTTCTACGACATCGGCAAGGTGGTGGCGGACGAGGTGCGCATCTGCGTGCGGTCCGGCTGCTACTGCCACACGGTGGTCATCGACGAGAGCAGCCCGACCGCTCCCGAGCACGGCCATCAGCAGAAGTACTACGCACCCGGAGTCGGACTGGTCGACATCAAGGCCAACAGCGGGGATGCCCGCGAGGACCTGCAGCTCACCAGTGTCCGGCACCTCGGCGCCAAGGCCCTGGCCGCCGCCAGTGCCCAGGCGCTGCGCCTGGACCGCCGGGCCTACCGCTACGCGGCCGCCATGTACCGCACGACCGCCCACGCGTACCGGCAGAGGCGGTGATCCCCATTCCCGACGACCTTGTCTCCCCCGAACGACCTGTGGTGGTTCGGGGGCGACGTGAGTAGAGTCCGCGGGTAGCGCCGTGGTCCGTAGCGACCCTTCCGATCCTCAGCACCGTGGTGCTGGGATCGAGAGCCTCGGCCCGCGCCCACGACGACTGCTCTGCCCTGGGGTGTCTTTCCCGACCCATCGACCGGAGGCCGACGCATGACTCAGACCAGTGGTTCCGTGTTGGACGGGACAGCCGAAACAGGTTCCGGCGTCATTCTTTCTGCCCAGAACCTGCGCAAGTCGTACGGGACTCGCGAGGCGCTCAAGGGGTTGACGTTCTCGCTGGCGGCGGGGCGGGTGCTCGGCTTCCTCGGCCCCAACGGGGCCGGCAAGACCACCTCCATCCGGATCCTGACGACGATCCTGGCGCCGACGTCCGGCAAGTTCGTCGTGGACGGCATCGGCTCCGAGCAGCCCGAGAAGATCCGACGCCGGATCGGGGTGCTGCCCGAGGGGCTCGGGTTCCCCCGGCAGCAGACCGGCAGCGCCTACCTGACGTTCTTCGGCCAGCTCTACGGCAGTTCGGCCGCGCAGGCCCGGACGACGAGCGCCGAGCTGCTCGAGGTGGTGGGGCTGCAGAACCGTGGCGGCTCGGCGATCGGCTCCTACAGCCACGGCATGAGACAGCGGCTCGGCATCGCCCGGGCACTGGTGAACGACCCGGCGGTGGTGTTCCTCGACGAGCCCACCCTGGGGCTCGACCCCCGCGGTCAGCGCGAGCTGCTGCAGCTCATCCAGCGGATCGCCCGGGACCACGACAAGGGCGTCGTGCTGTGCAGCCACCTGCTCGCCGAGATCGAGGGGGTGTGCGACGACGTCGTCATCATGAATGCCGGTCAGGTGGTGGCCAAGGGCACCGTCGAGGAGGTGATCGGCCGCTCCGACGGCAACGGTCGACGGCTGGCCCGGGTGCACGTGCCCGTCGAGTCGGTGCCGACGGCGCGGGCCGCGCTGCTGGCGATGCCCGGTGGCGGGCACAGCGTGGCGGACGGCGACGCCGCGGGGTGGCTGACGGTGGAGTTCGAGCCGGCGGCCGTCGAGTCGACCGTCGCCGAGCAGAAGGCCAAGAACGCCGTCCTCGAGGCCCTGGTCCAGGCCGAGGTCCCGGTCCTGAGCTTCGACGGCGGGGCCGGGCGGCTGCAGGACGTCTTCCTGCAGCTGACGGCGGAGGCGATCGAGTGAACCGGCGGCCGAGCGTCTGGCAGCTGGTGATGCGCGCCGAGCTGCGGGAGATGTGGGCCGGCGGCCGGGTGCTCAACTTCCTGGCCGTGTTCGGCGTCCTGCTCTCGGTCACGGCCTACCTGCTGGCGACCAACAACGACCTGAACCTGTTGCCGCTCAAGCAGACCGTCGTCGTGGCGATCACCTCGGCCATCACCTTCGGGCTGTTCATCGGACTGGTGATGGCGGCCGAGAGCGTCAGCGGGGAACGGGAGCGGGCGACCCTCGAGCCGCTGCTGCTGACGCCGGCCGGCCACCGCGAGATCGTGCTCGGCAAGTTCCTGGCGGCGCTGTCGCCCTGGCCCGCGGCCCTGGTGATCGCGGTGCCCTACGTGGTGACCCTGTCGCACGGCGACCCGGTGCTGGGGGTCGGACTGTGGTGGGGTGCCCTGACCGGGACCCTGCTGTCGGTGATCTTCGTCGGGTTCGGCCTGCTCGTCAGCATCTGGTCGGACTCCAGCCGGGTGAGCCTGTTCATCGGCCTGCTGGTGTACGCGGCGTCGCTGATCCCGGCGCAGCTGCCGACCGAGTTCCTCAACTCCCCTGCCGGGCAGGTGGTCTCGGCGCTCGACCCGGTCGAGGCCGGCGCCCAGCTGCTCACCCGCACCGTGGCCGAGGGCCGCGGCCTGGGTGAGGTCTGGCCCAGTCTGGCTGCGCCGTTGGTCGCCATGGTCGCGGTGCTGGTCGTGCTGTTCGCCGTCGCGGCCCCCCGGCTGCAGCTCACCGTCGAGAAGGGCTGATCCCATGTGGTGGTTGGTGTTCAAGCGTGAGTTCATCGACCTGTGGACCAGTGCGCGGGTCGTCGTCCTGCTGGTGCTGTTCTGCGCGGTGATGTCGGTGACGTCGGTGATGCGCCAGCTCGAGAGCCAGCTGAGCCTGATCCCGCCGGTCGAGATGGTGTTCCTGACGGTGCTCAGCGCGATCTCGTTCGGGCTGTTCGTCGGGCTGGTGATCGGCGCCGACAGCATCAGCGGCGAGCGGGAGCGGGCGACCCTGGAGGCCTTGCTGCTCTCCCCCGCCAAGCCGCGCCAGATCGTGCTCGGCAAGTTCCTGGCGGCGATGTCGCCGTGGCCGGTGACGCTGCTGCTGGCGGTGCCCTACGTCGTGGTACTGGGCCAGGGCGACCCGAGCGTGTCCGAGGCGCTGTGGCTGGGGGCACTGCTGGGCGGGCTGATGGCGGTCGCCTTCACCGGTTTCGGCATGCTGGTGAGCATCTGGTCGAGCTCGAACCGCAGCAGCCTGTTCGCCAGCCTGCTGGTGTACCTGATCTTCCTGATCCCCACCCAGTGGCCGGGCAGCGCCCAGAAGGGCGACCTGGGGTACCTGGTGCAGCAGCTGAACCCGCTGCAGGCCTCGAGCGAGTTCCTCGAGAAGGTGATCGTCAACAACCGGACGGTCGCCGAGAAGCAGCCCTACCTCCTGGCCGCCGTGTACTCGGCGGTCGGGGTGCTCGTGGTGCTGTTCGTGTTCGCGGCGCCGCGGCTGCGGTTGGCCGGTGACGCCCCTCGGCTGCGGATGCCGAGGCTGGGTCGCAGCCCCGCGGCGACGGCGCTGCTGGTGGCTGCGGCGGTGGGGGCGCTCGTCGTGACGCCGGTCGCGACCGCCCGGGCGGCGAGCACCGACCAGGCCCTGGCGATCACCATGAACCTGGCCTACCGCACCGTGAACGCGGGCGACGAGGTGGAGTTCACGACGGTGGTGACCAACAACGGCGGCCAGGACTCCCCGCCGTTGAACGTCGCCATGAACATCGTCAAGACCGGCAAGGGCGAGCCGGTCGACCCCGAGGACTGGTCACCGGAGCGCACCCAGCAGATCGACGTGCTGCCGGCGGGTGAGAACGTCGAGCAGACCTGGACGGTCGAGGCGATCCTCGAGGGCGACTACATGGTCTACATGACGGTGATCCCCAAGCCGTCGGGAGCGAACGCGACGTCGGTGCCGGTCTCGAGCCCGGGGATCCACCTGACGGTCAAGGCGTTCGCCAAGCAGAACCCGGGCGGGGTGCTGCCGGTGGCGATCGGTACGCCGCTGGTGCTGGGGTTGCTCGCCCTGCTGCCGCGCGCCCTGCAGCGGCGCCGCTCACGCCGGGACGCCGAGGAGCTGGTCGCGTCATGACCGACCCCGGCCGGGTGAGCCGGCGCACCTTCGCGGCGTTGGGGGTCACCGCTGCCGGGGCGTGGCTGACGGCGTGCAGCGGCGGCTCGGCGGGCGTCGACGCCGGCACAGCCGGCTCGGGCGGCGGCGGTGGCGCGGGCACCGACGCCGGGTCGGCGCCGGGGACGTCGGCGTCCGGACCCGACCCCGACGAGACCGGCATGGCCACGGCCGACCCCAACGCCAGTGCGTCGGTACCGGCCGGGACGGTGCTGCTGACGGTCGGCACCGGCACCCGCCCGGACGACTACAGCTTCGACCTGCCGACCCTGACCGCCACCGCCGACAGCAAGATCAAGCTGAAGTTCTCGAACAACACCGACCGCAAGGACGAGGTGGGCCACAACTGGGTGCTGGTGCAGCCCGGCCAGGAGGCCGAGGTGGTCGCCAGCGGCAAGGCGGCCGGCGACACCGCCGACTGGATCAAGACCGACGATCCCGCGATCATCGCTCACACCCGGCTGATCGAGGGCGGCCAGAGCAACACCATCCTGTTCAAGGCGCCCCTGGCCGGCACCTACACCTACCTCTGCACGTTCCCGGACCATTTCTCCCACGGCCAGAAAGGAACCCTGACCATCACCTGAATGCAGTGGCAGCCGGGCGTCGGAGCGGCAGACTGGGCCCGTGGTGACGATGTCGCGGCAGGACTTCGAGGAGGCGGTGGCCGACGCCCTCGACACGGTGCCGGCCGAGCTGGCGCGGCTGATGGACAACGTGGTGGTCCTGGTGGAGGACGACCCGCCCGACGGCGAGGACGACCTGCTCGGGCTCTACGAGGGCACGCCGCTGACCGAGCGCGGCGACGGCTGGGCCTCGGGGTCGCTGCCGGACCGGATCACGATCTTCCGCAACCCGACCCTGGGCGCCTGCGACACACGCGAGGACGTCGTCGCCGAGGTGCGGGTGACGGTGGTGCACGAGATCGCCCACCACTTCGGCATCGACGACGACCGGCTGCACGAGCTGGGCTGGGGCTGACGCCGCGATCACGGCTTGAACCTGACGCGGCGTCACGTCGTAGCGTGCCGTCATGGGTGAGGAGCAGGGGTACCGGGTCGGCGAGCTGGCCCGCCAGGCGGGACTGTCGATCCGTGCCGTGCGGTACTACGACCACATCGGCCTGCTCCGACCGTCAGGGCGCACGGCGGCGGGTCACCGACGCTACGACGACGGCGACGTTCGGCGGCTGTACCGGATCTGCCTGCTGCGCGATGCAGGGATGTCCCTGTCGGACATCGCCGTCGCCCTGGAGGAACCGGGCTGGGCCCTGCACCAGGCCATTCGCACCCATCTGGAACGACTCGATCGGCAGCAGGCCGCGATCGCCGCGACCCGGCGCCGGCTCGTCGTCCTGACGGGCGGCGGGGCCGATGGCCCGAGCGCCTCCGACTCGGGCGGGCCCCACCCGACCACAGCAGAGATCCTCGACACCTTGGGAGAGCTGACCATGTTCACCGACACCGTCCAGAGCAGCATTTCGATCCTCGTCTACCGCGACCTCGCTGCTGCGCACGCGTGGCTCACCCGGGTGTTCGGACTGACCCCTGGGCCGCTCCAGCTCGACGACCACGGCGACGCCGTCCATGCGCAGGTGCTCGCCGGCGACGCGGTGATCTGGTTGCACCCGCAGTCCGTCGAGTACGCACTGGCCTCACCGGCCGCGCTGGGGTCGGCCACCGGCTCCGTCGCCGTCATGGTCGAGGACGTCGATGAGCACCACCAACATGCCGTGCAGCAGGGGGCAGAGGTCCTCTACCCTCCGACGGACCAGCCCTACGGCTACCGGGAGTACAGCGCCCGCGACCTCGAAGGTGGGCTCTGGTCGTTCATGAAGGCGCTCGAGTGACGGCGCTGGGGCCGAGACGGGGCTCGGACGCGCCGGCCCCTGATGGGTGAGGATGTCGGTCGTGAAGCCTGGTTCGCTCGCCGCACCCGAGGTCGACGCCACCACGACGCCGCTGGAGCTGTTCTTCGACCTGGTGTTCGTCTTCCTGGTGACCCAGATGACGTCGCTGCTGGCCGACGGCTGGGGCGGTCTGGGCCGGGCCACCCTGGTGCTGGCCGTGACCTGGTGGATGTACGACGGGTACGTCTGGCTGGCCAACAACGTGGCACCCGACTCGTTCGGCACCCGGGTGCCGATGCTGGTCGCGATGACCTGCTTCCTCGCGATGGCGACTGTGGTCCCCACGGTGTTCGGGTCCGGGGCTTGGATCTTCGCACTGGCCTACGGGCTCGTGGTGGTGACGCACGCCGTCCAGTTCGCCCGGGCCTCGCAGGGTGACCCGGTTCGGGGGATCCTTCGGGTGCTGCCCATCAACCTCGGCGCCACCGGCTGCCTGATGGCCGCCGCCGCGACACCGTCTGCGAACCGCTGGTACTGGTGGGCGGCTGCCGTCGGACTGTTCGTGTTCTCGGCGCTGACCCGCCGTGAGGCGAGCGGGATCGTGCTGCGGTCCGGACACTTCGTCGAGCGCCACCAGCTGCTCGTCATCATCGCTCTCGGCGAGACCATCATCGCGATCGCGGTGGGGTCTCAGGGGCGGTTGGGACAGCTCACCGTCCTGGCGACCTTCCTGGCCTCGATGGTGCTGGTCAGCGGGCTTTGGTGGGTCTACTTCGGTGGCGACGACGAACGCGTCACGACCGCCCCGCCGGCCCTGACGGGTCCGAGCGCCACGACCACGCTGTTCCTGGGCTACTCGGTCGGGCGAGGGCGGCCGCGATGGCGGTGCTGCTGACCCCGGTGGGGGTCGTCGTCGGTGGCGGCGCACTGCTGACCCTGCTGGGTGGTTTGACTGTGGCGATGGCCTGGCGCAACCAGACATGATCCCGCATGCTCGAGCGCTAGCTGGGTCCGGGGGCGTCCGGGGTGCAGATCACCAGGGGGATCTCGCGCTCGGTACGGGTCTGGTACGTGGCGTAGCCCTTGTAGAGCGAGGTCACCTTCGGCCAGAGCTCGGCGCGTTCGGCGGCCGTCGCAGGGCGGGCATGCATGGCGAGGCGGTCGGCACCCCGCTGGACGACGACCGAAGGATCGGCGGTCAGGTTGAGGAACCAGTCGGGGTCACGCTGCGCCCCGCCGTTCGAGGCGACGAGGACGAGCTCGGATCCCATGGGCAGCACGGACAACGGGGTGGTGCGCCTCGCCCCACTGCGTCGTCCGGTGGTGGTGAGCAGCACGTTCTCGACCTTGCCGAACCGGGACCCGATCCGCCCGCCGGTCCAGCGATAGATCCGGGAGTGCAGTCCCGTGACGAAACGCTGGCCCTGTCTGCTGATGTCCACGGGCTCACGCTACGCCCGGCCGACGACCTCGAACATCACGCCGCCCCGCTCAGTCGGCGAGGGCCAGGTCCACGGCTCGGGCGACGTGCAGCGCCGTGGTGTCGTACAGCGGGGTCCCCGGCAGATCGTCCGGGCCCACCAACAGACTGATCTCGGTGCAGCCGAGCACCACTGCCTGCGCCCCGCGCGCCACCAGATCCCTCATGATGCGGACGTACTCCCGCCGCGCGTCGTCCGAGACGACCCCGCGCGTCAGCTCGTCGAAGATCACCTGATGCACGACCGCGCGGTCCTCGGCCGGGGGCACCAGGACGGCGATCCCGTGACCGGCGAAGCGGTCGCGGTAGAAGTCGGACTCCATCACCGGCGCCGTCCCCAGCACCCCCAGCACACCCGTGCCGTCGGCCAGCGCCGCCTCGGCGGTGACGTCGACGATGTGGACGAACGGGATCGCCACCGCCGCCTCGATCTGCGGCGCGACCCGATGAAAGGTGTTGGTGGCCAGGATCACCAGGTCGGCCCCGGCCTTCTCGAGGGCCGCCGCCCGGTCCGCCAGGTACTCCCCCGCCTCGTGCCAGGCCTGGTCACGGAGGAACCTCTCCATCACGGCGAAGTCGACGCTGTACATCACGATCTCGGCGGCCGAGTGCCCGCCCAGCCGGGCGTTGACCCCCTCGTTGAGCAGCCGGTAGTACTCCCCGCTCGCGACGCTGCTCATGCCGCCCAGCACACCGATCGTCCGCATGCGCGCCAGCATCGCACGAGACTCCCTCACTCCCCCGACCTCCCGCGCCCGCCCCACGGCCGCACCGCTCCGTGCGCCGGGGCGGCTGGTTCAGTAGCCGGCCAGTGCGGCGACGAACCCGCCGACGAAGGAGTCCCCCAGACCGACGGTGGTCGGGGTGGCGGTCTCCAGCTGCGGCGACGGCACGCAGACCACCTCGTCCGGCAGCAGAGCCTCGAGCCGGGCAGCGAACACCTGCCCCTGCGGGTTGCTCGGCCCCCGTCGTACCGAGCGGTAGTCGGCCTCGCTGAAGTCGTCACCCCGCAGGTAACGCGCGCCGGCCACCGCGGTGGCCGTCTGCAGGCACCCTCGGTAGCGCACCGCGTCGCTGCCGTAGGCCAGGGACCAGAACGCCGTGTGCACCACCAGCATCCGAGCCGGGACGACGGCCTGCAGCTGCTTCAGAGCGACAGCGACGGCGTCGGCATCGAGCAGCGACAGCGCGCGCCCGAGATGCGTCTGCAGCTCGTCCTCGTTCATGCCGTACACGTCGATGAGGTCGAGCAGCTCGGCGCGGACCCGATGGCTGAACTCGGGGACGTGGTACCCGGCGTCCTCGAAGACCACCACGGCGTCGGGCCGCAGCCCGGCCATCTGCTCGCGCAGGGTGCGCAGCCGACGGTCGAGCGTGTCCCGGTCCTGCATCGTGTTGAACCCCGAGATCAGGAAGACCCTTGCCGCGGCCAGCCGCTCACCGAGCTCGGGACTGAGCACCATCTCGCGGTTCGGCAGGTCGTGGACGTAGATCAGCCGGTTGGCTCGGGGCGCCTGCAGCACCTGGTCCGCCACCCGCACCTCGGCGCCCCGCGGGAACTGGACGATCACGTGCGGGTCGGTCGAGTCCGACGCTGCGCTGCACAGGTAAGAGACCTGCGGCGGCAGCAGCCGCCGTACGTGGTCGTCGATGCTCACCAGGTGCACGGTGCTGGACAGGCCGAGTCGGCTCAGCGCCACGGCGGCCCGGACGTTGGTGCCCCCGAGGGTGATCCGGCGCGCGAAGCGGGCGGCGAACGACTCGAGCACGGACGACGACGCCACGTACCGCTCGCCACCGACACCGTCCCGGACGAACCCCAGCACCGAACAGACCAGTGCCCGCTCACTGTCGACGACGACCGAGGCGTCGACCTCGTCGGGGCCGATCGCGAAGCCGGAGGCCAGTGCCTCGAGAATCGCCGCGTCCCAGACGATCTCGTAGTCCAGGCAGCTGCCGAGGCCGAGCAGTACCGCTCCGGCCCCGGCGTCGACCCCGCTCAGTAGAGTGCGGCCTTCCCGGCGGCGTTGAACAGGTCGATCTTGTGCGCCGCCGTGACCTTCATGGCGGCGATGCTCGGGGGCTGGATCGACAGGGGCTCGCGCAGACCGTCGTCGAGCAGCACCTCGCGCATCTTCTGGTGGTAGGCCACCTTGATGTCGCTCGAGATATTGATCTTGTTCATGCCGAGCTTCACCGAACCGGCGATCTCGTCGTCCGGGTTGGCCGAACCACCGTGCAGGACGAGCGGCACCGACACCTTGGCCTTGATCCTCTCCTGCAGGTCGAGCTTGATCTCCGGCTTCATCCACGCAGGGTAGATGCCGTGACAGGTGCCGATCGCGATCGCCAGGCTGTCGACGCCGGTCTCCCTGATGAACTGCACCGCGTCGTCCGGGTCGGTGTAGACGATGGTCGCAGCGCCGTCCTCGGCCTCGCCGTCCGTCTTGCCGATCGTGCCCAGCTCGCCCTCGATCGAGAGCCCGACGGCGTGCGCCGCCTCGGCCGCCTGCTTGGTCAGGGCGATGTTCTGCTCGAACGACAGCATCGACCCGTCGAACATCACCGAGGTGAAGCCGCACTGGATCGCCGTCAGGATGTGCTGGTAGGTCGTGCCGTGGTCGAGGTGGATCGTCACCGGGACGGTGGACCTGCGGGCCCGCTGGATGATCGACGGCAGCAGGTCGACCCCGATGTGGTCCAGCTCGTCCGGGTGGATCGCGACGATCAGCGGGGCACCCTTCTGCTCGCAGATCTCGAAGATCCCCTGACTCATCGCCCAGTCGCTGATGTTGAAGGCGGGGACGGCGAAGTTGTTCGCGTTGGCGACGGCGAGCAGGGTGGTGCCTGTGATCAACATGTAGGAACTCCCTATGGATGGGTACGACTGTCGACGGACATGACGACGAGCGGCTACGGATGGCTCAGCTCTTCACGGACCCGGCCGTCATGCCGCCGATGAAGAAGCGCTGGAAGAAGAGGAAGAGGATCAGCACCGGGATGCAGCCGAGGATGCTCATGGCCATCATCTCGTTCCACTCGTAGGAGTGCTGGCCCATGAGCAGCTGGATGCCGATCGGCACCGTCCGCATGTTCTCGGTCCTGGTCAGGGTGAGGGCGAAAAGGTACTCGTTCCAGGCAATCATGAACGTGTAGATCCCGACCGAGACCAGACCCGGGATCGAGATCGGCACGAGGATGCGCCACAGCGCCTTCATCGAGCTCGCGCCGTCGACCCGGGCCGCCTCGTCGAGCTCGCGGGGCAGGGTGTTGAAGTAGCCCGTCATCATGATGATCGCGTACGGCAGCGTGAACACCATGTAGGTGAGGATCAGGGCGAAGTAGGTGTTGTAGAGCTTCAGCGTCACCATCAGCCCGAAGTACGGGATCAGCAGGGTGATCGGCGGCACCGCCTGCACGCTGACGATGAGCATGTTCAGCGGGCGCTTGAGGACGAACTCGAAACGGCTGAACGCATAGCCCGCCAGGATCGCGACCAGCAGGGTGAGCACCGTGACCGACAGCGCCACGACGTAGCTGTTGACGAAGAAGCGCACCTTGACGGGGTCGGTGAGGATCGTCGCGTAGGCGTCGAACGAGAAGTGCTCGGTGATCAGCCGTGGCGGCAGCTCGAAGATCTCGGGGTTCGACTTGAACGAGCTGACGAGCATCCAGACGACCGGGAAGCCGGCGAAGACCGCTCCTACCAGCAGGGCGAGAACCACTCCCACCGTCATCACCGCCCGGCGCGTGCCTCGAGGCTGCATGTCAGTCCCTCGCCTTCTGGTAGCGGACGTAGAAGAAGGCGAGCACCATCGAGAAGGCGAAGATGATCACGGCACTCGCCGACGCGGTCGAGAACTCGTAGGAGCTGAAGGCGAGCTTGTAGGTGAACGTGCTGAGCATCTCGGTGGTGTTGATGGGGCCGCCGCCGGTCGTCATCCAGATCAGGGCGAACTGCTGGGTCGTGAAGATGACGTCGAGCATCGCGATGCTCACGATGATCGGCCGCAGCTGGGGGACGGTCACGTTGCGGAAGCGCTGCAGGCCACCCGCGCCGTCCATGGTCGCGGCCTCGTAGAGGTCCTTCGGGATGCCCTGCAGCCCGGCGAGCAGGCTCATCATGTAGAACGGGTAGCCCGACCAGATGTTGATGAACGTGACGGCGTAGAGCGCGATCGCGGGGCTCGCCAGCCACTCCGGCTTGCTGTCGACCAGCCCGCCCTGCAGCAGCAGGTAGTTGACCACCCCGTTGGGGTTGAGCAGCAGCCGCCACACCACCGCGACGATCGCGACCGTGAACAGCCACGGCAGGATGTAGATCACCCGGAAGAGCGCCTTGACCCGGTTGCTCAGCAGGCTGCTGTTGAGCATGAGCGCGAACGCCATGCCCAGCACCAGGTGGGCGACGACGCTGACCCCGGTGAAGAAGGCCGTGTTCTTGGCGGCGACCCAGAAGGTCTTGTCCGTCAGCACGTGCACGTAGTTGGTCAACCCGGCGTAGACCGGGTTCTTGTTCATGATGACGTTGTCCATCAACGAGTACCGGACCACCATGACGATCGGCACCAGCATCAGGACGATCATGAGGGTCGCCGTCGGGGACAGGAACCCGTAGGGCTCGAGTCGGCGCCGCCACGGCGCCGGCGGACCCTGGTGCGGCAGGCCGCGCCACGGCAGGTGCCGTGGCGCGGCCTTCACAGTGTTCGGCATGCGAGCTCAGACCTCAGAACTTCGGGGTCCAGGCGTCCTGCGCGGCCTTGAGCATCTGGTCGACCGACTGGTCGCCGTTGAGCATCGACTGGAACTGCTCGTCGAAGGACCGCATGAGGTCCTCGGCGACCGGCAGGCCGGTGAACTCGTTGGCGGGGGTGCCGGCCTTGTAGATGTCGAACGCGGCCTTGAACAGCTGGTCGTCGGCCACGAAGTCGGGCACCGACTTCGTGTTGCCCGGGAAGGCGTGGGCGACCGAGGACAGCTTGGTGTTGTTGGCCTCGTTCATGAGGAAGTCGACCAGCTTGAAGGCCTCCGCCTTGTGCGTGGAGTTCTCGGCGATGCCGATGCCCCACGACGCGTAGGGGATGCCGCGCTTGCCGGTGTACCCGTCCTTGGCCGGGATGGCCGAGATGCTGAACTTCAGGTTCGCGTTGTTCTTGCGGATCAGCGTGACGTGGGCGAGGGAGTCGATCATCATGCCGACGCGGGCGTTGGTGAACTCCTCGACCTTGTCCTGCTCCTTCATGGTGAGGGCTCCCGGTGCGACGACCTTGGCGTCCCACAGGCTCTTGACGTAGTCGACCGTCTCCTTGACGCTCGCGTTCGTCAGGTCGGGCTTGCCGTCCTTGAGCATGGTGCCGCCGGACGCCCAGTTCCAGGACATGACGTCGTTCTGGATGCCGTTGGGCGCCTCGAGCGACAGCGGCATGACCCAGCCCTTGGTGTCGCCGCCGAGCGCCGTGATCTTCTTCGCCGCGTCGGTGAACTCGGTGCGGGTGGTCGGCGGCTTGGTGACGCCCGCCTTGGCCAGCAGGGCGTCGTTCGTGAACAGCGGGTAGACGAAGTTGACGACCGGGATCATGTAGGACTTGTTGTTGAGCTTGATCTGGCTCGCCAGCTGGCTCTCGTCGTAGTTGGCCGTCTTCATGAGGGCCGACAGGTCGGTGATCGCACCCTGCTTGACGAAGTCGCTGACCCAGGCGCCGTCCAGACCGACGACGTCGGACATCGTGCCGGCCGCCGCGCCCGCGACCACCTGCTCCTTGGTCGAGGCGTAGGGACCCGACAGCAGCTTGACCTTGATACCGGGGTTGGCGGCCTCGAACTGGTCCATGATGCCCCGCAGGGCACCTGCCGGCAGCTCCGGCTCCCACCACTGCGCGAACTCCAGGGTCACCGCGCCGCCGGCGGCGGCGGACGAGGCGCCACCGGCACCGCCGGTGGCCGAGGCGCCACCGGTGGCGGCGGCATCGCCGCCGCTCGAGCTGCTGCCACCGCAGGCCGCCACCAGCATCGCGGCCGTGACCGCGCCGAGGACCGCAGGAATCCTTCGTCCTGCACGAGCGTCGTTGCTCATTCGTCTCCCATCTCAGAAGGGTGCTGCCTGACGCGCACAGTTGCGCAAGTCTGCAGTTTTATGCAAGTTAGGTCGCGGCTCTATGCGGCGTCAAGACCTTCGAATGTCGCAAATCGACACCGAAAACCGCAGGACCGGGCGCCACGGCCCCTCCCCGTCCCCTCATCGGAGTGCCGGTCGCCGCACAGCGTCGGGCAGGTCACGGACCTGCAGCCGTGGTTCCGAGCGCACAGCACCCGGCGCCACGCGGTCAGCCCAGCAGCAATCGCAAGATCTGGCACGGGTGTGCTAGTACATGCACATGTCTGCGACTACCGAGACCGACCTCGACGACGACGGCGCGGCCCGACGACTGCCCGCGGGCCGCAAGGCCGAGGTGGCCGCCTACGTGGCTGAGGTGGGCCAGGTGACCGTCGCCCGCCTCGCCAAACGGTTCGACGTCTCGGCCGACACGATCCGCCGCGACCTCGACCAGCTGGACGGCGACGGGGTGCTGATCCGGACCCATGGCGGCGCCGTGAGCCTGTCGGCCTTTCCCCGTCCCGACTCCGGGCTCGACGTCCGGGCGCGGGTGCAGGCCTCGGCCAAGGACCGGATCGGCGCTCTGGCGGCGGGTCTGGTGCCCGACGGCTCGTCGCTGCTGATCAATGCCGGCACCACGACCCTGGCCCTGGTCCGGCACCTGAGCGAGCACCGCGACCTGACGATCGCGACGAACAGCCTCGCGGTCCCGGCGGAGCTGTCGCCCAAGGTGTGCCGGGACCTGTACGTCTTCGGCGGCGCCGTCCGGGTGTCGGCCCAGGCGACCGTCGGGCCCGTCGCCTTCCCGGTGCTGCCCGGCGGACGCGAGATCGACATCCGCTGCGACTTCGCCCTGATCTGCGTCGGCGCCGTCGCGCACGAGAGCGGGCTACTCCACGAGCAACCTCGGGGAGGCCGCGATGATGAGCCAGATGATGTCGCGGGCGTCCCAGGTGGCGGTCCTCGCCGACTCGACGAAGTTCGGGCGGCGGCTCTTCGCGCAGGTGGCCGAGCTCGGCCGGGCCGACTGGTTCGTGACCGACACCCAGCCGCCGGAGGACCTGGCCGAGGCCCTGCGCTCGGCCGGCGTCGAGATCCTCACCCCGAAGGACCCGGACCAGTCCCAGCCATAGACCCCGACCCCGACCCCGACCCAGATCAGACCCAGACCCAGACCAGGCGGGCGGGCGGGGGCGGACAAAAGACGGCGCCCCCGGGCTTGGGGCCCGGGGGCGTGATGCCTTTGTGCCGACCGCTCATGTGATCGTGCTCCCGAAGACACCCGGCCAAGGATGGTCGTTCGGGCAGTGATCACCAGAGGGTGCTCAGGTCCAACGGCTGCCGCGCATCGTGCTCACCTGCCTTCCTGTCGAGTGGGTCTGCGTCGTCCGGGGTGTCGCTGTCTTCGTGGTGCCCGGTCCGCCCCGCTGGGCATGGAAGAACCTTCGCGGGGCGCACCTACAACCCGTTGACAGTCCGCTGACAGCCCCACGGGCTCGCGCTGACAGCCCTCAAGGGGCTCGCGACGGCAGCCCCCACGAGCTCGCGCTGAGTGCACGCGAGGGCGTCGGCGGCACAGGGCACACTCGAACAGAGCATTCCGGACAAGTGCAGAACGTGACGAATCCGGTTGCAACGGGACGCACCGATCACGGATCCCGAAGCAAGGTGGCCCCAAGGGTGCCGATCTGAGATGCAACCCGTAGTTTTCGTGCTGTGAACCCCCGCGATCCTCGGCCGACCGGCGACGACGCTGTCACGGCCCGGGCCGCCCACGTCGACGTCCGGCCCGCAGGTGCGGCGCCCCGCCTGATCGCGGTACGGGTGCTGGGGCCGGTGCAGGTCGAGGTGCTCGGGCAGCGCGCCGAGCTGGGCGGGCCTCGCCCCCGGGCGCTGCTGACCCTGCTGGCCCTCGAGGCCGGCGCCACGGTCTCGATCGGCCGGCTCATCGAGATCCTCTGGGACGGCGAGGAGCCGGACGGCGCGAGGAACGCCGTCCAGGTCTACGTCTCGCGGCTGCGCAAGAGCCTGGGCACGGCCGGCGCCACCCTGGTCGCCACTGCCGGGGGCTACCAGCTCGACATCGCCCCCGACGACGTCGACGTCAGGCGGTTCGAGCGGCTGGTCGAGCGCGGACAGTCCCTGGCGGCAGCAGCCGGCTCACCGGCCACCACGGGGTCGGCGGTGCTCGCCGAGGCCGCCGAGACCCTGGGCCGCGCCCTGGCGCTGTGGCGCGGCGAACCGCTGGCCGACCTGGGCCCGGCCGGCGACGGTCTGCGCGCCCGGCTGGCCGCCCGGCACCTGGCTGCCCAGGCCACCCTGTTCGAGGTCGAGCTCGCCCGTGGCCGGCACGCCGTGGTCCTGCCCGAGCTCGAGGCGGCGGTACACCGGCACCGGCTCGACGAGCATCTGGTGGCACTGCTGATGACTGCCCTGTACCGGGCGGGCCGCCAGAGCGATGCCCTGGCGGCCCACGCCGCGGCCGTCGCCAGGCTGGACGACGAGCTCGGTGTCGACCCCGGCGCCGAGCTGCGCTCGCTGCACCACCAGGTGCTGCGACACGAGCTGCCGCCACCCCCGCCACCCGAACCGGGACCGGTCCCCGCGCCGGCGGCGCCGACCTCCGCCCCCCGGCCCCTCACCGCCCCCGAGTCCGGGTTCGTCCCTGAGCCCGCACCGTCGACCCGTTCGGCAGGCGGTCGGACCGTTGCCAGGGCCCGGCTGCCGCTGGTGGGCCGCGACGGCGACCTGCGGACCGTGCTCGCCCGGTTGGCGGACCCGGCCGTCCGGTCCGTCACCCTGGTAGGACTCGGCGGGGTGGGCAAGACCCGGCTGGCGACCGAGGTGTCGCAGCGGTGGTGCGCCGACGGTGGCGAGGTGCTGGTGGTCACCCTGGCCGGCACCGAGGCCCCCGAGTCGGTGCTCCCCGAGATCTGCCGCACCGCCGGGGGCGTGCCCACCTGGGTGGGTGAGCCCACCGTCGACGTCGCCGAGCGGTGCCTGGCCCGGCCCCGGCTGCTGCTGGTGCTCGACAACCTCGAGCAGCTCCTCGACCGGCCCGGTGACGAGGCCATGCTCGACAGCCTCGACGAGCTGCTCGAACGGCTGCCCGACCTGTGCCTGCTCGCCACCAGTCGCACCCCGCTGGCGCTCGCGGGTGAGTTCCTGGTGCCGTTGGGGCCGTTGCCGGTGCCGCCCGTCGAGGTGGTCGACCCTGCTGCGGTGGCCGGCTACGCCGCCGTCCAGCTGTTCACCGACCGGGCGCGGGCCGCACTGCCCACCTTCGAGGTGACCGACGAGAACGGCGAGGACGTCGCCGCCGTCTGCCGCATGCTCGACGGGCTGCCGCTGGCCCTCGAGCTGGCCGCGGCCCGGGTGCGGTTCCTGCCGCCGTCGGTCATGGTGCGCCGCGGGCAGGGCCGGCTGGGACTGCTGGACGGCGGGCCGCGCAGCCTGCCCGAGCGCCATCGCAGCATCCGGGCTGCACTGGACTGGAGCGTCGCACTGCTCGACACCGCCGAGAGCCGGGTGTTCGCACGACTGTCGGTGTTCGCCGGCGGCTGGGCCCCCGAGGCGGCCGAGACGGTCTGCGCAACAGCCGGTCTCGACACCTCGACGATCCTGGCGACACTGGGCCGGCTGGTCGACCGCAGCCTGGTGGCGGCCGACGGCAGCGGCCGGGCCTGGCTGCTCGAGCTGGTGCGTGAGTACGCGACCGAGCTGCTCGAGACGATGCCGCACGACGACGCCCGCGCCGCCGAGGCGGCCCACCGCGACTACTACCTCGACCTGGCCGAGCGGCTGGGGCCGCAGTTCCGGCTGGGCCTGGATCCGGCCGTCGGTGCCGCCCTGGGCGCCGAGGCGGCCAACTTCGCCGTGGTGCTGGGCCGGCTGCAGGCCGACGGCGACACCGAGCGGCTGGCGCGGCTGGTGATCGTGCTGCTCGACCACTGGTACTACAGCGGCGCCCTGGTCGACGCCGACCGATGGCTGACGGTCGCCGACTCGGCCGACCTGCCGGTGCTGCAACGGGCTCAGCTGCATCAGTCGGCCGGCAACCTGGCGTTCGTCTCGGGTGACCTCGGGCGTGCCCGGTCCTCGTTCGAGTCGGCGCTGGCCGTGGCTCACGAGCTGGACGACGAGCTGCTGCTGGCCCGGCTGACGACGATGCTGGCGGTCATCGCCCGCTACCGCGGCCGGCTCGAGGAGGCCCTCGAACGGCTCCTCGCAGCCCGCGAGCACGCCGTGGGAGCGGCTGCGCCGCAAGCCGTCATGGTGATCGACAACGAGCGCGGCGAGGTGCTGGCCAACCTGGGGCGACTCGCCGAGGCGCGGCCCCTGGTCGAGGCGATGCGCGACTTCGCCGAGGTCGAGAACAGCCCGGGCCACCTCGCGACGTCGTCCGCGCACCTGGCCCTGATGGCCCATGAGGACGGCGACACGCGGCGGGCCACCGAGCTGGTGGGTCAGGCGCTGGCCGCCTGCGAGAACCTCGGCGAGACCCCGGTTCTGGGGGACGTGCTGGTGATCACGGGCATGCTCGAGCTGGCGATCGGTGAGGCGGCCGCGGCGGTCGTGATCCTGCGTCGGGCGGTCCGGCTGCACCACCAGGTGGCCCTGCTGCTACCGCTGCCCGACATCGCCGGCCTGCTGGGTGCGGCACTGGTGGGCACCGGCGAGACCGAGGCCGGCGCCCGGCTGCTGGCCGCCGGGCGGGCCTGGCGCACGGCCCGCGGGCTGGCCGTGGGCTACCCGCTGGCCGCCCGGGTGATCGCGGCGGCCGAGGGTGAGGTCGCCGCCCAGCTGCCGCCGGGGGCCCAGCGCACGGCGGCAGCGATCGGGGCGAGCGCACCGTTCGGGCAGCTCGACGAACTCGAGGAGGTGGCGGACGGCGGCCCGCTGAACGTCGTCGACATCCGCGAGGCCGCGGCCCGTCGAGCAGCCGGCGCCAGCGGTCAGAACGCGTAGGCCCCGAACCGGCCCCAGGCGACGAAGATCGACAGCAGTCCGAGCACCAGGCTCGGCACCGCGGCGCCGACACCGTCACCGCGGCGCAGGTGCACCACGACGGCCCCGGCCATGGTCAGGAACAGCCCGGTCGCTGCCAGCGGCACCAGCACCGGGGCGATCTTGGTGAGTGCGGGCAGGATCAGACCGATGGCGCCGAGCACCTCGGCGGCGCCGATCGCCTTCACCTGCCCCGCCGCGAAGTCGTTCACCCACGGCATGCGCTCGAGCAGCTTCTCGCGCGGGGTGGCCAGCTTCATCGAGCCTGCAGCCAGGAAGGCGGCAGCGAGCAGGCCGGCGACGACCCACAGGACAGCGTTCATGTCGGTTCCTTCCAGGGAGCGCGGCGGTGCGCTCGTCGAGGTCTCTTGAACATTCAACCTATAGCCTACCGGCGCGCCCCCGGCGGCGGGATCCACTTCGGGCTCGAGACCTTCGGCGACCCGTGGACGTTGCTGATCCTGCGTGACCTGCTGCTCAAGGGCCGATCGACCTACAGCGACTTCCTCAACGCAGAGGAGGGCATCGCCACCAACGTGCTCGCCGACCGGCTCGCCCGCCTCGAGGACGACGGCCTGGTCGTGGCCGAACGCAGCTCGCAGGGCGGCCGGGCGCAGCGATACCGGCCGACCCCCAAGTCGATCGACCTGCTGCCGGTACTGCTCGAGATCATCACGTGGAGTGCCACCTACGACCCGGCCACCGCCGCCGACCCCGACTTCGTCGTCCGTTCCCGCACCGACCGGGCCGCACTGGAACGTGACCTGCGCCGCCAGGCCGAGCAGCTGCTCCCCACCCCCTCGTCCAGCCTCGTTCCGTCCACCATGCGGAGGTCCCGATGACCGTTCTCACCAACCGGATCACCATCGCCGCTGCGAGCTGCGGCCCGCCGGCTGGTTCGTCGAGCGCGTCGTCGCCTGGCAGCCCGAGCAGGTGCTGGCCTTCGAGCTGGTCACCTGCTCGCTGCCGGTGGCCCACCTGCGCCACGACTACACCCTGACCGAGCAGGACGGCGGCACGGTCGTCACCCAGGTCATGACCTACGAACTCACCCACGGTCCGGTGGGCAGACTGCTGGACGCCGTCATGATGCGGCGGCAGTGGGACCGAGGCGTCAAGGGATTCCTGGCCGGGCTCAAGCAGACCGTCGAGCACCAGCCGGCCCTCGGCTGAGGCTCAGCCGGTCTGCGATGAAGGCGTGCAGCCGCTCGATCGCCGCATGCTCGTCGGCGTAGGGGCCGTGGTGCAGCAGCTGGGCGCAGCGCCCTTCGACGAACCGCGCCGTCCGCAGCTCGGCCGCCGCCACCGGCCCGACCTTGGCCACCACCCTTGCCATCGCCTTCGCCGCGATCTCGGCCGGCACGTCCTGCGGCTGGCGGACCATCAGGGTCCACCGCCAGGTCGTCCGGTCCCCGGTGAAGTCGACGCCGGTGGGGTCGTCGCTCCACCACAGGCCTTCGAGCGGCCGGATCCGCTGGTCGCCCAGCCCGGCTCGCCGCATGGCGAAGTCGAAGCCGGGCACCTCGACGAGAGCCGGGTCCTCCGACGGCCGGTACAGGGCACTGTCGTCCAGATACAGGGGGTGCGCGCTCGTCATCATGGGACACCTCCCGGTCGACGCCTTCCCGGTCACGTCCACCGTGACGCGGTTCACCGGGCGTCGCGCTGAGCCCAACGTCCCTCACCGGTCGGGTCACCGCCCGCGCCGGCGGGCGGGTCGTAGGCTGGGACCGATCCGTGACCTCAGGGGGTGAGCATGCCCGGGACCGTGGCCCCGACTCCGCCCCCGTCGCTCCCGCTCCCGACGTCGACCGCCCGTGCCTTCCGCCACGTCAACCGGGTCATGGTCGCGCTGTGGCGGCTCGGCCTCGGGCGCTGGGTCAACGTCTGGCCGCACGGCTCGGGGCGCATCCTGGTGCTCGGGCACACCGGTCGGCGCACCGGCCGGCGACGCTGGACTCCGTTGAACTACGCCGAGGTGGACGGCGAGCTCTACTGCACCGCCGGTTTCGGCACCGGCTCCGACTGGTACCGCAACGTCCTGGCCGAGCCCGAGGTCGAGCTGTGGCTGCCGGGCCGGCGCACCCCGGCCCGGGTGCACGAGATCAGCGACCACCCTCAGCGGCTGCCGCTGCTGCGAGAGGTGCTGCTGGCCAGCGGTTTCGCAGCCCGGCTCGCGGGGGTGGACCCCAGGGCCACGGACACCCGGCTGGCTGGGGTCACCGAGTCCTACCGGTTGCTGCGGCTGCAGCCCGTCGTGGGTCAGCGGGACCTGCCGGCCCACCCCCGTCCGGGGGACTGGGCCTGGTGCTGGGCCGTCCCCGCCGGACTCGTCGTCGGCGGCATGTCGAGAAGGCGGCTTCGGCACCGACGTCCCGGGTGTCGTGAACGAGGAGCCGCCCCGGCGGCACCGACGAGCCGCCGCTGCGGCGGCAGAAGAGGGACACCGTCATGAAGTTCGTTATCCTGATCCACTCCAACCCGCGGCCGTGGGGGCACCCGACCGGCGACTACCTGGCCGAGCACCAGCAGCTTCCGCAGGCGCAGCGCGACCAGATGAACGCCGAGTTCGACGCCCTGCTGACCGAGCTCCACCGCAACGGCGAGCTCGTCGCCGCCGAGGCACTGGCCGACCCGCGCTCGTCGAGCCTGTACCGGTGGCAGGGCGGTGAGCCGATCGCGTCGGACGGCCCCTACGCCGAGACCAAGGAGCAGTTCGCCGGCTTCTTCCTGATCGACGTGGCGGACCGGGCCCGGGCCGAGCAGGTCGCCCGGCAGTTCAGCGGCCCCGGCGAGACGATCGAGCTGCGACCGGCGATGTGGCCGGGCGACGATCCGCAGTGACTGTCGACGGCGGCCAGGACGTGTGGCGGCGCGAGACGCCGCACGTCCTGGCCGCCCTGCTGCGCCGCAGCCGCGACTTCGAGGCCTGCGAGGACGCCGTCCAGGAGGCTCTGCTGGCGGCGTCGCAGCAGTGGCCCCGCCAGGGCGCGCCGGACAACCCCCGGGCCTGGCTGATCCGGGTGGCCTCGCGCCGACTCGTCGACGAGCACCGTCGCCGGCAGTCCGAGGCCGCGCGCGAGCAGAGGGTGACGGCCCAGGCGCCGCTCGACCTGGGCTCCCCCGGGCACGACGAGCCGGACGGCGAGCGCCCACCCGGCGATGACACCCTGCAGATGCTGGTGCTGTGCGCGCACCCCGCGTTGAGCGACACCTCGCGGATCGCCCTGACCCTGAGAGCGGTCGCCGGCCTGACAACCGCTCAGATCGCCGCGGTGTTCCTGGTTCCCGAACCCACCATGGCCCAGCGGATCAGCCGGGCCAAGGCCGGCATCCGCGCGGCGGGCACCCGACTCGTGCCCGCCACCCCTGCCGACCTGCCCGACCGGCTGCACACGGTCAGACACGTGCTCTACCTGACCTTCACGGCAGGTCACACCACCACCGGGGCGGACCTGCTGGACGTCGACCTCGCAGTCGAGGCGATCCGGCTGGCCGAGCGACTGCACCGGGCGGTGCCCGACGACACCGAGGCCGCCGGCCTGCTGGCCCTGATGCTGCTCACTCACGCCCGCACCCAGGCCCGGACCGATGCCCACGGTGACGTCGTGCCGCTCGACGAGCAGGACCGGACCCTGTGGGACGGCGAGCTCATCGCTCGCGGCACCCGCCTGGTCGAAGCCGCCCTGCCGGCCGGCCAGGTCGGTCCGTTCCAGCTGCAGGCCGCCGTCGCCGCCGTCCATGCCCAGGCGGCGACCTCCGGCGACACCGACTGGCTGCAGATCACGATGCTCTACCGCATGCTCGACCGCGCCGCTCCCTCGCCCGCCGTCACGCTCGCCCTGGCAGTGGCGATCGGCATGGCTCACGGGCCCGGGGCGGGGCTGGCCGCCCTGGCTCCCCTGCTCGCGGACGACGGGCAGCGGCTCAACCACCGGCTGCACGCGGCTCACGCCCACCTGCTCGAGCGGGACGGCGACGCCGCCGCGGCCCGCGCCGCCTACCAGCTGGCCGCGCGGCTGACCCGGAGCCGGCCCGAGCAGCGCTACCTCAACCGCAAGGCGGCCAACTGCGCTGCGTAACCATCAATTGACCCTGAGGCGACCTGACCTTGAGGTCGGCCGTGCGACGATTGTCGGACAAGACACCGTTGTCACCTTTCGAGGAGCTAGACCGTGAGCCCCACCGCGGAGATCCGATTCTTCCCGCGCCCCTCCACCGAACCGATCACCGTGGGTGAGCCCATCGGCCGAGGCCGACACCGCGCCCAAGGTTTCCCCCAGCCCCCGAGCCAGCCCGCGGCCGGTCTCGAGCACCACGCCGGTGGCGGCTTCTGCACCGTCTGCGGTGTGCCGTGGCCGTGCTGGGCCTCGGAGCAGCCCGTCAGCCGGGCCCGCCACCGCGGCTGAGGCGCCTCTACCGGCGCCCGCGAGCCCCGGTCCTGCCTCCAGCTCTGCCTGCGCCCCTGGTCCCGGTCGGGGCCTCAGCCGCCAGACCGCGCAGGAAGGTCTCGAGCATGGCGTCGAAGACCGCGTCACTGTCGGCACGGGTGGCGGCCAGCTGTTCCGGGCGGGCCAACGGCTGCGCCGGCCGGGAGTGCACCGCGTAGTAGCTGCGGGCCATCTCGAGGTCGAAGGCCTGCTGCGACAGGGTCAACGCCAGCACGTCGGCGGTCATGATGATGTGCCCCAACGTGAGCTCGGCGATCGCGCGCACCCGCGCCACCGCCTCCTGCCGCTCGAACCCCAGAGCCACCACATTGTCGATCATGATGTGAACCCCGGCGGCCTCGGCCGAGCCCCCGGTGAACCGCGCCGCCACCGAGCGGGCCAGCCCCGGCCGCAGCAGGTAGGTCCTGCGCATCGTCCAGGCGAACCGGCGCAGGTTCTCGATCGGCTCCTCGGCCGCCTCGAAGGTGGCGTTGACCTCGTCCAGCATCACGTCGGCCATGGCCAGGTGCAGCTCGTCCTTGTTGCGGAAGTGCCGGTACACCGCGCTCGGGTCGGCTCCCAGCCCGCGACCCAGCCGGCTCATCGTCAGCTCGTGCATGTCGTCGGCGTCCACGATCGTGAAGGCCGCCTCGAGGATCAGCGCGCGCGACAACAGCTTTCGCGGGCTGCCCGAGCGGGCGGCGCCTGCCCTGGTGGTCATGGCGACTGCGCCACCACACGACCGGCGACGACCGTCAGCCGCACCGGCAGCTCGACGACGTCCTCGGGCGCGCACTCCACCGGGTCGTCCCCCCAGGCGACGAGGTCGGCCGGGGCACCTACCCGCAGCACCCCGCCGTCCTCGCCCGCCACCCGGGCGGCGTTGCGGGTGTAGCCGAGCAGCGTCTGCAGCCCGGTCAGCGCCCGACTGCTGCCGAGGGGGCGATGGTCGGGCACGTCGGGGGCATAGCGGCGCTGCGCCGCGAAGAACCCCAGCCGGGGGTCGAACGGAGCCACCGGCCAGTCCGAACCGAGCACCACGTTGGCACCGGTGGCCTGGATGTCACCCGACGGCATCGCGTGGGCACACCGGTGGACGCCGAGCCGCTGCGACCACGGGTCGCTGAGCTCGGGGCTCAGCCAGCGCAGGTGGATCGGCTGCATCGAGGCGGTCACGCCCTGCCGGGCGAAGCGGGCCACGGTGGCGGGCGGGGCCGCCTCGACGTGCTCGATCCGATGGGACCCGCGACCGGGCAGCGCGGCGTAGGCGTCGAGCACCTCACGCACCGCCCGGTCGCCGATGGCGTGGGTGGCGATGTGGAACCCCGCGTCGTGGAACTGCCGGACGGTGCGCCGGTAGTGCTCGACGTCGGGCCACATCGGGTCGACGCCGGCGCCCAGGGTGTCGGGCTCCTCGAGCCAGGCGGTGCCGGTGTCGATGACGCCGTCCAGCATGAACTTGACCGAGTCGGCGGTCCACAGGGCGCCGCGGGAGTCGTGGCGGCGCACCGTCTCGGCCAGGGTCGCCGCGTCGTGGGCGGGGTCGACCCACGAGTGCAGCCGCACCCGCAGGTTCAGCGAACCGGCCGCCTCGAGGGCCCGCAGCACCTCGACAGTGTCTGCGCCGCCGTCCATCTGGTGGATCCCGGTGATCCCGACGGCGTTCTGGGCCCGGATCGCGGCGACGTACCAGGCCAGCTTCTCGTCCGGGCCGGGCAGCGGGGCGGCGTCCCACACCGTTCGGACGGCGGACATCTCGCGCAGCTCACCGGTCGGCGCCCCGGCCTCGTCGCAGACGATGATCGACCCGTCGGGGAACCGCCGGGAGCCGGTGACCCCGGCGAGCTGCAGGGCCGTCCTGTTGACGAAGGCGGTGTGCAGGTCGAGCGCGTGGATCAGCGCCGGTCCCGGCCCGGCGGCCTCCTCGATGAGGCGGTGGTGGTAGTCGGCGCCCTCGAAGGCCGCGTACTCCAGGGCATATCCGGTCAACCAGGCACCGGGCCCGATCCGCGCCCGCTCGGCCCGCAGCAGTGCCCTGATGCCCTCCATGGTGGCGACCCGGTCGAAGCTGACCCCCCGCCCGATCTCGGCGCCCATCAGCAGGTGCTGGTGGCCGTCGACCAGCCCCGGCGTGACGTGCCAGGACGGGCCGGAGAGCACCGTGGTGGTCGCGTCGCAGACCTGACGCACCTCGGCGGTGTCGCCCACCGCGACGATCACGCCGTCCCGGACCGCGAGAGCCTCGGCGAACGGGAGCTTCGGGTCGAGGGTGCGGATGCGGGCGTCGACGATGGCGAGATCGGCCGGCACGAGTTCCTCCTGCTCTTGTGCGACGGGCGTTCGGCTCACCGTAGCGACGGGATCGCGATTCGACAACGGTCTTGTCACAGGTATTGACGAGTTGTTCCACGACTCATAGTCTCCGCTCACCCGTCCTACCTGGAGGTGGCGTGACCGAGCTCCACTACCTCAGCGCCACCGAGGTTCTCAGCGCTTTCCGCCGCCGCGAGCTGTCGCCGGTCGAGGTCTACGACGCCGTCTCGGCCCGGGCCGACGACGTCGAGCCGGGCGTCAACGCCCTCCTCGACCGCGACCACGCCGACTTCCGTGCGCAGGCGGCGGCCGCCGCCGAGCGCTACGCCGGCAGCGGGGCCGCCCCGCGCCCGCTCGAGGGCCTGCCGGTCGCCCTCAAGGAGGAGCAGCCGATCACCGGCCGCACGCTGCGGTTCGGCTCGCTGCTGACCGAGGGCCTCGTGGCCGACCAGACCCACCCGGTCGCCGAGCGGGTGATCGGGGCAGGGGCCCTCGTCCACGCCCGCACCACCACCCCCGAGTTCAGCTGCGCCGCCTTCACCCACAGCACGCTGTGGGGCCTGACCCGCAACCCCTGGAACCCCGACTTCGGGCCCGGGGGCTCCTCAGGCGGCTCCGGCGCCGCCCTCGCCTCAGGCACCGCCTACCTCGCCAGCGGCTCCGACATCGGCGGCTCGATCCGGATCCCGGCCTCGCTCTGCGGGGTCGTCGGCTTCAAGCCGCCCTACGGCCGGGTGCCGGCCCTGCCGCCGTTCAACCTCGACACCTACTGCCACGACGGCCCGATGGGGCGCACCGTGGCCGACGTGGCCCTGTTCCAGAACCTGATCCAGGGCCCCCACCGCGTCGACCACGTCAGTCTGCCGGCGGTCCCGATCCCCGACCGGCTCGGTGAGGTGCGCGGGCTGCGGATCGCCCTGGCGGTGACCCTGGGCGACTTCCCGGTGGAGCCCGAGGTCGAGGCCAACACCCGCGCCTTCGCCGCCGCACTGACGGCCGCCGGAGCCGTCGTCGAGGAGGTCACGGTGCCGCTGTCACGGGCCGAGGTCACCTCGGCCGCGCTGGTGCACTACGGCTCGCTGATGGGTCCGGCGATGCTCGCCGACGGCATCGACGCCCAGGACGAGCGCCTGATGCCGTACACCCGCGAGTTCCTCGCCTGTCGACGATCGAGTACGACCGGGTGGGGCTCTTCGCCGGGCAGACGATCGAGACCACCGTTCACCTGGCACTGGCCTCGGTCCTCGCCGACCACGACGCCCTGATCTGCCCCACCCTGGGCACCACCGGCTTCGTCGCCGGCGACGACCACGTCGACCACGGCATCACCGTGGCCGGCGTCGACGTCGAGCTGTACATCTTCGCCGCCCTGACCCCGGTGTTCAACATCGCCAGCCGCCACCCGGTGCTGAACGTACCCTCCGGACGGGCGGCCAACGGCGTGCCCACCGGAGTGCAGGTCGTGGCCCGAACCTACGACGACGTCACCGCCTTCCATGTGGGTGCCGCGGCCGAGCGCGAGCTCGGGCTGTGGGCCGACCCCGCCTGGCGTCCGAATCTGTAGTCCCACCCTGTTCGAAGCCGGCACCACACCTCCGGAAGGACCGTGCAGCATGCGTCAGAAGACAGTTCGTCCCGGCCGACTCGTCGAGCGTGCTCGGCGCCGGTGCCCTTGTCGCCGTGACGTCTGCCTGCGCCGGTGCGCCGGCCCCCAGCTCGAGCGTCGCGGCCGGCGTCAGCGGCAGTGGCGCCGCCCCCTCGGCCTCGGCCTCGGCCCCCACCGGCGACTTCACCGTGCTGACGCCGACCGCCAAGACCCAGGCCGACGCGCTGACGTGGGCCGTCTACCGCGAGACCCAGACCCTCGACCCGATCCAGGCGTTCGACTACCCCGAGAACACCGTCGTACCGCTGCTGTGCGACGCGATGCTGCGCACCGGGCCCGACATGACGATCGGCCCCGGCCTGACGACGATGACCAACCCGTCGCCGACCAAGCTCGACTTCACGATCAACAAGGGCGCCACCTTCTGGGACGGCAAGCCGGTCACCACCGAGGACGTGCTGTTCAGCCTGAAGCGCTCGGCCGACCCCAAGGGCGGGGGCTTCTACGCCTCGACGTTCGACCGGGTCGAGTCGATGACCGCGATCAGTGCCGACACCGTCGAGATCAGCCTCAAGCAGCCCGACTACTGGCTGCCCGGTGAGCTGTCGTCGACCGCGGGGTCGGTGGTGCAGAAGGCCTACGCCGAGGCCAAGGGCAAGGACTTCGGCACGGTCACCGGTGGGGTGATGTGCTCCGGACCGTTCAAGCTCGACTCGTGGAAGACCGGCCAGGGCGTCACGGTCGTGCCGAACCCGACCTACTGGGACGCGAGCCTGCCCAAGCCCAAGGTCAAGAAGCTCACCGTCATCGGGGTGCCGGACGACGCCACCTTCACCGCCGGTGTGCAGACCGGCTCGATCGCGGGTGGCTGGTACAACCCGCTGTCGACGCTGGCCCAGCTGCAGTCCAACCCCAAGGTGAACGTCTACCAGGGGGCGCCGACCGCGACCGCCGCCATGGTGATCAGCGCCAAGAAGGGCCCACTGGCCAACGTCAAGGTGCGCCAGGCCATCTCGTACGCCCTCGACCGCAAGGGCCTGATCTCGACGGTGTTCAAGGGCGCGGCCACCGTGCCGCACGCCCTGATGGCCGCGGGCAGCTGGGGCTACGCGCAGGACACCTTCAAGGCCGGCTACGACGCGCTGCCGGCCCTGGACCAGGACCTCGCCAAGGCCCAGGCGCTCATCAAGGAGGCGAACGTCGCCGGGCAGAACATCACGATCGGCACGTCGTCCGGCATCCCGGCCCTGAACACCGAGGCGTTGGCGTTCAAGGCCGCGGCCGAGTCGCTGGGGCTGAAGGTGACCCTCAACTCGGTCAGCCCGTCCAACTACATCAACTTCTTCATCGACCCCAAGGCCTGGGAGTCGGTCGACTGCTTCCCGACGACGAACTACGGCGACTACGCCGACCCCTCGGCCTTCTACAAGTCGATCGTGTTCCCGACCGGCTCGCAGGACTTCTCGGGCTACAGCAACCCGCAGGTGGACGCCGCGATGAACTCGGCGCGCTCCGAGGCCGACCCGGTCAAGCGGGCCGAGTTCACGGTCGCCGCACAGAAGATCATCACTGACGAGATGGTGTGGATCCCGATGGCCGCCCCGAACTCGGTGCTCATCATGAACAAGGCGGTGACCGGTCCCCCGGCGACGTTCTCGTACATGTTCGGGCCGTGGGCGGTCTACCTCGGCGGCAGCTGAACGGAGACATGTCACCGTGCTGAGGTTCCTTCTCAAGCGGTTCGCGATGCTGGCCGCCACCCTGCTGGTGGCCAGCATCGCGATCTACGGTGCGCTCTACCTGGCTCCGGGCAGCCCGATCGCGGCCCTGACCGGGGGCCGCACCCCGCCGCCGGAGGTGCTGGCGCAGCTGCAGGAGCGCTACCACCTCAACGACCCGTTCCCGGTGCGCTACTGGTACTGGCTGACGGCGGCGCTGCACGGTGACCTGGGTGAGTCGATCCCGTTGCACGAGAAGGTGAACACCCTTATCGCCGAACGGGTCGGCGTCACGGCGGGGCTGGTGCTCATGACGTCGGTGGTGATCGTGGTCGCCGGCGTCGGCCTGGGCATCCTCGGAGCGCTGCGCAAGGGCACGGTCGACAACGCCGTCCTGCTGGTCTCGACGGTGTCGGCGGCGCTGCCTGCGTTCGCGGCGGCCGTGGTGCTGCAGTTCGTGGTGGGTGTCAAGCTCGGCTGGCTACCGGTGCTGGGTACCGGCAGCGGGCTGGTCGACGAGGCGAAGCACCTGATCATGCCGTCCCTGGCACTGGCGGCCAGCTCGGTGGCCCTGGTCACCCGGATCACCCGGACCGCGGTGCTCGACGAGCTCGGCAAGGAACACGTCCAGACCGCCCTCAGCCGAGGGTTCGGCTACTCCGGCATGATCCGGCGGCACGTCCTGCGCAACGCCGCCATCCCCATCACCACCGTCGTCGGCCTGACCATCGCCAGCCTGATCGCGCTGGCTGCCGTCGTCGAGACCGCCTTCGGGCTGAACGGCCTCGGCGCCTACCTGGTGCAGGCGGCGCAGAACAAGGACTTCGCGGTGGTGCAGGGCATCAGCCTGGTGCTGGTAGTGGCGTTCGTGGTCACCAACATGCTGATCGACCTGGTCTACGCCTTCCTCGACCCGAGGGTCAGCCTGGGGAGTCGGGCCCAATGAGAGTCGTCCGCCACCTCGTCGGCGACCTCGGCTGGGTCGGGCGCCTCAGCCTGGTCGTGGTCGTCCTGGCGCTGCTGCTCGCCCTGCTCGGGCCGTTGTTCGCGCCGTTCGACCCCAACCTGCTCGACTTCAGCTACTCCAACGTGGGGCCGCTGGCCGGGCACCCGATGGGCTTCGACGGCCAGGGCCGCGACTTGCTCAGCCGGCTCATGGTCGGGGCCCGCACCTGCGTCTTCGGGGCGGCGATGGTGGCCCTGCTGTCGGTGGTCGTCGGCTCGGCCCTGGCGGTCGTCACCGCCTGGTTCGGCGGCCGGGTCGACACCGTGATCTCGGCGGCCCTCGACGTGGCCTTCGCCTTCCCCGGCATCCTGCTGGCCGTCGTGGCGGCCACCGTTTTCGGCCCGAGTCTGATCAGCGCGGGACTGGCGCTGTCGGTGGCGTACGCGCCGTACGTGGCCCGGGTGCTGCGCGGCGCCGCCCTCAAGGAACGGGCGCTGGCCTACATCCAGGCCCTGGAGGTGCAGGGGTTCGGTGCCTGGCGGCTGTGCACCCGGCACCTGCTGCCCAACATCTCGAGCCTGATCGTGGCGCAGGGCACGATCCTGTTCGGCTTCGCGGTGGTCGACCTGGCCGCCGTCTCGTTCCTGGGCCTGGGGGTGCAGTCGCCCCAGGCGGACTGGGGGGTCATGGTCTCCGAGGGCAAGACCGGTCTGCTGCAGGGCTACCCGCTCGAGTCGTTCTCGGCGGCGGTCGCCATCATCGTGGTGGTGTCCGCGGTCAGCTTCCTCGGGGAGCGGCTGGACGCCCGCAGCAAGGCCGGGCTGCGATGAGCGCGCTGCTGCGGGTCCGCGACCTCTCGGTGCAGCTGCGGGTGGGCACCGACGGCGGCCGGCGCGAGGTGCTCACCGGCGTCGACCTCGAGATCGGCGCCGGCGAGGCGATGGGCCTGGTCGGCGAGTCCGGGTCGGGCAAGTCGATGACGGCCAGGTCGATCGCCCGGCTGCTGCCGGACGGCGCCCAGGTCAGCGGCCGGGTCGAGTTCGACGGCCTCGACGTGCTGTCGCTGACCGGCTCGGCGCTGCGGGCCCACCGCGCCAAGGTCGCCGTGGTGTTCCAGGACCCGCGCGCCCACATCAACCCCGTGCGACGCATCGACGACTTCATGACCGAGTCGCTGCGCCTGCTCGAGAAGGTCCCGGCCGGCGAGGCCGGGCGCCGCGCGGCGGCGGCCCTCGAGGAGGTAGGGATCGACGAGCCCGGCAAGCGGCTGCGGCAGTACCCGCACGAGCTGTCGGGGGGCATGCTGCAACGGGTGATGATCGCCACCGCGATCCTGAGCCGGCCGCGCCTGCTGCTGGCCGACGAGTGCACCACGGCCCTCGACGTGACCACGCAGGCCGAGGTGATGGCGATCCTGGACGAGCTGCGCCGCGAGCGCGGGCTGTCGATGCTGTTCATCACCCACGACCTCGAGCTCGCCGGGGCGGTCTGCGACCGCACCTGCGTCATGTATGCCGGGCAGATCGTCGAGACCCGCGCCGCGAACGTGCTGCACGGCGATCCGCTGCACCCCTACAGCGCCGCCCTCGTCGAGGCCCGGCCCGACATCACCGCCACGGCCGAGCGGCTCGTGGCCATTCCGGGGCGCCCGGTCTCGGCGTTCGAGGCGCCGTCCGGCTGCCGGTTCGCCCCTCGGTGCCCGCACGCGACGCCGGTCTGCTCCGCCGCGGAGCAGACCTTCACCGACCTGGACGGCGGGCGGGTGCGCTGCGCGCGCGCCGTCGAGCTGCGGGGCCGGCTGCTGGGCGGTGCCCATGTCTGAGACCCCGTCGGGGCCGGAGACGACGGGCGCGCAGCCGGTGTCGACAGAGCCGGAGACGACTGAGCCGGTCTCGACAGAGCCGGTGCTGGCGGTGGCGGGGCTGCGCAAGGTGTTCGGCACCCAGGTGGCCGTCGACGACCTCAGCTTCGAGCTGGAGCCCGGACGTTCGCTCGCCATCGTGGGCGAGTCGGGCAGCGGCAAGACCACGGTCGCCCGCATGATCGTGGGCCTGGAGCGACCCACGGCCGGAACCATCGTGGCGTGCGGCCGGGACCGCTCCCGCCCCGCCCGACGAGGGGCCGAGCGCAAGGCCCGCGGCCGCGAGGTGCAGATCGTCTTCCAGGACCCCTACTCCAGCCTCGACCCCCGACAGTCGGGCGCCGATCTCGTCGACGAGGTGCTGCGGGTGCACCACGGCGGTACCGCCGACGAGCGCCGGTCCCGGGTCGCCGAGCTGGCCGACCTGGTCGGGCTCGACACGCGGCAGATGACCGCGCTGCCCAGGTCGCTGTCGGGCGGCCAGCGCCAGCGGATCGCGATCGCCCGGGCGTTGGCCACCGACCCGCGGGTGCTGATCCTCGACGAGTCGGTCGCCGCCCTCGACGTGTCGATCCAGGCTCAGGTGCTCAACGTGCTGGCGGACATCCGCGACCAGAGGCAGATCAGCTACGTGCTGATCAGCCACGACCTGGCGGTGGTGCGCCAGCTGACCGAGAACGCCCTGGTGATGCAGCGCGGCGTCGTCGTCGAGAGGGGCACCACCGCCGACATCCTCGACCGTCCGCGGCACCCCTACACCCAGCTGCTGCGGTCGAGCGTGCCCGGCCCCGGGTGGCGACCGCAGCGCCTGCGCGACCGCGCCGCAGCGTCCGGCACCTGACAGCACCTGACAGCACCTGACAGCACCGACAGCACCTGACGGCGCCCGACGGCGCGCCCGTCAGGCGGTCTGCGGACCGAACGTCCAGGGCGCGATCGGGGTGTGGTCCAGGATCCAGACGGAGGCCGACTTGTCCAGGCCGAACACGATCGCCAGCCCTACCGCCACGAAGACCAGCCCCAGCCCGCGCCGGAACAGGCTGTCCGCGTCGGCCGCCCACCCCAGCCGCCGCACCAGGCGTTGCCCGAGCAGAGCCACCGCCAGCAGCGTCGCGCACAGCCCCACGGCGTACCCGGCCAGCAGCACCAGCCCGTAGCCCAGCTGGGCCGGCAGCACCGTGACCACGAGGTAGGCGTAGAGCGGGCTGCACGAGCTGAACACCGGGCCCAGTGCCGCCCCGGTCGCCACGGCGCCGAGCACGCCACCCCGTCGCCGGGCCCCCGCCAGTCGCGTCGCAGTGCGCTGCTGCAGCCCCCACCGCCCGGACGCGGCCTCCCACAGCCGCGGGAAGACCCCCACCAGCCCCAGTGCCACCAGCAACCCGCCCGACAGCGTGGCCCACACCTGGGTGGGCACCGTGAGCAGCGCGGTGGAGGCCTTGAGCAGCAACGTGAACACCACGATCGAGGCCCCCAGGGCCGCCGTCACGACCACGGCCCGGCGCCGTCCCACCAGCGGCTGCGGACCCTGCCCCGGCGCCAACGAACCACCCACGATGACGGGCAGCAACGGCAGCACGCACGGGGCCAGCGTCGTCAGGACGCCGGCCAGCACGGCCCCGAGCAGGGCGATCACGCCGCGTCGGCCTTGGCCTTGATGGCCGCCCCGGTGAACGTGCCCGTCCACTTCGCGAGCAGCGTTCCCTGGGCGTCGATCCTGACGAAGGTGTGCTGATGCGTGACCCCGTACTTCACCTTGAGGTCGGTCATCGAGTCGTAGTCGACCTTCACCACGGTCAGGCCGGCGGGCAGGCCGTCCTTGGTGATCGAGGTCTCGGTGGCGCGGCAGTCCGGGCACCACGGGGCATGGAAGAACAGCACGACAGCGGTGTTGCCGTGGGCCGCGGGGTCGGCGCTGAACGCCTGGTACTCGAGGTACTCCCCCGGCCGCGCCGTGCTCTGCCCACCCGCCGCGGCGCCGGAGGTTCCGGCCGAACCGGACGACGGTGCCGCGCTGACCCCGGTGGCCGACGGGGGCGCGGTGGCCGCCGGGGCGGCCGTGGTCGCCGACTGGGTGACGGTTGCCGCCGAACCACCGCAGGCGGCCAGCGACACGGCGGCAGCGACGGCCCACGGCAGGATCGACATCGTGGAGTGGCCCCACCCGGGGACGGCACGCGTATTCATCCACCGATGATGCCCGCCAGGGTCACCGAAGTGCTTGCCGAATGCTTACGCCTCGCCCACCCCGTCGGGTCCGGGCCAGCCGGTGGCGGACGGCTTGCGTTTCCAGGCGCCGACCATCAGCGGCCACAGCAGCGGCCGGTCGGGGTGGGCCGTGACGTCGGCGTCCAGGGCCGCCGCCGTCGCACGGGCCTGCTCGGCAGTGGTGATCCCGCGGGCGAGGGCGGCGGGCAGCAGGCTCGTGTAGGTCTGCTCCAGCACGGCCCGCCCGAGCGCGAACGAGTCGAGCCGGCCGGCGACGTCGGTGCCGTCCGGAGCACCCACCCCGGCCTCGGTCATCAGCGCCGGCAGCCGGGAGCCGAGCCTGACGTCGCACTCCACGGCGGTGAAGGTCTCGAGCATCACCCGCATCACCTCCACGACACTGTCGGTCGGGGGCAGCACCGAGACCACCGACAGGTCGTAGTCCTGCAGCAGCAGGTACCCACCGGGGGCGACCGCCTGCCAGAGCCTGCGCAGGACGGCGAGACGCTGCGGCAGGTGGAGCAGCAGCAGCCGGGCAGCGACCACGTCGAACGGCCCGTGCGGGATCGGCTCGTCGGCGGTGAGGTCGTACTCCAGCACCGAGCACTGGCGGTGCCCCGCCTGGTGCAACCCGGCCTCGGCGAGGGCGCCGAGCGAGGCGTCGACGTCCAGCCCCAGCACCGACCCCTGCGGACCGACCCGCTGGGCCATCAGCCGCATCGTCTCGCCGGGGCCGCAGCCGGCGTCCAGGCATCGCGCGCCCGGGGCGAGGGCGACCCGGTCGAGGAGCCGCCCGGTGGCGGCCTCCCAGACCCGGGCCTGAGCCCGCAGCCGCTCGTACTCCTCGGGGGTGCGGCCGAGGGCGTAGGCCTTCGGCTGTTCGGGAACTCGGGTCGAGGTCACGGTCGTCTCCTTCCTGGTCGGCGTCCGCGGAGGGGCCGGTGACTCATCGTCAGCGGGGCCACCGCTGACCCGCATCGTGGAGGCCACCACGAGGTTGGGCTCCACGGGCACGACGACGGGAGAAGGGGGTGGACCGGGACGGATCGGCCGCCCAGACTCGACGGTGTGGCTGCACTGTTGCTGCAACGCGACGGCGAGCTGGCGGCACTGGGGCGCCGGCTCGACCAGGTGCGTGCCGGTGCGGGCCGGGTGATCGTCGTCGAAGGTCCCGCCGGCATCGGCAAGTCGAGCCTGTTGGCCGCGGCGGCCAGGCTCGCCACCGGCCACGGCCTGCGGGTGCTGCGAGCCTGTGGCGGCCCGCTCGAGCAGGACGCCGGCTGGGGCATCGCTCGGCAGCTGTTCACCCCGGTGCACGACGGCGCCGAGTGGGCAGAGCTCGCGGTGGGCGCGGCCGCCCTGTCGGCGCGAGCCCTCGACCCGGACGACGCCGAGCCGGCACTCGGCGGGGACGCGATGCACGCGGCGTCCCACGGGCTGACCTGGCTGGCCTGCACCCTCGCCGACCGCTGCCCCACCCTGCTGGTGGTGGACGACGCCCACTGGTGCGACCCGGTCTCGCTGCGCTGGCTGGCCCGGCTGGGGCACCAGCTCGACGGTCTCGCCCTGGGCGTGTTGTGCGCCGTCCGTTCCGGCGAACCCGCCTCCGACCCCGAGCTGCTCGCCGAGCTGCTCGCCGCAGCCCCCGACCCCCCGATCCGGCCCACCCCGCTGGACCCGTCGGCAGTGGAAGCCATCGTCTGCCAACGGCTTCCGCGGGCCGGTCGCTCCTTCGCCCACGCCTGCCATGCCGCGACCTCGGGCAACCCGTTCCTGCTGCGGTGCTTGGTCGACCACCTGATCGTCGAGCAGATCGAACCGACCGACGACGTCGGTGAGGGGCTGAGCGCCTTCGGCCCCGAGCAGGTGGCCCGCTCGGTGGAGCGGCAGCTGGCCCGACTGCCCGCCGGCGCAACCAGTCTGGCCAGGGCGTTCGCCGTGCTGGGTCGGGGGGCGCCGCTGCGGCAGGCAGACGACCTCGCCGAGCTCGCCGTCCGCGGCGATGGCGGCGGAAGGGACGGCGAGGAGGCCGTCCACGTGGCGGCCCACCTCGCCGACCGGCTGCGGGCCGCCGGACTTCTCGTCAGCGACGGCACCGGGTACGCCCTGGCGCACCCGCTCGTGGCGACGTCCCTGTACGCGGCGATCCCTCCGGCGGAGCGGGCGCTGTGGCACCGCCGCGCCGCCGCTGTGCTCGAGGCCGACCGCGCCGATCCCGAGGCGGTGGCGTTGCACCTGCTGCGCAGCGAGCCGGCCCGCGACGGCGCCACCGTCGACCTGCTGCGCCGGGCGGCCGGGCGGGCTACTCGCCGTGGGGCTCCCGAGACGGCGTCACTGTTCCTGCGCCGCGCCCTGGCCGAACCACCGCCGCGGCGTGAGGTCGAGGCCGAGGTTCTCAGTGAGCTGGGCCTGTCACTGGCGGCCGGCCTGCACCTCGATGCGCCGGCGTACCTGCGGGACGCCGTCGCCGAGGCCGGGACCGGCGAGCTGCGCTCCCGGATCGCCTTGTCGGGAGCGCGGGCGCTCGGGCTGGCCGGCCGTTTCGACGACGCGATCCGGCTGTGCCGCAACGGCCTGCCGCCCGACGACGAGCAGGTACCGCGCCCGGACGAGGAGCCGCCGGCGCCGGGCGAGGTGTCCGCGGAGCTGCGCGAGCGGCTCGAGGCCGAGCTGGTCTGCAATGCCTGGCTGCAGGGCGCCACCGTCGCCGAGGCCCGGGCGCGGCTGGACCGGTCGACGTCGACGTCCGCCTTGATGGCGGCGAACCGGGCCTGGGCGGTGATGGCGGCGGGCACTGCGGCCACCGAGTGCCTGGCGATCCTGAACACCGTGCTGCAGAGCAAGGTGCTGGACGGCGAGACCGACTCGCTGCTGTCGACGCTCACCACGTTCGCTCTCGTCACCGCGGGCGACCTGGCGGCGGCCGAGGAGCGAAGTACCGCGCTCATCGACGTCGCCCGGCCGCGAGGCTGGCTGGTCGCGTTGGCCCACGGCAGCTTCCTGCGGGCGATGGCCGTGCAGCAGGCCGGAAGGATTCGGCAGGCCGAGACCGACGCCAGACTGTCGTTCGAGTACAAGCGCGCCACGGTGCCCCTGCCGGCGCTGCTGTGGTCGGTCTTCCCGTTGGTGGACGCCCTGACCGAGCTGGACGAGCTCACGGACGCCGAGGCGGTCCTGGCCGGCGTCGGGCTGCTCGGCGATCCACCCGAGGGCGCCCTGGCGTCGGCGCTGCTGCTCGGCAGCCGGGCCCGGCTGCGACTGGCCCAGCACCGGCCGGACGCAGCCCTCGCCGATGCCGGACTGGCCGAGCGGTGGTGGGCCGGGCTGCAGATCGTCCACCCGGGCCTGGCCTCGTGGCGGGTCGAGGCGGCCTACGCGCTGACGGCGCTCGAGGACCGCACGACCGGGCGCCGGCTGGCCGAGGAGCACCTGGCCCTGGCCGAGCGCCTCGGCCTTGCGGCGCCGCAGGCCGCCGGACTGCGAGCGCTGGCGGGCACGGTCGAGCGGGGGCAGGCCGTGGCCCTGCTGGAGCGGGCGGACGGGCTGGTCGCAGGATCGCCGGCACGACTGGAACACACTCGGGTCCTGGTCGAGCTGGGCACTGCGTTGCGTCGGGTCAACCGGCGCGGCGCGGCCGAGCAGCCCCTGCGAACCGCCCTCGACCTGGCTGAACGCGGCGGCATGCGCCGGCTGGCCGACCAGGCCCGCCGAGAGCTGCAGGTCCTGGGCGCCCGACCGCGTCGCAGTGCCGTCACCGGCGTCGACGCCCTCACCCCGGCCGAGCACCGGGTGGCTTCGCTGGCCGCCGCCGGGCAGAGCAACCGTGAGATCGCCCAGCAGCTCTACATCACTCGACGCACGGTCGAGACGCACCTGACCCATGCCTTCCAGAAGCTCGACATCCCCACCCGGGCAGACCTGGCGACACACTTCCCGTCGACCGCCTGCTCGTAGACCCGTCATCGCGGCGCCGATGATGATCGGACTGTCATGCCCCATCGCTGTCGTGTCGGGATGCGATCTGTATACGTTGGGTCACCCGGGTCCTGATCGACGCCACGAACAGCGGCATCGGCAGCCGACACCGTGCTGTTCACCGGCAACGGCGGCACCAACGCCGCCAACCTCTGGAACCTCGTCGACAACAACGGCAGCAAGCACCGCGGCTGAGCCTGGACACAGCCCACGGCTGGCCCGCCGGTCGACCCCCGACCGGCGGGCCACCTGCTGCTCGGCTCATGATCGGGCCCGGGCGGCCGACGGGTGGTCTCGTGGCGATGACGACGCAGGCTCGACGGGCCCGAGGGGCCTATGCGGTGCTGTTGGCCGTCGCTGCCGCCTACACCCTGTCGATCTTCCTGCGTCCGACCAAGGGGCACTCGGCCTTCTGGGACGACTGGGTGTACGACGCGCTGCTGTGGTCGGCCGGTGTCATCTGCCTGTGGGGTGCTCGCCGAGGTACCCAGCGCCGGTCCGCGATGACCTTGCTCGCGGCGGCGATCCTGCTCTACGCCGCCGGCAACACCAGCTGGTCGGTCTGGGTACTGCCCCTGGCCGAGCCGCCCTACCCGTCGGTGGCGGACTACTTCTGGCTGTCCTTCTACCCGCTGGGTGTGCCGGTGATCGCGCTGATGGCCCGCGGCCAGCTGGGGCGATCGAGGCTGCACTGGGTGGACGGGCTGATCGGGGCGTTGTCCGTGGCGGCCATCGGGGTGCTGATCTCTCTGGGCCCCATCGCCGGCAACGTGACAGGGTCGATGGCGGCGATCGTCGTCAACATGGCCTACCCGGTCGGCGACCTCGCGCTGCTGATGATGCTGTTCATGCTCACCGCCGCCTCGCGACGCCGTCCGTCCCGTGCCTGGGTGCTGCTCGGCATCTGCCTGGTGGTGTGGGCCGTGGCCGACACCACCTATGTCTTCCAGGTGGCCGCCGGCACCTACGGGGCGGGCACCGTGCTGGATGCCGGATGGGTGTTGCCGATCGTCGGGATGGCCTACCTGCCGTGGGTGAGCCAGGCCTCGATCGGTTCCGGCGCCGGCGGCTCGCGCTCGCGGCGGCCCCGGGCCGCCCTGGTGCTGCCTGCAACCCTGGCAGCACTGTGCCTGGGGCTGCTGACCTGGAAGGCGATGGCCGAGACCCCCCTGTTCGCGGTGCTGGCCGGCCTGGCGCTGACCGTGAGCGGTGTGCGGCTGGTGCTGTCGGTCGGCGAGGTGGAGCGCCTGGCCGACTTCGAGAGCGAGGCCCGCACCGACCCGCTCACCGGGCTGGGCAACCGGCGTCGCCTCGTCGAGGTGATGGCGGCACGCCTGGACGACGCCGACCGGTTCACGCTGCTGCTGATGGACCTGGACGGCTTCAAGGACATCAACGACACCCTCGGTCACCAGGCCGGCGACCTGTGCCTGCAGGTGATCGGCCGGCGGATGACGCAATGCCTGCGCGGGGACGACGTGGTGTTCCGCCTCGGTGGCGACGAGTTCGCCATCCTCGTGCCGTGCGAGCCGGCGCGGGCGGGAACGGCGGAGGCGGCGAGAAGACGGAGGCTGCGGGAACGGCGGGGCGCTGGGGGCGCTGGTCGACCGACTGCAGGGCGAGATCAACAGGCCGATCGGCATCGGCGCCGGCGCGGTAAGGGTGGGTGCCAGCATCGGCATGGTCGACTGTCCCGAGCAGGCCGGCACCGCCGGAGAGGCTCTGCAGTTCTCGGACATGGCGATGTACCACGCCAAGCGCAACGGCCTGGGCAGCGCGCGGTACGACGCCGGTCTCGACGCGGCCAAGCGCCGTCGCCTCGTCCTGGCGGCCCCGCCGCACCAGGGGCCGGACGCCACACCCGCGCCGCCGTCCCCGCCCGCGCCGCCGTCCCCGCCTGGGTCGAGGCACTCCGTCAGGACCTGAACCCCCACGGCGTGAGGACGCCGGATCCTGTGCCTGGCCCGACAGGTCGTGCCACACTGCCACCTGGGGGCATTGATCATGTAGGCGGGGGCCTGGGGTGGGGAAACGGGTACTGGCGGACTGTCGACGCCGCATGGCGTCGACGGCCGCTCAGGAGTGGGGCGCGCTGGCCGCGATCCTGGTCGCGGCTCTGGCCCTGTACAGCCACCACCTCGACCGGCAGAGCTGGGCGAACGCCTACTACGCCGCGGCCGCCCAGGCCGGGTCGACGGACTGGCGGGTGATGCTGTTCGGCGGCCTCGACACCGGCGGGGTGCTGTCGACCGACAAGCCGCCGCTGGCCCTGTGGGTGATGACCGCGTCCGTCCGCACCTTCGGACTCAGTCCGGCGAGCCTCATCTGGCCCCAGCTGCTGATGACCCTGGCCACGGTCGTCGTCCTGCACCGCACCGTCCGGCTGTGTTGGGGACCCGCTGCCGCCCTGGTGGCAGCAGCGGTGATGGCCAGTACCCCGGTGGTGACCGTGCTCGCCCGCTACAACCATCCCGATACCCTGCTGGTGCTGCTGGTCACCGTCGCCGCCCACCTGAGTCTGCGGGCCGCCCGCTCGGACGACGCCCGGTGGCCGCTGGCCCTCGGCGCCGTCGTCGGGGCCGCCTTCTTGACCAAGTGGCTGGTCGTGGTGCTGGTCCTGCCCGGTCTGGCTGCCGGCTACCTGACGAGTCGGCGCCGTCCGGCCGGCACCGGACCCCCGTCACGGCCGGCCGGGCGCCGACTGGCCCTCGTCGGGTCGGCCGCCGTGGTGGTGGCCGGGTGGTGGCCGGTGCTGGTCTGGGTCACGCCGTCGTCCACGCGGCCCTGGCTGGACGGCACCACGAGCGACTCGGTGTGGGATCTCGTGCTGGGACGCAACGGTTTCAGTCGGATCGGCACTGAGACCGCAGGCACCCTGATGGGTACGGGACCGGGCGTACCATGGAACCCGGTCTCGGGTGCACCCGGGCCCGCGCGGCTGCTTATGGCGCCGTTCGCCGCCCAGACCGGCTGGTTCCTCGCCCTGGCCGTCGGCGCGACCGTCCTGGGTGCGACCTCCTGGGTGCGGCATCGGCTGCGCCCGCGCTCGAACGGCGGCGGCCCGGCCGATCCTGGCTTGGCGCTCTTCGGAGGATGGCTGCTCGTGACCGGCGCGGTGTTCAGCCTCATGTCGGGGCCGATCCACCCGTACTACACGGCGCTGACGGCTCCGGCCGCCGCGGCCCTGATCGGGCGCCTCGTCGTCGAACTGGTCGCCAGTCGTGCCGTACTCGTGGTCACCGCCGCCGTCGCCGCCACCGCCCTGTGGGTCGCGACGGCGACCGCGCGAACCGGCCACGAGCCCGTCTGGATGACCGCGACCTCGGTCGGCGTGCTGATCGTCGGCTCGGTCACGCTGTGGGTCACCGGGTCGAACGGCAGGGCACCGGACGCCGCGTCGTCCGTCGTTCGTGGTGGTCGGACCCTGCTGGCCGCCCTGGTCCTGCTCACCCCGGCCGCCCTGGGCAGCCTCGCCACGGTGACCCACGCCGTCACCGGGCCCGATCCTCTCGCCGGCCCCGGCGCCGGCGAGGCCCCTCACATGTCCTCGCGCCTGACGACCTTCCTGCGCAGCCATCACGACTACCAGCGCTGGGGTGCCGCCATGGCGCCCGCCAGCTCGGCGTCCCGCCTGGCTCTGGACACCGAGCTCGCCGTGCTGCCCATCGGAGGCTTCGTCGGCAACATTCCCACGCCGACCCTCACCAGGTTCCGAGACATGGTCCGCCACAACGAGATCCGGTACCTCGTGCTCACCGATCCGTTCACCGGCAGCCAGGACCCGCATACCCCGCCCGAGCTGAAGGGCTCGGTCGCGGCGGCGATCGTGGCGTGGGCGGAGTCGGTCGGGCGCCCGATCCATCTGGAGGGCGAGACCACCGCCGTCCTCGACCTCGCCCCGGCCCTGGCCCCGGCGCAGGTCCCGACCGAGTTCCCGACCGAGGTCCCGACCCGCCGACCGGCACCGGCCGCAGACTTGAGGTGGACCGGCGGGACGATCCGGCGAGAGGTCGGTGGTTGATCGGGCCGGTCGACGGGCGAGACACAGAGGTGATGACGTGGCCACGGACGACCAGGAGCGTCTGCAGTACGAGATACCGCAGGACGAGGCAGGACGGCGCGAGGCCGCCGTCCGACGAGTGAAGGCCAGGCGTGACTTCTCGGGCCACGCGGCCGCCTACTTCATCGTCAACGCGATGCTGGTGGGGATCTGGCTCTCGTCGGGCGTCGGGTACTTCTGGCCGATCTGGCCGATGCTGGGCTGGGGGGTCGGGCTGGCGTTCAACGCCTGGGCCGTCTACTTCCAGAAGCCGATCAGCGAGGACGACATCCGCCGCGAGATGGAGCGCCACACCTGACCCCCTGCTGGCACCTGACCACCCCCTGCCATCGAGAGTCGGGTGTCGTGACCGACACGCCGAGCGGCGCCCACCGGACTCGCCTATCGATCACCCAGTCGAGCTACTGCTCAACTCTCGATGACTGGTCAGAGGGCGAGCGCGGCCCGCACCGCATCGAGCAGTCGCTCGGGGTGGCGCAGGACGTCCTGCGCGGTGAGTGGTACCACCCGCCACCGGGCCTCCTGCAACCGGCGTAGTCGGACGATGTCCGAATGCCACTGCCCGCGGTCGGAGCGATGATGGTCACCTTGGAACTCCGCGAGAACCCGCGCCCGGCGCCACACGAAGTCGGGGGTCGCCAGCCATTCGCCGGTGCGCGGGTCGTGGACGTCGACGTTGAGTTCGGGCTCCGGCAGGCCACCGCGAACCATGATCAGTCGGGCCCGTGACTCCATGGGCGAGCGAGCACCGGCCCGCATCAACGGCAGGGCCTGCCGCAGGCCACGGATGCCGCGACGGTTCACGGCGGCATCGACCGTCCGGGTCAGCTCGACCAGGCTGTCCTCCGAGCCTTCACCGCGTCGGGTGAGAATGGCATCGCCTGCGGCCACCAGGTCGTCAAGGGCCCAGGTGCCGGCCACGTCGACCAGGGTGGACGTCGGACCGGCGACCCGCAGCCCCCTCACCGTGACGATCTCGGACGGCGCTCCGCGATGACCCACCACCCCGGCACGAACGACCCTGGGCGACCCCGGCGGCGTCGTGACATGGACGTCGACCTCCCCCTCACTCCCCCCGGCCACATTCCGAGACCCATCCAGCGGGAACGGCAGCCTCAGCAACAGGGCGGCGGTCTCGTGGCTGAAGACCGCGGCGTCGGGCAGCACCAGACTCAACGCCCGCAGCCGCTCCGTCAGGTCAGGTGCCAGGTCTCGCGATCGTGTGCCCCGCCAAGGACGACCCAGATCAGTGGCGCGCAGTCTGCCCTCCCCCACGCCCAGCTCCCGGGCCTGACCCACACGGAAGATGCCCGGCAAGCACGCCGGCAGCTGCTCATGGGGGACGGCCACATCCTGAGAGTGCCCCCACCGGCACCCTCACCTTCGCCCCTGTCCACAGCTACCCGCCCGATCCGCCGACGAGCAGACCTGTGGACGACAGTCGGGAGCCCTCGAGGGTCGGGACTTGGATACCAGTGACTTGGATACCCAGGGACTTGGATACCAGGGACTTGGATAGCAGGGACTTCGTGGCCGGCTGCTCGACCGCGCAGCGGCGGAGCCATCGATAGTCGGGTGTCGTGTCCGACACGCCGTGTCGAGCCCACGGGACTCGACTCCCGATGGCCGAGCTCGTGCACTACTCGACTCTCGTAGGGGTGGCTCGTGCACCGCTCAACTCCGGATGGGCTGGCTCGTCGGTTACTCGACTCTCGAAGCACTGGGCAGGAGGGGCGGGGCACATCGGCAAGGGCGGGCATCGGCAAGGGCGGGCACATCGGGAGCGACAGGGCACACTGGGGTGCGACGGTCGCAGAGTCACTCGCCAACTCGTCGCTGAGGAGACATCGTGAGGGCGCTGGTCAAGCAGCACGCCGGCCCGGGGCTGGCCCTGGTCGAGGTGCCCGACCCGGTACCGGGTCCGAACGAGGTGCTCATTGCGGTGCTGCGCACCGGCATCTGCGGCACCGACCTGCACATCAAGGCCTGGGACGACTGGGCCGCCCGCACCATCACCGCTCCCCTGGTCGTGGGCCACGAGTTCGTCGGGACCGTCGCGGCGGTCGGCTCCGCCGTCCAGGCCGCCTTCGACGCGACCGGCTCCGGACCCGCGGTCGGTGACCTGGTCGGGGCCGAGGGCCACATCGTCTGCGGCACCTGCCGTAACTGCATGGCCGGACGACGACATCTGTGCGACCGCAGCAAGGGCATCGGCGTCAACCGGGACGGCGCCTTCGCCCAGTACCTGGTGCTGCCGGCGTCCAACGTCTGGGTGCACCGGATCGCCGAGCTCGACCTCGACGTGGCCGCGATCTTCGACCCGTTCGGCAACGCCGTCCACACCGCTCTGAAGTTTCCGGTTCTCGGCGAGGACGTGCTGGTCACCGGCGCCGGCCCGATCGGGCTGATGGCGGTGGCGGTCGCGGCCCACGCCGGCGCCCGCAGCGTCGTCGTCACCGACGTCTCGCCGCAGCGCCTCGACCTGGCGCGCAAGCTGGGCGCGACCCGCGCGGTCGACGTGCGGACGACGAGCATCGCCGAGGTCCAGAAGTCGCTGGGGCTGAAGGAGGGTTTCGACGTCGGCCTCGAGATGTCCGGGCAGCCGGTGGCGCTCCAGGACATGATCGCGAACATGGTGGCCGGTGGCCGGATCGCGATGCTCGGCCTGCCGGCGGCCCCGTTCGCCGTCGACTTCTCGCGGGTGGTCACCCGCATGCTCACGTTGCAGGGCATCTACGGCCGCGAGATGTTCGAGACCTGGTACGAGATGACGGTGCTGCTCGAGGGTGGCCTCGACATCAGCCCCGTGATCACCGACCGGTTCTCGGCCGCTGACCACGAACCGGCCTTCGACACCGCCCGCTCCGGCGGCAGCGGCAAGGTCATCCTCGACTGGACGACGCTGTGAGCGCCGCCACCGACCGGCTGCGCGGCGAGCTGGCGCAGACGCTCGAGGAGATCCGCCAGGCGGGACTGTTCAAGCCCGAGCGCGTGCTCGGCAGCCCGCAGAACGCGACGATCACGCTGGCCGACGGCCGCGAGGTGCTCAACTTCTGCGCCAACAACTACCTGGGCCTGGCCGACCACCCGGACGTCGTCGCCGCGGCCCACGCCGCCCTCGACCGCTGGGGGTTCGGCATGGCGTCGGTGCGGTTCATCTGCGGCACCCAGGACGTGCACAAGCAGCTCGAGGCCCGGCTGTCGGCCTTCCTGGGCACCGACGACACGATCCTGTACAGCTCGTGCTTCGACGCCAACGGCGGGCTGTTCGAGACCCTGCTGGGCGAGGCCGACGCCGTGATCTCGGACGAGCTGAACCACGCCAGCATCATCGACGGCATCCGACTGTCGAAGGCGCGGCGCTACCGCTACCGCAACCGCGACCTGGCCGACCTCGAGCGTTGCCTGCTCGAGAGCCAGGACGCCGGACGCCGGCTCGTCGTGACCGACGGTGTGTTCTCGATGGACGGCTACCTGGCCCCGCTCGACGAGATCTGTTCTCTCGCCGACCGTTACGACGCCCTGGTGATGGTCGACGACAGCCACGCCGTCGGGTTCGTGGGCGCCAAGGGCGGCGGGACGCCGCAGCTGTTCGGCGTCCAGGACCGTATCGACGTGCTCACCGGCACCCTCGGCAAGGCCCTGGGCGGCGCCAGCGGGGGCTACGTCTCGGGCCGGGCCGAGATCGTCGCGCTGCTGCGGCAGCGTTCGCGGCCCTACCTGTTCTCCAACGCCGTGGCGCCGGTGGTCGCGGCCGCGTCGTTGACGGCGATCGACCTGGCCGAGGGCAGCGACGCGCTGCGGCAGCAGCTGCGGGCCAACACCGCGCAGTTCCGGCAGCGGATGACGGCCGAGGGGTTCGACCTGCCGCCCGGGGAGCACCCGATCTGCCCGGTCATGATCGGCGACGCCGCCCGCGCCGGCGCCATGGCCGACCTGCTGCTCGACCACGGCGTCTACGCGATCGGGTTCTCCTACCCCGTGGTGCCGCAGGGCAAGGCCCGCATCCGGATCCAGCTGTCGGCGGCTCACACCCCGGACGACGTCGAACGCTGCGTGCAGGCCTTCGTCGCCGCCCGCGCCACCCTCGACTCCGTCCAGAAGACGGACTGAGGCCGGACCTTCGCCTCACCCGTGGCCCCGACCGGTGGGCGACCATGGGCGTGAGGGGGCGTGATGTCCGGTCGACGGGGCGTGGTGGTCGCCGCCGCTGCTGCGGCCGCGCTGGCGGGTCGCTACCTCGCGGCCCGTGCCGCAGAGGACCGTTCGGCGACCCGACATCTGCAGACCCGCCTGACCGACCTGGGTGAGGTGGAACGACTCTCGGTCCTGCCGGTGGTCGAACGGCACGTCGGGACGACGGGCCTACGCGGTGAGGCCGGGGTGTCCTACCTCGTCAGGGCAGACGACCTGACCCTGCTGTTCGACACCGGCCTGGGCACCGGCAAGGGTCGCACCGCTCTGGAGTCGAACGTGCAGGCGCTGAGGGTCTCGCTCGACGACCTCGACTGCGTCGTGATCTCCCACCTCCATCCCGATCATGTCGGCGGCGCCCCCTCCCAGCTGCGCCGCACCTTCGCCCTCGGCCGCCACCTGCAGACGGCCCCGACCCTGCCCGCGTTCGTGCCGACGCCCATGCGACACCCGCTCGCCGATGTGTGCGTGGTCGACGACGCGCGCGTCATCGGTCGCGGGGTCGCCGTCCTGCCGCCGCTGTCACGCTCGCTCTTCTGGCTGGGGCCGGTCGCCGAGCAGGCGCTCGTGGTCAACGTGCGCGGCCGCGGGCTGGTCGTGATCACCGGGTGCGGGCACCCGGACATCGAGCGGACGCTGGCATCGGCCGAGAAGGTGGTCGACGCGCCGGTGTTCGGCGTCGTCGGTGGGCTGCACCTACCGGTCCATCCCTGGGGCACCCCACTGCTGCCCCAGGCGGTGCTCGGCAACCCGAACTGGCCGTGGCGGCCTTTGGCCGAGGGCGACGCCCGACACGTGATCCAGGCTGTCCGCGAACGCGGGCCGGGCCTGGTGGCCCTGTCCGGTCACGACAGCACCCCGTGGACCATGAACGCCTTCGAGCAGGCATTCGGTGACGGCTACCGCACCCTGCGGGTGGGCGAGGAGGTCGTGGTCACGGCCTGACGAGCTGGTGGTCACGACGTCCGACGGGCACTCGGGGCTCGGCGACGGGCGGCCTCGATCAGCGTGCCGGTGCCCGCTGCGCCGCAGATCATGATGAGCAGGACCCAGATGAACTCGCTGCTGGCCTTGGCGGCGACCGCCGACCCGAGCATCACCACTGCCCACATGATCGACACGTGAAGGGTGAGCCGGCCGAACAGCTGGTCCAGCGTCGGTTGTTCGCGAACGGCCATGACGACGCCTCCTTCGATGCGACCAGCCTGTCACCGACTCGGGTCGTGACGACTGGACCAACGTCCGCCTCTCGCCACAGACACGACGTCACAGGGTGGCGGGTCGCACCCTGCTGGCGTGGTAGCGCTCGATCCGCCATGAGGCCTCGTGCCGGCGCAGGATCACGGTCTCCAGGAACTCCAGCTCGACCGCTTCGCCGAGCGTGGGGTACCAGACCTCCTGGTTGCGATGGGTGCACCAGGCGAGCTCCCCCTCGACGACGATGTCGAACTCCGAGAGCTCAGCGGTCTGGCGCCCCTGCCCGACGGCCGCCGCCAGGCCGGCCAGGAGGGTGGCGGCGTCCATGACCTGGTCGTGCTCGACCAGCAGGAACGCCGGGGTCAGGGCGGCGGCGACGGCGGCCAGGTCGTGCCGCTCCATCGCGGCGTACCAGTCGACCAGCACCGCGACGACGGCGTTCTCGTCGCTCATGCGATCGCCGCGCCGACGAGCTCGCCCAGGGCCACGACCGGCAGCGCCGGGGTCGAGCGGGGCACTGCGGGGAACAGCGAGGCGTCGGCGACCGTCAGCCCGGCCACCCCGTGCACCGCGCCGTCCGGCCCGGTGACTGCCGTCGTCGGGTCGAGCCCCATCGCCGCCGTCCCTGCCGGGTGCCAGTAGTGCGAGTGGGTGCGTCTGACCCAGGTCTGGCGACTCTCGCCGTCCGCGGGCGGGTTTCGCCGTCGCCCCAGCAACCCGGCCAGCTGCGGCCGTGCCACGAGGTCGGCCAGGAACGTGAGCCCGTCGCCGAGGGCCACGACGTCGAGCGGGTCCGCCAGGTGCCGGTGGTCGGGGGTCGACGGGGCCAGGGGGTCGCCCGGGTCCAGCCGCAGCCTGCCCCGGGAGCGCGGGGTGAGCAGCCCCACCGGCAGGACGACGACCCACCCGTGCGGGCTGTCGGTGCGGGGTTCGACCCACGGGAAGACGTGCAGGTCGTACGGGCCGTCGCCGACGCTGGAGGCGACCTTCGCGATCGCCTGCTCCTCGGGCAGCCACCCCGTCCTGGCCCGGAAGGCGTCGAGCCCGGCCACGAGCTCGGCCGTGGCGTCGAACTCCAGCGCCACGGTCGGGTGGTCGTGCAGGTTGCGCCCCACCCCCGGCAGGTCGACGGCGACCGCGGTCCCCAGCCGCGGCGAGCTCGTCGGCGGGGCCGATGCCGGAGCGCAGCAGCACCTCGGGCGTGCCGTAGGCCCCGGCCGCCAGCACGACGTGACCGCAGGCCACCGTGTGCCGCTGCCCGTCCCTGACGACCTCCACCCCACCGACCCGGACGACGGCGCCGCCGCCGTCACGGTCACCGCCGCCACCGTGCACGAGGACGCGCACCACGTGGGTGTCGGGCGACACCGTGAGCAGCGGGCTGCGGCGTACCGGGTCGAGGTAGCCGAAGGCCGAGTTCCAGCGCCGTCCGTCGACGACGTCGACCGGCGAGACGTCCACTCCCGCACCGCCGTCCAGGTCGTCCAGGTCGGCCCGTCGCGGCAGCCCGGTGGCCTCGCTCGCCTCGACGAAGGCCTGCTGGAACGGCTGCACCTGGTCGTCGGAGTACCGAGTGAGGCGCATCCGCCGCGACGCGGCGTCCAGGTGGTGGCCGAACTCGGCGGCGGACCAGCCGGTCAGCCCGGCCGCCGCCCACGCGTCGTAGTCGCCGGACCAGCCGACGGACTGGCTGCACCCGTTGTGAGCGGAGCAGCCGCCCACCACGCGGGCCCGCGCGAACTCGAGCCGGCGCCCGTCGGCGGCCGGCCCGGCGTAGCCCCAGTCGTGGGACAGCGGCAGGGTGGTGGCGTCGAGCAGGTCCGACGGCCAGCGCCCGGAGCCGAACGGGCCGTAGTCCGGGCCCGCCTCAACCAGCAGCACCGAACGGTCACCCCGCTCGACCAGGCGGCCGGCGACCACGGCCCCGGCGGTGCCGGCGCCGACCACGACGACGTCCACACTCGAGGGCAGCGGCCCTGAGGGCAGCGGCTGCGCCGACAGCGGCTCCGGCGGCTGCCGTTCCGGCGACACGGTCACAGGCCCAGCGTGATCGTCCGCAGCCGGGTGAAGCTCTGCAGCCCGGCCTGGCCCCCCTCGACGCCGAACCCGGACGCCCGGGCCGGCTCGAAGGCGACCCCGAACCCTTCCGCCGCGCCGTCCGGCGAGGGGTTCACGGTGACTCCCCCGCACCGCAGGCGGCGGGCCAGCCGGTAGCCCTCGGTGACGTCCCCGGCCCAGACGTAGGCGGCGAGCCCGTACTCGGTGTCGTTGGCCAGTCGCACCGCCTCGTCGTCGTCGCGGAACCGGCTCACCGACAGCACCGGCCCGAAGACCTCCTGCCGGGTGACGACGTCGTCCGGCTCGTCGGTGAGAACCGTTGCGTCGTAACCGAACCCGTCCGGCAGGCTCGGGCTGCGGGTGCCGCCGACCACGACCCGCGCCCCCTGCTCGACGGCCCCCGCGACCAGGGCCGTGACGCGTGCCAGCTGGGCCGCGCTCGCCAGCGGCCCGTGGGTGGTTCCGGCCTCCAACGGGTCACCGATCCGCACCGAGGCCGCCCGGGCGGACACCAGCTCCAGCAGCTCCTCGGCGTGGCTGTCGTGGACGATCAGGCGGGAGCCGGCGGTGCAGACCTGGCCGGAGTTCCAGAAGACGGTCGAGGCCACTGCGTCGGCGATCGCGTCCAGTCCCGCGGCCGAGCCCAGCACGATCTGCGGCGACTTGCCCCCCAGCTCGAGGGTCAGCGGCTTGAGGTTCGAGCCCGCCGAGAGCTCCATCAGTCGCCGGCCCACCCCGGTGGAGCCGGTGAAGGTGAGGAAGTCGACGTCCGGGTGCGCGGCCAGCGCCTCACCGGCGACCGCCCCCAGCCCGGGGACGACGTTCAGCACCCCGGCCGGCACACCGGCCTCGAGAGCGAGGTCGGCGATCCGTAGGGCGCTCAGGCTCGCCAGCTCGGACGGCTTGAGCACCACCGTGTTGCCGGTGGCCAGTGCCGGGCCGATCTTGGAGAGCGCGTTGAACGCCGGGAAGTTCCACGGCACGATCGCCCCGACCACACCCCGGGGCACCCTGGCGATGAGCGTCAGGGTGGACGGCGAGGGGATCAGCCCGTCGACGAACTTGTCGCAGGCCTCGGCGTACCACCGCACGCCCGTCGCCGCCAGGGCGATGTCGCCGCGGGCCCCCGTGACCGGCATGCCCATCTCGAGGGTGTCGAGCAGGGCGAGCTCGTCGCCGTGCTGCTCCAGGGCGTCGGCGAAGGCAAACAGCACGCGAGCGCGCTCGCGGGGCCCCCAGGTGGCCCAGGGTCCGGCCTCGAACGCGGCCCGAGCCGCACGCACCGCCTCGTCGACGACCCCGCCGTCGGCGGCCGGCACCAGCGCCAGCTGCCGACCGTCGGCCGGGTTCACGGTGGCGAAGGTGGCGTCGCAGGCGGGGTCGGTGCGGCGGCCGTCGATCACCGGGCGAGGGTCCAGCACGAGGCCGCGGGCCCGTGCCCGCCAGTCCGGGGTGGTCGTCGCGCCATCCATCGGGAGCTCCTCCTGGCCTCCGCGTGACCTAGTTGTTACGCGGAATCAACGAGACTTCGCCGTTGAAGGGGTGACGCGGGGGTGAGCCTATCGTAAGGTGCTTACCAACGCAGCCCCTGTGCGCCACCCGTTCCGGCCAGCAGCCAGGTCCTCAGGAGGACACGTGCGCACCGTTCTCACCCGTCGTCGTCGCTCCGCCGTCACGATCGCCGCCGCCCTGGCAGCCGCGGTCGGTCTGGGCGGCTGCGCAGCGAAGACCAGCTCCTCGGGCTCGACGTCCGGCGCTGCGCCGGCGTCGGTGTCGGCGTCCGCCGCCGCCACGGCGGGGTCGGACGCGCAGATCGACCGCGTGGTCTGGGGGGTCACCTCTCCCCCGGTCTCGATGGACATCGCCAAGGGCTTCGACCTGGTGACCCGCCGGGTGAGCGGCGTGGCTTTCGACCGCCCGCTGCGCATGGACAACGAGGGCAAGCTGCAGCCGTGGCTGGCCGAGTCCTGGACCAACCCGGACCCGCTGACCTACATCTACAAGATCCGCTCCGGGGTGACGTTCTGGGACGGCAACCCGCTGACCGCCGAGGACGTCGCGTTCTCGCTGTCCCGCCACCTCGACCCCAAGCTCGCCTCCGGGATCACCGTGAACGTGGCCACCGTGAGGTCGGTCGTGGCCACCGACCCCTCCACCGTGACCGTCACCCTGAAGCAGCCGGACGCCTCGTTCGCCTACGTGGCCGCCCTCACCTGGTACGTCATCGAGAAGAAGTACTCCCTGGCCGCGGGGGCCGACCTCGGCACCCCGGCCAAGCCGGGCATGGGCACCGGGCCCTACACGATCGCCTCGTTCTCGGCTTCCGACGGGGCGACGCTCGAGCGCTTCGACGGCTACTGGGGTGACAAGCCCAAGGTCAAGACCCTGGTCTTCAAGTCGATCCCGGACCCCGAGACGGCACGGCTGGCCATGCTCTCCGGCGACGTCCAGGGCTTCTTCGACGTGCCGCTGCTGGCGACCCGCAAGTTCGACTCCACCAAGAACGTCGCCATGACCTACGTCACCGGCGCCTACAACGACATGGTCACCATGAACGTCACCAAGCCTCCGTTCGACGACCCGAACGTGCGCAAGGCGGTGGCCCAGCTCGTCGACCGCCAGGGGCTGATGCAGCCGCTGTTCAACGGCAAGGCGACGCTGGCCTCCACGGTCGTGCCCAACACCCAGCTGGTCTCGGTGCTGGGCGCCGACGGCGCCAAGTCGTTCTACGCGAGCCTGCCTCCGGTGCCGACCTTCGACGTCGCCGCCGCCAAGGCCGCTCTCGCAGCGTCCAGGTCGCCCCAGGGTTTCGAGGTGACGCTGTCGGTCGACACCACCCAGCCGTGGATGTCGCCGCTGGCCCAGAACCTGGCCGAGAACGCCAAGCAGATCGGCATCACCGTCAAGGTCAAGAACGTGTCGTCGGCCGACTGGGTGACCGCGGTGACCGACCCGAAGGGCAGCCCGTTGCAGCTGCTTGCCCTGGGCGCCGGCACCCCCAGCCCGGGCGAGCTGCCGCCGCAGATCCTGGGCGGTGGCGCCTTCAACGTCGCGGGCTACACCAGCCCCACCCTGCTCACCCAGCTGACCGCTCTTGGGGCGGCACCGGACGCCGCGGCGACCGTGCCGCTGCTGAAGCCGATCCTCACCTCGGCCGGCACCGACCTGCCCTACCTGCCGCTGTACGACGAGCAGGTGGCGCTGGCCATGAGCACCAAGCTGGTCTGGGACGGCGGGTACTCCTACTGGGCGGTCGGCCAGATGTGGCCGCTCTCGCTGCGGGCAGCCCCGTAACCCGCGACCGAGGGCGGACGCGACATGACGATCCTGTGGTTCGCGGTTCGACGGCTGGCCGCCATGGTCGCGATCCTGCTCGTCGTCTCGTTCCTGATCTTCAGCCTGCTCGCACTCGCACCCGGTGACCCGGCGACGATCCTGCTCGGGCCCACTCGGGCCACGCCCGAAGCCGTGGCTCGGGTGCGGGCCGAGTTCCGGCTCGACGACCCGTTCCTGGTGCAGTACGGCACCTGGCTCGGGCACGCGCTGCAGGGCGACTTCGGGCGCTCGATCCGTTCGGGGCAGCCGGTGACCGACGTCATCGCCGAACGGTTCCCGGTCACGCTGCTGCTGGCCGTGTACGCGTTCCTGCTGACGGCGGTCATCGGCATCCCCGCCGGGCTGGCGTCCGGGGTCCGCCGCGGCAGCAGGCTCGACCGATCGGTCACCTTCACCAGCCTGGTCGGGCTCAGCGCGCCGACGTTCGCCGTCGCCGTGCTGCTGATCTACGTGTTCGCGGTCTGGCTCGGGTGGTTCCCGCCGTTCGGGGCCGGCGAGGGGCTCGCCGACCGGATCTACCACACGACCCTGCCGGCGGTGACGCTGGCTGTCGGCTCGATCGCGATCGTCTCGCGCCAGACCCGGGCCGCGACCATGGACGTCGCGACCCAGGACTACGTCACGTTCGCCCGCGCCAGGGCCACCGGCCCCGGCACCATCTGGCGCCGCTACGTGCTGCGCAACGCCTCGCTGCCGGTCATCACCGTGGCCGGTCTGGTGCTGGCGTTCTCGCTGACCGGCGCGGTGCTGGTCGAGTACGCGTTCGCCCTGCCCGGGATCGGCGCCCTGCTCGTGGAGTCGGTGCAGGTGCTCGACCTGCCGGTGGTGCAGGCCGTGGCCCTGTTCACCGCCGTCCTGGTGCTGACGGTCAACCTGGTCGTCGACGTCACCTACTTCCTGCTCGATCCTCGGCTGCGTCGCTCCGGAGGCTCCTGATGGCCATCGACGTCCGCGCCGCCGACCTCGGTCTGCCCGAGCCGGGCAACCGTGCCCCCGGCGACCGGGAACGCCGCGCGGCCCTCGGGCCGCTGGCATGGGGGTGCGTGGTGTTCATCGGGCTGCTCGTCGTGCTCGCCGCCGTCGCGCCCTGGATCGCGCCGTACGACCCGGCGCACCAGAGCCTGGTCGACAGCGCCCTGCCCCCCAGCACCGAGCACTGGCTGGGCACCGACAACCTGGGCCGCGACATCGTCGCGCGCCTGCTCCACGGCACCCGGACGGCGTTGGCCGGACCGCTCGTGATCGCCGTCGGCGCAGGCATTCTCGGCACCGCCTTCGGCCTGCTCGCCGGCTACCGCGGCGGCCGGATCGACAACCTCACCATGCGCAGCATCGACCTCGTCTACGCCGTCCCGCCGCTGCTGGTCGCGATCGTGGTCGTCGGGGTCTTCGGCGGCGGCTACTGGCTGGCGGTCCTGGTGCTGATCGTGCTGTCCGCGCCGGCCGACGTCCGCGTCGTGCGCAGCGCCACCATCGCCCAGCGCGAGCTGCCCTACGTCGCGGCAGCGCGCACGGTCGGGGTGGGCGAGGGCGCCATCGCGGTGCGGCACGTGCTGCCCAACATCACCCCGACGGTGAGCGCCAACGTGCTGCTCGAGTTCGTCGGCGGCCTGATCGCCCTGTCGGGTCTGGCCTTCCTCGGGCTGGGGGTCGAGGCCGGCACCCCGGACTGGGGCCTGATGGCGGCCGAGAACCGCAGCATGCTCGACCTGAACCCGTACGCCATGGTGGTGCCGGCGGTGCTCATCATGGCACTGGCCGTGGCCATGACGGTCCTGGGCGACCGCGCCTACGAGATCCTCTCGGATCGGGGCGGACGATGACCCTGCTCAGCGTGCGTGACCTCACCGTCGTCCACCGTCGTGGAGACCAGCGGCGTGACGGGACGATCCTGCCGCTCGTCGCGGGAGTCTCCTTCGACGTGGCGCAGGGGCAGACCGTCGGGCTGGTCGGGGAGTCCGGGTCGGGCAAGTCGCTGACGGCCAAGGCCCTGGTCGCGCTGCTGGCCCCCGAGCTGACGGCGGGCGGGTCGATCGCGTTCGACGGCAGGCAGCTGGTGCAGGCCGACGGCCGGGTCTCCAGCAGCGTGCGCGGGCGCGACATCGGGCTGCTCATGCAGGACCCGTTCACGATGCTCAACCCGATGATGACCGCCGGGGCGCACATCGCCGAGACGCTGCGCTCGGCAGCGGCCGCCGCGGGCCGGCGCGCCGACACCTCGACCGCCGAGGTCGCCCGCCGCCTGGCCGAGGTCGGCATCACCGATCCCGTTGTGGCGCAGCGCTACCCGTTCGAGCTCTCCGGCGGCATGTCGCAGCGGGTCGCCCTGGCCGCGAGCTTGGCGGGCGACCCCCGGCTGCTGGTCGCCGACGAGCCGACCACCGCCCTGGACGCCACCACCCAGCGCGAGATCCTCGACCTGCTGCTGCGGATCCAGCAGCAGCGCGGCATGAGCATGATCCTCATCACCCACGACCTGCGGCTGGCGTTCTCGGTCTGCACCCGGGTGATGGTGATGTACGCCGGGTCCCTGGTCGAGCAGGCCTCCGCCGCCGAGCTGCGGGACACCCCCGCGCACCCCTACTCGCGCGGGCTGCTCACCGCGGTGCCGAGCGGCCGCCGTTACCAGGGCACGCTGCGCGGCATCCCGGGCACGGTGCCCAGCGTGTCGCAGGTGCAGCATCAGTGCGGCTTCGCCTCGCGGTGCGCCCACGTCACCGAGGCCTGCCTGGCCGCCAAGCCCCCGCTGCGCGAGATCGCGCCCGGCCGCACCACCGCGTGCCTGCGCTCCGAGGAACTCGCCGAGATCCTGCGCCCGGCCGAGACGCCGGACGGCGACGCCGGCAGTGAACGGGCCGTCCCCGGGCCCGACCGGGCCGGGCTGCTGGCGGTGCAGCTGCTGCGCAAGACCTACGGGCGCGGCGACCGGGTCCATCCCGCCCTGGCCGGCGTCTCGTTCGAGCTGCGGGCCGGCGAGAGCCTGGGGATCGTCGGCGAGTCCGGTTCGGGCAAGACCACCCTGGCCCGCTCGATCCTCGGGCTGACCACCGCCGACTCCGGCTCGATCACCCTCGCCGGGCTCGACGTCAGCGACTACTCCCGCCTGAGCCGCCAGGACGCGCGACGGGCGCGACGGGCGGTGCAGTGCGTCTTCCAGGACCCCTACTCCTCCCTGAACCCGCGGCACACCATCGGCTACACCCTCACCGAAGCGCTGCGCCACCGCGAGCGCCCGGCGGTCGACCTGGACGCCGAGGTCGGCCGGCTGCTGGAACGGGTGGGCCTGCCCGCCGCCACCGCGCACCGCCGTCCGGCCGCCCTGTCGGGAGGGCAGCGGCAACGGGTGGCGACGGCGCGCGCCCTGGCGGTCGAGCCCCGGGTGCTGGTGTGCGACGAGCCGGTCGCGGCCCTCGACGTGTCGATCCAGGCCCAGGTGCTGCAGCTGCTGCGCGAGGTCAACACCGGCACCGGCACCAGCCTGCTGTTCATCACCCACGACCTCGGCGTCGTGCGGCAGGTCACCGAGCGGGTCATCGTGCTGTACCGGGGCACCATCGTCGAGCAGGGGGCCACCGACGCCGTCCTGGACGATCCGCAGCACGACTACACTCGGCGCCTCGTGGCCTCGATGCCCCAGGAGGACGGGTCGTGGATCACCGAGGACGCAGGCAGCGGGGTGGCCGATGAGCCAGCGTCGCACTGAGGTCAAGGGCCCACGTCGCCGCCGGCCCAGCGCCCAGACCCGTGCCCTGCTGCTCGACACCGCCGCCCAGCTGGTGCTCGAGCGGCTCGCCTGCGGCGGGGACGTCGGCAACCCGCTGGCAGCGGTTCGGGTCACCGACGTGCTGGCGGCGATCAACGAGCGCGCCGCCGACGACGAGCACCCCATGACCACGGGCGCCGTCTACCAGATCTGGTCGACGCAGGAGGCCTTCCAGGACGACCTGCTCGGTCACGTCACCTACCGCGTGGCCACCCGCGACCTGAGCACCCTACGCACCGAGATCGCGTCCTCGACGGCCGAGAGGCTGCCGTTCCGCCAGGTGGTGCTGCGGGCGGGCGAGTGCTACCTCGCCCGGCGCGCCGGCAGTCCCGAGATGTCGCTGGCGATCGGGTTGGCCGCCCTGGTCTCTCCGCAGCAGGTGCGGCACGCCGAGGAGGAGTCCAACGCCGACTACCTCACCGAGCTCGCCCAGCTGCTGGTCGACCTGGTCGCCTACGGTCGGCGCGAGATCGCTCCGGGCCTGACGCCGCTCGACCTGGTGTGGGCCGTCGAGGCCCTGGCCGACGGTGTCGACCTGCGCGCCCGCAGCCATCCCGAGGTGGTCGGCCACCTCGACGAGACCGGCCACTCGGCCGTGTCGAAGGCCTTCCTCGGCGTGGTCACGGCTCTGACCGTGCCCAAACGGCGCCGACGTCCCGGTGAGGAGTCACGGTGAGCAGTGCCGACCCGGTGAGCAGTGCCGACCCGGTGAGCAGTGCCGACCCGGTGACTGTGATCGAGTCCCTGACCTACCTGCACAGCGGGGACGTCGCACCCGACGCCGGCCGCTGCGCGTGGACCACGACCCGGGTCGAGGACGGCACGGACGTCCACGAGCTCACCGTCCACGACCTGCGCACCGGCAGCAGCGCGGTCGTCGGCCGCGGCAGCGGCCCGGTCTGGGCCCCCGACGGCGAGCGGCTGGTCTACTCGGGCGAGGACGAGGCGGGCACGACCCAGCTGTTCCTCTGGCAGGCGGCACCGCACCAGCCGGACACCGGTCAGCCCACGGGCACCGTGCGGCAGCTGACGTCGCTGCCGCAGGGGGTCGTCGGCGGTGCGCGCCTGGAGCCCGGACGGCCGGCTGCTGGCGTTCGGTGCCTTCCCGCCGCCGCGTGACCGCAGCCTGCCCTACCGCATCACGCGGGTCGTGGGGTGGCGCGACGGCCCCGGCCTGGTCGACGACTCGGCCACCGACGTCTGGGTGCACGACCTGACGACGGGTGGGTCCCGGCGGCTGACGGACGACGGCGCGGTCAACGCCTCGCCCACCTGGCTGGCCCAGACCGGCGAGATCGCCTTCGTGGCCTCGTGGCGGCCCGACGACTGGAACGACATCAGCGTCGTGCGGGCCGTCTCGCTCGCGGGGGCCGTCCGGGACGTGCTCACCGTGCGCGACGTCACCGCGATCGCGGACGTGCCGGCGAGCGTCGGCCGGCTGGTGCTGGGCATCGGCGGCAGCTTCCGCGACACCCAGGGCGAGGTGGTGGTGCTGCGCCACGACGGCACCCTGCAGTCGCGTACGTCCGAGCTCGGGATCGACGCCAACGGTGACATGTTCGGCGACATGCCGGTGCCGTTCGCCGACCCCGCGGCCCGGATCCTGGTCACCGGCGAGACCGCGATCGTGAGTGTGCAGCACCAGGACCGGCTCACGATCCACCGGATCGCCCTGCTGGGTGAGCAGTCGGGCACCGTCGTCGCGTCGTACGACAGCTGCCTCTACCCGTTGGCGCTGGCCGGCCGGACCCTGCTCCAGGCCGAGGGCACCCTGGTGGCGACCCCGGACCTGTGGACCCTCGACCTGGGCAGCGGCGAGCGACGGCGACTGACGACCACCGCGAACGACAACGCGGCGCTGCTGCGTCCCGTTGTCGTCGAACGGTTCTGGGCGCAGGCCGAGGCGGGCCCGCCGGTGCAGTGCAAGCTGCTGCGCCCCCGCGGGGTCGACGGCCCGCTGCCCACGGTGCTCGTCGTCCACGGCGGGCCGTACACCAGCTTCGGCGAGGCGTTCGTGACCGACGCCCAGCTGCTGTGCGAGGCCGGGTACGCGGCGCTGCTGGTCAACCCGCGCGGCTCCCGCGGCTACGGGACGGCGTTCTCGTCGGCGATCGAGGCGGACTGGGGCAACCACGACTACCACGACCTGATGGCGGCGGTCGACCACGCCGTCGCAGCGGGCTGGGCCGACCCCGACCGGCTCGCGGTGTCGGGGCTGTCGTACGGCGGCTACATGACCGCCTGGATCGTCGCCAACAGCCACAGGTTCAAAGCGGCCGTGTATGAGAACGGCGTCTCGAACTTCGTCAGCATGTACGGCACCAGCGACATCGGCCTCAGCTACCTGCCCGAGGCGCTGCGCACGCCACCGCACGAGGACCTCGCGACCTACCTGCGGTGCTCGCCGATCACCACGGCCCACACCGCGGTCACGCCCACCCTGGTGATCATCGGGGAGCAGGACCACCGCTGCCCGCCGGAGCAGGGCCTGCAGCTGTACGCGGTGCTCAGGCGTGCCGGCTGCACGGCCGAGCTGCTGGTGCTGCCGGGTGCGGCCCACGGCGGGTCGGTCGACGGGTCGGTCGCGGTGCGGCGGGCCCAGAACGAGGCCCTGCTCGAGTGGCTGGACCGCTTTGTCTGAGCGCACGCTGATCGCCGGCGGGCTGGTCTTCGACGGCACCGGCGCACCCGCGGCGGCCGCGGACGTCGTGGTCGAGGCCGGTCGCATCGTCGCCGTCGGCCACGGGCTGGACGGCGACCGCCGCATCGACGCGTCGGGGGCGACCGTGCTGCCGGGGCTGATCGACTGTCACGTCCATGTGATCTTCAGCGAGGTCGACAGCTGGAAGACCCGGATGACCCCGTTCTCGCTGGCGTTCTACCAGGCCGCCCGCAACCTGCGGCTGACGCTGGAGTCCGGCGTCACGACGGTGCGCGACGCCCTCGGCGCCGACCACGGCACCAAGGCGGCCCAGCAGCTCGGTCTGATCAGCGGCCCGCGGCTGCTGATCGCGATCCAGATGCTCGGGCAGACCGGCGGCCACGGCGACTGCTTCCTGCCGTCGGGGCACGACTCCCCGCTGCGCACACCGTATCCGGGCTTCCCGGACGGCGTCGTCGACGGCGTCGTCCAGGCCCGCACGGTCGTCCGCGAGCTGGTGCGCTCCCGCGCCGACTGGATCAAGGTCGCGGCCACCGGCGGGGTGCTGTCGGACGCCCCGCTGGACCGCCGTCAGCTGCGCGACGACGAGCTGAGCGAGATCGTCACCGAGGCGGCCGCCGCCGGTCTCGACGTGATGGCCCACGCCATGACGCCGGGCGGCATCAAGGCCGCGATCCGCAACGGGGTGCGGTCGATCGAGCACGGCATCCACCTGGACGACGAGGCGATCGAGCTGCTCGTCGAGCGTGGGGTGTGGCTGGTGCCGACCCTGGTCGCCCCGCTCGCCGTCCTGCGAGCGGCCGACGAGGGGAACGTGGCGCTGCCCCGGGGCGCCGTCGACAAGGCGCGGGAGGCGGTGGCCGGGCATGCCGACTCGTTCCGGCGGGCGGTCGAGGCCGGGGTGAAGGTCGCGATGGGCACCGACAGCGGGGTGTCCGTCCACGGCCGCAACCCCGAGGAGCTGGCGGCGATGGTGGGCGCCGGTCTGTCGCCGCTCGCCGCCCTGCACGCAGCCACCGGCAGCGCCGCCGAGCTGCTGCGCCTGGAGCGCGACGTCGGCTTCGTGCGCGAGGGCAACGTCGCCGACCTGATCCTGGTCGACGGCGGCAGCACGGACGTCGACGGCTTCGCTGCGCGGGTCTCGACCGTGATCCAGGCCGGGCAGGTCGTGCATCGACGTCCGAGGTGACGGGACGCCCGAGGTGACGGGACGCCGAGGTGACACCAGGTGAACCACGACACGAAGAGGTGACGGGACCGTGCAGATGTTGCCGGGCAAGAAGGCGCTGATCACCGGGGGCAACGGCAGGTTCGGGCATGCGGTGGCCCGGCTGTTCGCCCAGGAGGGGGCGGACGTCGTGCTGGCGGACATCACCTTCGCCTCGACCACGACCCCCGGCCCGGCCGGCCCGGCCGACGAGCGCGCGAGGCAGGCGGCCGAGGCGCTGCGCCGGACCACCGAGTACATCGAGTCGCTGGGACGGCGGGTGTTCACGGTCCAGGCGGACGTCACGCGCGAGCAGGACTGCGTCGACATGGTCGACTTCGCCGTCGCGTCGCTCGGCGAGATCGACGTCCTGTGCGCCAACGCCGGCACCTTCACGATGGCCCCGGCCTGGCAGCTGACCGAGCAGGAGTGGGACACGGTGCTCGACCTGAACATCAAGGGGGTGTGGCTGTCGACCAAGTACGTGATCCCCCGCATGATGGCCCGTCACTACGGCAAGATCGTCATCACCTCCTCGCGGGACGGGCTGCGCGCCGAGCCGAATTACGCGCACTACTGCGCCAGCAAGTTCGGCGTCATCGGGTACATGAAGTCGCTCGCGATCGAGCTGGGCCCCTACGACGTCAACGTCAACGCGGTCTGCCCGACCCAGATGGCCACCCGGGGTGAGACCCCCACCGGGGTGACGACCCACCCCTACTGGGACCAGGTGGCCGGCAAGGCCGGCGCCAGCTACGCCGAGTTCAACCGGGCCTCCGGTGAGGAGAACCTGCTGCCGGGCGACGGGCAGCCGGACTACTCCGAGATCGCCGAGGGCGTGGTGTGGCTCGCCTCCGACCGCTCCCACATGCTGACCGGGCACGCCCTGCCGATGGACGCCGGCTGGATCGCGAAACGGGGCGGCTGAGTGCTCGCCCTGACCAACGCACGGCTGCTCGACGGCACCGGCAGCGAGCCGGTGGACGGCATGACCGTCCTCGTCGACGGCGGCCGGATCGTCGCGCTGGAAGGCGGTCCCGACGGGCACGGCGCGGACGTCCTCGACGTCGGGGGGGCGACGGTGATGCCGGGCCTGATCGACGTGCACGTCCACATCAGCTCCCCGGAGCCGCGCACCGAGGCCGGCTGGTCCGACCTCACCGGGGTGGCCGCCGCGTTCCTGGCGGGGGGCATCACCACCGTGCGCGACCTCGGCAGCTACGGCTCGTCGCTGTTCGAGCTGCGCTCGGCGATCGCCCGCGGCGAGGTGCCCGGACCGCGGCTGGTGCTCAGTGGTCAGGTGATCTCGGCGAGAACCCCTGGGGCGGAGCTGTTCCCGGGGATGTACCGGGAGTGCTCCGGGCCCGACGAACTGCGACTGGCGGTCCGCGAGCAGGTCGCTCGAGGTGCCGACGTCGTCAAGGTCATGGTCACCGGTGCCCTCACCGTCGCGGGCGAGGACGTCGACCCGTCCCAGCTGACGGCCGACGAGCTGGCGGCCGTCGTCGACGAGGCCCGCCGCTGCGGGGTGCCGGTCGCCGCGCACGCCGAGGGGGCGGACGGCGTCCGGGCGGCCGTGGCGGCGGGCGTCGACTCGATCGAGCACGGCGAGCTGGCCCACACCATGCCCGAGGTCCTGGCCGAGATGGCCGGGCGGGGCATCGTGCTGGTGCCGACGATGTGCGTCTTCGGGGCCGTCGCCCACGACTTCGGCGACCGGTTCCTGCCCTGGGTGCAGGACCGCGCCACCCGGCTCGGGCAGGCCGCCCGGCTGACGGTAGCGGCCGCACACGCGGCCGGGGTGAGCATCGCCGCCGGCGCCGACGCCCCGCCGCACGGTCACAACGCCCGCGAGCTCGCCCTGCTCCACAGCGCGGGACTGCCGGCGATGCAGGCGGTCCTGGCGGCCACGTCGGTCGCCGCGCGGGTGTGCCGCCTCACCGACGAGGTCGGCACCGTCGAGGTCGGCAAGCGGGCCGACCTGCTGGTCGTGGACGGCGACCCGCTCACCGACCTGTCGATCCTGACCGACCCGGCCCGGATCCGGCACGTGTTCACCGGCGGCACCCCCGTGGCTGACTCGGCGAGGCACCGATGAGGTCGGACGACGCGACCCACGAGGACGCCGCGCTGGTCTGCGACCGGCTGGCCGACGCCCTGGCGGACCACTTCGCGCTGCTGGGTCGCGGGCTGACCGACCGGGCCGTCGACGACGCCGTCCGGCCGTTGCTCGGGCTGCAGCTGAACGCGCTCGGGGGCGAGGTGACCGCCACGGTGCTCGAGCGCATCGACGCCCTGCGACAGGCGATCGCGTCGTCGACGACGTCGACGTCCGTGCGGGTGGCGGCGACGCAGCAGGTCTCGGCGCCCGGCGTCCCCGGCTACGCGCCCGCCCTGGGCGGGCAGGCTCGCGACGGGCTGTGGGCGGCGTGGCTGTCCTTCGAGCCCCGCTCGGGCGACGAGGTGACGGTGCGCCGGCTCGACGCGGCGATCGAGCAGCCGTGGCCGGCCACCCCGGACGACCCGGACCACCTGGACGACCCGGACGCCCCTGCGACGACCGGCCGCCGGGTGGTCGTGCGCCCGACGCTGGCGTCCGGGCCCGGGGCAGAGGGAGCCTGGCTGCTGTACAGCACCCCCAACCACGCTCCGGCAGCCGGCAGCGGCTGGCAGCTCTGGGCGCGCCGGATCGGGGCCGACGGGATCGGGGCCGCCGAGCTGGTGACGCACGGGGTCGACCATGCCCTCAACCAGGAGGCGTGCCTCGACGGATCCGGGCGCCTGCACATGGTCTGCCAGCAGCTGGACGGCGGCAGGTTCCGGATCGCCTACCGGTGCCGCGACGCCGACGGCTGGTCCGACGCCGAGCTGGTGTCCCCCGCCGGCGAGAACGCCTGGGACCCCTGCCTGGTGGTGCACGACGACCGGGTGACCCTCTTCTGGTCCACCTACCGGCGCCACCGGTTCCGGATCGTCGGGCGGGCTCGGGCCGGCGGCGGGCCGCACGGCCGGGGGTGGGACGCCGAGCTCGAGGTGCCGACCGGCGCGGACCGTCATGCCCTGCACCCGCAGGCAGCGGCCGATCGGGACGGCCTGGTGTGGCTGACCTACGACTCGGTGGCGGTGCCCGACCAGGCGTCGTCCGGGCTGACGCGCTTCCGGGCGGCGGCCGACGTGGGCACGGGCGGGACGCACGACCCGGTGCCCGACTTCGACCTGACCTGCCACGTCGAGGTCGTCGCGGTGACGGGGCGCACGTTCGGGACGCCGGTGACGACGCAGCCGATCGCCGAGCGCGCCGCCGCCTGCTACCCCCGGGTGGCCGTGGACGGCGACGGGCGGCTGTGGCTGGCCCACCGCACCATGCGACAGCTGCCGTTCGGCGACTACCTCGCCCACGTCGCCGTCCGGGTCCACGACGGCGACGACTGGTCGCCGCCGCGGCTGCTGCCGACCAGTGACGGCACCTGCGCCGAGCTCTCGCTGAGCCCGGGCGAGCACGGGGTCACCGTGCTGTACCACAGCGACGATCATGCCCGGCGGCACCTGGCGATGCTGCGCGGGCACGCCCAGCCGTCGCAGTACCTGTCGAGCGAGGAGGCACTACGGCGCGAGCACCTGCGACTGCCCTCGACGCAGCGGATGGCCGCCGGCGGGCACGTGGGCGAGGGCGTCGTGACGGCGACGGCGGTCCGGGCCGACTCCCCCGCCCGCCGGCCCCGGCTGTCGACCGTCGCCCCCGACCCGGCGGCCACCACCACTGGCACGGACCCAGGCCCGGACACAGGCACGGGCACCGACCCTCGCGACCACACTCCCGTCGGCCGGCCACCCGGCGGGCCGACGCAGCACCTGTACTGGGGCGACCTGCACCGGCACTCCAACGTCTCGCGCTGCGGTGCCGGGCTCGACATCGCGGCGGAGGACCACTACCGGTTCGCCGACGACCTGCTCGGCTGCGACTTCTGGGCGCTGACCGACCACGCCGAGAACACCTCCGACCTCAACTGGCACCACCTGAAGAAGCTGGCGAACGCCTTCTACCGCCCCGGTTCTCACGCCTCGCTCATCGGGTTCGAGTGGACGTCGTTCGTGCACGGACACCTCAACGTCATCTACGCCGGCGACGACGGGCCCATCGTCAGCTCGGTCGAGGCGACTGCCGACGACCCCGAGAAGCTGTGGCAACGGCTCGACGGGCACGAGGCGCTGACCATCCCGCACCACCCGGCGTCGTGGGTGTACCCGACGAACTGGTCCTACCGCAGCGAGCGGTTCCTGCGCCTGGTCGAGGTCTTCCAGGCCTGCACCGGCTCGTACGAGTCGCACTGGTGCCACCGCCAGTACCACGACGCGGTGGGCACCGGGTCGAGCGTCCAGGACGCGCTGCGCGCCGGGCACCGCCTGGGGTTCATCGGCAGCACCGACCACGGCAACGGCGCCGCCTACGTCGGTCTGTACGCCGACCGGCTCGACCGGGCCGCCGTGATGCAGGCGCTGACCGAGCGGCGCTGCTTCGCGGCGACCCGTCGCGGCATCGTGCCCGAGCTGCGCATCGGTGAGGCCGGCATGGGTCAGGAGGTCTCGCTGGGCGCGGGCGCGGCGCCGTCGATCACCTACGGCGGCGAGGGCATCGCCGAGCTCGCCGTCGTCCAGCTGGTGCGGGACGGCGTGGTCGTGGCCTCCTCGAACGACCAGGCCGTCGGCGGCGTCGACGTCCTTGCCGGCGAGGCCGCTACGCCGGTGCTGCTGCGGCTCGACGTCCAGGTGGTGGTGCACGAGGGCGGGCCGCGCGACCTGACCGGCATCGTGCGCGTCGACGGGCCGGCGAGGCTGGTGGCGACGCAGTGGTACCCGCCCGAGGTGACCTCGGTCGACGCCGAGGTGATGACCTGGTCGACGACCTTGCCGCAGCGGTACGGCAAGCGACTGCTGCCGCCCGGGGTGGTGACCCTGGGGGTGACGGTCAGCGGCCACCCGCAGGCACTGGTGTCGGTCGAGGCCGGCGACGCCCGCCTTCAGGCAAGCCTTGCCGACCTCTGCAACCTGACCGACGGCCGCACCCGCACCGTCGAGGCCGCCGGCTGCGACGTCCGCGCCCGGGTAGGCATCGGCGGGCTGACCGGCCTGGGCACCCGACGCTGGACGGCGCAGGCACCAGAAGGACTGGTACGGGCGGGTTCCTGGTACTACGTCCGCGTCATCCAGGTCGACGGTGAGATCGCCTGGTCGAGCCCCGTCTGGGTCGACGCCTGAGCCGAGGCAGAAGATCCGGCGACTCGGTGGTTCCGGCTACTCGGTCGAGGTCGTGGTGGCGGCGACCAGGACGCCCAGGTGGGCGACGCCGAGGGCCGTGAGCAGCGCAGCGGTCGACGAGGCCCCCACGAGGTCGCCGAGACCGTGGCCGTAGGTGACCAGACGCACCAGACCCACCGCCACCAGCAGGCCACCGGTGACGGCCAGGGTCCTCGGACGACGCCACCACGCGGCGGCCGCAGTGACCGCAGCCACGACCAGCAGCAGGACGGCGACGGCCGCCGGCATGGTGACCAGGGCCAGCGGCGTGTAGTGGATCGGCGCGAATATGACGCCGGCACCGGTAGCGAGGGCGAGCCACCACATCCGGCGGATGCCGGGGGGCGTGGTCATGACGCCATCACCGCCCACCGGGCCGGTCGCCTGTCGGAGCGACGCCACAGCGGTCGCAGCAGCCCGTCCAGCCCTGCGGCCCGCCCGGCGGCGGTGGCGAACAGCAGCACGTGGGCGGCGAGCATCAGGTAGTAGGCCCAGTGCCACTCCCCCGGGGTGTTCAGCACCGAGAGCGTGATGGCCAGCGTCTGGGCGATGCCGACCAGGGCCCACAGGCGGGTGAACAGGCCGACCAGCAGGAACACTCCCAGCCCGAACTCGGTGAACAGGGTGACGTACCCGAACAGCGTCAGGTTCGGCAGGATCAGGTGCTCGACCAGCCACGAGTAGGCGGGGACGACCGGGTGGGTCACCGCGTCCTGCACGAACGCGAAAAGGTCTGCCTTGCGCGACCTCCCGAAGTCCGGGGGGATCTTCCAGTTCAGGTTCTGGATCCACATCAGCGCCACCGCGATCCGCACGGCGGCAACCAGGGCCCGGGACAGCCGGCCGTTCGCCAGCGGCTCGAGCGGGACGACGTCGTCGACCGCCTCGGCTACGCGCACCGGAACACCTCCCGACCGGAGCGGGCGGCGGCGTCCTGCACCGCGACGGTGTCGCGGACGACCCCGAGGATCTCGGCCACCGGCAGCGGCCCGTCGTGGATGCGCAGGTTGGGGTTGGTCACCGCGACCGGGTGCCACCAGGCGCCGTCCGCGGTGATGGTGGGCTCCGGCTCGAGGGTGTCGATCGAGACGTGCACCCCCGTGGCGGCGAAGCCCTCCTGGGCAACCGGCCTGATGATGCGGTCCGGCTCGGGGATGCCCTCGGCGTCGAGGCGCCGGTGCAGCTCGGCCACCGCAGCGTCGTCCTCCTCGGCCAGGGTGGCTGCCACCCGCACCCGGAAGCCGAGCGAGCGCACCTGCCCGATACCGGCGACCGCCCGCTGCCACGACCCCTGCCCGCGCTGCCGGTCGTGCAGCGCGGGGGTGGCCGAGTCGAGGCTGACCTGCATGGTCACCGACCGGTCCAGGTCCTCCAGGGTCCTCAGCCTGGTGCCCCGGGCGAAGACCATCGCATTGGTCAGGATCGTGCGCTCCAGGCCCTCACCTGCGCGCACCAGCGCCGCGAGCTCGGGGTGCAGGAAGGGCTCGCCGCCGGTGAGGAACAGCTCTCGCCCGCCCAGGGCGGCGAACTCGGCGAAGGCCTGCGCCGCCACCGCCACCTCCAGCCGCCGCGCGGCCGCCTTCGGCGAGGAGCGGGCGCAGCAGTAGGTGCAGGCGAGGTTGCAGTCGAAGTTGGTGTAGGCCCACAGCCGGCGCCCGAGCGGGGTCCGCTCCCCGGTGCTGAAGACGCTGCGGACGGTCGTGGTGGCGCCCCGCTTGCGGACCGCGAACCACCACGGCCCGGACGACGACTCTGCCGTCTGCCCGACGATGTCGTGGCCCACGAGCTCGGCCCACACGGGCAGGTCGGTCACGACGCTGGGCTCGGCGCTGCGCACCCCCAGCTGCTGGCCGTCCTGCAACCGGCGCATCGCGCGCGTGATCAGCAGCAGCAGACCGCTGCCGCAGTCCATGTCGCCGCCGTCGACCAGGACGGCGACCGCCCCCGCGGGGGTCGGTACGTCGGCCGCGGTGGCTGCGGGTGTTGGTGTCGGCTGTGGCTGTGGGGCTGTGGCTGTGGCACGTGCGGCGGCGGCGTCGGTGTCGGGAACGAGGGCGGGCATAGGCTCACCGTACGGGCCGCAGCGCCGCACAGCCCCGCCCCAGTCCTTACGAACCGGTGACATCCCACCCCGGACACCAGCCCGACGAAGGAGAGCCATGCCCGACGCGCCGACCGACAGACTGCAGGACCCGTCGTCCCGCATGGACTTCTGGGAGGGCGTGCACGACCGCGCCGAGGTCGACGGGGTGTCCTGGTGGCAGTCCGTGCCGGAGCTGTCCCTCGGGCTGGTCGAGCAGACCGGTCTCGCCCTCGATCGGCCCGTCATCGACGTGGGCGCGGGCTGGTCGACCCTCGTCGACCATCTGCTCGCCCGCGGCTACCGCGACCTGACGGCCGTCGACCTGTCCGCCAGCGCGCTGAACACGGTCCGCGAGCGGCTGGGGGACGCCGGCGCCCACGTCGTCCTCGAGGTCGCCGACGTGCTCGACCTGCGGCCGACCCGACGCTATGCCCTGTGGCACGACCGGGCGGTGTTCCACTTCCTCACCGAGCCCGACGAGCGTCAGGACTACCTGGCCTCGCTCGAGCGCAGTCTCGAGCCGGGTGGCTGGGTCGTCGTGGCCACGTTCGGGCCGGACGGCCCGACCACCTGCAGCGGGCTGCCGATCGTGCGCTACTCCCACGACGAGCTGGCGGCCGAGTTCGCCGGGTACGAGCTGGTCGCGACGGCCGGGGAGGACCATCTCACGCCGTGGGGCACCTCGCAGCAGTTCACCGCGGTGCTACTGCGGCACCGGCTCGACGGGTAGCCCGGCCTGCCGCCAGGCCGTGAAGCCGCCGACCAGGTCGGTCGCGTTGCCGAAACCGAGGCGCTGCAACGACACCGCTGCCAGGCTCGAGCTGTAGCCCTCGTTGCACAGCACGACGAGCGCCTGCTCCAGGTGCCGGATCCGGGGATGGGAGTACCCCGACGAGGGGTCGACCCGCCATTCCAGGGTGGTCCGTGGCAGGTGGACCGAGCCCGCGATCGTGCCGCACCGGGCTCGGTCGGTGGGGGTGCGCGTGTCGAGCACGAGGCAGTCCGGGTCGGCGCGCAGCCGCGCCGCCAAGGTCTGCGGCGTCATCCTGACCAGCTGCGCCCGGGCCTCGGCGAGCAGGTCGTGGACCGTGGTGCGACCGGTGCGCCGGAAGGCCGGTTCGGCCCGATCGGCAACGGGTTCCAGACCGCAGGCCAAGGCGTGCCCCCTCGCCTCGACGGCACTGCCGGGCCCGACGTCGATCCTGGCCCAGGCGCCCGCGACCAGGTGCGAGACCAGGTTGTGGACCAGGAGGCGGCGCTCCCCCGGCGCGACGGCGTGCCACGTCGCGGCCGTGATCAGCCCGCGCCCGAACCTGGTGTTCAGCTGCACCCGCAGCGCCTGCGTCTCGTCGACCTCGGTGACCTCACCCCGACCGGCGCCCGGCACCCGCCCGAACACCAGCGTCGAGGCCTGGGTCGACCCGCCTGCTCGCACGCCACCAGCATCGGGACGTCGGGGCCGTGGTTCCTTACCGGACTCTTACGTTGCGGAACGGCCTGTGCCGTAAGACTTCGGTGCGACTTCCGTAATCTTCGCGGCGGGCCGGTCGCCATACGTTCGCAGGGACCTGAGGAGGTCCCCATGCGCATCTCATCGCGCCTCCGGCACCAGCCGGCTGCACTGTTCGTCACCGCCACCCTCGCTGTCGGTTCACTCGCCGTGGCCGCCACCGGGGCATCCGCGTCGTCCGGGGCATCCGCGTCGTCCTCGTCGTCCGGGGCTTCGGCGTCGTCCGGGGCTCCCGCGTCGTCCGCGAGCCGCGCGACGGCCTCGCCGTCCCGCCGGCGACTGCACGGCCAGACCCCGGTCGTCGGGTTCTTCCGGGGGCAGGAGATCCGCTATCTCGACGAGGGTCCGGTGCTGCTCGCCAAGGACGCCGCCGGGCACTACCTGTCCGACGTCGACCCGATCTGGGCCGTGACCAACGGCGTCACCGGCCAGCGGAACATCATCGACAACGTGCCCGGCCTCAACCACCCCGACGACTACACGCCCGCTGTGGCAGGTGGTCACCGTCACCTGGCAGCCCGGCGCAGCCCCCCGTCTGCTCCGGTCGGCGCGGGACGTGCAGCGGGCGCAGGCCCGGCATGAGGTCGTCCTGACCACCACGGACACGATCGTGAACTGCCCCGTGCTCGGCTTCGACCAGGAGGCCGCCAAGGGGTTCTTCCGGGGCGGACCGGTGCGCTACCTCGACGAGGGGCCGATCCAGCTCGCCAAGGACGCCGCGGGGCACTACCTGTCCGACGTCGACCCGATCTGGGCCGTGACCAACGGCGTCACCGGCCAGCGGAACATCATCGACAACGTGCCCAGCCTGAACCGCCCCGACGACTACACGCCCCTGTGGCAGGTGGTCACGGTGACCTGGCGCTCCGGGGCCACCCCCCGGTTGCTCAGGTCGGCCGCCGAGGTGGGCGCCGCAGCCGGCGCCGGCCTGGTCGACCTGGTCACCACGGACACCGTCGTCAACTGCCCCGTGCTGTAGCGCGGGGCTGCCCTGGATCGAGACGGACTCTAGCGCGGGCCGCTCGGCGGCGGAGAGTCGCTCTCAGCCAGATTGAGCAATGAGCACAGAGGGGGTGCCTGCGTGGTGGAGGATGAACAGCGTGTACCACAGGGCGGCGCGATGTAGCCGGAGGTGGGCAGTCGGACGTCGATCGACCCGGCGGTGACGACGGTGATGGGGAGACGTATACAACGGTGGCCCGCGTCGGTGTGGTGAGTGAGGGCGTGCGGCCGCACGAGGCTGACAGTCGCGATCGCGGGCGCCTCGGGGGTGGTCACGGTCACGACGGCGCCGTGCGCAGCGGCACTCGGTGCGGCGGTGATGGTCGGTAGTGGTGACCAGTCGAGGTACGGCGGGCTGTAGAGCTCCATCGACCGCTGGTCACGTTAGACCGGGTTGGTGGGATAGATACCGCAGGCGCAGAGGACCAGACAGTGAGGCAGCAGCACAGCTATGGAGTGGTACTGCTGGGGGAACTGCATGGCCGGGGTGAGTGCGGTGGTGCCCGTTGCCAGATCGAGGATCTCCCAGTCTAGCACGGGCAAGGGGTCGGGCGACGACTTGCGCCGTGTTGGCCGACGATGACGAGTACCCGTCCGTCGGGCAGGACGAGCGCGTAGACGTTCGTCCGAGGCATGACGAGGGCGATCGTCGTGGGATCCAACGACGCAGACGCCGGATCAGTCAGATCGATACGTTCGACGGTGGCCGGGTTGCGGTCCGTGGGTGCCCCCGACACCCCGCCTCCCACCACGACGACCTCGGTCTGTGGAGGTGTCACAGTTGTGTAGATCAGTAGGACCGCGGCGCCTTCCTGCCGATCCGGGTAGGTCTGTTGGGCCTGTGCCGCCGAGGACACCGCCAGCGGACGGTGAGGGACAGCAGGGCCGTCTGCAGATCGACAGTGTCTGCCATCGCCCACCCGCAACGGGAGTAGAAGAACTGCAAGAAGGCAGGAGGTGCAGACTGGGATACAGCTCAGAGAACAGGCGGGCAGCGCAGGCGACGATCTGCCACGTGCGCGCGGTGGGGTAGTAGGTCTCGATGTCGCTGATCCCCGACCAGGACGCTGCGAGGACCCGCCCTACGGCAAGGGGGACGAGGTCGGATACCAGCGAGGGCGATCCATGTCGTTGACACGTGAAAAGGACTAGGTAGCTGGATAGAACAGGTAGGTGGAGTACAGCGTGCGGGCAGGAGCTCCACCGGCCACCAGCAGGCGGCCGTCGGCGAGGAAGGTCTGTCCGGCGCAGAACAGATCGTCGCCGTACACCTGGCTGGTCCTCGCGTCCGTCACCGGATCCCAGATTCGAGAGGTCAGCGGGTCCCCCACCTCGGCCGACCCGGACCAGAGCAGAACCGGACCGGTGTGAAGGACGGCGGCATGGACGACGAACTGATCGAGGTCCGGCAAGCGCTCTCAGGACCCGCCGACGATGTGCCGCACGGATGCGGCGACACGTCCGGGCAGTCGTCCGGCGTTGCCCCCGCAACCATGTCCCCGCACATGACCATCGTCACCATGACCTGGCCGCCGTGCGGCTGTCCGAACCGTCGTGGACGACATCGTCGAGGTCGTCGTCATGGTGCTGGTCGTGGCAGAGCTGTCGGCAGTACCACTCGTCGGCGAGGGGAAGCGCATGTCCGAGGGAGGCGACCTCGGCGTCGGTCAGGTGAACCTCTTGGATCGAACGCACCACCGCGGCCATCCCCGACATCATGTGCATCTCGACGTGGCAGTGCACGAGGAAGTCCCCGCGTAGGCAGTAGCTCTGCTTCTCCCCCGCCGACTTCGCGGATCGCATGACGAGGGGTCTAGCAGCACGGCGGCGCGACGGTGTTCGCGACGAAGGACCGGCCGGACGCAGGGATCGGGTGTCGACCGACTCGTGGCCGACTGTCGAAGCGTTGCCCGGGGGTGTGGAAGTTGTGCCACCGCTCGCGAGGTCGAGGTCGAAGACGTACCAGCGGATGCGCTGTCCGCTGGGTGAGCAGGTCAGGGTGTTGGTGAGAAAGCCCGTCCGTTGATGGTGAAGTGTCCAGGGGCGCAGTCCGCGCATCGCTGACGGTGTGCGGCATGGCTCCGGCGAGGGTCAGGTGAAGGTGCCGCCGGGGCCGACAGTCACGTCGGGAGGCACGAACGCCGGGGAGGGGGAATACACGATCGCCACCGTTGCTGTCGCGGCTCCCCCGGGGACGACACGGACGACACCACTCATGGGGTGCAGACGGCAGACGTAGTCGAAGGTTCCGCAGCCGGGAAGGCGTGACTGAAGGTGGCCCCGGCGGTCAGCTGACCACTGTCGAAGAGCGGGGTGCCGCTGCTGACGACATCCAGTGCAGGAAGAACGGCACTTCGATGTCGGCAGCGGGGGCTCCGGGGTCTCGGACCACGATGCCTCCGAACAGGCCACGGTCGGCGAGGCCTCGATCTCGTGAACGTGGTCATGGAACGGCCATGCTCCGATCGCGTGTCGGTGACGTCGTAGACGTAGCACCACTGGTCGCCGGGGCAGATCGCGTCGCTGCGTCGCCCGTGGGCGCCGCGACTCGAACGGCCAGGAGCCTTAGAGAAGATGCCGTAGCGCAGCCCGTGGACGTGCAGGATGTGGGGCTCGGTGTCGGCGTTCAGAACATGGACTCGCAGTCGTTCACGGGGCTCGGTGCACGACACCGTCGCCGGGACCCGACGGTCCCAGGGCGGTTCGTTGAGGTCGGCAGGGACAAGCGGATCGGTCATCGGGATGAGGTAGGTCGCATCGGTGTACTGCCGATACACCAACGCATCCACCTGACGGCGCAGGACTTCAGCGTGGGTATCCGGGCGTCCTCGTGCCCGGGGTGCGCATGCAGTCCGGTCGTGAGGGCGCCGTGCTCACCACCCGTCGGCGCCACCGGGCGGTAGGCAGGAAGGGGCTAGATCCGCAGGTACACGTCGCGGCAGATCATCACGACCCCCAACTGGGTGGATTAGGTCACGGCAGGGACGACGCAACGGAGTCACGGTGGTGGTGAGCTGGATGGTGGCGACCGCTACATGACGGTGACGCTGCCGGACATCCCGATGCCGCCCGCACCGCGGTGGATGACGCAGTGGTAGCGGAAGGTGCTAGGGGCGGCGAAGGTGTGGACATATGCCGAGAACGGCGGACGACCACTGAGGACGCCGGAGTCGTAGCTGGGGGGGTCCGAGGTGACGGAGCGACCAGGCGCCGACCAGATCCTGGTGAGTGTCGCCTGTGTTGATCATGATGTTGGCCAGCGATAACTGCGAGCCGGCGGTGAGATGGACCTCGGTGGCGATGGGGCCGGTGGTTCCGTAGGGCGGGCAGGGCACTCGGAGGGCAATCCGAAGGCGAACTCCCGCGGCGCAGGATGAGCAGCGAGCCGATCATCCCGGTGATCATGTCGGTCAGCACGTGGCAGTGCATGTGCCACTCGCGGAGGGCGTAGTAGAAGGACGGGCCACCGGCCCGCATGAAGCTGCCGGCCTGACCGTCGATCGTGAAGGCGAAGGAGTTTGCGGGACCGAACATCCGTACGTACTCGAGCTGGGACACGGCGTGGCGGCGGGTTGACCGGATGGTGCCGATGTTGTGGCCGTCCGGGCCGGGCACGGCGACCGGTGGCCGTGGAGGTGGAAGGTGTGGGCGTCACTGCATGCCGACGACACCGAACGCATCTTGGTGTCCAGCCAGGCAAGGATCGTCGGGGTGTTCCAGAGGTACTTGCGCCCGTTGATCACCATCGCGGCATTCTTCAACGAGTGGTAGAGCTGCAGGATCAGCAGCTTGTTGGGCGGCGTGCGGTAGACCGGCAGGCAGAACTGGTGCAGCAGGTCGAGGTGCTCGGCAGCCCACCACGGCGGGCCCGAACTTGAGTGAGCGCGACAACGCCGGCACTTGGTCGTCGGACTCGTGCTGGTACAGTCATCATGGTGGTCGGCCGCAGCACAGGAATAGAGCTTGGTCCGCGGGCACCCCGAGCAGAAGAGCAGACCAGGCAGGACGAGGGGCGGGTCGACGAACGGGAAGCACCGCAACGTCGTCGGTGAGCCGGTCGCCGATCCACTCGGAAGCAGAGCAGGACCGCGGCCAGGGACGGGCCGACCGGGTCGTCTGGGTCGAGGCGGGTGTCGACCTCGTTGAACTGGTCGACCGGGTTGTGGATCACAATGATGCGGATCGCTCCGAGTTCGACGCTGTCCATGTCGCAGATGGAATGGTAGTGGTAGAGCCAGACCCTGCTGTGGTAGGCCAACGGAGCGTCTTCCAGGTGTAGGTGAAGGTAGCCCCGGGTGGCACCCGGTAGCCCTGCTTAGAACAGCCCCGTGACGCCGACGCCAGCCCAGGCGGCCGCCTCGGCACCCACCGGCAGGGAGGGGTCGACCGAGGTCACGGGTAGGCGCCGTCGAGGTCGCTTCGAAGACGAACCGATGCGGGTGGAGGCTGTGCGTGCGGGTCAGCACGCTCACCCCCGCGCGGCCGTCGCCGTTGCGGAAGTGGACGACGACTCGTCAGCGACTGGCACTCGATGAGCGGGCCGGGATCGTGCCCAGGTCTGGTCTAGCCGGGGTTGTGCTCGTTGAGGTCCCAGGGGTTGACCTTCCGGTCGTCCGGCACCGTCCAGGCATCGCTGCCGCCGGACTGACCGGTGGGCAGTACCGGCGAAGGATCAGCGCATCGGTCACCGCGCCTCCGCTGTCCCGCAACGGGTTGTACATCGCGACCACCGGGGCGGCGTGCAGGGACCACCGACGTGAGCGCACCGTCTCGGGAGCCTTGGAGGTGAGGGCCTTGCATGGTCTGGCAGGGAAACCAGATTGCGCGTTGTGCGGGCTCAGATCCCACGGCCGATTCCTACTGGATCCGGTGGAGCGATGGCCACGACGACTCCGGCGCCGCCCCTGCCTATGCGGAGGCTCGTCTCCGACATGAGGCGCGGCCAGGGTCCTGATACCCGAGGCAGGCGGCAAGAGCGAGGGCCGAGTCGAGTCGCAGCGGAAGACGTGTCGCGAGAGCCGACTCTCGGCTCCCGGCTCTCGGCTACGCGGCTACGCGGCCTCGGGGTCGGGCTGGTGGGACGCCGAAGGTGTTGCCCTCGGGGTCGAGGTAGTAGCCCTGCCACGCCATGCCGTGAGCGCCGTCTTGGGCATCGCGACCTGCCCCCCGGCGGCCAGCACCTTCCGCTCGGTCTCGTCGTAGTCGCCGACCCCCACGGTGCAGACGAAGGCGTTCGTGCCCTGGCCCGCCGCGGGTGTTGCCGCCGGCCGTTGCAGCAGGCCGCCGTTGATGCCCGGCTCGTCGTCGGGACCGGTCACGATCCCCCAGTACGGGGAGCCGGTGAACTGGCCGTACTCCTGGAAGGTCCAACCGAACACGGCCGCGTAGAACGTCTTCGCCCGTTCGACGTTCTCCGCCTGGATCTCGAAGTGCACCACCCGGGACAACACTGGCTCCTCCAACGGCGGGAGCCGACGTGCCCGGTGCCAGACCTTCCCAGTCTGGCACCGGGCCGAAGGCGACGGACGGCCGTTCGTCCTACGAACACCGATCACCCCCGAGAGCCGTGGGAAGCCGGGCCTCTGGGTAGATTCGGTGGATGACGAAGCAGCTCATCTCCACCGACCAGGCGCCACGCTCCCCGCTCTACAGCCAAGGGGTGCGGGTCGGTACCACGATCCACGTGTCGGGCATGGCCGGCATCGACGTGTCGACCGGGCAGCTCTCAGGCCCGACGATTCAGGATCAGACACGGCAGGCGTTGCGCAACGGCATCGCGATCGTCGAGGCCGGCGGCGGCACCCGTGACGACATCGTCCAGGTCATGGTGCTGCTGGCGAGCCCCGCCGACTTCGCGGGCATGAACGAGGTCTACGCGACCGTGTTCCCGACGGACCCTCCGACCCGCGCGGTGGCCAAGCTCGGGGTCGAGCTGCCCGGGGTACTGGTGTCGATCCTGATGACCGCTCAGGTCAGAGGCTGACCCGCACCCTCGACCACGTCGGCCGGCGGGCGCAGTCGATGTGAAGGGAACACGTCTGGGGTTCGACGTGGACGGGGCGGCGCTCGTGCCGGACCGGAGCCGGCTGCGGCAGCGGCCGACGGTGCTCCTGGTGCATGGTGGTCCCGGGGGCTATGACCACTCGTACTTCAAGCCCGAGTTCTCCCTGCTCGCTGAACCCACGCAGGTCGTCTACCTCGACCTGCGTGGCCACGGACGCTCGGACTGGGGCGACGTCACTGAGTGGAGCTTCGAGGCATGTGCCGACGACGTCCGTGACTTCTGCGACACGGTCGGGATTGCCCGACCGATCGTCCTGGGACACTCGATGGGGGGACCGGTCGTCCTGCTCTACGGTGCCCCGTCATCCCGGACATGCAGCCGGGCTCGTCGTTCAGTCTGGATTCGCACGGTGGGACCTGCCGCGCCTCGTCGAGGGGTTCCGCGGGGTGGCGGGCGAGGAGGTTGCCGAGTTCGCGAGGCGCAGCTACGCGGGCGAGCCCGCGTCGGACGAGGAGTGGGACCGCGTCTTCTCGGCCTTCGGGCCCCACCTGCCGGATCGTCTCCCCCACGCTCGTCTCGGTCGGTGCGCTCGACCCGGTCACTCCCGTGGCCGCGTCCGAGGAGATCGTCGATGCCCTGTCCGAAGGCGTCGCGCAACTCGAGGTCCTGGCCGGAGCAGGTCACTTCCCGTGGCTGGACGCTCCCGAACTCTACTGGCCGGTGATCACCGATTTCGTTGTTGCCAGGTGGGACCCGACCGCCTCAGGCCCTGAGCACCCTGCAGATCGGGAGTGATCGTGCCGGAGTCACGGTAAGCCCGTCAGGACCAGTCGTTGTCGGCCCAGGACTTGCCGGCCCACGACTTGCCCGCCCACGACGACCCTGCCCAGGACGACCCCGCCCACGACGACCCGGCCCACGACGAACCGGACCAGGTGCCGCTGGCCCACGACGACCCCGCCCACGACGACCCCGCCCACGACGAACCGGCCCAGGACGAGCCCGCCCAGGACGAGCCTGCCCAGGACGACCCGGCCCAGGATTTGCCGTTCCAGCTTCCGCCGGCCCAGCTCGAGCCGGCGGCTTCGGCGGCGGCCAAGGTGGCGGCGTTGAAGGGTTGGCCGTTGATGTCGCGTTCGCCGGTCAGGGTGACGCCGTTGAGGATCAGGTGAGCATCGCCGCGGGCGGCTTCGAGCGAACCGAGCCCGGTCGACAGGACAGCCTTCTGGGTGGCGGCGCCCGGGTCCTTGGCGCCGGCGACGTTGCGCATGTTGATCAGGCCCTTACCCTGGCCCCGGGCGTCGGCCTTGGGCAGGGGGCTGGCACCGGTCATCAGCAGTGCCTTGACCTGGTCAGGGGTCCAGGCCGGGTTCTTCTGCAGCATCAGCGCCACGGAGCCGGAGACGAACGCGGCAGCCTGAGACGTGCCGCTGCCCCGGAAGAACCGTCCGTCGATGGCGCCGGTGCCCGCGTACTGGGTATCGACGTAGGAGCCGGGCACCCGCAGACTCTGGACGTGGGCTCCGGGGGCGACCAGGTCGGGGTTGCGTTTGCCGTCGCCGTGGCTGGAGAACGCCGGGATGGTGTCGTCGGTGATGCTCGTGGTGCCGTTGAGGTCGTCGGCGCCGACCGCGATCACGTAGGGGTCGACGGCAGGGTTGGTCAGGCGGCCGTCGGTGGCGCCGGAGTTGCCGGCGCTGGTGACCACGACGATCCCCGACCGCCAGGCGACCTCGACGGCGTAGGCAAGGGGGTCCAGGGTGTAGTCCTGGGTGGAGTTGGTGCCGAACGACAGGTTGAGGACCCGGATGTTCAGACCGGGGTCGTGGGCGTGCTGGACGACCCAGTCGATCCCCGCGATCACCTGGGAGACGTCGGAGTTGCCGTGCGCGTCGGCGACCTTGACCGACACGATCCGGGCTGCGGGCGCGACCCCGAGGAAGACCGTCGAGTTGCCCTGGTTGGTGGCCGGGTCGATGCCCGGGTCGCGGCCGGCGATGATCCCGGCCATGTGGGTGCCGTGCCCGTAGGTGTCGAGGTAGCGGGTACTGGCGTTCTGGGACTCCGGGGTCAGGTCCGGGCCGTTGACGACCTTCCCGGCGTCGGACAGGCCGACCACGGGGGTGACGCCGGAGTCGACCAGGGCCACGTCGATGCCGGCACCGGTGTACTTGTTCCACCAGGTCCGGCTGCCGACCATGTTGCCGAGGTTGTACATCGAGTTGACGTCCTGGCCGGGAACGTACGCGGTCGAGAGCAGGCTCACCCCGACGTTCGCCGTGACCGAGGCCACCCGAGGGTCACGACGCAGGGCGTCAGCAGCGCCGGAGCTGAGCCGCGTGACCACCGCGTCGATGATCGCGATGCGGCGGCCGGGCCGGCTGCCGGCAGCCTCGAGGGTGCGGACGACGCCGTCCAGCTCACCGTGCCTGGCCCGCACGACGTAGGATCGAGCGGCGCCGGCGGTGGCCGTCGCGGACGGCGCGGCAGCGGGCGCGGGAGCGGCCATCGCCGACGAGGCTGATCCAGCAGATGCCAGGAGCCCGGCCGCAACGCTGACCGCGGCGATCAGTCGGCGGCCATGGCCTTGCCGGCCGCCCCTGCCAAGACTCATCGTCCCTGGTACTGGAATGCTCACGCCGAATCCCCTGTCACTGTGTGCCCGTTCGCCTACTGTGAGTCACGCACGGTGACGAGCAACAGCGCTGCGCCGACGATTCACCCAGTTGACCGAGTGGGGGTTCCGATGAGGACGCCTGCCAGCAGGCCGATGCCACCCTGGACCAGGGGTGCGCCGAGGCTGAGCTGCAGGGTCAGGTCGGCGAGCAGGGTGGAATGCCCTCCCGCGATCAGGCCGGCCGCGCCGCCGGTGGATGAGGCGAGCCTGGCCACCACGATGATCAGACCCCAGGTCAGGGCCGGGGTCACGGCCGCGAACACCAGGGTGCGGTGGCGTCGTCCGGGCCCTGGTCTCAGCGCGCGAACGAGCAGCTCGGCACCGACGCCACCCAGCACCAGGGCCCCGATCACCGGCAGGTTGGCGAAACCGGTGACAGCGGCGGACAAGCCACCGCAGGCCAGGTAGACGATCGTGACCGTTCCCGGCGGCAGCACCCAGTGCTTGGCGAGGTAGAGCAGCGGAGCCACCAGCACCACCGTGGTCACCGCCATCGAGGCCATCAGCCGGGCGGTGAACTCGTGGTCCAGGTTGGACAGCCCGAACGTCAGGTTGTCTGCCGTGTAGGCCAGGCCGTTGGCGTACTGGCCGAAGAGCAGCACCTGAGCCGTTGCCAGTGCCATGGCCACCACAGCGGGCAGCAACCGCCGCAGCGGCGGTGCCACCGGGTCGCCGGCCACCGCCAGGGCACTGCGCAGCGGCAGGGTGACGATGATCAGCATGGCGGCGAGCAGACCCACATGGGTGGGGCTGAACAGGATGTCGATGGTCTGCTCGATGCCGAAGGCGTTGTGCCACAGATAGTCTGCGACCCCGAACACCGCGAAGCCGATGAGGGCCGGCATCGTGACCGCATACCCGGCGGGCAGCGACGACCAGCCCCGCAGGTCTCTCAGCTGTCCCCGGACCGTCCAGACCAGCCAGGCGGCGGTGGCCGTGAAGCCGGAGTAGAAGACCGCATGCCAGGGCGTGAAGAACGTCTCGAGGCGCGGCACGTTGTTGTGCGCCCAGGCGTCGAGGAACAGACCCGCGGTGAACCAGCAGGACAGGACGGCGGTGATCGCGTCGGTTCTCGCCGGTAGCAGCTCGGAGGTCGGCCGGTCTGCGCTCATGGTGCTGCTCCCTCGCTCAGGTGCCGGGCAGGCAACGGGCCAGGACGGCGGCGGTGTCGACCCCTGTGGGCAGGGTTCCGAAGGCCCCGCCGTGCTCGCCCGACAGGCGTGAGACGCAGAACGCGTCGGCCACGGCGGACGGCGAGAACCGCACCACCAGACTTGCCTGCAGCAGCAGGGCCAGCCGCTCGACCAGCCGCCGGGCGCCGTACTGCCGCTCGTCGGACGACGCCGGGTCGCCGGCCCCACCGGCCGACACCAGGTCCCGGCGAAACGCCCGGACGGCGGCGTCCAGCCGGGCGTCGGCGCCCGCAGCCAGGTCGACCTCGGCCAGAACCGCCTCGAGCGTCGCCGGTTCGCGGCTGATCGCCCGCAGCACGTCGAGCGCCACCACGTTGCCCGAGCCCTCCCAGATCGACAGCAGCGGAGCCTCGCGGTACAGCCGCGGCATGCCCGACTCCTCGACGTATCCGTTGCCGCCCAGGCATTCCAGCGCCTCGGCGGCATGCATCGGGCCACGCTTGCAGACCCAGTACTTGGCCACCGCCACCCCGATCCGGCGCAGCAGCGACTCCGCGTCGTCCCCGGCTGCCGCGCGGCCGGTGGCGCCGGCCAGCCGGATCGCCAGCAGGGTGGCCGCCTCGGACTCCACGGCGAGGTCGGCCAGGACGTTGCGCATCAGCGGCTGGTCGATCAGGCGGCGGCCGAAGGCGCTGCGGTGGTGGGCGTGGTGCACCGCGTGGGTGAGGCCGTGCCGCATGCCGGACGCGGTGCCCAGGACGCAGTCGAGCCGGGTCAGGTTGACCATGTCGATGATCGTCTGCACCCCGCGGCCGGGCGGCCCGACCGGCCAACCCGTCGCTGCGTCGTACTCCAGCTCGGCCGAGGCGTTCGACCGGTTGCCCAGCTTGTCCTTGAGCCGCTGCAGCAGGATCCGGTTGCGCGCGCCGTCCGGCAGCACCCGCGGCAGCAGGTAGCACGACAGCCCGTCCGGTCCCTGGGCCAGGGTGAGGAACAGGTCGGACATCGGGGCGGAGGTGAACCACTTGTGCCCGGTCAACCGGAAGGTGCCGTCGCCGGACGCCGTCGCGGTCGTGGTGTTGGCCCGGACGTCGGAGCCGCCCTGCTTCTCGGTCATCGACATGCCCGCGAGCAGGCCCCGCTTGGCGAACGGCTCACGCAGCCCGAAGTCGTAGTGCCGGGCGGCCAGCAGCGGTTCGAGCCGGTCGCTCAGCTCGGGGGCGTGACGCAGCACCGGGACGGCGGCATAGGTCATCGAGATCGGGCAGGTGTGCCCGGCCTCGACCTGCGACCAGACGAAGAGCTTGGCCGCCCGGGCGACGTGGGCCGCCGGGCGCGGGTCCACCCAGGGCGCGGCGTGCAGTCCTTCTCGCACCGCCACCCGCATCAGCTCGTGCCAGGCGGGGTGGTACTCGACCTCGTCGATCCGGTGACCGGAGCGGTCGTGCGTGGCCAGCACCGGCGGGTTCTGGTCGGCCTGGCGAGCCCAGGACGCGGCCTGCTCGGATCCGGCCAACCGGCCGAGGGTGTGCAGCTCGGGCTCTGCCCAGCCGGCCCCCTCCCGGTGCAGCGCGGCCAGCAGCACCGGGTCGTCGGCGACGTCGTGGCCGAACGGCAGCGGAACCTGGTTGATCACCTCATGCGTGGCCGACATGCGTCAAGTCTGCACTGCCCCTCACGTCTGCACTGCCCCTCACGTCTGCACTGCCCCTCAAGGCTGCGCTGCCACCAGTCCTGGTCGCAGACTCGGCCAGAAGAGCGTGGTGGACGGTGGCGGTCAGCCAGAGGACCACCATCGCCACGACCACGACGGCCAGACCGGCACCGCTGGACGCGACGAGCATCTGGATCCCGGCTCCGACAGCCACCACGCCGAGCAGCGAGGCGACGACCAGGTAGGTCCGGTTGCCGTGCAGAAGCCCCGTGAAGCCGGGGACGACGGCGATCGCCGAGGCCAGGAAGCCCAGTACGAGGATCGCGACCCCGGTCGCCCGGGCACTGTCCATCCCGAAGGCCGCGGCCCCCGCGACCCACATGAGGTAGAGCACGCCTGCTGCAGCCACTAGGACGGTCGCCATCACGTCCCGTTTCGACACACCCATGATGTCCTCCTCACCTACTACCCGCGCGACGTGTCGAGCACGCGCTTCGGGCCACCTCAAGCCTCCTCCGTCGGGCCGGGCATGGGCGGGGCCGTTAGGCCCGGACGGTCGGGGCGACGAGCCGGGACGGTCGGGGCCGGCAGCCGGGGACGGAGGTGACGTACGACTCTGGCGGTGGCCTCATCGCCGGCGTAGACCGGGAGGTGAGGATACGCAGGAAGCGCATCCGGACTGTGGAGGTGACGTGATGGCTGAGCTCATCGAGCGTGGCCGGACGACGTCGGTTCCGCCCGAACCGAGTGTCCCCGGGGCGTCGAAGACGACTCCGGAACGTGACTGGGCACGCGCACGAGTGGAGAAGAAGAGCAAGTTCCGTGCGGATGTGGTCGCCTACGTGTTGATCAACGCACTTCTGGTCGGCATCTGGATGGTCAACGGGTTCGGCGCGTTCTGGCCGGGCTGGGTCTTGTCGGTGTGGGGTGTCCTGCTGCTCCTGGACGCGTGGAACGCCTTCGGTCGCAGGCCTCTGACCGAGGCCGACATCGACCGCGAGCTGCGTCGCACCCGCTGACCCTCGTGCACGCTGACCTTCGTGCCCGCTGACCCACGGTGCTCGCTCCCCGGGCGTGGCTTGTCCGCCCGGGGAGTGGCACGATCAGCAGGGTCGGCGCCCCCACCGAAAGAGGCAGGCCATGACCCTCGCCACAGCCGTTCCCACGACCATCTTGCCGAGCGCCCATCCTGATGCCAGCAGGGTCTTCTACTCCGACGTCCTCGGTCTGCCCTATCGGGGCACCGCCGCCGACGGCAAGCTGCTCTTCGGTCTGGCCGGCGGCGGCACGCTGGCATTGATCGACAAGCCCGCGGGAGCGCAGGCCGAGCACACCGCCCTCAGCTTCGAGGTCGCCGACATCGGCGCTGTCATCCAGGACCTGCAGTCCCGGGGTGTCGTCTTCGACGACTACGACCTACCGGGGCTGCAGACGGTCGACCACGTCTGCGTCCTCGGCGCGGAGAAGGCCGCCTGGTTCAAGGATCCCGACGGAAACATCCTCTGCCTGCACGAGCTCCTGGCCGGCTGACCCGCGCGGACGCCTCCGCAAGCGGGGGCGGGACCATGGGCCCGCATCGTGGCAGCCGCCCGGTGACCACGATGAAGGGGCATGGCGTGCCGCGGGGATCGAGTTCCCTCGCTCGAGGCGCAGGACAACCCCGGCGGCGTGCCCCGGGGACCGAGGGCGACGCGAACGAGGTGGCGTGATGCCCGACGTATCGATGGGACTCGGAACGGTCGCCGCGCTGGCGGCCTCGGCGGTGGAGACCACCAAACAGGGGATGACGTTCGATGCCTTCCTGGTCGTGGCCTCGCAGGGCCCGGGCTCCGACTCGTGGACGATGTCGGTCGACGGCGTCTCATTCCATCGCAACTACTGGTGGCACGACGGGCCGTTGTGGCTGCTGGTCGCGGGACAGTGGGTGCGATCCGGCACCTTCAAGGTCGTCATCGACAACATCGCCCAGACCGTCGGCCAGTCGCACAGTGTGGGAGTGAGCTCCGGAGCCTTCCAGATCCGACAGAGCTCGATCGGCGAGTTCGACGGCACCTGGGCATGGAACTGGCGGTCGGCCGGCGACGACGGCTACGGCCTCGGCGACAGCGCCCCTGGCAGCCGAAGCAGGGGCGTCACCGTCACCTTCTGCCAGCGGCAGCGGCCAGGGCTGCCACCACCACCCGCCGACCCCGGCGACGGCGGCCCCGTCATCGGCGTCCGGTACCTGCGCCTGGCCACCGCCTGACCTGCAGACCCCGGCCAGCTGCCCGTCCAAGTGTCGGGGCCAGATGCCCGGCCGGCCAGGTGCCCGGTCAGCCGGCGGTGCCCCAGGTGGGGCGGTAGTCGAAGTCGGGCGAGGTCGAGATCGTGCGGCGGTCGGTGCCGAGGTAGCGCACGGTCCAGATCTCGGCGTTGTCGTCGCTGATGCTCGGCCGGTCGGTGTGAACCAGGCTGGTGCCGTCCGGCGACCACTGGGGGTTGGCGTTGCGTCGTCCGGTGGCCCGGTTGTCCGTGAGCCAACGAATCTTCGAGGCGCAGTCGCTCAGCGAGGTGCACGTCGCCGGAACCGTGGCGATGTCGACGAACGTGGCGGCCGGGTCGCCACGGCCGTAGGAGTCGAACACCAGCAGGTCGGCGGTCGGTCCCCGCCGGGCGGTCGACAGGTCGTTGACGTCGGCGCTGAACTGCCACGGCGTCAGCTGGCGCAGGTCGCCGCCACGGGGTGACATGCGGAACAGTGCGCTGTGACCGTCAGAGTTGTTGCGCCGCTGGAACGTCACGTAGGTCCGGTCCGCCGAGACGTGCAGGTAGCCGTCCTCGAACTGACCGTCGATACCCGACGGTGACAGGCGCCGGACGTCGGAGCCGTCGAGGCGCGCGGACCACAGCACCGCAGAGGCCGCATTGCCGGTAACGGGGTCGAACGGTCCCTTCACCAGCGTGAACGCGATCCTGGACTCCGAGATCCAGGTCGGCTGGGCGGCCACCACGCAGGGGTCGACGCACCCGACGTCGACCACGTGGTCCCGGGTCCCGTCGGGGCGGACGAGGTGGATGTTCGCCGTGTCGGGCAGGTCGTGCTCGTAGGCGACCCACGACCCGTCGGGCGAGACCTGGGCGTTGAGGTCGTCGGCGTCCGCCACGGCGGGGGTGAGAACTCGCAGCCGGGTGCCGTCGGCCCTGGCGATGAGCAGGTGCTCGGCGCCGGACGGTGTGCGGTTGGTCCAGACGATGACGCCCTTTGTCGACGGCTGGTCGCCGACGGTCGACGCACTGGCACCAGAACCGCCTGCTCCGGTGACGACCATTCCCACAACCGTTGCGACGGTGAGGATTCGGGTGACTGTCATGGTCCCTCCCAGGAATGCTGACCGACGACTCTCCCCTCGGGACGCTAGGTCATGGCAGCGGCGAGGTTTATCCCCAACATTCGGTGTTGACCAGGGTTACCTTTGACCCATGGTCGCCAGGGTGGCGGTGGCGCGCGACGCGATTCTGCACCAGGTGCAGGATCCGCCGCCCGGTGCCTGGTTCGCCGAGGCCGCCATGACGGCGATGTCGAAGGCGATCGGATTCGACGGCTACTGCCTGTTCGGGGTCGATCCGCTGACCGGAATCAGATCGGTGATGTTCTCGCGCCACGGGCTCACCACCCCCACCGGGATCCTGCTGCACAACGAGACGGTGGAGCGGGACGCCAACCGGTACGTCGACCTCGCCACGCAGGACCGGCGCGCGGGGGTGCTGGCCCTCCGCGAGCCGGACGGCGCCCGTAGCCCGCGACTGCACGACCTCCTGCGACCCGACGGCTACCACTCGGAGCTGCGCGTCGCGCTCGTGGCCGACGGCCGGTACTGGGGCGCGCTCAACCTGTTTCGGGACGACCCTCTGCGTCCGTTCACCCAGGAGCATGCCGACGCTGCCCACGAGCTCAGCGCGCCGCTGAGCCTGGCGATCCGTCGATACCAGCTGGGCCACGGCGGTTCACCGACGACGAGGCGGCCTGCGGGGGTCGTGCTGTTCGACCGCTCCGGCAGCGCGCTGACCACCAGTGACGAGGCGCGCACCTGGCTCGTCAGCCTGGCCGACTCCTGGGACCACGGCGCCGTCGACACCGATGTCGACCGCGTCGTCCACGAGGTCGCCGCGGTGGCGGCCGGCCGACGTCCGGGCCTGCCGCTGTGCCGGGTACGGATGCCGGACGGCGAATGGCTCGTGGTCTCGGGCAACAAGGTCGACGCCGGCGACGTCGACGTCGCCGTGGTGCTCCGCTCCGGCGACGTCCACACGGTCGCTCCGGCCTTCGCCGCGTGGTGCGGGCTGACGACCCGGGAGGGGCAAGTGCTGCACCTGCTGGCCTCGGGCCTTTCGGCGAAACAGATGGCACGAACACTTGCATTGTCCGTCCTCACCCTGAACGACCACCTCCGCTCGATCTACCGCAAGGCCGACGTCCGAGGTCGCGACGAGCTTCTGGCCCTGCTCTGCTGAATCGGGCGTGAAATCACAGGC
>CAVTWW010000031.1:0-91162 GCA_963738495.1 uncultured Actinomycetota bacterium
TAGGAGAAGACGCGGGCTCGTGCAGTCGTCCGGCATGAGGTTGGTCTGGGCGAGTTTGAGTTTCTCGACATGTTCGTTGAGCCTTCGCTCCTGAATTCGAACATCCTTGGTCACTCCCTCAAGGCGGCCCTGAGCTTCCCGCAGGCGATGGTCGGCTTGAAAAAGTTTGACGAGAGCAGTGTTGGTCGGACCCATAGCTTTCCTTACTCCGCGCCACGACGAAAGCGACAGGCGCGGCTTGCGGACTCAATTTGTCAATGAACCACGTATTATGCGCCACAATTTGGCTCGCTGACAACCTCTGGCATGTCGGAATGCGGATTGCGGAATGAAAAGTGCGGAATGACAGGCAAAACTCGATTTCTAATGCACTTCGCATTCTTCATGCCACAATCCGTATTTCCTGGACGCCCCGAACCGCGTTCTCCGACGAACATACGCCGCACTTTTTCGTATCGATCGGAACCACACGATGAAACGCAAAAAACTCCCTACAACCAATGGGAAGACCGGCCGGGTCGTCAATGTCGGCATTTCCCAGATGGCCTGCGGCGAAGACCCCAAAGCCAATCGCGCCGCCACCAACTGAAGCTCATCGAACAGGCCGCCAAGCGCGGCGCGCAGATCATCTGCACGCAGGAGCTGTTCCGCTCGCAGTATTTCTGCCAGATCGAGGACCACAAATACTTCGAGCTCGCCGAGCCGATTCCCGGCCCGAGCACCGAGGCGTTTCAGCAAGCTCGCGAAGAAGCACGGCGTCGTCATCATCGCCTCGCTCTTCGAGAAGCGCGCGCCGGGCCTCTACCACAACACCGCCGCGATCATCGACGCCGACGGCTCGCTGCTCGGCAAGTATCGCAAGATGCACATCCCGGACGATCCGCTCTTCTACGAGAAGTTCTATTTCACGCCCGGCGACCTCGGCTTTCGAGCGTGGCAGACGCGGTACGGCAAGATCGGCGTGCTGCATCTGCTGGGACCAGTGGTATCCCGAAGGCCGCGCGGCTGACCGCGCTGCAGGGCGCGCGAGATTCTCTTCTACCCCACCGCCATCGGCTGGCATCCCGAGCGAGAAAAAGCGAGTACGGCGCGCAGCAGCACGGCTCCTGGGAGACGATCCAGCGCAGCCACGCCATCGCCAACGGCTGCTACGTCGCCGCGCTGAACCGCATCGGCGACGAGATAATCCTCGGCGCAGACGGCAAACCCGTGAGCAAAGATGGCATCGCCATTCTGGGGCCAATGCTTCGTCGCCTCCCCAAATGGCCAGATCGTCGAAGCACAAGCGTCGATCGAAAAGGAAGAAATGCTGGTCGTCCCGAATGCGATCTGGAGCAGTAGAGTACAGCCCGCACCCATTGGCCGTTTCTACAGGGATCGAAGCGATCGATGCGTATGGGAATATTTGACCAGGCGGTTCATTGATACTAACCCATAGTAGTTTTGCCACAAATCTTGACGAATGAAAACATGAATCTGGGAATTGAATCTTGGAGCAATCTGCTGGCGAGCGATGCTGATTTTCAAAGAGAAGTGTCTCAATCTTGGTGCCGATGGCCGTTAACACCGAGTTGACTTCAGGTTTCCGTCGAAGCCGAATACTAGGAAGCGATGCGGATCGAAGCTTCAGCCCGGCTTTGGCTTCCCCAACTGCCATGAGGTCGAACTTAGTAATCATGTATCGTGGCCAGGCCCTGCGAAAGAAGTACATTGCCGTGATTTCCTCTGCTCTGAAGAAGATCGTGCTCGAGATCAAGGTCATGCAGAAACTCCGTGACGCGATAGAAGCACAGTTCATTAACTGATCATGCACGCAATGAAATTCAGAGTCGGCGTACTCATGAATTTTTTCATCAGAATGAGCTTGAGATGGCATCCATTCGTGCATCAATTCGCGATGATTCGTGAAGATTAGATGGGCTAAAAGGTATTTATGGTCAAGATTCTTACTCGAAGGCACCCCCACTCAGCTTGGCTATTACTTTTCCAGCCGAATGGCACCCCCACAGGCCACATGGATCAGTTGGCCGCGGCCGGAGGGGATTTCGTTTCCTGAGAAGTACGACACCGTCCCTGAGAATACATCGTCATGTCGCGGAGGAAATGCGATTCGCGTGAAGCAAGTGCATTTCAATGTCCCCAATGACCAACTACGGAAAGCATCGTCGCGGACAGCTTCACGAAACAGAGTGCCCGATGAAGAACGTCTTCTTCCACCACATCAAAACCAACGAAAGCTGGACCCGCGATCATCGGCAGAGCATTTGTCATGAAGCGGAACGAAGGAGGCGACCATCGATTGGGGTTTCAATGCACTGGGGCGGGAAATATCCGCCGTACGATGACGATGATACCGTGCCAACGCGCATCGCCGAAGAACTCGAGCTGCTGGTCTTCTATCCAAAAATCATCATGGAAGGCGGCAGCAGTTGAATTCAACGGGGAAGGGACCGTTCTGCACCACCGAATGCCTGCTGAACAGCAATCGCAATCCAAAGCTCTCCCAGAAGCAAATCGAGAAGACCTGAAGGACTACTACGGCCAGAAGCACGTCTGCTGGATGACCGGTGGGATCGTAGGGGATGACACCGACGGCCACATGGATGACATTTCCCGCTTCGTCGATCCGAACACGATCGTCACGGTGGTTGAAGACGATCCGCTCGATCCGAACTACAAACTGCTTCAGGAAAATCTCCGCCGGCTGCAACTCGCCCGCGATCAGGACGGCAACCCGTTCAAAATTGTCGAGCTACCCATGCCCGACAACGTGGAATTTGATGGGCAACGTTTGCCGGCGTCGTACGCCAACTTCTACTTCGTCAACGGCGAGTGCCTCGTGCCGATCTATCGGAACAAGAAAGCGCCGACAGCAAATGTCTGGAGATTCTTCAGTCGGTCATGCCCAATCACAAAGTGATCAGCATCGACTGCGTAGAACTCATTTGGGGCCTCGGCAGCATCCACTGCCTGACGCAGCAGCAACCGAAGTTCTGACGCGCAGAACAGTCGCGCGGCTCCTTACCCACGCCGGTGGTAACGTGGCAGAGATCGCTGTCGCTATCGCTCTACCATCGGCTCAGACGAATAGTACCGAAAGCAAGTTCCGTCGCGATCAGACCATGCGAACGGCGACGCCGCGATCGTGCGAGAAACTGCTTTGACATCTCGGCACCGAATATTCATTAAAGTGAAAGATGCTCGCCGCCAGCGCGGCATCCGCTTTGCCTTCGGTGAGGACGTCCAGCATATGCTGCGGCGAGCCCGCACCGCCGGTGGCGACGACCGGGATTTTTACCGCTTCGCTGACGGCCGCGGTCATTTCCAGGTCATAGCCTGTCTTTGGTGCCGTCGGCGTTCATCACATTCAGGACGATTTCGCCCGCGCCGCAGTGATTCGGCTTGCTTCGACCCAATCCATCACTTTGATGCCGGTTGGCGTGCGGCCGCCGTTGACGAAGACTTCCCAGATTTCGATGCCATCTTTCATCACGCGATTGGCATCCAGCCCCAGCACCGTGGCGCAGCGCGCCAAACTTTCGCGAGATCTCGCGCATCAGTTCGGGATTTTTCACGGCGGCGGAGTTGATGCTACTTTTTCCGCCCCGGCCTGGATCAGTCGTGTGGCGTCGTCGAGCGTGCGAATTCCGCCGCCGACGGTCAGCGGCATGAAAACTACTTCAACGACATGCTGGACGAGATCGGCCATGATCTCGCGGCCTTCGTGGCTGGCGGAGATATCGTAGAAGACCAGTTCGTCCGCCCCCTGCTCCTGATACCGCCTGGCCTGTTCGACGCGGATCGCCCGCATCGACGTGATCGAAGAACTTCACGCCTTTGACCACCCGGCCGCGATCGACATCGAGACAGGGGATGATTCGTTTGGTGAGCATAAGGTCAGGCGTAAAGTGAAAAGCGACGAGTGCTGAAAGACATGACTCATCGCTCAGTCGCTCAATACTTCCACTGATTTCAAAGGGTAACCGACGGGACTCGAACCCGCGACGTCCAGGACCACAACCTGGCGCTCTACCAACTGAGCTACGGCTACCATCTGAGGGCCAAATAGTATGCACACCGAACCCATTCTAGTCAACTTGACTCGCCCGGAGCTGTTGTACCGAAGCGGAACTGGCGGACGCGCTGAGTTCAGGTGAATCCCGAGTTGCAACTTCTGACTTGAAGTCATCGTCGGTGGTCAAGACCCGAAAGTCCTTAATCCGCGCGGACCTTCCGGCCATCACACGGATGCCGACTCGACCGTCGTTGATCAACGGCAGGTCTTCGTTTCCCGAAACAACAGAGCATCTCGAATCCCGGGCTCAGCGCCTTCGCGTCGAATGAGCATCCAGAGGATGCGTTCCTGCTTAATCACCGTAATGTGATGCAAAACGCCCGGCGTAAACATTCCGGTTTGGAGATAGTCGGGCTTCAGGCTGGTGCCTTCGAGTCCTTTGCCGGCGTCTGGCATGTACCACCGCGCCCGGATGTAGTCATCTTGCAATCCTGCCGCGTTCTTTTCGTACGCGCTGAAGCTGATGTGATACAGATTCATGTGATTGAAGTACGTCTTCATCGACGCGACCTGACGGACGTCCGCCCATGCGGAGATGTCTTTAACGTACGGCGCCGTCCCCGAGCCCGTTGCTTGGATGTAAAGCAGAATGGCGTTGGCCGATTCCGAATCGAGTCGTGTGAAGTCGAAGTCGATCTTCACGTCGCCTTCAAAGGACTGTTTCGTCCATAAAACCATGTGGCCGGCGTTGTTATCTGCCACCGGATCGGCGATGCAGTCGAGGCCATTTTCGGTGGTGTTCAATGTTGCTCTCGACCCGTCGAGTTGCCAGTTTTCGCGCCAGTCGCGGGTGAGCGGATCGGAGAATGCTTCTTTCCAGGCCGCTTGATTCAGCTCATCGAATTGAGCTCGCTCGGCTTCCGTTGGTCGCGTGGTGGAGTCACGACTTGCCGCCCTGGTCGAAAAAAGCGCGAACATAAGCAATGAAATTGTCCAGGCGAGATGGAGGGTGCGTCGGTTCAATGACCTTCCTTTTGACTGGGCACCGTGCCGTGAGCTGGCCCATCAACCGGGCGGTCATGCAGCCGCCGGAAGAACATCCGCAGGTCGCCTATGCAGCCGATGGTGAACCAGATCGTCGTGCCGACACCAATCGCCAGCGGAAGGAATATCGCAGTTACACGCCAGTAGCTCGCCCACGCCGCGTCGGACCATGGCCAGATCGCGTACCAGATCGATCCGAAAATGAAGACCGTGAACCAGAACACGCTCCACCCGAAGATGCCGATGGTGACCCAGCGATCGCCGCGCGTGAAGTTCTGATCGATGCCCAGAACGCGCATCAGCAGCTTGCGGCGAATGGGTTCAACTGTCGTCTGTTGCGGTTTATCGCCTTCAATCGCGTAAATTCCGCGATGTAGCATGCGATCGAGGTTGAACGGTTCCCGGCAAGTAAGCCAGGACACTACGATGTACACCGTAGCCGCGATGATCGAGCCGAAAAAGGAGATCTGCATGCCGTTCAGCGGGAAGTCGGCCATGGTTTCACGAAGGGTGATCCCCGTTCCGATGAGCGTGACGCCGGTGAGCATCCCGGCCCAGGCGCCGGCGGTCGTGCCGCGACTCCAATACAGTCCGCCGATGATCGCCGCACAGGCACGCAGGTATAAATGGCCTGTGTCACCGCCCACCACAACAGCAGTTTGTCGGTCTGCCGGAACAGCGCGCCGAAACAGAACGCAAACACCGCGACACCGATGATTCCGAGTCGAAGCAATCGAAGATGCTGGGCCGTGGTGAGCGAGCATGCGCAGCGGGACGATTACATCCTGAACCAGAATGCTGCCCCACGAATGCAGATGCATGCCATCGCCGGAAATCACGCCCATCAAAATAATGCAGCAGAGCATCCCTTTATGTAGCCATTTCCAGCTCATCTCTTCTCCAGTTGTCGTTGTCGTCCGGGCGGTTCCACTCAGAGGCTGAAGCCTGGCCCGGCTCTTGTGGCCGCGATGGCGACATACGCAATCGTACGGTCGACATACGTAAGCGTATGTTTGAGATGCGGAGTGTGCAACCCTTGCGGAACGCGATCGACTGGCCACGTCGCCGACAGGCGGCCGCGATGGGCATCGGCTGGGTGGTCGCCGCCGCGTCCATGTTCTTGGCGCCGGCGCGGCGTCGAAGGATCGTTCCCGCCCCGAACGTCACCGCGGGGCCGGCCAGGGCGGCCCCGCGCCAGGAGTATGGCACGGCCGTGCTATTCTGGGGCGATGGGTAAGGGTGTGGACACCCGGGGCGTGATCCTGGACGAGGCCGTGTCAGTGGCTTGCCGCAGTGGTTTGCGGGGCTTGACGGTCGGTGCGTTGGCTGCCCGGGTCGCGATGTCCAAGAGCGGCCTGTTCGCGCACTTCGGGTCCAAGGAGGTCCTGCAGCTGCAGGTGCTCGCCCGGGCACGTGAGGAGTTCATCGATGCTGTGCTGCGGCCGGCCCTGGCGGCGCCGCGGGGGGTGCCTCGCCTTCGCGAGTTGTTCGCACAGTGGTTGGCCTGTGGCACATCTGACCGCGCGAGTGCGTGCTTGTTCCTGTCCGTGTCTTCGGAGTTCAGTGGTGGAGTCGGTTCGGTCCGTGACCAGGTGGTCGCTGGCCATCGCGATCTTCAGGACTCGATCGTGCAGATGGTTCGGGCCGCGGTCGCCGAGGGGCAGCTCCGAGTCGATATCGATCCGGAGCAGTTCGCCCACGACCTGTACGCGGTGATGCTCGGCTTTCACCACGCGCACCGGCTGATGTCCGATCCCGCCGCCGCCGACCGTGCCCGGCACGGGTTCGAGCGCCTGGTCGCTGCGGCCTGCCTCGACGGCGCAGTCGTGGGCGTCTGACCGCGCCATTGTCTTGATCACGTAGCCACGGTTTCTGGTGGCTCACCGGATCGTCGGCTGTATCGCTGGAGGAGCCATGGCAGACCATTCGACTCAACTTCGCACGAACGTTCGTTCCTCAATGATCGGAGTGGCCGGGTTCCGGTCGGTGTTCGGCGTCCTCGAACGGGTGGCGCCCGGGCTGGGTGCGGTGTTGGGCGATCGGCTGTGGTGCCGCGTGCCGAAGCGGCGCGGGAGCGCCGGGCGGGATCTGTGCCCGGAGGGGGGCGTGGTGGTTCCGGTCGTGGTCGGCGGCCGCCGGGTGGTTGCCCAGGCGTGGGGCAACGGTCCGACGGTCTACCTGAGCGCCGGCTGGGGTGGGTGGCGGGGGCAGGTGGGGGCCCTGGTCGGCCCCCTGGTCGCAGCGGGCTTGCGGGTGGTCGCCTTCGACGCGATCGGTCACGGGGAGTCGGCCGCTGGTGTGATGGGTGCCGGCCAGAGCACGTTGAGCGAGTTCGCCGACTCGCTGATCGCGGTGGTGAACCAGGCGGGCCCCGCGCACGCCATCGTGGCCCACTCGGCCGGATGCGTCGCTGCGGGCCTGGCGGTCGGTGACGGCCTCGTGACCGGGCGGCTGGTGTTCATCGCCCCGATGGCCGACCCGGTGGCGTACCTGGCCGACTTCTGCCAGGTCCTTGGAATCGGCCCCCGGGTCCGGGCCGGCATGACCACCAGGCTGGAACGGCGCATCGGCCGCGGCCTGGCCGACTTCGATCTGCTCAGGCTCGGCCCTCGGCTGGGAGTCCCGCTGCTGACGGTGCACGATCGGGACGACAAGGAGACCAGGTTCAGTGACAGTCAGGCGATCGCCGCGGCCTGGCCGGACGCCGAACTGTTCACCACCCACGGCTTGGGTCACCGCCGGATCCTGACCGACCCCACGGTCATCGACCGCGTCACCCGGTTCCTGACCGCCGATCGACCAGCCCCCAGCACGTAGGCGAGTTGACGGCGCCTGGCTGACCCGGGTCAGCGTGTCGTGTCAGGGACGGGTGTGACGCTCGCTCCGACTGAAGGTCGTTCCGGCGCGTGGGGGTGTTGCGGGGCTATAGGTCTCGAGCCCAGTTCTGTCCGACGAGGTCGTGGCCGAAGCTGTGATGTGGTTGCTGGTCGACGAGCTCGAACCCGGCGGACTGGTAGATGCGGCGGGCGGCAGTCAGCACGTCGTTGGTCCACAACGTGATCCGCTGATAGTCGGCCGAGCGAGCGAACTCCAGGCAGGTGTCCACGAGGCGGGTGCCCAGGCCGTGGCCTCGTCCGGCCGGGTCCACGAGCAGGATCCGCAGCTGCGCTGTCGTGGGGTCGGCTGCCATGCAGAAGATGCAGCCGACCCGTCGACCCTCGATCTCGGCGATCCAGGCGGCCTCGCGTCCGGGGTCGTTCCTTGTGGCGTAGTCGGCGACGATCCGGGCGACCAGGGCCTCGAAACTGGGGTCCCAGCCGAACTCACGTCGGTAGAGCTCACCGTGTGCCATCACGACCCAGCCCAGGTCACCCGGGCGACCCAGCTCCCTGATCACCGGGTGCACGATCCGGCTCGCCGAAAAGGGCGGGTTTGGAAGGTCCCCGCGGACCTCGTAGTGGGCGGACGTCAGGTCGAACCGGCTCAGGAGTCGCCGCGCAGAATCCGGGACCACCGACTCTCCTGGCCGGCCGCCGGTGAAGGTCAGTACGGCCTCCCAGTCGTCGAAGGTCATGATGGTCGCGAACTCCACCTCGCTGGCCTCGCCCCCCTGGTCGGGTCGACGGCGCAGGATCTCGGTCGAGCGGTGTCCCGGGATCCGGCGGGCCGCGATACCGGGGACGATCGTGTCCCGGAGCAGGCTCTCGTAGGCGTCGGCTTGTTCGGGTTGGGTCCAACCGCGCCAGATCCGTCTGATCACCACGTGCCTCCCGGATGTTGACAGGGTGCTGTCATCGTCTGCGTGATGACAGTACCCTGTCAACATGCGGACGGATCAGGTTGCGGCGTACCGGGAACTGATGGCTGAGGTGTACCAGCTCGCCGGCCTGTCGCGAGTCACCAGCGACAGGTTCGCGGCCGATTACGGACAGTCGGCCGCCCGCTGGCATGTACTGAGCGTGATCACCGACGACCCTGCGACTGTCCCGCGGATCGCCGACCGGCTGGGGCTGACCCGCCAGAGCGTGCAACGGGTGGTCAACGACCTGGCCGGAGCCGGGCTGGTCAAGCTGGCGGACAACCCCGATCACCGACGGTCGCGTCTCGTCACGATCACCCCCACCGGGCGGCGACTGGCGGCCCGACTGTTCGCCGACTCGGCCCGCCAGCGTGCAGCGGCACTCGACCGGGTAGGGGTCACCACCCGCGACCTGCGGGCCGCCAGAGCCACCATCCAGCGCCTCCTCCTGGCCCTCCACAACGACCGCCACAGACAGTGAGAAGAGCCTCAGAATGATCAACTTACGCTACGTGGCATTGGGTCCAGGTGGCGCCCGTGAGCCTCTAACTCTGGGCTGACTGACACCCGCCCGCTCCGCGAAGTGACCTGGGCAAAACACCGTCCGCTACAGCGGTGAAGGCTTCATCGACGGGGCACTTGGACTGGATGACCGCCTCGGGTGTTGGCGAGCGCCTCGACGCGACGGCGACGCCGTGGTCGTCGTCCGGCTCGAGCGCACACGATTGCCAGCAGTGATGAAACTCCAGTCGGGCGGGCGGCCTGTCGATCTGCAGGCCGACGCGGCCCAAGTCCTGCCTGCCTGGATCCGCCGAGGGTCCACGCGGCCGGGCTCTTGTGAGCCCCTCGCTGGGCGAGGACGATGCCGGTTACCACCTGAGAGAAGGACCATCATGACCCGAGTCATCGCCCGAGCCTCGATCGACATCGCCCGCCCGGTGGAGCAGGTGTTCGACGCCTTGGCCGACGTCCGCGGTCATGCTGCCTGGTCGCCCAAGCCTTACCGCGTCGAAGGCCTGCACGAAGGCACGCCAGTAGTCCAGGGCACCCGCTACACCAGCTACGGCTGGCTGCCGAACGACAAGGACCACCGCAACGACGTCGAGGTCACCGAGCTGCAGGCCCCGACTCGGCTGGTGCTGACCGCCACCGACAGTGGGGAGCAGTTCGTCAACACCTTCACCGTCACCACCACCAGCACCGGGTCCCGCGTCGAACGGGCAACCGACATGCCCCGACCGAACGGCCTGGTCGGCCTCCTCTTCCCGGTCCTGCTCAAGCTCCTGATCCAGCCCGACATGACCAAAGGCCTGACCACCCTCAAGAGGACCCTCGAGGGCTCGTAGACCTACTCGCCGATCCTCTACAGGGGCCGGCGGTGTGAACCTTTGGAGGGCTGTATCCGGCCCCGCAGTACGAGAGAACGTCGACCAGTGCGGGCCCGACCGCCTTGAGTGCGTGGTGAATCATGGTGGGTCCCTGGGTGAGTTGTGGTGCGATCGCCGGTGAGGCAGCCGCAGGTCGCGCACGGCATCCCGGCGACTCACGGTCGGTCAGTTGGAGTTGGATGTGTCCCTGCCCTCCCGTGCTAGCCGAGCAGGGCACGCATCCGGGTGATCTCGGCGCTCTGGTCGGTGACGACCTTCTCGGCCATGGCGATGACCGCGGGGCTTCGGCCCTTGGCGATCTGGGTCCTGGCCATGGTGACGGCGCCTTCGTGGTGGGCGATCATCAGGGTGAGGAACTGCTTGTCGAAGGGGGTGCCCTTGGCGGCGGCGAGCCTGTCCAACTGGGCGGTCGACATCATGCCGGGCATCGAGCCGCCCATGTCCATGGTGCCCATGTTCTCGGGGACCGGTTTGCCCCAGCTCGTCAGCCAGCCGCTCATCATGGTGATCTCGGGGCCTTGGGCGGCCTCGATCGCCGTGGCAAGGGTCAGTACCGCCGTGGTGGTGGTGCGCTCGGGCGCCAGTCGGGCCATCACCACCGCCTGCCGGTGGTGGTCGATCATGTCGGAGCTGAACGTGACGTCCTGACCGTTGAACGCGGCCGCGGTGGTCGCGCCACTCATCGACATGCCCGGCATTGAGGCCGGCATCGACGTCCCTGGCATCGACACCCTGGGGGTCATCGCATCGGTGGCCCCGGCGGCTGCGCCGTTGGAGGAGCTGGCGGTCCCGCAGGCCACCAGGGTCAGGGTCAAGGCAGAGGCTGCCAGGCTGGTCAGGACGGCGCGAGTGGAGTGCATCGGGTAGGTCTCCTTTGTCGTTGGGTCAGGCTCGCGATGGAAGGTGATCGACAGCTGGGCCGATGGTCGGCCCCCCTGGCTAGGAGGGTGGTCAGGTGAATAGCCTCAGGCGGTGTAGTCGAGGCGGGTCATCATGCCGGCCCCCATGTGGAAGGCGTTGTGGCAGTGCAGCATCCAGGCGCCGGGGTTGTCGGCCAGGATGTCGACGTCGAGGGCTCGCATCGCGGGAACCAGGACGGTGTCCTTGCGGGCGTCGCCGCCGTTGCGGACGGCGAAAGTGTGCCCGTGCAGGTGCATCGGGTGCCCCATCATGGTGCGGTTCTCGATGTGTAGCCTGGTCAGCTGCCCCTGCCGGACCGTCAGCGGGACGGTGTGGTCGTAGTCGGTTCCGTTGATGGTCCACCGGTAGTCGCCCATGGTGCCGCCGAGCAGCACGTGCTGCACCGTCTCGGGGTCACGGTCGGTCAGCCGGACGGCGTCGGCGGCGACGAGCTGGTCGACCGTGAGGATCTGCCCGTTCAGCTCGGCCGGGCGGGTGTCGGCGGCGGGCACCCGCCCGCCGCCGGTACGGATGATCACCCGGGGTGCGGTGCCGGTCTTGCCGACCGGGGCCGCGACCAGCGGGAACACCCCTTCGGTCAGGGTGACGACCGCGTCGTAGCGTTCCCCCATCGCGATCCGCAGCACCTCGGTCACCACCGGGACGACCGCGAAGCCGTCAGAGTGGGTGAGGTTCAGCGCATGGTCGGCCAATGCCACGTCGAACATCGTGTCGGCGGCGGCGTTGACGATCCGCAACCTCACCCGCTGTCCGGGCTTGGCGGTCAGGGTGGTCGGGTCACTCGGCAGGCGCCCGTTGGCCAGGTAGGCCGGGTACTCCACGTCACCGGAGTCGCTCATCGACCCCATCCCGCCGGACCCACCGATGCCCATGCCGCCCATGCCGGACATGCCGCCCATGCCTGTGCTGCCCCTGCCGGCCTGCAGGTCGGCAAGCAGCTGCTCCGGGGTCTTGCCGATGTCGACCGTCCAGTCGTCCAGGACGACGACCAGCTCGTGGTCGTAGCCGCCCGGCTCGTGCGGGTCCTCCACAACCAGCGGGGCGTGCAGACCCCAGTCCAGCTGCAGCCCGGTGTGGGGGTGGAACCAGTAGGTGCCTGGATCGTCCGGGACCACGAACTCGACGGTGCTGGTGGCCCCGGCGGCGACCTCACCGCCGGTAACCTCGGGCACACCGTCAGCGTCGTTGCGCAACGCCAGACCGTGCCAGTGCACGCTGGTGGGTTGGTCGAGCTCGTTGCGGATCGTGGCCCGAAGGACGTCGCCGGCGCCCACCCGCAGCAACGCTCCCGGCAGCACGCCGCCATAGGTCATCGCCGTCACGACCTTTCCGCCGAGGTCGACTTGGGCGCGCTTGGCTACCAGAGTCACGGCCTGGGTGCGGCCACTGCGACGTCGGGCAGCCTCCACCGCTGCCGCGGCCGAAGCGGCGACCGACGGGGCAAGGGCCGGGGCTGGCGAGCCGCTGGGGCCAGGTGTCTGCCCGGTCGCCCAACATAGGCCCGCGGCGCCACCGGCCACCGCCAGCACTCCGCCGCCGAGGCCACCCAGCAGGGCGCGGCGGCTGACGGGACGGGGTTCGGGGTCTTCTGGGCGCGTTGAAGTGACGGTCGTGGTGTTCACCGAGACAGCATCGGCGACCCCAGTCGGGTAGCCGGCGTAGAAACCATGAAGATTCGCTGAAGATCACGAACGGCCGGTCCCGTCGTCCGGCTTCACGGAACCTCCAGAAGCATCCCCGGTGCCCTCCAACTCCGCTGTCGATCCTGATGGGACAGGCCTGCCCGTGGAGCAAAGGACGGTGCCCGTGGGTGGCACCAGCTGGTGGCGACCCACGACCATGACGGAGTTGAGAGCGATGGTGGACTAGGGGCCATGGCACGGGCGGCATCGGCTGGCCAATAATGATCGGCTCCTGGGTGTCGGTGGTCGCCGTGGTGGTCGGCGCAGACGCGTGAGCTTCCCCCAACCGAATCGGAGGCACCGTGCAGGAGAACCGCAAGCTCTTGGGCCAGGCACCTCGCGGCGGCATGGGTCGTAGGGGTGGGGCGGCCATCGCCTTGGGGACGACTCGGGCGTTCACTCTAGGGGCGGCGGCGGGAGCCACTTCGGCTGCGGCCTCGACCAGCTCGGCAGTGCCGTCGACGTCGGCCGGTTCGTTGTCCGGTGGTGTCGCCATGCCGATGAATGTGCGTTGGCAGTGAGCCGACGAATCGAACGGCGCCGGTAGCGAGAGCACCAGCCCGCGGTCAGGAGCTGCCGCCGGCCCTGCGGGTGACCTGGCAGGACCTGGCCGAGCAGACCCTCAGCCAGGCCGCTGGTATGTCCGTGAACCGGATCATCGACACCATCGCCCGGCTCTCACGTGGTGTGGCCTCCTCCCGGGACCACTCCCGCGTGCCCTGACCGGCCCTGGCCCCGTGCCCGCGGATAGCGCTTCCCTCTACCCGTACGACGGCCGCCTCGGGAAGCAACCGGACCCCGCTACGCGGCGGTGGCCGCGGTACCCGACGCCCCCGACCCGTCAGTGCGGGGGAGTCTTACCCGGTTGTGGGTCGAGAACTGGGTCGAGGGCGGCCAGGACCAGGTCGAGGTAGGCGTGCCGGGCGGCCTGGGTGTGGGGCAGGACGCCGGGGGTGGAGTGGGCCAGCTGGATGTGGCCGAGGTAGGCGCTGTAGGTGAGCAGGGCGTGGCGGCGGGCGGTGGCCGGCGGGTGTCCGAGGCGGCGGTAGAGGCGGGCCAGATAGCTCAGCCGGGCGGTGGTGACTCGTTCGAGGACCGGTGCCACCAAGGGGTTGTCGGCGCTGGCCAGCAGGGTGAGCCCGACCGGGTCGGTCTCGGCCATCCGGACGGCCCGGCGCGTCACCAGCCGTAGCCGCTCGCGGGGGTCCTCGGTGGCGGCGTCGACCTCGGCGTTGACCTGCACGGTGTGCCGCTGCTCCCACAGCTCGAGGGCGGCGGCGATCAGGTCGTCGCGGTTGTCGAAGTGGTGGTAGAAGCTGCCCTTGGTGGTGGCGAGCCGCTGCGCGATCGGCTCGACCGCCACAGCGGCCAGGCCGCCCCGCGACAGTGCGGCCAGCGCCTCTTCGGCCCAGTCCTTGCGTTCCAACCGTCGCCGGGGGGTTGCTGATGATCTCACCATGTGCATACCCTACCGCATGGCCAACATACGCAAGCGTATGTTCATGAGCGAGGGAGCGCACCATGGGTGCCACTGCCTACGACGTGATCGTGGTCGGTGCCAGGGTCGCGGGCGCGGCCACGGCGATGCTGCTGGCCCGGGCCGGGTTACGGGTGCTGCTGCTGGACCGGGCCCGGTTCCCCAGCGATGCGGTGTCCTCCCACCAGGTTCAGGTGCCGGGCGTCGCCCTGCTCGAGCAGTGGGGGGTATTGGCACCCCTGCTCGCGGCCGGGACACCGCCGGCTCCCTGGGCAGAGTTCGACCTGGACGGCGTACCGCTGGCGGCCGGCTTTCCCTCAGTGGGGACGGTGAGCACGGTCTGCAGTCCACGCCGATACCTGCTGGACGCCGTGCTCGTCGAGGCGGCGCGGGCGGCGGGGGCCGAGGTGCGCGAAGGGTTCACGGTCACCGGCCTGCTGCGGTCCGGTGACCGCGTGGTCGGCGTGGTCGGGCAGGCCCGCTCCGGCGCCGTGGCCCGTGAGGATGGGGCCCTGGTGGTCGGCGCCGACGGCAAGCACTCCACCGTGGCCGCCCTGGTCGGCGCCCGCAGCTACCGGACCCGGCCGCCGCAGACGTTCGCCTCCTACGCCTACTGGTCCGGGGTGGACCTGGGCGGTGCCGCACGCATGTACACCAGGCCCGGTCTGGCAGCGGCCGCCTTCCCCACCAACGACGGCCTGAGCGTGGTCTTCCTCTCCCAGCCCCGGCAGGGCTTCGAGCAGTACCGCCGCGACGTACCGGCCGGCTTCGTCGCAGCGGCTGCACGAGCCGGTGACCTCGGGGAACGCCTGCAGGGGGGCCGGATCGTGGAGCGGATCCGCACCACGCCCGATCTGCCGCACCGCCTCACCACCCCCTGCGGGCCGGGCTGGGCTCTGGTCGGCGACGCCGGAGCGGTGATGGATCCGGTCACGGCGCAGGGAATCACCCATGCCTTGCGCGACGCCGACCGCATCGCCCGAGCGGTGATCGCCGCCGACCACGACCCGCACCGGCGGGCCGCCGCACTGCAGTCGGCCTGGCGGGACCGGGACCGTGCCCTGCGAGCCGTCTTCGACGGTACCGCCCGGCTGGCCGCACTTGAGTCCTTGAACCGTGCCCAACGCGTGCTGCTGTCCGTCGTCGCCGAGGACCCGGACCGGGCCGCAGCCTTCGTCGCAGCCTTCACCGGGGCCCGGCCCTGGCAGGACTCGATGACTGCGTGGGGCGCCGTCCGCGGCATCGGGGCGAGCGGACTCCTCCGGGCCGCCGGTCATCTCAGGGATCCCGGCCCACTGCGAGTCGGCGGCCGGCTGCGGCGGGCGTCTTGAACCGGGCCGGGCGGGGTTGGGCACCCTGGTCTTCCTGTTCCTGGCCCCCGGAACCGTGGCCGGGCTGCTGCCCCGCTGGATCACGGGCTGGCAGGTCCCGCCCACGCCGACCTGGTGGGTCGTGGCGCAGGCCATCGGGGTGGTACTGATCGCCGCCGCCGCCGCGGTCGCTGGTGGCCGAGTTCATCCGGTTCGCGGTGCAGGGCATCGGAACCCCGGCCCCGGTCGCGCCCACGCGACACCTCGTCGTCCGTGGTCTGTACCGGTACGTCCGCAACCCGATGTACCTGTGCGTCGACGCGCTCCTGCTCGGGCAGGCCCTGCTGTTCGCCAGCCTGCCCCTGCTCGTCTATACCGTGGTCGCGGCCCTGGTGATGGCCGCGTTCGCCCACTGGTACGAGGAACCCCACCTGGCCGCGCGTTTCGGCGCCCAGTACCAGCAGTACCGCAGCTGCACCCCGGGCTGGCTGCCCCGACCCCCGGAGTAAGGCAGAAGAAGACGATGAGGGACGTCGTGAAGTCGCGGTTCGAGGTTCTCGACGAGCGGTTCCGGCTCACGAACGGCGACGAGTGGACCCGACGCCTGCACACCGGTTGCCGCTGGACCGAGGGTCCGGTCTACTTCCCCGCCGGTCGCTACCTGCTCTTCAGCGACATCCCCAACGACCAGGTCCTGCGCTGGGATGAGACCACCGGCGCCGTCGGAGTGTTCCGCTCACCCGCCGGCTACGCCAACGGCCACACCCTCGACCGCCAGGGCCGCCTCGTCAGCTGCGAGCAGGGGCACCGCCGGATCACCCGCACCGAGCACGACGGGACCCTCACCGTCCTCGTCGAGCGCTACCAGGGGATGCGGTTCAACAGCCCGAACGACCTCGTCGTGCACAGCGACGGCTCGATCTGGTTCACCGACCCCAGCTACGGCATCGACAGCGACTACGAGGGCCATCGGGCAACCAGTGAGATCGGGGCCTGCCACGTCTACCGCCTCGACCCCGCGACCGGCGACGTCCAGGTCGTGGCCGACGACTTCGTCCGCCCCAACGGGCTCGCGTTCGACCACGACGAGAACCGGCTCTACATCGTGGACACCCGCCTCAAACACATCCGGCGTTTCGATGTGCTGGACGACGCCACCCTGTCCGGCGGTGAGGTCTTCGCCACCTGCGACGCCGGCACCTTCGACGGCATCCGCTTCGACGACTCCGGCCGGCTCTGGGCAGCCGCCCACGACGGCCTCCACTGCTTCGACCCCGACGCCACCCTGCTCGGCAAGCTGCATCTGCCCGAGGTCGCCTCGAACCTGACCTTCGGCGGCCCCAAACGCAACGACCTGTTCATCACGGCGTCCAGCTCGCTGTACACCCTGCGAGTCAACTTCACCGCGCCCCGCAACGCGACACCGAAGGAGGTAGCGCCTCAGTCCTGAGCAACCGCTCACCGAGCACGTCGAACCGAAGGAGGAATGAAACATGAAACGCACGATCAGAAGGACAATGACCGTGATCGGCCTGTCGATGCTGGTCACCGTCGGCGCCGTCACCATCCCCGCAGGTGCCGCCCACGCGGGCGGCTGCAACTGGTACACCCCCTGTGGAGAGGTGAGCAACTACTCCAGCTGGGGGATGTATGACACCCTCACCCTCGGCTCCGGACCGCACTACTGCGACGTGTGGAACTGGAACGGCGGCAGCACCCCGGCGTGGATGCACGCCCGCTGCACCCAGGAATACCTGGGCACCGGCGTACACCGCGGCGGCGGAAACATCGACGTGGACGCCTTCACCTTCAACGACCGCGACTACCGGCTCAACTTCCACGGAACCTGGTCGTGGCAGACGAAAGGCGTCTGGACGAAGATCAAGAACAACGAGGGGGCGTACTGCTACACCGACTGGTACTTCGGCGTCCCCTACTGCTCGGTCGTCTACGAATGAGCTTCGACTGAACACCGATGTGACCTGCAGGTCGAAGGCGGCGGTGAGCAGGTTGCCCAGCCCCCCGGACCGAGCTCGCCCAACGCATCCAGCAAGGCCGTCGTCGACCGTGCCGCGATCGGTTTGGACTTCGAGGTCCTGGTCCAGGTGACCATGGACAAGGAGGATGCCTCGACGATCGTGATGAAGCGCGTCGTCGACGACCGCCCCCTGCTGCCCGGCTGAGACCGCCGCCGTCCCCGCCGACACCTCAGCCCCAAGGGTGTCGACCGGGGGCTCTGGGTGATGCCGATGGCGACGCCCGCGTGATGACGAATGCCGGTGCGTTCATTTCGAAGCCGTGGGCTCATCGGGTGCCGGCGACGACGAGCATCTCGCAGGGGCCTGTGAACCCGTCGGGTCCTTCGAAGCGGCTCAGCTCCTGCGTGATCTGCAGCCAGGCGGAGGTTCTGCCCGGGGGATCCACATTCACCAGCATCTGATGCAGAGCGCCGAAGGACTCCTGCTCGAAGCGGACGCACTCGGCGGCGTCGGTGAGGCGGATCGGTGAGGGAACCGCGGTGACGGTGACGTCGCGCAGACCTGCGGTGCGCAAGGCCTGTTCGGCGGCTCCGGGTGCGCCGAGGCTGAACGGTCCGGGTTGACCGGGCTGCGGAGGTGGGAGCTGAGCGACCCGGCGGATGATCCCTACCGGGATCGAGAAGAACTCGTTGCGATCGGCCGTGGAGTAGACCACGGCGCTGAGCCGTCCGCCTGGGCGCAAGGCGTGACACATCGTGCGCAGAGCCGCCTGCTGGTCGGGGAAGTAGATCAGGCCGACGCGGGAGATGACGGCGTCGTACCCGCCCTCCTCCACGGCGGACAGGTCTTCGCCGTCGGCCTCCAGGACCGAGACGTTGTGCAGGCCCTCCTGTGCTGCGGCACGGGCGGCGTAGGACAGGATCGCGGGTGAGATGTCGGTGGCCAGGACGTGGCCGGTGGGACCGGCCCGCCGGGCTGCGACCAGGGTCTGCCCGCCTGCCCCGGCCGCGACGTCGAGCACTCTGCTCCCGGTCGTCACGCCGGCGGCGTCCAGCATCTCTTCGGTGGCCGCTCCGAGCCAGGCCTCGATGGTCGGTCCCCACCGATGCCAGGCCTCGGCGGCGTTCTCCCACTGGGCTCGGGTGGTGGCCTTGAAGGTCTTGGGGTCGAACGTGGTGGTGGTCATGGTGTTCCTCCTCGAGGTCATGGGGTTGTTGTCCGAGTACACGGCTCCGGCGCCGGGCCCTACCAGTGCTGGAAACGGACCAAGCCGGTACTGATCCCGTACTGGCCGACAGCGGCGGCAGCGAGGACGATCGGAGTCGTGCGCGACTACAACCAGTACTGCCCCGTGGCCTTGGCCACCGAGGTCCTCGCCGACCGGTGGACCCCGCTGATCGTCCGCGAGCTGGTGCTCGGCAGCCGGCGGTTCAACGACATCGCCCGGGCCCTTCCCGGGATCTCCAGAACGCTGTTGCAGCAGCGGCTGCTGCACCTGGAACGACGGGGTGTCTTGGACCGGGTACCGGTGAGAGGGGGTCATGAGTACCAGTTGACCGACGCCGGCCAGGACCTGGAGTCGGTGATCATGGCGTTCGGAGAATGGGCGGTGCGGTGGATGTTCGCCGAGCCCGAGCCCCGCCAGGTGGACCCGGTGACGCTGACCTGGTGGCTCTCACGTCGCCTTGACCTGCGTAGGCTTCCGGTCCAGCGCGTGGTCGTGGAGTTCGACTACGGCGGGCCCAGCCCGACCAGGATCTGGTTGGTACTCGACCGCGGCGAGCCGTCGGTGTGCACCAACCACCCCGGCTTCGAGACGGACGTCACCATCTCGGCCGACCCCGTGGCGTTCATGCGGGTGTTCTCCGGCATCGTCGAGCTCGGGGCAGCCAGGGCGGCGGGGGACATCGTGATCAGCGGTGACCCGAGGTTGGTCCGGCAGGTGCCGCAATGGTTTCTGTGGAGTCCGTTCGCCCCGGCTGTGAAGGCTCACCTCGCTGGGCAGCACGTCTCATAGTGACAACATCGGTGAGGACGGCGAGGATCCACGTGTCGGTCAGGGTGCCGGTCAGGTCGTCGGGCGTGCGATTGGGGCGGACTCTGGTACGACCACGCAGCCTGGTCCAGGATCGGAAACGTCAGCCGTTGGAGGGTTGCAGCAGGCTGACCCGGTTGCCCTCGGTGTCGGTGAACGAGACGTAATGGCCGATGCCGGGGATCTCGACCGGCTCTCCGAGCACCGTCCCGCCGGCGCGGGTGACGCTGCCCATCGCCGCACCGATGTCTGCGACCGCGATCACGACCGAGGGATGCTGGGGCCCCTCCGGGCTGCGCGGGTAGAACCCACCGTTGATCGTCCCGGGCGAGGTGACCATCCGGTTCTCGTCGGTCGGCGCAGTCTGGGCGGTGACGTAGTCACCCATCTGCGGACCGGTCGACTGCATGCCCCAGCCGAACGCCTGCTGATAGAACCGGGCCAGTCGCGCCTCGTCCTCGTACGGCATCTCGAAATGCACCACAGGGTTCTCGCTCATCGCTGTGCCCTTCCTCGATCCTCATCGACGCCACCGGCCGCGAGCAGCGGCCGCCGGATCACGTTACGCCTGCCACCCGTTCCGGTGACAGGTGTTCGGCGGTCGGGTGACTGGTGGTCCGGCAGCTCATCGTCCTTCGCGGGGTCGGTGCGAGTGGCTCTCCGAGAACGATCAGTTCGCAGCGTGCGGCGCTCCGCCTGATCGAGGGCTTGTCGAGGGCAGATGGTCAGCAACGGCTCCGTGAGATCACGGGAGGCCGCTGTCAGGCGTTGGGTCGGTGGCAGGGTCGGGTCCGGCTCGACATGGCCATGTCCTGCTCCTCGATTCGCGAGGGCCGGGCAGTGACTATTCGGGCCGCGCGGTCTTGCCGCCATCGCCGGGCAGGTTCTCACAGCGGCGACGCAGGCCCATCGGGCGCTGGTTCCGCTGTTGCGCAAGGCCGTCGACCGAATGACCGCGCCCTGCAGTACCTGGACGACTCCTCCGGGGTGATCGGGCAGGATCTGCGCGACCTGATGGACCTGTATGCGCGGGCGTGCTGTGCCGCACCGCCGGCGTCGGGGCCGTTGGCCGGATGGCTGGTGGTCTGGTCTGGGACGGGCCGGGCTGGCCGGAGGTCAGGGTGGCAGACTTCGCGCCCGCGCTCGGGCCAGGGGTGGCGAGGATCGCCGACCTGGTCGCTGAACGCTCGCTGGCCCCTGCCGCCGATCCGAACCCGGGCGGGCAGACGGATCCCGTGGATCCGGATCGCTGGCATCAGGAGTGGGCTGCCCGGAACCTGCGGGAGCAGTTGGCGCAGTTGAACGGGGGACGTCGACCACCACGTCGCCGTGCTGGCCGAACACCTCGGCTTCGCCGACCGCTACCGGATGATCGCGGTGGCACTGCAGGAGGTGGACCGGCGGCGAGGCCATCGACTGGGCCCGCCGCGGGCTGGCCGACCGCCCCGGCGACCTGGCGGGAATCGGTTGCGGGACCTGCTGGTCGACCTGCTGATCGAGGTCGGTGACACCGGCGCCGCCATGGCCGAGCGACAGGCGAACTTCGAGCGCCGTCCCGTCGCGACCGCCTTTCGTGCCCTGCACGCAACGGCTACCAGAGTCGGACTGGACCCTGGCCCGGTCACCGACCGTGCTCTGGACATCCAGCGGGCCCGAGTCACGCAAGACCCTCGGTTCGTCGGGGAACTGGTCACAGTCCTGCTGGCCGCCGACAGGCCGGAGGAGGCCTGGGGTGTCGCGCTCGCTCATCCCGAGCAGCTGGGTGAGTCTCAACTGGTCGAACTGCTCGCCCTGCGCGGGGCCGCTCACCCCCACGACGTGGTCGAGCTCTATCGGGACCTGATCGAGCGGCACATCCTGGGCTCCTACGACAAGTGGCGCTACGAGCGTGCTTTGAGACACAATGACCCCACTGTGCGCTGCCCATCAGGCCCTCGGCGACGACGACGGATGGACACGGTACGTCGGCGAACTACGCGAGCGCCACCGGATCCGGCCCACCTTCCAACGCAAGCTGGACGCCTGGCAGGCCAAGGGAAGGGGCAAGCGCACGACCGGCCTCAGCGGTCCAGCGCGACCGCACCGCGAGTACGGTGAGCGCGAGGGGGAGGAGGGGGGCAGGGAGCAGTTGGCGGCGTACCCGGCGCGCTGTGGCGGTGTTGGGGATCGCGGGCGGCAACGGCCTGGATCTGATCGACCCGCCGACGGTCGATGCTGTGTACGGCTACTACATCAACCCTGACCACCTCGACGCGTGCGAGAGCCGGTATCAGGGTGTCTTTCGGGGGCCGGCTGCACCTCGTCGAGGCGACGATCGACCGCGCCCTGACGATCGAGTGTGTCGACCTGTTGATCGCCAACCTCATCGGGTGCTGTTGGAACGGGTGGCGGTGATGATCGCACAACCGACCCCGATCGCTCCGAACACAGTGACCGCGAGCACCCGTTGCAGCAGGCCGCCGTTCGCGACCTGGTCGACCGGAGTCGTGCCGCTGAGCATCGCGGCGCATCCGGCGAAGAGCGCGAGGTTCAGCCCGAGGTAGCCTCGGACCAAGGGCGACGCTGCCCTCCAGAGCAGGGTCGCCATCAGCAGCGGGATCACGAACATGCCGGCGCCGATCGGTCCTCCGCCGTGACGTGGATCCGGCAGCGGGAAGACCCCCGCTGCGATGGCGGCGGCGCCGGTCGATGCGACCGCCAGCGCGGTCAGTCTCGCCCGGACCACGGGAACCGGCGACCAGCGGGGGGCGGCCGCCAGCCCGTACGCGGCGACCGCAGCCAAGACTCCGGTCGAGATCGCTCCCAGGTTGAAGACCGTGGCCAGGATCGAGTCACCGACCCCGAGGTCGCTGGCCGCCTGTTGCCGGAAGCTGTACCCGGGGGTGAGTACCCCGATCACGGCCTGGGTGAGGAAGTAGAGCGCCGGGACGCCGATGCCCAAACTCAGCGCGGCACGGTCGAACCAGCGGGGAGTGGACATGCCGTCACGATAAGCAGCCGACGGCCTCAGGGCCCATCAGGGATCACCCTGGTCGAGCCCTGACGCTCCGCCGCTTATGCCGCTCATGCCGCTCATGCCGCTGTGCGCGGAGGGCACGTGGCCGAGCCGGCCTGGAAGTCGGCGCTTGGCGACACAATGCCCGGGTGGACGCTGCTTCCGTACTCCACCAGCTCGCCGAGGCCATCGACGGTCACCGGTGGGACCTGCTTCCGCTATGAGTCCAGAGTGTGGCGAGCGGAGACCGAGCGGTCGGCCTGCCCGGTGAGGACGACGCGATGTCGCCCGGCTACCGAGACCTCAACCCTGAGTACCAGGGATCCTCAGGGTGCCCACCAACCTGGCTACCGTGAAACGCAACCTGGAGCAGCAGGTCAGCGGTGTGCCGGGCCCGCTACCTGCCCGTCGCGGATGCTGTAGGCGCCGATCCCGCGCACGATCCCGCCGAAGCCACCGCCGGCGCCCTGGTCGTCGGGGCCGGCGCCGCCGCCGCCGCCACCGACGGCGACAGCGACCGGGATGACCAGGACGCCGTCGTGCTCGATCGGTTCGCCGAAGACCCGTCGAACGCTCAACTGGTCACCGGCCCTGGCGAGAAGCTCATCTGGGGTCATGGTTACCTCCTACCCCCAGTCTCTACCGAGAACCGGCGCTTCCGGAGCGGGCGGTGCCGGCGATGTGGTCGGCGGCCCGATCGATCTGGTCGGGTGTGCTCCAGGGGCGGGCGTCGGCGCCGTCACCTGGCGGGTCGACGCCCGCAGGGCTCGGGCCTTGTCGTGGGTGTCGTTGCTCTGGATGACGGGGGAGGGGGTCCTCGGCCTCGTCGCCGGCACCCGGTCGGAGTCGGTGTCGCTGACCGGGTGGGCACTCGGGTCGGTCATCGAGGGCCTGGCCTCCGTGATCGTGATCTGGCGGTTCACCGGTTCGAGGACGCTGTCGCAGTCCTCGGAGCGGTGGGCCGGCCGGGCTGTCGCGGTCTCGTTCTACCTCCTCGCCCCGTACCTGATCCTGCAGTCCCTGCGCGACCTGCTGACCGGGCACCGGTCGATGGAGACCACCTTGGGAGTCGCAGTGACCGCGGCCAGCGTCGTGGTCATGCCGTTGCTGGGTCTGGCCAAGCGTCGTCTGGGGCGACGGCTGGGATCGGGGGCGACAGCTGGAGAGGGGACCCAGAACCTGCTGTGCGCTGCCCAGGGCGCCGCCGTCCTGATCAGCCTTGCGGTCACCGCGACCGTCGGCTGGACCTGGGTCGACCCTGCCGTGGCACTGGTGCTGGCGGGCGTCGCAGTCCGGGAAGGTCGGACCGCTTGGCGAGGCGACGACTGCTGCTGAAACCGGTCCCTGGCTCGTGCCCCCCGGGTTGCCCCGAATCCGCCCTGCCCAGAACCCCAGCGTCGAGGACGCCCGCGCGGAGCGGAGCGTCGCCCGGATCACCGAGAGCGGCGGCCTGTCACGGTTCATCGCTGCCCAGGAGCGCCGCCGCGGTCGCGCGCACGTCGGCCAGGGTGGGCCGGTCCTCGGGTATCGGCGCAAGGGTGGCGTCGACCAGGTCGGCCAGGGATCGTGGCAGTCGCCGGAGCGTACGGATGGAGGGTGCCCGGAGCGAGGTCTGCAGGAAGACAGTGGGGGTGCCGCAGGTCTGGCAGCGAGCCTCGCTCGAGCTGTCCTCCCCGCTCTCCTCGGGCTTCGGCCCGGCGCCGGAGCTGAAAGGGTTTACCCCGCAGGCAGCTTCGTAGAGCGTCAGCCCCAGCCCCCACACGTCCGCGGCCGGGCCGGCCTCGCCACCGACTCCCTGCTCCGGTGACAGGTAGGCGGCCGTGCCGAGCCCGCGCGAGACCGGCCCGGGCGGTTGGATCAGGCTGAGGTCGATGAGTCGGGCCCTGGCACCTTCGACGATGATGTTGCCAGGCTTGACGTCCAGGTGCAGGAACCCGGCGTCGTGAAGGTAGCTCAGGGCGGATCCGATCTGCTGTCCCAGAAGCGCCAGGCTCGACGCAGACAGTCGGTTCGTCCCGTCGCCCAGCAGGTGGCGAAGAGTCGCCCCACTCAGCGTCTCGGTCACCACCGCGACGTGTGGTTCCGTCAGGACCTCGTACCCCCGCACGAGATGGGGGTGCGTCAGAATGACGGCAATCCGGCCCTCCAGCAGTAGCTGGCGCCGCGAGGAGGTGGAGTCGCGCTTGTCCGGGCGCAGCACCTTGACGACGCAACGAGCCGCGCGTACATCGCTCCAGGCGTCGTAGGTCTCGTTGTCGCGGCCCTGCTGCAGCAATGCCAGTGCCCGATATCCGGGCGCGATCTCCTCGCCCCGGCCGAAGGCGGGTTCGGGGTCGATCGCGTCGAGCTGCGCTGTCACAGGTCCTCCCGCCACCATGCCGTGCTCCACCACGGCCGGTTGTTCCACTCGGTCGAGCCCACGGTGCCGCCCTTCAATCTCGCCGCCGCAGGGACGGCCGGCGCCGGCGTCGGGTCACCCCCCGGCGTTGCCAGATGGGGCCCGGGCCCACCCGAATAGGGTGGTTCCCCCTTCTGGCGGTACAGGCGTCGGTAGGTGCCGGCCTGCCCGAGCAGCTCCTGATGCGTTCCCTCTTGGACCAGCCGGCCGTCCGCCAGCACCAGGATCTGGTCGCACTCCTGCGCGAGGGTGAGGTCATGGGTGATGGAGATCGTGGTCCGGCCCGCCATCAGGGCGCGGATCGGGCCGGCGACCCGCGCCGCGGTCTCGGTGTCCAGTCCCGTGGTGGCCTCGTCCAGCAGCAGCACCGGGGCGTCCCGCAGCATGGCCCGGGCGATGGCGAGCCGTTGCCGTTGGCCGCCGGACAGGCGCCGTCCTCGTTGGCCGACCGGGGTGTCGTACCCGTCCGGCAGATCCTCGGCGAAGCTGTCGACGTCCGCGGCCGCGACGACCTCCCGGAACCTGCTGTGAGGGGCGTCGGGCCGGCCCCACATGATGTTCTCGCGCAGCGTGCCGTCGAAGACGAGCGTCTCCTGCATGACGACCGCCACGTGCTGACGCAAGGCCGCAAGGTCCAGCTCCCGCAGGTCGCTGCCCCCGATCCGGACTGCACCGCAACCTGGGTCGTAGAAGCGCAGCAGCAGCTTGGCGACGCTGGACTTGCCTGCCCCGCTGGGTCCCACGATGGCGACCCTCTGGCCGGGCTCGATGGCGAACGAGACGTGGTCGAGGCTGGGTCGTCGACCCCCTGGGTAGGTGAAGGTGACGCCGTCGAAGGTGAGGTCGGACGCCGTCCGGGTCAGGACGACCGGTCTCGACGGCGACACCACGGAGGGTGCGCAGTCGAGGAGCTCGACCACGCGTTCACCGCTGGCGGCGGCGGAGGCCATGGAGTTGGCGAAGCGGCCGAGGCTCTTCACCGGTGCGTACAGCTGCCCGAAGAAGGCCATGAAGACGAGCAGCTCACCGAGGGTCAGCTGCCCGTGCGACATCTGCCAAGCGCCGTAGCCGATGACGATCAGCAGTCCGACCAGCTCGAGCAGTTCGGACAGAGGCGAGAAGATCCCGCGCAGGGTGGTGGACCGAAGCTGGGCCCGCATACTGACCCGGCCCTGCTCTTGGAACCGCGCAGTCTCGCGGAGCTGGGCGTTGTAGGCCTGCACGAGGGCGATGTTGCCCAGGCTCTCCTCGGCGATCGCCGTGATCTCGCCCGAGGCCCGACGACTCAGGGTCGCGGCGTCCTTGAGCCGGCGGCCGAAGCGGCGGGACAGGGCCCAGAAGGCCGGGGTGACGACGAGGGCCGAGAGCGCGAGCGGCCAGTCGACCAGGAACAGGGCACCGGCGTAGACCGCGATCCGGAGCACGTAGCCGGCGGCCGAGGTGGTGCCGGAGAGAACCATCGACTCGATGGCTGCCACATCGGATCCCAGCCGGCTGAGCACGTCCCCGAGCCGTCGGCGCTCGAAGAAGTCCAGCGACAGGCTCTGCAGATGCTCGAACACGTGCGTTCTCAGGTCGGTGACGAATCTTTCGCCCAGCCAGGCGCCGAGGTATCGCTCGCCGAAGCCGATGACCCCGCTTCCCACCGTGTAGCCGACGTACAGGGCGGCGATCCTGGGGAACGCCGAGAAGTCGTGAGGAGTGAGGACGTCGTCCACGAGGGCCTTGAAGAGCCAGATGCCTGCGGCGTCCAGCGGTGGACTGACCACCACGAAGACCAGGGCCACCCACAACCAGCGCCGGTACTGCTGCGTCAGTGGCCAGAACCGCCGGAACAGCTGCCTGGGCCCGATCTCACCAGGCTCCGAGGCGGGCTGTTTCGGCGGACCTGGTGCGGTCCCCCTGACAGGAGGGCCCAGGAACTGTCGGCCGGGTGAGGCCCCATGGCGAGCCCCGACCGACCCCTGAGACCCTCCGCGCTGGGGGGAGGGTCTCAGGGGTCGGGGAACTGTGCTGACCAGGGTCACTCCTTGTCGGAGGTGGCCGAGTGGGCGACGGTCGGGTGACCGTCGCCCACTCAGGACGGGTCTGTCAGCGGCAGCCGCCGCCGCTCTTACCGCCGTGCGACTTGTTCGACTTGTGGGACTTGTTCGACTTGTTCGACTTGTGCGACTTGTGGCTGCCGCTGCCGCCGCCGTTGCCGCCGCAGGCCGGGGCGAGTCCCTTGAGAACCGAGAGAGTCATGTGCGCTTTCCTCTTCCTTGATGTTGTCGTGATGATCCAACGTGCTACTAGTGCAGCCCCGAAGCAGCGGAAATACATCGGTGCCCGTGAAATCGTGAAATCCCGCGCGAGTGTGCGACCTCACGTAGCGTGGTCGGAGTTCAGGGAGGTTTCACATGATCCACGGGTCTGCCGCCAGGCCACTGACGGTGGTCGAGAAGGTCGGCGCTGCCCAGAACCAGACGGACGCAGACCGGGCGGACGCAGCCCTGGTCGACCGCTGTCTGCGTGGCGAGGAGTCGGCCTGGACCGACCTCGTGGCCCGCTACGAACGACTGGTGTTCAGCATCGCGCTCCGGGAAGGTCTGACCACCGAAGACGCCGCGGACGTCGCTCAGACCGTCTTCGAGGCCCTGTTGAAGGCGGTGCGCTCTGCCCGGACGGCGGACAACCTCGCGGCCTGGTTGGTCACGGTGACGCGTCGCCAGTCCTGGCGGATCCGCACCTCCAACTCCCGGCACGGCTCGTTGGAGGGCGACAACGACCTGACCCATCTGCCGGTGAACGATCGGACAGCCGAGATCGACAGTGCGGTATGGGTCTACGGCGGGCTCCAGCGGCTGGGGGAGCCTTGTCGCTCGCTGCTGCTTGCCCTCTACTTCGAGGCGGAAGAGCCTTCGTACGCCGAGATCGCCGCCCGGCTGGGTCGTCCGGTCGGGAGTATCGGGCCTACCCGCGCGCGCTGCCTCGAGCGGCTCCGTGAGGCCCTGGGCGCGGAAGCCGCCCGAGCGGACCCGACACGAACCGGTGAGACGTGAACAGGACCGAAGGGAACACCCCCGACCCGAAGCGTGCCGAAGGCGCTCCATCGGGCAGCGCCGACGACCTGGTGGCGTGGGCCGAGGTCCTCCGGTCGGCGACGGCCGCCGTGCCCCTGACGGATCCGCCCCCTCTGGTCAAGCAGCGGTTGCGCGGGCTCTGGACGACGGCACGGGACGGCCAACGCCCGGCAGCGGTCCTCCGGTCGCTGGCTGCCGCGCTCGTCGAGGACAGCAGGTTGGAAGCGCAGTGGGCGGGCATCCGGTCGCCTGGCGCCGATTTCGACCAGAGATTCCAGCTGGTCTACCGCAGTGATGACGTCGACGTCATCGTCGACGTCACGCCCGGGCCGGACTCAGAGTTCGTGCTGCGCGGCCAGGTACTGGTCCCGCCGGGGCAGCCACCGGTCTTCGAGGCCGTGGCCCGGTGGTCCCAGGGACAGGTGCGCACGATCCTGGGTGACGAGTTCGGAGGTTTCGTCCTGCTCGGGGTCCCTCTGGCGGCAGATCAGCTCGTCGTCAGCAACGACCTCGTCGAGGTCGTCATGCCTTTGGACCTGTACCCGGAAACCGATGATGCACCCGGAAACCGATGATGCACCCGGAAACCGATGATGCACCCGGAAACCGATGATGCACCCGGAAACCGATGATGCACCCGGAAACCGATGATGACTGACGGCCCCGCTCCTGCCGTGACCGCCGACCCCTTGGAGGAGGCGGCCCGGCTCGCCCAGGTGGATCCCGAGGCGGCGAACGCTTTGCTGGAGACGGTGCTGGCGGGGTGCGAGCAGGACGCCACCAGTCAGGTTCGACCTGCGGCACTGTACCTTCAGGCCCGTCTGGTCCTCATGAGTGGTCGACCGGATCACGCGTTGAGTCTGATAGCCGACGCCCGGCAGACCTACCTCGCTCTGGGGATGCGGGACAGAGCCCTGCGAACCGACCTGGGCCGCATGCACGTTCTCGACGATCTCGGCCGGCACGCCGAGGCACATGCCGTGGGCACGGACCTGCTCTCGGCGGTGACCAGCGACGCCGCCCTGGCCGGCGATGTCGAGCTGCGGGCGTCGGTGCTGGGCAACCTCGGTGTCGCGCTCGGCTTCATGGGCGACCATGCCGGCGCACTCGCCGCCTACGCCTCGGCGACGGTGGCGTGGCGGCAGGCCGCCCAGCCCGAGCAGGTGGCCGCCACCACCGCCAACCAGGGGATCGAGCTGCTCGCCATGGGACGACCAGCTGCCGCGATCGACCGACTGACGGAGGCCATCGAAGCGTTCGGTCGGATCGGTGACGACCTTTCCGGCGCCAAGGCCCTCGGCCACCGAGGTGAGGCGCTGTCGGGGATGGGCCGGTTCCTGCCGGCTCTGGACGACTTCGCCTCGGCGCGAGCGGTTCTCGTGGACTCCGAGGCAGCCACGGAGGCGTGGCGTCTGGAGGTGGAGTCGGCGTCGACCTTGCTGCGGCTTGGGCTGCACGAGGAGGGTCTCCACCTCCTGGAAGCCGTCGAACCCCGGCTCGAGAAGGCAGGTCTGGCCCACGATCTCGCGCAGTGCCTGCTGCTGCAGGGCGTCGCACTTCTCGGTAGCGGTGTCGGACCTGCCGCCGCCGTGAAGCTCGCCTCGGCCGTCGAGCAGTTCGGACGGGTGCTGGACCCGGTGGGTGAGGCTGCCGCCCTGGTGCAGCTCTCACGGGTGGTCGCCCTCGACTCCGCGCGCGACCACCTGGGCCGGGCCGAGCTGCTGCTCAGGGACCACGCCGCCCCCGACGTGAGCGTGGAGCTGGAACGGCGGCTGGCCGACCTGTCGTCGGACGACGACGCAGGTCTGATCCACCTGACGGCAGCGCAACGACTGGCCGACGGTCTCGGTCAGCCCGGACCCAGGCAGGCCGTTCTGCAGGACCGGGCCGCCTTGCTGTACCGCATCGGCGACAGCGAGGGCTGTATCGCGGCGGCCGAGACGGCGGCAGGAATCGCGAACAACCTTGTGGAAGAACTGAGCGGGGTCACCCAGCGGGCGGGTTACCTGGCCTCGACCCACGAGGGAGGCGACTGGGCGTTGCGGGCCCTGCTGGACCGTGGCGGCCCCGGCGACGACTGGCGGGCAGCGGCTCTGGCGGACCGCCATCGTGCCGACACCCTGGTGGACATGATGCGCGGCGGCATGCTGCGGTGGCCGACCGGCGACCCGCAGACGTCCGCCCGCCGTGAGGAGCTGGACGACGCCTACAGTGCACTGTTCACGGCCGGCCGCCAGGAACGACGACTCCTGTGGCAGCGGATCCGCCAGCTCGAGGCCCGGATCTCCACCGAGCATGCACTGGTGTCGCAGGGCTCTGGGCGAGAGGGCCTTCGGGTGCTGGTCCCGTTCCAGGCGACTCCTGTCCGCAACCTCGCCTACTACGTCCTGGCCGAGGAGGTCATGGCCTTCGTCACCGTCGGGCCGGACTGCAGCGTCGTGCGTCGGCTCGCCACGACCGGGCAGGTCCACGAGGCGCTCGAGGCCCTGGCCGCCCACCTCGGTTCCTCCCGGGACTCCGCCGAGACCCGAGGGCGTGCGTCACGGGCGGCGGCCTGCACCGAGGTGCTGCAACGCCTGCATCGACTGCTGATCGCCCCTGTGTCCCATCTGCTGGACGCCGAGGCCGGCTCGGACGACTGGGACGGCGGGCCCGGCGGGCAGAGCGGGTCGACCGACGGCGGCCCCGAGGCGCCGGAACCACTGGTGATCGTGCCGCACGGCCTGCTGCACCGGGTGCCCTTCCAGGCGCTCCATGACGGTCGGAAGTACCTCGTGGAGAGCTGGACGCTGACGATGGCGCCGTCCCAGACGGTCGCCCACGAGGCGTCCCTGCGCGTCGCCCGCACCGTCGGCAGGTCCCTGGTCGTCGGGTGCTCCGACGAAAGGGCCCCGTTCATCGACGACGAGGTGGCGGACGTCGCGTCGTCCCTGGCTGCCCCCACCGTCGTGCTCCAGGGCCCGCGCGCGACCCGCGCCGCGGTCCTGGATCACCTCGACGGCGCCCGGACCGTTCACTTCGCCTGCCACGGGCTGTTCCGTCCCGAGAACGCCGCCTTCTCGAGCCTGCGACTGGCCGACGTGTGGCTGCGGGCGGCGGACGTCGGAGGCAGCGACCTGGCAGGTGCCACCGTGGTGCTGAGCGCCTGCGAGACGGGAGGGTCGGGGGCTCGAGAGGGCTTCGCGGCCCTGGGCCTGGCCCAGGGTTTCCTCGCCGCCGGGGCCCGCCACGTGATGGTCAGCCAGTGGCTCGTCGACGACATGGCGACGGCGACCATGATGGGCTCCCTGCACCGTGAGCTGGCCGCCGGAGTCGAGCCGGCGGCAGCCCTGCGCCGGGCCCAGCTGCTGCTGATGCAGGACCGACCGCACCCCTACTACTGGGCCCCGTTCGTCGCCGTCGGTGCCCCCGCCTCCCGAGGAGCAACCCGATGATCATGATGCCGCGACGGTCCTGGGCACGTCACCCTCTCGTGATGGTGTCGGTCTCGATCGTCTGCCTCGGTGCTCTGGGTGCTCCCGCCGAGGCGGCCGTGCAGCCGGCGCCGCCTCCGCCGCAACCGGCTCTCAGCGACGGCCAGCTCGTCGTCAAACTTGAACCGGGGGCGAGTATCGACCCGGTGAACCGGCTGCTGGGCTCCACCACGGAGTCGGTTCTGCTGGCGTCGCGGGGGATCTACCTGATCCGGGTGCCGGTGGCCGCCACGAACTCCAAGCCCAAGACGGACCCCTGGCCGGCCCAGGCCGACCGCCTGGTGCGCCTGCTCGAACGTGACCCCTCGATCGAGTACGCCGAGCCGAACAGTCCTGCCGACTCCACGGAAGGCGAGCGCTTCCACTACTGGCCGAACGGCGGGCCGCTCTGTTCGGGGACCGACCCGTCGGCCTACATCGCTCAGGCCTCCGGCCGAGGACTGCGGCTGAACGCCGCCCACGCCCTGGCAACGGGGGCGGGGCAAGTCGTCGCGGTGCTCGACACCGGTGTCGACGTCGGTCACCCCGCCCTCGCGGGCCGGATCGCCGAGGGCGGGTACGACTACGTGGACGACGACCACGACCCGAGCGAGGTCGCCGCCGGCGTCGACGGCGACGGTGACGGACGCCGGAACGAGGGGTTCGGGCACGGCACCTTCGTCGCCGGCCTCGTCGAACTGGTGGCGCCCAACGCCCGCATCATGCCGATGCGGGTGCTCGACCCCGAGGGTCGCGGAAACGTCTTCGTGGTGGCGGAGGCCATCTTCGACGCCGCCGCAGCGGGGGCAGATGTCATCAACCTCAGCTTCGGTACTCCCGGCAAGCTCCACTCCACCGTTCTCAACGAGGCGATCTCGGCGGCCACCAAGCAGGGGGCGCTCGTGGTGGGGGCCGCCGGAAACGACGGGACGAAGTTCCAGCACTTTCCGGCAGCGGCCCCAGGCGTGGTGGCGGTGGCCGCCATGGACGAGAGCACCGGTCTGCTGGCCCCGTTCTCGGCCCACGGCGGTTGGGTGGACGTCGCCGCGCCGGGCGTCGACGTGATCAGTGCCCTGCCTTGCGGCTACGGGAAGTGGAGCGGCACGTCGATGGCTGCCCCGTTCGTGAGTGGGGAGGGCGCGCTGCTCGGCCAGGCCTTACCGAGGTCCAAGCCGAACGACATCGCCCGCCGCCTCACCGACAAGGTGGTCAAGGTGCATGGGATGGACGTCCATGGTGGCGCGATCGACATCGTCGCAGCCCTGGGGGGCAGATGAGCGCCACCCTTGCCTGAGCCCGGGTTCGAGCCCGCCAGTCCCCAACTGCTGCCGGCCCAGGACTTGCCCGCCCCGAATGAAGATCAACAGAAAGTGTCGCTGCAGTGTGGGGCGTCCGGTGGAGAAGCGACTCGCCTGGCATGTCCTGACGTAGCCGCTACCGCTGCGATCAACGCAGGTGTGGACGCCGTAGCTTCACAGCCGACCGCGATAGGCGCCCGGGCGGCCGCCGGTCAGCCCGCGCAGACCGGGCGGAGCGTGCTCTGACTGCCCCAGCCGTGGACGGTCCCGTCGTCACCTGGGGAGGGCGCCGCCTTCGGAATCCCAACGGCTGAGACTGGTCGGCTCCTGGTGTGTCGTCGAGGTGGCCGCGGCAGGTGTGGGCGTGGTCATGGTGGTCGGGTCGGTGAGGCGGTCGAAGTCTTCGCCGCTGACGGCGCCGGAGGCGATCGCCGCTTCTCGCAGGGTGGTGCCGTCGCGGTGTGCGTGGTGGGCGATGGCGGCTGCGGTGTCGTACCCCAGGGTCGGGGCAAGTGCGGTGACCTGCATCAGGGAGCGGTCGAGGTTGGTGGCGATTCGTTCGCGGTTCAGTTGGATGCCGTCGATGCACCAGATGCGCATCAGTCGAGCGGAGTCGGTCAGGATCTGGGCCGAGCGGAGCACGTTGGCGATGACCAGGGGCCGCATGGTGTTGAGCTCGAAGTTGCCCTGGGCGCCGGCGAAGGCCACCGCGGTGTCGTCGGCCAGGACCTGGGTGCAGACCATGACCATCACCTCGCACTGGGTGGGGTTGACCTTGCCCGGCATGATCGAGCTGCCCGGCTCGTTGGCCGGCAGGACGAGCTCGCCGATCCCGGCACCCGGCCCGGAGGCCGCCCACCGGATGTCGTTGGCGATCTTCATGAGCGGCACCGCCACAGCCCGCAGACCTGCCGAGGTCGCCACCATCGCGTCCAGGCCGCCCAGGGCCGCGAACTTGTTGGGCGCGGTGACCAACGGCAACCCGGTCAGCAAGGACAGCTCGGCGGCGATCCGGTCGCCGAACCCCGCAGGGGCGTTCAGGCCGGTCCCGACCGCGGTGCCTCCCGCGGCGATCTCGCAGAGCGCGGGCGTCGTGGCCGTGAGGCGGGCCAGGGCCTGGGTGATCTGCTCGGCGTAGCCCGACCACTCCTGCCCGACGGTCACCGGGACGGCGTCCTGCAGGTGGGTGCGGCCGACCTTGACGACGTCGGCCCACTGGTGCGCCTTGGCGGCCACGGCGTCCCGCAGTGAGCTCACCTCGGGCACCAGCCGCTGGGTGACCTCGAGCAGAGTCACCAGGTGCATCACGGTCGGGAAGGTGTCGTTGCTGGACTGGCTCAGGTTCACGTCGTCGTTGGGATGGATCGGGGTCTTCGAGCCCAACACACCGCCCAACAGCTGGATGCACCGGTTGGCGATCACCTCGTTGACGTTCATGTTCGTCTGGGTCCCCGACCCGGACTGCCACACGTGCAGCGGGAAATGCTCGTCGAGCCTGCCGTCGACCACCTCCTCGCACACCCGGGCGATCAGGTCGGCCTTCCACCCGGGCAGGACCCCCGCGCGGGCATTCACCAGGGCGGCCGCCTTCTTGACCTGGCCGTAGGCCCGGCAGACGGCCACCGGCATGCGGTCCTGGCCGACAGCGAAATGCTCCAGCGCCCGCTGCGTCTGCGCACCCCAGTACCTGTCGGCCGCCACCGTGACCGCACCCATCGAGTCGACCTCCACCCGCTGCCCGCGGGCATCGATGCCCACCGGGACGTCGAGCACCTGTGGAGGTGGAGCAGCCTCGACCATGGGCGGACCTCCTCGTGTGTTCCTCTGGCCGGCGCCGGTGAGGGTTCCATCATCAGCACTGCAGGAAGGCCCTGGCTAGTGGACCGACTGGGGTGCCTCTTCGGCCATGATGGATCCCTGCACGCGGTTGCGTCCGTTGGCTTTCGCCGTGTAGAGGCGGTGTCCGCGCGGGCGATGAGTTCGCAGTGGGATTCACGGCGGTTCCATGATCACGAGGTGGGCTCCTGTCCAAGGGTCGTCGGACCGGTGAGAATGGTCGCGACTCAACGCCGAACAAGGAGAGCGAACATGGTGGGTCGAGCGGTGGCATGGGTCTTCGGTCTACTCGTGCTGCTGGTCGCAGGGGCGGTGGGAGTGGTCCTGCTCGGGGTTCGCCACAGGTATCCGCCCGTGGTTGACGCGGTCCGCCGGTTCGCCCGCGATGTCGGCAACCCACGCCTGCTGAAGTCAGCGGGTAGGCCTGGTGCGAACGCTGCGATCCTGCGGCATGTGGGCCGAACCTCCGGAAAGTCTTACGAGACACCTGTCACCGCCATCCTCACCCCGGGCGGGTTCGTGATCGCGCTGCCGTACGGGCCGACCACCGACTGGCTGAAGAACCTGACCGCCGCGGGGTCTGCCGCCTTGGTCCATGACGGGCAAACCCATGTCGTGGACCACCCGGAGGTCGTCCCCCTCCACGAGGCGGCACAGGACTTCTCGCCCGGTGAGCGACGGATGTTGCGGCTGTTCGGCGTCGATGAATGTCTACGCCTTCACAGTGTCCCGTCCTCATCCCCGAGGTAGCCCGGCCGCGGCGATGACGACGGACCCTGGTGTCTGCCGGACGCGATCCCCGGCGACGATGCTGCGCCGTCGTGCGGGCACGGGCGAACGGCTCCTGTGGGCGCCATCCACGGGGGTGCCGCAGCTGTTCCCGTCAGGCAGTCTCAGCGGGGTCGAGGCCGATCTGGCTGGCGATGTAGCTGTGGACTCTGTCGGTGAGGTCGCGCCGCCGAAGCCGCCCGGACGTGATGGGGGCGGCAACGCGCGTCGCCTGAGGACAGGCACGCAGCAGCATCGGCACCCAAGCCCGCTCACTCAAGGGGCAGGTATCGGTGCGTCACCACAGCGGTCAGAGACTCCGGTGGCGGTGTGAAGGGTCTCGGGTGACCAGCCGCCGGAGCGGTGACCGCAGTCGATCTGAGAGGTGACCGCAGTCGATCTGGGTCGCGTCAGGAAGGTCGGCTTGCGCATCACCGACAACTGCCCCATTGTCGCGTCCATACCTGAGCACGCATGTCGCCTTGTGACCACGCGCCGACAACCCCTACGGAGCCCGCCGATGGCCGCAGACCATGGTCCGCACCCGAAGGAACGGCCGCAGCTGCACCACCACGACGACGAGGTCGACCGCCCCCGCGGGCACTTTCACGAACCAGGTTCCTCCGAGCATGCGCCTGAGCCTGATGAGGCTCCTCACGCTCACGGCGGAGGACCCGCAGCGTGGTGGCACAAGCTCAGCCATGTGGTGACACCGCATTCCCATGACGCGGCCGACAGGGTCGACCAGGCGATGGAGACGTCCCGCGACGGGATCCGCGCACTGTGGGTGTCGCTGGCGGTGCTCGGGGCGACCGCGGTGCTGCAGGGGGTCGTGGTGGCGTTCTCGCACTCCGTGGCGCTCCTGGGCGACACGTTGCACAACGTCGCCGACGCGATGACCGCCGTGCCGTTGGGGATCGCGTTCATGCTCGGTCGTCGTGCGCCCACCCGCCGCTACACCTACGGCTATGGCCGGGCGGAAGACCTTGCGGGGATCGTGATCGTGCTCTTCATCGCTGCGTCCTCGGCCCTGGCGGGCTACACGGCGGTAGAACGACTCCTGCACCCGGCCACTGTGTCCTACCTGCCCTACGTGGCCGCAGCGGCGATCATCGGGTTCGCCGGCAACGAGATCGTCGCCCGCTACCGCATCACCGTGGGCCGGCGCATCGGGTCGGCAGCCCTTGTCGCCGACGGCCTGCACGCCCGCACCGACGGATTCACCTCTCTGGCCGTCCTGCTCGGTGCCGCCGGAGTGGCGATCGGGTGGCAGTGGGCAGACCCCGTGGTCGGGCTGCTGATCACGGTCGCGATCCTGTTCGTCCTCAAGGACGCCGCCCGAGAGATCTACCGCAGGCTGATGGACGCCGTCGATCCGGCCCTGGTCGACCACGTCGAGGAAACCCTGAGGACCACCCCACACGTGCTGGGCGTCGGTGAGGTGCGGCTTCGGTGGATCGGCCATCAGCTCCGGGCCGAGTGCGAGATCACCGTTGCCGCGACAACCACCGTCGCCGTCGCCCACGCCATCGCCCACGACGCCGAACACCGGTTGGTCCATGCCCTGTCGAGGTTGACCTCCGCAGTCGTGCACGCCGAACCCGATGGGGACGACCGGCAGGCTCATCACGAATCGGTCACCGCACACCACTGAATCCAGCCACGCGGATCGGGTGAGGGGCTGCTGAGAGAGCCTGACCGCCACGTGTGGACGGAATGTGCGGACGTACCAGGCGTGCAGGTCGATGGCTTCGCGGTGCGGACCCCCTCTTCGAGGGGGTGGCGAGTCATGGCGGCGGCGCGGGACCGAACCAGTCTTTGAACAGCGCGAACAGACTGGCGGTGGAGTGATGGACGGGGCAGCACCCCGTCAGGGGGCGGTAGGTAGCGTGCCTGCAGCCCGAACTGAGCCCCGACCCAGCTGCCCGGCGTCCAGTTGGCCATCCCGAGCCGGCCACTGGGGCCCAGCACCCGAATCAGTTGACCGGCGGTCTTCTCCTGATCGGGGGCGAACATCGCCCCGAAGGTGTGGGCGACGTCGGCGCGGGCCCGGCACCCCAGAGCCCTGACCAGCATCTCCCCGACCACCACCTGGGAGACGCCGATCCGGTGGAAGTCCCCACGTGACCACATCGCTTGCTGGGTTCGGGTCACGTCGTCGAACTGTGGCATTGCCCCTCGAACCGGGCTGCTCCCGGCTGACATCGCCGAGCCCGAGGCGCGGTAGGCCGACGTGCTTGCCTTCGCAGGCTGTGTCCTCGATGTCGCGGGCAGGACCCTGTACCGGGACGGCGCGCAGCAGCATGTCGAACCGCAGGCCTTTCGACCTGCCCGCCCTCACGGTCGCGCCGCGGTTCGCGCGCGGCGTGCTGCGGGTGGACCTGCGGGCGCTGCCCGAGCGGTCGACCTGGCCCACCCCTTCGCTGCGGACCCCGACCTGACGCTCCGGGCGGCGTCCCTCGAGGTGCTGTCGGACGTCGCGATGTACGTCGGGGACCTCGACGGTGCGATCGGGCACGCGCGGGAGCTGGTACGTCTCGGGCAGGAGCGAGGTGCCGCCTACTGGGACGCCGTCGGGCCTGCCGGTCGCGCCGTCCGAACGGGCCTGGCTCCTCTACGCCGAAGGGGAGGCCCGCATCGCTGCGGGCGAGGACGACGCGGCGGCCGGGTTGCTCGACGAGGCGGTGTCGGTCAGCCGGTCATCGGCAGGCGGAACGGGGCCGCCTTCGCCGACCAACTGGAGGGCGACCGTGGCCACCATCGACTTGGTGATGCTGCCGACCCGCGCCTGGTCGACGACGGCGAGCGGCCTTGGCGGTGTCAGCCGGGCCTGGCCGAGGGCCAGAGCGGCGACCTCCTCGCCGTCGTCATAGCGGGCGATCACGCCGGTGGCGCCTGCCGCGACGGTGGCGCTCATCGCGGCGCGCAGGGCTGTTGCGTTGCTTGCGGGTGCCGGCGCCGGCTCCAGTGCGGCAGGGATCGTGGCAGGCCGCAGGTTGTCGTAGCCGGGTGCGTTGCCGACCTCGGTGGCAACGGTGACCGAGCTCGTCTGGTCGGCGCTCCATCTGCTCACGCTGGTCGTGGCCCGTCGCACGGGCGGGTATCAGCAGAACCTGCGCCTCACTCCTGCTGGGTGACGGCCACGCGACGGCGGGTCGGACTCGAGGCTTCAGGAGGAACCATGTCAGAGCACTCTCACGACCGGCACGGGCGCAAGCCCTACTACGACCCCGACTACAACGACCCGCCGCCGCGGCACGACCCCCCGGAGAACTCTCGATACCCGGGCGAGCACATCTACGGCCAGTACGCCTCGAAGCGGCCACCGCGCTACGTGCCTCACCCGTTCGACCATGCCTGCTTCCGCCCCCGCCACGATGACTACAAGCCGCCGGTCTGCTGCGAGGACCACGACGACGACCTGTGCCACCGTAAGGACCATCGCCGCCTGACGACCGACGAGCAGAACCGGTTCCTCACGGCCTACGCCCAGGTCAATGCGATGGGTGCGCTCGGGCCGCTCGTCGACATCCACTCGAACTCGATCCATCAGATGCACAGCAACCCGCGGTTCCTGCCGTGGCATCGGGTCTACCTGCTGCGGTTGGAGGAATTGCTGCACATGGTCGACCCCTCGGTGTGCATCCCTTACTGGAACTCCAGCGACGAGCAGGCGTTCCCCTCCTGGCTCCTCGGCTTCACTCCCACGGTGAACCTGCTGTCCGGACCGCACACGGTGACCCGCACGATCGGGATGTTCGCCACCCTTCCCAACGCGGCGGCCATGGCCACGGCGGAGGCGAACCCCGCCTTCATGTCCTTCGCGCCGGCCTTGGAAGGGGTGCACAACTCGGGGCACGTCTGGGTCGGCGGCTCGATGGGCATCATCTCGACGGCACCGACCGATCCGGTCTTCTGGATGCACCACGCCGAGATCGACCGGCGTTGGAGTCTGTGGCAGCAGACTCACCCGGGTGACAACCCCCCGCTGGCCGGGGCGGCCGCCGTCATGGATCCCTGGGCCGAGACCGAGACCGACACCCGCGACCTCGCGGCGCTCGGGGTCGCGTACGACTGAGGTGGGGACAGTGTTCCGGATCCGCGTCGGAGCGATTTTCACGCGATCTCTACGCGCTCGCCAGGCTCGACGTCGACGACTGCTGCTGTGATGGAGGTGCCCTCAACGTCGCGAAGGCGAGGCCTCTGAATGACGACGTCGGCTCTGACGCCGGCCCCGGTGATCCCGAAGCCATCCCGGTCGCGTCTGCGTACTTGGCTGCTGCACGGGCTCGGCGACCGCACGGGGACCTCCGGCTCGCCGGTCGGTCAGCAGCCGGCCGAGACCGCTCACCGCCATCCGTGGTGGCAGGTGATGTGCCTGACCGGAGTCGACTACTTCTCGACCCTGGGGTACCAGCCGGGCATCGCGGCCCTGGCTGCGGGTGCCGTCGCGCCGATCGCCACCGTGGTCCTGGTGGCCCTGACTCTGCTCGGGGCGCTGCCGGTCTATCGGCGGGTGGCCGCCGAGAGCCCGCGGGGCGAGGGGTCGATCGCGATGCTGGAACGGATCCTGCCGTGGTGGCGTGGCAAGCTCTTCGTGCTGACGATGCTCGGGTTCGCCGCCACCGACTTCATCATCACCATCACCTTGTCGGCGGCGGACGCGACCGCGCACCTGCTCGAGAACCCTTACGCGCCGCCGGCGTTGCACGGCCAGATGCTCCTGGTCACGTTCGTCCTGGTGGGTCTGCTGGGAGCAGTGTTCCTGCGTGGGTTCGGCGAGGCCATCGGGATCGCCGTCCTGCTGGTCGGCAGCTACTTGATCCTCAACGCCGTGGTGGTGACGGTCGCGATCGCGCACGTGCTGCAGCACCCGAGCGTGTTCACGGACTGGACGCGACTTCTGAGCATCCAGCACACCAGCTGGTTCGCCGTGATCGGCATGGCCCTGTTGGTGTTCCCCAAGCTGGCGCTGGGTCTGTCCGGCTTCGAGACCGGCGTGGCGGTGATGCCGCAGATCCAGGGGGAGCCGGGGGACACCGAGCGTCATCCGATCGGCCGGATCCGTGGCGCGCACCGACTCCTGACCACCGCAGCCCTGATCATGAGCGTCTTCCTGGTGCTCTCCAGCTTCGCGACCACCCTCCTGATCCCACCGCCGGCCTTCCAGGACGGTGGTGCCGCCAGCGGCCGTGCCCTGGCCTACCTGGCCCATCTCTACCTGGGTAACGCCTTCGGCACCGTCTACGACCTCAGCACCATCGCCATCCTGTGGTTCGCCGGCGCCTCCGCGATGGCCGGCCTGCTCAACCTGGTGCCCCGCTACCTGCCCCGCTACGGCATGGCACCGCGGTGGGCGGGCGCCGTCCGGCCGCTGGTGCTGGTCTTCACGGGGATCGGGCTCTTCATCACCTGGTACTTCCATGCCGACGTCAACGCTCAGGGTGGCGCCTATGCGACCGGCGTGCTGGTCCTGATGACCTCCGCGACGGTCGCCGTGACCTTGTCGGCGCATCGACTGCGTCAACACCGACGCATGCTCTTCTTCGGCCTCGTGGCAGCCGTCTTCGTCTACACCACGGCCGCGAACGTCGTCGAACGGCCCGACGGACTGCGTATCGGCGCGGCCTTCATCCTGGCCATCATCGTGGTGTCGTTCCTCTCCCGGGCAGGTCGGGCGTTCCAGTTGCGCGGCAACGGCATGAGCTTCGACGGGGCCGCAGACTCTTACCTCGAGGGTGCCGCCAAGTGCGGCACGCTGCGACTGGTCGCGCACGAGCCGGATGCCCGCCGAGCCGAGGACTACCGCGACAAGACCAGACAGGTCCGCGAGGACAACGACATCCCGCGGTGGGCGCCACTGATCTTCGTCGAGGTCGACGTGGTCGACGCCTCGGACTTCGAGACCGTGCACCGCGTCATCGGTGAGGAACGCTTCGGGCACCGGATCCTCACCGTCCGTAGCTCGGTGGTGGCCAACACCATCGCCGAACTCTCCTTGGCCGTTCGCGACCGCACCGGGCTGGTGCCGCACGTCTACTTCAGCTGGACCGAGGGCAACCCGGTGACGAAGTTCCTGCAGTTCCTGTTCGTCGGAGCCGGAGAGGTGGCTCCGACGACCCGAGAGGTGTTGCGTGAGGCCGAACCGCAGCCGGGACGACGGCCCCGGGTGCACGTCAGCTGATCAGGCGGCCGGCTGCGGTTCCTCGATCCGGACCAGGTTCCTGGTCGAGGTGGGCAGCAGGCCGAGGGCGAACACGGCCAGTCCGATCAGCCCGCCGCCGATCAGCACCCGCGAGGCCCCGAGCCACTGGGCGGCGGGCCCCGCCATCAGGTAGCCGGCCGGCAGCAGGGCCAGGCTGCCCATCCAGTCCCAGGCCGAGACCCGGGACAGCAGGTGCGGCGGGATCCGCTGGGCCAGCGCGGTCTCCCACCAGACGGCGAACAGACCCAGCCCCGTCCCGGCCAGCGCCGTCACCGGGTACAGGACGACGACCGACGGACCGGCCGCGAACAGGGCGATCTGTCCGGGCCAGGCCAAGGAGCCCACCAGTCCCGCGAACATCGGCCGCCTCGGCCGCCATCGGGAACCCACCACCGCTTCGAGGATGGTTCCCGCACCCCAGACCGCGTTGGTGATGCCGTACACGGCCTCGGTGCCGTAGACCTGCCGGGCCACCAGCGGCCCGAGCACGAAGAAGGGCCCCAGAGCCACCAGGATCGCGACCGAGAACGCCACGATCGTCGCCCAGACCCACGTCCGCTCCCGGACCGCCGTCCAGCCCGAACGCCGCCGCCCCGCCCACGGTGAGCACCAGTACCGTGGCCAGGGCCGGGCTGGCGAGGGAGGCGACCTCCCTGCTGACCCCGCCCAGACCCTGCGCGGCCTGGATGTCCTCCTCGGGCACCGTCTGCGGCGTGGAGCACGCAGCGGACGGCGTCCGCGACCACCATCACCGCCTGCCGCGGCAGCCGGTCCGCGAACACCCCGCCGACGAGCACGAACACCACCAACGGGGCTGCGTAGGCGGCAAGCACGACACCCACATCGCCCGGGTTGCCGGTGAGTCGGGTGACGAACAGGCCGATCGCCACGACCACCAGTCCGTCGCCCAGCACGCTCGCGGTCTGACTCAGCCAGAGCAGCCGGAAGTCCCGGGAACGCAGCGCGGACAGCACACCTCACGGTATCGGCGCTGTCACATGGTTTTCCCCGTGGCGCAGCCTCAGGGCACCGGGATCGTCTCGGCTGCGGCCTCCCCACCGGCACCGGCAGCGGCCTTGCCGCCCGCACCGGCCTCCTTCGCCGAGTTGAGCAGGCCGCCCACCGAGCTGATCCCACCGGACTGGGCCGCGATCGCCTGGGCGGCGATCTTGCCGACCTCGCTGTTGGCCAGGCCGACGACGAAGTCCTGCGAGTTCTTGAGCTGGTCGACGACCCGCTGGCCGGCGGTGTGGGCTCCCGCGGCGGCGTTCCCGCCGGCCTGACCTGCCCCGGCGGCCGCGGCCTCCGTCGTCCGGTCGGGGAAGAGGTCGGCCTGCAGCGCCGCGACGATGGCGCTGGTGTCGGCGGTGCCGGGCAGCAGCTGCAGGTCCTGCAGATGGACGACGGAGTCCTGCAGGTCGATCCGGTTGAGGGGCAGGTCCCGCGCCCGGCTCGACAGGTCCATCGGGGCCATCTCGGGGGGCAGGATCGGGATCGGTGAGTCCTGCCAGTTCCAGAACCGGGTGATGTCGAGCTTCTCTGCGCCGTTGGAGACCCCGAGCACCGCCTCGGCGAAGACTCCCTCGGTCGGCAGGGTCACCTGCATCTGGACGTCGCCCGACCGCGAGCCCAGCTTGAACGGCCGCTCGAAGTCCTTGGCCGCCGCGACTCCTTCGTCACTGGCCGGGAAGTCCCAGCGGAAGGCGACGTAGTTGCCGAAGAACCCGATCGGCGTCGGCGTCACGAGTGCCCCCAAGGCCTGGCCCTCGAACGGCGGGTCCGGGTAGGTGTACCCCGCGAACAGCGTGTGCCACACGTAGTCGTCGACCCGCATCCACATCTGCTGGTTGAGGAACAGCCGGCGTTCCTGGAGCGCCCCGACGAAGCGCTCCTGCTCGGCGAGCTCGAGGTCCAGCTCGGCCAAGCGGGCGTCGTAGGCCGCCATGTCCCTGTCGTAGCTGCGGCTCTCGGTGATGGCCGACGGCTGGTCACGAAGGTCGAAGGTGACCCCGCCCGACCCGCCGCCCGACGAGGACGAGTCGCCCGACGAGGACGAGTTGCCCGACGAGGACGAGTCGCCCGACGAGGACGAGTTGCCGGACGACGCCTCGGGAGCCCCCGGCCCGGCCCGGCCCGCGAGCAGGCGGTCGTGCTTGTCCTGGATCTCCCGCGCCGCCGCCTGGTCCTGGCGGGTGCGCGGATCCCTCAGCCGCTGCGACTGCTCCGCCAGCAGCTGCTGCGCCGTCACATAGGCGTCGTGCCGGGCCAGCTTGGTCTGGGCGAGGGCGTCCCGCTCCTGCCGCACGCGGCCCGAGGCGATGGCCTGCAGCAGGACGACCGCCCGCGTCCAGCGCATCTCCTGGGCGACCCGTAGCAGCGCGTCCATCATCACGCGGTTCTGCAGGCTCTGCTCGGTGAAGTCCAGGACGGTCATCGGTACGTAGACGCAACGTTCGGCCCTCACCACCCTCGTCGTGAGCTGGTAGCACTGCAGCATCTCGAAGTACTGGATGGTCAGGGCGTGCATGTGGTTGTAGTTGGCGACCACCCTGGTCGAGGCGGACTGGTGCTCGCTCTCGCTCACCTCGCGGATCTGGGTGGCCCGACGGGACCGGGTGGCCTGGCTCATCTGCGCGGTGCGGCGGTTGATGTCCTCGAGCGCGGAGCTCGCGATGTCCCGGCTGCCGGTGCTCGAGGTCGCCGCGAGCCCGAGCTGGGACGACATGGCCGTCGAGGCGTTGCCGCTGACGAACAGGGCGTCGCTGGCCAGGGCGCTCTCCATCTGGGTCCCGGTCGCCATCGTCGTCGAGCTGCCGCTCTGGCACTCCTTGGCCACCGCCTGCTGGACGGACTGGGTGGCCTGGGCGTCGTCGGACCGGGCCACCAGGGCATCGCTCTGCGAGGTCGACTCACTCGAGCTGTCCTTCGTCGTCCGGCGCCAGTCGAGGACGGCGAGCCGGGTCACCTCGCCGGGTGCCAGGCACAGGGAGTGCCGCAGCTCGCCGAGGGTCACCCCGGCCATGAACCAGCCCTGCTCGAAGGTCAGCAGAGCCCCGGTGGCGGGACGGGTGCTCCACCGGGACTGCCCGGAGTCGGGGTCCGGCGACGCGAACGGGTCGAGGGAACGTTCGAGCGGCTGCCGGTCGCCGTGGTCCAGGTCAGAGGTGTCGGTGAGGAAGAGTCGCTGGTAGAAGGCGGAGTTCGACACCGGGAAGCCCCCCATCCGAGGGACGAGCCTGGCGGCGGCCTGGGCGTCGGCGTCGAGGTCAGGGCCGGAGTCGGAGGACATGACGGTCTCCTTGGGCGGGGGAGGAGGCGAAGACGCTTCGCGAGTGTGACCCAGATAACACCAGTACGTGTCACGCCACCTGACGAACGTGTCGTCCATCGGGCGAACGGACAAGTGGGTGATCCGCCGTCCTGTGGGGAGGTGGCGGTGGCCGCGCCAGGGACGTCCGACCCATGATCGGGGTCCTGCCGAGTGATGGGCTGGGGGTGTCGTCCGCAGGAGGCTGCCATGCCGTACCGCGTCGTCACCAAGGATCCCGTCGAGGCCGCGCACGCGTGCCTTCCGGACTACCAGCAGGCTCGCGAGAGCTTCACCTGGGAGGAAGCCCGAGCCTGGCTCGACGGCCTGCCCGGGGACCGGCTGAACATGGCCTACGAGGCGGTCGACCGGCACGTGGCGCACGGCGACGGTGACCGGATCGCCCTGCGGTTCCTGGCACGAGGGCGCCCGGACGTCGAGATCTGCTACTCGATGCTGGCCGAGCGGACCAGCCGCTTCGCGGACGTGCTGAACACGCTGGGAGTGCGACCGGGGGAGCGGGTCTTCGGGCTGAGCGGGCGGCTGCCGGAGCTGTACGTCGCGATCCTGGGCACGCTTAAGTTCGGCGCCGTGTTCTGCCCGTTGTTCTCGGCCTTCGGGCCGGAGCCGATCGCGCTGCGGCTCGAGCTGGGCGAGGGCCGGGTGCTGGTCACCACCGCCTCGCAGTACCGGCGCAAGATCGCGCCGCGCCGGCACGCGCTGACCACGCTCGAGCACGTGCTGCTGATCGGTGACGGCGCCGGCTCCGTGGACGAGCCGGGGGTGCACGACCTGTCGGCCCTGATGGCCGAGGCCGACCCCGCGTTCCCGGCGCGCCCGACCGCGCCCGACGACATGGCCCTGCTCCACTTCACCAGCGGCACCACCGGGCGCCCCAAGGGCGCCGTCCACGTCCATCAGGCCGTGGTCGCGCACCACATGACGGCCCGGTACGTGCTGGACCTGCAGCCTGGAGACGTGTTCTGGTGCACCGCGGATCCGGGCTGGGTCACCGGAACCTCCTACGGCGTGATCGCACCGCTGACCTGCGGCGTCACCTCGGTGGTGGACGAGGAGGACTTCGACGTCGAGCGCTGGTACCGGATCCTCGAGCAGCAGCGGGTCAGCGTCTGGTACACCGCGCCGACCGCGCTGCGGATGCTGATGCGCGCCGGCACCGCGACCGCGACCGGGCACGACCTGTCCCGGCTGCGCCACGTCGCGAGCGTCGGTGAGCCGTTGAACCCCGAGGTCGTGGTCTGGGGGATCGAGGCCCTGGGGCAGCCGATCCACGACACCTGGTGGCAGACCGAGACCGGCGCCATCATGATCGCCAACTACGCGAGCGCCGAGATCCGTCCCGGATGCATGGGCCGCCCGGTCCCGGGGATCGAGGCGGCGCTGGCGGTGCGCGGCACCCGGGGTGAGGTGGTGCGGGCCCCGGACGGCGGCATCGTGCCGGTCACCGTCGCTGACGTCGAGGGCGAGATCGCGCTCAGGGCGCCCTGGCCGTCGATGATGCGCGCCTACCTGGGCGACGACGGGCGCTACGCCAAGGCCTTCGCCGACGGCTGGTACCTGTCGGGCGACCTCGCCCGGCGGGACGACGACGGCTGGTTCTGGTTCGTGGGCCGCGGCGACGACGTGATCAAGTCCGCCGGGCACCTGATCGGGCCGTTCGAGGTGGAGAGCGCACTGATGGAGCACCCCAGCGTGGCCGAGGCCGGCGTGATCGGCCTGCCCGACGAGGTCGCGGGCGAGGTGGTGGCCGCCTACGTGGCCCTGCGGTCCGGTTTCGAGCCGACCGACGCGCTGAACCGCGAGCTGGTCGGCTTCGCCCGGACCCGCCTGGGCGCGGCGGTGGCTCCCCGCCGGATCACCTTCCAGCAGGACCTGCCCAAGACCCGCAGCGGCAAGATCATGCGGCGGTTGCTCAAGGCTCGCGAGCTGGGCCTGCCCGAGGGCGACCTCTCGACCCTGGAGACGGGACGATGACTGAGCACAGGTACGCGAACGGCCTCACCGGTCTCGAGCTCTACCACCAGATGCTGCGGATCCGGCGCTTCGAGGAGCGATGCGTCCAGCTGTACAGCGCCAGCAAGATCCGTGGCTTCCTCCACCTGTACATCGGGGAGGAGGCGGTGGCGGTCGGCCTGATGCCGCTGCTGGGGCCGGACGACGCCGTGGTGGCCACCTACCGCGAGCACGGTCAGGCCCTGGCCCGGGGCGTCCCGATGCCGGCGATCATGGCCGAGATGTTCGGTCGGGTCGAAGGGTTGTGCCGCGGCAGGGGCGGCTCGATGCACCTCTTCCACGCGCCGTCCCGGTTCTACGGCGGCAACGCCATCGTCGGCGGCGGGTTGCCGCTGGCGGTCGGGCTGGCCCTGGCGGACCGGCTGCAGGACCGCCCGCGCGTCACGGTCTGCTTCTTCGGCGAGGGCGCGATCGCGGAGGGCGAGTTCCACGAGTCCATGAACCTGGCGGCGCTGTGGCGGCTGCCGGTGCTGTTCTGCTGCGAGAACAACCTGTACGCCATGGGCACCGCCCTCGCGCGCTCGGAGTCCGAGACCAACCTGGCGGTCAAGGCGTCCTCCTACGAGATGCCCGCCTGGACCGTCGACGGCATGGACGTCGTCGCCGTCGCCGAGTCCGCCCGTCGGGCGGTGGAGCTCGTCCGCGACGGCGGCGGGCCGGTCTTCCTGGAGGCCAAGACCTATCGGTTCCGGGCCCACTCGATGTACGACCCGGACCGCTATCGCGACAAGGCCGAGATCGACCACTGGCGGGAGCGTGACCCGCTGAGCCTGCTGGCCGCGCAGCTGCCCCCGGGTCCGCTGACCGACGAGTCGCTGGCCCGGCTCGAGGCTCAGGTCTCGCAGGAGATCGACGACGCCGTGGCCTTCGCCGAGGCCGGGACCGACGAGCCGGTGTCCGACCTCACCCGGTTCGTCACGGCTGCGGCGCAGGGGCGGTGAGGACATGTCCACGGTGAAGACCACGTATCGGGAACAGCTCCGGGAGGGGATCCGGGACGCGATGCGCCGTGACGGCCGAGTGTTCCTGATGGGCGAGGACGTCGGCCGGTACGGCGGCGCCTTCGGAGTCAGCCTCGGCCTGGTGGAGGAGTTCGGCGAGGAGCGCGTCCGGGACGCCCCGCTGTCGGAGTCCGCCTTCGTGGGCGCCGGCATCGGCGCCGCCCTGGGCGGCATGCGTCCCATCGTCGAGGTGATGACGGTGAACTTCTCGATGCTGGCGATGGACCAGATCGTCAACACGGCAGCCGCGTTGCGACACATGACCGGCGGCCAGTTCGGGGTGCCGCTGGTCGTGCGGATGACCACCGGTGCCGGACGACAGCTGGCCGCGCAGCACTCCCACTCGCTGGAGAACTGGTACGCGAGCGTTCCCGGATTGCGGGTGGTCGCCCCCGCCACCCTCGAGGACGCACGCGGCATGATCTGGACGGCCCTGGAGGACCCCGACCCGGTGCTCGTCTTCGAGCACGGCTCGCTCTACAACCTGGCGGGGGAGATCGAGGAGGACGCCGGTCCGGTCGACCTCGACCGGGCCTGTGTCCGTCGCCCCGGCACCGACGTCACCCTGGTCACCTACGGGGGCTCGTTGGCCACCACCATCGCTGCCGCCGACGCCCTCCAGGTGGACGGTGTGTCGGCGGAGGTCGTCGACCTGAGGTCGTTGCGACCCCTGGACGACGCCACCGTCGTCGACTCGGTGCGGCGCACGCACCGGGTCGTGGTGGTCGACGAGGGCTGGCGCTCGGGGTCGCTGGCCTCCGAGGTGATCACCCGCCTGAACGAGCAGGCCTTCTACGACCTGGACGCGCCGCCCGCCCGGGTCTGCTCCGTCGAGGTGCCGATGCCGTATGCGCGCGAGCTCGAGCTGGCGGCCCTGCCGAGCGTCGAACGGGTGCTGGCAGCTGTGAGGGAGGTCGTCAGTAGTCGTGGGTGACTTCCTGATGCCTTCCCTCGGCGCTGACATGACCGAGGGGACGCTGGTCGAGTGGCTCGTGGAGCCCGGCCAGACCGTCCACCGCGGCGACATCGTGGCCGCGGTCGACACCTCGAAGTCGTTGATCGAGGTCGAGGTGTTCGAGGACGGGGTGGTCGACCAGCTGATGGTCCCGTTGGGCAGCACCGTCCCGGTCGGGGCCGTGCTGGCTCGGCTTCGCCCGATCGGGACTGCGCCGCAACCGGTCTCGCCGGTCTCGCCGGTCTCGCGGGTCTCGCGGGTCTCGCCGGTCTCGCGGGTCTCGCCGGTCTCGCCGGTTACGCCGGTCTCCCCGGTTGTCCGCCGGCTGGCCCATCAGCTCCAGGTCGACCTTGCGGACGTGGCCGGGTCCGGGCAGCGAGGTCGGATCACGCGCGCCGACGTCCAGGCTGCCGCCCGTCGTCTCGCGCTGCCGCAGCCCCAGGCCCAGCCGCAGCCACACCCGCTGCCTCAGCCTTCGGTGCGGGCGCGGATCTCGCCGTACGCGCAGCGCCGGGCCGCCGAGCTCGGGGTGCAGCTGTCGGGCCTGCGGGGTTCTGGCACCCACGGTGCCGTCGTGGCCCGCGACGTCGAGCGCGCCGCCGCCGGCAACCGGGGACGGCCGACTCCTGGTCCGGCACCGGCACGCGAGCTGGCGTCGGCTGCAGCCCACGCGGTCGGCGGAGACCGGGCGGCGGCCATGCGGCAGGCGATCGGTGCGCTGATGGCACGCTCGAAGCGCGAGATCCCGCACTACTACCTGCAGACGACGATCGACTTCTCGGCCTGTCTCGACTGGCTCCACGCCCGCAACGAGGGACGTCCCGTCGCCGAACGGATCCTGCCGGCAGCCCTACTGATGAAGGCGGCGGCGCTTGCGGTGCGCCAGGTTCCTGAGGTGAACGGGTTCTACGTCGACGGGCGGTTCGCCCCGAGCCCGACCGTCCACCTCGGTGTCGCCGTCTCGTTGCGTGGCGGTGGGCTCATCGCACCGGCGCTGCACGACGCCCAGAACCTGTCGGTGGAGGAGCTGATGGCGGCGCTGAAGGACCTGGTGACCCGAGCTCGCGCCGGGCGGCTGCGCGCCTCGGAGATGAGCGACTCGACGATCACGGTGACCAACCTCGGCGACCAGGGGGTCGAGGCCGTGCACGGGGTGATCTACCCGCCCCAGGTGGCCCTGCTCGGGCTGGGACGAGTGGTCCAGCGACCGTGGGCCGTGGACGGCCTGCTCGGCGTCCGGCCCGTTCTCACCGCCACCCTGGCCGCGGACCACAGGGTCAGCGACGGTCACCGGGGTGGGCTCTACCTCACGTCCGTCGACGAACTGCTGCAGAGGCCGGAGGAACTATGACCAAGGACACCGCCCGATCGGCGGTCATCAGCCAGCTCTCGCGCATCGCACCCGAGGCCGACCTGTCGTTGGTCGACCCCGCCGTGGACCTGCGACGCGAGATCGACCTGGACTCCCTCGACTTCCTCGGACTGATCGAGGCGCTCGCCACGTCGATCGGCGTGAGCGTCCCGGAGTCCGACTACGACCAGGTGAGAAGCCTCAACGAACTGGTCGAGTACCTCACGGCCCACGGCGCACGCTGAGCCGTGGGGAGGCTCGCAACATCCCAACGGGATGTCAGCTGCGCTGGAGGGGACGTCCCATCGGCACCGCAGGGCCGCCGGTGGCGACGCTCAGTGCGCTGTAGAACAGGTAGGCGCCGACCGCAGCGAAGGCGAGCACGGCGACCCCCGCGGTCTTGAGCATCCCGGAGGAGGCCTGCGCCGTGCCCATCCAGACCAGCAGCAGCGCCACGTCGATCAGCGCGAAGACCACGGTGAACGCCAGCGGCAGTCGCAGGGTCGCCAGCGTTAGGACGACGATGATGATCAGCCAGGCGGCCAGGAAGAGCTCCTGGGTGGAGGTCACGGCGGAGTCCAGCCCGAACCACCCGTGGGTGAGCCCGAGCACCAGGACCGAGTAGCTCAGCCAGAAGCCGCCGAAGATGCCGAAGATGGCGCCGACCGCGCTCTGCCCGATCGCAGCGCTCCAGATCGCCGAGATGAACAGCCCGATCGACGTGGCGGCCAGCAGGATGGGCAGCGAGGCGCCCACCGCTCCCGCGGGGACGACTCCGATCAGGACCATGCCCAGGGCGAGCGAGCCGACCACGAAGCTGGGCAGCCCGAGGGTGCTCGGATCGCCGGCCATCATCCCGGTCGGCGGCTCTGGGGTAGTACTCAGGACGATCACGTCAGGGGTCTGGTCGGTCGAGGTCATCGCAGTGTCCTTACGATAGGAGGGCGCAGCCCCGCGTCCGACACGGGCATCGGCTAAGAACTACTCCGCTCCAGCGGTGTCGCCGATCTCACTTTGAGCCGAGGCACCCGTACGCAAGGATCACGCCATGGCGAAGGTCGTCTCCACCCTGTTCGTCTCGGCCGACGGTGTGGCCGAGATCGACCCCGACTGGCACTTCCCCTACTTCGACGAGAACATGGGCCGCGCCGTCGGCGAGGACTACGACACCTGCGACGTGCTGCTCATCGGTCGCGTGACCTACGACAGTTTCGCCGGGGCCTGGCCCGAGCGCGAGACCGCGGGCGGCGAGGACGCGTCCTTCGCCAAGCAGCTCGGAGACATCCGCAAGGTGGTTGCCTCGCGTCAGCCGTTGGAGTTCTCCTGGCGCAACTCCGAGCTGATCGAGGGTGACCTGCTCGAGGCCGTCGCCGCGCTCAAGGCCGACTCCGGCGTCAAGGGCGTTCTCATCCCGGGCTCGATCTCGGTGGTGCAGCAGCTGCTCGCCGCCGGGCTCCTCGACGAGCTGCGCCTGCTCGTCCACCCCGTGGCGGCCCGCAAGGGCCGCACGCTGTTCGACGACGGTGATGCGCCGTACCACCTGAAGGTGACGGCCACGGAGGTCTTCCCGACGGGCGTCATCCGCGTGGTCTACGCGCCGGTCGAGACCCCCGGCAAGGTCGGCTACGACGACGTGTTGGACCACGTGCCGGCAGCCGAGTAGCGACATCGCCCGATTCCGGTGGGATCGTCGGGTGATGACCCGCTACCGATTCCTCGACGCCATGGGCGACGTGGTCCTCGAGCGTCAGTTCGCCGACCACGAGGCGGCGTTGGCCTGGGCGAGCGCCGGCCCGTCAGGTGACCCGGACGACGACCCGGACGACGGCCAGGACGACGACGGCCCGGACGACGACGGCCCGGACGACTACGGCCCGGACCTGGACGAGGCCCAGATCCAGCGCGTCGAGTACCTGGGACCGGGTGGGGACTGGCGTTGGGCGGGTGCCCTGCAGGGCTGACGGTCAGCGGAGGGTGACGGTGATCGGCCCGCTGACCAGGTGGAAGCTGCCACTCCCGCCGGCAGCGCCGGCGTTCAGTGGATCGCCGCCGTAGCCCACCACGGCTCGGACGACGTACCGCCCGGCCGGCAGCGGTTCGCCGTCGTCGCCCGTCAGTGGCAGCGAGGTCGGCACCACCTGGGCCGGTCTGGTCGTCCCGGCGGTCAGCGGCATCGGCACCGGGCTCGTGGCCACGGCCTCCCCGCCGACCCAGGCGACCACCGCGTCGTCCCGCAGCAGGGCCAGCCCGGAACCGGCGGGCTGCAGGATCACCCGCGGTGAGTCCCCCGCGACGACGAGCGTGGTGGTGGCGACCAGGCGGTCACCGGCAACGGCCGTCGTCGGGACGCTCACGTGCACCCTGACCGTGTGGGAGGCCGGTCCGGTGCTGGCTCCGAGGGCGGCGAGACAGGCGTGCCCGCGAGCGATCGAGTCGCCGTGTTCCGCCACCTTCGCATCCTGCCCGCCTGCCCTGGGAGCCGATTGTCACGGAATGGTAACGATTAGTCATTTCGTCCGGATCGAATCCGGATTTTTCGCACAAGTCACTGCCAACGTGGCACCCTCGCGTGAGAAACGCGCTCGGACACCGTCTTTTGTTGATGATCCGCTGGGGAGAGATCATGCGTCGTCGTCCGCTCGTTCCGATTCTGGTCGCCGCGATGGCTGTGGCGCTGCTGCCGCTCAGCGGCGCTGCCCACGCAGTGACGGTGGACGACACCCCCACCCGACTCGCCATGAAGGGCGAGCACGAGACGGGTGCGGAGGAGCAGAACCTCGACAAGCTGCGCGACGCCTACTACTGGAGCCGGCTGCTCGCCGGCGACACCCCGATCAGCCTCGAGCAGGCGTCGTCGCTGCGAGAGTCGGCCAGTCGCAACGCCTCGGGCATGCTGGCGGCCACGACCCCGGGTGCTGCCCGCGGTGGCGCCTGGACCTCGCAGGGTCCCGCCCCGATCGTTCAGGTGATGCGGACGTCCAACACGTTCGGTGCCATGAGCGGTCGGGTGGGTGCCCTCGCAGTGCGACGCGACGGCACGATCCTGCTGGGCGCGGCCCAGGGTGGCGTCTGGACCTACGACGCGACCGCCCAGACCTGGACCTCGCGCACCACCGACGCGGACACGCAGTCGGTGGGCGCCCTCGCGCTGGCCCCGAGCGACGACCGGATCGCCTACCTGGGCACCGGCGAAGGCGCCCTGTCCGGTGACAGCTACTACGGCGACGGCGTCTGGCGCAGCGCGGACGGCGGCCTCACGTGGGCCCACGTGTCCACCCGCTTCGTCGGTCAGGCGACGTCGGCGATCGAGGTCGACCCCACGAACCCGCAGCACCTGTTCATCGCCACCCTGCGCGGCCGCGGCGGCAACCACCGCACCACGGCCCCGGCAGCCACCCCGTACGGCGTCTACGAGTCGACCAACGGCGGCTCGACGTGGACGCTGCTCAAGGGCACGACCGACGAGCTGCACGGTGCCACCGACCTGGTGATGGACCCCCAGGACCCCAAGACCCTGTGGGCCTCGTTCTGGGGTGACGGCATCTACAAGACGGTCGACGGCGGCAAGACCTGGGCCAGCGGGCTCGGCAACCTTCCGGCCGGCAACTTCCTCGAGGGTGGCACCCGCTTCGCGCTCGGTGTCTCGCGCCCGTCGGCTGCGGTCCCGCCGACGCTGTACACGGGCTACGACTACTTCGACACCGCCGGCCTCTACCACACGGCAACCGTCTACAAGAGCGTGGACGGCGGGACCACCTGGACCAACGCCACCGGAACCCCGACCACCGGCTCCAACTCGGTCAAGGGGTACTGCGGCACCCAGTGCTTCTACGACAACGTCGTGAAGCCCGACCCGGCCGACCCGAACGTCGTCTACGCGCTCGGCTCCTACGGGTACGGCAACTCGCCGCAGTCGGGTGGTGTCTACCGCTCGACGGACGGCGGCGCCACGTGGCTCAACATCGGCTACGACATGCACCCCGACTACCACGCGATCGCCTTCGAGCCCGACAACACCAAGCACGTGGCCATCGGCAACGACGGTGGCGTCTGGCAGTCCTCGACCGGCGGCGGTCGTACCGCGGCCGGTGCCCCGTTGTCGGCTGCGGACTGGGAGAACCTGAACGGCACGGTCAACCCGGCCAACGGTGCTCTGATCCACTCGACCGGGCTGGCCATCACCCAGTTCGTGTCGGTCGCCACCGTGCCGAAGGTGCCCGGTCAGTACTGGGGCGGCACCCAGGACAACGGCACGTTGCGCAAGTCGGTGGTCAACAGCCGATGGTTCGACCAGGCCAGCGGTGACGGCGGCAACGTGATCGTCGACCAGACGACGGCCAACCCCTACACGACGAACTACCCGGCGTTCGTCTTCGGCACCTACTACGGCATCAGCCCGTACCGCTACGACCCTGCCCACATCAACACCTTCTTCGGCAACGAGGCGATCGACGGCGGGATCGACACCAACGACCGTGCCGAGTTCTACGTGCCGTGGGTGCAGAACCGGGGCAACACCAACCAGCTCTTCCTCGGCACCTATCGCCTCTACCGCACGGACAACGCGGAGGCCGCGAGCGGCGGCGAGGTGACCTGGGCGCCGATCAGCGGCGACCTGACGACCGGGTGCACCGGTGCGGCCCCCAACGGTGCCCGCGGGTGCCTGATCTCGGCCGTCGGTGTCGCCGACGGCGGCGACGGAGCCTGGGTCGGCACCGACGACGCGGTCGTGTCGGTCAGCCCTGACGCGGTGACCTCGGCGACGCCGACCTGGACCCGGGTCGGCCAGGGCAGGCTGCCCAACCGCCCGGTCGACACCATCGCGGTCGACCGCTCCAACTGGCGGATCGCCTACCTCGGCTTCGGTGGGTTCGGTGCGGCGACGCCGTCCAACCGCGGTCATGTCTTCGGTACCCGGGACGGCGGCAAGACCTTCCGCAACCTGACCGGCAACCTGCCCGACGTGCCGGTCAACTCGATCGTCATCGACCCGTCGAACTCGCGCACGATCTACGTCGGCACCGACGTGGGGGTGTTCGTCTCGGTCGACGACGGCGCCGAGTACAAGCGGCTCGGCACCGGCATGCCGAAGGTGGCCACCTGGCAGCTCGACTACGACGCGACGAACGGCGTCCTGGCCGCCGGCACGCACGGCCGCGGCGCCTACACCCTGCAGAACCGCAAGGCGTCCTCGGCGCTGGTGGTCAGCAAGGCCGACTCCGGCAAGCCGGTCGGCCCGGGCAGCACCATCGACTACACGATCACGGTCCGCAACATCGGCAACGCGGTCTCCAAGGACGTGGTGGTCACCGACCCGGTGCCGGCGGGCACGACGTTCGTCTCGGCGGACAACGGTGGCTCCGTGGCCGGCAGCTCGGTCCGGTGGAAGGCGCTGACGATCCCGGCCGGCGGCCAGATCGCGCTGCACTCCTCGGTGCGGATCAGCGCGACACTGTCGTCCACGGTGACCTCGATCGTCAACGACGGCATCACCGTCAAGGACGGCACCGACGTCAGCACCACGGGCAGCCCGCACTCCACGGCGATCGCGCCGGCCCACAAGGTGACGGTCAGCCCGGCCACCCAGCTGGGTGGGGCCAAGGTCGGCACCTCGGCGAGCTACACGGTCGACGTGGCCAACCAGGGCTACCTGGCCGACAGCTACACCCTTGCTGCCTCCGGTGGGTGGGCAGCCGGCGCTCTTCGACGCCACCTGCACCACCCCGCTGACCACCACCGGACCGGTGGCCGGGGGCGGCAAGGTCACGGTGTGCGTCAAGGTCACGGTGCCTGCGGCCGCGGCCGACGAGACCCGTGACACCACGAGCCTCGTGGTCACCTCGGGGGCCGACGCCACCGTCACCGGTACCGCGACGGCGACCACCATCGCGGTGGCGCAGGACACCCTGCTGGTGGACGGCGACGGCAACCTGCCGGACGTCGCGGCCACCTACAAGGCGGCCATGGGCGCCCACCCGTACGCCTACTGGGACCTGGCGACCGACCCTAAGCTGCCGCAGTCCTACCTGAAGGCCCACACGAACGTGGTCTGGTGGACGGGCAACAGCTACCCGTCGCCGATCAGCCCCTACGAGAGCGAGCTCGCCTCGTTCCTGGACGGCGGGGGACGGTTGATGATGTCCGGTCAGGACATCCTCGACCAGGCCGGCGGCACCACGGCCTTCGTGGCGAACTACCTGCACATCACCTGGGACGGCACCGAGGTCCAGAACGACAAGCCGACGGTGAACGTGACGGGGGTGACGGGCAACGCGGTGACCAACGGCATCGGGGCCGTTCCGATCGACCACACGGTGCTCGGGGCGAACTACGAGGACCGGATCACCCCGAACGGGACGGCGACACCGGCCTTCACGGACGACAGTTCCGCGACGGACGCCCTCACCGTGGCCGGACCGACCTACAAGGTGTTCTTCCTCGGCTTCCCGGTGGAGGCCTACGGCACCGCGACCGACAAGGCCGACCTGGTGACCAGGGCGTTCACCTGGTTCGCCGCTCCGTGACCGCGAGGTGGGTGGCCGACCGAGTCGACCCGGTCGGCCACCCACCTCGGCGGCGCCCAGCCAGGCCCGACATCAGGCGGGCGTACCCGAGGAAGGCGTTCTCGCTGGGACGGCGAGCGGCCGGTGATGGGCTCGCACCCTGGGTCACGCTGGTCCGCCCGGTGCGGCAGGTCCGAGACGCCGTAGTAGCTGACCAGGGCATGGACCGTCGGCGCCGGGGACGGAGCCGCTCCCACCGGATTGTCAGGTTCGAGTGTTCCACTCCTGGGCCAGGATCGACCACACCTCGAGGTCGACGGCGCCGTCCGGGGATCTGAGGGCCTGGCGCAGGGTGCCGTCCAGGCTCAGGCCGAGCCGGCGGGCAGTGGCGATGCTGCGGACGTTCGCGGCGTTGGTGTGCCACTCGACCCGGTTCATGCCGCGCTCGTCGAAGGCCCACGCGAGCAGCACCTGCATCGCCTGCACGATCAGCCCCCGCCCCTGGGCGGCAGGCTCCAGCCAGCACCCGGCCTCGCAGCTGCCGGTCGCCGTCGAGAACGAGACGAACATGACGCCGCCGACCAGGACGTCGTCCAGCCAGATGCCCCAGATCCCCCCGTCGTCGCGCGCCGTCCGGTCGGCGTAGCCCTGCAGCACGGCGGTGGCCGAGGCGAGGTCGGTGGCCACGAACGAGGCCCCCACCCACGGCGCGATGTGGTCCCGGGCCCGGTCCAGGTTCGCCAGGAACTCAGTCGCCTGCCAGGGCGGCAGCGGCCGCAGCGCGGCGCCAGGGCCCAGCGGGACGGCGAACATGGAGCCTCCAGCACGATCGGTGGACGGAAGGTGACCGACGGCGCCGGGTCAGCCTTTGAGCGAGCTGGGGTCGGCGGGGACGTCGACGGCATGTGCCTGCAGGGCCGTCAGCGGCACCAGCTGCAGGACGGCCTCGTTCGTGGAGGCCAGGACGACGGGCGCCGCGGCGCCGTCGCTGTAGGCGCGCGCCCAGTTGAGGGCGGTCACGCACCAGCGGTCGCCCGGCACCAGCCCCGGGAAGCTGTACTGCGGCATCGGCGTGACGAGGTCGTTGCCGATGCTGCGCTGGTGCTCGAGGAACTCGGCAGTCACGACCGCGCAGATGGTGTGGCTGCCGCGGTCCTGCGGCCCGGTGCCGCAGCAGCCGTCCCGGAAGAACCCCGTCATCGGGTCGGTGCCGCACGGCTCCAGCTCACCGCCGAGGACGTTGCGCGCCGCTGTGCCCTCTTCGTCAGTCATGGCCCCATCATGACCGGTGTTCCCCGCAGGACGTTGGGCCTCCTGCCCGTCGGTGACGGGTGACTAGCGTCGAGACAGGGCGACGGACCTACTCTGGAGCGTCCGTCGCAGGAACGAACGGAGAAGATGACCATGACCGCCGGCGCATTCATCGCAGACCGGTTCGCCGGGCGCACCGCGATCGTGACGGGTGCCGGGTCCGGCATCGGCCGGGCCACCGCCGTGCGGCTGGCCCGGGAGGGAGCCAGGGTCGTCGCCACAGACGTCTCGTCGTCCCGCCTCGACGCCCTCGTCGTCGAGTTCCCCGAGCTCGACCTGGTGACGGTGGCCTGTGACATCGCCGCGGCGGAGACGGCCGACCGGCTGGTGGCGGCCGCGGCCGGCAGGGTCGACGCCCTCGCGAACGTGGCCGGCATCATGGATGCCTTCCTGCCGCCGGCCGAGGTGGACGACGAGACCTGGTTCCGGGTCTTCGACGTCAACCTGAACGCGGTGATGCGACTGACCCGGGCCGTGCTGCCGCTGATGATCGAGGCAGGGCACGGCGCGATCGTCAACGTCTCGTCGGAGGCGAGCCTGCGGGCCTCGGCCTCGGGCGTGGCGTACGCCAGCTCGAAGCACGCCGTGAACGGCTTCACCAAGAGCGTGGCGGTGTTCTACAAGGGCAAAGGGGTGCGCTGCAACGCGGTGGCACCTGGGGGCGTCATGACCAACATCGAGGCACCGTTCAAGTCGGCCTACGCCGCAGAGGTTCTGGGCCCGATGATGCAGGCGACGATCCCGGCCCCGGCCACCGCCGAGCAGCTCGCCGCCACCATCACCTACCTGCTCAGTGACGACGCGGCCAACATGAACGGCGCCATCGTGCCCTGCGACGGCGGATGGTCGGCGATCTGAGCCGGCGCCTCGGCGAGGCGTCGGCCGACATCGCCCGGGGCCTTGCCGAGGCGTCGGCCGACAACGCCGTCCAGATCGCCCGGCTGGAGCAGGACCACCGGCGGATGGTGGCAGCCTCGGTCGACTCCAACGCCGACGACGAGCACGATCCCGAGGGGGCGACGATCGCCTTCGAACGCGAGCAGCTGACGGCCCTGCTGATGCAGGCCCGGCACCGTGCCGGCGAGCTGGAGGCCGCCCGGCAGCGGTTCGAGTCGGGCTGCTACGGCACCTGCGAGGAGTGCGGCAGCCCGATCGCCCCCGGTCGGCTCGTGGCTCGGCCCGCCGTCCGTACCTGCATCGGGTGCGCCACCGGGAACGGCCGGTCGCGCTGACCCCGACGCCGGCAGTCCCGGGCGTCAGACGACGGCGCGGTCGCGCCCGTTCGCCTTGGCCCGGTAGAGGTTGGCGTCGGCGCGGGCGATGAGGTTCAGGTGGGGCTCGTGACGGTCCCACTGCGCCACGCCGATCGAGCACGTGACGTTCTCGGGCATGCGCAGGCGCAGGTCGTCGGCGACGGCCAGGGCGCCCTGGGCGTCGCAGTTGGGCAGCAGGACGGCGAACTCCTCACCGCCCCAGCGGCACAGCAGGTCCTCGGGCCGCAGCCGGCCTCGCCAGGCTGCGGTCGAGGCCCGCAGCAGGTTGTCGCCGGCCATGTGACCGTGCTGGTCGTTGTACTGCTTGAAGTGGTCGAGGTCGATCATCAGCAGGCTGAGGGGAATGCCCTCGCGCAGCGAGCGTGAGGTCTCGCGCGAGAGGGCGTCCTCCCAGGCCCTGCGGTTGGCGGCGCCGGTCAGGGGGTCGACGCCCGACAGTCGCTCCATCTCGAGCAGCAGGTTCTCGTGCGCCAGCGCCAGGGCGGTCTCGTTGGCCAGCAGCTCGAGGATCGGTTCGTTGTCACGTGGGGGAGTGGCACCCTCGGCGCAGGCGATCGCCAGCACCCCGAGGCAGTGACCGCTGGCCATGATCGGGTACCAGACACCGGGGCCGAGTCGCCGTCCGAGCTGCTCCTGGACCTCGGCGATCATCTGCTTGTTCATGCGTGGGTCGTCGTTGACGTCGTCCATCCACAGCGGGACGCCGGAGCGGTAGCAGGCTGCCAGGCCCGACGGGCTGGTCCCGGGCACCCGGAAGCCGACCAGCTGGTCATGGGTGGAGGCGGTGACGACGAGATCGCCGTGGCCGTCGGGCTGCACCAGGGTGACACCGGCCGCGTTGACCAGCTGCTGGGCGGCCCGGGTGATGGCGCTCGGGCCGTCCCCCCGGCTCAGCACGGTGCGCACCGCCTCGGCCACCAGCTCGGAGGCCCGTCGGTGCTGGACCAGCGCCAGGTGGGCCTCGTGCAGTCCGGTCAGGTCGTAGTTGACGGTCACGGCCCCGATGACGGCGCCGTCCGGGCCCCGTAGCGAGCGTCCTTGGATCCGGAGCCGGTAGTGCGACCGCAGGGGGCCGTCGGCACGGCGGGGCAGCGGGGCCCCGTCCTCGGCGGACGACGGCGCGATCATCACCTCGGCCTCGGTGTCCAGCCCGGCCAGGCCGCGCCGCAACGGTCTCGCCTCGTTCGGCAGCGACTCGCCGTTGCCGGCCACCGGGCGCAGCTGGATGCGTTCCATGAGGTCGTAGATCTCGGCCGCGGTGACCAGGCGGCCGGTGAAGCCGGCCAGGCGCCGAGCCACGCGGTTGACGACCACCAGTGAACCGGAGGTGTCGATCGCGGCCAGTCCGATCGGCAGCTCCTCGACCACCTGCTGCAGGAACGCGGCCTCGACGCGTTCGCGGTGCGTGCGGCGAGCGAGCCACCACAGCACGGGGGTCAGCAGCAGACCGCTGACCACGCCCGCCAGGCCGGCGTCGCGCAGCCACGAGGTCGCCCGGTCGGCGGCAGGAGCGCCCCAGGCGCCGGCGACGTCGGTTCCGTGGATCACCAGCGTCAGTGCGGCGACGAGGGCCGGTGGCGCCGGCGCGACGACCCACCAGTTCGCCCCGGCGTCCCGCCCGTGAACCTTCACAGCGATCACCTCCGTTCCGGGTCCTTCCCCGAGTCCACCACATCAGCCCGGCGCGGATCCGACACCCTGCCCGGTCACCGGTGACATGCCCGGGAGTGTCGTCCCGCTTGCAGGCGGCCGTGTCACAGACCTCCGAGGAAGATCGCTCAGGAGCACCGCAGAACTGAGTAGTTTCGTCCTGACGCCGGCCTGTGCGGGCGCAGTACGTTCGCCGGGTGAAGCTCTTCAAGCGCAATCGTGCCCTCTGGCTGGCGGTGGCCATCCCGGTGGGGATGATCGTCGCGGTGGCCCTGAGCATCTACGTGCCCCGGCTCTTCGTGCACCCCGCCACCGACTTCGTGTACGTGGTGGGTGACACCCATCAGTTCGGCGTCGACGGCAGCGACTACCGCGTCGTGGACGGCCGCCTCACCGAGGCTCCGCTGTCCCCCGACGGTCCTTCCACCAGGGGCAGGCTCTACCGCTACGACGTCCGGGCGAACCGGGTGCAGGCCCTGACCCTCGACCAGGCGCGGTTGCTCACCCTCGACCCGAACCTGGCCTCGCCCGACGGGTTCAGGGTGTCGTATGCCGACGGGTCCGGCAACGGTCTCTTCCCGTTCGGTGACGGCAACGACCGACCGGCCGTCTACCTCGACGGCCGATCGGTCCGGCTGCGGCTCGACATCGCGGTGAGCCGGTCGTACGAGCCGGACGGCTTCCGATTCCTCGCTTGGGTCAGGTGACAGCAGTGGCCGACGACGACACGATCGACGACGAGAAGACCGGTGACGATGTGATGGGCGACGAGGCGACCGGTGACGACGCGACTGGTGACGGGGCGACCGGCGACGGCGCAACCGGTCATGACGTGACGGACAGAGCCGCCGCGCTGCGGTTCGTCAGCTCGGTGGGGGCCTCGGGGGTGATCACCCGGGACGAGCTCACGGCGGCGTACGAGGCAGGCCGTGGGAGCGCCGGTGTGGGCGTCGCCGGGTCCCCGCTTGCCGTGCGGGTCGACGGTGTCCCCGGTCCGCCACCTGCGGTGCCGTCCGGCCGACTGGGGATCGCCGAGGTCCTGTCCTACCTCGGCGGCGCCGTCGTCGTCATCGGGGTGGCGACCCTGATCGGCCAGAACTGGCATGCACTGAGCCTGCCGACCCGACTGCTGGCCACCCTCGGTGCCGGCGTGGCGGCCTTCGTGGTCGGCGTGCTGCTGAGCAATCGACGGCAGACCGACCGCGCCGCTCCCGCGTTCTACCTCATCAGCGGGCTCGTCACCCCGATCGGGATCGCCGTCCTGCAGGACGGTGCCGACCTGTCACCGGGGTCGAACGGCTCCCAGAGCGTCAACGCGCTGGCGATGCTGGTGGCCTTCGGTGCGGCGTTCTACCTGCTGCGGCGCATGGTCCTGCTGGTGCTGACCGTGGGTTACGGGGTCTGGCTCTTCTTCGCGGTGACGGGAACGATGCGTGACCTGACCCCGTGGGCCCAGGTCGGCACCGGGGACGGGACCCCGAACTTCGACGCCTATCGGCTCCTGGTGGTCGGGGTGGCGCTGGGGGTACTCGGCTACGGGCTGCACCGCACCGTCTGGAAGTCGTTCAGCGGCACCCTCTACGGCTTCGGCAGCCTGGGCCTGCTGGTGGCGGTGCTGGTGCTGGGCGGCTGGCCGCCGTCGGACTCGCTCTTCTGGAACCTCGCCTTCCCGGTGGTCGACCTCGGAGTCCTGTTCGCCGGCGTCCACCTGCGAAGCCGGGTGGCTTTGACGATGGGCACCCTCGGGTTGATGGGCTACCTGCTGAAGCTGACGTCGGAGTACTTCAGCGACAGCCTGGGATGGCCGCTCGCCCTCGTGCTCGCGGGCCTGGGAATGATCCTCATCGGCTTCGTCTCGGTGATGCTGCGGCGTCGCTACCTCCCCTCGTCCGCCGGGAGTCGGGTGAACTAGCTGAGCTGGGCGCGGGGGTCGAGGCCGGCCAGGTCGGCGGCGGCGCGGCCGCCGGCCCAACCCTGCGGGTCGAGGGTGGTTCGGGAGGAGACCGGCCGGAGCATGGGGAACATCGTGGCGACGACCTGGTCCACGGCCGCGCTGCGGGAGGCCAGAACCGGAAGCAGTCGCTCGCCGTCGTTCCGGTCGGCGAGCGCCTCCGCGGTCTGCTGCTGCGTGGTCTCGGTGAGTCGCTCGCCGATCCGGGTGGCGAAGGACAGCAGGAAGGTCTGACGGTACCCGCGGGTGCTCGACCGTCGGCGCGCGACCGAGCTGTCCCGGGTCAGGCTCGTGGTCGCCTGCACCAGGAGTGAGGTGAAGAGCATCTCGACGGCCCGCAGGTCGCCGGCGTGTCCCAGAACCGTGCAGAAGCCCAAGGGCTTGTGCCAGACCACCCGACAGTCGTTGGGCTTGGCGACGCTGTTCAGCAGGCAGACCTTGGGCCATTCGTAAGGGGCGTCCACCCCGAGCCGCTGGGCGCTCGGCCCGTCGTCCGACGGCCTGCCGCTCGCGGCCAGGAGTGCGTGGTCGATCCGGTGACGGGCCATCAGGGCATGGGCCCCGGCCGTGAACGTCTCGGCCTCGGCCGGGAAGGTCGTCGACTCGGCCTTGGCCAGCAGGGCCCGCACCCGGGCCAGGATCCGGTCGTCGACCTCGGGTCGAGGACCGTGCCCTGCCGGGCTCGCAGTGCCCGGCAGCGGCGAGAGGCGTTCGAGCGGGGGAAGGGAACGCAGGTGGTCGACCAGCTCGGCCACCTCCGTGGCGAAGTCCTGCCAGCTGCCGGCGTAACGCAGTGCGCAGGCCTCGGTGCCCGTGAGGTAGTGCGGCCACCAGCGACTGATCCCGGCCTCGGCGAGCTGCTCCAGCCAGCGAGGGTCGACGGTGCCGGTCGGGTAGCGAGCCAGCTCGGTGACCACGGCTGTCTGCAGCAGGCGCAGATGCGGCGGTCTGAGCCGGCGGCTCACGATGCGTACCAGGTCGGCCGGCTGCCAGCCGAGGTGCCACAGCTGGGTGACCAGTGCCGTCAGGTCGGCGTCCACCTGGGCGGCGGATCGGCGGTCGGTGTCCTGCATCGACGGGTTCCCTTCGCGATCGACGGCTCACGTTTGCTGTCGCGCCCAACCTAGGGACGTCGGCGGACGGCGTCCCCGCGCCTGTCCACAGCGCCGCTCGTCCACAGCCTCGACCGCGGAACCCGACCATGTGGCCGTCCCCAGTGGCTGGCCGTCCCCAGTGGGTGGCCGTCCCCTGTGGGTGGCCGTCCCCAGTGGTGGGCCTGGAGGCACGCCGTGGTGCAGACACCGGACTACTGCGGTATCTGCGGTAGTGTCTGGTTCGCAGCAGTCGCCCCCGACGAGCCGGAGGTCGGTATGGACACCACTCAGCTCCTCAAGGGGGTGCTCGACGTTGCCGTCCTGGCCGTGGTCTCGCAGGAGGACGGCTACGGCTACGACGTCGTGCGCCGCCTTCGGGCCGCCGGCCTGGACGACGTCGGTGACGCCTCGGTCTACGGCACCCTTCGGCGGCTCTACAGCGCGGGAGCGCTGACGTCGTACGTGGTTCCGTCGGACGAGGGGCCGCACCGCAAGTACTACGGCATCAACCGACAGGGCCGGAACCTGCTGGAGCAGCAGACCAAGCTCTGGTCCGGGTTCGCCGAGACCATGAACGGTCTGCTGGAAGGTGCCGCCACCTCGACGAGCAAGGAGGCCACGCGATGACCGCGACAGTGCGCCACGTCGAGGTGACCCGATTCGTCGCCGCTGTCCGAGAAGCGTTGCAGGACTTGGCTCCTGACGAGATCGATGAGCTGACCGGCGGGCTCGAGGCCGACCTGGACGACGCTCTCGCCGACGACTCCGTCGGTGGCATCGAGCGGTTCGGGTCGCCCGAGGGGTATGCGGCCGAACTGCGGTCGGCAGCAGGTCTACCGCCCCGCGCCGAAGCGGGGGACGGCCTGGGGGCGGCGACCCTGGTCGCCGCGCTGTCGACCCGGGTCGAACGTCTCGTGCAGCGGGAGCGCGCGGCCCTGGCAGAGGTGCGTGAGTATCGGTGGTGGCCTTGGCTGCACGACTTCGCCGTCACGGCGAGGCCGCTCTGGTGGGCGCTTCGAGGCTGGGTCGGCTTCGGGATGCTGGCAGGGTTGAGCGGCTGGTCCGACCGCGGTTGGATGCCGGTGTCGTTCACCGGCTGGGTGCTCCTGCTGCTGCTGGTCGGCCTGAGCGTCGAGCTGGGCCGACGACGGGTCGGCGACCGGAGCCCCGGGCTGCGGATCGCGCTGCTGGGGGTCAATGTCGTTGCCGTGCTTCTGTTCCTCCCCTTGGCTCACCAGGCCTCGCGACCGTGGCAGGGGGCGACTGCCTCCCCACCACAGGTCACCGAGACCGCCGAAGCCGGCCCTCCGCCGAACGGACTGTGGCTGAACGGTTCCGAGATCCGCAACGTCTTCCCCTACGACAGCTCCGGCCGTCCGCTCGTCGACGTGCAGCTCTTCGACGAACAGGGGCGGTCCGTGGATGTGGGTGACTCGGCCCGCGCGCCGGCTGAAGTCGTCGACAAGGACGGTTCGGCCGTCCCGGTGCCGGGTCACGAACAGGACGGGCTGGTGCTGACGACGGTGCCCGTGCCTGCTGTCGACGGCGCCGGTCAGGCGTTGTGGAACGTCTTTCCCCTCCGGCAGCGCAGTGGTGACAGCGCCGACGTCATGCCGGTGGGGCAGCCCACTGAACCGATGCCGCCGTTCCGTACACCGTTGCCGGTGGCGCCGCCCGCAGGGGCACCGGTCACGACCGGGACGCCGTCCGCGAGCCCGTCATCGCAGGCGAGCCCGCCATCGCAGGCGAGCCCGTCATCGCAGGCGAGCCCGCCATCGCAGGCGAGCCCGCCATCGCAGGCGAGCTCGTCATCGCAGGTGAGCCCCTCGCCACCGGCCATCGTCAGCCCGACGGTCGGGTAGTCGTACCCGTCGGACCGGTCGAACCGGTTGCGGTTCAGAGCTTCTCGCAGGCGATCCCGTCGTGGTCGCGGTCCTTGCCCGAGTTGGCGCGGAACAGGGCGGCGTCCCGGGTGAAGGTCGTGACCGGCGGCGTCCGGGTCGTGCGGTCGGTGGCCCCGGGCAGACCCACACCGTGCGGGTAGGCCCGGTTGAGGGCGGCGCAGTTCTGATAGCGCACAGCGGCCGGGCCCGACGGCTTCGTGGTCGTCGATGTCTTCGAGGCTGTCGGCGTCTTCGAGGCCGTGGACGGCTTCGTGGCCGCCGAGGTCGTCGTGGCTGTCGGCGTCCTCGTGGGGGTGGGCGATGCCGGGACCGAGGTCGGGGCCACCGGCGGGCTCGTTGCTCGGCTCGGTGAGCTTGCCGGGGTGCGGGTGGCGGAGGGTGTCGAGGCGGACACGGTGCCCTTGACCGGCGGGGTCGCACGGGCCGACAAGCCGGCGGGGTAGGCCAGGGTGTTCACGGCCGGGGGAGTCGAGGGGCGCAGGGTGGCCCCGATCCCGACCCCGACCACCAGGGCCGCCGCCCCCCAGGCGACCAGGCCGGCTGCCACGCCGCGTCGGCCCAGAGCGACGTCGGCGACGGTCGACCACCCACGGCGGGGTCGCCGGCCCTTGGTCGGCGTGACGTAGACCGGCGGGTCGACCGCAGCCGTCGACCCGGCCATCACCTGGTCGGTCCACTGGTAGCCGTCCCACCACCGGTAGGTGAAGCGGCCGAACGGGTCCGGCGCCCATCGTGGTTCCATCACGTGCCCCCTGGCCCTCGACGACAGGCTGTGTTCGACGCTAACCAGCCGCGCTGCCGCTGCGGATCGGCTGTTCGGACATTCCGGGCAGCGTCGTTCGGGGTCGCTGCGAGTGGCGGGGTCGACGACCTGCACAATGGCGCCGTGACTGTTGAGCTGCTGACGGCCGGTGACCTGACGCCGTCCGGCCTGGCGCCGTCCGACCTCGCCGACCTGGGCGACCTGTTGCTGGACGCCGTCGCGGACGGCGCGAGCATCGGGTTCCTGGCCGACCTCACCCACCAGCAGGCCTGCCAGTGGTGGGTGAGGGTGCTGAGGGGCTCGGACGCCGTCACCTGGGTCGCCCGCGACCAGGGGCGGATCGTGGGGACCGTGCGCCTGCTGCTGGTGACGGCACCCAACGGCAGGCACCGGGCCGAGGTCTCGAAGTTCCTGGTCCGTCGTGACGCCCGGGGTGACGGACACGGACGGGCCCTGATGGACGCCCTCGAGGCGGCGGCCGTGGCTGACGGGCGCTGGTTGTTGCTGCTCGACACGCAGACGTCGAGCCACGCCGAAGCCGTCTACGAACGCTGGGGCTGGCAGCGCGTCGGCGTGGTCCCCGACCACGCGGCGACCCCGGACGGCGTCCTGGAGCCGACGACCTTCTTCAGGAAGACGCTCGCGCGCCCCTGATCGTCACGACGCCTTGCGGGCGTCCCTGATCGAGCAGGCGGCCGTGCCGCCCGGCAGCCGGAAGCGGTTGGCCGCCACCCAGCGGTACACCAGTGCCGCCAGGGTGTCGACCCCAGGGGCCACGAACAGCCTGCCCAGCAGTCGCCACCCCCAGGGCCCCGTCTGCAGGGCTGCGGCGATCGCTCGGTGGCCGAACGTCACCGAACCGTCGTCGGCCACGAACGGCAGCGCCTGCTGGGCCTGGGCGGTCGTGATGTCGAACCGGGCCAGGTCGACGTCCTGCATCGGCACGATCTGCGCCGCCAGCCCTAGCCGGCGACCGAGCAGGGCGCTGCGGGTGCAGAAGGCGCAGTCCGCGTCGTACAGCAGGACAGCCATGATCACGATCATACGCCGGTGCCGATCGTCGGGTCCGGTCCACCTCGAAGCCCGCCGAGTCAGACTCCCTGTGGTCGGCGACCCCCGAGGTGGGTTCCTGTGGGCGGCGACTGCCGACGCCTTCGTCCTGGCCCTCTGCCCTCGGAACGCGTGAGCCGAGTCACCCGGGCTGATTGTCACGCAATCGACGGAACTGGACGGCCTGATGCGTCGATTGTCACAAGACTTACCGAATATGGCTGTGGTGCCGTCGGTTTCGTGACAGTCGCCGATTGGTTCCGACAGTGATGTGTCACTCGCGGCGAGGGGTGGAGAGGCACGCGTGGGCGTCAGTGACCGCGGGCCACCCAGTCGTCGTAGCCGCCGGCCTCGGCCCCGATGGTGGTCGACTGTCCGTGGCCGGTGAGCACCCTGGTCTGCGGCGGCAGCGTCAGCAGCCGCTCCCGGATCGAGTCGAGAATCGTGGGGAAGCTGCTGAACGAGCGCCCGGTCGCACCCGGGCCGCCCTGGAACAGGGTGTCGCCCGAGAACAGCACGCCGAGCGCGGGGGCATAGAGGCACACCGCGCCGGGAGCGTGTCCCGGCGTGTGCAGCACCTGCAGCTCCACCCCGGCCGACCGAGACGACCTGCCCGTCGGCGAGGTCGTCCGGTGACCCGGTCGGGGTGGACCACCTGCCACAGCATGCGGTCGTCGGGGTGCAGCAGCACCGGGGCGCCGGTGGCGTCGGCGACCGCGCCGGCCGCGTCGATGTGGTCGTTGTGGCCGTGGGTGCATGACGACCGCCACCAGCCGACGGGCGCCCACGGCGGTGAGGATCGCCTCGGCGTCGTGCGAGGCGTCGATGACGACCACCTCGTCGTCGTCACCGACCAGCCAGACGTTGTTGTCGACCTCGAAGTCCTGCCCGTCCAGGCTGAAGACCCCTGAGGTGACCAGGTGCTCGACGCGGGCGGTGCCTGCGGCCTCGACCGGGGCCTCGGCCGTCACAGCACGACCACCGAACGCAGGACCTCGCCGTGCGTGCATCTTGTCGAACGCCGCCTCGACGTCGTCCAGCCCGATCGTCTCGGTGACGAAGCGCTCGAGCGGCAGCCGGCCCTGCAGGTGCAGCTCGACCAGGGTCGGGAAGTCGCGGCTGGGCAGGCAGTCGCCGTACCAGGAGGACTTCAGTGCGCCACCGCGGCCGAAGACGTCGATCAGCGGCAGCTCGAGCGGCACTCCGGCGAGGGCACGCCGACCAGGACGACGGTGCCGGCCAGGTCGCGGGCGTAGAACGCCTGCAAGTAGGTCTCGGGGCGGCCCACCGCGTCGATGACGACGTCGGCGCCGTGGCCGTCGGTGAGCGCCCGGATCGCCTCGACGGCGTCGCTGGTCGCGGGAGTTGACGGTGTGGGTGGCGCCGAAGTCCTTGGCCCACTCCAGCTTGCGTGTCGTCGACGTCGACCGCGATGATCGTGCGCGCGCCCGCCAGGCGGGCCCCGGCGATGGCGGCGTCGCCGACCCCGCCGCAGCCGATGACCGCGACCGTGTCGTCCCGGCCCGACGTTGCCGGTGTTCATGGCCGCGCCCAGACCGGCCATCACGCCGCAGCCGAGCAGCCCGGCCACCTCGGCCGAGGCCTGCGGGTCGACCTTGGTGCACTGCCCGGCCGCGACCAGGGTCTTCTCGACGAAGGCGCCGATGCCCAGCGCGGGCGAGAGCTCGGTGCCGTCCTCGAGGGTCATCTCGCTGCGTGGCGTTGTGGGTGTCGAAGCAGTACTGCGGGCGCCCACGCAGGCAGGAGCGGCACTGCCCGCAGACCGCGCGCCAGTTGAGCACGACGTAGTCGCCCGGGGCGACCGAGGTGACGCCCTCGCCGACCGCGTCGACGACGCCCGCGGCCTCGTGGCCGAGCAGGAACGGGAAGTCGTCGTTGATGGCGCCCTCGCGGTAGTGCAGGTCGGTGTGGCAGACGCCGCAGGCCTGGATGCGGACCGTCGCCTCGCCGGGACCCGGGATCGGGAACGATCGACAGTCTCGACGGTGACCGGGGCGCCCTTGCCGCGGGCGATGACTCCCCGAACCTCCTCGGCCATGACTGCTCTCCTGTTCGTCGCGACGGTCCCCACCCGTTCCGGGCCGGCAGACGCGAACCTTAGGGCAGGACGACGACAGGGTCGTCCCCGGGTAGGGCATCGCCCGGCCCGGTCAGAACCGGAACGGCTTGGGGGGTGGCGGGCAGCAGGGCGCGGGGGCAGGCGGCCAGGGACAGGTCGCCCAGGGCCAGGGCCTCGTCGCACAGGGTCTCGACGGTCAGGCCCTGGTCGTGCCCGACCTTGGTGATCACGACCCGGTAGATCGTGATCTCGTAGCGGGTGGGCACCCCGTAGGCCACCTGGATCGCGCCGAGCAGCTCGGAGTCGCCGGCCTCGGTGGTGCTGCGCCACGGGCGGTCGTACCGCATCCACCGGCTCGGCTCGCTGAGCCACAGGCCGCCGGAGCGGACGGTGTTCAGCGAGAGCTCGACCAGGATCATGTTGGCCGCCTCTTCGGGCACGATCGCCGCCGGGCGGATCACCTGGGTGATGAAGCCCTCGTTGTACGTGACGTCCACGTCGATCTCGCCCGACGCCGCCGCTCCGTTCGTGTCGTTCGCCGTCGCCTCGGCGCGTCGCACCCACTCGGGGTATCGGCAGATGGAAGCCTGACCTTCAGTTGCTCGTACGCGGTGGGGGCCGGCGCGACGGAGAGCCGTGTGGTGCGTGCGCCCCCTGTGGTGCACAATGAGCCGCACGGAGCCGTTCGCCGTGCGAGGTCGTTGGGGAAGACGCACCTCGCGTCGGGTGAAGGAGGCTCTGATGGCTGGTGGCACGGCGCGTGGCGTGATCTTCGTGCACTCGGCGCCGCGTGCGCTGTGCCCGCACATCGAGTGGGCGGCCGGCGGCGTACTCGGCGTTCGACTGAGCCTGGACTGGATCGACCAGCCCGCGGCGCCCGGATTCGTCCGTACCGAGTTCTCGTGGCAGCCCAGACGCGGGCACCGGCGCGCGGCTGACCTCTGCGCTGCGCGGCTGGGCGCACCTGCGCTACGAGGTGACCGAGGAGCCGACCGCGGGCGCGACGGTGGCCGGTGGAGCCACACCCCGGAGCTCGGCATCTTCCACGCCGTCACCGACGCGCACGGCAACGTCCTGGTGCCCGAGGACCGGATCCGAGCCGCGCTCGAGCGAGGTGCCGGGGACCCGGCGCGACTGGTCGCCGAGCTCGACCTCGCCCTCGGGCGGGCGTGGGACGAGGAGCTCGAGCCGTTCCGCTACGCGGGGGAGGGCGCCCCGGTGCGGTGGCTGCACCGCGTGGGCTGACCCTCCTCAGGCGCCAGACCCTCAGGCGTCGGCTGACCCTTCAGACGCTGCGGAACGGCCAGGGCCACGTTGTGGCCGCCGAAGCCGAAGGAGTTGTTGAGCGGCGACGAGGTCGCCGTCGCGGCAGGCGCGGGGGCTCCTCGCGGACGACGTCCAGGTCACGGCTCGGGTCGAGGTCGTCGACGTTGATCGTCGGCGGGGCCAGCCGGTCGTGCAGCGCCAGGATCGTGAAGACGCTCTCCAGGGCGCCGCGCCGCGCCGAGCAGGTGGCCGGTCATCGACTTGGTGGCCGACACCGCGACACCGTCCGCGGCATCGCCCGAGGCACGCCGGATCGCAGCGCGCCTCGGCGACGTCGCCGACCGGGGTGGAGGTGGCGTGGGCGTTGATGTGGACGACGTCCGCCGGCGCTCGGCGCCGGCGTCGGCCAGCGGCCGCCTTCATGGCGCGGGCCGCGCCGGAGCCCTCGGGGTCCGGGGCGGCGATGTGGTGGGCGTCGGACGTCAGGCCGGCGCCGGCGACCTCGGCGTAGATCGTGGCGCCGCGGGCCAGGGCGTGCTCCTCGGCCTCCAGGACCAGCAGCGCCGCCCCCTCGCCGATGCACGAAACCGTCGCGGGCCGGTGTCGTAGGGCCGCGAGCGCCGGCTCGGGGTCGTCGTTGCGGGTCGACAGTGCCTGCATCGCCGCGAAGCCCGCGATCGGCAGCGGGTGGATGGCGGCCTCGGTGCCGCCGGCGACGACGATGTCGGCGCGGCCGGTCGCGGATCATGTCAGGCCGTAGGCGACCGACTCGGCGCCCGAGGCGCAGGCCGACACGGGGGTGTGCACGCCGGCGCGGGCGCCGAGCTCGAGGCTGACCGCGGCCGCCGGGCCGTTGGGCATGAGCATGGGCACGGTCAGCGGGAGAACCCGGCGCGGGCCCCTGCTCGCGCAGGGTGTCGTAGGCGTCGAGCAGCGTCCAGACCCCGCCGATGCCGGAGGCGATCGACGACGCCCAGCCGCTCGCGGTCGACCTCGGGGGTGCCGGCGTCCGCCCAGGCCTCGCGCGCGGCGACGAGGGCCATCTGGCCCGACGGGTCGAGACGCTTGGCCTCGAACCGGGCCAGCACGTCGGCGGTCGGCACCGCGAGCTGGGCGGCGAAGGTCACGGGCAGGTCGTAGCGCTCGACCCACTCGTGCTCGAGCGTGCGGGCGCCGCGCGCGCCGGCCAGGGCGGCCTGCCCAGGTGCTGGCCACGTCCCCGCCGAGGGGGGTGGTGGCACCCATGCCGGTGACGACGACACGTCGCTGCGATGCGGTGGCCATGACGGTCAGGCTCCTCGCTGTCGGGGTCGTGCGAGGTCAGGCGGGGCCGGACCGGGCCGGCTGCTCGGTGGGGCCGGTCGCCCGCCACCGATGGATCAGCTCAGCCCTGGCGTTCTGTGATGTAGCTGACGGCGTCGCCGACGGTCTTGAGGTTCTTGACCTCGTCGTCCGGGATCCGCACGCCGAACTTCTCCTCGGCGTTGACGACGATGGTCATCATCGACAGGGAGTCGATGTCGAGGTCGTCGGTGAAGTTCTTGCTCGGGCTGGACGGCGTCCGCCGGAAGGCCCGTCTTCTCGTGCTGACGATCTCGGCGAGACCGCTCAGGATCTCCTGCTCGCTCAGTGCCATCTCGGTCAGCTCCTTCGGTGGTTGGGTCGTCATGCGGTTCCTGCGGGGGTGCTCCGCCGGATGCCTGCGGAGATTGTGGTATCGGGCTCAGGGCAGCTCGACGACCTGCGCGGCGTAGACGAGGCCTGCGCCGAACCCGATGATCAGGGCGAGACCGCCGTGCTGGACCTCGGCCGTCGTCCAGCATCCGGTCCATGGCCAGCGGGATCGACGCGGCCGAGGTGTTGCCGGTGGTCGGCGATGTCGCGGGCGACCGCGACGCGTCCGGCAGCGCGAGCTGCTTGGCCATGGCGTCGATGATCCGCATGTTGGCCTGGTGCGGGATGAACGCGTCGAGGTGGTCGACGCCGAGCCCGGCAGCCTCCAGCGCCTTCTGGGCCACCGGCGACATCTCGCCAGACCGCCCACCGGAAGACGGCACGGGCCTGCCATCCGCAGCGCGGGCCACTCGGCGCGCTCGGGCGTCGCGGTACTCGATCCACGAGGACTTGTTGACGATCGCGTCCCACTGGGCGCCGTCCGAGCCCCAGACGGTCGGTCCGATCGCCGGGGTGTCGCTCGGGCCGACCACGACGGCGCCCGCGCCGTCGGCGAAGATGAACGCGGTCGAGCGGTCGTGCGGGTCGGTGAAGTCGGAGAGCTTCTCCACGCCGACCACCAGCACGTGCCGTGCCGAGCCGCCCCGCGACCATGTCGTGGCCATGCGCGAGGCCGTAGCAGAACCCGGCGCAGGCGGCCGAGACGTCGAGCGCGGCTGCCGGGCTGGCGCCGATGCGGTGCGACGAGAAGCGCTGCCGCCGGACGGGGTCTGGTAGGGGTGGCTGACCGTGGCGACCAGGACGGCGTCGATGTCGGACGGCGTCGAGTCCGGCCTCGTTCGATGGCCGGCGACGGCGGCCAGCTCGGCCATGTCGATCACGACTCTGGTCCGGGGCGGCGAACCGGCGGGTGACGATGCCGGACCGCTCGCGGATCCACTCGTCGGAGGAGTCGATCTTCTCGCAGATCTCGGCGTTCGTGACCACCCGCTCGGGCCGGTAACCGGCCACCGACATGATCCGCGAGTGCGGCCGCTCCGGTCGAGACGGTCGATGCTCGCGCCGCTCACCTGCGCGCTCACGCCGTCACCGCCTCGGCGGATCCGGTGTGCTCGGCGACCAGGTCGACGGGCGGCGTCCAGGTCGTCGGGGGTGCGCACCGCCAGCAGCTCGACGCCCGGCATGGCGCGCTTGGCCAGTCCGGTCAGGGTGCCGGCCGGCGGCAGCTCGATCAGGGCGGTGACACCGAGCTCGGTCATGGTGCGACATGCACAGGTCCCACCGCGACCGGGGGGGAGATCTGGCTGACCAGCCGGGCCAGCACCTCGCAACCGTCGCGCGACCGGGGCGCCGTCGGCGTTGGACAGCAGCGTGATTCCGGGTCGGACGGGGTCAGGGCCGCGGCGAGCTGGCCCAGCACCTCGACCGCGGGGGCCATGTGGTGGGTGTGGAAGGCTCCGGCCACCTGCAGCGGCGACAACCCGGGCACGGCCGGGTGGCCGGCCGCCAGGGCGGCGAGCTGGTCGAGGGTGCCGGCCGCGACCACCTGGCCGGCGGCGTTGCACGTTGGCGGCGGTCAGGCCCGAGCCGCTCGAGCGCCGCAGCGACCTCGTCGGGGTCGCCGCCGACCACCGCACTCATGCCGGTCGGGGTGACGCGCGCTGGCGGCTGCCATCGCCCGGCCCCGCTCGCGGACCAGCACGATCGCCTGGTCGGTGGTCAGGACGCCCGCGACCGCGGCGGCGGCGAACTCGCCGACCGAGTGCCCGGCCGCCACGATCCCGGTGGTTGCGCCGAGCGCCGTCCCGGCGTGCTCGCCGGCGAGCGGGCGTCGAACAGCGCCGGCGCCACAGCGAGCGCCGAGGCGACGATCAGGGGTTGCGCGACCGCCGTGTCCTTGATCGTCTCGGCGTCGGAGGTGGTGCCGTGGGTGATCAGGTCGAGGCCCGGAGACCGCGCGAGAGCCAGCCGAGCCGTTCGGCGACGCCGGCAGGTCGAGCCACGGGCTGGAGGAAGCCGGGGGTCTGGGCCCCCTGGCCGGGGCAGACGATGGCGAGCACGAGGACGAGCCTGTCCCTGCGGGGCCGCGGTCGCAGCGAGTGCCGCGGCACGAACTTGAGTCGCGGCGGTTTGGAGGATTCCTACAAACCTGCGGTCCAGTGGTTCGGCAGGCGCCCGGCGGCGATGGCCAGTCTGCAGCATGAGGGCATCGCGCGGCTGCGGACGGGTCCCACCCGGTGAGCGCGGCGACCCGGCGCAGCCGGTAGCGCACCGTGTTCGCGTGCACGAAGAGCGTCCGCGCGGTCCGCCTCGATGCTGCGGCCGGTCTCCAGGTACCGGGCCGCGGTCTCGAGCAGGGCCCTGCGGGCGCCTGGCAGGGGTCGCCAGCCGCGGTCGATCGAGCGCCCGGCGGGCCGTCGGCGTCGCCGGCGAGCAGACGTTCGGGCAGCAGGTCGTCGGCGGCGACCGGCCGCGGCGCTCCGGGCCAGGCCCGGGCCGCCACCAGCCCGGTCAGGGCGCCGCGCGCCGAACGGCGCGGCCTCGGCCAGCCCGGCCACCACCGGGCCGGTGACCACGGGCCCGGGCCAGGGGTGGCCGGCGCGCGAGGGCGGCGATCACCGGCGTGACCACGCGAGCGGGTCGTCGCCGCCGAGCACGATCAGCAGCCGGTCGCCCTGCACCCCGACCAGGGCGTCGGCGCCCAGGCTCAGAGCGCTGCGCCGGACGTCGTCCACCAGGGTCTGCGGGTGGTCGACCGGGGTGTGGGCGGCGATCACGGCGACCTGCTCGGCGCCGTGCCAGCCGAGCGCGGCGGCGTGCGAGGCCAAGGTCTCGTCGGTCTCGCCGCGCACCAGGGCGTCGACGACCAGGGCCTCGAGCCGGGCGTCCCAGGCGCCCCGGGTCTCGGCCGCCTCGGCGTAGATCTGCGCGGCCGCGAAGGCGATCTCGCGGGAGAACCGCAGCACCGACTCGCGGACCGCCTGGTGGGCGCCGGGTGCGGCGAGCAGGCTGGCACGTTCGTCGATCGACGTCGACGACGGTCGCGGAGCAGCTGAGCGTCTGCTGCAGCGACATCGAGCGGGTCAGCTCCCGCGGCGCGGCGCCGAACACCTCGCGGGCCAGGTCGAGCGCGCCCCGGGACGGCGGTACCAGCTCGACGAAGGCCGCGATCCCGGCCTGCGCGACCAGCCCGACCATCGAGCGGTCGTCCGGGCTCAGCGCCGCGAACCAGTCCAGTCGGCGCGTCCATGCGCTGGACGGCGGCGGTGGCCAGGTCGCCGATCCCGCGTCGCAGCCGCTGCAGGGTCGGGGTCGGGGTGCCGTCACCGGTCGGCGTGTCGTCATCGCGCAGGCTTTCGGCCCGCATCGAAGGTGGCGGCGAAGTCGGGCACCTGCTGGAAGAGCTCGACGCGGCGGGCGCTGGTAGTCGGGGGCGGCCGGCCGGGCGGGCAGCTTGATCGGCACGTGGTCCTTGTTCTCGTAGGGCAGCGTCGAGAGCAGGTGCGAGATCATGTTCAGGCGGGCGTGCCGCTTGATGTCGGCCTCGACGACGTACCAGGGCGCCTCGGGGATGTCGGTGTGCACGAACATCTCGTCCTTGGCCCGGCTGAAGTCGACCCAGCGGTCGCGGGTGAGCAAGTCGTTCGGCGAGAACTTCCACCACCGCAGCGGGTCGTCCAGGCGGGACCGGAAGCGGCGCTCCTGCTCGTCGTCGCTGACCGAGAACCAGTACTTGCGCAGGATGATCCCGTCCTCGACCAGCATCCGCTCGAAGGTGGGGCACTGGTGCAGGAAGCGGCGGTACTCCTCGGGGGTGCAGTAGCCCATGACCCGCTCGACACCGGCACGGTTGTACCAGGAGCGGTCGAACAGCACGATCTCACCGGCCGCCGGCAGCTGCTCGAGGTAGCGCTGGAAGTACCACTGGGTGCGCTGGCGCTCGGTCGGCATCGGCAACGCGACGATGCGTGCCACCCGGGGGTTGAGGTACTCGGTGACCCGCTTGATGGTGCTTCCCTTGCCCGCCGCGTCCCGGCCCTCGAAGACGCGACGATGCGTTGGCCGGTGGTCTTGACCCACTCCTGCACCTGGACCAGCTCGGCCTGCATGCGCAGCAGCTCGGTCTCGTATCGGGCCAGCGACACGCTGGCCTGCTTCGGAGCAGCGGGCGTCGGCGCTGCGGGCCGCCGAGTTCCTGGACGCCGATGTCCTGGATGCCGATGTCTTGGCAGTCGAGGTCTTCGACGCCCCCGCGGGCTTGGCTCTTCGCCATTCGCTCAGTTCAGCGCAGATAGGTCGCACCGGGCAACATCAGGGGCCACGGCACGTCGGGTAGCGGTGCGACTGTCGGGTGAACGCGCCGAGATCAGAGCTCGCCTGGGCCTCCAATACCAGCTTGGTCGTCTGCCGTAGGAGTCGGCCCTGCCGGCCAGCGACCAAGTCGGATCCCAACCAGCATCGTCAGTTTGCGCCTGATGGCGTTGGACCGATGAGCTGGAGTGGCGCGTGCTCGGACTGTCGCCTCGAGTGGAGTCGATGGACCGATCTCCCGTTGGACGACCCCACACGACATGTCGGTCCACGTCTGTGGACCAGCCGTCGGTGACCCCACAGAAATATGCAAATCGAAGACGCCGACCGTCAGTTCAGACCTGTTGAGTCCCTGCAGCGTCCAGGCTTTGCCGCCCATCGCGTTCACGCGGAACTGCGCATCAGTCGGGTAGCCCGGAAGATGAGCAAGTCGAAAGGCCCGCCACATCTGAGGCATCGAGGCCGACCGACTCAGCGACATAGGCGTCCGATCTGGAAGGCTCGCGGATCGCTCTGTCGCGAGCACCCACCCAGCATGGCCAGGACCAGTAAGAAGGCCCCCGCCTTCTCCGCGACAGATCTCGAAACCCTTCACATCAAGTTCAGGCGTCGCCGCCGCTGCTGCCGGTGGTGCCGGCCGTGACGTCGTGCAGCCGGTACTTGCGCGATCGCCTGGGCCAGCAGGTCGACCGGCGACCTCGCCCCGCCTGGCGAGCTGCTGCCAGCGCGCGGACGGCGATCGACGGTCCGTCGATCGCGAAGAACCGCCGTGCGGCCGGGCGGGTGTCGGAGAACCCGAAGCCGTCGGCGCCGAGCGAGGCGAAGTCGCCCGGAACCCACTGCGCGATCTGGTCGGCGACCTGGCGCATGTAGTCGCTCACCGCGACCACCGGCCCGGCCGTACCGGCCAGCGCGCTGGGTGAGGTACGGGCGTCGGGGCCGTCGGTCGTCGGGGTGGCAGGAACGCCTGCTCGTCGCAGGCGCAGCGCCGTCGCGGCGCAGCTCGGTCCAGCTGGTCACGCTCCAGACGTCGGCGGCGACGCCCCAGTCGTCGGCGCAGCAGCTGCTGGGCCTCCAGCGCCCAGGGCACAGCCACGCCCGAGGCCGAGGAGCTGGGCGCGCGGCCGGCTCGCCCTCGGGCATGCTCGGCCGGTGACAGCAGGTACATGCCCTTGAGCAGCCCGTCGACGTCCAGGTCCTCGGGCTCGGCCGGCTGCGGGTAGGGCTCGTTGTAGACGGTCAGGTAGTAGATGATGTTCTCGCGGCGTACTCCCCGTACATGCGCCGCAGGCCGTCGCGGACGATGTGCCCGATCTCGTACCCGTAGGCCGGGTCGTAGGCCACGCACGGCCGGGTTGGTCGCGGCGAGGATCGGGGAGTGCCCGTCGGCGTGCTGCAGGCCTTCGCCGGTCAGGGTGGTGCGCCCGGCGGTGGCGCCCGATGAGGAAGCCGCGGCACATCTGGTCGGCGGCCGCCCAGAGGGCGTCGCCGGTGCGCTGGAAGCCGAACATCGAGTAGAAGATGTAGATCGGGATCATCGGCTCGCCGTGCGTGGCGTACGACGAACCGGCCGCGGTGAACGCGGCCAGCGAGCCGGCCTCGTTGATGCCCACGTGCAGGATCTGGCCCGGACGTCGACTCCTTGTAGGCGAGCATCAGGTCGCGGTCGACCGAGGTGTATGTCTGGCCGTGCGGGTTGTAGATCTTCGCGGTCGGGAAGAACGAGTCCATGCCGAAGGTGCGCGCCTCGTCGGGGATGATCGGCACCACGCGGGCGCCGAACTCCTTGTCCCGCATGAGGTCCTTCAGCAGCCGGACGAAGGCCATCGTGGTCGCGATCGGCTGCTTGCCCGAGCCGCGCTTGACGCCGTCGTAGGCGGCGTCGTCCGGCAGGGCCAGGGACTTGGCCGTCGGTGCGCCGGCGCTCGGGCAGCGGGCCGCCGAGCTGGCGCCGGACGCTCGCGCAGGTGCTGGATGACCTCGTTGTCCTCGCCCGGGTTGAAGTAGGGCGGCAGGTACGGGTTGGCCGTCGAGCTGCTCGTCGGTGATCGGGATCCGCAGCCGGTCGCGCAGCGTCTTCAGGTCCTCCAGGGTCAGCTTCTTCATCTGGTGCGTGGCGTTGCGACCCGCGAAGTGCGGGCCCAGGCCCTAGCCCTTGATCGTCTTGGCGAGGATCACGGTCGGCTGGCCCTTGTGCTCGGTCGCGCAGCCTGGTAGGCCGCGTAGACCTTGCGGTAGTCGTGCCCGCCGCGGCGCAGCTTCCAGATCTCGTCGTCGGTCATGTTCTCGACCAGCTTGCGGGTGCGCGGGTCGCGGCCGAAGAAGTGCTCGCGGATGTAGGCGCCGTCCTCGGTGCGGAAGGTCTGGTAGTCGCCGTCCGGGGTCACGTTCATCAGGTTGACCAGCGCCTGGTCGCGGTCGGCGGCGAGCAGCGGCGTCCCACTCGCGGCCCCAGATCACCTTGATGACGTTCCAGCCGGCGCCGCGGAAGAAGGCCTCCAGCTCCTGGATGATCTTGCCGTTGCCGCGGACCGGGCCGTCGAGGCGCTGCAGGTTGCAGTTGACCACGAAGGTGAGGTTGTCGAGATCCTCGTAGGCGGCCAGCTGCAGGGCGCCGCGGCTCTCGGGCTCGTCCATCTCGCCGTCGCCCAGGAAGGCCCAGACGTGCTGCTGGGAGGTGTCCTTGATGCCGCGGCCGTGCAGGTACTTGTTGAACTGGGCCTGGTAGATCGCGTTGATCGGGCCCGAGGCCCATCGAGACCGTCGGGAACTCCCAGAAGTCCGGCATCAGCCGCGGGTGCGGGTAGGACGGAAGCCCGCCGGCGGGGCTGCGACTTCTCCTGCCGGAAGCCGTCGAGGTGGCCTCGGTGAGCCGGCCCTCGAGGAACGCGCGGGCGTAGATGCCGGGGGAGGCGTGGCCCTGGAAGAAGATCTGGTCGCCGCCGCCGGGGTGGTCCTTGCCGCGGAAGAAGTGGTTGAAGCCGACCTCGTACAGGGTCGCGGACGAGGCGTAGGTCGAGATGTGGCCGCCGACGCCGATGCCCGGGGCGCTGCGCCCGGTGCACCATGACGGCGGCGTTCCAGCGGATCCAGCGGCGGTAGGTGCGCTCGGTCTCCTCGTCACCGGGGAAGCAGGGCTCCCGCTCCGGGCGGGATGGTGTTGATGTAGTCGGTCGAGGACAGGCTCGGCACCCCGACGCCCTGCTCCCGGGCGCGCTGCAGCAGCGCCAGCATCAGGTAGCGGGCCCGCTCCCGCCCCGGTCGTCGACGGCGCCGTCGAGCGAGGCCAGCCACTCCGCGGTCTCCTCGGGGTCGATGTCCGGGATCTGGCTGGGCAGCCCGTTGAAAATTGGTCCCGGGGTCGGGGTACGTAGCCACGTGTTCGTCCCTTTCGTGGGGTGCTCCCTCGATGTTGGACTCCCATCCTGGCCCGGACGGTCGCCGCCGTCACATCCGAGCCGGGCAGGAACGCGCCACGCCACGCCGCCGCCGGGCCTCAGTTCGCCACGCGCGGGCGGCGCAGTCGCCCGGATGGCTGGGCTGCGGCAGTGACGTGCACTAGCGTGACGCCTGCGAGTTGCATTCCTCAGGGTGGGCGCTCGCCAGATATCGCTGATTCGAGGGAGGACACGGACAGGTGGGCGCGACCGCGCAGTCTGCGGCGGACCCGTCGATGGGCGGCCGACTGGGCTTCAAGGCCGGTCAGGTCGTCCAGGAGTTCGGGTACGACACGGACGTCGACGACGAGCTGCGAGCCTCGATCGAGGACCTGACTGGTTCCGAACTGGTCGACGAGGACGTCGAGGACGTCGTCGACGTCGCCATCTACTGGTGGCGGGACGGTGACGGTGACCTCGTCGACTGTCTCGTCGACGCACTGCCCAACCTGGCCGACGGCGGCGTCATCTGGCTGCTGACCCCCAAGTCGGGTCGGCCGGGCCATGTCGAGCCGTCCGACATCGAGGAGGCCGGGCCCACCGCGGGCCTGCACGCCACCAGCACCGTCAGTGCCTGCCGGGAGTGGACCGGGACCCGCCTGGCTGCCCCCAAGGGCACCCGGCGCTGACGTCGTCCTCGTCCAGACCCGACCTCCGTCCGCCGTCATCTCCGTTCGCCATCACCCCCGTCCGCCGTCGAAGGAGCATGTTCGTGACCCCGCAGATCGGCGAGACCGCGCCCGACTTCGAGCTGAAGGACCAGGACGGCCAGTCGGTCCGTCTCTCGGACTTCCGCGGCAAGCAGGCCGTGGCCCTGGTGTTCTACCCCTTCGCGTTCTCGGGCATCTGCACCGGTGAGCTCTGCGAGATCCGCGACAACCTGGCGGTCTTCAGCGACGCGAACGTCCAGGTCGTCGGCATCTCGTGCGACCCGAAGCACTCCCAGCGGGCGTTCGCCGAGGTCGAGGGCTACGAGTTCCCGCTGCTGTCGGACTTCTGGCCGCACGGGGCGACCGCTCAGGCCTACGGGGTCTTCAACGAGGTGGTAGGGTTCGCGACTCGCGGCACCTTCCTCGTCGACACCGAGGGTGTCCTACGCTGGAGCATCGTCAACGCTCCAGGTGAGGCCCGGCCGCTGGCCGCCTATCGTGAGGCGATCGCCGCCCTGTGAGGCGGTGGAACGGGGCCTGTAGCTCAGCTGGTAGAGCACCGCGTTTACACCGCGGGTGTCGTCGGTTCGAACCCGGCCGGGCCCACCGGCATCACCACGAGTGATGAAGCGACCGAAACAATGACTCTGAGTGATCATACGACCTCGGAGAGTTCGCGAAATGGTGCCGCGGCAACTCTGTGACCACTAATGTGCAGGCTGTGACCATGACCATCGACACCAAGACCCCGACCCTCGGCAACGTGATCGACGTGCTGGAGGGTCTGTACGACCCCACCTGGGCCCGCGACTGGGACCGGGTGGGCCTGGTCTGCGGAGACCCCACGATGCCTATCCGGCGGATCCTGCTGGCCGTCGACCCGGTGGCTGCCGTCGTCAACGAGGCCCTGGAGTGGCACGCCGACCTGCTGCTGACCCACCACCCGCTGCTGCTGCGCCCGGTGCACAGTGTGGCCACCACCACCGCCAAGGGGCAGCTGGTGCACCGGCTGGTGCGGGGCGGCTGCGCCCTGTACACCGCTCACACCAACGCCGACGTCGCGGCGCCCGGGGTCTCGGACGCCCTGGCCCGCGTGCTCGGGCTGACCGACCTGCGGCCGCTGGTCGCCGACGAGGACGGCGGCGGCGCCCGCGGTGTCGGCCGGGTGGGGCGCCTCACCGCGCCGACCACGTTGCGCGAGTTCGCGATGCTCGTGGCCGAGGCGCTGCCGGCGTCCGCGCAAGGGGTGAGGGTGGCCGGCGAGCCCGGTGGCCTCGTGCAGACCGTGGCCGTCTGCGGCGGCGCCGGGGACGACCTGGTCGGGGCGGCCCGGGCCGCCGGGGTCGACGCCTTCGTCACCGCCGACCTGCGCCACCACGCCGCCAGCGAGCTGCGCGAGGAGGTCGGCGAGGGCACTCCCTTCCTGATCGACGTGGCCCACTGGTCGAGCGAGTGGCCGTGGCTGGCCGGGGTCGCCAACAAGCTCGAGGGTCTGCTCGAGGCCGCCGGCACCCCCGTCGAGGTGCAGGTCAGTGCTCGCTGCAGCGACCCGTGGCTGTTCCGGGTGCCCAGCCCCGGCGGCATCGTCCGCTGACCCACGCGGCCCTGCGGGTGACTCGGCGCAGGCCCGCGCGGGTGGGGTTCGGTCGGACTAGGGTTCTGGGGTCCGGGGGACCCCGGCGAGGTGCGGAGGTGTGCTGTGGTGATGGCGGCGATGCAGGACCAGTGGCGGTTGCTCGAGGTGCAGGAGCACGACACCCGACTGGCCCAGATCGCCCATCGGCGACGCACCCTGCCCGAGCTGGCCGCCCTCGAGGCGCTGGCCGCGCAGGGCCGGTCCGCCGGTGACGAGCTCGTCGCCGCCCGGACCGTCGACCAGGACCTGGGTCGCGAGCTCGCCAAGGCCGAGGCGGACGTCGAGCTGGTGCGCCAGCGGGCGGCCCGCGACCAGGCCCGGCTCGACGCCGGGCAGGGCAGTCCCAAGGATCTGCAGGCGATGCAGCACGAGCTGGCGACGCTGGCGCAGCGGCAGTCGGTGCTCGAGGACGCCGAGCTCGAGGTGATGGAACGGGTCGAGGCCGGGCAGGCCCGGTTGACGGCGGCCCAGGCCGCCGTCGACGCCCTCGACGCCAAGATCGCCGAGGCCACCGCTCGGCGGGACGCGGCCCAGGCCGAGCTGGACGCCGAGGCCGCCCAGCAGAGCCTCGACCGGGCGAACGCGGCGGCCGGGGTACCGGCGGACCTGATGGCCCTGTACGAGCGGATCCGCGAGCACTCCGGCGGAGCCGGAGCGGCCAAGCTGATGCAGCGCCGCTGCGGCGGCTGCCGGATCGAGATGAACAACATCGACCTCGGCAACGCCCGGGCCGCCGCCGACAACGCCGTCCTGCGGTGCGAGGAGTGTGGCTGCATCCTGGTGCGGACGGCCGAGTCGGGCCTGTGACGGCTGCGCAGTCCGGGAGCGGCGGTCGTCGGCTGGTCGTCGAGGCCGACGGCGGCTCCCGGGGCAACCCTGGCCCGGCCGGGTACGGCGCGCTGGTCAAGGACGCCGCCACCGGTGAGCTGCTGGCCGAGATCGGTGAGGCGATCGGGACGGCGACCAACAACGTCGCCGAGTACCGCGGCCTGGTCGCGGGGCTGACGGCGGCGGCCGCGATCGACCCGCACTGCTCCGTCGAGGTGCGCATGGACTCCAAGCTGGTCGTGGAGCAGATGTCGGGCCGCTGGCAGGTCAAGCACGAGGACATGCGAGCCCTGGTGAAACAGGCGCGTGCCGCGCTGGCTCCGTCGCAGGTGCTCTACACCTGGGTGCCGCGAGCCCGCAACGCTCATGCCGACCGCCTCGCGAACGAGGCCATGGACGACGCCGCGGCCGGCAGGCCCTGGCGGGGGTCGTCGGTCGGGACGGCGGCCCCCTCGGCCGCCGAGGAGCCCGCGACGCTGTTCGACGACAACGCACCCACGGCGGCCGAATCGGCGGACCGGTTCGGCAGCCGGGACGAGCAGTGGGCCGACTGGCAGGCCAGCCCCTGGGGCCGGTTGCGCTACCGGGTCGTGGCCCACGTGCTGCAGGGCGCCTGCCGTGACCTGCAGGCGAGCACCGGCCGCACCCGGTTGCGGGTGCTCGACGTCGGCGGCGCCGACGGGTCGGACGCCGTCCCGCTGGCTCTGGCCGGTCACGACGTGACGGTGCTCGACAGCTCGCCCACGCTGCTGCGCCGGGCCCGCGAGCGGGCGCGGCGGGAGGGGGTGTCGCTGCGGCTGGTCGAGGCCGACCTGGCGCTGCTGGGTCCGGCGGACGCCGGACCGGACGGGTCGGCGGCGCTCGAGCAGGTCAGTGCCGGCGGCTACGACCTGGTGCTGTGCCACTTCGTGCTGGGCTACCGCGACGACCTCGCCTCGACGGTGGCTGACGTCGCCCGCCTGGTGGCGCCCGGGGGTGCCCTGTCGTTGGCGGCGGTGAACCCGGCGTCCGAGGTGATGCTGGCGATGGTGCGGGACGGCGACCCGTCGCGGGCCCTGGCGGTGCTGGACGCCCCGACGGCCCGCAGCGTCGCGTTCGGCGAGCAGGTCCGCCAGATCTCGGTCGAACAGGTGTCAGAGGTGCTGCGCGACAACGGGTTCGACTCGGTGCGACGGTTCGGCATCAGGTGCGTCAGCGACTACCTGACCGACGACGAGCGCAAGAGCGACCCCGAGGTGTACGCCGCGTTGGAGGCCCTCGAGCTGACCCTGCACGACCGCGAGCCGTTCGTGGGACTGGCCCGGATGTGGCAGGTGGTCGCCACCCGCCGGTGACCCGGGTGGACACGGCTTCACACGCCCTCGATCCCGAGGGCCCCGATCTCAGGCCTGGCTTCTGGTGGGCTCAGGCCTTGAGGGCCTCGGCCAAGATGTCGAGGCCCTCGGTCAGCAGGTGCTGCGGCATGACCAGGGGCGGCAGGAAGCGCAGGACGTTGCCGTAGGTGCCGCAGGTCAGCGTCACCAGGCCGGCCTGGTGACAGGCGTTGTTGATGCGCGAGGTCTCCGCGGCGTCCGGCTCGATGGTGCCGGGCTTGACGATCTCGATCGCGATCATCGCGCCGCGGCCCCGGACCTCGCCGATCTTCGGGTGCTCGGCGGCCAGCTCGTGCAGCCGGCCCGTCATCACCGACTCGATCTGCTGCGCGGCCGCCACCAGGTTCTGGCCCTCGATCGTCGCGATGGCGCCGAGAGCCGCGGCGCAGGTGACCGGGTTGCCGCCGTAGGTGCCACCCAGGCCACCGGCGTGGATGGAGTCCATGATCTCGGCCCGTCCGGTGACCGCCGCCAGCGGCAGGCCGCCGGCGATGCCCTTGGCGCTGGTGATCATGTCGGGGACGACGTCCTCGTGCTCGCACGCGAACATCGCCCCGGTGCGGGCGAACCCGGTCTGGATCTCGTCGGCGATGAAGACCACCCCGTTGGCGGTGCACCACTCGGCGATCGCTGTGAGGAAGCCCTCGGCCGGCACGATGAAGCCGCCCTCGCCCTGGATGGGCTCGATCACGACGGCGGCGACCCGGTCGGCGCCGACCTGCTTCTCGATCGTCGAGATCGCGCGCATCGCCGCCTCGGTGCCCTTGATCGAGGCCGGCTCGTGGAACGGGTAGCTCATCGGCGCCCGGTAGACCTCGCCGGCGAACGGCCCGAAGCCGTCCTTGTAGGGCATGTTCTTGGCGGTCATCGCCATCGTCAGGTTGGTGCGACCGTGATAGGCGTGGTCGAAGACGACGACCGCCTGCCGGCCGGTGTAGCGACGAGCGATCTTGACCGCGTTCTCGACCGCCTCGGCGCCGGAGTTGAACAGCGCCGACCGCTTGTCGTGGTCACCGGGGGTCAGTCGGTTGAGGGCCTCGCAGACCTCGACGTAGCCCTCGTACGGCGTGACCATGAAGCAGGTGTGGGTGAACTCGGCCACCTGGGCCTGCACCCGCGAGACCACCTCGGGGGCGGAGTTGCCGACCGTGGTGACGGCGATGCCGGACCCGAAGTCGATGAGCTGGTTGCCGTCGACGTCCACCAGGATGCCGCCGCCGGCGCGGGTGATGTAGACCGGCAGCGTGGTGCCGATCCCGGTGGCCACCGCGGCGGTCTTGCGGGCCTGCAGCGCCTGCGAGGCGGGACCGGGGATCGCGGTCGCCAGGTGGCGGCGCTGCTCGACGCCCGAGACGGTGGGGCTCCCGGCCGGGCCGGCGAGAGTGTCGGTCATGTGTGTGGCTCCTGCCTCGACGGGATCAGCGGTTCTGCGGCCACGGCAGGGACGGTGTCGTCCGGGCTACGGCCTCGACGCAGATGGTGTCATCACGGTAGGGCGCACCGACCGCCGGGGTCGAGGATGCGAGGATGTCGGCCATGGGCGACTACGCGGGCGACCTCACCGCCACCGACACCTACCGGCTGCTCGTCGACGACCCGGACGCCGTCCTGGTCGACGTCCGTACCCACGCCGAGTGGGCCTACGTCGGGCTGCCCGACCTGTCGGTGATCGGCAAGAAGGTCGTCACCGCGCAGTGGTCGACCTACCCGGACGGCGCCTCGAACCCGGCCTTCCTCGCCGAGCTGGCCGCCGCCGGGGTCACCCCCGAGCAGCCGGTGGTGTTCCTGTGCCGCTCCGGTGCCCGTTCGGTGGCGGCTGCCGTCGCGGCGACGAACGCCGGCTACGCCAATGCCTACAACGTGCTCGAGGGCTTCGAGGGCCGTCAGGACTCCGCCGGGCACCGTGGTCGGATGGCCGGCTGGAAGGCCGAAGGCCTTCCCTGGCGCCAGTCGTGACCGACACCGGCACCGACACCGACACCGGCACCGACACCGACACCGGCACCGGCACTGCTGGGCTGCGGCCGCAGACTCTCGCCGTCCGGGGCGGGCTGCTGCGGTCGAACTTCGCCGAGACCGCCGAGGCGATCTTCCTCACCCAGGGCTACGTCTACGACGACGCGGCCCAGGCCGAGGGCGCCTTCAAGGGCGAGGTCGACCACTACCTGTACAGCCGCTACGGCAACCCGACCGTGGCGATGTTCGAGGAGCGGCTGCGGCTGGTCGAGGGCGCGCCGGCGTGCTTCGCCACCGCCAGCGGCATGTCCGCCGTGTTCACCTCACTGATGGCCTTCCTCAAGGCCGGTGACCGGGTGGTTGCGGCCCGCGCCCTGTTCGGCTCGTGCATGGTGATCCTCGACGAGCTGCTGCCCCGCTGGGGCATCAGTTGCGAGTTCGTCGACGGGCACGACCTCGAGCAGTGGGCGGCGGCGCTGGCCACGCCGACCCAGGCGGTCTTCTTCGAGTCGCCGTCCAACCCTATGCAGGACCTCGTCGACGTCGCCGCGGTCTGCGAACTCGCCCACGCCGCCGGTGCGGTCGTGGTGGTCGACAACGTGTTCGCGACACCGTTGCTGCAGAAGCCGATGCAGCTGGGCGCGGACGTCGTCGTCTACTCGGCCACCAAGCACATCGACGGCCAGGGCCGGGTGTTGGGCGGGGCGATCCTGGGCTCGAAGGAGTACATCGACGGCGGGGTGCAGACGCTGATGCGTCACACGGGTCCCTCGATGAGCCCGTTCACCGCCTGGGTGCTGCTCAAGGGCCTGGAGACGATGAAGCTGCGGGTCGACGCCCAGTGCGCCGCCGCCGCCGAGATCGCCGCCCACCTTGAGACCCACCCGGCGGTGCAGCGGGTGCGCTACCCGTTCCTGGCCAGCCACCCGCAGCACGACCTGGCCCGCCGTCAGATGAGCGCCGGCGGCACTGTGGTGACCTTCGAGGTGGACGGCGGCAAGGACGGCGCCTTCGCCGTCGTCGACGCCCTGCGGCTGGTCGACCTGTCGAACAACCTGGGTGATGCCAAGTCGTTGGTCACCCACCCCGCGACGACCACCCACCGGCGCATGAGCGAGCGGGCCCGGGCGGCCGCCGGGATCACCGACGGCGTGATCCGGCTGTCGGTGGGCCTGGAGGACGTCGCCGACCTGCTCGACGACCTCGACCAGGCCCTGAAGGGCTGAGCCGTGGCCCGCCCGCTGCTGGTTGCGCTGGACGGCGACGGGTTGGTGCACCGAGCCTTCCACGGCATGAGCCGAGGGGGTGGCGACCTCGACCTCGACGCCGACGGCCGCCCGGTCTGGGCGCTGCGGGGACTGGTGACAGCCGTGGCGGCAGCGTGCGGTCGGCTGCGTCCGCACGCCGTCCTGGTCGCCTTCGACGGTCACCGGGACTGCGTGCGCCGGGCGGCGCACCCGCACTACAAGGCCCACCGACCGCCGCGCGAGCCGACCCTCGACGACCAGGTGCTCTCGGCCCCGCAGCTGCTGCGCCAGGCGGGCATCCCGTCGGCGCAGGTCGCGGGCTGGGAGGGTGACGACGTGCTGGCCTCGGCGGCCCGGCTGGCCCGCGAGCAGCAGTGGGACTGCGTGCTGGTGACCAGCGACCGTGACAGCTTCGCGCTGCTCGACGAGACGACCTCGGTGCTGCGGGTGCGGGAGGGGGGCATCGAGGGGTCGGCGCTGCTGACCCCCGAGCTGCTGTCGGCGGGCTACGGCGTGCGGCCCGACCAGTACCGCGACTACGCCGTGCTGCGCGGCGACAGCAGCGACAACCTGCCGGGGGCCCGGGGGTCGGACCCACCCTGGCGGCGCGGCTGCTGGCCGAGTTCGGCTCGCTGGTCGACCTGCTCGAGGCGCTGGACGGCGGCGCCTTCGCCCGCGTCGCGGGCGTCACCGGGGCCGCCGTGGCTGAACGGCTGGCCGCCCCCGCGTCCGAGCCGACCTGCTGCGGACCGTCGAGATCATGACGATGCGTACCGACCTCGAGTTGCCCGACCCCGAGGCGCTGCGGCTGCCGCTGGACCGGCCCCGCCTGGTCGCGGCGCTGCGCTCGCGCCAGATCATGCTGGGCCCCTCGCTGTGGTCGCTGGTGGGCGGCGAGCCGCCGGCCTGGGCGCCGTCCGGGTTCGACTCGGTGCCCTCGCAGCTGCCGGCCCCGGCCCCGGCCCCGATCTGGCGGGCCCGCACCGTGCCGCCGATGGTCGACCTGATCGCGGCGCACGACCGGCAGAGCGCCGGCTCGGCCGCTGTGGCCGGTGGCGCCGCCCTGGTCGAGGCCGCCCGGCTCGCCGTCCGGTCCGGACGACGCGGTGGGCGCGTGGTGGAGGTCGCCGAGGACCAGCTCGAGCTCTTCTGACTCGGCCGTAGGTCTGACTCGGTCACCGGTACCGCGTGGCGCGTAACGCGGGGGTCACATCGTGACGAGAGGCTAGGGGGGTGACCGCACCCGAGCAGAGCGACCGCTGGAACAAGGCCCAGGACTCGACCGAGCACGTTCGGCTGGCCGAGTCCACGGGGACGAACAGCCCCTGGCGACTGTGGGGGCCCTACCTGGCGGGTCGGCAGTGGGGCACCGTGCGCGAGGACTACTCCCAGGACGGCGACGCCTGGTCGGCCTTCCCGTTCGACCACGCCCACGCCCGGGCCTACCGCTGGGGGGAGGAGGCCCTGGGCGGGGTCTGCGACCGGTACGGCTTCCTCAACTTCGGGCTGGGGGTGTGGAACACCCACGACGACCGCATCAAGGAGCGGCTGTTCGGCCTGGCCAACGGTGAGGGCAACCACGGCGAGGACGTCAAGGAGTACTGGTGGGTGGTCGACGGCACCCCCACCCACAGCTGGATGCAGTGGCTCTACCGCTACCCGCAGGCGGCCTTCCCCTACGCCGAGCTGCGCACCGAGAACGCCGCCCGGGGCCGCGACGAGCGGGAGTACGAGCTGGGTGACACCGGCGTCCTGGCCGAGAACCGGTTCTTCGACGTCCGGGTCACCTACGCCAAGGCGAGCCCGGACGACCTCTGCATCGAGATCACCGCCACCAACCACGGCCCGGACCCGGCACCGCTGCAGCTGCTGCCGCAGCTGTGGTTCCGCAACACCTGGGCCTGGGGCCAGGACCCCCGCAAGCCCGCCATGCACCAGCTGCTGCCACCGACCCTGATGGTCAGCGGGCTCGAGGCGGTCAAGGCCGACCACTCCCAGCTGGGTTCGTGGCACCTGAGCGCCGAAGGGTCGCCCGTCCTGCTGTTCTGCGACAACGACACCAATGCGGTCGAGCTGTTCGGGGCGGCCAAGAACCCGAGCCCGTACCCCAAGGACGGTGTCAACCGGTTCGTGGTGACCGGCGACCGGTCCGGGATCAACCCGTTCGACGAGGGCACCAAGGTCGCCGTCCAGTACGTGTTCGACGCCGTGCCGGCGGGGGAGTCGGTGACGGTGCGGCTGCGGCTCAGCCCGGCGGCCCCGAGCGCCGAGACCTTCGGGCCGGAGTTCGACGAGGTGCTCGCCGCGCGGCGCCGCGAGGCCGACGAGTTCTACGCCCAGGTGATCGACCCCCGGATGCCGCCGGCCGACCGGCACGTGGCCCGTCGGGCGTATGCCGGTCTGCTGTGGACCAAGCAGCTCTACCGCTACAACGTCGACCAGTGGCTCGACACCGACCCGGTGCCGGCGCCCGCGCCGGACGCGCGCACCCAGCCGATCCCGCGCAACAGCAACTGGCGTCACCTCTACCTGGCCGACGTGATCTCGATGCCGGACGAGTGGGAGTACCCGTGGTTCGCCGCCTGGGACCTGGCCTTCCATGCCATCCCCTTGGCGCACGTCGACCCGGACTTCGCCAAGGAACAGCTGCTGCTGATGTGCCGGGAGTGGGCGATGCACCCCAACGGCCAGCTGCCCGCCTACGAGTGGGGCTTCGGTGACGTCAACCCGCCGGTGCACGCCTGGGCGGCCTGGCACGTCTACCGGATCGACGGCTACCGCGACCGTTCGTTCCTGATCCGGGTGTTCACCAAGCTGCTGCTCAACTTCTCGTGGTGGGTCAACCGCAAGGACGCCAACGGCTCGAACGTCTTCGAGGGCGGGTTCCTCGGC
>CAVTWW010000032.1:0-7145 GCA_963738495.1 uncultured Actinomycetota bacterium
GAGACGGTCTTCGACCAGCTCGGCCATCCCGACGCCGAGGCGGTCCGCGCCAGACTCGACGACGCGCCGGGTACCCGTCGATCCAACCGGTCCGCCTGAGTCCCCAGCCACGATCACCGACCTGGTGAACAAGTTCGGCTTCGCCCAGCAGAACGTGATCATCGTCTACAAGGTCGACAGCGACCCCACGGTCAACAAGGCGCTGCACCACATCGACTACCTTGACACCCCCCATCGCGCGCCCAAGTCATCGCTGAACGACCGTCCAGATCACCACGGCAGTTTCGTCCAGATCACCACGAATACTACGTCCAGATCACCACGCTTCCCCGTGTCGTCACCATGGACCCACCCGCTGATCTGCTGTAATGCTGCGGTGGCCCCCTCTCACGACCTTCTCGCCCGAGCCGCGAAACCGACCGTGGACGAGGCGCTGACCGACACCCGTGTGGTGGCGCTCAACGGGGCCCGACAGTGCGGCAAGAGCACCCTGGCCCGACAGGTCGCGTCCGAGCACCCGAACACCGCGATCCGCCTGCTCGACGATCCGGCCACTCTGAAGGCCGCCCAGGACGACCCGGCCGGCTTCGTTCGCCACGACGGATTGATGGTGATCGACGAGATCCAGCTGGCATCCGAGCTGTTCCGCACCATCAAGGTCGCCGTCGACACCGACCCCCGCCCCGGGCAGTTCCTGCTCACCGGCTCGTCCCAGATCCTCGCGCTGCGCGACCTGCCAGATGCCTTGCCCGGACGCATCGAGATCATCGAGCTGTGGCCGTTCGCCCAGAGCGAGATGCTGGCGACCACCGGAAACTTCATCGACGCGGCCTTCACCTCAGGGGCTCTGGCAGCTCGAACATCGAGGCTGCACAAACGCGACTACCTCGACATCGTCGTCCGAGGGGGTTTCCCTGAGGCCACCCGTCGATCGGAGCGGCGCCGCGCCGCGTTCTTCGAGTCCTACCTGACGACCCTCATCGAGCGGGACGTCAGACAGCTGGCCCACATCGAGCGCACCGCAGACCTGCGCCGCCTGCTCAGGCTGCTCGCAGGGCGGTCCGGCCACCTGCTGGTGCCGTCGAGCGTGGCGTCCGACTCCGGCATCCCTCGCAGTACGGTGGTCCGCTACCTCGAGCTGCTCCGCTCGGTCTTCCTGATCAAGGAGATCCCCGCCTGGGCCGGCGGCCAGACCCACCGCGTCACCGGCACCCCCAAACTGGCCTTCGTCGACAGCGGCCTGGCCGCCCACCTGCTCGGCCAGGACACCCACCGACTCAACGAGCCGGACGGCGCCGCAGGTCCCCTACTCGAGTCGTTCGTGCTGATGGAGCTGCAACGCCAGCTCACCTGGTCTCAGCAGCAGGCCCGCCTCTACCACTACCGCACCAAGGACCAGGTCGAGGTGGACGGCATCATCGAGACCCCCGACGGTCGCATCGTGGCCGTCGAGGTGAAGGCCGGCGCCACTGTGCGCAGCGAGGACCTACGCGGCCTACGTCATCTTGCGGCCCGCACCGGCGACCGCTTCGTCGCCGGCCTCGTCCTCTACACCGGGCAGCAGACCCTCTCGTACGGCGACAAGATCATCGCCCTGCCCCTCGACGCCCTCTGGACAACCTGACCGCTGCCCATCCCCACCGCTCGGCGCACAGTGCAGCCCGATCATGATCAACCTGAAACGAAGGGCGGAGGGTCGCCTGCCCAGGTCACCCCGGCCTTCGCGTACTTGGCAGGCCCACGGGTGCCGGCGCGTTCGATGCTCTCCAGCGCGTAGTTCTCCTTGGCGGTCACCACCACGACCGTGCGAGCCCGCTCGAGCAGAGCCATCCAGGCGTCGACACCGACGGTCTGACGCAAATCGGCGTCGCCCAGCTCATACACATGATCCGCATGCAGCGCGTCATTCGACCCGTTCTTGGGCAGCGGCTCGCCTCGACCCTGGTAGGAGTCGATCACGTCCTGCGCGCCGGCCGAACGGAACGGCAACTTCGTCTTCTTGTTGGTGTTCCGCCTGCGCATCTCATGCTTGATGACCCTCAACGCATCGTGCGCCTGCAGGTCGCCGTCGCGAACTGCCTGAGCCAGGACCGCGGCAAGCACCGCGTCACGCGCATCTCGATCCAACCCCGTCATGCATCGATCATGACCGATATCGCCTGACATGCGCCAGGTAACGCGGGGAGCACGATGTCGATGCCGTGGCGGGCCTGACGACTCCTTGTCTGGCGAGTCGCCACATGACCGGGAGTGGTCGACTACCTGGCCGACTTGTGACCGACCTCTACTACGTCCAGCGTCCCGACGTACCGGACCGACGCCAACGACTTCGTGGCGGGCGGCCGAGGAGGCCTGAATGTAGATCTTGGAGCAACCTGAGCATTCTCCTAGGCGGGCGCACTTCCAGGACCGCCACCGAAGATCAAGATTCCGATGGAGGAACAGTGCGAGCAGTCTCCGCCGATCACGTTCGATTTAACGAGGCCATCGAAGCCTTCGGTCTTGCTATCAGAAACTCTTCTTCCAGTGGCTACCTACACAGAACGCTTTCACCAGGTGCACGGCTACATGCTCGGTTCCATCTCCCTATCCACCGAGATAGCAACCTCCCAGTTCTCCCTGGGGCCAACCTTCTTGGTTGGTGAACATTCGGAGCGGGCCTCAATAGTTGTCCCCCTGAAGATGAGCGTGGTCGTGGAAGACGGATACGGACGAACGGTCAGGCGCGCTGACCAAGACCCACGCCATAGCATCAATATGCAGCGTTGTGTACGATCGCCATTTCGGCGCCCCGGGACAAGACTTTCTTCAGAAGATCGCCCCTTCGAACCCCATATGGATCGAGGCGGCATCCGAGCACTCCTTCAAGAGTCTCGGACCAGGCGCGCACCAAATAGACCTTTCAGGCACGGGAGGTCCAGCTGGTGAAGGACCTGAGCGTCCTTGTCGACCGACGAGCTGGACGACGAACAGTTTCGTTCCACACTGCAGGCGATACGCCTCCATCACCTCGCACTTGCTGTTCGCAGGATGGATCTTCACCCTAGGACTTGCCCTACTCGTGGCCGCGATAGAAGTGATGGCAAAATCAGCAATAGACTCCAGCGCGGTCGATATTCCCCTTTCGGATCAGGAGTCCACGGTTGCCCACCTTTGCGCGAAGAGCGGAGGAGGAGCGCTCGCATGGTTCAACGCGCAGATTCGCAAACCGCGTAGACTCACCGAATCATTCATCCAATACGTGTGGAGATACGCACCACCTGAGAGTTGGGAAAAAGCGTGCGTCATCCCGGTGCGGACCTAGAAGAATGGGCGCACCAGCGTCGGGCGACCATTGGCCAACAAGGGACCCCGGGACTTCCGCCATTCTGGAGGAGGTGCACCCTGATCAGTTCGAGGAGAAGATGTTGCAAAAGCAGAACTCCGCGATACCTATACTGCTCGATCAAAGTTCTTCCACGAGGGCGCCCCCAGCAACAATCAACTCCCGAACGCGACGGACCGCTTCTTTCCAAATTGGTGGTCCCGGGGGGATGTAAAGGAGGCTGCGAAGGTTGGGGGCGCGAAGAAGGAGCGACGTTTCAACTCATGAGTGCAATCTCGCGCATCGCCCTGTTCGCTTACCTCAATGAAGTGGCCAATCCAGTCCAAGCTCTAGGGCTGGGCGCCCTTCGCCGTCCCCTCAGCAGCTCGTAGTCGGCTGCGCCGAATCAGTCACACATCCCACTGGTCACGCACCAACCCGTCACCCTTTGCGGGTCGATTGACTACTGTTCGCTATAGTCTGCGATGCAGGATAGGCCGGGGACCGGTCGACATGCCGGATGACGCGGGGGCCATGAGTAACAGGCAGAACAGCTCGAGGCTCGCCAGCGCCGAGCAGACCAGCACCGAGCGGACCGGCGCGCGCCCGGCGAAGCAGGCCGTTCCCCTCCCTGCGCACTCGAGCCGAGAGGCTATCCGCTCCAGCCATTCGACCTAGCGCCATGCCCACCTCGCCGGCCCGCGCGTGCTGGTGATCGGCATCAACTACTCCCCCGAGCCCACCGGCATCGCCCCGTACACGACGGGGATGGCCGAGCAGCTGGCCGCGCCGGCGCGCAGCGTCACCGTGCTCACCGGGGTCCCGCACTACCCGGACTGGCGGGTGCCCCGCGCTGATCGCGCCGCCGCAAGGATCGCGGCTGCGCAACGACCCGGCCGCCCCCCGTGCACCGCCTGGGCCACTACGTGCCCACGCGGCAGACGGCGATCTGACGCGCGTCGGCTACGAGGTCACCTTCCTGGCGAACGCCGTGGGCAGCGCCTCAGCGAACCCGGCCCGACCTCGTCGTCGCGGCCACGCCCAGCCTCGGCGGCGCCGTCGCCGCCGCCCGCGATCGCCCGCCGGCACGACGTGCCCCTGGTCGCCGTCGTGCAGGACCTGATGGCCAAGGCGGCCGGGCAGAGCGGCATCAGCGGCGGCGGCTCGATCAGCGCGCCACCGCCGGCCTCGAGCGCTACGCGCTGACCCGCGCCGACCCGGGTCGCCGTCGTCAGCGACGCGTTCCGCCGGCCGTCGCCGAGTACGGCGTGCCCGACGACCGGATCGCGCTGCTGCCCAACTGGACCCACGTGCAGCCCGCACCGACCGACCGCGACGCGGCCCGCGCAGCAGCTCGGCTGGCCGCACGAGCAGTTCGTCGGTCGTCCACACCGGCAACATCGGCCTCAAGCAGGACCTCGGCACCATGGTCGAGGCCGGCCACGGCTGCTCCGCGGACAGCGGCCGCGACGTGCGGCTGGTCATCATCGGCGACGGCAGCCAGCGCGCCGCCATCGCGGGCGCAGGCCGGCGACGTGCCGAACATCGCCTTCGTCGACCCGCTGGACGACGCCGCTACCCGCTCGCGCTGGCCGCCGCCGACCTGCTGCTGGTCAACGAGCGGGCCGGCGTCGGCGACATGTCGCTGCCGAGCAAGCTCACCTCCTACCTCGCCGCCGGCCGCCCGGTGCTCGCCGCGGTCGGCGACGGGCGGCGCGACCTGCGGGAGCTGGCCCGGACCGACGGCGCCGCCATCACGGTTCCTCCCGGCGACCCGCACGCCTTCGTCGACGGCGTTCGTGCGCTGAACGCCGACCCGGAGCGCTGCGCGCGGATGGCCGCAGCGCGGCCCTCGCCGAACGCCTGGGCAAGCCGGCCCGCGACCGCCCGCTCGATGCAGTCGCCAACTGCGCCGACGATGCTCGTCCACGCGCCGCTCCCCCCGACACGACCCGCGTCGCTGCTGCGCAGCTTCACCGGTGCCGGCTACGACAAGGGCCGCAGCAAGGCTCTGGCAGGCCGCCTGGTTCGCCACGATGAACCTCGTCTTCATGAAGTGGTGGCTGCCCCGCCCGGCTGCGCCCGCCGATCCTGCGCGCCTTCGGCGCCGAGGTCGGCAAGCGGGTGCTGATCCGCCACCGGGTCCGCGTGCTGTGGCCGTGGAAGCTCGCGATCGGCGACGACTGCTGGATCGGCGAGGGTGCCTGGCTGCTCAACCTCGAGCCGATCACCATCGAGCACGACGTCTGCATCAGCCAGGAAGCGTTCCTGTGCACCGGGAGCCACGACCACAAGGACCCGGCGTTCGGGTTCGACAACGGGCCGATCCACGTCGGCGCCGGGGCGTGGGTGGCCGCGCGGGCGATCGTGCTACCAGGAGCCACGATCCAGGCAGGGCAACTCGTGCCCGCCGGGGCCAGGTCCCAGCAGGACGCCTGAGCCGCAGTCGTTCCGCCGTCGGCTGCCCCATCTGCACGGCGGGGATGCCTGGAACCTGCGACACCCGACTCTCGATCAGGCCCCACGCGCCGACCGTCACTCATCGCAGAGCCAGGTTCGCAGTCTGGGGCAGACTGTGTTTACACAGAGGATGGGCACCATATGTCCCTCACAGGTGCCGAGCGGATCGAGCCGCGAGAGTTGCGAGACCATCTACTCGGCCATGGGCAACAGGTTGTGACCTTGGACCAGGTCACGGAGCTGCTGGGCTCGCCCAAGGCCGAGGCATCGGCGACGTTGGTGCGGCTGCGGCGAGCTGGTGACATGTTCAGCCCGGCGCGCGGCCTGTACGTGGCAGTGCCGCCCCAGTACCGCACCTGGGGCGCCGTGCCCGCCATTGACTTCATCGACCCGATGCTGCAGGTAGGTGGCTACCGGTACTACGTCGGGCTGCTGTCGGCCGCGGAGCTGCACGGCGCGGCGCACCAGCTCGACCGCGCAGGTGTTCCAGGTGATGGTGGACCGCGCCGTTCAGGCCCGCGCACTCGCGTCGCGTCCGGGTCAGGTTCTACACCAGCAAACGGGTCGCCCTGGTCGCGACCGAGCTACGCCACACCAGCACGGGCCAGGTGCAGATCTCCACGCCCGCGGTCACCTTGCTGGACATGGCCTCACGGCCCAACGACTCCGGCGGTCTCGACAACGTGGCGACGATCGCGGCTGAGCTGGCCGAGGACCACAAGGCGAACGTCGAGGCGATCCTGCGGTCGGCGGGCTCGACTTCCCTGCTTCCAGCGTTCGTCGCCTCGGTTGGCTGTTGGACCGAGTGCAGGCTGACGTCGACACCGACCGGCTTCACGACTGGCCGCAGCGCGTGGAGCCGGCCCTCGCAGGCCGGTCGTGCGACTCTACCTGACCGGCCCGCGCCGCGGGACCAGCGACGGACGTTGGGGGCTCGTACTGAACACGGTCGTGGAGCCGGACCTGTGATTCCCGCCGCCAGACAGCTTCGGCCCTACCTACCCGACGGCTACGACATCGATGCCGCCACCGCGCTGATCATCAGCGAACTGCTGAGCCACGTGTCGTTCGAACGACGCCTGAACGTTCGCCGCCCGATCAGGGGCGCATCGTCAGGTTGGCCACGACTCAATGCTGCCTCACGTCGACCGCGTCGACGCGCCCGGCATGGTCGTGCACCGTCAGCAGCGCGCCGTGGGCGACGCAGCGACGCCGTCCGTGCCCCCGGGCATCGACACCTGCAGCAGGGGGTGGTCGGGCGCGAACTGCGGCAGGGAATAGCCGTCCCCGAAGTGGCTTGCCGCACTACCTCCACCATCGGCACCTCCACCATCGGCACCTCCACCATCGGCACCTCCCTCTATCGGCACCTCCCCCTGTC
>CAVTWW010000033.1:0-34910 GCA_963738495.1 uncultured Actinomycetota bacterium
TCGCGGGCCACCCCGCCGACCCCGAGACGCCCGACCCAGGTCCCGGAACGGTGCCAAGCTCGTCCAGGGCGCAGCAGGGAGGTCGGCAGCCGGCGCTGTCGACCGGTGGCGGCTCGTGCCACCTCAGTCGCTCGAACTAGGCCTGCAGCGACACTTCTCGAAGGCTCTGGGTGGTAACGGCATGCCGTCGGCCGCGAAGTGAATTCGTCGGTCTCGACTCTGAGTATCGCGAGAGCTCAGCATTTGCGATGAGGCGCGGTCGGCGACCATTCAGACCTCATTCGTTCCACTGGCGCTCGTCCCGGCTAAGGGGCTGAAGGCATGGGTGTGGATCCAGTAGCAGAGAAGTATCGGCAGTCCGTGCTCCGCACCTACCGCTACCTGCGCCTGGGAATGGTGGTGCTGGTCGTCCTTCTGGGTGTCGCTCTGGTGCTGGAACGACGGCGTTCCGGGCATCTCCTGGATTCGATCAGCGCCTACTACTACACACCGGCCCACGCGGTGTTCGTCGCCAGCCTGTGCGCCGTCGGCTCGTGCCTGATCATCTACCGGGGCCAGCTGGACGTCGACGATGTCATCCTCAACGGAGCCGGCTTCCTGGCGTTCGTGGTGGCGTTCGTCCCCACCAGCCGTGGTGAGGCGGAATGTGATCCCCAGGCAGCCTTCTGCGACATTCCCGTTTCGACCGTCGAAGCGAACGTCACGGCGTTGTTGATCATCGGGGCGGTGGGCCTGATCCTGGGCTACCTCACCTCGGTTCGGCCCCGTGAGGTCACGGCACATGCCCAACCCATTGATGCGTCGGCGAGGAAACTCTTCTACGGCCTGACGATCGGCTTCATCCTTCTGGTAGCTGCCTTCACTCTGGCGCGCGAGAGATTTCTGCAGTGGGGTCACTACTCGGCTGCATTCCTGCTCTTCGCGGCGATGATTGTGGTCGTGGTCCGGAGTGGTCTGCACCTCAACGACGAGCACGCGAAGAGTACCGGAAACCACACGATGCTGCGCCGATGGTACTGGGGCAGCTTCGCCTTCATGATCGTGGCCATCATCGTGATTCTCGTTGCGCGCTCGGCGGGGCTGGACCACTGGGTCTTCTACCTCGAAGGAAGCGTGATCATCGGGTTCGCCGTGTTCTGGATCATCCAGACGTACGGCGAGGTCTGGAACGAGCCCGCCGCTTGAACACCGTGGTCCCGTCTGCTCGACGACTCGGCCATCCTGAAGGCCGCCCAGGACGATCCACCGGGTTCGTGCATCACGACGGGCTGCTGGTGATCGACGAGATCCCGCCGGCGCCCGCGCCCCTGATGGGGCGGGTCCCATCGAGTGGTCACAGAAGCCCGCATCGACTCCGTCCGTTCCCATCGAGTGGTCACAGAAGCCCGCCCTGACCAAAGGGAGGCGGCCACTTGCGACCACTCGGCAACCGTCGCCCGGCCAAGGTGGCCCTCGGCCCCGTGCCTCATCTCGAGAGTCGCCTTGCGTCAGGCCGGACAGCGTGTCCAGACATGAGAGAAGCGCTCCAGAAACCCTCAAGCACCAGGGGCGTCGGTGATCCGGGCGCCCGCAGCGCATCGGTCAGCAACGCGACCAGCGCCTCGAGCTGCACGTCGGCCGACGAGGAGACCTCCTCGTCCGACCCGTCCAGCGCCCGGGCGGCAAGCCCGCCTTGCTGTCGATCAGCTCGGCGATCCGGGCGTCGATGGTCTGCGCGGCGATGATGCGCCACGCGGTGACCGGTTCGGCCTGCCCGATGCGGTGGCTGCGGTCGATGGCCTGGGTCTGCTCCGCGTCGGTCCAGGACAGCTCGGCCAGCACGATGTTCGAGGCGACCTGCAGATTCAGGCCCACGCCAGCCGCGGTCAGCGAGCACACCGCGACCGCGACGTCCGGGTCGTTCACGAAGGCGTCGATGTTCGCCTGCCGCGCCGTGGGCGTCTGGTCGCCACGGATCGACGAGAAGCGCACCCCCTGCCGGGCGAAGGTCTCTTCGGCGGCGTCCATCACGTCGATGTGCTTGGCGAAGAAGACGACCTTGCCGGCGCTGCGGGCCAGCTGCGCCGCGTAGTCCGCGGCCAGTTCGGCCTTCGCCTGGCCGATGCGCCGCATCATGGTGAACACGTTCTCGCCGGACTCGGCGGTCGTCGCCTCCTTCAGCTCCGACCGGGCCACCCGGCGGACGAGGTCGTGGTCGATGCCCTCGACGCCGGCGTCGGAGGATCGGGCTTCGCGAGCGCGGTCTCGTACCGCGCCACCATCCGGCCGGCGAGGTTCCGTTCTGCCGCCCGGATCGACCGGCCGGCCGCGCCGTCCAGCTCGACGGGGAGGTCGGCGATGCGGCGGGCGGGGATGTCGGCGGCCACGTCGAGCTTGCGGCGGCGCACGATGCCGAGGTCGATCACGCACTGGCGCGCGGCGGCGTAGAAGCCGGGGTCGGCGGGCGTCAGGCCGGTGTCCTCGAGCGCGTCCATCAGCTCGTCGAGGGGCTTGCTGTCGTCGATCCAGCCGAGGAACTGCCAGATCGCCCGGAAGTCGTCGATGTCGTTGATCAGCGGGGTGCCGGTCAGCGCCATCAGCAGCGGCCGCGCCGTACGGGACCGGATGCGGTCGGAGAGCGCGAGGACGTGCTGCGAGCGCTGCGAGGTCTTGTTCTTGATGAAGTGGGCCTCGTCCACGACCATGCCGCGGAAGCCGAAGTCGCCGAGCCAGCCCATGTGGCGGTCGAGCACCTCGTAGTTGACCACGACGATGTCGGCGAAGCCGTCGACAGTCTCGCCGTCGCCCTGCACCACGGTGGCCGGGCGGCGGGGAGTCCAGCGGGCGGCCTCGCGGGCCCAGTTGGTCTTGACGACGTTCGGCACGACGACGAGCAGCGGGTAGGCGTTCGCCGCCTCCGCGGCGAGCAGCGCCTGGGCCGTCTTGCCCAGACCCGGCTCATCGGCGAGCAGGAACGTCCGGTGGCCGGCAGCGGCCGCGGCGACCAGCTGCCCCTGGTGCGGCATCAGCTCCAGCCCCAGCGGGGTGAACCGTGCCGTCGGCGCCGGGAGCGCCATGCACGCCGGGGCCTCCCGCCGGCGCGCTCGAAGGAACTCAGCAGCGGGCCGAGCAGCTCCCAGCCGGCCAGGCGGCGCGGACGGGCTGGACGCGGTCGCGGCGCGGAGAAGTCGGGGGCGAGGAAGGGGTTCGCCAGCTGCCGGGAGACCACCGACTGCGGCACGACCCGCCGCTCGGCCGCGCGACCGCGGGCAGCCGTGGCGCGGGCTCGGCCGGCGCGATCTCGTTCGGGCGCCGGCTCGATGCCGGGCTCCCGCAGCATCTCCCGCTTGAGCGACCGGGCGCGTCGGAGACGCCGGCGTCCTCGGCGAGCAGCGCCAGCAGCCCAGCGTCCCGGACGGCGATCCGGGCGAGGATCGCCGCGATGCCGTCCAGGCGCTTGAGCTGCTCGGCCCGCTGGCGGTCGCTGCCGGCCGCGTCCGCCCGGACGCGGGCGCGCTCGTCCCGCAGCAGCAGGGCGACGGCCTGGAACTTCGTGCGCACGGCACGGCGTCACGCGGCCGCGCCGGGCGGCCGCCTCGACCTCACGGACGGTTCGGGCGAGCACCGAGACGACGTCGCCGCGGTGGCGGACGCGTCGCTGCGTCCGCGGGGCGGTACGGCGAGCGCCCGTCTGGCGCTGGCCTGGTCGAGCCACAGACTCCTCCTCTGGAATGCCGGGCACGGTGGCCGCGGCAGCATGCCGCACACCCTCGCGAACGGGACGAGGAACGGACGCCCAGCCGGGGGCTGTGTTCCGGCCGCAGAAACGACCTGCGGTCCCCGTCGATGGACGGCGCGGGCCGCGGCAGACATGCCGCGGTGACCCCGAGCCTTGACCTAGCCGGTCGAGGCTGTTCCAACGTTGACAGCAGGGTAAGGGGTCAGGAGGTGTCGGCGCGACACAATGCGCCGCCGAGGGTCCACGAGCCGGGCCGTCGTCGACCTGCTCGACCCCGTCACGCCCCGACAGTCGGCTATCGGTCCCCCAGTCACACCGAAAGTCGACTATCGGTCCCCCAGCGATATCGACAGTCGGGTTCCGTGGCTATTCGAGCGCGTCCCGAACCGAAACCCGACTCTCGATGCGCGACCTGAGCCGAAGCTCGACTCTCGAGGGCCGGTGGGGGGCCTGCACCTGGCAGTGCCGCCTCGACGACGACGCCTACTATCGTCGGCACAAGCGCTTGCATGCACGTCACCACCGCTGGAGGTGCATGCACGTCACCACCGTTGGAGGAGGGTCGCGTTGCCGCAGACCACGTGCCACATGTCGATCTCGCTGGACGGCTTCGTCGCCGGGCCGGACCAGAGCCGCGACAACCCCTTGGGCAAGCGGGGACTGGAGCTGCACACCTGGCACATCGGCGATCCCCGGGCCACCGACGCCGACACGACCGCGGCCGAGTGGCTCATGCGTCCCCGGGGTGCGTACGTGATGGGGCGCAACATGTTCGGCCCCGTCCGCGGGGACTGGGACGAGGACTGGAAGGGCTGGTGGGGCGCCGAACCGCCGTACCACGCGCCGGTGTTCGTGCTGACCCATCACGCCCATGACCCGATCGAGCTGGACGGCGGCACGACCTTCCACTTCGTCACCGAGGGCTTCGACGCGGCCTACGCCGCGGCGCGTGAGGCCGCCGGGGACGACGGGGTGGACATCGCCGGTGGCGCCTCGACCGTCCGCCAGGCGTTGGTCGCCGGGGTGATCGACGAGCTCACCCTCGACCTCGCGCCCGTCCTGCTCGGTTCGGGCGAGCGCATCTTCGACGGCGTCGAGTCCTTCGGCTTCGAGCCGGCCGAGGTGCTGCACTCACCGCTGGCCACCCACATCCGCTACCGCCGCCTCACCTGACTCCCGTCGTGGACGTCGAACCCGCCGCTGCGCAGCGGCCCGTCCGGCCGGTAGACGGCGACGACGACGCCCGTGGCCGTCGTCGTGCAGTCGGTGAGCCGCCACGCCCCCGGGGCGACGTCGTCGCCGAACAGTCGCTTGCCCGGGCCCGTGACGACGGGGAACGTCAGGACTCGCAGCTCGTCGACCAGGCCCGGGGCGGCGAGCAGCGTCTGCAGCAGCCCCGGCCAGTAGCCCTTGAACGTCTCGTAGGTGAACCGGCCCAGCAGCAGCTCGCTCGCCAGACCGAACCACTCACCGATCCGCGCGCCGCCCGCCTCGTCGAAGTACGGCGCCACTCAGCCGCCGTGGGCGAAGCCGCCCGAGGGATCCTCCTGGGCGCCACCCGGGGACTGCATCACGCCGTCCAGGGTCACGAACGTCGTCACCGTCAGATCCATGCTCAATTCCTATCCTCCAGGGGGTTGTCGTGGCCACCTGCCGGTCAGGCCTCGAGGCCGCCGAGCCAGTTCTGCCAGGCCACGGTCTCGGTCGCGGGGTCGCGGTCGTCGAAGTAGTGCGCGGTCGCGAAGACCATGTCGTTGTAGCCGTGGATCAGCACGTACATCGCGTCGTCGGTGCGCATGCCCACGAAGCTGTGGCCGACGACGACTCGACGGTGCCGTCGACCGGTGCGATCCCGGGCACGCTCAGCCGCGCGGGCCCGCCGTCCGCCGCGTCCGCACCGACGCCGAGCGCCGCCGTCATGGCCGCCCACGGGTCCTTGGTGATCGGCCCCGGCAGGAACAGCGAGACCGTCGCGGTGCGTGGGGCGAAGTGCTTCAGGTAGACGGCGAGCTTGGTCAGGTAGGCGTGGTCGCCGACGGACAGGCCGTTGTACTCGGCCTCCCAGTCCTCGCCGAGCAGACCGCTGTGCACGAAGCGCACCACCGCGCCGCCGCCGTCGCGCGACTCGATGAGCCACTCCATCGCCATGAAGGTGCCGTCGGGGTTCGGGTCCTGCCGCGTCGCGTAGCGGTGACCGGGCTCCCACGCCGTGATGGTCGACCTGGCCACGTCGCCGAACATGGTGAACGTGGCGCTCTTGTTGTCACTGTCGATCTCGGTGCGCCCCATGAGCCAGGAGTCGACCGCCGGCCCCGAGGTGATCGCCTGCCCACACCTGGTCCGGCGTGGCGTCGACGGTGATCTCGTCGCGTACCTCGAATGGATGCGTCATGACTGCTGCTCCTTTCTGCGGGTGGGCGCGGGTGGTTCGGCGGCTCTGCCATTCGGTGATGCTCGGGTGCACCGCGACGACCAGGCGGTGCGGCCGACCGGTTTCGGTGTGATATCTGCTGATGACGTCGGTGACCGCGTCCGTGAGCTCGGCCAGGAAGGCGGCGCGATCAGCCGGCTTCGCGAACCGCACCTCGGCATCGAGCCCGAACGTGGCGAGCGGCTTGCCCGCCCGCGTCGCCCCGTTGATGAGCGTGCCGGTCTCCCGCACGAGCCGTGCGGCGAGCGCGAGCAACCAGCGCGCGGACAGCCGGTCGGGCGAGCGGGCCGGATCGGGCGCGACCGCGGCGAGCGCGGCCGGCGAGATCACGTAGGCCGCGGCGGAGGCCTGCACGACCCGCTCGGTCATGTTGCCCTTGCGACGCTCCTCGACCAGCTCCACCAGGCCGTGCTGCTCAAGGGTCCTGACGTGGTAGTTGACCTTCTGCCGAGCAAGCCCGAGCCGCGCCGCGAGGGTGGTCGCGGTGTGCGGCTCGGCCAGCTCCGCGAGCATCCTGGCCCGGATCGGATCGAGCGAGACCTCCGCGGCGGCGGCATCCTCGATCACTGCGACATCGTGCACGCCGAGAAACCTGTCACCGACGATTTATTTTGTCAAGCCGTAGCCACCCCCACGCCGTCACCGGCGGGCCAGCTCGACGCTGCGCTCGACGAGACGACGCAGGACGAAGGCGTCGACGTCCGCCAGTCGCTTGACGTACAGGCACCCGACGCCGCGCCGGTGCGGGCCAGCTCGTCGAACAGGGCGGCCTCGATCTCGGTGTTCAGGTAGAGCACGAGCTCGGTCTTGCGCAGCGCGAACGCCACGACCGGCCAGGTCGCCTGCTTGCCGCGCGAGCCCGGGTAGGCGATGGCGCCGTAGCCCACGATGGCCGTGCCCCACACCACGGCCGGCTCGCCGGTCACCTCGCGCATCATCGCGTCGACCACCGTGGCGTCGGCGCGACGTCCCGGGTCGGGGACGGCGGCCAGCACCTGCTCGACACTCGCGTCGGTGGGCTGCGTCTTCGCCTGCGCCATGCGCGAAAGGCTAACCCTCGGGGCCGGTCGCCGACCACAGGGACGACGGACGGCGGCCCGCTCGCAGGGGCTCGAGAGTCGGCTACCGGTCCCCCGACGCCATCGAGAGTCGACTTCCGTAGGTCATAGAGCGTGTTCAGAGCCGACACCCGACTCTCGTAGGCCGCTCCGAGCCGAACCACGACTCTCGGCGGCCTGGTCTCACCCACTTGAGGGTGGCGTAGCCGTACTCCTCCGCCGCCCGCCGGGATCCCCAGCACGAGCGGGGTGGCAGAAGTGGCGACCAGGTCCTTGCCGATGCGCACGGCGGCCTCATACCTTGATCTGCAAGGTAGGCAAAGCATTGGCGGATCGAGGTACCGACTCGTCATGCTGCAGGCGGGTCAACCACACCGTGAAGTGGCAGGAATGACGAAGGGGGACGTCATGACGCGGGTACGCCTACGCGAGCTGGTCACCGAGGAGGACCGGACGTCGGTGCTCGGGCTGCGGCTCGGTCCCGGACAGGACCGGTACCTGAACTCGATCGAGAGCATCTTCGTCGAGGCCGTGGACGACCGACGCGCGATGCCTCGGCAATGGGCCGTCCACGACGCGGAGTCCGGCGAGCTGGTCGGGTTCACGATGATCAGCGACGACATCCCGGCACCGATCGACGACGACCTCGTCGGTCCCTACTTCCTCTGGAAGCTGTTCATGGACAAGGGCTTCCAGCGCCGCGGCTACGGCGCGGCGACGATCGACGAGGTCGTCGCCTACCTCGCGACCCGGCCCGGCGCGGACGTGCTCTACACCAGCTGCGCGGACGGCCCCGGGTCGCCGCGCGGGTTCTACCTGCGGTACGGCTTCACCGACACCGGACGCGTGATGTGGGGCGAGAACGTCCTCGCGCTCGACCTCTCGGCCAACCCGTCGTGACGTGACAGAAGGTGGGGTTCACGTCGTGTCGACTCAACAGAGGGGTGGGGTTCAGAGGGTACCTACTGGACAGGAGGGTGGGAGTCCGGCGTCCTGCGATGGCGCCCAACCTCAGAGTCGGCTATCGGACCCCGATCCACATCGAGGGTCGAGTACCCGTAGGCATCTGAGCGTGTCCCGAGCCGACACTCGACTCTCGGAGCGGGATTCGAGCCGAGCCGGAGCACTAGGCTGCCGCCATGTCGATGGTCCACACCGACGCGGTGTTCTTCGAGGACGACAAGGCGTTCGAGACCTGGCTCGTCGACAACGCGTCGACCGCCACGCACGTCTGGATTCGGATGGCCAAGAAGGGCACCGGCGTCACGTCGATCGACTGGACGAGGGCCGTGGACGTGGCGCTCTGCTTCGGCTGGATCGACGGCATCGCCCGGCGGCTCGACGACGAGTGGTACGTGCAGCGGTTCACCCCGCGGCGCGCGAAGAGCGTCTGGTCGAAGATCAACCGCGAGCGCATCGAGCGGCTCACCGCCGAGGGGCGGATGCGCCCCGCCGGCCTGGCCGAGGTGGAAAGGGCGAAGGCGGACGGCCGATGGGACGCCGCCTACGACAGCCCGGCCACCGCAGTGGTGCCCGACGACCTCGCCGCCGCCCTGGCCGCGCGCGACCTCACCGACGTCTACGCCGCGCTGGACAGCCGCAACCGCTTCGCCTTCCTGAATCGCATCCAGACCGCGGTGCGCCCGGAGACCCGCACCCGCCGCATCGAGCAGCTCACCGACGCCCTCGCCCAGGGCAAGACCCCGTACCCGGCGCCGACGAAGAAGTCCGGTACCGACGCCACGCGGCGCTAGATTCGGCGTATGGCTGAGACCAAGCACCGGCTCTACCTGACCAGTGTCGGCAGCGTCTATCCGCACTACGTCGCCAAGGCCGAGCGGCAGGGGACGCACGAGGGCGGAGGTCGACGAGATCATCCAATGGCTGACGGGCTACGACTCGCAGGCACTGAACGCACTCCTCGAGGCAGGCACCGACTTCGAGACCTTCTTCGCCGAGGCACCGCAGCTGAACCCGGCTCGCCGGTCGATCACCGGCGTGATCTGCGGGGTGAGGATCGAGGACATCGACCAGCCCCTGATGCAGGAGATCCGTTACCTCGACAAGCTGGTCGACGAGCTGCGCAAGGGCAGGCCCATGTCGAAGATCCTCCGTCAACAGGTGTGACCAGGCGAACCTGTGACAACAGGTTCCAGGGTCCCGTCGCTGTTTCACTTACCGATCCATTCGGCCACCGCCGCCGCCTGCCTCACGCCCCGCCTTCGAGGGGTGCAGGTGAGCGAACGTCCCCCGGCCGTACGAATCCTGTCTCGTAGGCGAGCACCACGAGCTGCGTGCGCGATCGCAGGCCGAGCTTGGCGAGCAGCCGGTTCATGTGCGTCTTGACCGTGGCCTCAGAAACGACGAGAGAGCCTGCGATCTCGTTGTTGTCGAGCCCTCGTGCCACCAGCGTCAGTACGTCGCGCTCACGCTCGGTGAGAGCACGGAGCCTGGGCGGGACGCCGTCGCTCGGGGGCAGGCCCCCGCACGTGCATCTCGATGAGTCGTCTGGTGAGGGAGGGAGAGAGCAGCGCCTCTCCCAGGCTCACCGTCTCGATGGCGTCCACCAGCCGGTCGGGCGCGGTCGCCTTGAGCAGGAAGCCGGCTGCCCCCGCCTGCAGGGCAGCGTAGACGTAGGAGTCGATGTCGTAGGTCGTCAGGATGAGCACCCTGGTGGTCAGGCCGCGCGACGGCGATCTCGCGGGTGGCGGCGATGCCGTCGAGCACCGGCATGCGGATGTCCATCAGCACGACGTCGGGGCGCAGGATCGTCGACGGCCTCGACCGCCCGGCGACCGTCCGCGGCCTCCCCCAGCACCTCGATGCCGCGTGCCTCCAGCACCATCCGCAGACCGGAGCGTACGAGTTCCTGGTCGTCGGCGATGACGACGGAGCGGCTCATGTCCGGCCCCTCATGGCGGGTCCCCCGGCAGTACCGCAGCGAGCTCGAACCGGTCGCCGGTCATGCCGTGGGTCAGCGTTCCGCCGAGCAGGGCCACGCGTTCGGCCATACCTCGCAGCCCGAGACCTGACCCGGCCCCGCCCCGGACGCGGGCTGATGCCCGGCGCTGGGGTTCGAGGCCCGGACACCGACGCCGGAGCCGTTGGACGTCACCGTCAGAACCACCGCGCCGGTCCCGTAGCGCAGCGCGTTCGTGAGCGCCTCCTCCACGATCCGATAGGCCGACACATCGATGCCGGCCGGCAACGGGGTCGCGCCGGGTTCGCGTGCAGCTCGATGTCGAGGCCTGCGTCCGTCCGAGACCTCGCAGGTCGGCCAGCCCGGGGGTCGTGCCAGCCCGGGTCGGTGCCAGCCCGGGTGTCGGTGCCAGCCCGAGCTCGTCGGTCTCGTCGCGAATGACGTGCAGCAGCCGCCCGGTCTCCGTCAGTGCGCGGCGGCCGGTATCCGCCACCCCACGCGAGCAGCTGCTCGGCCCTGTCAGGGTCGGTGCGCACCAGGTCCTGCGCCGCGGCGGTCTGCACGACCATGGCACTGACCGAGTGCGCGATGACGTCGTGCAGATCCCGGGCGATCCGGTCCCGCTCGGCCCGCACCGCCTCCCGGGTGACGAGCTCCTCGCGCTCCTCGAGCAGCACCTTCTGCTGCGCCAGCCGCCGCACCACCCTGCCGAAGACGTAGGGCGGCACGATGATCGCCGCGACGAAGAAGACGTCCCCGATGGTGTGCGTCCGCGAGTCGAGCGTCCGGTACTCCACGAGGAAGGCCAGCGCAATGACACCCAGTCCACCCAGCCCGCGCAGGTCGCTGCAGCCAACGGCCCAGGGTGTAGATCGAGACTCCCAACGGAAAGATCGGCGCGGCGGTGTCGGCGAGCTGCTGCCCGAGGACGGTCGTGCTCAGCAGCAGCAGCGGGACCGCTGTCCCGACGAGCAAGGGTCTGCGCCGCCGCACGATCAGCAGCGCACAGGCCAACCCGTCGATCACCAAGCCCCACTGCCACGCCTCGGGACGAAGGGCGAGCAACTCGGCCACGTCGACCGCGTACAACCCGCCGGCGAGCGCGAGGTCGAAAGCCCAGGCCGGCATCCGCTTCCTCATCTGTGAAGGGTAGGACGACGACTGCCCTGGTCCTTCAACCCAGGGGTGGAGATGGCTGCCAACCACAGCGGGACGACGAACGGCTACTCGGTTCCTAGCGTCGAAGGCATCGCTGTTGCCGAGGGTCGAGGAGACGTCATGGACACCGAACTGAGGGATCGCCGCATCGGACGAGCAGCCTGGGTGATGGCCTGGGTGGGCCTGGTGGTGGGCCAGTTGCACGCCATGGCCAGGCACAACACCGCGGACGGCAAGGCGGACCTGGAGGTGTGGACGACCCGGGTCTGGTCCGACCCGGGTCGCAGGCTGTTCGCTCCGCTGCTGGACTGGGCGAGCCCGGATGCGGTCTACCTCACCTACGGCAAGATCTGGTTCCCCGTGTTCGCAGCCTTCACCGCCTGCGCGTTCGTGCTCTACCGGCGACGCCGACCGCGGGGCTTCGAGAAGTTCGCCTGGCGCTTCGCCCTGGTGGCCTACACCTGGGCCAGCGTCGCCGTCCTGGTCACCTACTGGACCCAGTGGACCCACACCACGAGCCTGCTCGACCTGGCCTTCATCTTCCTCGACATCCCAGGGGTCCTGCTCACGATGATCGGGTCGACGATGCTCGGCATCACCCTGCTCACGCACGGGTTCCGGCCACGCACGACGGGCTGGCTGCTGGCCCTCGCCGTACCGCTGTCGCTCGGGATCGGGATGTTCACCTCGATGGGCAGCGGCGCCCTACCCGAGATGTTCGCCTTCGGGATCGCCGGGCTGCGACTGGCCCACGGTCAGGGCACCTCAGCCCCGCTCCCCGCCGTCCGGGCCCTCCCGGATCGCCACGCAGGCGCAGCGTGATGGTCCGGGCACGAGGCGCTGTCGCCACGTTAGGCTGTCTCGGTGAGCGACGTGCTGGACGAGGGTCCGTTCTTCCATGGCACGAAGGCCGACCTTCGGGTGGGCGACCTGCTCACGGCCGGGTTCCGGTCGAACTACCGGCCCGAGATCGTCATGAACCACATCTACTTCACCGCGCTGCGCGACGGCGCAGGGCTGGCCGCAGAACTCGCCCCCGGTGAGGCTGTTCCGCGGGTGTACCTCGTCGAGCCGACCGGCGCGTTCGAGAACGACCCGAACGTGACCGACAAGAAGTTCCCGGGCAACCCCACTCGGTCCTACCGGTGCAGAGAACCGCTCCGGGTCGTCGGCGAGGTCATCGACTGGACGAGGCTGACCCCCGAGGCACTCCAGGAATGGCGCGACCGGCTGGCAGCGATCCGAGCAGATGAGCGGGCCGAGATCATCAACTGACCGGTGAGCGCGGAGACTGCCTCCCCGTAGGCCCGGCCTGCTCAGCCGGCGTCGACCGTCACGAGCAGCAGCAGCTCGTCGTTCGTCAGCGGCGTGCCGGCAGGGACGGCCTTGGGCACCGTGTAGAGATCGGACTGCCACACAGCGGCTCTATAAACGTCTATGAATTCCGCGTGTTGTCTATTCGCATTCCAGTATAGACCGAGATAGAATCGCGCGTATGAGCACGGCCAACGACCCCATCGACTCCCTTCAGCAGCGTATAGATTCCTGGCTCGCCGGCGGCGAACGCTACGAGGTGGAGTTCAAGAGCGAGCAGCGCGAGCGGTTGAACGACCGTGATCTCGTCGAGGCAGTCGTCTGCCTGGCCAACGGCGCGGGCGGCGTCCTGATCGTGGGGGTCGAGGACGACGGCTCCGTCACAGGCGCGCGACCCCGCCATGAGAGCGACCAGACCGACCCCCTGCGCGTTCAAGCCTTGATCGCCAACCACACGCAGCCCGCGACCTCGACCACCGTGACGGTCGTCAAGGTTGCCAAGGCGACCGTCCTTGTGGTGGAGGTGCCTAACAGTCCTCGCGTCGTAGGCACCACAAGGGGAACATACGTCCGCCGCGGCATCGGGGCGGACGGCCGCCCGACCTGCTTGCCGTACCACGCGCACGAGATGCTTGCCCACGAAGTGGACCGGGGAGCGGTGGACTGGGCCAGACTCACGGTCAGCGGCGCCACACAGTTGGACCTGGACCCGCTGGAGTTCGAGCGACTTCGCGGGCTGATCGGCACTGCCGGCGACGGCGCTGACCGCGTCCTGGCCACCCTGGCGGACGGCGAGGTCGTCAGCGCCTTGGGGCTGTCCGGGACGGATGGCGCCGTCACCACGGGCGCGTTGCTGCTGTTCGGTCGCGAGGCCTCGATCGCGCGGTTCGTACCCACTCACGAAGCGGCCTTCCAGGCCATGCGGGGCCTCGAGGTGGTGACCAACGACTTCCTCCGCCTGCCGTTGCTCAGGCTCTCCGACGAGATGTTCTCTCGGTTCCGGTCCCGCAACCAGGAGGAGGAGCTCGACTTCGGCCTGGTTCGGGTCGCCGTCTCGACCTACTCCCAGACGGCCTTCCGCGAGGCACTCGCCAACGCCTTGATCCATCGCGACTACACCCGCCCAGGAGCCGTCCACGTCCAGTGGAACGAACACCAGCTAGAGATCACAAGTCCCGGCGGATTCCCCAGCGGCGTCCGACTGGACAACCTGTTGGTGGCGCCACCACATCCCCGCAGCCCACTCATTGCCGATGCTTTCAAGCGAGTCGGCCTGGTCGAACGGACCGGTCGCGGCATCAACCGCATGTTCGCCGAACAACTCCGTGTCGGCAGGCCGGCCCCTGACTACGGCCGCAGCAGTGCTGACCACGTCGTCGCCGTTCTCCCCGGTGGGCCGGCCAACCTGAACATGACCCGGTGGGTACTCGAACAAGAACAGCTGCAGGGCAGCCCCATCGGCTTGTCCGAGCTCCAGGTGCTCACCGAGCTGGCACGGGACCGCAGAGCAGCCACGACCCCACTGGCGCAGGTGCTGCAGCGCAGTGAGGCTGAGACCCGCCACCTGCTCGCCGGCATGGTCGAGCGGGGCTGGGTCGAGGCGCGCGGCGAGGGCAAGGGCCGCACCTGGCATCTGTCGGCGGCCGTCTACCGAGCAGTCGAGACTGCTGCCGGGTATGTGCGGACGCGCGGTTTCGAACCCCTTCAGCAGGAGCAGATGGTGCTGCAGTACGTCGACGCCCACGGGCAGATCACCCGTTCGCAAGCCGCCGACCTGTGCGCCTTGGCACCTGAGCAGGCAAGTCGACTTCTGCTCAGGCTCACCACCCGTGGAGACCTGACCAGACGCGGCGAACGCCGATGGAGCACCTACACCCGGCCAGACCGAACACCTTGACCGCCCTCCACCTGGTTGACCTACTCACCACCACGGGCTGCGCTGGCCCGAGCGCAACAGCAACTCAGGAACGACTGCCGGACTGGTCACCCCCGAAGACGCCTACCCCTACCTCATTGCCCGGACGGCGGCAGACCGCACCGGCAAGACCTTCTTGGCCGCCAACAACGCCCTGTCAGGCCTCGTCGAGCTCGACATCCTTCGAGCGGTCGACAGCAAGGCCCACGGGCGCGTCGTCGAGGCTCAGCGCCTGGTCTCGTACCTGGTCAGGAGTACGCCGTCGGGGAACGCCCGGGTCTCCACCAGGCTCAGGTTCACCCAGCTGTCCAGGGCCGTGAAGAACGGCGTGCCACCGCCCACCAGGACGGGGTGGGTGACGATCACGTACTCGTCGATCAGCCCGGCCCGCATCGCCGCCGCGGCGAGGGTGGCGCCGGCGACGTCCATGGCAGCGCCGTCCTCGGTCTTGAGCCGGGCGATCTCGGTGACCGCGTCGCCGGTGACCAGGCGGGCGTTCCAGTCGACCGCGACGGTCGTGGCCGAGAACACCACCTTCGGCATGGCGCGCCAGCGGTGGGCGTACTCGACCTGCGCCGGGGTGACGCCGGGCTGCTGGTCAGCGGTCGGCCAGTGCGAGCTCATCGCCTGCCACAGCCGGCGCCCGTACAGCGCCAGGCCCGTCGCCGCCACCCGGTCGGACCACCACTGGAACAGCTCGTCGCTCGGCAGGCTCCAGCCGAGGTCGTCGCCGGGCGCGGCGGTGTAGCCGTCCAGGCTCACGTTCATGCCGAAGGTCAGTCTCCGCATGGCGTCAGCCTCTCGCGAGTCGGTGTGCGGCGTACAGACCGCCGCTGCGCAGCGGCCCGTCCGACCGGTGGGCGGCGACGACGACCCCCATGTCTGTCGTCGAGCCCTCGAATTCTCTCTGGCGCGGAAACCGACTTGTCGGTAGCGTGGCGAATCTCGGATGCCGTCTCGGCAGATATCGAGCGGAATGCAAGTCTTTCTGCATGGTTCGCGCGAGACGGCCTGCCCCCGTGGGCTTTCAGACCCATCGCGTCTCCGGAGTCACATTCACTGGAGGAAACCGTGTTCATTCGTCGAATTCCGCCTCTCCCGCTCATGGCCACGGTCGGGGTGGTCCTGTTCGTTTCGGCACCGACGGCGTCGGCCATCACCACGTCCCATTCCTCGCGGCTCGGCTGCGGCGCCCTGGTGACCACCGACGTCACCCTCGACCACGACCTGATCGGCTGCCCCGGCGACGGCCTGGTGGTCGCGGCCGACGGCGTGACCGTCAACCTCAACGGCCACACCATCACCGGTGACGGCATCCCCGGCACGGTCCGTTTCGACGACGGCGTCCACATCGAGGGACGACGCGACGTCCGCGTCTTCGGCGGCACCCTGAGCGGCTTCGAACGCGGCATCGGGCTCATCAGCTCGCAGGACAGCACGATCTCGCGGCTGCGACTCGTGGCGAACCAGCGCGTCGGCATCTCGGTCCGGGCCACCTCGCACAGCGTGGTCAGCGAGATCCTCGCCCAGGGCAACACCTTCGTCGGCATCTTCGTGGCCCAGGGATCGACCGACAACAGGATCGAGCGCAACACCACGTCCGACAGCGAACAGGGCATCACCCTCGAGTACGTCGACAACAATCTGATCAAGGGCAACCGACTGTCCCGCACCTCCGGTCAGATCATCATCGCCGGCAACGGCAACCGCATCGTGGACAACACGATCACCGATGCGGTCACCTGCGGCCCGGACTGCGGCGGCTACGGCATCTCGTTCGAGGCAGGCAGCAACAACATCATCTCGGGCAACCGCGTGACCAACACCACCTATGACGGAATCCGAGTCTCTGCCTACGACCCGGGTCTGGCGACCGTCGGCAACGTGGTCCGCGACAACGTCGTTCGCAACGCAGGCCTCGACGGCATCGCCGTCGCGACCACCGGTGACGCGGCCACTCCCCCGCCGTCCGGCACCCTCGTGACCGGCAACACCGTCATCGGCTCCGCCGGCGACGGCATCCACGTCGCCGAGTCGGGGACCCTCATCGGTTCCAACCTGGTGATCCGCAACGGCCGCTACGGCATCGAAGCAGTCCCCGGAGTCATCGACGGCGGACACAACCGGGCCCGGGCCAACGGCCTGACCCCACCCTGCCTCGGCGTCACCTGCCGCTGAGGCACGGGATGGCGCGCCCGGCCGGCGTGCCCTCGAGCAGGATCTTCCCCCGCTCCGGCAGCAACCGGTCGGTCTACCTGCTCGGCCGACTCGGCCGGCTGACCCGGGCGATGATCACAACCCGGAACGGTGTCGTGTCCTGCGAGCCCACCACCGGATCGTCCAGCACCGCCACCGCCACGCGTGCAGGGCCCCGCAACCATCGCGGTCTTTCCCAGATCCGCCGCTGGTAGCCGTTGTTCTGATCGCCGACGGTCGACGAGGTCCAGCCCTGCCCCAACTGAGCGTCCACCGCATCGACGACGGTCCCCCAGGTCATCGCCGCCGGTACCCGCCAGCGCTCGATCTCGACACCGCGCCCACCCAACTGCTGCAGGGTGTCGAGCTCGCACGTCTGCACCCTCAGTTCGAAGGGGCCCCTGTCTCGCAGGACCACCGCGCCCGGTGGGCGAACCTGATCGGGACCGCTCCTCGGAGCGAAGGTGGTGAACAAGCCCACGGCAGACACCCCCACCTCTTCATCCTCGATGCAGGGTACCGGCACGCCCGGTCATGGCCCGCCCGGTCACGACCCGGGGGTGCCGGCCAGGGGCGAGGCGGGGGTCAGCGAGGCCAGGTCGGCGGCGGCCCGGCCGGAGGCCCAGCCCTCACGGTCCCACGCCGTCCCGACCGAATGAACCTTCAGCGAGGGGAACATCGCGGCGGTGGCCCTCGCGACGGCCTCATCGCGTGAGGCCAGCACCGGCAACAGGTTGGCCTTGCCCGGTTCTGCGGCGGCGGTCTCGGTCTCGGTCCGGGTGGCCTGCCTGAGGCGCTCGCGGATCCGCCCGGCGTAGGAGATCAGGAACGACTGGCGGAACGTGCGGGTGCGGGAGGCGCCGTCGCGGTAGGTACGCGAGCCCTGGCTGGTCATGGCCGCCGTCGCCTGCACCAGCAGCGACATGAACAGCACCTCGACGCCGTCCAGGTCGCCGGGGTGGCCGACCACGGTCATCGAGCCCAACTCCCTGTTCCACACGGCGCGGCAACGGTTGGCCGAGGCGACGGCGTCGAGCAGGCTCGCCTTGGGCGCCTCGTAAGGGTTGTCGACCCCGATCCGGCGCGCGGTCGGCTCATCGGCGGGGGCTCGCCCCGAGGCGGCCAACAGGGCATGGTCGATGGCGTGCCGGGCCATCAGGGCCTGCGCCCCCGCCGTGAACGTCTCGGCCTCGGCCGGAAAGCTCGTGGACTCGGCCTTGGCCAGCAACGCCCGCACCCGCGCCAGGATCCGCTCGTCCACCTCGGAACGGGGGCCCGACGGGGCCGCGACAGCCGTGCCCGGGATCGGCACCAGAGCTTCGAGCTCGGGCAAGGTTGCCAAGGCGTACAGCAGCTCGAGGGCGTGGACGACGAAGTCGGGCCAGCCCTGCGGGTGCAGGCCCGCACAGGCCAGGACGGCGGACTGCCCCGCGGGCCACCAGACGGTGACCTGCGCCTCGGCCAGCTGGGCCGACCAGCGGGCATCGACGGTGGCGGCGGCGTAACCGGCCGCCTCTGCAGCCAGCCCTGCCCGCAGCAGATGCACCTGCGGGGCCTGCCACCGCCGGGTCGCCACGCGCAGCACGTCGACCGGTTGCCAGCCCCGCTGCCACAACGAGGTGACCGCGACCTTGAGACTGTCGTCCAGGTGCTGCACCACAGTCCGCTGCCACCCGGCATCGGACTGCCTGCTCAGCCGGGCACCCGCCCGCACCACGGTCGCCTCGTCGTGCTCGTGCATGGCGTAGATCACCTGGTCGACCAGCTCGTGCACCTGGTCGGCCACCGACGGCGTCCACGACGTGCCCATGAAGCCGGGCGCCTGCGGGGACGTCGACCAGAACGCCGATCCCGCCGATCCCGGAGATCCCGCCGATCCCGCCGACCCTGCCCGCGCCCCCTTGCGGGCCTTCTCCTTCATCCGACGACGTTCCCGGTTGGCCTTGCCCACCCGTTGGCCTCCTCGCCGCGCCGATCCCGACTGTCACCCGCCCCGCCGAGAATACCCACTCGTCCAGGGACCTACCGTGGCCGTCCACAGATCAGACCTACGCCGCGCCGCGTCCTTCGAGTCCTCGCCCGACCCTCATCGAGAGAGTCTCACGGGCCGAGGTGGCCGATCGGGACGACGTCGATGCCGTCAGGACGGCGATAGGCGTAGCCGGTTCCGGTGACGACCACCAAGGCGCTCGGGGGACGATGAACGTCGGTAGCGACCTTGCCGGCGAACGAGAGCAGCGACCCGGCTGCCGCATCCACCTGCCCGGCACCCAGCTTGACCTCGACAGCCACCCACCGCCCGTCCCGGGCGACCAGCACGGCGTCGACCTCGTCGCCCGAGCTGTCCCGATACTGCAGAGTCTGCAGGTCGAGCAGCTGGCTGTAGACGCGAAGGTCACGCACCACCATCGACTCGAAGAGGAAGCCCGCGGTGTTCAGGTCGGCCAGCAACTGGGCTGGTCCGGCATCAAGAGCTGCGACCGCCAGCGAGGGGTCGACGAGATGCCGCTTGGCGGATCGGCGCAGCCTGGCTCGCGACCGCAGCGATGGCCCCCAGGCAGGCTGGTCCTCGACGATCATGATCCGTTCCAAGGCAGCCAGGTAGTCGCGCACGGTGTCGTTGCTCAACGGCGCCGCCAGGCCTGCGGTGTCGGCGGCCAGCGTGGTGGCCGCCGCGTAACTGGCGGTGTGGCGACCTAGCGAGCGCAACAGCTGACGTACCCGGATCGGGTCACGACTCACCCCGTCGAGACGCGACAGATCGGCCAGGCAGACATCGTTCAGATAGCCGCGCAGCACCTGCTGGGCCTGTGGCGGCGTCAGGTCAAGTAGACCTGGCCATCCTCCGATGCAGATCCAGTCCATGATCGAAGGGACGGTCGTCTCGCTCATGGGAGCCGACGGTGCCCCACCGTCGAGCAGGGCCGCGAGCGAGACCATGCCGGTGCTGCGGCCGGCTTCGAAGCTGCTCAGCGGGCGCATCCGCAGCCGGGCGATGCGACCGGCCCCGGTGTGCCGGGTGGCATCGTCGTCCGGCACCGCCGACCCGGTGAGAATGAACTGTCCCCGCAGTCGCCGGTCGTCGACGGCTCGGCGGACGTGGTTCCACAGCGAAGGACCCAGCTGCCACTCGTCGAGCAGTCGCGGGGTCGCGCCGTTCAGCAGCAGCGCCGGATCGACCTGAAGGGCCACCTGAGCATTCCGGTCGACGTCGAGCAGAACCTCGCTGGCCGCCTGCTGCCGGGCGGTCTCGGTCTTGCCGCATGCCCGCGGCCCCTCGATGAGCACGGCACCACTCGACTGCAACATGTCGCGAAGCACCTGGTCGACCAGACGTGACCGGTACGACGAAGGCGCCCCCCCGGCCGCTCGACCAACACTCAAGGAAGCCCCCAATCGGTAGATTGCAGACACTCTGTTCGTCATATTGCAGCAGATTCACTCGCTAGATTGCAGTAACTCTGCCCGGTAGATTGCAGCAGGTCAACCGGCCGGCCCAGTCGCGCCACCCTCATGGCTCAGGCTCAGCATGCTTCAGAGTCGACTATCGGTCACCTGGCGACTCTCAGAGTCGAGTTCAGTGGGCATGTGAGCGTGTCCCGAGCCTCGGCTCGACTCTCGGAGTGGGATTCGAGCCGCGGCTCGGCTCTCGGGTCAGGCGACGTAGCCGATCTCGAGCCAGCCGACGATGGGGAAGGGTTGGCCATCGTCCAGCCCGATGCCGGGGTTGGTGAAGTTCTGGATGGCGACGATCGTTGGTCGACCGTCACCATGGCAGCTCCAGCACAACTCAAGCCGACGTGAATGACATGGATGGAAGTTAAAGTTTCACGGCATATACTTCAACAGTGGATGCAGCGCGCTATGCGAACAGCCCCGTGGGTCGACTGGTCGCGATACGTGGGATCGACGGGCGGACCTTGGCCCCGTACGAGCACGTGGCGTTCGTTCCCCACCCGCTCACCACCGAGCCGCCGCTGTCTGGGCAGACCTGGCGACAGGTCGCCCGAGCCGGTTACGCCCTGGGACGCCTGGCTCAGGCCGGCCGACAGGTACCCGAGCCTGCCCTGCTCAGACGCCCCACCCTGCGACGAGAGGCTCAAAGCACGTCGGCGCTCGAAGGCACCTTCGCTCCCCTGCAGGACGTATTGGCCGCAGACCTGGCCCCGTCGAATGTACGGACCGGCGAGCTGAACGAGGTGCTCAACTACATCGAGGCGGCCGAGCTCGCCTTCGCCTGGCAGGCCGAGGGGCGATCGATGACGGTCTCCATGCTGAGCGAGCTGCATCGGATCCTGGTCCGCACAACCCCCGCCGACAACGACCAGGCCGGCAAGATCCGCGATATCCAGGTCGTCATAGGCAGCCCGACCGTGGCCTTGTCCTATGCCAGATACATCCCCCCACCGCCTGGCCCCGGGCTCGAAGCCGGCGTCCACGACGTCATGCGATGGATCAACGACGGCGCCTCGACCGACCGCGATCCTGTCGTGGCCGCCGCCATGGGGCACTACCAGCTCGAGGCGCTGCACCCGTTCAACGACGGCAACGGCCGCCTCGGTCGGCTCATGGTGGTCGTCCAGTTGTTGCAGGACGGCGTCCTGGTCGACCCGTTGCTGAGCATCTCGCCGTGGTTCGAGCGTCGACGAGCCGACTACCAGGACGCCTTGGCCGCGGTCAGCACCGACGGCGACTGGGACCGGTGGGTCACCTTCTTCGCCGCCGGGCTCGAGGCCTCGGCCAACGACACCGCGGCACGTGTCGACCAGTTGCTGGCCGTCCAGGCCGACTACCTGCAGCGCCTGCGTGAGGCAGGGGTGAGCGGGCTGGCCCGAGACGTCGTCGAGACCCTCATCGCCTACCCCTACCTCAGTGCCCGGACGGCGGCCGACCGCACCGGCAAGACCTTCCAGGCCGCCAACAACGCCCTGTCACGCCTCGTCGAGCTCGACATCGTCAGAGCTGTCGACAGCAAGGCTCGCGGGCGTGTCTTCGAGGCTCACCAAATCGTGGCAGTCCTCACCGCCCCGAGTCCCTGACAGCGCGCCGGCGCGATCCGCCTCAGCTGGACCGAGTCGTCGCCGGCCTCCTGCTCTGCAGACCCTCTCGTTCGGCGACCGGGTCAGCGCCATCCCCCTCGACACCCTCTGGACGACCTGACCCGCGAGACGGCAGGTCGGTCGCGACGCTCGATCCGATCATGGGCGCATCGTCAGGGTGGCCACGACCCGGCCATGGTGGTGACGAAGGCCGCCCCCGCGGTGCATGGATCAAGCATCGAGACTCGTCAAGGGCTACAGGCCCGCCCAGAACTGTGCGATATTCACACAGTGAGCGAAGAAGCATGGGCGTCGGTCGGCGAGCGCGTGAGGCAGGCGCGGCTGGCGGCCAGCCTGACCCAGAGTGCTCTGGCCCGTGAACTGGACGTCGACCGCTCAGCCCTTGCCCGCATCGAGAGCGGGGATCGTCATCTCAGTGCGATGGAGCTGTACGCACTCGCAACGGCTCTTCGGCTGCCCTTGAGCCATTTTGTCGTGGCGGCGCCGGCGGCCATCGCGTCACACCGGCAGGATCTCAACGATGATGCGGACCAGGTGTCTCGCACGTCCTTCCGAATGGATGCCCTGCTGCAGGCGCATGCCCGTGACGCCGACTGGTTGCATCGGCGGGGGTACCTGCCGCCACCCAACGGTGACCTGACGGCGGCGTTCGAGACTCGCTGGGCCGACGACGGGGGCGAGTCCGCACGACAGGCGGCCCATGACGTGCGCAGCGCCCTGGGGCTCATCGGCCCCATCGCTCGTATGGCGGACGCGGTCGCTCGGGCGGGCTTGTACGCGCTCGTCGTCGAAGACCTGCCCGGTGGTGCGAGTCTGCTGCTGGACGGCGGCATCGGCGTCGCTGTCGTCGGCGGCGCCGACGACGTGGTGCGCAGGCGCATGACCACCGCGCACGAACTGGGCCACTTCGTGCTGCGCGACGAGTACCGCACCGACATCGGTGTCTCGGCAAGCAGAGACGAGCGTGAGCAGCGCATCGAAGCGTTCGCCACCGAGTTCCTGCTTCCCAGCGCGGCCATCGAGAGCACCTGGCAGGACCTGGGCACGACCACAAGCTCGCGACATCGCTTGATCCACTTGTCCTGCGACTATGGGGCATCGTGGTCCGCCACGGTGTCGAGCGCGCGTCGCCTGCAGCTCGTCAGCCCACACGAAGCCACCCTGTTCAAGGCCGGCATTCCCACGCTGGGTGAGTTGATCGAGGTCGTCGGCTCACCGCCGATAGCCGACCTCGCGGTCGGTGACACGGCAATCCCGTGGCAGAAGGCGGTGCTGGCCGCGTATCGGGACGGCGCCATCACGGCAGCACGCACCGTGGAACTGGTGCACGGGGCGCTCACGGCCGACGGCCTGCCCGACCTGCCCGACCTGCCTTCTGCCGACCGTCCGTGATGGGTGCTGCAGCGGCACCGCTCTCGGCCGATGTCCTGGTCTGGGACTCGTCGGCCTTGCACCACGCACTGCTGGCCGACCGCGCGGACGTGATTCTTCATCTCGGAAACTCGGTACTCGCGGCGGGTGGACGTCACGTCACGACCGACCTCGTAGTTCAGGAGCTCGGCAGGTACGGACTCACAACGCCGCCCGGCTTGCAGCGCGTAGAGCTCAGCAGCCTCGAGGAGTTGACGTCGTTGGCGGACTGGACGGATGTCATGTCCGCCAGTGTTCACAACAGGGGCGAGGCGACAGTCTGCGCCTGGGCAAGCGTGCACGCAGCGACGGCGGTCATCGACGACGCCGACGCCCGCCGAGTCGCACGCAAGTCAGGACTCCAGGTCGTGGGGACCCTGCGAATTCTGGCTGAGGCCATCCGCAGCGGGCAGGAGACAATCGCTTCGGCGAACAGCCTCGCAGACACGATCGCCGCCCATGGTGCGCGGTACCCCTTCGGTGCGGGTGGCTTCTACGCCTGGGTACAGCGGGAGGGCCTCGCATAACTGCCGGCGTCGGCGACATGTCGCCGACCCAATCCCTGAAGTTGGTCCGGTCACGCCCTGGACGTGCCTGCAAGCGGCGCGGCAGTGGCCCGTTCGCCGCCGTCGTCGCGGAAAGCGCGGGCCGCAGGTTGTCAGAGTCGACCTCCGGTCCCTTTGCGCATCGAGAGTCGAGTCCCGTCGGCAATTGCGCACGTCCAGGGCCGACACTCGACTCTCGGCGCCGGCTTCGACCTGAAGCTCGACTCTCGCAGTCGGGATCGAGCCCACCTCGTCCCCGCCACGCCCTCAACGGCGGCCAGCCGGGCAGGACTCGTCCAGGTGTGGCGTTCGTTCGGCTGGTTCGGGTTCTGGCAGGCAGTGCCTGCCGAGGGTGGTCTGCCCACGCCTGCGATCGGCACTGACCTCTACGACTGGAACCAGTCCGACGCCAGTGGGCGCTCGGCGATGATCCGCGCCAGGCAGTCCGATGCCGGTGAGCTCTGGGTGCTGGACTACGACTCCTCCCAGGCATGGAGCAGCTTCGGCGGATCGCTCGCCGCACCCCCGGGAGCGTCGGGCAGCGTCCCGACGATCTACGCCGACGGTCAGAGCGTGCAGAACGCCGACCTTGTGGTCTGGTACCTCAGCCACGTCAGCCCGCGACCGGGTAACCACCTGCGGGCCCTGGTTCAAGCTCAACGGCTTCTGACCGATCGACCTGCGAACTTGTCCCCTGGTGGGTCACGAGTTTGTACTCCGGATCGAGGGGTGGCCGAGAAGCGTGACGGGCGCCCGCTGTCGTCGAAGCCGAAGAAGCTCAGGCCCTGCTCGTTCTTCGGCAGGGCTTCGGCCGAGTCGGTGCCGAGCGAGACGTGGATCTTCTGCGTGCTCCACTTGGTGATGTCGAGCAGCAGCTCGGCGAGCTGCGGCGGTGAGAACGTCGAACGGGCCAGGTCGGCAACGGCGTCCGACAACGTGTCCGGCCGCCCGATGAAGGCGTCGGTGATCCGCAGAGCGGTCTTGGTCCGCTCGTCCAGGTCGCTCTGCGCGTAGACGTCGACCTTGGCCGTCATGGCGTCGTCGACGCCGGCGGCCCGGGCGTCGTCCATACGTAGGGTCTTGCAGATGCGGCAGTCGTGGGTGCGCGCGCAGCGCAGCCGAACGAGTTCTGTGACTACCGGGTCGAGGGCCTGCGCCCGCACGACCGCGTCCTGGTAGTCGCGAAGCACGCTCTGCAGCAACAGGAACGAATGGTCGGGGCCATCCGGCGAGATCGGGCGAGGCACCACACTGGGCCTCGGCGACCGGCCGGGCGCAGGGTCGCCCAGCAACGCCCAAGCCATCAGCTCGAGGCGCTGGGTGAACTCCGTCAGGTACACGGCGGTCACGAAGCCGCGCAGGTGCTGTGCTGGCAGGTGCTCGGCCGGAAGGTGCTGCGCCAGTGCGGCGACCTCGCCCTCGCCCATGCCGGTGACGTCGAAGACGAACTGGTCGGTGAACGCGATGCACGCCTTCTCGGTCGCCGAGAAAGCCTGCGCAGACCACGCGTCGTCCAGCCGTGCGATCTTCGCCTCGGACAGGCCCTGGGCGTGGGCAGCACCGGAGCGGCGCAGCATGCCCGCCCGGTTGCCGATCAGCGCGGCGGCCCGCAGGCGCACCAGCTCGAGCAGCACCGGCGGCACGGCGCACTCGACGAGCGCGTTGGCGGCATCGAGCAGGGCGAGCGGCTGCGGCGCCAGGGCATAGAGCTGCGGCGGCAGGTGCGAGACACCGTCGACGTCGGTCACGGACGGCGAGCGCATGCGGACACCATCTAACTGTAGGTAGAGTCCAGTAAGACGACTGTAGCGGCGATCGAGGGCCTGGTGGTGGGCCAGTTGCACGCCATGAGGCTCACGGGCTGAGGTGGTCGATGGGACGAGGTCGACGACGTCTCCACCGGAACCGTGGGGGGCGACCTGCGCTCTCAAGCGTCGAACGAGGCGTGGGCGACCAGGCCGTCCTCCTCGGCGCGCTTCCGCAGCTCGACCTTGCTGCGCGCCTCACGACCGCACGCCTCGTACTTCGCCCGCACCCGCTCCAGGTAGGACTTGGCGGTCTCGGAGCTGACCCCCAGCCGGGTGGCGACGCTCTTGAGCGGCATGCCGCTGGCATACAGCACCAGCGTCCGGCGCTCCTGGCTGCTCAGCTGAGGGGAACGGCCTGCCACCCCTTCGTGCAGCATCGCCTCGGCGGCTGCCCCTGTCAGGTACGTCTCACCGCGTGCGGCCGACCGCACGGCCTCGACGATGACGTCGGCGTCCTCGCTCTTGGCGACGAAGCCGAGCGCCCCTACGCCATGATCAGCACGGATTCTGGCAGTCGACGCGACCGAGTCTGCCGCGCGACAGTCGCGGGGTCACTGGAGCAGCAGGGCCACGAGAGGCGAGGGCACTGCCCACGTGCTTCTGGTCGTGTCGAGAATCGACTTGGTCGCCACGATGCCGCGCCCGTACTTGCCGTCCAGTGCCTTGGCCTCGCTGCGCCAGCCCTGGTCGACCCACTTGCTCTCGACCGGCACGGACGGGGCTGCACCAGCGGCGGTGGGCACCATTACCTGGGCGAAGTCGATCTCGTTGCCCGACATCGTGCGGACGTAGCCGATCGTGTCGCCACTGATCCAGCGTCCCTCCTCGAGGTCGTCGATGGCCAGGGCGAGTGCAGCGCCCAGCGCCATCTCGTTGAGGGTGGTCATGTCGGGGGTGGGTAGACCGGCGCGCAGACGAGACGGCAGCCACGCCAGCAGCGGGTCAGTCAGGTAGAGCTTGGCCTGGCTGCCGGGCTGGACGACGCCGTCGTCGCGACGCCGGCACCACAAGGCAGCATGAGCAGTTGTGAGCCTGTGCAACCGCACCTCGAACATCGCTCGCGTTCGGTAGTCGAGAGCCTCTGCCGCTGCCGTGATGTTGAGCGGGCTGGTCGCCCGTTGGGTGAGGCCTTGCAGCAGCGCCGGCACGGACTCAGCGGGGGCATCGGGGTCGACGTCGGTACGTAGCCAGGCGGCCAAGTCACGTAGGTAGTTCTGGGAGACCTCTCCCTGTCGGGCGTGTTCGGCCACTGCCCGTGGAAACCCGCCGCAGGTGAGGTAGTCCTGCCAGGCGAGGTCGTAGGCGTCGACGTCGAAGGCGACCTCGTCCAATGCTCTTGCCACGTCGCTCTGGAGCAGGTCGGCGGGGTGTGCACGTTCGAGTCGAGCCAACTCAGGACGGGTTGCCGCGATGAAGTCCCGAAAGGCCATCGGCATGAGCAGCCTCCGGCGTCGACCGGAGCCCGATCCGGCCCGTCCGGCCATCAGGTTGCCTTCGATGTCTTCTTTGGCTGACCCTCGGCTGCCGGTGACGACGACGGTGTCATCGCCGAGGGCTGTGCCGTCGCGACCGGCCTTCACCACCGCGGTCCAAACCGGCGACACCGGTGACCTCGTCGAGCAGCCACAGCCGAGGGTGGGTTCCGTCGACGTCGACCGACCGGGTCAGCTCCCGTCCCAGCGTCAGGCACCGGCGAAGGTCACGCTCCCGCATGCCGTCACACGGCAGATGGATCACCTGACGAGGATCGATGTCAGGCCGCCCGCACAACGAGGCAGCGGCATCGAGTAGGGCGACGGACTTGCCGATCCGCCGAGGGCCGGTCAACACCACGAGCTGGTTGGTCACCGGGCCGACAGCGATGTCAGCAAGCACCGCCGGTCTGTAGCCGAGGAGCGAAGGCAGCGCAACTTCACAGAAGGGTAGGGGTACAAGGAGTATCTACTTCACAGAAGGGTAGGGGTCAAAAGGGTGCCTACATCACGGTCTGACGCACTATGACCCCTCTATGACCCCGCTACGACCGCATTGCAACTTCTATGACCCATCCCGGTCATAGAAGTGCATAGAATCCCCGCGTGAGCACGACTGACGACCGGGCGCCGTTCCCTCGACCGAACATAGACGCCTGGCTCGCCGCGGATCTGTAGCGTAGCGACCCGCGGATCTGTAGCGTAGCGACCCGCGGATCTGTAGCGTAGCGCCGTGACCGACAGTCCAGGAAGCCCCCTCTATCGCCGTCGCATCGTGGACGACGAGCTCGATGTGCTCCTGGCTGAGCTTCCGGCGATCAGCCTCGACGGCGCCAAGGGCGTGGGCAAGACAGCCACAGCCCTCCAACGAGCGGCATCCGTATTCTCACTCGACGATCCAGACACTCTCGAGATCACCCGAGCGGCCCCGAGCAGGTTGTCCCAGGGACCCACTCCCATCCTCGTCGACGAATGGCAGAAGTACCCGCCCAGTTGGGACGTTGTGCGTCGCTCGGTCGACGCCACATTGGAGCCAGGCCGGTTCATCCTCACCGGGTCGGCGTCACCGCAATCACCTGGAACCCACTCCGGTGCAGGCCGAATTGTCGGCGTGCGGATGCGCCCACTGACCCTTCCCGAACGCGGCCTGACAGTCCCCTCTGTGTCCTTGTCCACCCTGCTGACAGGTTCACGACCAGTCATCGAGGGCGAAACGGCCTTCGACCTGGAGGCCTACGTCGAACAGATCACCCGAGGTGGCTATCCCGGAATTCACACATCCAGTGCCCGTGCGCAACGCGCCGCCATCAGGGCCTACACCGAACGCCTTGTCGATCAGGACTTCCCCGAAGCAGGCCTGGCGATCCGCAACCCGGCACTGTTGCAACGCTGGCTCGCCGCCTTCGCTGCCGCCACGGCAACCGTCGCGACCTACGAAGCCATTCGAGACGCCGCGACATCCGGCTTCGGCGACAAACCCGCCCGCAGCACCACAATCCCTTACCAGGACACCCTGCAACGCATCTGGATCTCCGACCCCCTGCCCGCCTGGACCCCAGGCAACAACCACCTCCGTCGCCTCACTCACAGCCCGAAGCACCACCTGGCAGATCCCGCGCTGGCAGTTGCCTTGACCGGGCTGACCGTCGACGCCCTGATCGACGGACGCGCCCCCGACCATGCGGTCCCCCGCGACGGCACCTTCCTCGGCGCCCTCTTCGAGTCACTCATGGCACTGCACCTACGCGTCTTCGCGCAGTCCGCCGAGGCCACCGTGGCTCACCTACGGACCAACGGCGGCGAGCGAGAGGTCGACTTCATCGTGACGGGTCAGGACCGCAAGGTCGTAGCCGTCGAGGTCAAGCTGGCCAGAACAGTGGGAGACCACGACACCAGGCACCTGCGCTGGCTCGCCGACCAGCTCGGCGACCGACTCGCCGACTCAGTGGTGGTCACCACCGGCCCGCACGCCTACCGCCGAACAGACGGCATCGCCGTCGTTCCCGCGGCACTGCTAGGACCGTGACCCGAGGTCCTCACAGAGGCAGCCAAGCAGTGTCAACGCATCCGGCCGGCCGGCCGGGTCTGCAGGTCGTACCGGCGAGCCAGAAGAGCAAGAAGCAGGACGGCGCAACGCGTTCGGCGTACTCGCGACCAGGATCCCCGGAATGTGGTTCTGCAGCACCGAGACGAGCACCCCGCCGCCGACCGCCGAGATCACCCCGACCAGCACGGCCGACACCACCGGCAGCCCGAACGTGAAGCCGTAGGCGGTACCGGTCACCGCGAACAGCCCCAGCGCCAGCGCGTTCTCCGCCGGCAGGTTGCCCAGCAGCATGTCCCTGATGAACCCGCCGCCCAGGCCCATCAGCAGCGCGAACGTCGACACCCCCACGACGTCCACGGGCGGGAGTCGTCGTGGTAGCCAGCAACGCCACGACCACCGCGTTGACGCCGACGGTCAGCAACGCCAGCCACAACGGAGCATGACTGGCCAGATCAGGGACCACCGGGGCAGCGAGCACGACGAATGATCGCATCGGTACAGGGTCGGTCTGCGTCTCGGCCCTCGAGGCTCGACCAGGAGGTCAGCCGACGTAGCCGATCTCGAGCCAGCCGATGACGGGAAAGGGCTGGCCGTCGTCCAGTCCGATGCCGGAGTTGGTGAAGTCCTGGATGGCGGCGATCTGTTGGTCCACCTGGTTCAGCTCCGCCTGGTGGGCGGCGATCCGGGCCTGGATCCGCTGGATGGTCTTCGGGTTCACGTGGGTCGACTCCGACAGCAGCTCCTGCAGGTCCATCCGGTCGGTCTGGATGTCACTGATCAGCGACGCATGCCGGGCCAGCAACGCCCGCAGCCGATCGGGGCTGTCCAGCGGGGGCAGCGCCGACACCGCGACCACGGTGGCCCGGCTGCTGTCGAGCAGGTCGGTCGCCCGCATGTCTCCGGTGGCGTACTCGTCGGTGAGGACGCCGCGTTCGAGGATGGCGGTCGCCACGCCGGCTCCGATCACGTCACCGGTCAGCACGTGCAGCGCGGCGGTCAGAGCCTCGAGAGCGAGGATGCCACCTGCCGCATCGGGGTTCATCGCCGCCAGCTGGTCACGGGTCCAGGTGCGCTCGGTGCGCGCCGGCAGCGCTGGTGGCTGGTAGCCGTTCTGGTCCAGCCGGATCACGATGTCGACCGCGTCCGGGCCGTTGGCCACGACCTGCACCGTGCAGGCCGTACGGACGGTGAACTGGTAGGCCACCGTCAGCGTGCCTCCCACCCCGGGTCGGGCGGGCGCACCGTCAGCCGCAGCTCGTGCGACCCCATGAACGGATAGGACTTGATCTTCGGGTGAGCCTCGACCATGAGTGAGCCGGTGGGGATCCCCAGGACGTTCTCGTGAACCTTCACCACTTCTTTGATGATGTGGCTGAGGAACGGCCCGTCGTCCGAGCCGGTGTCGGAGTGGATCTGCGCGGTGTCGGTGGTGAAGCGCTGGCCCACCAGGTAGGGGCGGGAGGTGACCAGCACCCGCGTCATGCGGGGGGCGTTCGAGCACCGGCGGTTCGGCCTGGCCGGCTTCGGTGACCCTGGCCGCGGCCATCAGCAGCGGTGGATGGATCTCGGTGCGGAACGCGGTCAGGCCCGGGTGCAGGTCGACCCCGTCGCAGCTGGTGATGGGGATCTGGTGGCCGCAGTCGACGATCCAGCGCCCGAACACCGCGATCCGGTCGCCGATCTCGACCCCACCCTGCACGTGGTCGCTGAACTGCGCCGGGATCAGCCCGCCGTCCATCTCGACGCCGAGCAGACTGGGCAGCCCGTCGGGACCCAGCGGGATGATCGGCCGGCCCTGGGCGTCCCTGGCGTCGGCTGCCTGCTGCACGGCCCGCCCGTAGGCCCCGTCCGAGCAGGACTGGCTGGCCGTGGTCAGCAGGAACGTGTACCGGGACGGGTCGCTCGGCGGCTGGTCCAGGGCGAACATGAACTCCCAGTCGAACCCGAACGGGTGCATGAACGGCACGTCCCCGCCCGAGAACTCCGGCACCAGAGCCCACCCACGGCCCCCACCAGGTTCTCGCCCTCGTAGTCCGCCTCGTGCCCGGCGGTGTCGGCCAGGCTCGCCGGCAGGGTCTGCTTCCACTCCTGCTCGGGCGTCCCGCGAGGGGAAGGTGCCACCCAGGATCGTGGACGGGTCCTGCTGCCCCAACGCCACGCCCTGGGCGAACAGCGCGTCCACCGTCCGCAACGAGGTGGGGTTCGCGAACTGGATGTCGAGGATCTGCTGCGGCTGGATGAAGCAGCCGGTCGCCTGCATCTGCTCGCGCAGCGCCCGTCCCTGCGCGACAGCACTCGCGTAGGCGTCCTGGGCCTGCCTGAGCCGGATCCGAGCCGCCTGGATGATCTTCGGGTTGACGACCGAGGACTCCGACTCCAGCTCGGCGAGGTCGCCCTTGGCGCCGTCGACCTCGCCGGCCAGGACCACGAGCTCGCGCTCCGACACCACCAGCTGGGCCCGCAGCTCCGCACACGTAGTCATCACGATCCCCCGGGCCCGGTCAGGCGCCCGCGGCCGCGACGCGGCCGAAACTGCGCCGCGCGAGCAGCAACAGGCCCAGAGCGGGCGCGGCGAAGAGGGCCACCAGCCACCATTCCGCCTCACCGCTACCGGCATCGGGGCTCAGCCCGGAGACGGACTCCACCCATCGCGGCCACACCGCCGTCGCCACCGCCAGGACGGCGGCCACACCGCCGAGCGCCGCTTGCAGGTACGCCTTGGCCATCAGGGGTTGCCGACTTCGGTGCCACCCTCGGCGACCGCCACGGACACCCCGTGGACCGACCTGGGGTTGCCGACCTCGGTGCCCCCCTCGGCGTTGGCCGGGGACGCCGACGCGGCGATCGCCGCGACCGCGCACAGGGCGCCGAGCGCGGCGCAGATCCTGATGCTGGTTCGACCTCATGGTCATCCTCTCGTTCGGGTGCGAGGGCTGATCCTCGCCGGCCCCGTCGACGATCCGTCGACAGTGCCGGGCCGGACGGCGACGGGCCTCGGGGTCATCATGTAGGGATGGGAGGGTGACCATCGGGGTCCTCGGCTCGTTCGAGGTCGCTGCCGATGACCGGGGGATCCATGTCGGCGGGCCGCATCGGCGGGCGGTGCTGGCGCGGCTGTCGCTCGACGCCGGCCGCACCGTGAGCGTGGCGGCACTGGCCGAGGCACTGTGGGCCGGCGCCGCCCCGGCGGATGCCGAGCGAACGGTTCGCACGTACGTGTCCCGGCTCCGATCCGCACTCGCGTCCGGGGCGGTTCGGGACGGCGGGGACGGCAAGGACGGCAGGACGGCAGGCGGCGACCTGATCGTGACGACGGCGCCGGGCTACCGGCTCACGATCGACGAGACCTGCCTGGACGCCGCGGTGTTCGAGGCCCTCGTGGAGCAGGGCAGGGCAGCGGTGAGAGGCCGCCGCTGGCAGGACGCGGAACGGTCGCTGTCGCAGGCCCTGGCGTTGTGGCGGGGTGAGGCGTACGCCGAGTTCGTGCACCTGGCGCCCTTCGCGGCCGAGGGTGGGCGCCTGGAATGGGGTGCCGTTGCACGCCCTGAGTGCCTCATGGACGCGAGGCTGGCACTGGGGCAGGACGCCGAGCTGGTCGGCGAGCTCGAGGTTCTCGCCACGGCTCATCCGACCCGAGAGCGCTTCTGGCAGCAGTGGATGACGTCGCTGGACCGCGCAGGCCGCAGGTCGGACGCGACCGAGGTCTTTCGCCTCGCCCGCCACACGCTGGTCGAGGAGTACGGCCTCGAGCCGTCCCACGACCGGCATCGACCTACCAGCAGATCGTCACCACGACAGCTCCGACAGGGCCGACGGCGCCGAGTCGCCGTCCCGCCCGGGGGCGGCGCCGCCGCGCCAGCTGCGCCTGGCCATGCGGCAGTCATCGGCCGCGAGCGCGAGTGCCGCCTGCTCGAGAAATGGTCGACCCGATGCCTCGCAGTCGGCGCAGGCCTCGCAGTCGGCGCAGGCCTCGCGGCCGGCGGTCGGCACCCCGGTCGTGGTGGCGCTGACCGGGATGGCCGGGGTGGGCAAGACGTCGCTCGCGGTGCACTGGGCGCACCGGGTCGCCGACCGGTTCCCCGACGGGCAGCTGTTCGCCGACCTTCGCGGCTTCGGCGGTCCGGGACGCCCGGTCGATCCGCAGCAGGTGCTCGACGGCTTCCTCCAGGCGCTCGGCGTCGACGCACGAGACCTGCCCGCAACGTGCGACGATCGTGCCGCGCTGTACCGCACGGCCCTGGCCGGACAAGCAGATGCTGGTGGTGCTCGACGACGCCCGTGACGCCGAGCAGGTGCGCCGCTGCTGCCCGGCTCACCGGGTGCCTGGTGCTGATCACCAGCCGCGATCGCCTCACCGCTCTGGTCGCCACCGAGGGAGCGCACTCGTTGGGCCTGGACCTGCCCTCGGCCGAGGACGCGCGGACGTCCTGCTCGCAGGCTCGGCGCCCACGGGTCGAGTCCGAGCCGCAGGCCGTCGAGGCGATCCTGCACCGGTGCGCCCGGCTGCCGCTGGCCCTGTCGATCGTGGCGGCCCGCGCCTGCCTGCAGCCGAACCGTCCACTGGCCCACGTCGCCGCCGACCTGCGCAGCGCTGCCGCCCTCGACTGCCTCGCTGCGGGTGACCCCGGGCCGACCTCCGCGCCGTCTTCTCCTGTTCCTACGCCGCGCTCAGCGCCCCCGCGGCACGGCTGTTCCGGCTGCTCGGACTGCATCCCGGTTCAGACATCACTCCCGTTGCCGCAGCGGCCTGGCCGGCATCTCGACCCGGGAATGCCTGACACAGCTCACCGACCTCGAGTCGGCCCACCTGCTCACCCAGCAGCGATCGGGCCGGTACAGCATGCACGACCTGCTGCGTGCCTACGCCACCGAGCAGGCGCACCGCACGACACCGACGACGACCGCCGTACCGCGGTGCATCGATGGCTCGACCACTACCTTCACACCGCCGATGCGGCGACCCGACGACTCGAGGTCTACCGCGACCCGATCGCGCTGCAGCCACCCCACCCCGGCGTCGTCGCCGCCGGGTTCGACGACGACGACCAGGCCCTGGCCTGGCTCACCGTCGAACAGCCCGGTGTTGTTGGCCGCCATCAGCCACGCAGCGGACGCCGGTTCCCCACCCAGGCGTGGCAGCTGGCCTGCACGCTCACCGAGGTCTTCGAACGCACGGGGTGCTGGTCGGACTGGGCGACCAGCCGCACCGCCGCTCTGGCTGCCGCCGAGCAGGCGGCCGACCCTTCGGCGATGGCCCACAGTCACTGCGGGCTGGGGCGCGCCTTCATGTGGCTGGGTCGTTGGGACGAGGCCCGCGGTCACCATCACCGTACCCTCGAGCTGTTCACCGAGCTGCGCGACGACGTGGGGCGAGCTCGAACCCTGCACAGTCTGGGCTACCTCACCGAGCTGCAGGGCCTGCCCACCGTGCAGGCGCTGCACTACTCGACGCGGGCCCTGGAGCTGTTGCGCGCGACCGACGACCGGATCGGCCTGGCCAAGGCCCTGAACGCCGTCGGCTGGTACCACGCCCTGCTCGGCGACCACGAACGGGCCCTGCGCTTCTGCCAGGACGGGGCGGACCTCGCCCGGCAGCTGGGAGACCGCACGATCGAGGCGCACTCCTTGGACAGCCTCGGCTACGCGAACCACCACCTCGGCGACCACCAGCAGGCGATCAGCTGCTACACCCGGGCCCTCCACCTGCTGCGCGCGCTCGGCGACCGCTACCACGATGCCGAGGTGAGCTGTCACCTCGGCGACGTCCACGCGGCCAACCAGAACCATGGCGCCGCCCTCGCCGCCTGGCGCCACGCCGAGACGGTCTTCGACCAGCTCGGCCATCCCGACGCCGAGGC
>CAVTWW010000034.1:0-314146 GCA_963738495.1 uncultured Actinomycetota bacterium
GTCGATCTCGCAGGCGGACAAAGGTGAACGTGTCCCTCTTGAAGGCCGGATTATTCGTCCACATCGGTGGCGCTTCGGTATCGCCGGGGATGTCGCGGGCGGTGCGAATCTCGTCGCCGCCCATGCGTCGGCGTTGCGCGATGCCGCAGGCGATGGCGAGCAGGGTCACCATCGTCACGGCCAGCACAACGCGGGAACGACTCATGGGTTGTTCGCCGGTGGTGGCGGCGCGGTGGCGGCAGCCGTCTTGGAAGTCATCTCCAGCAGCAGCTTGTGCGCTTCGCGGAAGCGCGGGGCTTCTTCCAGGGCCTGGAGCAAATGACGCTTCGCCGCGGGATGTCCGGTGCGGTGGAGCAATCGCGCCAGACGGAAGTGCGCGCCCGCCGCGTCTGGCGGATCGAGCTTCACCAAGGTCTGACTGGCGGCGGATCCGCGAATGGTTCGCCGGCCTGCCCGAGACCAAGGCGCGCGGCTACGAGCCGGGGCGCTTCTCGTTCAACGTCAAGGGCGGGCGCTGCGAGGCCTGCCAGGGCGACGGCGTCATCAAGATCGAGATGCACTTCCTGCCCGACGTCTATGTCACCTGCGACGTCTGCAAGGGCAAGCGCTACAACCGCGAGACGCTGGAGGTGACCTTCAAGGGCAAGTCGATCGCCGACGTGCTCGACATGACGGTCGAAGAGGCGCTCGAATTCTTCAAGGCGGTGCCGCGCGTGCGCGACGAGCTGGCGCTGCTGCATCGCGTCGGGCTCGACTATATCCATGTCGGCCAGCAGGCCACCACGCTCTCGGGCGGCGAGGCGCAGCGCGTCAAGCTCGCCAAGGAGCTGTCGCAAGCGCGCCACCGGCCGCACGCTCTATATCCTCGACGAGCCGACCACCGGCCTGCATTTCCACGACGTGGCGAAGCTGCTCGAAGTGCTGCACGAGCTGGTCGAGACCGGCAATACGGTGGTGGTGATCGAGCACAATCTGGAAGTGATCAAGACCGCCGACTGGATCATCGATCTCGGCCCGGAAGGCGGCGACGGCGGCGGCGAGATCGTGGCGGCGGGACGCCGGAGGAGATCGTGCGAGGTAGGCGCGCAGCTACACCGGGCAGTTTTTGTCGCCGGTGCTGGGGGGAAGTGGCGGGAACAAGCAAGAAGGGCGGGCAACGGGCGGCGGAGTGAGATCGAAAAACCTATTGGACCTAGAAGTCAACCAATTCAAACTTTTTGGACTTTCTAAGAAAAACGTCATTCTTGGGAAGAATGGTTGCGGGAAAAGCTTTATTTTAAAACAGCTCGAGCAATCAATACGAGGACGCGAGGGATTAGGTAGAGATTCGTTACATAAGCGGAACGTGGTGGGGTACTCCAGTACGATCCTGGAATGGACCAAACCCTCGCGAACAATCCAAACTGGATGAACGACCAACGGCGCAGAAATCGCTCTGAAAACTTTCGACAGCAAAGTGCCACACTCTTTAGGCGCCTTGAATATCTCATTCTGCGGGAAATTGAGAAATCACAACTCCAGCCCAATCATACACCTACAACGTTCGACACCACTGTCGACAAGCTAAATATTTTGCTTGACCGCGTTACTCTCAAACGCGACGAAAACTTGGCATTTAAAATTTATGAACGTGATACCGGGAACGAAACTAATCCCGATGCGATCAGTAGCGGCGAATCCGAATTGATTTCTCTCGGGATTGAGTTTCTGGTCTTTGTCAAAGAGAGCGAACCCAACAAAGAGAATATTCTGTTCGTTGACGAACCTGACGTCCACTTGCATCCGGATCTGCAGGAGAGATTAGCGCGCTTCATTATTGATGCTCTACGAGATGAGCCAGTCACCTTAGTGCTGGCCACTCACAGCACTGCCCTTGTAGCAGGAATAGCAATCGACAATGACGCTCGTATTGCCTTTATGACGCCAAAACAAACTGCACTAACATTTAAACCCGTCACCGCTGTAGACCGGCAAATTCTTCCGATTTTCGGCGCTCACCCGTTATCCAATGTTTTTAATCAGGCGCCGGTTCTGCTCATTGAAGGCGAGGATGATGAGAGAGTATGGCAGCAAGCAGTAAGATCGTCGCAAGGAAAAGTCCGGGTGTTCCCTTGTAACGTCGATGGGCTTGCGCATTTTGCCGAGTTCAGACCGAGGTTAGCAACATAATTGATGCAGTTTATGATAACGCAAAGGCCTATTCCCTTCGCGATCGAGACCAACAGTCTGAATTGATTAATGATGTTGGTCACGTAAACCGTATGCGGCTTGGTTGTCGCGCGGCTGAAAACCTAATGCTAACGAACGAAGTCCTCTCTTCAGTTGGACACGACTTTTGATTCAATGACCGCGATAGTCGAGCAATGGATCGAAGCCGACCATCCACACCAATATCACGCGGACATGGCTTACTTCGAAGCGACAGGTTTGGATCGAAAGAATTACGACTTAAAGGATATTCGAAACATACTTGTTGGTCTGATATCGAACAAGCCTTGGGAAGTTCTGGTGGGGCAAGCGATCGCGGCGCTCGCGGTTAACGGCGGACCAATCGCGGATGGGTCTCTCCGCGATTATCTCAGCGAAAAAGTTAGTCAGCAAATATTAAAACTCACGGCTTGAGTTCATGGCGTTTCGCTCTTCACCTCCGCCACAAACGCCACCGTCGAGCAGCCCTTTTCGCGCCTTTGGTGGCGCAGATCTTGAACAGGTAGGGTCCTTGCCCTTGAAGCCTGGGTCGGGCGTGTAGATGAAGCGGTGTGCGGTCGTTTCACCAGCGTGCCGCGCTCCGGCTTGCGCGTGGAAGGTGATGCCGGTGAACTTGTAGCCCGGCCCCTCGCCGAAATTATGCGTGCAGGACGAGCCGGCATCGACGAGCGCGTCCACCACCACGCCGTCGTTCTTCTCCGGGTGGAAGTCGAACGGCTGGTAGACGCACTGCCAGCACGCGCCGAGGACCGGCAGCAGCACCAGCAGCGCGGCAACGGTCGGCCAACGGGTAGACGTAGGCCGACTCCTCGCCCTAGCCACCAACCCGCCGCCAGCAGCACCACGCCGACGACGCCGGAGACCAGGCCGTGCTTCAGGCGGATACGCGCCAGGCCGGTTTCGTGGCCGGGAAAGAAGCTCGGCAGATGGTCGGCCGGCAGCAGAAGATAGAAAACGGCAAGCAAGATCAGGGCGATGCCCAGCGCATATGCGACGAGCTTCATGGCAATTCCTTCCGGTTCGAATGCGCAGCCGACGCCGCAAGACATTGCCGGCGGACAACAGTACGTGCGTCACGCCCATGCGCGTCGCCGCGCCCGCGCATTACCACCAGTGCTCGACCAATTGCTCGTCGCTGAGCGTCCAGTCCTGCCACAGTTCGATCGCCGCCAGCAGCACCACGATGCCGCCAAGCGCGAAATGCCAGATGGCGAGCGGGGCCTCGGCATAGCCGTACACGAAAGGCGAGACGATCAGCCACGCACCGCACAGCAGCGCGAGGGATTCCTTCCAGCGGTGCGGATCGACCAGCTCGGTCTCGGCCAGCAACAACACCGCCGCGCCGACCGCGATGGCGTTCAGCATCGGCAGCTCGCCCTCCGGCCGCCCCACGATCCAGGGCGACAGCGCGATCAGCAGGCCCAACACCATGCCGAACCAGTCTTCCCAGGTGCGATGCATATTGAAGAAACGGATACCGGCCATGGTTTCCTCCATGCGAGAAGCCCCGGCGCGCGTGCAGCCACCCCGGCCAATCGCGCACCGTAGCATATATTCCTTCTACGACTAAAGTAGGGGGTGGCGCCTTGATCTGGCGCAAACCGCGGGACGCGGTGAAAACGCCGTCCCTTCGCCGCCAGTCCCTTGTCCTTCGCCTCGGCCCGCTGCGCCGCCGGGCGCGCGGCGATGCGCGCGGCATAGTCGGTGAATTCCTTCCGCTCCGGCATCATCTTGAACATCATGCCCCAGCGGATATTGGCGCCGATCACCACGTCGGCGGCGGTGAACTGCTCGCCCATCAGCCAGGGGCCCTTGCTCCACCGCCTTCGCCACCACGTTCATCGTGGTGTCGAAATCGCCGTAGCCGAGCATGCGCGCGCCGCGCCGGCTCCTTGCGCGGCGCGGCGCGGTCGATCACCGCCGGCTCGAAACAGCCCGGCCCGAAGAACAGCCATTTGAGATAGGCGCCGCGGCGCGGATCGCCGACCGGCACGTTGAGCTTCTTGTCGGGAAACTCGTCGGCGAGATAGGTGCAGATCGCCGCCACTTCGGTGATCACGGTGTCGCCGTGCTTGAGCGCCGGCACCTTGCCCATCGGATTGATGGCGAGATAGTCGGGCTTCAGGTTGTCGCCCTCGCTCAAGCTCAGCAGCTTGATGTCGTAGGGCTGGCCGAGCTCCTCCAGCATCCACAGCACGATGGACGAGCGCGACGGCGAGGCGTGATAGAGCGTGAGATCGGCCATGGGACACCTTGCAAAATGGACGGTTCGAAACGACGTTACGACTATGCAGATTGTGCAGGGACAGTGACCATGTCCAATAACGTTCGCGACAACACCGAACGCCACCGCTTCGAACTCGACGCCGACGGCCACGTCGCCTTCTCCGAATACAAGCGCGACGGCGGCGTGCTCACCATCATGCACACCGAAGTGCCGGCGGCGCTCAACGGCAAGGGCATCGGCTCGGCGCTGGTGCGCGGCCTGCTCGACATCGCCCGCGCGCAAGGGCTGAAGGTCGGCCGCGCTGCCCCTTCGTCGCCGGCTATATCGCCAAGCATCCGGAATACGCGGATTTGCGGCTGCAGTGACGCCGCGAAGATCGCCGCCTAACGCAATCTTTACCCTTCGGTAAGACATTGGGCCGGCTCGCGCACGCGCCAGGAGTTCGCGTTGGATTTCTCGGCCGGCATTGCATTCTTCTTCGGCCAGCTCGGCAAGCTGCTGTTCTCGCTCGGCTCGCATTTCTCGCTGACGTCGCTCGGCGCGGCGCTGGTGATCGCGACCGCTGTTCTTCGTCTGGCAGCGCCTCAAGCGCGGCCGCCGCCTGCGCTGGCGGACGATCGCGCGCGCGCTGTTCCCGCAAGCGCATCCTGCGCAGCCGATCGAACCAGGCCGACATCGGCTATCTGTTCTTCAACGTGTTCGTGTTCGGCGTGGTGTTCGGCTGGGCGGTGCTGTCCTATCAGTTCGATCTCGCAACGGCATCATCGCCGGCGCTGGTCGCGCTGTTCGGTCCGGTCGACGCCCTCGACGCTGCCGCCTTACGTGCCGCGCTCGGTCATCACGCGTGATGCTGTTTCTCGCCTACGAGCTCGGCTACTGGTTCAATCACTGGCTCAGCCACAAGGTGCCGCTGCTGTGGGAATTCCACAAAGTGCACCACACCGCGCGAAGTGCTCACGCCGCTGACGAATTTCCGCGTGCATCCGGTCTACACCTGGATCTTCGCCAACATCCTGGCGTTCTCGGCCGCGGTCGCCAACGGCTTCGGCAATTACATGTTCGGCGAGACCGCCTATCAATATGCGCTCTCCGACACCAACATCATCTGGTGCTGTTCATCCACGCCTACGTGCATCTGCAGCACTCGCATATGTGGATCGCGTTCCGCGGGCTGGCCGGGCGCATCTTCGTGTCGCCCGCGCATCATCAGGTGCATCACTCCGACAATCCGAAGCACTTCAACAAGAATTTCGGCAGCTGCCTGGCGCTGTGGGACTGGATGTTCGGCACGCTCTACGTGCCGGCAGAAGGAGCGCGAGCCGCTCACCTTCGGCTTCGCCGATCATCCCGACGCGCACACGGTCAAGGGCGAGTTGGTCGATCCGCTGATCAATGCGGCCGGCCATCTCAAGCCGCTGTCGCCGCGCCGCCGCGGCGAACTGGCGCCGGTCGCCGAACGCAAGCCGATATAATTTTTGAAAAGTTCACTCACTCGCCGATGGAACTTTTAGTTCCCGATTACCTCTACCGGCATGACAGCATCATCGCGTCGCACAAATTTATCCGAATTTGATGGACGCCATGATAGCATTTTGCCGTTGCGTTCGAATTCGTCACGACCGGTTCACAAGGTTGGGCGCAACGAGGCTGCCGCGCCGGGCAACGACCAACGGCAGACCAATACGGGAGAAGGAGGAGCAGAGAAGAAACCTGAGTAACGCCGCGCCGGGCCACTTCGAGGAGGCCACCGATGTCGCGAAATTTGGTACGCTCACTGCTCGTGCTCGTTCTGTCCGTGTTCAGCTTTGCCGCGCTGGCGCACGACGTCTGGATCAGCCGCGGCGCTTATAAAAATCCGGCGGCGAATGGTGCTGCGGCGATTACGATTGCAAGAGTTATCACGCGAACGCCGTTTCGACAGCCGACCGGTTGGCTGATCGATGGCGAATTCGGTGCCGGTATTGACGAAGCCGATGCCGACGTGGCCGCCGCCGGAAGCTCAGCGTGCACGATATTGTCGCCGGCCGCGACGGATCCAGGCGCTGCGTGTTCGGGCTGAAGCCGGCGCTTATAACATCAAGCCTGTATTGCCTGCACGCGGTGGCTATCGGCGGCTTAGACGCGCGGCAGCGGCCGCCCGCCGGCGGTCTTCGACGGCACCTTCACCCAGGCCTCGCCGTCGAGCACGGTCTCGCCATCGACCGAGCAGGTGCAGGCGAGCCGCGCGCGGAATTTCTCCGGCATCAGTTCGGCGACCGCCACGCTGACCTCGACGGTGTCGCCGATCTTCACCGGCGCGCGGAAATTCAGCGTCTGCGAAATATAGATCGCGCCCGGGCCCGGCAGCCGCGTGCCGAGCACGGCCGAGATCAGGCTCGCGGTATAGAGCCCATGCGCGATGCGCGTGCCGAACGGCGTCTTGGCGGCGAAATGCTCGGACAGATGGATCGGATTGCGGTCGCCGGTGACCTCGGCGAAGCCGACCACGTCGGACGACGCCACGGTCTTGTTCAGCCGCTCGGTCATGCCGACCGAGAGATCCTCGAAATACAGCGTCCGCAAAGTCAGCATCGTCACGCGTCCGTCGACAGTTCGCGGCCGGCACACCGCCCATAACACGCCGATCAGCACCACATTGATCAGCGCCAGCAGCGTCAATACGCCGATGGTCGCATCGGCGCCACTCGCCTCGATCAGCAGCGCGCCGGCCGATGGCGCCAACGCCTGCACGATCAGGCTCGGGAACGCCGAGCTTGCCCATCAGGCGCGGAAAGCGCAGCGGCCCGAACAGCGCCAGCGGCAAGCGTGCCGCGTCCGATCCAGGAAATGCCGTAGCCGGCGCCGTACAGCAGGATGATCAGCAGCAGCGATCGGAAACTGGCCGAACAGCAGCAGCAGGCCGGCCGCCATCAGCGTGCAGGAGGCGATCATGGTCCAGATCGGATGGTAGCGGGTGCCGAACAGCCGCTCGACCACGCGGGCGCCGACCTGCGCCGGGCCGAACAGCGTGCCGAGGCTCACCGCCACCGCGAAGTCGACGCCCCTCGCCTGCAGGAAGATCAACAGATGCACGACCACGATCGAGCCGATGCCGGCGGCGAGCGACAGCACCAGCGCGAGCAGCGCGAAGATCAGGGTTTCGTTGGCGATGCGCGCCGGCTGCGGCTTGCGTCCGCGTCGGCCGGCGCTGCGCTCGCGCGTCGGCCGTGCCGGCGCGCGGCGGATCACCGCCATTTGCAGCGGCAGCGCCACGAACAGATGCAGCGCGGCATAGATGAAGCAGGCGCTGCGCCAGCCGGCATGCTCGATCATGAAGGCGCTCAGCGGCCAGCACACCGTGCTGGCGAAGCCGCCGAACAGCGTGAGATTGGTGATCGGCCCGCGCGCCGCGCTGCCATACATGCGGCCGAGCGCGGCGAACACCGCGTCGTAAAGCCCGGTGCCCATGCCGATGCCGAGCAGCACCCAGGCCAGCAGATAGACCGGCAACGCCGGCGCCAGACCGATGCCGGCAAGGCCCGCGGCATAGAACAGCGAACTCGCCAGCAGCACCGGCCGGCCGCCGTGGCGGTCGATGATGCGGCCGACCTGCGGCGAGATCAGCCCGGCCACCAGCAGCCCGATCGAGGTGCCGCCGACCACCCAGCCGAGCGACCAGCCGGTATCGGTGACGATCGGCTCGGCGAACACCGCCGGAATATAGAACGACGTGCCCCAGGCCAGGATTTGCGCGATGCCCAGCGCGGTGATGACGACGCGGCGGTCGAGCGGGCGCGCCTCTGCTTGCGATCGACAAAGCGTCCTAGCTCGCCGGCTCCATGCCCTTGGATTAGCACGGCGGCGGCGGCCGGCCCGGAGAGCGTCTTCATCAGCGCCGCGGCCTTGTCTTCGCGACGCTCAAGCCGCGCATAGGTGGTGGATCTGGATCTCGTTCGGCAGCGGCCGAGCGCGTCTTGATGCCGCGATCTCGCTGATCGATAGTTCGGCTCCCCCGCTGACGATGAGTCGGCAATGCCGAGCTTCACCAGCCTTGCGGATCTGCGGCGATCCCGCTCACGGATTGCGACCTTGCCGTCAGCAGCGCCTGCTTGAATCGTCGACGCCAATTCTGGCGGGCGCGCTCACCACCCGCCGAACCGGCCGCATGGCAGTCCGGCCGGCTGATCCCGATCAATGCCGCAATGCATGGCACTAAGCCGGCGCGTGCGCGTAATTCATGGCCGGTGCTTTCGTACGGACCGCGCAGCATCTTGCAGGCATCAGCCTGAAAGCACCGTAATCGGCGCAGTTTTCACGAGTCATCGAGCGTCGCAACTGCGCATATAGAATGCTCGGCTAGACTCGTATCGCATACACGCGGTTCAAATAGCTTTTCCATTTCATAATCAGTTGCTTAAGCTATGCGTTTTCCGCATTGCTGCAGCGCAACATTATTGCTTTTCAAGCCGCCAGAACATCCCTATTTTGCGGGTAATCAATCACCGGCGCAATGCCGGACTTACGAGAGAAAGAGGACCGTCATGTTTGCCGAACTCGTCCGCTTCATCCAGCGAGTGGAAGCGCTACAACCAGAGCCTGAGCGAACTGTCCCGCCTGGGCGACCGCGAGCTTGCCGACATCGGCATCAGCCGCTCCGATATCCCGCGGCGTGGCCTGGAACGCCGCGCACCAGCGCTAAGCTGCGCCCGCCAATCGGCTCGAAAGCGCCCGCGCTCGCCGCGGGCGTTTTCGTTTTGCGCATGCCCAACGCCGGTTGCCGCTGCCGGCCGGTCCGACGCCTAGTTTCCGCGCCATGACCCTGAAACCCGTCCATGTCATCGGCGGCGGCCTCGCCGGCTCCGAGGCCGCCTGGCAGCTCGCGCAGGCCGGCGTGCCGGTGGTGCTGCACGAGATGCGGCCGCTGCGCGCGACCGAGGCGCACAAGACCGACGGCTTGGCCGAACTGGTCTGCTCCAACTCGTTCCGCTCCGACGACCGCGAGAACAACGCCGTCGGCCTGCTGCACGAGGAGATGCGCCGGCTCGGCTCGCTGGTGATGCGCGCGGCCGACGCCAACCAGGTGCCGGCCGGCGGCGCGCTGGCGGTCGACCGCGACGGCTTTTCCGCCGCGGTCACGCGCGGCGCTGGCGGCGCATCCGCTGATCGACGATCGCGCGCGAGCGAGGTCGCGCTGCCGCCGGCCGGACTGGGACAGCGTCATCATCGCGACCGGCCCGCTCACCTCGCCGCGCTCGCCGACGCGATCCGCGCGCTCACCGGCGAGGATGCGCTCGCCTTCTTCGACGCCATCGCGCCGATCGTGCATCGCGACACGCATCGACATGCGATCAGGCCTGGTTCCAGTCGCGCTACGACAAGGCCGGCCCCGGCGGCTCCGGCGCCGACTACATCAACTGCCCGCTGACGCGCGAGCAGTACGACGCCTTCGTCGACGCGCTGCTCGCCGGCGACAAGACCGCGTTCCACGAATGGGAAGCAACCACGCCCTATTTCGACGGCTGCCTGCCGATCGAGGTGATGGCCGAGCGCGGGCCGCGAGACGCTGCGCCACGGGCCGATGAAGCCGGTCGGCCTGACCAATCCGCGCCGACCCGCAGACGAAGGCCTATGCCGTGGTGCAGCTGCGCCAGGACAACACGCTCGGCACGCTGTTCAACATGGTCGGCTTCCAGACCAAGCTGAAGCACGGCGAGCAGGCGCGCATCTTCCGCACCATCCCGGGCCTGCGAACGCGCCGAGTTCGCGCGGCTCGGCGGCCTGCACCGCAACACCTTCCTCAATTCGCCGAAGCTGCTCGACGACACGCTGCGGCTCAAGGCCAATGCCGCGGCTGCGCTTCGCCGGCCAGATCACCGGCTGCGAGGGCTATGTCGAATCCGCCGCCATCGGCCTGCTCGCCGGCCGCTTCGCCGCCGCCGAGCGGCGCGGCGAGCCGATCGCGCCGCCGCCGCCGACCACCGCGCACGGCGCGCTGCTCGCCCACATCACCGGCGGCCATATCGAGACCATCGACGCCGGCCCGCGCTCGTTCCAGCCGATGAACGTCAATTTCGGCCTGTTCCCGCCGCTCGCGCAGGCTGCCCGCAAACGACCGCGACGGCAGCACGGCTGCGCGGCCCGGCAAAGACCTGCGCGCAAGAAGCGCGCGATCTGCGCGCGCGCGCTCGCCGATCTCGATCGCTGGATCGGCGGCGCGCCGCGTCGCCGCGGAATAGACGTCAGAACGGCTCGAAAATCCGGCGCGGATTGCGCGCCGCGCGCCACAGCAGCCATTGCCGCCGCCACTGCGGCAACTCGGCCGGGCTGAACGGCTCGATAGCCGCGCCGCTCCATGCGGTCGAGCGCGGGCCGACCAGCGCCGACCGGCAGCAACGCCGGCAGCATCGTCGCGGCGGCATGTCGGCCAGCTGTCACGCGCCGCGGCCAGATGCCGGCGCGCCAGCGAGCCGCAGTTCGGCCAGCGCGGCGCGCAGCTCGGTGCGTCGCGCTGCCCGGCGAACATGTCGTCGCGCTGCGACGCCATGGCGCTGCAGCACGTCGGCCGGCAGATAGAGCTGGCCGCGCGCGCGCATGCCGCGGCAAGCGCGCGCAGCAGGCCCGCGATCGCATAGGCGATGCCGGCATGCCGCGTGAGCATCGCCGGTGCCCGGCTCGCGGCCGTCGCCGAGGATGCGCGCGGCCAGCGCGAATCAGCGCCGACTGACGTCTGCGCCGCATAGTCTCCAGATCGGCGAGGCTCGCCATCGGCTCGTCGTAGAGATCGAAGGCGCGCGCGTCGATCAGGTCGCAGCAGCGGCCGCGGCGGCAGACCGATAGCGCACCACCTCTCGCGCAGCGCCGCCGCGACCGGATGGGCCGCCGCCTCGCCGTCGCGCTCGCCGCGCCAGCACATCGCGCCACCATTGCAGCCGGATTTCGCCCGGCATCGGCTCGCGCGCCAGATCGCGCACGCGCGCGATCTCGACGATTGAAGGCGTAGAGCGCGAACAGCGCGCGGCGGTATTCGCCGGCGCGAACAGCGTCGCCAGGAAGCGGTCCTTGTCGGCCTGCGCGCACCAGCGCTGCGCAATGGTCGAAGGCGTCCGTGCATGCCGGCAGCCTAGCGCGCGACTTCAGTCCACCGCGATCAGGCCGGCGGCGACGCGGCGGCCTTCGCCAGCAGGATATTGTAGGTGCTGCACCGCCGCCCCGGTCGCGCATGACCTCGACCGTGATCTTCAGCGTCGCGGAAGCGCGTCGCGCAGCGCGTCCGGCATCGATCCAGGGATCGCGGCCGGCGCCGATCAGGAACAGATCGAGTCGCGTCGGCCTCGCGCGAACACCGGCGCCAGCGCCGCCTCGGTCGATGCTCGGCCGGCGTCCGTCACCGGCCAGGCCCAGATGCCGCTCGGCAGGCACAGCAGCGAGCCGCGATGCGACATGCCGCCGAAGCGGAAGCCGCCCTTGCCGTAGCCGTCGATCGGCGCCGCGCTGCGGCAGATGCGGCGCATCGGCGAGCGCCGCCGGCCAGCGGCCACGGCTCAGGCCTTGCCGTCTTCGGTCGGGCTCGTCAGCGCGTCGCTGCCGGCGGCCGACGCCGAGATAGATCAGGATCGGCGCCGCGATGAAGACCGACGTGTAGGTGCCGACCAGCACCACGCCGAACATCATGGTCGCGGTGAAGCTGTGGATCGCCTGGCCGCCGAACAGCAGCAGCGCCAGCAGCGCCAGCGTCACCGTGACGTGGGTGATGATCGAGCGCGACAGCGTCGAGTTGACCGAGATGTTGAGCAGGTCCGGCATCGGCATCTGCTTGTAGCGGCGCAGCATCTCGCGGATGCGGTCGTAGATGACGACCGTGTCGTTGAGCGAATAGCCGAGGATGGTGAGCAGCGCCGCGATGCTGGTGAGGTCGAAGTCGATCTGCGTCAGCGACATGAAGCCGATGGTCAGCACGATGATCGTGCACGTTGGCGATCATGGCGCCGAGCGCGAACTGCCATTCGAAGCGGAACCAGAGATAGACCAGGATGCCGAAGATCGCGAGCACCAGGCCGATCGTGCCGTAGGCCAGCAGCTCGCTCGACACGCGCGGGCCGACCACCTCGACGCGGCGGTAGTCGACGTCGTCGCCGAGCGCGCCGCGCACCTTCGCCACCGCCGCCTGCTGCGCCGCCTCGCCGCCCGGCTGCTGCGGCGATGCGGATCAGCACGTCGGTCGGGCGCGCCGAACTGCTGCAACTGCACCTCGCCGAGGCCCAGCCCGTTGAGCGTCGTCGCGCATCTTGGCGAGATCGGCCGGGCCGCTCTTGGACTGCACCTCGATCAGCGTGCCGCCGACGAAGTCGATGCCGAAATTGAGCCCGTGGAAGAAGTACAGCACGATCGCCAGGATCGACAGCAGCGCCGACAGCGGAAAGCTGATGCGCCGGAAGCGCATGAAATCGAACTTGGTGTCGTCGGGGACGATGCGAAGCAGGCGCATGGAGGCGATCGGCTCCGTTCGACTTCAGATCGGCAACGGTCTTGCGGCCGCGCACCAGCGCACCCACATCGCGACGATCAGCCGCGTCAGCGTGAAGGCGGTGAACACCGTGGTGATGATGCCGATGCCGAGCGTCACGGCAAAGCCGCGCACCGGGCCGGTGCCGATGATAGAACAGCACCGCGGCGGCGATGAAGGTGGTGATGTTGGAATCGAGAATGGTCGCAAGCGCGCGCGTGAAGCCGGCGTCGATCGCGATGATCGGCGTGCGGCCGGCGCGCACCTCCTCGCGGATGCGCTCGTAGATCAGCACGTTGGAGTCGACCGCGATGCCGACGGTGAGCACGATGCCGGCGATGCCGGGCAGCGTCAGCGTCGCGTTGAGCAGCGACAGCACGCCGAAGATCATCGCGACGTTGATCGCGACCGCGATGTTGGCGAACAGCGCCGAACAGCCCGTAGGTCGCGAACATGAAGACGATCGACCATCGCCGCGCCGACGTAGGACGCGATGCTTGCCCTTCTCGATCGAGTCCTGGCCGAGGCCCGGGCCGACGGTGCGCTCCTCGATGATGGTCAGCGGCGCCGGCAGCGCGCCGGCGCGCAGCAGGATGGCGAGGTCGTTGGCGCTCTGCGACGGTGAAGCTGCCGGAAATCTGGCCGGAGCCGCCGAGGATCGGCTCGCGGATCACCGGCGCCGAGATCACCTCGTTGTCGAGCACGATGGCGAACGGCCGGCCGACATTCTCCTGCGTCACCTGCGCGAATTGCGCGCGCCGTTGGTGTTGAAGCGGAAGATGACGATCGGCTCGCTGGTGCGCTGGTCGAAGCCGGGCTGCGCGTCGGTCAGGTCCTCGCCCGACACCAGGACGCGCTTCTCGATCAGATAGGGCGTGCTTGGTCTCGGCCTTGGAGCTCGTAGAGAACTTCGGATTCCGGCGGCACGCGGCCCTGCAGCGCCTGTTCCGACCGGCATCGGTCTGATCGACCATGCGGAAAGTCGAGCTTGGCGGTCTTGCCGAGCAGTTCCTTGAGCCGCGTGCGGATCCTGCAGGCCGGGCACCTGCACCAGGATGCGGTCGACGCCCTGGCGCTGGATCGACGGCTCGACGGTGCCGAGCTCGTTGACGCGCCGCTCGATGATCTGGATCGACTGCTCGACCGACTGGCGGATGCGCTCGACGATGGCGGGCTCGGTCGGCGTGAGCCGGATCAGACCGCCGCTGCCGTCGACGACGTCGAGCGTGCGCTGGCCGGTGGTGCTGAGGATGCAACGTCACCATCGAGGCACCCGAGGCCACCACCGCCGCCGCACCCAGAGCCTGCACCGCGACCACCAGCTCAGGAACCCCACCACCCCAACCCGAACCATCGGCGCACCCGCCGGGCCCTGGCTGCTGGTCGTGTCCCACACCCACAACCTACAAGCCACCACCGACAGTCTCGGTCAGCTGCAATCGCCGAAACACGTTGGGTGACAATTGATCTGGCGTGTCTCACCGATCTGCCTGGGGACGAGACAAAGGCGATGTCCCGTCCCCGGATGTGTCTGTCCGCCGCAGGTGCACGAGCTTATCGGGGTTGCGCTGCACGTAGATCGCGCTCACCAGGCCGTCGTGCACCTCGAACATGATGACGGTGTCGGCGACCACCGTTCCGGTTTCGGCGGGGGACCGGTCGGACTCGGTGGTCTGGTCGGAATCGGTTGCGGCCCGGTCGGGCTCGGCCGGGGCGTGGACGGTGACCGGGGCGTGGACGGTGACCGAGGCGTGGACGGTGACCGGGGCGTGGACGGTGACCGGGCCGGTCGAGGCGGGGCGCCAGGCGACGAGTGCCGGCAGGCCCCCGACGAAGGCGGGTTGGTAGCTGAGGTCGTCGCGGGAGGCCGCCGTGCGCGAGAGCCCGGCGAAGAACCGTGCCACCTTCTCGGGATCGTGGACCACGTTGAGAGCGGCCGAGACTCGGCCGCCGCCGTCCGAGACCAGGACGGCGTCCGGGCTCAGCAGGGTGACCAATGCCGCCAGATCGCCCCCGGCCGCGGCCTGCAGGAACCGCTCGGCCACGGCGACGGCGTCGTCCCGTTCGGCAGGGAAGCGGGGACGGCGAGAGCGCACCCGCTCGACGGCGCGGCTGTGCAGCTTGCGGACGGCGACCGGGCTGCGGCCCAGGATCGGCGCGATCTCGGCGTGGGTGAGTCCGAACGCCTCGTGCAGCACGAAGCAGGCCCGCTCGTCGGGCGCCAGTGACTCGAGCACCACGAGCAGCCCGGTGGTGACCTCGTCCGCGATCTCGGTCGTGCGAGCGGGGTCGTCGGCGAGGGTCACCGTCTGCCCCGGAGCCGGGACGGGGTCGGGCAGCCACTGCCCGACGTAGGTCTCGCGCCGACGCTGCCGCGCCCGTAGTGCGTCGATCGCCCGCCGCGTGGTGGCCGCCGCGAGGTAGGCCCGGGGCTCGCGCACCTGGGCGAGGTCGACGGCAGCCCAGGCTGCCCACACCTCCTGCAGCACGTCCTCGGCGTCGGTGACCGATCCGGTGACCTCGTACGCGACTGCGAACAGCAGCCCCCGGTGCCGGGTGTAGTGCTCGAGGTGCAGGTCGTCAGCGGGATCAGGCTGTGCCGCAGCCCGATCGGTCACCGCCGCCACCGGTAGTCCTTGCCGCGCGCCTGACCGGACAACCAGCCCACGGTCGCGAGACAGACCCGCTCCTTGACGACGGCCGCCACTGCCCCGCCCAGCGCCGCCCCGCCCAACGCTGCCCCGCCCAGCGCCGCCCCGCCCAACGCTGCCCCGCCCAGCGCCGCCCCACCCAGCGCCGGACCGAAGGCCCGGTCGTCGCCGCGTGAAGGCTGCACCAACCCACCATGGCGGCCCAAGCTGATGCAGCGCAACGAGTATCGCAGGGTGAACGGTCGGGCGGCCCCACCCTGCAGGTCGGCGAGCACGGCGTCGGCCACCGCGGCCCCCGAGGGCAGGGCCGACTGGCACGACATCCGCCGGTTGGCGGGATGGGCCGCGGCGTCGCCGGCGCCCCAGACCCGGCTGTCCGCCGACGACCGTTGCAGGTCGTCGACGAGCAGCCGGTCCAGCCCGTCGACCGGCAGCCCGCTGACCCGGGCCAGTGGCGCACCCCGGAACGGCCCGCACCACAGCACCGAAGAGGCCGCCCGCCGGCTGCCGTCGTCCAGCACCAGGTGCGTCCGCGCCGCCTCGGCGTCCGGGCCTTCCAGGCGAACGAGACGGGCACGGACGATCTGGATGCCGAGGCGGCGCAGGGTGCGTTCGGCCCGGGCGACGGTGGCGGCGGACAGGTCGGCGAGCAGTGAGCCGGTGACCAGCTCGACGGTCAGGTCGGGCCGGGCGCCCGCCACCTCGGTGGCGGTCTCGACGCCGGTGAGCCCGCCACCGACCACGGCCACAGTGCTGCCCGGCGCCAGGCTCGCCAGGTGCCGCCGGGCCTGCTCGGCCGGGCCGGGCAGCCCGACGTCCCAGCTGCCGGCCGGCGCGGTACTGATGCTGCCGGTCGCCAGCACGAGCCTCTCGTAGCTGAGCTGCTCGCCACCGGTCATGGCCACGGCGCGGACGGCGGCGTCGATGCGTTCAGCCCCACCGACGACCACCTCGACCCCGGGGTGCAGCAGGTCGCGCAACGGTCGCAGGGCGTGGCCGGTGCCGGCGATGTGCTGGTGCAGGCGGATCCGCTCCACGAACTGCGGGCGCGCCGACACCAGCCGCACCGGCACCGCATGGGAGGCCAGCCGGTTGGCCACCATCACCCCGGCGTAGCCGGCGCCCACCACCAGCACCGGGGCCCGGCCCCTGGGCAGGCTCGAGGGCTCGGTCGGAGAGGGCATCAGAGGTGCTTCAGGATCGCTCATGCCCACAGGACGAACGTGGCCGCCGAAGTGTGACCGGCCCCGCGCCCCGTCCTGCGGCCGGCCGGCCGGCCGGCGGGTCAGCGGTGGGGGGCGACACCGGTCACCCGGGCCACCGCGATCGTGTGCAGCTGGTCGGTGGCGCGGTCGCGGGCGTGCAGCCGGCCGCCGTCCACCCTCAGCGGTTCGAGCAGGCGGGTGGCGACCACGCCCTCGGCGTCGGCATGGGCCACCCAGATGGGAGCCCGTCGTGAGGCGGCGTCGCGCAGCAGGGCCAGCGCCGACGCGGTGTCGGTGGCGGTCAACCGGGGTGCCGGGCCGACGACGGCGGTCTGCGCCGCGGTCGCCTCGCTGCGCGCCTGGCCGGCGGCGTCGGCCTGCCGCAGCGCCGGGACGGCGGCCAGCAGGGTCTCGCGCCGGGCCGGGGTGGGCGGCTGCAGCGGCCGGGGCTTGATCCGGGGTGGGGTGCGGTGCTCGTCGGCCCGGCGGATCACGACGTCGCCGTCCGGGGTCTCGGCCGCGGGGGAGTAGCCCGCCTCGCGCAACTGCCGCAGCACCGTCTCGGGCGGCACCTGGGCGGCCAGCACCGTCGGGGCCAACCGGCGCAGTCGCAGCGAGCCCAGCCGCCGGTCGGCCAGCGCCTCGGACAGCACCGACTCGTCGTCGGCGCGCAGGTAGGCCTGGGCGGCCCCCACCCGCAGTCGGCCGTGGCGGCGGGCGCTGTCCATGATCAGGTAGCTGAGGGGCTGCGGCACGTCGGTGCGGGAGTGCCGGGTGAGCAGGTCGACCAGGTCGTCGCCGGTGCGGCCGGCGTCCAGGGCCCGCCGGATCGAGGCCGGGGTGAAGCGATAGACCGTGGCGCCGCCCCGGCTCTCGACATCGGCCATCAGCGCCACCTGCTGGGCCAGCCGCCGGTGCAGCGGCCCGGGGGCGACGGCGGTCAGGTCGGCCTGCAGCAGCAGGTGGTCCACCGGTGCCGGCAGCGCCTCGTCGAGCTTGTCGGCGGCCTGCAACGCCACCAACGGGATCGTCGAGCCCCCGGCGGTGGCCGTGACCAGGGAGCCGCCGGCGGCGCCGACCTCGTCGTCCTCGTTCTCGAGCACCTCGAGCAGGGTTCGACCGAACCCGGACAGGGCGCCGGCCGCCACCACCCCCAGCCAGGTGGCCTCCTCGAGCGCCGCCCGCAGCAGGGTGTCGGCGAGCACGCCGGTGCGGCGCGGAGCCTGCCAGGCCCACTGCGCCACCAGCTGGTCGGGCTCGGCGGCGGCGGCGGGCTCGCCCGCGGCCAGGGCGCGCAGCACCCACTGCCGCAGCTGCGGGGCGGCGGCCCGGTCGAGGTCGCCGGCCAGCGCCGGACGAGCGGCGTCCTTGGCGTCCTTGGTGCCGATGAGCGCCGGGCAGCGGGTGGTGCGCAGCCACGCCAGGGTGAGCTCGACCCAGCGGTGCGGGGTGTCCTGGCCACGCCAGACGTCGAAGGCCGGGGTCGGTGCCCAGTGCGGGTCGAGCTGCCCGTCGTCGGCGACCAGCCCTGCGGCGTAGGCGATCTCGACCAGTCGGCCGGTCTCGGGCTCGGTCAGCTCGAGCGCGGCGGCGGTGCGGCGCAGCTCGCGCACCCCGAGGCCGCCGTTGCGCAGCACCGAGGGTGGGGCCGCTCCCCAGAGCTCGCCGAGGGCCTCGGTCAGGCGCACCGCCTCGGCCGCGGCCGCGGCCGCCGAGGACTCCACCACCCGGGGCCGGCGGGCGGTCCAGGCCGCCGGCGGTCGGACGGCGCTGCCGGCGCGGTGCACCCGGCCCTCGCGCAGCGCGATGCCGACCTCGCGGGGCAGAACCACGTGCCCGGCGTCGGCGACCGCCAGCAGCCCGTGCGCGAGCAGCCAGTCGACCGCCGTCACGGCGGTCGTGGACCGCACCTGGCGGTCGGCGCCCGGCAGCGACCCGACCGGGGGCCCCCAGGTGAGACGTTCGAGGATCGCGCCGGCACCGCTCGGGGCGCCCGCCAGCAGGTCGCGCACCACCTCGGGTCGGCCCAGGTGGGCGGTCAGTCGTTCGAGGGCGGTCTCGGGGTCGCCGGTGGCGGGCAGTCCCAGGTCGTCCAGCAGGTGGGCCAGTCGCTGCGGCGACCGCCGGCCCAGGGCCTCGGCCAGCATGGGGCCCAGCCCGGCCGGCTGCGGCCCGAGCACGTCCCGCACGGTGCGCACCAGGCGCAGCGCGTCGTCGTCCCCCCAGACCAGGGCCAGGGTGCGCAACCGGGCCAGCACCCGGCCGAGCTCGGGGACGCCCGGGTCCGGCGCCGCCCAGTGTCGGGCCACGGTGGCGAGGTCGGTCGGCTCGGGCAGCAGTGCCAGCACCTCGACGACCTGCAGCGTGGGGGTGTCGAGGTGGTCCAGGGCCCGCTGCACGCTGGCCCGCGACCCGGCCCGCACCGCCACCGAGCTCAGGTCCCAGGGCATCGGGACGGCGAGGTCGATGCGCCAGCTCAGCAGGTCGGCGACGGCGTCGTCCGAGGCTGCGCGCAGAGCCTCGGCGAGGCTGCGGGGTGAGTCGCTGCTGGGCATCCGACCCACGTTACGCGGGCCGGTGGTGGCATGCAGGACGGCGTGCGGGAACCGGTTCGGACGAACGGTGGACCACTCCTGACCGAACAGGCGGTGGGTGTGACCGGGAATCCCACGTAGTGTCGCGATGTGCGGTCGTCTGATTACTTAGAGTGCGGAATGTCGTGGGGGTGACCATGGCCTGGTTCGACCTGGGATGGCTGCAGGTGCTGTGGTTCGTGGTGGTCGTCTACGCCGTCACCGCCGCGGCCGTCCACCTGTGCCTGCGCCGGGTGCTGCGCCGCCGCCTGGCCGCCGAGGCCGAGGCTCGGGGCGAGCGCCGGGTCCCCTCCGCCGAGCGACCGCTCCTCGTGCGGGTCGGCCGCTGCGCGGCGCGGGTCCTTGCCTGTGCGCGAGCCGTGGCCGCTCGGACCCGTCGGGCGGTGGCAGCCGGCGGTACGACCGTCACCGTGCTGCCGCGTCCCCACACCCAAGTGCCGCAGATCGCCGCCCGTCCCCGGGGGCCGGCGCCGCAGGGCGGGCTGTCCGAGGGCACCCCGACCATGGCGATCACGCTGCTGCCCCGGCAGCGCGTCATCGACCTGGCCGGTGCCGAGCGGGCGGGACGGGCACCGCGTTCCGAGCGGTCGGAGCAGCCGGACCTCGCGGTCGAGGGTGGGCCGGTGCGCTGGTGGCACGGCACCCGCGGCTGAGGTCAGGGGTGGCCCGCCGTCAGTCGGGGGGCGTCACTCGGGGGGCCGTCAGTCGGGGGGCCGTCAGTCGGGGGGCTGGGCCACGCACAGCCGGTAACCACGCCGGACGACGGTCTGCACGACCAGGGGGCGACCGATGACCCGGCGCAGCCGGGCGATGGCCATCTCGACGGCGTGCAGGTCACCGGCGCCGGGCAGGGCCGTCAGCAGCCGGTGCCGGTCGATCACCTCGCCCGGGGTGCGTGCCAGGGCTCGCAGCATCGCCAGCGGGATCGGGGACAGGTGCAACGGCTCGCCGTCCAGCGTCGCGACCTGCCCGCGCAGCTGCAGGACCCCGCCCTCGGTGCTCACCTCCCGCACCCGTTCGTGCTCGAGGTGGTCGGCCACCACCCGCACCAGCGCGCTCAGCCGGTGGCGCTCGGGCACCAGCGGCTCAAGGCCGGCCTCGCGCAGCGGTGCGGCGCTGACCGGGCCGACAGCCGCGGCCACCACCTCGTGCTGCATGGCTGCGATCACGGCGGCGTAGCGACCCGCATGGGCCGCGGCGTCCAGGAAGGCTGTGCTGGCCGGGGCCGAGGTGAAGACCACGGCGTCGACCATGCCGGCGCAGGTGGCGTGCACCGTGCGGCGGACGGCCGTCTCGTCGGCGGCGGTGCCGGAGCGGGGCAGCGGCACGGTGGCGACCTCGGCGCCGGCGGCCCGGAGTCGTTCGAGCAGGGCGGCCTCGGAGCTCTCGATCAGCACGATGGAGAAGCCGGTGAGCGGCGTCGGGTCCGGGCTGACCCCCATGTCACCCCCTCTGCGACCAGACGGTGGGACTGCCTGCCCATCGTCACCGCCCGCTGTTTCACGCGTGTGTCGACGACCGACGCGTTCGGGTTGCGGCGGGCGTTCCGTCCGGTACCTTGTGAAGCATGGAACCTGGCGAGGCACGGCAAGTGCTGCCGCAGCTGCGTCGCGGTGCCCTGGAGTTCTGCGTCATGGCGCTGCTGCAGCACCGACCCCGGTACGGCTTCGACATCGTGCGTGAGCTGAGCGAGGCCGACGGCCTGCTCACCAGCGAGGGCACGATCTATCCGCTGCTGTCGCGGCTGCGCAAGGACGGTCTGGTGACCACGACCTGGCAGGCCTCGGACGCCGGCCCGCCGCGGCGCTACTACCTGCTCACCCACGACGGCCGGGTGGCCCTGGAACGGTTCGTCGCCGACTGGCGACGGTTCCGCGACAGCGTCGACCGGGTGCTCGGTTCCGTCCCCACCACCACCTCTGCCGCAGGAGCCCTCGATGTCCGTTGACTTGACCCATCCCCTGGTGGCCGACTACCTGAACCGGCTCGAGACTGCCGCCGCCGTGCTGCCTCTGTCGCGCCACACCGACCTGGTCGCCGAGATCCGCGAGCACCTCACCGACGCCCTGGCAGGCACCGGCGAAGGCCCGGACGGCGAGGGCCCGGACGGCGAGGCCGCCGTCCGGGCCGTGCTCGACCGGCTCGGAACACCCGATGAGATCGTCGCCGCCGAGACCCCAGGGGTGGGCGAGGAGGCCGCTGCCTCCGCGGTCCGGCCGCTGGGTCAGCCCGCCTGGGCGGCGGCCCCGACTGCGTGGGCTGCCTCGCCTGGTCCGGTGCCCGGCGGCAGCCCGTGGGGGCCGGTCGAGGTGATCGCCGTGGTCGGGCTCACCCTGGGCACCTTCGTGCTGCCGGTGGTCGGCCCGTTGATCGGTATCGCCTGTGCCTGGGTCTCGAACCGGTGGACCCGGCGCGAGAAGGTCGTGGCCACCCTCTGGACACTGGCGGCTCCGCTGGTGCTGGTGCTGGTGGCCACAGCGGGACTGCTCGCCTTCCGCGTCCAGGCAGGCCCCGCCGGTACCGTCGAGCAGGCCCCGGTCCCGGTCGCCTCGGAGATGCTCGCGCCCGGCCCGACAGAGCTGGTCACGCCGTGATGTGGGCGGGACTGTCAGGGGTCCTCTTGCTCCTGGCGGGTGTCGGTCTGCTCGGCTCGGTCGTCGCCGGCCTCTACCTCATGGTCCGGTTGAACGGGAGGTCCGCCCCATGGACGTGAGCGCGACGACTCCGGTCCTTGCGGCGGGCCACGTGCTGCTGCTCCTCGCCCTGGCGCTGGGCTCACTCGGCACCGTCGTGGCCGGGATCTACCTGATGACCAGGCTCAACCGCCGCGCCCGCTGAGCCCGACCCTGGCGGTGACGCGGCCGCAGCAGCAAGATGAGGTCCTGTCGAGTCGATGGAGGCCACCCATGTTGTCCCGTCCGACGACCGCCTACTCCAGCGTCACCGCCGACGTCCCACTGCTCGGCCAGACCCTGGGCGCCAACTTCGAACGGGCGGTCGCCGTGCACGGCGACCGGGAGGCGCTGGTGGACGTCGCCACCGCGCGGCGGTGGACCTACAGCGAGCTGGACGTCGAGGTCGACGAGCTCGCGCTCGGCCTGATGGCGCACGGCGTCGAACCCGGGGACCGGGTGGGCATCTGGGCCCCCAACTGCGCCGAGTGGGTGATCACCCAGTACGCCACGGCCAAGATCGGGGCGATCCTGGTCAACGTCAACCCCGCCTACCGGGCCCACGAGCTGGGCTACGTGATGCAGCAGTCGGGCATGCGGCTGCTGGTCACCGCGGCCGACCACCGCGGCACCGACTACCTGGCGATGATCGAGCAGGTGCGCCACGAGTGCCCCGCGCTGCGCGAGGTCGTCGTCATCGGCCAGGACAGCTGGCGCCGGCTCGTCGAGCTGGGCGGGCGGCTCGACCACCACCAGCTCGACGAGCGGCAGGCCACGCTGAGCTGCGACGACGCCATCAACATCCAGTACACCAGCGGCACGACGGGCTTCCCCAAGGGGGCGACCCTGTCGCACCACAACATCCTCAACAACGGCTACTTCGTCACCGAGCGGATCGGTATCACCGAGGCCGACCGGCTCTGCATCCCGGTGCCGATGTACCACTGCTTCGGCATGGTGATGGGCGTGATCGGTGCGGTCAGCCACGGTGCCGCCGTGGTCTTCCCGGCGCCCGGCTTCGACCCCGGGCTGACGCTGCGGGCGGCCGCCGACGAGCGCTGCACCGCGTTGTACGGCGTCCCGACGATGTTCATCGCCGAGCTCGGCCACCCCGACCTGGACGCCGTCGACCTGTCGCACCTGCGCACCGGGATCATGGCCGGGTCGCCGTGCCCGGTCGAGGTGATGAAGCAGGTCGTCGAGCGGATGCACATGTCCGAGGTGGCCATCGCGTACGGCATGACCGAGACCTCGCCGGTCTCGACGATGACCCGGCGCGACGACGAGCTGTACCGCCGCACCGGCACCGTCGGCACCGTGATGCCGCACGTCGAGGTCAAGATCGTCGATCCGGTGACGCGTCGCACCGTGCCGCGCGGTGAGCCGGGCGAGCTCTGCACCCGCGGCTACTCGGTGATGCTCGGCTACTGGCAGCAGCCCGACAAGACCGCCGAGGCCATCGATGCCGCCCGGTGGATGCACACCGGCGACCTGGCGGTGATGGACGACGCCGGTTACGTCAACATCAGCGGCCGCATCAAGGACATGGTGATCCGGGGCGGCGAGAACGTGTACCCGCGCGAGATCGAGGAGTTCCTCTACTCCCACCCCGACATCGCCGACGTCCAGGTGATCGGGGTGCCCGACGCCCGCTACGGCGAGGAGCTGATGGCCTGGGTGGTCATGAAGCCCGAGCGGCCGGCGCTGGACGCGGACGCGGTCAGGCAGTTCTGCGCCGGGCAGCTGGCCCACTACAAGATCCCGCGCTACGTGCACGTCGTCGAGTCGTTCCCGATGACGGTCACCGGCAAGGTGCGCAAGGTCGAGATGCGTCAGGCCGCCGTCCAGATCCTCGACCTCGGCGCTGTCGCGGCGATCGAGCACGCGTGAGTCGACCCGAGGGCCCGGCGGCCCCGGCGGCGGCCTTCGTGGTGGGGTTCGATCTCGACCTGACCCTGGTCGACTCCGCCGCCGGGATCGCGGCGACCGTCGCCGCGGTGACCGCCGAGGTGGGGCGGAACGTCGGGGCCGAGCAGGTGTGGCCGTTGATCGGGGTACCGCTCGAGCAGCTGCTGACCACGGTGGCTCCCGGGCACGACGCCAGCGCGCTGGCCGCGCGCTACCGCGCGCTCTACCCGACGGTCGGGGTGCCCTCGATCACCCTGCTGCCGGGGGCCGCCGACGCCGTCGCGGCCGTGCGGGCGGTCGGAGGCGAGGTGGTGGTGGTCTCGACCAAGGTCGAGGCCGCCGTCCGGGTCGTGCTCGAGCACGTCGGGCTGGTCGAGGGTCGCGAGATCGCCGCGGTCGCCGGTGGCGTCTTCGGCGCGGACAAGGGACCGGCGCTGCGGCGGCTGGGGGCCACGGTCTTCGTCGGCGACCACCCCGGCGACATCGCCGCGGCCCGCTCGGCCGGGGCGTGGGCGGTCGCGGTCGCCACCGGGCCGTACCCGGCGCCCGAGCTGGCGCAGGCCGACGTGGTGCTGGCCGACCTGACCGCCTTCCCCGCCTGGTTGGCCGCTCATATGTCGCGCGACCTGCACCTTCAGCACCGATAGTCTTGCGGTGTCTGTGCCGAGTATCACGGGGACGGGCGATCGACGACCGGCGACTCGAGGGAACTGACGTGCCTACAGGCAAGGTGAAGTGGTTCGACACCGAGAAGGGCTTCGGCTTCCTCGCCAACGACGAGGGTGGCGAGGTCTTCGTGCACGCCTCGGCGCTGCCGGCCGGTGCCGTGCTCAAACAGGGCAGTCGCGTCGAGTTCGGGATCGCCGACGGCAAGCGCGGCCCGACGGCCCTCGCCGTCCGGGTGCTCGACCCGCTGCCCTCGGTCGCCAAGGCCGTCCGCAAGCCGGCCGAGGACATGACCGTCATCATCGAAGACCTGATCAAGCTGCTGGACGGCGTCTCCAACGGCCTGCACCGTGGCCGCTACCCCGACCGTTCCGCCGCCCACAAGGTGGCCAGCGTCCTGCGGGCCGTCGCCGACGACCTCGACGCCTGAGTCGACTGCGAGAGGCTTGCCCACCGTGTCACTGACCACCGAACCAGCCGAGGCCGCCGCCGACGGCGTGCTCGAGCCCGCCGCCGAGCCTGCCGAGGCCACCACCGAACCGGTCACGGCGGGGTTGAGTCGGCGCGCGATCGCCGCCCTCACGCCGGACGAGGTCTGCGCCGCGGCGGCCGACCTGGCGCTGACGGCAGCGGTCGACGTGGCCGGCGACGTCGCGGTCGGTGAGCACCTGGGCGTCGTGGCCGAGGGCGAGCGCACCGTCACCCACCACTTCGCCTGCCGTCGTCCGGGCTACCGGGGCTGGCACTGGGCCGTCACGGTGGCGCGGGTGTCGCGGTCGAAGCACGTCACGGTCAGCGAGGTCGTCCTGCTGCCCGGCTCCGACGCCGTGCTCGCCCCGGTCTGGCTGGCGTGGTCGGACCGGCTGCGCCCGGGTGACCTGGGACCCACCGACCAGCTGCCGTTCCGGGACGACGACCCGCTGCTCGAGCCGGGCTACCAGCAGACGGCCGACGACGAGGCCGACCAGCTGTCGCAGTGGGAGTTGGGCCTGGGCCGGGTCCGGGTGCTCTCGCGCGCGGGCCGCGACGAGGCCGCCATGCGCTGGTACCGCAGCCCGCAGGGGCCCGGGTCCGACGAGGCCATCCACGCTCAGGCCGCGTGCTGGAGTTGCGGCTACCTGGTGGCCCTCGGCGGGTCGATGCGGCAGATGTTCGGCGTCTGCGCCAACGAGTGGTCGCCGTCGGACGGCAAGGTGGTCAGCCTCGACCACGGCTGCGGCGCCCACAGCGAGACCGACGTCGAGAAGATCGAGCCCGAGCCGCTGCCCGCGCCGATCCTCGACGAGTTCGGCGCCGACCTGGTCGTGCTGCCGCCGCGGTCCGAGACCCCGCCGGTCGAGGAGCCCGTCACCGAGGAGCCCGTCACTGACGAGCCCGTCACTGACGAGCCCGTTCTCGAGGAGGCTCTCGTCGAGGACGAGTCCGACGAGTGGGCCTTCGCCGAGCCGGTCGAGATCGAGGCGGCCATCTTCGAACCTGGTGACTTCGGCGCGGTCGAGCCCGACGACACCACGTTCGACGCGACCGAGCTCGAGCCCGACCCCGAGCTCGAGCCCGACCCGGAGCGGTGAGCCCGGACCCGTTCGACACCGCCGGCATCCGACGGCGGGTCCTGCGGGCCTGGGCCGACGAACCCGCGCGGCTGCGTGAGGACGCCAACGCCGAGGAGGACTACGCCCGGGGCGGCTACCGCGACCGGGTGGTCATCGAGCTCGCGCAGAACGCGGCCGACGCGGCGGCCCGTGGTGGCGTCGAGGGCAGGCTCTGGCTGCGGCTCGAGGGTGACCGGCTGCTGGCCGCCAACACCGGGGCGCCCTTGGACGCCGCGGCGGTGCTGGGTCTGGCGACGCTGCGTGCCTCGGCCAAGCGCGAGGACGACGAGAGTCTTTCCACCGTAGGCCGTTTCGGGGTCGGATTCAGTGCCGTGCTCGCGGTCACCGACCGTCCGGCCGTGGTGGGCCGGCAGGCGGGGGTGCGCTTCGACGCACGCGCGGCGGCCGCCCTGGTACGAGCCACCGCCGATACCGCGCTGGTCGCCGAGGTCGCCCGCCGCGACGGTCAGGTGCCGATCCTGCGGCTGCCGTTCGCCGTCGACCCCGCCGTCGACCCCGCCGTCGACCCCGCCGCGGATGTCGGTGCGCAGACAGAACTCGGTGCGGAGGCAGGGCTCGATACGGAGGCGGAGGTCGCGGCACTGCGCCCGCCCGACGGCTACGACACCCAGGTCACCCTGCCGTTGCGCGACGAGGCGGCCCGCGAGCTGGTGGAACGGCTGCTGGCCGAGGTCGACGAGGCGCTGCTGCTGGCGCTGCCCGGGCTGCACGAGGTGCGGATCGACGTCGCCGGCGGTAGCCGCCTGCTCACCCAGGACCTCGACCGGTGGCACCTGGTGCGGCGGGACGGCCGGTTCACCCCCGCCCAGCTGGCGGACCGTCCCACCGAGGAGCGGCTGCGCCCCGGGTGGCACCTGACGTGGGCGCTGCCCGTCGACGGCCCGCTTCCGGCCGCCGGCGTCGTCCATGCCCCGACCCCCACCGACGAGCTGCTCGACTGGCCGGCGCTGCTGATCGCCACCTTCCCGCTGGAGCCCTCCCGTCGCCACGTCGCCCCCGGCCCGGCCACCGAGGAGCTCGTCGCCCAGGCCGCGGCCGCCTATGCCGACCTGGTCACCCGCCGGGCCGCGGACGGCGAGCCGATCTGGCGGCTGCTGCCGGTCGGGTTGCCGGCCCCCGGCCTCGACGCCGCCCTGCGCGCCGCGGTCCTCGGTGAACTGCGCCGGCACCCGATCCTGCCCGGCGCCGACGGCGCCCCGGTGCGCCCGCTGGACGCCACCGTGATCGAGGGGCCGGGCGGTGGGGAGCCCCAGGTGGGCGCCGTCCTCGCCTCGGCCGTGCCCGGCCTCGTGACCGCCCCGCGGACGGCGGCACCCGGGCTGCGCTGGCTGGGGGTGGGTGCCACCTCGCTCGCGGATGCGGTCGAGCAGCTGCCGCTGCCGGCGGACGACGACGGTTGGGCGGCCCGGTACGACGCCCTGGCCGTACTGGCCGACGACGCCCCCAGCCGCGAGGCACTCGCCGTCCTGACGGTGCCGCTGCGCGACGGCCGGGTGGTCCGCGGGGCCCGCGGCCTGGTGCTGGCCCGGGACCTGCCGGCCGCGGCGTTGTCGGCGTTGGGGGTCCGGGTGGTGGCGGCCGGCGCCGAGCACCCGTTGCTGCAGCGGCTGGGGGCCGAGCCGGTCTCGGCCGAGATGGCGCTCGACCTGCCCGAGGTGGCGGCCGCCGTCGCCCAGGCCCGAGCACGGCTGGAGGACGACGGCGACGAGCTCGCGTGGGACGAGGACCGGCTCGACGGTCTGCCCCGCGGAGCCGGCGACGTGGCCTCGGCGGTGCTCGAGCTGGTCGCGGCCGTCGTGGCGATCGCTGGCCGGCCGACGACCGGCAGGACCGGCACCGGTCCGCTGCGTCCCTGGCTGGGCGACCTGGTGCTGCGTGAGGCGGACGGCGAGCCGGCGCCGGCCGGCGAGCTGGTGCTGCCCGGGTCGCCGGCCCAGGCCTGGCTCGACCCCGAGGCCTTCGGCGTGGTCTCGCCCGACCTGGTCGAGCGATGGGGGCCCGCGGTGCTGACCGCCACCGGGGTGCTGGCGGGGCTGAGCGTCACCGTGTCCCACGAGGTGCCGCTGACCGACGACGGGGCCGGCCCTGAGGGTGGTCAGGCTCGGCTGGCTCGCTGGTCGGACTGGGTGTCGCAGTGCCTGGCCAGGCTGGAGGACGCCTTCGACCTGGCCCCGGGGCAGGCCCGCCGGCTCGAGGTGAGCGCCGCCGAGCTGGTCGCCCTGCCCGACCTGGACGCCGTGCTCGACGAGGCCTGGCCCGAGGTCTGGCAGCTTCTGACCGACGACGTCCAGGCCCGAGCCGCCGTGGTGCGACCCACCCGGCTGCTGCTGCCCGGACCTACCGGGACCCGGCATCTCGACGTGCCCTCGTGGAGTGCCTGGTGGCTGCGGCAGCGGGTGTTCGACGGTCGGGCCTGGGCCGACCCCGACGCCGACCCCTGGCTGGCCACCGTGCTCGGAGGTGGCCCCGCCTCCGCCGCATCCCTGGACCCGCAGCTGCGGCGGGCGCTCGGTGCCGTCGACTCGGCCGCCGACCTGGCGGCTGCCGGCCCGCAGACCCTGGCGCTGCTGGGGCAGCGGTTGGCCGACCCGGACGTGCCGGTGCCGGCCGACCAGCTACTGGCACTGTGGTCGGTGCTGGCCCACGGCGCCGGCAGGCTGACCGGCGCCTGGCAGCCGCCGACCCGGGTGCGCGCCCTGCGGGCGGGATCGGTGGTGCTGGTGGCAACGGAGGAGGCGGTGGTGGTCGACGATCCGCAGTGGCTGCAGCGCAGCGACCTGGGGGCCTTCGTCGTGTCGCCGCCCGGTCGGGCCGACGCGCTCGCCGACGTGCTCGACCTCGCCGTGGCCGACGAGCTGGCGTCGGGGGTACTGACCGGCGACCACGGCACCCGGACCCCGGTGCCGGCCGCGGTGGCCGCCGTGCTCGCCCGCCCGGTCGAGGCGTGGTTCGAGCACGACGACCTGCAGGTGGACGCGGTCCCCGTCGACTGGTGGGTGGGCGCGGACGGCGCCGTCCGAGCCGGCACCGTCGACGGTCTGGCCCGAGCCCTGGCCTGGGCCGGAGGCTGCTGGCCCCGGCGGCACGTGATCGCCCAACTGCTGGCGCCCTCGACGTCTCTGATGGAGCGGGTGGACGTCGCCTTCGAGTGAGCCTGCTCAGGACCGGCGGCGGGCGGCGCGCAGGCCGTACAGGCCCATCGGTATGGCTGCGACCGGGGTCCACACCCACCACCCGTGCCCCTGGGCCTGCAGGGTCGGGTACTCGATGAGGGCGGCCACCAGAGCCACGCCCCACAGGGCGGTCCCGACCAGGATGGTGCGGGGGGCGTCGCCGCCGTGGGGGGCCGGGTCGGGTCGCCGGTCCTGCGGTCGCGGGGTCAGGCGCATGCCCCGCAGGCTATCCGCTCGGTTCGGGACGGCGCTGATGAGTTCGAGACGGCGCTGATCAGTTCGAGACGGCGCTGATCAGTTCGAGACGGCGCTGATCAGTTCGAGACGGCGCTGATCAGTTCGAGACGGCGCTGAAGCCGCTGCGCAGACTCTGGGTGGGTGAGGGGGAGGGAGGCAGGCTGCGGGACGGCGTGGGGGTGGCCACCGGCGACGGCTGGCCGAAGCTGACGAACACCTCGCGCACCGCCCGGACGCCCTCCACCCCCTGGACGAGCGTGGTCGCCCGGTTGACGTCGGCGAGGGTGGGCAGGGTGCCGTCGAGGACGACGTCGCGACCGTCCATGATCACTTTGAGGTTGCCCATCCCGGCCGCGGCCAGCTGCTGGGTGATGCGGGAGTGCAGGTCGCCCTCGGCGTGCGGCAGCACCAGCAGGAACTGTCCGGCGATCGCCAGGCCGAGGCCGAGCAGGCCGACCACGACCGGCACGGCCGGGGCCACCCGTCGGCGACGGTAGGTGCGACCGTGCCGGACGGCGACGAACTCCTCGTCGAGTCCCTCGGTGACCGGCTGCAGCCACTCCGAGGCGAAGTCGGTCACGGCTCAGCCCGTCTCACGGCCGGTCATCAGGCCGTCGGCCAAGGTCGCGGCGCCCTCGACGTCGCCCTGCAGCAGCAGTGCCGCCTGCACCGACCATGTCACCAGGGACGCGGGCTGACGGACGCCGGCGTCCGTCAGCATGGTGCGCAGCTCGTGGTCGCGGGCTGCGGCCAGCTGCACGAACGAGGTGATCCCGGCCGCCTGCAGCACCTCGCTGATCCGACGACCGACGCCGCCGATCTGCTCGAGGTCGTCCCCGGCCCCCAGCCAGTCGGAGCCCCGCGCCGGGGTCGCCGGTTCGGCGTGGCGCGGGGTCGTCGGTCCGTCCGGGCGTACCGACGGCAGCGTCACCACCGTGGCGGTCCCCGCGTCGGCGGTGATGTCCGAGACGTCGTCGGGAGTCACGTCGTTCGGCAGCCACGTCGTCGGGAGCCGCGTCGTGGTTGGTCAGCTCGTCCGTCGGCTCGTCGCTCGCCCTCTCGCCGGCCACCGCTTCGCCGGCCGCCGCTTCGTCGGTCGCCGGGTCGCCGGCGTGGTCGGCCGCAGTCGAAAGGTCGGCGGCGCCGTCGGCGTAGTCGGCTGCGGTCAACGGCTCCGACAGCAGCGAGTCGAAGGTTCCCTCGTCGAACTCGGCCTCGTCGGACGGGAGCTCGCTGGGTACCTCCGGGTTCAGGTCGCCTGCGGGGAGCGCAGCCGCGCTCGCGACGGCTGCCTCGTCCGCCGCGACCGACCCCTGGTGGTCCGTGGTGTCGTCCTCCCCGGCGGTGGCGTCCGCCGGTTCGACGTCCGCCGGTTCCAGGTCCGCCGGTTCGGCTGCCACCGGCTCGACGCCCACCTCGACGTCTGCCGGCTCGACGCTCACCAGCTCGGTGTCGGCCACGGGGGCTGAGGCGCCGTCGGTCGAGGCGCCGTCGGTCGCGCGCTGCTGCACCAGCTTGGCCGCCCGGGGGGCCCAGAAACCGATCCCGGGCGCCGAGCGGATCCTGGCGATCCGTAGGGCGCGACGGAGCTGGTCCTCGGTGGCCTGGGCGATGTTCTCGTACGTGCGCAGTCCTTCGGCGGCCAGGGCGGCGGCCATCGCGGAGTTGACGCCCTCGATGCGGGTCAGGTCGTCGATCATGGCCGGGCCGGGGTCGAGCGTCGCCGGGGCGTGGTTCGACTGGTTGAGCACCGTCATCAGGTCGTCGTCCTCGTGGAAGACCGACTCGCTGCGGGGCCTGCCCGAGGTGCTGGTGGAGGTGGCCTGCAGCAGGTGCTCACCGAACGCGGCCAGGGTCACCTCACCGGTGGTGGTGCGCGGGGTGGGCTCGACCGGGGCCAGGGCGAGACCGAAGGGGTCGGTGGTCGGCTCGAAGGTCGTGCGGAAGCTGCCGGTCGGCGGCTGCGCCCCTGCATGCTCGGCGGGACCGTGCTCCACGGAACCGTGATCGGCGGGACCGTGATCAGCGGGACCGTGATCAGCGGGACCGTGATCAGCGGGACCGTGATCAGCGAGGCCGTGCTCGCTCGAGTGGGCCTCGGGTCGCTCGGCGACGCGCTGTGCTGCGGCCGCTATCCGTGAGACGGCCTCGGCGGCCCCCTGGCGGGTCGGGCTGGGCACGCCGACGAAGCCGTCGCCGGAGGTCTCGGTGGGGTCGATCGCGACGGTCATGGCCGCGACCGTCTCGCTGGTCGCTCGCGGGGCGACTCCGACGACCGGGGTGCTGCGCGCCTCGTCCGGCTGCGTCAACGAGGCGAGCAGGGCGTCGAGCCGCGACCGCTCCTCCGGGCGCTCGGCCGGTGCCGTGTGGTCCGGGTACGACTGCGCCGCGGGAACGCCGTCCCGGGCGCCGGCCAGGGCGTGCGGGGCGGCGTCGTCGAGGTCGGCGGCGTCCTGCACCGGCTGCCACTGCCGTCCCCACGCCAGCCAACCGACCAGCAGGCCGACGACGAAGGCGAGCAGCAGCATGAGCAGCGACTGCATCGAGAACCAGAGCACGGACCCTCCCGGGTTTCCTCACGGACCTGCCGAGGGCCGCGACGACGAACCTCGCGCGCCTGTCACGCAGGGTATCCGAGGGCCAACGCTACCCCCTAACAGTGCACTCACCCAGGCACGACGGGTGACGATCCCTCGTGTTGCCTAACGCCGAGCGTGGTCGGCGGCCACCGTCGGTGTTCGGTGGGTGGACGGCGAAGGGGCCAGGAGTCCCGGGTGGGACGTCCTGGCCCCTTCGGGCGCGACTTCGTGCCGGGTCAGAGCACCGAGAAGGTGACCCGGCGGTTGCGGGCGCGGGCGGTGTCGTCACGGTTGGCCACCTGGGGGTCGGCATACCCGTGATAGCTGTAGGTCAGCCGGTCGGCAGCCACCCCGAGCTGGATCAGGTAGCCGCGGACCGTCATGGCCCGGGCTGCGCTGAGCTCGTTGTTGACCCGGGCCGAGCCCAGGTCGTCGGTGTGACCGTCGAGGCGCACCTTGACGGTCGGGTTCGCCTTGAGGATCTCGGCCGCCTGCTTGATGATGCCCTGGGCCTGCGGGGTGAGGGAGTTGCTGGCGCTGGGGAACAGCACCGACGGCAGGGCGTTCAGCTGGTCCTGCACCCCGCTCGCGCTGCTGCCGCTGGTGGCGGCCGGGCTCGGCGACGGGCTGGGGCTCGCTGCCGGTGCCGACACCGTGAGCTGGTCGACGACCTTGGCGGGGTCCCCGGTGACGGCGGCGGCCGCCGCTTCGGCGGCCTTCTGGGCGTCGGCGCCGGCGACCGCGCCGGACAGCGTCAGCGTGCCGTCGGCCAGCGAGGCCGTGGCGGCCGCGTCCTTGCCGAAGGCGCCGAACAGGGCGCCGAGGCCGCTGAGCCCGGCGTCGCTGACCGTGGCGTCGACGGTGAGCTGGTTGGTCACCTTGTCGGGGCCGTAGACCGCTTGCGCGGCGGCGACCAGGGCGTCGGCGGCCGCCTGGGTAGGCACCGTGCCGGTCAGTACGACGGCACCGCCCGTGGCGGCTGCGGTGACCGTGGGCAGGGCCAGGGCTGTCGCCGAGGGAGGGACGGACGGCGACTCGCTCGGCAGCGCGGACGGCGACGGGGTACCGCCGCCGGCGTCGGTCGGGACGAAGGTGACCACCCGCACGCCGTCGACGTCGGCGACGGCCTGGAGCACCTGCTCCTTGGTGACCCCGTCGGGCAGGGCCCCCTTGATGACGCCGTCCCGGCCGGTGAAGCCGACCGTCAACCCGGAGCCGCCCAGGGCGGACAGGGCCTGCTGGGAACGAGTCGTGAGGTCCTTCTCGACGCCGTCCCGCATCGGCAGACCGTTGACCAGCCCGAGAACGGCCAGGCCGGCGGCACCGGCTGCCACCGGCAGCCAGCCACCGTTCTTGCGCACCCGCTCCCACGAGGTCGTCGTGGTCGTGGTGGTGCTGGTGTGGCTCGCCGTGGAGTCGGTGGTCGACATCAGCCGTTGCTCCCGGTGTCGCGGCCGGCGACCAGACGGTCGGTCAGCGCCTTGAAGCCGGCCTCGTCGCCGTCGGCGAGCAGCTTGGCCTGGCGGGCCCAGGTGGGCAGGCTCGGGGCGAAGCGCAGCCCACCGGCCTCCAGTGCCGACTGCAGGGCGGCGACGTCGGCCTCGGACAGTCCGCGGAAGGTGTGGATGCCCGCCGCCTTGAGGGCGCCGGCGATCCGGGGGCCGATGCCCTCGACACGCTCCAGGTCGTCCGGGGCGGCGTCGGCGAGCCCGGAGGTGACCAGACCGGCGGCGAGCCCTGCTCCGCGTCGGGTGCCAGGTCGGTGCCGGGGCTCTCGCCCACCTCGGGGGCGAGGCCGGCGGCCGAAGCGCCGTTCGCCAGGTGCACCCGGGTGGTGGCCTCGGCGTCGTCCAGGACACCGGCGGTGTCGCTGTGGTCGACGCCGTGGTTGTCGCCGTGGACGTGGTCATCGCCGTGGGCGTCGGTGGGGACCTGGTCGGCCTCGACGGCCCCGGTCGCGTCGGCCGTGGAGCCGTGGTCCGAGCCGTCGACAACGCTGTCACCGTGGGCCGAGCCGTCGACCACCGCATCGCCGTTGACCGAGCCGTCCACCGAGCCGTCCACCGAGCCGTCGACAAGGTGGGCGGCCTCACCCTGGGTGGTCGCGGCGGCGGCGTCGGAGACCCGGTCGAGCAGGCCGGGGCGGTCGGAGTCGGAGTCCCCGTCGGCGTCACCCTCGACGTGCCCGGTCCCGCTCACGGCGGCTCGCAGCCGCGTGATCTCCGCGTCCTTCTCGGCCAGCAGCGGTCCATGCCCGCAGGAGCCCTGAGTGCTCGTCGATGCGCTCACCGAGGTGCGCGCGAACTGGCGGCGCCACCACCAGTAGCCGACGAGGACGCCGAGAACGAAGCCGAGGATGAGCAGCAGCCAAAACTGGCCGAGGTACCAGGACACAGCGAGCCTCCGGAGTAGCGAAACAGCGCACGATCTGCGCCCGCGCGGAGCATGACATACCTCGGCCGCTCTAGCAGCGCTTAGTGACAGAGATCAGGCGTTCCGTGCATGGGCTGACACGATGGTCCAATCCCTCAGGGCTCCGTGCAAACACGGCGATTCCACAACAATCCCGACAGGGCCGACCGTCGTGCCATGGTAGGTCGGTGACGGTTCCCCTGACTCGACGAGCGGTACGGGTGCTGCTGTGCGACCCGCAGCGTCGGGTGCTGATGCTGCGCGGCGGTGACCCCGCCGACCCGTCGGTGCGGTACTGGTTCACGGTGGGGGGCGGCCTCGAGGCGGGCGAGGACCTGGTGGCCGCGGCGATCCGCGAGACCGCCGAGGAGACCGGCCTCGACCTGCTGCCGCACCAGGTGACCATGACCGAGCATCGTGAGACCGCCGAGTTCCCCTTCGGGGAGTACTGGATCGTGCAGCACCAGCAGTACGTGTGGGCGCTCGCGCCGTTCGGGTTCGAGGCGGTCCCGCGCCAGCTCGAGCCCGCCGAGGCCGAGACCGTGGATGCCTTCTGCTGGTGGAGCCTGGACCAGCTGGTCGCCCAACGCGAGGGCAGGGCCCATGACGGCCCCGGTCGCCCCGGTGAGGTCACCTACCCGCCCGACCTGCCCGAGCTGATCGAGCGCTGGGTGCCCGGCCCGGCCTGAGTCGGGGCTACGGCTGACCGGGCAGGGTCTGGGCCAGCAGGTGCTCGACAGCGGCTGCCGCCGGGATCGAGGGCACCGCGCCGGACGTCGTGGTCGCCAACGCGCCTGCGGCGCAGGCCCGGCGCAGTGCGCCGAGCGGTGGCTGCCCTGCGGCGAGCGCGGCGGCCAGGTAGCCGCAGAACGTGTCGCCGGCCGCCGTGGTGTCGACCGCCGTGACCGCCACCCCCGGCTCGTGGTGGGCCTGCCCGTCCGCGGTGACCATCACGGCCCCCTGGGCACCCAGGGTGACCACGACCCCGCTCGGGCCCAGCGACTGCAGCTGTCGGGCGGCGGCGACCGCCGCCTCGATGCCCGCACCGACGGGTCGGCCCAGCAGCAGGGCGGCCTCGTGCTCGTTGGGGATCAGCCAGTCCAGCCCCGCCAGCAGCTCGGGCGGCAACGGCCCGGTCGGGGCCGGGGCGCTGTTGAGCATCGTGGTGGCGCCGCGCCCGCGAGCCAGCCGCAGGGCCGCCAGGACGCCGTCCAGCGGGGTCTCGAGCTGGCACAGCACGACCGTGCCCGCTCCCTCGGTCCCAGCTCCCGATGGTCCCGGCTCCTGTGGCGCCTTTCCCGCGGTTCCGTCTGCGGCCGGTGGGGCCAGCAGAGCCGGTAGCCGGACGTCGACCCAGCCGGCGTCGGTGGCGGCGTTGGCGCCGGCGACGACCACGATCCGGTTGGTCGCCGCGGCGTCGACGGTGATCACGGCCACTCCCGACGGCAGGCCGGACACCGACTGCACGGCCCCCAGGTCGACCCCGGCCGCGCCGGCCTGCTCGCGCAGGAAGGTGCCGAGGTCGTCGTCCCCCAGGCTGCCGACCATCGACGTCGCTGCTCCGGCCCGCGCCGCGGCCACCGCCTGGTTGAGGCCCTTGCCGCCGGCCAGCCGGGCGAACCCGGTGCCCTGCACGGTCTCGCCGTCGGCGGGCTGCCGGTCGGTGATGGCCACCAGGTCGGCGTTCAGGCTGCCGACCACGACCACACGTCCCACGCCGGCACCGGTCATCGGCCGATGGTGCCACAACCGGCTCACGCCAGGCCGAGCGCCGACCCCAGGTACTGGTAGCCGACGAAGGCGACCACGTCGATCAGGGTGTGGGCGACCACCAGGGGCATCACCCGTCCCCAGCGGCGGTACACCTCGGCGAACACCGCCCCCATCGCGGCGTTGCCCAGGAAGGGCCCGAAGCCCTGGTAGAGGTGGTAGGCGCCGCGCAGCACCGCACTGCCGGCCAGCTGGGCCCAGCGGGGCCAGCCCAGCTCGCTCAGGCGGGTCAGCAGGTAGCCGACCACCACCACCTCTTCGAGCAGGGCGTTCTTGGCGGCCTGCAGCACCAGCACCGGCACGGTCCACCAGTAGGCGTTCAAGGCCGCGGGCACCACCTGTACGGTGATCCCGGCGGCATGGCCCACCAGGTACAGCCCCAGCCCGGGGACGCCGATGAGGGCGGCCAGACCGGCCCCGGCAGCCAGGTCGCGCCACGGACGGGCACCGTCCAGCCCGATGCGGGTGCGGGCCCGGCGGCCGGGCTCGGACAGCAGCCACAGCACCAGCGCCACCGGCATCAGCGTGAACACGATCCCGGCCAGCTGGTAGCTGAGGTCGAGGTAGGGGCGGGGGCTGACCGAGGCGTTCAAGGTGGCCCGCTGGGCCGCCAACGGGGGGCCGGCGGTGAGCTTGCCGACCAGGTCGATGACGGCGTAGACGGCCGACTGGCCGAGCGACAGGCCGAGCACCACGGCGATCTCGCCGTGGCGACGACGCCGCAGGCTCGCGGCGTCCGGTGCCGCCTGGGCACCCACGAGACTGTCCATGGGCCCATCATGACGGCCGGTGCCGACCGGTCACCGACAACCCTTCGATGTCGGGCGCCTGCCGGGGCGGTCGGCCTGTGTTCGCCGCCTCGGCCCCGATATCGTGCGCCCTGGTAGGGGCGGAGGTGAGCGGTGAACGCGACCGACAGGTACCAGCCCGGGTGGGTCCGGGTGGCAGTGAGCAGCGAGGTCGGCACCTCGCCCATCGAGGTGCGCGCGGGCGAGCGTGACTGGGTGCTCTACCGCGCTGCCGAGCTGGCCCCGGTGGTGGCGGTCGAGGCCCGGTGCCCGCACCGGCTGGCCCGGCTCTCGCACGGCAAGGTGGTCGACGGCGCGCTGCAGTGCCCCTACCACGGCTGGCGGTTCGGCGCCGACGGCGGCTGTCTGCTGATCCCGTCGGCCGGCCCGGGGGCACCGATCCCGCCCCGGGCCAAGCTGCTCACCCCGGTCGGGGTCCGCGAGGTCGACGGCGCCGTGTGGCTGGCACCCTTCGACGACGGCTCCGACGAGGACGGCCTGGGCGAGAACGGCCTGGGCGAGAACGGCCCGGGCGTGGACGAGGACGGTCTGGACGAGGACCTGGTCAGTGAGCCCGACCTGCGCGCGACGTCCGAGGTGCTGACCAACCTCGACGCCTCGCTCGCCCACGGCTGGCACCCGGTGGCCCTGGTCGAGGAGGTGCCGGTGGCCGGCGACCTCGCCGTCCGGCTGCTCGGTCGGTCCTGGGTGCTGCGACGCTCGGCCGCCGGTCCGTCGGGCGAGCCCGGTGAGCTGACCGCCGACCCGGTGCCGGCCGGGTTGGCGCAGAAGTTCGGGGTGGTGTGGCTGGCGCCGCTGCCGCCGCGGGTCGAGGTGTTCGACGCGCCGGACGACGGCGACCCCGGCTATGCCCAGGGATGGCTGGTGCCCGACGAGTGCCCGTCGCCGGCGGGGGTGCTGGCCGAGAACTTCCTGGACGTCGCGCACTTCCCGTTCGTGCACGTCGCCACCTTCGGCGCCGCCGAGGAGCCGTACGTCGAGCCGTTCGAGGTCACCGCAACCCACGACCAGCTGGTGAGCGTGCAGGACCAGTGGTTCGACAACCCGGAGGACCCCGGGGTGATCGCGGGGCAGCGCCCGGTGCGACAGCGCCGCCGGGCCGGGTACACCTACCGGTGGCCGTTTCAGCTGCAGCTGCGCCTGGAGGAGCTGGACGCCGGAGCGGTCAAGACGATCCTGTTCTTCCTGCAGCCGCAGGACGCCGGATCGACCCGGATCTACACCAAGATGCTGCTGCACGGCATCGGCGGGGTGGCCACCCCCTCGGCCGAGGTCGTGGCCCGCGAGGTCGCCTTCGAGGTCGCCGTCCTGGCCGAGGACCTGGCGCTGCAGCGGGCGATGACCGTGCCCGGGCTGCCGTTGCGCATGCGCGACGAGCTGCACGTGCGGGCCGACCGCAGTGGAGTCGCGTTGCGGCGCATCCTTTCTCACCACCAAGGGGTCTGAGCCATGCCGTCGCCGAGCACCTCGATGTTGCTGCGCAACGCCGTGCTGATGGGGGGCGAGCGTCCCGTCGACATCGCCCTGACCGGCGGCCGGATCACCGGCATCGGTGCCGACCTGCCGGCCGCCGCCGGTGACGTCGAGGTGGTCGACCTTGCGGGCCGGCTGGTCACCCCGCCGCTGGTCGAGCCGCACATCCACCTGGACGCCGTGCTCACGGTCGGCCAGCCGCGGCACAACGAGACCGGCTCGCTGTTCGAGGGGATCGCGGTCTGGGCCGAGCGGGTGCAGACCCTGACCGTGGACGACGTGCGCGAACGGGCGCGCGAGGTGATGCTCTGGCAGCTCGCCTGCGGGGTGCAGCACGTGCGCAGCCACGTCGACGTCTGCGACCCCGAGCTGCGGGCGCTGCAGGGCCTGACCCAGCTGCGCGACGAGCTGGCCGGGCTGGTCGACCTGCAGCTGGTGGCGTTCCCGCAGCAGGGCATCTTCGGGTTCGCCGGCGGTGAGCAGCTGATGCGCCGGGCGGTCGAGAACGGCTGCGACGTGGTCGGCGGCATCCCGCACTACGAGCTCACCCGCGAGGACGGCGTCGACTCGGTGCAGTTCGTCTTCGACCTCGCGCAGGAGTTCGACCGCCAGATCGACATCCACTGCGACGAGACCGACGACGACCACGCCCGGTTCGTCGAGGTGATGGCGGCCGAGACCATCAAGCGCGACATGTCCGGGCGGGTCACCGCCAGCCACACGACCGCGATGGGCTCCTACAACGCCGCCTACGCCTACCGCCTGATCAACAACATCAGGAGGGCGGGGCTGCACATGGTCACCAACCCGCTCGACAACTCGGTGCTGCAGGGCCGGTTCGACACCGGGCCGATCCGGCGCGGCCAGACCCGGGCCAAGGAGCTGATGCGGGCCGGGATCAACGTCGCCATCGGGCACGACTCGGTGATGGACCCGTGGTACCCGCTCGGGTACGGCGACCCCCTGCAGGCGGCCTTCGTGATGGCGCACTACGGCCAGATGAGCGGGGCGAGCGAGCTGAGCTACCTGCTCGAGATGGTCACCACCAACCCGGCGAAGGCGCTCGGCGTCGACTCGGCAGGGGTGCGGGTGGGCGGCCCGGCCGACCTGGTGGTCTTCGACGCCCCCACCGCGGCGGACGCCGTCCGGCTGGTCGCGCCGCGCTACCTGGTGATGCGGGGCGGGGTGGTCGTGGCCCGCACCCAGCCGGCTCGCACCACGGTGACCGTGGGCGGCACCGAGCGAGTGGTCACCTTCCTGCGCCCGTAGCGCGGACGGCGGCCCCCGGTCGACCGCTTCGGGTCGGCCGTGAGCTCAGCCGGCGGCGACCACGGCGTCGAGGGTGTGCTCGCGCGGGCCGGGGAACATCGGGGTACGGCCGCGGACGACGTCGATCACCGACTTGTCGATCGCGGGGACCTCGCGCAGCCACCCCAGATAGGTCACCGGCAGCCGGTCGCTGCGGGTCTGCGCGCCGACGGCGTCGACGCCCAGCTGCCGGCACAGCCACACCGCCCGCCCCACATGGAACGGCTGGCTGACCACGACCGCCGCAGTGATGCCCCAGACCGAACGGGCCCGGTAGCACGAGGAGTAGGTGTCGAAGCCGGCGTGGTCCTGCACGATGGCGCTCGCCGGCACCCCGAGTGCCTGGGCACGGGCGGCCATCACCCCGACCTCGTCGTAGTCGGTGCGGCTGTGGTCGCCGCTCATCAGCAGCGCCTTCACGGTGCCCTGCCGATAGAGCTGGACGGCGACGCCGATCCGCTCGTCCAGGAACAGGCTGGGCCGGCCCTGGTCGTCGACCCCGGCCCCCAGCACGATGGCGACCGGGCGGGAGGGAGTCTCGCCCGCCGAGTGGTGCCCCGCCGTCCAGGTGTCGGCCCAGACCACGACGGGCGGCCCGAGCGCCAGCGCGCCCGCCATGCCGGCCGCCACCCACCAGCGCCGACGCCCCCTGACTCCCCGCACCCTGAGTCCTCGCACCCTGAGTCCTCGCACCCTGAGTCTTCGCATCGTGAACCAGGCCCTCACCGGGTCATTACAACCCACCGCCGCCATGATCAGCAGAAGGGCGGGGTTTCCCACACAAATCGTGTGGGAGACCCCGCCCGATCGCCGATCATGAAGGTGCGCTCGTGCGTGGTGCGTGGTGCGTGGTGCGTGGTGTGGTGCGTGGTGCGGCGGTCAGGCGCCGGGGAGGACCAGGACCTCGTCGCGGTTGTCCTTCTCGAGCCTGAAGATCACGTAGTAGATCAGGGCTGCCAGCACGAAGCCGGCCTCGAAGGTGAAGTCACCCCACGACGGGTTGGCCGTCGGCAGCGGGCCGACGTAGGTGCCGAACTGGTTGGCGAACAGGTAGATCGAGACCACTGCGGCCAGGGCCATGGCGACCCAGCCCGCGAACGGGTTGTGCCTGCGGTCGAACAGGAAGCCCGACACCTCGTGTCCGCGGCGCAGCAGGTGGTCGGTGAAGACGACCCCCAGCCACGGGCCGATCCAGTACGAGATCACCAGCAGGAAGCGCTCGTAGTTGTGGCCGGCGTCCCCGAGGCCGCCCCAGGCGACCGCGAAGCCGACGACGCCGAAGACCACCGCCACCACGGCCCGCAGCTTGTCGACGTTGGCCCTGATGCCCAGTGCCAGGAACGACAGCGAACCGGAGTAGACGTTGATCGCGTTGGCCGAGACGGCACCGATCGCGATCGCCAGCAGCACGAGGCCGCCCACGAAGCCCGACATCGGCGAGACGAACACGGTCGTCGGGACGGCGCCGTCCATGTGGTAGGCGGCGGCGAACCCCGAGGCCGACACGGCGCCCAGGGTCTCGAGGGCGATGCACGACACGGCGATCCCCGCCGCCGACCACCAACCGGCCGCGCGGCCCTCGGCGTCGGTCTTGAGGTATCGGGTGTAGTCGCTGGCGTAGGGGTTCCAGCCGGCCGCGTACCCGAAGGTGGCGCCCAGGGTGAGCAGGAAGCCCCCGATGCCCTGGCCTTCGGCCGGGGCCGCGAACGAGGCGTGCGGCAGCACCGCGACCGCCGCGAGCGCGAACGCCACCACCAGCAGCGGCACGGCGATCTTCTCGAAGAAGTGGATGAAGTTGTGACCGAGGAATGCGATCGCGATCTGGGCCACGGTGACGATCAACAGTGCCAGCACGCTGGGGATGTGCAGCAGTGACACCAGGGCCAGCGCCCCGCTGACGCTGTTGACGGCGAACCACCCGATCCCGGCGACGACGGCGTTCAGGCCGGCCGGCAGGATGTTGCCGAGGAAGCCGAACGGGATCCGGGACTGGATCATCTGCGGGACGCCGTACTTGGGGCCGCGCGCGGCCAGCATCGCCTGCGAGAAGGCGCCCAGGCCGGTGCCGAGCACGATCGCCAGGATCGCCTGGGTCAGGCTCTGGCCCCAGAACAGGATCGGCAGGCAGCCGACGAAGACGGTCGCGAACTCCAGGTTCGGCGAGATCCAGGTCCAGAACAACGAGCATCGGGTTGCCGTGCCGTTCGGCGGGCGGGATGTACTCCGCCCCGCCCGGCTCGACGGCGGTGACCTTCTCGCCGTACTCGCCCTCGCGCACCTGCGCGACGACCTCGATCGGATGGGACGTTTCGCTGCTTGCCATGGGCTGCCTCTCGGGGGCGTCCGGCGGGGTCGGACCAGGTGGGTGACCATGGTCGACGACGGTGGTGTCGGCATTGACGGGCGCACCCTAGCGCGGGCCCGGTGATCAGCGACAGGGCGGGATGTTTCCGCCGCGTTAACTCCGGCGTGCCTCCGGCGTGCCGCGTCGCATCGCCCGGCCGCGGGCACCTGGCAGCATGGACAGGTGCCCGAAGAGCTGGACGGCGCCCTCGCGGCGGTGCGTGAGTTGCTGCTGAGCCCCGACCTGGTGCGGGCGGTCGCGGCCGGGCGTCGCCGCCGGGCTGCCGATGCGGCGAGCGAACCGGCAGGCTACCCGGCGAGCGAACCGGCGAGCGAACCGGCGAGCGAACCGGCGAGCGAACCGGCGAGCGAACCGGCGAGTGATTCGCCGAACGGTGCTGTGGTGCGGGCGGAGCTACGACCGGTGGTGCTGAGGTCGGGCATCCACCTGCAGGTGGTGACCACCGACGGCCTGCGACCGACCACGCGCAACCACGCCGCCGGCTCGCCCGAGGCCGAGGCTGCGGTCGACGAGCTGCTCGCCGTGCCGTTCGGCAACTGGCACGTCGAGACCGTCGAGCAGGTGCGTCAGCTGCGCGTCACGAAGCGGGGGCAGGCGCAGGTCCACGTCGGCCGGCCCAGCCGACGCGAGGTGGCGCCGACAGGGCACGACCGGCCGCCGGAGCACCTGCTGTCACCGGACGACGAGCTGTTCGCGGTGCTCGGCGCGGGCGGCGACAAGCGTCGCCAGGTCGACGCGTTCCTGCGGCAGCTGGCGGTCGTGGTGGCCGGCCCGGCACGGGCGGCTGCCGCCGACGGGCGGGCGCTGCGGGTCGTCGACCTGGGCTGCGGCAACGCCTACCTGACCTTCGCCGCGCACCGTTACCTCACCGCCCGCACCGCGGAGCTGGGGGTGCCCGCCGTCGAGACGGTCGGGATCGACAGCCGCCCTGACATGGTCGAGCGCAACCGCAGGCTCGCGGCGCGACTGTGGGGACCGACGGCGGCCGAGGTGGCGGCAGGTGACGGGACGGCGGACTCGTCGCTGACGTTCGTGACCGCCACCATCGCCGAGGCCGACGTCCCCCCGCCCGACCTGGTGCTGGCCCTGCACGCCTGCGACACCGCCACCGACGACGCCTTGGCGCGGGCCGTCCGGTGGCAGGCCGCGGCGATCCTGGCGGCCCCGTGCTGCCACCACGACGTGCAGCGCCAGCTGCAGGAGCACCAGCGGTCGGGCGGTCCGCCGCCGTTCCCCTACGGGGCGGTGCTGCGGCACCCGATCCTGCGGGAGCGCTGGGCCGACGTGCTCACCGACACCTTGCGCGCCGAGGTGCTGCGGCTGGCGGGCTACCGCGTCGACGTGGTCGAGTTCGTGGACTCCCGACACACCCCCCGCAACGCCCTGCTCCGAGCAGTGCGCACCGGCACCGCCCCCACGCCCGCCCCGCGCGAGGAACTCCAGGCCCTGCAACGGGACTGGCACGTCAGGCCCCAGCTGGCCCGGCTGCTCGAGCCCGACATCAGCTGAGCCGGGGCACCAGGTGGTCGACGCAGGCGGTCAGGGCGCGCACGTCGTCGGGCTCGACGGCAGGGAACATCGCCACCCGCAGCTGGTTGCGACCCAGCCGCCGGTAGGGCTCGACGTCGACCACCCCGTTGGCCCGCAGGGCCGCCGCGACCGCCGAGCCGTCGACTGAATCGTCCAGGTCGATCGTGCCGACCACCTGGCTGCGGGCGGCCGGGTCGGTGACGAACGGGGTGGCGTACTCGCTCGCCTGCGCCCAGTCGTAGAGCACGGACGACGACGTCGCGGTGCGAGCCGTCGCCCAGGCCAGCCCGCCCTGGGCGAGCAGCCAGGCGACCTGGTCGGCCAGCAGCGCCAGGGTGGCCAGGGCCGGGGTGTTCAGGGTCTGGTCCTGACGGGAGTTCTCGATCGCCGAGGTGATGCTGAGGAAGTCGGGGATCCAGCGGTCGGTGGCGGCCACCTGCTCGGCCCGCTCGACCGCGGCCGGGGACATCACGGCCAGCCACAGCCCGCCGTCACCGGCGAAGCACTTCTGCGGGGCGAAGTAGTAGACGTCGGTCTCGGCCAGGTCGACCGGCAGCCCGCCGGCGCCCGAGGTGGCGTCGACGACCATGAGGGCGTCCGGGTCGGCGCCGGCCACCCGCCGCACCGGCGCCATCACCCCGGTGCTGGTCTCGTTCTGGGCCCAGGCGTAGGTGTCGACCCCGGCCGCGGCCTCGGCCACGACCAGGCCGCCCGGCGGGCAGTCGATCATCTGCGAGTCGGCCAGGAACGGCGCCCGGTCGGTGACGGCGGCGAACTTGGCCGAGAACTCCCCGATCACCACGTGCTGGGCCTGGCGGTGCACCAGACCGAGTGCGGCGACGTCCCAGAAGCAGGTGGAGCCGCCGTTGCCCAGCACCACCTCGTAGCCGGCGGGGGCGGCGAACAGCTGCAGCAGTCCCTCGCGGATCTGGCCCACCACCTGTCGCACCGGCGTCTGACGGTGCGAGGTGCCCAGCCAGGTGCCGGCCAGGGCGGCCAGGTGCTCGACCTGGGCCGGGCGCACCTTGCTGGGGCCCGAGCCGAACCGGCCGTCGCGGGGCAGCAGGTGCGCGGGGATGACCGTGCCGGAGGCGACCGCCGTCACTGCACCACGCCGCGGGCCAGCGCCTCGTCCCAACCGGCGACCTCCTGCACGCTGCGGGGGCCGGGGCCGACGTAGCGGGCAGCGGGCCGCACCAGGCGGCTGGTCAGCTTGTGCTCGAGGATGTGCGCCGACCAGCCCGCGGTGCGGGCGCAGGTGAACAGCGCGGGGAACATGTGGGCCGGCACCTCGGCGAAGTCGAGCACGACCGCGGCCCAGAACTCGACGTTGGTGGCCAGCACCCGGTCGGGACGACGTTCGTGCAGCTCGGCCAAAGCCGCCTGCTCGAGGGCGGCCGCGACCTCGTAGCGGGGGGCGCCGAGGCGCTGGGCCGCCGCGCGCAGCACGCGGGCCCGGGGGTCCTCGGCGCGGTAGACCCGGTGGCCGAAGCCCATCAGGCGCTCGCCCTTGTCGAGCACGCTCTTGACGTAGGCGGTGGCGTCGCCGGTCTGCTCGACTCCCTCGATCATGTGCAGCACCCGGGCCGGCGCACCGCCGTGCAACGGGCCGCTCATGGCGCCCACCGCTCCCGACAGGCACGCGGCCACGTCGGCGCCGGTGCCCGCGATCACGCGGGCGGTGAAGGTGCTGGCGTTCATGCCGTGCTCGGCGGCCGACACCCAGTAGGCGTCGACGGCGTCGACGTGCTTCGGGTCGGGCTCGCCGCGCCAGCGGGTCATGAACCGCTCGACGACGGTGTGGCCCTTGTCGACCTCGCGCTGGGACACCATCGGCTTGTCGAGGCCGCGGGCGCTCTGGGCGACGAACGACAGCGCCATCACCGAGGCGCGCGCCAGGTCCTCACGGGCCTGCTCCGGGGTGATGTCGAGCAGCGGGCGGAACCCCCAGATCGGGGCCAGCTGGGCCAGGGCGCTCTGGACGTCGACCCGGACGTCGCCGGTGTGCACCGGCAGCGGGAACGGCTCGGCCGGCGGCAGGCCCGGGTTGAACTCGTTGTCGACCAGCAGGCCCCACACGCTGCCGAACGAGACCCGGTCCACGAGCTCGACGATGTCGACTCCCCGGTAGCGCAGCACTCCGCCGTCCCGGTCTGGCTCGGCGATCTGGGTCTCGAACGCGATGACACCCTCAAGGCCCGGTACGAAGTCGGACATCTGCTGCACTCCCTTGTCGAAAGACACACCATTGTGGACCCACCGGCCCCGCGGCGGCGCGCAGGACCACACTGGAGCAGTGACCGAGCCCCTGCCAGAGATGTCCGATGTGACCAACCAGACACCGGGCTACGGCGCGGCCCGGGTGTCCTACGACCAGGGCGGCCTGGTCGAGACCGACCTGGCCGCGACGCCCCTGGCGCAGTTCGAGCGCTGGTACGCCCAGGCGGTCGCCGCCACCGGGGAGCAGCGGATCGTCGAGCCGAACGCCATGGTGCTGGCCACGGTCGACGACGCCGGGCTGCCGTCGGTTCGCACCGTGCTGCTGAAGGCCGCCGACCCCCGGGGTTTCGTGCTGTTCACGAACTACGGCTCCCGCAAGGCCCAGGCCGTCGAGGCCACCGGTGAGGTCGCCCTGGTGTTCGGGTGGCAGCCCATGGCCCGCCAGGTCGCCGTGCGGGGCCGGGCCCAGCGGGTGAGCCGGCAGGAGTCGGCCGAGTACTTCGCGACCCGGCCGTGGGGGTCCCGGATCGGGGCCTGGGCCAGCCGGCAGTCCGCCCCGCTGGCCGGCCGCGCCGAGCTGGAGCAGGCCTGGGCGGCCGCGGCGCAGCGCTGGCCCGACCACGGCCGCCCGGACGACGTGCCGCTGCCCGACCACTGGGGCGGCTACCTGGTGCGCCCCTACGAGGTCGAGTTCTGGCAGGGGCGACCGTCCCGGCTGCACGACCGCCTGGTCTTCGTCTCCGTCTCGGGACCTGAGCCCGGTGCCCTGGACGACGTCGCCGGGTGGCGGGTCGAGCGACGCAGCCCCTGACCTCGGTGCCGGTCGTCCGGACCGGCTCGAGGCGCGCCGCCACCGCCGGGCTCAGCGACCGCCGGGCTCAGCGACCGCCGGGCTCAGCGACCGCCGGGCTCAGCGACCGCCGGGCTCATCGACCGCTCATGGCCTCGAAGCGGGCCAACGACTCGGCGCGTTCGAGGGCGTGGTCGACGATCCGCGCCGGGTAGCCCCGGCTGCCGCCGTCGGCCGCCAGCCACGGCTCGTGAGCCGCCCTGCCGGCCAGGTGGGCGAGCTCGGGGACGTAGCGGCGCACGTAGTCGCCGTCGGGGTCGAAGCGCAGGCCCTGGGTGACCGGGTTGAAGATGCGGATGTAGGGCGAGGCGTCGGTGCCCGACCCGGCCGCCCACTGCCAGCCGTGGCTGTTGCTGGCCAGGTCGCCGTCCACGCAGCAGCTGCATGAAGTGGCGGGCGCCCAGCTGCCACGGCAGGTGCAGGTCCTTCACCAGGAAGCTGGCGACGATCATGCGGACCCGGTTGTGCATCCACCCCTCGGACCGCAGCTGGCGCATGCCGGCGTCGACGAACGGGTAGCCGGTCCGCCCGTCGCGCCAGGCCTGCAGCCGGTCGGCGGCCACCGGCGAGGTGGCCGGGTCGTCGTGCCGCATCGACCGGTAGGCCAGGCGCAGGTCGCCCCGCGCGGTGTCGGGCTGGTGGAACAGGACGTCGGCGTAGAACTCGCGCCAGCACAGCTCGTCGCTGAAGACCTCGAGGTCACGGGCGGCGCCCGGGCGCCGGCGTCGAGCTCGGCCAGGTCGGCGAGCAGGGTGCGCGGGTGCAGCTCGCCGAACTTCAACGGTGCCGACAGCCGGGAGGTGCCGGCGACGGCCGGCCGGTCCCGGTGGGCGGCGTAGCCGGTCAGACCGTCGGCCACGAAGTCCTGCCAGCGCCCTCGGGCGGCGGCCTCGCCCACCGGCGGCAGCCGCACCCCGCCCAGGTCGGGTCCGGCGGGCCAGGGCGCCTCGTGCGGCTGCGGCAGCCCGGCAGGCCCGTCGGCCAGCCAGCGGACGCCGTCCGGGGTGGCCGCCGGGGCCGGCCAGCCGTGCCGGCGCCACGCCCGCGCGAACGGCGTGAACACCTGGTAGGGGGTGCCGCCGCCGGTGACGATGCGGCCCGGCCCCACCGCGTACGGGGTGCCGGTGGCCACCAGCGGCACCCCGAGGGCCGCCAGGGCGGAGCCCACCGCGCCGTCGCGTCGCCGTCCGTACGGGCCGGTGTCGGCGGTGACGTGCACCGACTCGGCGCCCACGGCGCGCACCAGGGCCGGGACGACGTCGACAGGGTCGCCCACCCGCAGCAGCAGTCGACCGCCGCGGGCGGCGATGTCATCGGCCAGGGCCTGCAGCGAACGCAGCAGCCAGACCTGACGGGCGGCGCCCGCCGGCTGCCACAGCCGGGGGTCGAGCACGAAGAGCGGCACCACGGGCGAGCCTGGCCGCCCGCCGCGAGCAGGGCGGGATGGTCGTGCAGCCGCAGGTCGCGTCGCAGCCAGAGCACCCGCGGCGCCTGCAGGTGGTCGCCATGGCCAGAGCCTGTCAGGTCGACGACCGCCGCGGGGGCGCGTCCACAGGTCGCCGCGCCCTGCTCCGGGGGACGTGTCGCGACGGGCCCGGGGGACGTGTCGCGACCGGCCCGGGGAAGTGTCGCGACCGGTGCGGTGCGCGCACGACAATGGGGGCGTGAGCGACTTGATCGACACGATCGAGATGTACCTGCGGACCATCTTCGAGCTCGACGAGGAGGGCGTCGTGCCGATGCGGGCGCGGATCGCCGAGCGGCTGGGGCACTCCGGGCCCACCGTGTCGCAGACGGTCGCCCGCATGGAGCGTGACGGTCTGGTGCGGGTGGCCGACGACCGCCACCTCGAGCTGACCGAGGCGGGCCTGGCCAAGGCGACCCGGGTGATGCGCAAGCACCGGCTGGCCGAGCGGCTGCTGCTCGACGTGATCGGTCTGGAGTGGGAGTACGTCCACGACGAGGCCTGCCGCTGGGAGCACGTGATGAGCGACCGGGTCGAGCGCAAGCTGCTCGCGCTGCTCGACGACCCTCGGGAGTCGCCCTACGGCAACCCGATCCCGGGGCTCGACGAGCTCGGCGGCCCCGTGGTGCGGGCCTTCCGGGACGGCGTGGTGCCCCTGGGCGAGCTCCTGACCGACGGGGCCGCCCCGGTGCAGGTGGTGCTGCGCCGGCTCGGGGAGCCGATGCAGACCGACGTCGCGGTGATGACCGAGCTGGCCCGGGTGGGCATGCTGCCCGGTCGGCGTGTCGCAGCCAGTCGAGAGGCGGACACGGTCCGTGTCCGCCTCGCCGACGAGTCGGCCGAGGTGCCGGTCGCGGCGGCGATGCACCTGTTCGTGTCGGTCACGGTGGGAGACGAGTCCGACAGCTGAGCTGCACGCTCGGTGACGGACTCGGAGTGTCGTAACGGAATCGCCGTGTGTCGTTTATCGATATGTGACGTGCCCGTCGCCGCTGCGCTAGGTTCGCAGCGTCCTCCTCCACGGGAGTACCTCCGGTCGGACGCCGAGCTCTGCCACCGTCCGGAGTTGGCCACACAACCGCATGGCAGAGGCGGGGGACCCAATTCGGGGTGCTGAAAAGGGCGGTCGCCAGCCGCCACAGCAGGCACTCCTGGGGGTTAAGTCGCGTAGGTACGCGGCCGGGTGATCTCCCACCCGAACCCGACAGCTCACCTCGAAGGCGTCACGGAGAAAGCCCGTCTGTTGAGTGAACGCGTGATTGCGCGCCACCGCGCGCCGCGCAGGGCGTCCACGCCCCTGACCACGACCATCACCGGTCTCGGCTCGGCGGTCGCCCCCCGCGTCGAGGCGCTGGGACGCGGCGGTGCCGTCATCGCGGTGTCGTCGAGCCTGGTCGCCACCATGGGGCTGCCGGCCCAGGCCGCGCCCTTCCCCGCAGAGGCCGGCACCCGGACCGCCGGCCTGCCGGTGCTCACCGCCGACGCCCTGAGCGCCGTGCAGGTGCTCACCCTCGAGACACCGGTGACCGGCGACCCGTTCGTGGTCGACGGTTCCCTGGCGATCGACCCGGCCGCCCAGGTCGGCACCTCGCTTCCCCTGACCGCATCTCCCACCGCCCGACTGAGCTTCGAGGTAGGGACCATGACCGCGACGGCAGCACCCACCCGCACCAGCCACCCCGGCCAGACCGGTCTCGACGTGCCGTCCCGCTCCACGGGGCGCGCGGCGGCCGGGCACGGCGTCTCGGCGCACACCTCGCGCGGCACCGACCGGGCGGCGTCCGGCGGCAGCGCCTCGCACTCGGCGACCAGGAGCGGCTCGGCCACCAGCGGATCGTCGTCCAAGGCGGCCAAGGGCGCCACGGTGGGCGGGTCGTCGGTGCTCGCGGTCGCCGCCCGCTACGTCGGCATCCCCTACCGGATGGGCGGCACCTCGCCGTCGGGGTTCGACTGCTCGGGCTTCGTGCAGTACGTCTACCGCCTGCGCGGGGTGAGCCTGCCGCGCACCACCGACCAGCAGCTGGCCGCGGTCACCCGCATCTCGCGGCTGCAGGCCCGGGCCGGTGACCTGGTGTTCTTCATGTCCGGTCGCGGCGCCTACCACGTGGGCATCTACGCCGGCGGCGGCATGATGTACGACTCGCCCCGTACCGGCAAGCGCGTCAGCAAGCGCGCCATCTTCTCGAGCAACGTGGTCTTCGGCCGGGTCTGAGCCGGTCGTCCCACCACCCCGTCACCAAGAAGTGACGTATTCACAGGTGCCACATCGCCCGGTTGTCCCTACGCTGATCCCCATCGGTGTAGCGCAAGCGACAGCCCGGAGGCGGTTCGTGCACGACGTGATACCTGTGGCGGTGGGCGTACGATCCAGTGCGCTCCCACCACTCAGTCGTGCGTGCCGTGAAGGCGCTGTCCCGTAGGGACAGCGCCTTCAGTCGTCGAAGGGCCCCGCTCGTCCTGCACCGCTGTCGTGAGGTGTCACGGCTGCCGAGGCGTCCCCAGCCAGGTGGGCGCCCGTAGGTGTGGAGGTGACGCGGTGCGCACCCTGGTGCTCAACGCTGGGTACGAACCCTTGGCGGTGGTCTCGTTCCGTCGGGCCCTGGTGCTGGTCCTGGCCGGCAAGGCGACCGTGGTCGCGGACGGCGAGCACCCGGTGGTCGGCGGGTCGGTGACCCTGCCCCGGCCGTCGGTGATCCTGCTCGGTCGCTACGTCCGGACCCCTCGGGGCCGCTCGGTCCCGGTGAGCCGGCGGGGCGTGCTGCGCCGCGACGGGCATCGGTGCGCCTACTGCGGTGGCCATGCCACGACCGTCGACCATGTGCTGCCGCGCAGCCGGGGCGGGCAGGACTCGTGGGAGAACCTCGTCGGCTGCTGCGTGCGGTGCAACAACGCCAAGGGCGACCGCACCCCGGACGAGAAGGGGTGGAGCCTGCGCTGGCGTGCCTACGCCCCTCGGGGCGTCGAGTGGGTGGTGCGGGGGGCCGAGCAGCGCGACCCGTCCTGGGACCTGTGGCTGGGTGAGGCGGCCTGACGGTGCGGCGGCCTGAGGGGGCGGCGAGCGACGGGTGCCGAGGGGAGAAGGCACCGCCAAAACTGGTGCACCGGCACTCATGAGCGCCGGTGCACCGGCGACTCTGCCACATGCTCACGTCAAAGCAAAGACCTATCACTCACGGTGACTACTGCCTGGTCGGCGTCACCTGATAGTGAGCGCCGGCCGACCATTCCTGCCCGGCTGCGAGGGTGATCGGCGTCAGCTGGGCCGCCTCGATGCAGACGAAGTGGTGGGCTCCCGTGGCCGGGACGTCGGCGAGGCCGTGATCGGGTCCTGGGTTCCACACGACGAGGTCGTCGAAGCCGTCCCGGGTCAGCTCGACCCGTCGTCCGGGCTCGACGACCGCGACCGGGCCGGCATGGCCGGGGACGGCGACGTCGCGCGGCCCCCACGCTGCGAAAGGTGCGTCCGGCAACCGGATCGGGGCGCCCTGCGCGGCGTTGTCCTCGGCCGGCGCACCCGACAGCCCCTCGACCGTGGCGGCCTCGGCGGCCTCGACCGCCAAGTAGGTGTGCAGGGCGCTGGTGAAGCGGAACGGGGTGTCGTCCAAGGGTTTCGGGCCCACGGCGACCGACTGCGAGGAGTCGGGCGCGAGGTCGTCGTTGCGCACCGTCAGGGTCATCGACAGTCGGGGGCCGGTGGCTCGCACCCGCAGGGTGAGGGTGAACCGGTGCGGCCAGATCGCCCGGGTCGCCTCGTCGTCGGTCAGGACGGCGTCCATGGCGGCCTCGCCGGCCACGCTCGTGCAGGTGAGCTGCCAGGGGCGGTCGCGGGCCACGCCGTGCTTGGGCAGCGGGCCCCGCCCGGCGAACTGGGGGAAGATCACCGGCACCCCGCCGCGGATCGCCTCGCCCGGCCCGCAGCGGGCGAGCGGGCTCAGCCACAGCTGCCCGCCGGCCCCGCCGGCCCGGTCGGCCCGGTCGGCCCGGTCGTCCCCGTCGATCCCGTCGATGCCGCCCGGGTGCCAGCCCAGCAGGTGGCCGCCGTGGGAGCAGGCTCGCAGCACGGTGCCGTCGTCGGCGGTGGCGACCTGCGGCCGGCAGGGGGTGGGCTCAGTCATGGCGCGACGCTATCGAGGGCGGTCACGGGGGCGGTTGTACTAGCGTCGGTGTCATGGCCTCCGTGACCGAGTCGATGCCCATGACTGCCCCAGTCGCCACGGTATGGGCGGTGTTGAGCAACCCGAGCCGCTTCGGCGAGTGGGTCGACATCCACACGGGCTTCGTCGGTGAGCCGCCGACCGACTTCACGGTCGGCTCCTCCTTCGGCCAGAAGCTGCGGGTGATGGGCATGCCGGTCGACGTCACCTGGACCGTCGAGGAGCTGGTGGCGCAGCAGCGGATCGTGCTCTCGGGCGACGGGCCGATGGGGGTCGGCCTGACCGCCACCTACAGCGTCGAGCCGATCGACGCGGGCAGCCTGGCGACGGCCGCCTTCGACTTCAGCGGCGCCGCGGTGATGATGGTCGGCAGCCAGCTGACCCGGGAGACCGCCCAGTCCCTGCGCGTCAGCCTGCAGACCCTCAAGGGCATCGTCGAGGCCTGAGCGACGACCCCTGCCGGCGCAGGGCCGGAGCCCTACGAGGTCGGGCGTCGCAGCCGCAGCGCGGCCGGTGCCCCGGCGGGCACCACGGGACGGCGCGGAGCCACCGGCTCGACGGTGCGGTACGCCTCGCCGGCAGCGGGGCGAGGGTCGCTCTCGCCGCGGTTGGGCCACAGCGCGAGCGCCCGTTCGGCCATCGCGGTGATCGACAGCGACGGGTTGACCCCGAGGTTCGCCGGGATCACCGAGCCGTCGACGACGTGCAGGCCCGGGTAGCCGTGCACCCGCAGGTAGGGGTCGACGACGCCGGTGTCGGCCGACTCGCCGATCACGCAGCCGCCGACGAAGTGCGCGGTCATGGTGCGGTTCACCAGGTCGGGCAGGGTGCCGAACGGTACCCCGCGCATGACCGTCGCGAGCCGTCGGGTCACGTCGTGGGCGATCGGGATCCAGGTCGGGTTCGGCTCGCCGATGCCCTGGCGGGTGTGCATCCGCCGGCCGAGCAGGCCGCGCCGGGTGTAGGTGGTCACCGAGTTGTCGGTGGTCTGCATCGTCAGCACGATGAACCCGCGCTCACTCGCCCTGCGCGGCACCAGCATCCGCAGGTCGCGGCCCAGCCTGACCAGCTCGGCCGCCGTGGCCCGCACCCGGGACCGGCCCGGCTGCGGGTCGACCAGCACGGTCTCGAGCCCGAACATCAGGTTGCTGCCGTGACCGTAGCGCACCGGCTCGATGTGGGTGACCGCGTCCGGGTGGATGGACGACGTGATCGCGACCCCGCGGCTGTAGTCGACGTCCGAGTGCCGCGACTTGGGCCCCAGCAGGGCCTCGGAGTTGGTGCGGCTCAGCTCACCGAGCCGCGGTGACAGGTGGGGCAGCCGGCCCTCGTCGCGCTGGCGGTGCAGCAGCCGGCCGGTGCCCAGCGCCGCCGCCGAGAGGATCACCTGCTGGGCGATGACGACGTTGCGAGGCCGCAGTCGCTGCGGGCCCCAGCCGTCGGTGCGGACCGTCTCGACCCGGTAGCCGGCACCGGGGTCGGCCGCGTCCAGCGGGGTCACCGCGACCACGGTGGTCAGCGGCAGCACCGTGGCGCCGGCCTGCTCGGCGAGGTAGAGGTAGTTCTTCACCATGGTGTTCTTGGCGCCGTGCCGGCAGCCGGTCATGCACTCCCCGCAGTGGTGGCAGGTGTGCCGGTCCGGTCCGACGCCGCCGAAGTAGGGGTCGGGCACCGCCCGGCCGCCACCGGCCGTCTCGACCGGGATCCCCGGCCCGGTGCCGTCGTCCGGCTCGCTCTCGTCGTCGGCACCGCCCTGCCCCCCGGACGGCGAGCAGGAGGGGGTCGGCGGCTCGAACAGGACACCGACCGGGGTGCGGCGGTAGGTGTGGGCGACCCCCAGGTCGGTGGCCACCTGCAGCAGCACCCGGTCGGCAGGGGTGGTGGCCGGGTTGACGGTCACCCCGAGCATGCGGCGCGCCTGGTCGTAGTAGGGCGCCAGCTCGGCCCGCCAGTCGGTGATGCGGGCCCACTGCGGGTCGTCGTAGAACGGCTGCGGCGGCTCGTAGAGGGTGTTGGCGTACACCAGCGACCCGCCGCCGACGCCGGCGCCGCTGGTGATGAACACGTTGTCGAGCAGGGTCAGCCGGTTGATGCCGAAGCAGCGCAGCGCCGGGGCGTACAGGAACCGCCGTACCTGCCACGACGTGCGGGCGAACTCGTGGTCGGCGAACCGCCGTCCGGCCTCGACGACGGTGACCCGGTAGCCCTTCTCGACCAGCCGCAGCGCACTCACGCTGCCGCCGAACCCCGACCCCACCACCAGCACGTCGGTGTCGAACGAGCCGTCCGCGTGAGGGTCGGGACCGGTGCTGGCGGGCTGGCGGGTCATGCCGGGACCGTCGCACCGTGCTGCGGCAGTGTCAACCGGCCGCCGAACGCTCACGCGGGTGCCGCCCCGGCCGACGGGATCGGTATGGGTGGACCGTCGAGGAATCGGCGTCGGTGGGTGAGGATGGCGGTATGACCGCCGCCCCGCTCAGCTACCGCTCGCCCTGGCGCCAGGAAGAGCACGACGACCTGGCCGCCGTCGCCGGCACGTTCTTCACCCGCGAGGTCGTGCCGCACCTCGACAGGTACACCGCCCAGGGCCACCCCGACCGCGAGGCCTACCAGCGCGCCGGCGCCCAGGGGTTGCTCGGGGTCTCGGTGCCGCAGTCGTTGGGTGGTGGCGGCGGCACCTTCGCCCACGAGGCCGTCGTCTTCGAGGAACAGGTGCGCAGCGGGGACTCCTCGCTGGGGCTGGGGGTGCACAGCGGCATCGTCATGGGCTACCTGGTCGCCTACGGCAGTCCCGAGCAGCAGCAGCGCTGGCTGCCCCCGCTGTGTCGCGGCGACCTGGTGGGGGCCATCGCCATGACCGAGCCCGGTGCGGGCTCGGACCTGCAGTCGATGCGGACGACGGCGACCCGGGACGGCGACGAGTACGTCGTCCAGGGCTCGAAGATGTTCATCACCAACGGTTTCCTGGCCGACCTGGTGATCCTGGCGGTCAAGACCGACCCGTCGGCGCGGGCCGCCGGGGTCTCGCTGCTGGTCTGCGAGGTGGGCGAGGCCACCCCCGGCTTCACCCGTGGCCGGGTGCTGCACAAGATCGGCATGCAGGCCAACGACACCGCCGAGCTGTTCTTCGACGGCATGCGGGTGCCGGCCCGCAACCTGCTGGGCGACCTCGAGGGCCAGGGCTTCGTGCAGCTGATGACCCAGCTGCCCCAGGAGCGGCTGGTGATCGCGGTGAGCGCGGTCGCCGCCATGGAGCAGGCCGTCGCCCTGACGATCGACTACACCAAGAACCGCGTCGCCTTCGGCAAGCCGCTGTTCGAGCTGCAGAACACCCGGTTCGTGCTCGCCGAGGCGACCGCCACGGCACGGGCGGGGCGTACCCTGCTCGACCACGCGATCGGGCGTCATCTGGACGGCGAGCTCGACGTGGCGACAGCGGCGATGGTCAAGTTCTGGACCACGGACGCCCAGAACCGGGTGATCGACTCGTGCCTGCAGCTGTTCGGCGGCTACGGCTACTCGATGGAGTACCCGATCGCCCGGCTCTACGCCGACGCCCGGGTGCAGCGGATCTACGCCGGTGCCAACGAGATCATGAAGGAGCTCGTCGCTCGGGTGCTCTGAACCCCGGGTGCTCTGAACCAGGACCCCGCTCGGGCTTCAGGGTGGGGCGGTGACGGCCGAGACAACCCTCGTGGAAGCAGAGTCGAAGTCGGCAGCGCCGTTCGCCTGGCAGGCGGCCGTGCCGCGCGCTCGGGCCGCCGACACCGGGTCCGGGCCGTTGCAGCGTGCCTGGCGGGCGGTGGCCGAGGAGAGCACCCCGACGCTGGTGCTCGCCACCGGCTACCCCGGCGGGCCGCACGTGGCCTGGGTGAACCGAGGGCTGTGCGACCTGCTCGGGGTCGACCAGAGCGGGATCGTCGGCTCCACCCTGACCGAGTGCCTGTCACTGGCCGGGGTCGAGCAGTCGGACCACGACGACTGGGCCGACGTCACCCTCGCCCTGGTGCGCGACGGTGGTGGCAACCGCGCGGCGTCCGCCGTCCGGCTGGACGGCACCGTCGCCCAGCTGCAGGTGCGGGCCACGGCGAACTACGCCGGGGGCCGGCGCACCCCCGAGCCCGAGAGCTGGCTGGTCTCGCTGCACCCGGTCGCCGACCGGATGAGCGCGATCGAGGCCGCGCTGCGTGACTCCGAGGAGCGCTTCACGGCCCTGGCCGAGTACGCCCCGGTGGGCATCGTCGCCTCCGAGGCCGGCCTGCGCCTGGGCTACGTCAACGCGAACTTCCTCGAGCTGGTGGGTCACCAGGGCTACGAGGTGCTCGGCACCGGGTGGCTCGACGACGTGGCCCCCGAGGACGTGAACAGCCTGTACGCCGCCGCCGAACGGGTGCTCGCCGGCACCCCCTCCGAGGTCACCCTGCGCTACGACACCCCGGACGCCGGCCAGCGCTGGCTCAACCTGCGGCTGGCGCCCACCACCACGCCGGCGCGTGGCGCCGGGTTCGTCGGTGTCGTCGAGGACGTCACCGAACGCCGGGCCTGGGCCGAGCAGCTGGTCTACCAGGCTCAGCACGACCCGCTGACCGGGTTGGCGAACCGCCGCCGGATCGTGGAGCACCTCAACGAGCTGCTGTTCAGCAAGCGGGTCCGCGACCGCAACCTGGGCCTGCTGTTCCTCGACCTGGACGGCTTCAAGGCTGTCAACGACACCTTCGGCCACGAGGCCGGTGACCGGGTGCTGATCGAGGTGGCGCGGCGCATGCAGCGCACCGCCCGGGACGGCGACATCGTCGGCCGGGTGGCGGGCGACGAGTTCGTCGTCATCCTGCGTCAGGTCGACGCGATGGAGGAGGCCGAGTCCGCCGCCCAGCGCTACCTGGACGCCCTGGACCGCCCGCACATCGTCGAACGGCAACCGCTGTCGGTCTCGGCCAGCATCGGGATCGCCCTGCCGGGGCCGGACGAGACCCCGGAGTCGATGCTGCGGATGGCCGATCGGCTGATGTACGCGGCGAAGGCTGCGGGCACCGGACGCTTCCACACGATCCACACCCAGACCAGCAACGACTCGACCGAGGAAGGGCCCCTTACGTGACCGTCGAGGTGCAGTCCCACGACCTGCCGGACGAGACGATCCTGGCTCGTTACGACCAGATCCCCGCCCGGGCCGGGGCCGCCGCCAACCTGTTGCGGCTGGCCGACGACCCCAACACCTCGGCCCAGGACCTGGCGCGTGCCGCCGCGACCGACCCGCTGTTCGCGGCGCGGCTGCTGCGGGTGGCCAACAGCACCTACTACGGACTGTCGGGTCGCGTCAGCACCCTGCCGTTCGCAGTCTCGGTGGTCGGCTTCCAGGTGGTGCGCACCTACGCGGTCATCGCCGCGGCCGGCCTGGACGGCGACGACTCGGCGCCCGAGGGCTTCTGGGAGGTGGCCGCCGTGTGCGCCACCGCCGCCGAGCAGGTGGCGCCGCTGGTCGGCGCCAACCCCGGCGACGCGTTCTGCGTCGGCCTGCTGCACACCCTGGGAGCGGCCCTGCTGCACCGCGACTACGCGGGCGAGATCACCCTCTGCGTGCCCGAGCCGGCCGACGCCGCCGGCGTGGTCGCTGCGGAGCGGGAGCGGATGGGCGTCTCCCACGACCTGCTGGCGGCCGGCGTGCTGCGGTCGTGGCAGTTTCCCGAGCACGTCGTGTCGGTGGTCGGGCGCCACCACAAGCAGGTACTGCCGGACGCTCAGCCGTTGGAGCGGGCGCTGCATCTGGCCCGCTCCCTGGCCGACACCCTGCTGCGCGAGGACCCGGAGGACTCGGGAGAGGCGACCCTGAGCTGGCTCAGCGAGGGCCGGATCACCCCTGCCGACGTGCCGGCCCTGCTCGAGCAGGTCTCGGAGCGCTCCACCACCCTGCTCGAGGGGCTGCGCCCCCGCGGCTGACGTACCCTGAGCGACGGCCGCCGTCCGGCGGTCGAGGGCCAGGCGGGCGACCGGAGGACCTGATGTCGGGCGGTTCCTCGCGGCGGCTCAGCCCTGCTGCCGCAGCGGTGCTGCTCGGGGTGTTCCTGGTCGCCGCCCTGGCCGTCTGGGCCCTGGGCCAACGCGGGGGCGCGGTCACCTCGAGCACTCACGGCGACGCGATGCCGTCGTCCGGCGCCGGGCAGGTGCTGCGCGAGCCCGGCTCGGGGGCGAGCGTGCGCAGCAAGGCGTTGTACGTGCTGTCGGTGCTCGACGCCACCGGTCGGTCGCCGTCCGGGTACGTCGGTGGTCGCCAGTTCATGAACGACGGGCGCGGCGGAACCTCGGCACTGCCCCGCCAGGACGGGTCGGGCCGCACCGTGACCTACCACGAGTACGACGTGAACCCGAAGGTCAACGGGGTCGACCGGGGTCCGGAGCGGCTCGTGGTCGGCAGCGACCGGTCGGCCTACTGGACCGACGACCACTACGTGACCTGGAGCAGGCTGCGATGACGCCGTCCGTGACTCCCGGCGTCCACCACGTCGGCGCCCACCGGGCCGAGGCGGTGGCCGCGCAGGTGCGCGCCGCCGCCGGCCTGGTGTGCTCGCTTGGACGGCGCCGCGATGCGCACCGAGGTCGACCTGTTCGCCGAGGCGGCCCGAGCGTTGAGGTTCCCGGACTACTTCGGCGCCAACTGGGACGCGCTCAGTGACTGTCTGACCGACCTCTCGTGGGTGCCCGCGCCGGCCTACCTGCTGGTCGTGGAGCACGCCGACCAGGTGCTCGTCGACGAGCCGCCCGACCGTCTCGAGGTGTGGCGCCGGGTGCTGTCCGAGACGGCGCGGGTCTGGGGCGAGCCGGTGCAGGCCGGCGAGTGGTGGGACCGCCCGCCGGTGCCCTTCACCGTTCTGCTGGTCGCCGCTGAGCTCGGACCCGAAATGCCCTAGTCGCCCAGGGCTTTGAGGACGGCGACGGCCAGCGAGGCGCTCGCCTCGTCGCCGGAGGTGACGTTCCAGTGGATGTGGAGCAGGCCGGCGATCGATGTCCACGCCTTGGCGGCCTCGACGTCGATCCCGGCTGCCTCGCAGACGATCTCGAGGCGGCGGCGCACCAGGTGGCGCACCGCGCTGCCGGTGCCGTACTCGTCGGTGCGGTTGCGCAGGGCCGGCATCAGCTCGTAGCCGGGGTGACCGGCCATCGGCTTGGGGTCGATCGCCACCCACCCGTGGTCGTCCAGGCGGTGCAGCACGTTGGTGAAGTGCAGGTCGGTGTGGATCAGGGTGGCGTCGCAGGACGGGTCCTGCGACAGCTCGCGCAGCTGGGCGGTGGCCTGGTCGAGGTAGCGACGCGGCACCGTCGTCGGGTCGGCGTGCACCAGGTCCAGCTCGAGGGCCAGGTGGTCGGGCAGCCGCAGCAGCTGCGGCAGCGCCGGCACGTGCAGCCGTCGCAGCAGCCCGCCGAGCACCTCGCAGGCCTCGTCGACCCCGACCGGCTCGAGGTCGCGGGCGGGGTCCAGGGCCTCGAGCAGCAGGGCGCCACGGGCGGGCTCGGCGGCCAGCAGTCGGACGGCGCCGTCGCCGGCCCAGCGGCGCAGCGCCAGGTGCTCACCGCTCGCCTCCCGGTGCGGCCAGCAGACCTTGAGCATCGCGGCCGACCCGTCGTGGCGTCGGACCGGGACCACGACGGCCGTCCAGCCGGTCATCGGCTCCCCGGTGGGGCGCAGCCGCCACTGCGCCAGCAGGTCCTCGATCAGGTGCGGCAGCCGCCGCACCCACTCGGCACCGGTGGGGCCGCCCTCGCTGGGCAACCCGCCCATGCGCTGCGCCCAGTCGGGGGGCAGCGTCACGGTGGGGGCGGGGGTCATCGTCGTGCTAGCGGATCCGGCGGGCGGACTGACGGCAGCAGCTCACGACGACGATCGTACGGTGGCGAAAACGTCGTCCAGCAAGGGGTTCTCGGGAGCGGTGTCCGGCTGCACGAACCACTCCCGGCCCAACGCCAGCCGGTACAGCGGGCCGGGCAGGCGCAGCAGCACGGCCAGGGTGCGGGCGCCGCCGTCCGCGCTGGCCTGGCTGGCATGGGCCCGCATCGCGGCCCGCTTGGCCCCCAGGTGGGCGCCGACGTCGATCCGGTGGGTCAGCGCCGCCGTCGGGGTGTAGGCGCACTCGTAGCCCCCCAGGTCGACCTCGGCCGGCAGCAGCCGCAGCCGTCGTCCCAGGCGCAGCAGCCGCAGCAGCGGTTCGCGCGGCACGGTCGCCTCGAGCAGCACGACCCCGCTCAGCTCGGCGGCCCGCCGGGCCACCCGGTGCACCTGCACGTGGTCGGGATGGCCGTACCCGCCCTGCGGGTCGTAGCCGGTCAGGACGTCGGCCTGCCACCGTCGGCAGATCTCGGCCAGCCGGACGGCGACGGTCTCGACGTCGGCGTCGACGAACCGCACCTGTCCGGGCTCGGCCGGCACCGCCTCGCCGTGCAGGCCCGAGTCGGCGTAGCCGAGCAGCTCGACGTCCACCGCGCCGATGGCGGCGGCCGAGGCGTCCAGCTCGGCCACCCGGTGCGAGCCGAGCGAGGGACCGGTGCCGAAGTCGGCGGCGGCCAGACCGGCCTCGCCGGCCGTGGCGCAGACGAGCACCACCCGGTGCCCCTCGGCGGCGGCGCGTGCCAGGGTGCCGGCCGTCAGCAGCGCCTCGTCGTCCGGGTGGGCGTGGAAGGAGACGATCGTCAGACGGCGGTCGGCGGGCACGGCGGCAGTCGCAGAAGGTTCTGAGGCACCGGGCACCCGAGGCACGCTACCGGCGGCTAGCGTCGAGGAGTGAAGATCCTGCATGTCAGCGACTGCTACCTGCCCCGGCTGGGCGGCATCGAGGTCCAGGTGCATGCCCTGGCCCGCCGCCAGCTGGCTGCCGGTCACCAGGTCGAGGTGGCGACCGCGACCCCGCGGGTGCGCCACGGGCAGGCCGGTCGCGACGAGGTCGACGGGGTGACGGTTCACCGGCTGACCGCCGACCTGCCGTTCGAGCTGCCGGTGCATCCCCGCACCGGCCGGGTGGTCTCGGCGCTGCTCGACGAGGCGGCCCGGGACGGCGGGTTCGACGTGGCTCACCTGCACACGGGGGTGGTCTCGCCGTTCGCCTACGGGGCGTTGCCGGTGCTGACCCGGCGGGGGATCCCGGTGGTGGTGACCGTGCACTCGATGTGGGGTCGCTGGGCCCAGCTGGTCGGCGCCCTGGGTGCCGCGACTGGCGTCGATCGTGCCGTCGGGTTGGGACCACCTGCGGGCACGGGCACGGATGGGGACACGGGCGCGGGCACGGGTGCGGGCACAGGCACGGGTGCGGGCGGGGCCGGGGCGAGGGTGGTGCTGTCGGCCGTCAGCGGTGTGGCGGCGCAGGCCGTGGCCGCCGGCCTCGGCCGCGACGACGTGGCGGTGCTGCCCAACGGCATCGACCTGGCGCAGTGGCGGCTGCCGGCGCGCGAGGCCGTCGACCACGACCGTGGCGGCGAGCTGCAGGTGGTCGCCGTGATGCGGCTGGCGCCCCGCAAGCGTGCGCTGCCGCTGCTGCGCGCGGTCGCGGCGGCCCGGGGGCGCCTGCCGCGCGGGACCGGGCTGCGGCTGACCGTGATCGGTGACGGGCCGCAGCGCCAGGCCATGACCTCGTGGATCGGCCGCCACGACGCCGCGGACTGGGTCGAGCTGACCGGGCGGTTGACCGCGGACCAGATCCGGGAGGTCTACCGGCAGGGCCAGGTGTTCGCCCAGGCCTCGCGGCTGGAGTCGTTCGGGATCGCCGCCCTCGAGGCCCGCACCGCCGGGCTGGCGGTGGTGGCGATGGCCGGCACCGGGGTGGGTGAGTTCGTCGAGGACGGGGTGGGCGGCCTGCTCGTGGCCGACGACGAGGAGCTGGCGGCCGCGTTGGTGCGGCTGGCGGTCGACGTCCCGCTGCGGCGTGCGATGGCGGCCCACAACCGCACCGTGCCGCCGCCCACCACCTGGCCCGACGTGCTGCGGCGCTGCGACGAGCTGTACGCCCGGGCCGGCGCCGTCGGTCGATGACGGATGCAACCACCCGCCCGCAGCTCACCCTCCGGAGACCGCGTCCCCGAGACCGTCGTCCCCGCAGACCGTCGTCCCCGCAGACCGCCCCCCGCAGGGACGTGCGTCAGCGCCGGGTGAGGGTGAGGACGCGCTCGCCGATCATGACTCGGGTGCCGGGGGGCACCGGGGTGCGCACACCCGGCTCGAGGCGGCGCAGCTGGCCGACCCCTTCGTCGAGCCAGCTGCCGTTGGTCGAGTTGCGGTCCTGCACCCAGACGCCGCTGCGGTCGACCCCGACCGCCAGATGGGTCTTGCTGACCGACAGACTGGGGTCGTCGACCGGCAGCAGCCCGGCGCCGTCGTCCCCGCCGGCCGGTGTCGGTGCCCGGCCGACCAGCAGCAGGCCGGCGACGATGGCCTGCTCGCCGGTGTCGAGGGCCACCTCGACCCGGGGCAGCTGCTGCGGTGGAGCCACAGCGGTGGTGTCGGGTGCGGCCGGGTGGTAGCCGTTGACGGTCCGCCCGTTCTCGCCCTGCTGGCCACCGCCGGCCAGCAGCGCGGGCTCGTAGGGGGCCTGCTCACGCAGGGCCCGGACGTCGACCGGCTGCGGTGCCCCGTTGCTGCCCGGTCGGGCCTGGGGCACGGCGTAGGGGGGCACGGCGTAGGGGGGCACGTCGTAGCCCGGCGCGCCGTGGCCCGGTGCCACCGGCGGTGGCGGGTAGGCTGGAGCAGGTGGTTGGGTGTGGCCGGCCGGTTCGGGCTGCATCGGCCAGGCCGGCGCCGGTGAGGGGGCGAACGGGTCGGGCGGGGCGGACATCGGGTGGGGGGTGGCCCAGTTCGGGTCACCGCCGACGTCGCGGCCCTGGGGGTAGCCGCCGTACTGACCGGCACCCGGTGACGGTGCGCCGTAGCCTGCGGCGGTGCCCAGTCCCTGGGGGACCGGTCGGGCGTTCATGGTCGAGAGCCGGACGCCCTCGGGAGTACGGCTCAACGCACGCAGCGAGTCGTACAGGGTGGGGTCGATGTCGCCCTCGATGAGGATCTCGGAGCCCAGCCGGCCCTCGACGACCGCGGCCCGGCAGACGTCGGTGCGACGCAGCAGCAGCGGCACGATCAAGAAGGCCAGCACGGTCGCCCACGTCGGGCGGTACCGCCGGACGACCCGCCAGGTCATCGGACCGGCCTGCTCGGCCACCGAGGCGTCGGCCGAGGCGACCAGCTCGAGCAGCATGCGCGCCGTCTCGGGAACGCTCAGCGGGACGGGGATCCGCTCCTGGACGAACTGCCCGGTGGCTGCCATGTGCGCCCTCCTTCCGCTCGCAGAGGGCATCGGCTGCCCTCACTGGTGCCTCACGCGCCGTTGCGTTCAGTAGGCCTCATTCACACCCAGGGTGAGAAAGCCCTGGCCGTCTCGATTCAGACTAGGCAGTCCCACCCCTTTACAGCCAACTGACGACCGCAAAAGGGGGATCGACAAGCCCTTCGGACGGCGTGTCGGGTTGACCTTCTGAGTGATGACGACATCACCCTTTGGGATGATCGCGGTGTGCCATCGGTGTGTCGCAGTGAGTAGTGCGGCACGCTCACGGCCATGAAGTCGTCTCCCCGCGAGAGCATCCAGACCGTCTGCTGGCCGACCGGGCCGTCGCTGGAAGGTGCCGGGGGCGGCGTGATCGACCTGCGCGACTGGGACGGCGGCGAGCTGCGCAGCTACCTGCGCCAGCTGGCCCTGGGCGTCCGCTGAGCGCCTTCGCCGTCCGCTGGGCGCTGGCCCCGACCGCTGCGGCGGCAGCCCCTCAGCGGGTCGTGAGTCGGACCGTGAACGACGACCCGTCGGTGCCGTCCGCGGTGCCCGACAGTCCCAGGGCTGCCAGTGGCGCGACCATGGCCCTGTCGTCGGCCGACAGACCGGCGCCGAACGCCTCGACCAGCCTCGCCACGTCCAGGTAGGCGATCGCGCTCGCCTGGCCGGCCTTCGGCACGGCGGCGACGAACTCCGGGGCGGCGCTCAGCCCGCCGGCCGTCGTCATGGCCGTGGCGGCCGGGTCGGTGAGCGCCAGCACGTAGCCGTCGGCGGTTCGACGGGTGACCAGCGGCGGCGCCTGCTGCGAGCTCGACAGTGCGGTCACCAACCGGGTCAGCGCCTCGGAGGGGTCCTTGTCGGTGACGGCCCGCACGGCCGGGTTCGGCTGACCGTCCTGGGGACGCAGGGCCAGCGTGAACTGCGTGCCCAGCAGGGTCGTCAGGTCCTGCGGCAGCCTCAGCCCGGTCTGGGCCTCGATCCGGGTGATCGCCTCGCTGCCCTGATCGCCGGCCGCCTTCAGCGTCTGCGGCCAGTTCTTCGCGACCAGGTCGCCGAGGCCGGCGACGCTGACGACGGCCGCGGCGTCGGCCGGTGCCAGGACCGCAGCCTGACCGGTGGCCGGCCGGGCAGTCGCGCCCAGACCGTGCACCGAGCCGGCCAACTCGAGGGTGGCGCCGTCGAAGCGCAGTGTCACCGCGCCGTGCCCGGTGGGCAGGGAGGCGGGTGACAGGCCGCCGGTGACCAGCCCGGCAGGACCGCCGACGGCGGAGGGCAGGTGGGGCAGCAACGCGGCTGTCCGGGAGCCGTCGGCCCACAGTGCGACGATCCCGGCCTCGCCCAGGGACTGCATGTCCGCGCGGAACGTCGTCGCGGCCGACAACGGCGACGACGTGGCCGCTGCCAGTGCCGAGTCCGCATGGGCCTGGGTGTCCGAGACGATGACCCAGTCGCCGTCCACGGCCACGAAGGTTCCCGAGGCCCGGGTGAGGGTGGCCTTGGCCCGGGCGGCGTCCGTCACCTGCACGGCGACCACGGTGACCGGCTTCGGGTCGGCGCCTGACGGTGGCAGCTCGGCCAGGCCGGCGCGTTTGCCCAGCCAGGCCTGCACCTCCGACCACGCCGGGGCGTCGGAGGAGGACCTGGTGAGCTGCTCGTACACCCACTTGCGGGGGTCGTTGTCGGCCGAGTCCCAGTCGAGCAGGCCGGTGGCGGGGAACTTGTGGGCGAACTGGACGGCGCCGAGCTTCTGCCCGGCGGAGGGGTCGAGGTCCACCAGCACTGCGGCAGCGGCGGTGCCGGGAAGGTGCTCGTCGGCTCGGGACCCGCCCCCCACCAGGCCCTGGACGGCCCAGGCGCCGGCGGCGACCAGTACGACCCCGGCGGCGGCGGCGCCGGTGGCGACCAGGGCGCGCCCCCGCCGCGCGGGTGCCGCCGCGGCAGGCAGCACGCTCACGGTTCCGAGTGGTTCCACCGTCGCGGCCTCGCCGGCCTCGCCACTGGTCATGTCTGCCGTCACCTCGTCCGTAGGGCGCACCCGGTCTGGTCTCGCCCGCTTCAGGGACTCCATCGGCAACTCTGCCTCAGAGTGCAGTGATCCACACGAGGTTGTCGTGGAAGGTCGCCCCGGACCCCAGGTCGCTGTCGCGGTCGGCCGTGGTGGCGTTCACCGTCGAGACGATGCCGCCGGACGTCGAGGTTGCCCCGGTCGAGGTGGCTCCGGCAGAAGTGGCCCGGGTCGAGGTGGCCTTGGTCGTGGCGGCGACGCCGCGGCGCACGGCGTCACTGACACCCACCACGGCTTCGAAGCTGCCGCGGTCGTTGGCCACCTGGGCGGGGCCGCCGTCCTCCAGGCCCCGGGCGGCGGCGTCCTCGGGATGGACCACGACCAGCGGGGTGCCGGCCCTGGCGTGGATCCGGCTGTGGCTGAAGGTCGAGTTCAGCAGGTAGTGGTTCGCCGCCGAGATCAGTGTCAGCCCGCCGGTGCGGGTGCGGGCTGTCAGGGCCTCGTGGGCAGGGGTGTACCCGGGCATCAAGGCGGCGCCGGCGGCCTGGGCCGAGGCCGAGGTGAACTCGAACCGCCCGGACGGTGTGGGGAAGGCGTCGGCGAACGGCAGGTAGGGCCGTGGCAGGCTGAGTCGTTCGAAGCCGTTCTCGCGCAACGACTCCAGGGTGATGCCGGCAAGTGCCCCGGCTGTGCCGAGGGCGGCGCGGGCGAGCTCGTCGTCGCTCGCGTGGACGGCGGGCTCGGTGACGTCCAGAGCGCGGGCCAGACCGCGGAAGATCTCGGTGTGCGACCGGCACTGCCCGGGGGGTGCCACGGCGGCGGTGTTCCACTGCAGGTACAGGTGGCCGTAGGACCCGACCAGGTCGTCGTGCTCGAGCTGGGTGGTGCCGGGCAGCACCAGGTCGGCGTAGTCGCAGGTCTCGGTCAGCCGGTGCTCGACGACGGCGGTGAACAGGTCGTCCCGGGCCAGGGCGGCGCGGGTGCGGTGCTGGTCGGGGTTGGCCGCGACCGGGTTGGCGGCCCACACCATCAGTACCGTGACCGGGGGATCGGTGCGTTCGAGCAGCTCGCGGCCCAGGCTCGACATCTGCAGCCGCCGGGTCGGTCCGGGCTGCAGGTCGGGCCGAGTGAGCGCGGCGGCGTCGAAGCCGTAGGCGGGGCTCGTCGAGTAACACATGCCGCCGCCGACCCGGCCGTAGTCGCCGGTGACCGCCGGCAGGCACGAGATCGTCCGCGCCGCCTGAGCACCGCCCCCGTGCCGCTGCATCCCCATCAGGGCGCGGATGCCCAGCGGACTGTGGCTGGCGACGGCGTCGGCGAACCACTCGATCTCGGACGGCGTGAGGCCGCAGACCTCGGCGCCACGGGCGAGCGACCACTCGGTGAGCACCTGGTCGCGGAACTGCGGCCAGCCCAAGGTCCGCTCGGCCAGGTAGGCCTCGTCGGTGGCGCCCAGCTCGACCAGGCGGGCCATCACCGACAGCGCCAGGGCGGCGTCGGTGCCGGGACGCGGCGCCAGGTGCCGGTCGGCCTGCGCAGCGGTGCGGGTGCGGACCGGGTCGACGACCACCAGCGGCGCCCCGGCCCGTCGTCCCTGGGTGACGAACGGCCACTGGTGCAGGTTCGTGGTGAGGGTGTTGGTGCCCCACAGGACGATCAGCCCGGCCTGGGTCAGGTCCTCGGGGTCCAGGCCCATCGCCGAGCCGGTCGAGTAGGCCATGCCGGCGTGCCCCGCGACCGAGCAGATGTTGGCGTGGTGGCGGCTGGCCCCCAGATGGTGGAACAGCCGCCAGCCGGCCCCGCCCAGACCCTGCAGCGAGCTGATGCTGCCGGTGCCCCCGTAGGGCCAGATCGCCTCGCCGCCGTGCGTGTCGATCGCGCCGCGCATCCGGACGGCGAGCTCACCCAGGGCCTCGTCCCAGGTGATGGGCTCGAAGTGCGCCCGGCCGCCGTCCGGCCGTGGGCCCTTGGGGCCCACCCGGCGCATCGGGTGCAGCAGCCGGTCGGGGTCGGCGGCGTAGTCGAGGTAGGAGTTGACCTTGGCGCACAGCCCGCCCCGGGTGAACGGATGGTCGGGGTTGCCGCGCAGCGCCACGGCACGGTCGTCCTCGACGCTCACCACCCATGAGCAGGCGTCCGGGCAGTCCAGGGCGCAGGCTCCGACGACCTGGCGCCGGGAGCTGGGAGTCGGCAGGTCCATGGCTCCATGGTGGAGCATGCCGCGGAACGCGTTCGAGGTCGGCCCGACCCCGGCGTCCTGACTGGGCACCGAGGCCGACGTCCTCATCGGGCACCGGACGCCCACCTGAGGACCTCCGGACACCGAGTGGTCACAGTTGGCCGGACCTGCGACACCGAGTGGTCACAGTTGGTCGCCTGGTGCGACGACACGCGGACATCTGTGACCACTCGGCCGGGGGGCTCGGGTGGTGGGCGGACACCTGTGACCACTCGGCGGGCGGGCTCGGGTCGTGGCGGACACCTGTGACCACTCGGCGGGCGGGCTGCACTCGGAGGCGGTGGCGCTCAACTGAGCGCGGTGACCACCGTGCGGTAGCGCTGGTAGCGCTCGTCGAGGACGGCGGTCCGGTCGGGGTCGGGGTCGTGGCGGCGGACGACGCGCACGGTGCGGGCGACGGCGTCGTCCAGGTCGGTGAAGCAGCCGGCCCCGATGCCGGCCAGGATCGCCGCGCCCCGCCCGCCTGCCTCGTCGGAGTCGGTGACCTCGACGGGGGCGCCGACCGCGTCGGCGAGCAGCTGGGTCCACTCCGGGCTGCGGGCGCCGCCGCCGCAGACCCGGATCGGCCGCGCCATCGGGAAGGTCGTGCGCAGGATGTCGAGGTGGGTGCGGTGGTTGAGGACGATGCCCTCCAGGACGGCGTAGAGCAGGTCGGCCCGCTGGTGCCAGCCGCGCCCGCCCACCCAGCCGGCGCCCGGACCGTCGCCGCCGGGGGCGCCGAACAGGAACGGCAGGAACAGCGGCGCGGTGGCGGCCCGCTGCAGGTCGGTCAGCACCGGGGCCGCCTCGGCGACGGCCGCCGCCGGGTCGGGGTCCCCGCCCGGGGTCCAGGGCCCGAACCGCCGGATCACCCAGTCCAGGTTGGCGGCGCCGGCGGGGGAGGTCGACATGTGCAGCCAGTGCCCCGGCCAGGCGAAGAGCCGTGCCTGCCAGGCCGATCCGGCCACCGCGGCCGGGGCGACCACCTGGTTGATGCTGAAGGTGCCGAGCACGACGCTGTAGTCGCCGTCCCGGTGCGCGCCGATGCCGATCGCGGCGGCGTCCACGTCGTGGGCACCCGTGATCACCGGGGTGCCGACCGGCAGTCCGGTGGTCTCGGCGGCCGCGGGGGTGACGGTGCCCGCCAGGGCAGCGCTGTCGAGCACCGGTGGCATCAGGTGGGCCAGGTCGCCCAGGTCGTACAGGTCCAGGGCCGCGGGGCTCCAGTGCCGGGCGGCCAGGTCGGTGAACGAGGCACAGGCTTCGGTGGGGTCGGTGGCGACCTCGCCGGTGAGCCGCAGCCGCAGGAAGTCCTTGCAGAACAGGGCCCAGCGCGAGCGCGCCAGCGTCTCGGGCTCGTGACGCTTCAGCCAGGTGAGCACCGCCGCCGGTGAGCCGGCGAACGGCACCTGACCGGTGACCGCCAGGGCGCGCTCGGCCACGGCGCCGGTGCGCAGCTCGGCCGCCTCGCCCGCCGCCCGTGAGTCGGTGGCCAGGATCGCGGGCCGGGTGGGGCGACCGTCGCCGTCCACCAGGTAGGTGCCGTCCCCGTGCCCGCACACCGAGACGGCCAGCACCCGAACCGGCCCGTCGGTGGCCGCCTCGGCCCGCTGCAGTGCGGTCCGGACGGCGGCGCCGACCTGGCGCCACACCTCGTCCGGGTCGCGCTCGAGCCATCGGGGCCGCGGGCTGGCGACCGCGTTGGGCAGCTGCGTGACCGCGACCTCGCGACCCGAGAGGTCGAAAAGAGCCGCCTTGCAGACCGTCTGGCCCGAGTCGATCCCCAGCAGCAGCTCGGTGGTCACCGGCGCGCTCCTCTCGGTGGGTTCACTCAGCGCCAGCCGAGCTCGGTGGCGTTGACGGCGCCGGTGACCCGGCCGGTGCGGGCGAACTCGAGCAGGGACTCCACCACCAGGCGGGCCGACACCCGGTTGGTGTCCTCGGTGTCGCCGCCGAAGTGCGTGGTCAGGGTGACATTGTCGAGGCCGCGCCAGGGGCTGTCGAGGGGCAGCGGCTCGTCGTCGAAGACGTCGATCCCGGCGCCCGAGATGGCGCCGGCCTGCAGCACGGCGAGCAGCGCGGCGGTGTCGACGACCCGGCTGCGTGAGACGTTGATGAAGTAGGCGCCGGGCTTCATCAGGGCCAGCTGGGCGGCACCGATGAACCGGTCGGTCTCGGGGGTGTGCCGGGCCTGGACGACGACGAAGTCACCAGCGGCGAAGACCTCTTCGAGGGTGTCGGCGCGGCGCACGCCCAGGGCCGCCAGGTCGGCGTCGCCGGCGTAGGGGTCGTAGGCCAGCAGGTCGGGGGCGAAACCGGCCAGCCGCTGGGCGAAGACCCGTCCCACGTGGCCGAGGCCCACCATCGCCACCGTGCGCCCGACGACCTCGATCCGGGAGCCGGGGAACTCCTTGCGCCAGCCGCCGTCCTTGATGCTGCGGTCGGCCCGGGCGATGTTGCGGGCCTCGCTGAGCATCAGGCCGATCTGCAGCTCGGCGACGCCGCCGGCGTTGCGGCCCAGGGCCGGCACCACGCCGATCCCGCGACGGGTGGCCGCCTCGACGTCCACGTTCTCGAGCCCGGTGCGGGCGACACTGACCAGCTTCAGCGACGGCGCGGCGGCGATCAGCTCGGCCTCCACCGGGGCGAAGTGCATGCTGATCGTCTCGACGTCCGGCACGGCGGCCAGCAGCTCGGCGGGAGCGGCGAAGGCGTTGGCGCCCCGGGTCTCCATGACCTGCTGCTTGTGGTGCTGCTCGTCCTTGGCGCCGGCCCAGTCCACGACGAACGGCTGCACGGCACCGACGGGGTCGAGCCGGGTGAGGGCGTCGGTGTAGCTGGCGATGGGGATGAAGCCGTCCCCGATGAACAGGGCGCGCAGCGCGGCCATGTCTCCTCCTGGGTTCTTGTGGTTCGGTGGGTGGTGGGGTTCGGTGGGTGGTGGGGTTCGGTGGGTGGCGGCCGGTGGTGCTCAGCATGGGCCGGTGGGTGGTCGGGCGGGCGAGCGGGAGAATCAGTGGCTGCGGCGCTCCAGGTGGATCGGGGCCGTCGCGCCGGCGGTGAACGCCGTCGGGTCGGCGACGGTGGTCGCCGCCAGACAGGTCAGGCGCCCCCAGCGGACCGCCCGGGACAGCCGCTCGTCGGCGGTGCCGCCCGCCAGCCAGCCGGCGAGCAGGGCGTCCCCGGCACCGGCGGTGTTGCGTGCGACCACCGGGTCGGCGGCGGCCAGGAGCGTCGTGGTGCCGTCGGTCCACAGGGCGCCGTCCGCGCCCCGGCTGACCAGCAGCTGGCAGCCCCGGGCCGCGGCCAGGGCGGCGCAGGCGTCGATCAGGGGCGATCCCGCGTCCGCGTCCGCGCCCGGGTCCACGTTCGCGCCCGGCGACTCGGTGACCAGCCGGACGGCGTCGTCCACCGCGGCGAGCTCGCCGACGTTGGGTGCCAGCAGATCGGCGCCCGCCTCGAGCGCCGCCGCCAGGGTGGGCCCGGCGGTGTCGACGGCCACCCGGGCGCCGTGGCGGTGGGCCAGGGCGACCAGCCGGGTCACGAACTGCGGCGGCAGGCCTGGAGGGAACGAGCCGCAGACCGCCAGCCACAGCTCGTCGTCCGGGCCGCGCCGCGCGACGGGGCCGAGCTGCAGCCCGGCCGCCTGCAGGCGGGTGGCGGTCGCGGCCAGCAGGGCCTCGGCGTCGGCCTCGGACAGGGTCGGGCCGGGGCTGTTCACCTTGACGGTGCTGCCGAGGGCCGGCTGGGCGGTCGTGGTGTTGATCCGGGTCTCCCCGGGCACCGCGACGGTCGTGCACTCGAGGCCGTCCTGGGCCAGCAGGGCGGCCAGGTGGGCCCCGGTGGCGCCGGCGATCGGCAGCACCGCCACCGGGGTGAGCGCCAGGGACGGCTCGGCCGCCCGCCCGTGCGCCTGGGTCCGGGTGACGTTGATCCCCTTGCCGCTCGCCTCCAGGGTGACGGCCACGGCCCGGTGCACCTCGATCTCGGTGCGGCCCAGGTGGTCGTCGGCGGCGAGGGTGTAGCTGAGGTCGAGACTGGGGTTGGGGGTCAGCGTGACGACGACGTTCACACCACCACCGCCTCGACGCCCAGGCTGCGGATCCGTCGCAGCGGGCCGTCGCCGGTGGTCCGGTCGGTGACCAGGGTCGTGGCGTCGCGCAGCTCGCCGAACCGGTACGTCGAGTCGACGCCGTACTTCGACCCGTCGGTCATCAGCACCACCCGCCGGCTGGCGCGCAGCGCCGTGGTCTTCACGGCCGCCACCCCGGCGTGCGGGCAGGTGAGGCCGCGCTCGAGGGTGAAGCCGTTGGTGCCCACGAAGGCGAGGTCGAAGACGAAGCCCGAGACCATGCCGACCGCCCAGTGGTCGACGGTGCCCAGACTGCTGGGGCGCACCCGGCCGCCGAGGGCGATCACCTCGAGGTGCTCGCGGTTGGCCAGCACCAGGGCCACCGACAGGGCGTTCGTCACGACGGTCAGCGGCCGGCTGGGGTGCAGCCGCTCGGCGAAGGCCTGGGCGGTCGACCCCTCGTCGATGAAGATCAGCTCGGCGCTGCCGACCAGGGTCGTGGCGTGCTCGGCGATGCGGGCCTTGACGTCCTGGCGGGCGATCCGGCGCGAGGCCAGGCGGCCCTCGAACCCCAGTCGCTCGACCGGGACGGCGCCGCCGTGCACCCGGCGCAGGTAGCCCTCGCCCTCGAGGGCGTTGAGGTCGCGGCGGACCGTCTCGCGGGCGACCGACAGGGCGTCGGCGACGTCGGCGACCTCGATCCGCCCGGCCTCGCGGGCATGGTCGATGATCCAGCGCCGTCGCTCGACGGCATACATCTCCATGGCCCGACTCCGCCCGTTCGCTACCGTCTCTGCCCGCTCTGGTCCTGGCGATTCCATCGCCTGTTGAAAGTCACCGCAAGAGCTGGGGTCGAAACTCACATCGGACGGCGTCGATCGGGCCGAGACGGGCGACCGCTGGCACCATCGGGGCATGCGTGAGGTCACCCTGCTGCTGTGCACGCCCGGCGGCGCCGACCGGGCTCGGGTGCTGGGCGCGTTGCCGCCGTTCCCGATCGACTTCCCCTACTGGCCGACGGTGGACGACATAGTCGAGGCGTGCGGGCGTCGGTTCGGACTGTCCGTCGTGGTGCTGCGGCTGCTGACGACCCCGGGCACGGTGAACGGCATGGACGGTCCGGTGACCTACCTGGCCCAGCTGGACGGCATCGAGTCAGGCGGAATCGAACCGGCGGGGGCCGAGGGGTTGGGACCCCTGCTGCAGCCGTGGGCGCCGGCGGCGGGGGCGCCGGATCCGCTGGCCTCGCACCCGCTGCGGGCCCGGTACGCCGAGCCCGGCGGGCCGCAGGCCGACCTGCGCTGGGCCGACGAGGTGCTGGCCGACCTCGGCCGGCCGCGCACCGGTGCTCCCCGCCAGCTGCGCACCTGGAACCTGTCGAGCATCTGGTCGATCCCGACGGCGAGCCGCCCGGTCTGGCTCAAGGTGCTGCCGTCGTTCCTGGTGGCCGAGGCGCCGCTGCTGCAGTGGCTGGGTTCGCTGACTCCGGACGGAAGTGCCTCGGTGGCAACGGTGCTGGCGTCCCAGGACGGTCGGCAACTGCTGGACGACGTGCCCGGCGAGGACCACTACGGCGCCGGGGTGGACGTCACCGGGCAGGCCGTCGAGCTGCTGGTGGGCCTGCAGGCCGCGGCAGCGCCGCGGATCGCCGAGCTCTCGCGGTTCGCCGTGCCGGACCGGCGGGCGGTGGCCGCCACGGCAGCGATCGCCGCCGTCCACGAGCGGTACCGCTCGGTGCTGTCGGGGCCGGAGAACCGCAGGCTGGGCGCCCTGGTGGCCACGCTGCCGGCCAGGTTCGCGGCCGCGGCGGCGGCGGGCCTGCCGGACACCTTGGTGCACGGGGACTTCCACCCCGGCAACCTGCGCGGGGTTCCGGGTCGGCTGCGGCTGCTCGACTGGGGCGACGCCGTGACCGGGCCGCCCGTGCTCGACCTGATCCGGTTGCTGGGCGCCGGCCCGGCCGACGACCGGGACCGGCTGGAGGCGCTGTGGGCCAGGGCGTGGCGGGTCCGGTTCCCCGACGCCGACCCGCTCGCGGCGCTGGCACCGATGCTGCCGGTGGCCGAGCTGCTCGGTGCCGTCACCTACCGGCGCTTCCTCGACCACATCGAGCCCGACGAGCACCCGTACCACCTCGACGACCCGCTCACCTGCCTGCGGGCGGCCCTCGCACTCGCGTAGCCGGGTGCCCGATCGGGAGCCGGTCAGCCGATGCGTTCCCAGCCGCGGCGGTCGGCCCGCGACGAACGACGGTCGACGTCGCGGGAGCGGTAGACCAGGTACGGCCGGGTGAGGTAACCCACCGGCGCCGACAGCACGTGCACCAGCCGGGTGAACGGCCACAGGGCGAACAGCGCCATCGCCACGACCGCGTGAGCCTGGAAGGTGAACGGCGCGTTCGCCATCAGCGCGCCGTCGGGGTGCAGCCAGAAGACCCCGCGGAACCACACCGCGACGCTCTGCCGGTAGTCGTACCCGGGGCCGAACAGGTTGCCGTGCACCGTGTTCGCCATGCCCAGCAGGATCGTGGTGGCGAGCACGACGTAGAGCAGCTTGTCCATCGGGGTGGTGGCCCGGAAGACCGAGCGCACGCTGCGCCGGCGCACGATCAGCAGCGCGAGACCGACCACGGTCATCGTGCCGGCGACTGTTCCCATGGTCACGGCGCTGACGTGGTAAAGGTGCTCACTGATGCCGACCGCGCTCGTCCAGGTGTCCGGCACCACCAGGCCGACCACGTGGCCGCCGAGTGCCATCAGGATCCCGAGGTGGAACAGGGGCGAGCCCCACCGCAGCAGCCGGCCCTCGTAGATCTGCGACGAGCGCGTGGTCCAGCCGAACTGGTCGTACCGGTAGCGCCACCAGTGCCCGACCACGAACACGGTCAGGCTGACGTAGGGCAGCATCACCCACAGCACGGTGTCGAGCGGAGTCATCGCCGGGCTCCCCGGTCGTCGGTCAGGGCGGTGAACGGCGCGGTCCAGCCGGCACGCCCGACATGCTCGGACGGTGGGCCGGACGCCGCCAGGGCAGCGGCGACCTTCGCCGCCTCGGTCTGCGCCGACTCCTGCTCCGGCGGCAGCAGCGCCTCGATCGCGGTCACGACCCGCACGTAGCCGGACCCGGCCTGGCGCAACGCCTCGGCGAACAGGGTCAGACCTGGCCGGTGCTCGCCGATCAGGGTGAGGGCGACCTGCTCGTCCCCGACGGCGGCCAGCTCGCAGAGCACCGACAGATGGTCCGGCAGCTCGCCGTCCCTGGGCTCGAACCCGCAGGCCTGCAGGCTCGCCTGCACCCGCCACAGGGCGACGCCGCGGCGGCGGGTGTCGCCGTGCAGGTAGTAGGTGAGGTAGGGACAGCAGCGCCGCCGGGTGTCGAAGATCGCCACGTACCGGCGTTGTGCGGTCAGCGGATCGGTGACGACCAGCTCGTCGGCCAGCTCGAGCAGCGGGGCCACCACGGCCGGGGGCAACCGGTCGGCCACCTGGGTCAGGGCGTGCCGGACGGCGGGCAGTCCGGCCCGAGCCTCGTCGTCCGGGTAGCCGAGCAGCAGGGCGGCCGCGAGCCAGGCGACGGCGCGGGCCTCGAGCGCCGGCACCGGGTCGCCGACCGGCATCGGGACCGGTCCCAGGTCGGCCAGGGCCGCCTCCGGGCCGGTCGCCGACCCGGGCAGCAGGGTGAGCTCGAACGTCATGGCTGCTCCTCGGCGATGTCGGTCCCACGGACGTCGTCGTCGACGTCCTCGTGGCGGTCGGCTGTGGCCCGGCTCCGGGTCAGGTGGAAGGACTCGATGGCCACCGGCACCGGGGCTCCGGGCCGGTGGGCCGCGGGGTAGGGCGAGCCGCCCGAGCCGGCGACGCTGCAGCCGGGCAGCTCCTCCAGGCCCAGGTGCCGCGCGGCGTCGACGTCCTCGCCCTCCCCCTCGACGTGGGCGAGGGGGATCACGTAGCGCTCGTCGTACTTGGCGATCGCCAGCAGCCGGTACATCCGCCGCAGCTGCTCACCGGTCATGCCCACCGCGGCCGCCAGGCCCTCGCGGACCTCGCGGGAGCGGGCGTCGACGTCGCCGGTGACGAACTCCCCGCGCATGTAGCTGCGCATCGCGGCCAGCTTGGCGAGCACGCCCTGCACCAGCGGCACGTCGCCGGCGGCCAGGATCTCGGCGAGGTACTCGGCGGGGATCCGCATCTCGGCGACCGCGGCGAACAGCAGTGCCGGCTCCTCGCCGTCCAGCCCCTGTGCGGTCAGGGCGTCGACCATGGGGGACAAGGGCGGCACGTACCAGACCATCGGCATCGTGCGGTACTCCGGGTGCAGCGGCAGCGCCACCCGGAAGTCCTTGATGAGCGCGTGCACCGGCGAGCGGCGGGCGGCCTGCAGCCAGTCCTCGGGAATCCCGTCACGGCGGGCCGCCTCGAGCACCTCGGGCTCGGACGGGTCGAGCAGCAGGTCGAGCTGGGCCTGGTAGAGGTCCTGCGGGTCGCTCACCGAGGCCGCGTCGGCCACGGCGTCCGCGTCGTAGAGCAGTACCCCCAGGTAACGCAGCCGGCCGACGCAGGTCTCGGAGCAGACGGTCGGCATGCCGACCTCGAGCCGCGGGTAGCACAGGGTGCACTTCTCGGCCTTGCCGGTGCGGTGGTTGAAGTAGACCTTCTTGTAGGGGCAGTTCGACACGCACATGCGCCAGCCGCGGCAGCGGTCCTGGTCGACCAGCACGATGCCGTCCTCGGACCGCTTGTACATCGCCCCGCTCGGGCAGGCGGCGACGCAGCTGGGGTTGAGGCAGTGCTCGCAGATCCGGGGCAGGTAGAACATGAACGTGGAGGCGAACTCCTGCTTGACGAGCTCGCCCAGCTTGGCGGCCACCGGGTCGTTCGGGACGCCGGTCTGGCTGCCGCCCAGGTCGTCGTCCCAGTTGGCGCCCCAGGTGATGGCCATCGGGCGGCCGGTGATCAGCGACTGCGGCTGCGCCACCGGGGTGTGTTCCTGCGCCGGGGCGCTGAGCAGGGTGTCGTAGTCGTAGGTCCAGGGCTCGTAGTAGTCGTTGATGGTCGGCATCGTCGGGTTGCCGAAGATCGACATCAGTCGCTTCAGGCGCCCGCCCGAGCGCAGCTGCAGCCGGCCGCGGCGGTCGAGCACCCAGCCGCCGCGCCAGCGCTCCTGGTCCTGCCAGCGCCGCGGGTAGCCCTGGCCGGGGCGGGTCTCGACGTTGTTGAACCACACGTACTCCACGCCGACCCGGTTGGTCCAGGCCTGTTTGCAGGTGACCGAGCAGGTGTGGCACCCGATGCACTTGTCGAGGTTCATGACCATCGCGGTCTGGGCCATGACGCGCATCGTCAGTACTCCACGTTCTGGCTGCGGCGGCGCACGACGGTGATCTCGTCGCGCTGGTTGCCGGTGGGCCCGTAGTAGTTGAACCCGTACGACAACTGGGCGTAGCCGCCGATCAGATGGCTCGGCTTGACCAGCAGCCGGGTCAGGGAGTTGTGGATGCCGCCGCGCCGTCCGCTGGTCTGCGCCCGGGGGACGTCGACGGTGCGGTCCTTGGCGTGGTACATGAACACCGTGCCCGTCGGCATCCGGTGCGAGACACAGGCTCTGGCGACCACGACGCCGTTGCGGTTCACGGCCTCGACCCACTCGTTGTCGGCCACCCCGATCGTGGCGGCGTCCTCGACGCTCATCCAGATCTCGGGACCGCCCCGGGACAGCGCCAGCATGAACAGGTTGTCCTGGTACTCGGAGTGGATCGACCACTTCGAGTGCGGCGTCAGGTAGCGCACCGTCACCTCGGCCTCGCCGGGGGCGGCGCCCGTGTCGGGCGGACCGAAGATGCGGTGCAGGTTCAGCGGCGGCCGGTAGATCGGCAGCCCCTCGCCGAGCTCGGTCATCCAGGCGTGGTCGAGGAAGAAGTGCTGGCGGCCGGTCAGGGTGTGCCAGGGCTTGCCCCGTTCGACGTTGATCGTGAACGGCGAGTAGCGCCGTCCGCCGTGCTCGGAGCCCGACCACTCGTGCGAGGTGATCACCGGCACCGGGCGGGCCTGGGTGTCGGCGAAGGTGATCTGCTTGCCCTCGTTGTCCTCGGCCAGGTCGGCCAACCGGGCACCGGTGCGGTTCTCGAGCACGCGCATCCCCAGGGTGGCCAGGCGCCCGTTCGTGGTGCCCGACAGCGCCAGGATCGCCTCGCAGGCCTGGGACGCCGTGGCCAGCAGGGGCCGGCCCTCGGCGATCCCGCCCAGGGCGACGCCGTTGACCCGCTTGAGCTGCTCGACCTCGCGGTCGGGGAACAGGGTGATCCCCTTGACGGTGGTGCCCAGCTGCTCGACCTTGGGGCCGAGGGCGCCCATCATGGCGGCGACGGCGCCGTAGTCGCGCTCGACCGTCACCAGGCTCGGCATGGTGCGGCCGGGTATCGGGTCGCACTCACCGAGCCGCCAGTCCTTCACCTCACCGAACGGCTGTGCCGTCTCGCCGGGGGTGTCGTGCAGCAGCGGGACGGCGACCAGGTCGGTGCGCCGGCCCAGGCGGGGGCCGGCCAGCTGCGAGAACGTCACTGCCAGAGCCTGGAACGCGTCGTAGTCGCTGCGGGTCTGCCAGGGCGGCGCGATCGCCGGGGTGAACGCGTGGATGAACGGGTGCATGTCGGTGGTCGACAGGTCGTGCTTCTCGTACCAGGTGGCCGCCGGCAGCAGCACGTCCGAGAACAGCCCGGTGCTGGTCATCCTGAAGTCCATCGAGACCAACAGGTCGAGCTTGCCGTCGCCCGGCTCGTCCCGCCAGACCACCTCGCTGGGGCGGTGTCCGGGTGGGGTCTGCTCGGCCCGCAACGAGGCGTCGGTGCCCAGCAGGTGGCGCAGGAAGTACTCGTTGCCCTTGCTCGAGGAGCCGAGCAGGTTGGCCCGCCAGACCGTCAGCACCCGGGGGTAGTTCTCGGGGGCGCCGGGGTCCTCGCAGGCGAACCTCAGGCGCCCGGCCTGCAGCTCGCGGGGCACGTACTGCTGCGGGGTCAGACCCTCGGCCTCGGCCTCGGCGCACAGCTGCAACGGGTTGCGGTCGAACGTGGGGTAGCTGGGCAGCCAGCCCATCCGGGTGGCCTTGACGAGGCAGTCGGCCAGCGCCTTGCCCTCGAACAGGCCGGCGCCCAGTGGGGAGGCGAGCTCGTCGGCGCCGAAGCCGTCGTAGCGCCACTGGTCGGTCGCCAGGTACCAGAACGCCGTCCCGGCCATCTGGCGCGGCGGGCGTACCCAGTCCAGCCCGAAGGCCAGCTGGGCCCAGCCGGTGAACGGGCGGCACTTCTCCTGCCCGACGTAGTGCGCCCAGCCGCCGCCGTTGACGCCCTGGCAGCCGGTCAGCGTGACCAGGGCCAGGATCGCCCGGTAGATGGTGTCGGAGTGGAACCAGTGGTTGGTGCCGGCACCGAGCAGGATCATCGAGCGGCCGCGGGTGGCCTCGGCGTTGGCGGCGAACTCGCGGGCCACCCGGGTCATCGGTCTCGGCCGGTACCGAGGTGATGGCCTCCTGCCAGGCCGGGGTGTAGGGCTGGTCGTCGTCGTAGCCGGTGGGCCAGGCCCCCGGCAGCCCGGGGCGGCCGACGCCGTACTGGGCCAGCAGCAGGTCGAAGACGGTGGTCACCAGGTGCTCGCCCACCCGCAGCGCCGGCACCCCGCGGCGCAGCACGCCGCCGCCCTCGTCGACGCTCGGCCCGCCGTCGGTGCCGGTGTCGAAGCGGGGCAGCTCGACCTGGACACCCTCGATCCGGGCGGTGGTGGCGGCGTCGCCGTCCAAGAGGCTCAGCAGCGGCTCGATGGCGCCCAGGTCCAGGTTCCACCGTCCGACGCCGGAGTCGGTGTGCCGGAACCCCAACGAGCCCGGGGGTAGTGCCGGGCCACCGGCGGCGCCGTCCCAGACCACGGTCTTGAAGGCCGCCCCCTCGACGTCGGGCCCGACCTCCGAGGCGCTGCCGGGGGACCGGTCGGACGGCGCCAGGTCGGACGGCGCCAGGTCGGCGGCGGTCAGGAAGCGGCCGGGCCGGTAGGACCCGTCGCGCTCGGTCAGGGTCACCAGGAACGGGCCGTCGGTGAAGCGCGTCGCGTAGTCGACGAAGTACGGCACCCGGCGCCGGGCGTAGAACTCGGTGAGCACCACGTGGCCCATCGCCATCGCCAGCGCGCCGTCGGTGCCGGGATGGGCCGGCAGCCACTCGTCGGCGAACTTGGTGTTGTCGGCGTAGTCCGGGCTGACGGTGACGACCTTCGTTCCCTTGTAGCGCACCTCGGTCATGAAGTGGGCGTCCGGGGTGCGGGTGACCGGCACGTTCGAGCCCCACATCATCAGGTAGCCGGCGTTCCACCAGTCCGCCGACTCGGGCACGTCGGTCTGGTCGCCGAAGACCTGTGGGCTGGCGATCGGCAGGTCGGCGTACCAGTCGTAGAACGACAGCATGGTGCCGCCGATCAGGCTGGTGTAGCGGGCGCCTGCGGCGTGGCTGGCCATGCTCATCGCCGGGATCGGCGAGAAGCCGGCCACCCGGTCCGGCCCGTACTTCTCGATGGTGTGCACCTGGGCGGCGGCGACGATCTCGAGCGCCTCGGCCCAGGTGGTGCGCACCAGGCCGCCCTTGCCGCGGGCCTGCTTGTAGCGCCGGGTCGCCTCGGGGTCCTGCTCGATCGAGGCCCAGGCGGCCACCGGGTCGCCGCCGTGGGCGGCTTTCGCGGCGCGGTACAGCTCGGCCAGAACGCCTCGGACGTAGGGGTAACGGACCCGGGTGGGGGAGTAGGTGTACCACGAGAAGGCGGCGCCCCGGGGGCAGCCGCGGGGCTCGTACTCGGGGCTGTCGGGGCCGACGCTGGGGTAGTCGGTCTGCTGGGACTCCCAGGTGATGATGCCGTCCTTGACGTACACCTTCCACGAGCACGACCCGGTGCAGTTGACGCCGTGGGTGGAGCGGACCACCTTGTCGTGGCTCCAGCGGTCCCGGTAGAAGGCGTCGCCGTCCCGGCCGCCCGTCAGGTGCAGCCGGCGGCCGTCGGCCGAGACGGCGGTGGGCTGCAGTGCGCGCCGGGTGCGCAGCAGGCCGGCGACCAGGGGGGATTCAGCGCTCGTCGTCACCTGTCCAGTCGACTGCCGGCGGCCGCTCGAGGGCGAGGGACCTTCTGCCCCACCTGGGGGGACCGAAGACCACCGGCCGGGACTCCTCCGGTCGACGCCCGACTCGGCCCGGGACCTTTGCACCGGACAGGTCGGGGCTATCGCCGCTGCCGCGGCGGTGGTGCCGTTCCTAGATTCGAGCCATGGACACCACTCGTCCCTCGGACGCGCCCGACGACGATCCGGAAGGCTCCGGCCGCAGGCGGGTGCTCACCCTGTCGACCCTGGGGTTCACCCTGATGTTCGCGGTGTGGCTGATGTTCGGCGTCCTGGGGATCCCGATCCGCAAGGAGTTCGGGCTCACCGACCTGCAGCTGTCGTGGATCACGAGCGTGGCGATCCTGAACGGCTCGCTGTGGCGGCTGTTCACCGGGATCGCCGCCGACCGGTGGGGCGGGCGGCTGGTGATGACGGTGATGCTCGCCGTCTCGGCGGTGCCGTGCTACCTGGTCTCGACGGCGGGCTCGTACACCGCGCTGCTCTGGTACGCCTTCCTGGTCGGGCTGGCAGGCAACTCGTTCTCGTCGGGGATCTCGTGGAACAGCGCCTGGTGGCCGCACGAACGGCAGGGCCTGGCGCTGGGGATCTTCGGGGCCGGCAACGTCGGGGCGTCGGTGACCAAGTTCATCGGCCCGGCGCTGATCGCGCTGGTCCCGGCCGGTGGCTACCTGGGCGGGCTGTTCCCCGGTGGCTGGCGGTTCGTGCCGGCCCTGTACGCGGTGCTGCTGGTGCTGATGGCCCTCGTCACCTGGTTCGGGGCGCCTCGCCATGACCGTCGTCCGGGTCAGGGCCGCCCGCTGCGCGAGCTGGTGCAGCCGTTGCGATCGGTGCGGGTGTGGCGCTTCAGCCTGTACTACGTGGTGGTCTTCGGTGCGTACGTGGCACTGTCGGCCTGGCTGCCCAAGTACTACGTCGACGTCTACCACGTGCCGCTGTACGAAGGGGCGCTGCTGACAGCCACCTTCATCTTCCCGGCGTCGCTGATGCGCCCGTTCGGCGGCTGGCTGGCCGATCGGTTCGGCGCCCGCCGCATCATGTACCAGATGTTCGCGGTGATGCTGGTCGCGAGCGGGGTGCTGATGATGCCCTACGGCCACATCGAGCTGGCCCAGCCCGACGGCTCGTTCGCCGAGGTGCTGCCGTGGTCGGTGGGGCTGTGGCTGTTCGTCGCCCTGGTGTTCGTCATCGGGCTGGCGATGGGGGTCGGCAAAGCCGCCGTCTACAAGCACATTCCGGAGTACTTCCCGCAGGACGTCGGTGCCGTCGGCGGCCTGGTGGGCATGCTCGGCGGTCTCGGTGGGTTCGTGCTGCCGCCCGTGTTCGCCTACGCGCAGAGCTGGACCGGCCTCGCCCAGTCCACCTTCGGGGTGCTGTTCCTGCTCGCCCTGGTGAGTGCCGCCTGGATGCACCTGACGGTCCACCGCATGCTGCACGCCCAGGCGCCGCAGCTGCGCGACCGCTTCGAACGACCGGCCGTCGCGCCCGCCTGACCCGAGACCCCAGAACCCCTCAAGTCCCTTGAGAGTCATTACCCGAGAACGAGTGTGGGAGACGACCGTGAGCGTGGACCTGCAAGTGCCCGAGCGCAGCATGCGGCCCCGGCTGGGCGGCAGCGACTGGCTGACCGACTGGGACCCCGAGAACGAGGCGACCTGGGACAGGCGGACCGCCTGGACGACGCTGGCGGTGACCACCTACTCGCTGACCCTGGCGTTCATCGCCTGGTTCCTGGTGAGCGCGATCGCGCCCCGGCTGAACGCCGTCGGGTTCGGGCTCACCAAGGAGCAGCTCTACTGGCTGACGGCGATGCCGGGCCTGGCCGGTGGCCTGCTGCGCCTGGTCTGGATGTTCCTGCCCCCGATCCTGGGCACGCGGCGGCTGGTCACCCTCTCGAGCGTCCTGCTGCTGCTGCCGCTGGCCGGGTGGGGCTGGGCGGTGCGTGACAGTCACACCCCGTACGGGGTGCTGCTCGGGCTCGCCTTCCTGTGCGGGATCGGCGGTGGCGCGTTCTCGGGCTTCATGCCCAGTACGTCCTACTTCTTCCCCAAGCGGATGCAGGGCACCGCGTTGGGCATCCAGGCCGGTGTCGGCAACTTCGGGGTCAGCGTGGTGCAGTTCCTGGTGCCGTGGGTGATCGGGTTCGCGCTGCTGGGGACGGCGTCCATCGCCGCCGAGCGGACCGTCGCCAAGGCCGGGCCCAGCGGGTCGATCTGGTTGCACAACGCCGGGCTGGTGTTCCTGCCGTGGGTGGTGCTCGCCGCCGTCCTGGCCTGGACGCTGCTGCGCAGCGTGCCGATCCAGGCGAACATCCACCAGCAGACGGACATCTTCGGCAACCGCGACACCTGGCTGATGACCCTGCTCTACCTCATGACCTTCGGTGCCTTCTCGGGCTTCTCGGCCCAGTTCGGCCTGCTGATCAAGAACGTCTACGGGGGCTTCCCGGACGCCCCCGATCCGCTCAAGTACGCCTTCCTCGGCCCGTTGGTGGGTTCGGCGGCGCGGGTGCTGTGGGGCCCGCTGTGCGACCGGTTCGGCGGGGCCGTGTGGACCTTCGTCGCCGGCGTGGGCATGACCGTGTCGACGATCTACGCGGCGATGTGGCTGAGCCCGACGTCGACCGACAGCTTCGGCAGGTTCGTCGGGGGCATGCTCGGCATCTTCTTCTTCGCCGGTGTCGGCAACGCCGCCACCTTCAAGCAGATGCCCATGATCTTCCCGCCGCGGCAGGCGGGCGGCGTGATCGGGTGGACGGCGGCCATCGCCGCCTTCGGGCCGTTCCTGTTCGGGATGCTGCTGGCCACGATCTCGCCGACCGCGTTCTACTACGGCTGCGCCGTCTTCTTCGGGATCTGCGTGGTCGTCGCCTGGGTCTACTACGCCCGGCCCGGGGTCGAGCGACGCAGCTGAACCGGCCACGGGGGTGGCTACGATCGAGGTGTGGACGAGGTGCCCCAGGGGGCGCACGACGACGCCGCCCGGTTCCGTAGCCTCACCCGGGCGCTGATCGCGGTCGGTGCCGGGCTCGAGCTCGGCGAGGTGCTGCAGCGGCTGGTGACCACGGCCGCCCGTTCGACGGGGGCGCGCTACGCGGCGCTGGGCATCACCGGTGAGCAGGGCGTCCTGGTCGACTTCACGGTCCACGGCATCGGCCCGCAGCTGCGGGAGCGGCTGGGGGGCATGCCGCAGGCCCACGGCATTCCAGGGCTGCTGCTGCGCGAGGGGGTCGACGCGCTGCGCCTGTCCGAGGTCTCGGCCCATCCCGCGTCGGTCGGCCTGCCGCACGGTCACCCGCCGATGCGTACCTTCCTGGGGGTGCCGGTCCGGGTGCAGGGGCGCATCTTCGGCAACCTGTACGTGGCCGAGAAGGAGGCCGGCACGGGGGCGCAGTTCTTCACGGGCAACGACGAGGAGGCGCTGCTGGCCCTCGGTGCGGCGGCCGGGGTCGCGATCGAGAACGCCCGCCTCTACGCCGCGGCCGACTTCCGGCGGCGCTGGTCCGAGGCGGCCGGGGTCGCCGTCCATGCCGTGCTCACCGCCGCAGGCTCGGGGGACCTGCTCGACCGACTGGCGGCCGTGCCGCAGATCGCCCGCCAGGCGGGCGGCTGCGACGTCGCCGTGTTGGCAGTACCGGGCCCGGACGACCGGTGGCTGTGGCGCTACCAGGACGGCGACCCGGTCCCGGATGCCGACGCGCCCACCGGCGTCGAGCCCGGCGCAGCAGCAGCGCCGGGCCTGTCGGGACCGGCGGGGGAGGTGCCCGCCGCCTTGGCGGCCGTCCTGGCCGACCTGGTCGAGCCCCGCCCTCTCACCGGCGCCGAGCTGGCTCTGGTGGGCGGTTCGGCCTGGCAGGCCGGCGATCTGGTGCCGGTGATGGACGCCGAGCACCACCCGTGGGCGGTGCTGCTGCTGGCCCGACGCCGACCGCTGCCGGGAGCCCTGGGCGCCACTGACATCAGCGCCCCAGGGGTCTTCGGTCAACGGGTGGGCCTGGCGTTGGAGGTGGCACGCGGCAGCCTGGACGCCGCGCAGGTGACCCTGCTGCGGGACCGGGACCGGATCGCCCGCGACCTGCACGACCACGTCATCCAACGGTTGTTCGCCGTGGGGTTGTCGCTGCAGGCCGCCCTGGTGGCGGCACGGGTGCCCGAGGTGGCCGAACGGGTGGGGCGAGCCGTCGACGACATCGACGAGACGATCAAGGACGTACGCCGCACCATCTTCGGGCTGCACGGCTCCGGGGTGGGCAGTGAGCTGCGGACCCGGGTCGACGAGGTGGTGGCCGAGGCGGCCGAGGGCCTGGGAGCACCACCCCGGCTGTTCGTGGAGGGACCGCTGTCGGCGGTCGGGCCCGACCTGTCGGCCGATGTGGTCGCGGTGCTGCGCGAGGGACTGTCGAACGTCGTCCGGCATGCCGGGGCCCGACAGGTGGAGGTCTTCGTCTGCGTCGCAAGGACTGTCGAGATCGAGGTGGTCGACGACGGCTGCGGGGTGGCGGCCGACAGTCGCCGCAGCGGCCTGGTCAACCTCGCGCACCGGGCGGCCGTCCGTGGTGGCACCTGCGAGCTGGAGCCGCGTCCTGAGGGCGGCACCGTGCTGCGCTGGTCGGTACCGCTGTCACCCGTCGTGGCGCAGCCCCCGGCATGACTCGACCCTCGGGGCGGGTACGGCTCGGTGCTCGGTGCGGCTCAGTGCTTGGTGGGTTCAGTGCTTTGTGGGTTCAGTGCTTGGTGGGTTCAGTGCTCGGTGGGCTCAGTGCTTGCTGCGGCGTTCGACCTCGTAGACGGCCGCCTGGGTGCGCCGCTCGAGCCCGAGCTTCGACAGCAGGCTCGAGACGTAGTTCTTGACGGTCTTCTCGGCCAGGAAGAGGCGCTCACCGATCTCGCGGTTGCTCAGCCCGTCCGCGATCAGGCCCAGCACCCTCCCCTCCTGCTCGGTGAGCCCCTGCGGGGCCTGGGGGCCGGCGCCGGCGGTGGTACGGATCCGCTCGAGCACGGTGGCGGTGACCGCCGGGTCGAGCAGTGACTGCCCGGCGGCCACGCGGCGGACGGCGTCCAGCAGGTGGGCGGAGCTGACGTTCTTGAGCAGGTACCCGGCGGCGCCGGCCATGATGGCCGAGAACAGCGCGTCGTCGTCGTCGAACGAGGTCAGGATCAGCACCTTGATCCGTGGGTCGACCGAGCGGACGTCGCGACAGACGTCGATGCCCGACCCGTCGGTGAGGCGGCCGTCCAGGATCGCGACGTCGGGTCGCAGTGCGGGGATCCGGCGGGTCGCCTGCGCGGCCGACCCGGACTCGCCCACGATCTCGAAACCCTCGGCCACTGAGAAGAAGTCACGCAGTCCCCGGCGCACGATCTCGTGGTCGTCCAGCAGGTAGAGCCGGATCACTGCCGGTGTCGTCGTCACTGGTCCTACCGTCCCTCGGCGCACGCCCGCTCTCGCGAGGGTAGAGGATGCACCCCATGGACATCGATACCGAGCCCCTGATCCCGGTGACCGAGGACGATCGCAGCGGCCCGCCGTTCCTGGCCGGGGACCGGGACTCGCTCGAGAGCTGGCTCGAGCTCTACCGGGTGACGCTGCCGATCAAGCTGGCCGGACTCACCGCCGAGCAGCTGTGCGTGCGCAGCGTGCCGCCGTCCACCTTGTCGTTGCTCGGGCTGCTGCGGCACCTGACCCGGGTCGAGCAGTACTGGTTCACCGAGGTGGTCACCGGCACGCCGACGCCGCGCACCTACCGCACCGAGGAGCACCCGGACGGCGACCTCGACCTGACGGACCCGGCCGAGGCGCGGGCCGACCTCGATCGCTATCGCGCCGAGCTCGACACCGCCCGCGCCCACGCCGCCGAGGTGAGTGACCTCGACTCCCCGCTGCCGGGGCTGCGCCACGGCGAGCAGGTGAACCTGCGGTGGGTCTACCTCCACATGATCGAGGAGTACGCCCGCCACCTGGGGCACGTCGACCTGCTGCGGGAGGCGCTGGACGGCGTCACCGGCTACTGACCTGCCTGGTTGGAGGACACTTACTCGACTCTCGACACTGCCTGTCGCGCAGCGTGTTTGGTCGAACACCGTCTTCGGGAGACTGTCGGTGGTGGCTTGTAGGTTGTGGGTGTGGGACACGACCAGCAGCCAGGGCCCGGCGGGTGCGCCGATGGTTCGGGTTGGGGTGGTGGGGTTCCTGAGCTGGTGGTCGCGGTGCAGGCTCTGGGTGCGGCGGCGGTGGTGGCCTCGGGTGCCTCGATGGTGACGTTGTCGGCGACCGAGCAGCGTGAGCTGATGGCGGCGATGGTGGCGGCGCGGACGGCGACCGAGGCGGCGTACCTGCATGTGTTGTCCCAGTTCGACCGTAGCCCGGGGGTGGTGCCGGGGGTGAGCCGGCGGACGGGGTTCGCGTTCTTGACCCAGAAGCTGAACCACGCCGCGGGGGTGGCTGCCTCGGATGTGGCCGCGGCCCGCCAGCTGGACCCGGCCGGTGCCGGGTACGACGCGGGCCTGCTCGCCGAGACCGATCCCAGTGACGCCCCGTGCGAGGCGGACCCCGGTGGGGAGAGCGACCCGAGCGGGGGTGGGGTGGCTGACCCGGACGGGGTCAGCGCCGCAGCCGAGGACATCACCGGCGCTGCCGGGTCGCAGGGCAGCGCTTTCGGCGCCGGCGCCACCGCCGGCGCCGGTGCCACCGCCGGTGCCGGTGCCGCCGCCGGTGCGGGGCGGTGGTGGGGTGGCGGGGCTGCCGCGGCTGGGGGCGGCGCTGGCGGCCGGGCTGGTGACCCGGGCCCATGTCGATGTCGCGGTCCGGTGCCTGGCCCGGGTCCCGGAACACCTCGCGAACCGGGTCGACGCCCGGGGAGTGTCGGGGCGGGTGAAGATCGACGTGTTCTTGACGCGGACGTCACGGCGGCATTCCCCCACGACCACCGACCGGATCGCGAAAGAGCTGCTGGCCGCGTTGGACCCCGACGGCCAGGACTCCTTCGACCCCCTCGCCTACCAGCGGCGGACCCTGTCCCTGGTCACCGACTCCACCGGCATGACCTAGATGCGGGGCCTGCTCGACCCCGCCTCCGCCGCCGTCCTGCGCGCCGCCCTGGCCCACTACCGGTCCCTGACCGCCCACCACCCCGACCCCACCACCGACACCACCGACAGCACCGACAGGCGGCGACGACCGGCAGCGACGGCGGCGACGGCAGCGACGGCAGCGACGAGGGCCGTGGCGGCCGTAATGGTGACGGCGTCAGTAGTGGTGGTGGCGGGTGGGCGGTGCCCGGGCAGCAGGCGTTCCCGATCCGCGACGACCGGTCCCGGGGGATGCGGGACGTCGATGCCCTGACCGCCCTGTGCGAGGCCGCCCTGCGGGCCCACTACCCGTCCCTGGCCGAGGGCGGCCCCGGGTGCCAACCCGCCGCGCCGCTGGTGAAGGTGGTCATCACCGCCACCCCCGAACAGGCCGCCGCCGCCCGCCGCACCACCCCCGGCCCCCTCGACCACCACGGCGTCCCGCTGCGGCCACCAGGCCGGCACGACCCCTGGGACCACCCACACCCGGCAGGACAGGACCCGGGAGGACAGGACCCACCGGACCACGACCCGAAGGGACACGACCCGAGAAAGCAGGATCCGAGAGGACAAAGGATCCGCGAGGACAGGACCCGCGAGGACAGGACCCGCGGGGGCAGGGCTCACCGGAAGATCCACCGGGTCGGTCGGGAGACCGGCCGCCCGGACCACCGGGGCTGGCTCACGAGAGCGAGTCCGGGGACCCGATCACCGCCGGGACGCTCGGGCGGTTGCTGTGCGACGCCGACCTGCAGACCGTCGTCCTGGGCCCCGACCGCGCCGTCCTGGACCTCGGCCGCACCCGACGCCTGGCCACCCCCACCCAACGGACCGCACTCGTCGCCCGCGACCGCGGCTGCGTGGTGCCCGGCTGCGCCATGCCGCCCTCCGCCTGCGAGGCCCACCACGTCACCTGGTGGCGCAACGGCGGAACCACCGACATCGGCAACCTGGCCCTGGTCTGCGGACGACACCACACCCTCATCCACACCGGCCACTGGACCCTCCAGATGCGCGCCGGCATCCCCTACGCCATGGCCCCCTCCTGGATCGACCCCACCCGCACCCCCCGCCGCAACACCCTCCCCGACGCCGAAACCGCCGCCCGCCGACTCGGCCAGACCATCGGACGCCAACGACGACTTCCGTTCGACCTGTGACGAACCGCCTCGAATAGGGTGACGACATGGCGCCGGGTGCCGCGACTGTGATCGACGGGTTGGAGCTGGTGTTCCGGCTGCCCGACCCGGACCGGTCCGCGCGTTCGGTGCGGCTGCTGCACGATCTGTCGTTGGCTCCCGGGGAGGACGAGTTCACCTGGAGCGACGGGGTGTGGACCGTACGGGTGCCCCGACCGTGGCTGGGTCGGGTGGAGTACGCCTACGAGCGGACCGAGGGCGACGGCACCCGCACCGTGGTGCTCGACCCGAGCAACCCCCGTCGGGTCGGTGAGCTGCGCGGCCACCTGGGGGAGCGGTCCGACCAGGACGCCGCCGTGACGGTGACGCGGTCGTGGTTGCCGATGCCCGGCTACCGAGAGCCCTGGTGGCTGTCGGTGCTGGGGGCACCCGGCGCCCTGACCTCGCTGCCTGCCAGCACAGCGGTGCGGTCCGGCGCAACAGCGGTGGGACGTGGGTCGACGCCGTCGCAGTCCCGAGGGCCGACCTCGATCCAGGTCTGGACGCCGTCCGCGCTCGACCCGCTCGACCCGGCCGCGGCCGCGATCGGGGTGGGGTCCGAGCTGCCGTTGCTGGTGGCGCACGACGGCCCCGAGCTGGCGGCCCGGGCCAGCCTGGTGCAGTACGCCGCGGCGATGGTGTCGTCGCGGTCGGTGCCGCCGTTCCGGCTGGCGTTGCTGGGCCCGCGGCGTCGCATCGACGACTACTCGGCCGACCCCGACTATGCGTGCCTGCTGGCCCTGCAGGTGATGCCGACCCTGCGGCAGGCGGTGCCGGTGCGGGACGGCGTGGTGGTCGCCGGGGTGAGCCTGGGCGGACTGGCCGCCGTCCATGCGGAGTGGTGCCATCCGGGCACGTTCGCGGGGGTGTTCGCGCAGTCGGGGTCGTTCTTCACCCGTGAGACCGACCCGCAGGAGTCCGATTTCGTTCACTACGAACGCATCTGCGACTTCGTCGACGTGGTCCGTGGCGCAGATCGAGCCCCGACGACGGCTCGGGTGGCGATGACCTGCGGCTCGACCGAGGAGAACGTCTTCTGCAACCGGTTGATGGCCGCGGCGCTCAGGGGGGCGGGGCTGGACTGCACCCTGACCGAGCACCCGGACAAGCACACCATGACGTCGTGGCGAGACAGTCTCGACCCCGGTCTGACCCGGCTGCTGGCCGCCACCTGGAAGAGGCCGACATGAGCACCGCGAAACGCCATCTGGTCGGGTTGCTGCTGGGGGCCGAGGAGGACTGGCCCACCGCGTTCGAGGCGATCGTCCGCCGGCTGGGGGTGATCCGCACCGACGACGGGGTCGAGCACGAGGTCGTCACCGAGCGGCTGACGATCGAGCCGTTCGACCTGCGTGACCCGGTGCGCTCCGACCTGGTGATCGACCGCCTGGCCTACTGGTACTACCACCCGCGGGAGTGGCTCAAGAAGGCGGCACTGGTCGACGGCACCTACCTGCTCAACTCGCCGTTCACGTTCCAGGCCATGGAGAAGCACAGTGCCTACTGCGCCATGGTGCGGCTCGGGCTCAAGATCCCGCGCACCATCCTGGTGCCCTACAAGAACCCGGTCGACAACTCCCGCTGGGCCTACACCTCCGCCCGCTACAACCGCCCCTTCGACCTCGACGCCATCGCCGACGAGCTCGGGTTCCCGCTGTACATGAAGCCGTTCGACGGCGGTGGTTGGCGCGGCGTCTCGCGGATCGACAACCACGACGACCTGCACCGGGCCTACGACGCCTCGGGCGAGATGCTGATGCACCTGCAGGCCACCGTCGACTACGACGAGTTCGTGCGGGCGCTGTCGATCGGCCCCGAGACCATGGTGATGCGGTTCCGGCCCGAGAACCCCATGCATTCCCGCTACGAGGTGGCCCACGAGTTCCTGTCGCCGCAGGTGGGCCACGAGTGCATGTCGATCAGCCGCATCGTGAACGCCTTCTTCGACTGGCAGTTCAACTCGGCCGAGATGCTGGTCGCCGGCACCGAGGTCTACCCGATCGACTACGCGAACGCCTGCCCCGACATCGCCGTCACGTCGCTGCACTACTACTTCCCCTGGGCGATCACGGCACTGGCCAAGTGGTCGGCCTTCTGCCTGGTCACCGGCCGCCGGTTCCGGATCGACCTGCAGACCGAGCGCTACCTGGACGTCGCCGACGACCCCGACCTGTCCTACGCCGAGCGACTCGACGCCTATCTCGCCATCGCCGACGAACGGCTGTGCCGCGACGAGTACACGGACTGGTGCGCGCGGCACCTGCCGCACCTCGATGCGGCCGTGTTCGAGTGGGTCACCGGGCCGCAGTTCGCCCGACTGCTCGACCAGACCGTCGAGGCCACCTACCAGCCGCACGAACGCGACCACTTCCGGGCCCACTTCGCCGGCCTGATCGACCTCTGGGTGGGCGAGCACCACCCTCGGTAGACCCGGCACTGTGGCGCCGTCAAAGTCGGTCGCGGCTCGCGGCAGGCCCAACGTCACCTCTCCGGCAGAGTGTACATTCATGACGTGGCAAAATGTACATCAATAACGTGGCAGAATGTACATCAGAACGTGGCGGACGGTAGGTTGAGCAGGTGAGCAACTACCTGCCGCGCCTGGCTGACGGACGGCTCCAGCACCTGCTGGAGCGCTTCGCAGCGATCTCCGTCGTCGGTCCGCGGGCGTGCGGCAAGACCACGACCGCCCGGCGCGCCGTCCGCGACATCGTCCAGCTGGATCGCCCGGCCCAGGCTGCCGGCTTTCGTGCCGACCCCGACACTGCACTCGCGGCGGTCACGACGCCGGTGCTGCTGGACGAGTGGCAGGAGGTTCCCGAGGTCCTCGGCGCCGTGAAGCGTTCCGTGGACGAGACCTCGGCACCTGGGCGCTACCTCCTCACCGGCAGCGTGCGAGCCGAGCTCGATGCAGCGACCTGGCCAGGGACCGGTCGGCTGGTGCGCCTGCCCATGTCCACGTTGTGCCAGCGAGAGCTCAGCGGGCGAGCCGATGGCCGGCTGTTCCTGGATCACTTGGCCGCAGCGGCCGTGGACGAGATCGGAGGTTCGGACCCCTGGGATCTGCGGGACTACCTGGAAGCGGCTACTCGTGGCGGCTTTCCCGAGCCGGCTCTGACCCTGGACTCGACGGGGCGTCAGGACTGGCTCGACAGCTACCTGGATCAGTTGGTCACCAGGGATGCCCCGACCGTGGGTGCGGCCAGAGATCCGCATCGGCTACGTCGGTACCTCGAGGTCGAAGCCCTGAACACCGCGGGTCAGCCGTCGGACACCACGGTCGCCACCGCAGCCGGCATCGACCGGCGGACGGCGGGTGCCTACCAGCAGTTGCTCGTCGATCTGTTGGTACTGGATGTCCTGCCGGCGTGGACCCACAACCGGCTCAGCCGCCTGGTCCGGGCGCCCAAGCGGTACCTCACCGATCCGTCCCTGGTCACGGGCGCGCTTCGGCTGGATGCGGCAGGAGTGCTGAGGGACGGCAACATGCTGGGGCGCCTCCTCGACACCTTCGTGGCCGCGCAGCTGAGAGCGGAACTGCCCATGGCAGCATCGCGGCCTCGGATCTACCACGCGAGAGAACGCGGCGGCGGCCACGAGGTGGACATGGTGGTCGAATACGGGGGTCAGCGCATCGTCGGGATCGAGGTGAAAGCCACGTCAGCCCCTCGGCGCTCCGACGCAGTGCATCTGGAGTGGTTGCGCGAGAGTGTCGGCGACAGGTTCGTCGCCGGCGTCGTGCTGCACACCGGTCCGGCGAGGATCCGCTTCGACGAGACCGTCTGGGCACTGCCCATCAGCACGATCTGGGCCTAAGCCTGCCGGTTGCGCCATTAGGCCATTGCGCCATTGCCCTGTTGCCCTGTTGCCCTGTTGCCCTGTTCGGGTGAGGGTTCGGCTGCAGTGTCATCCTCGCGGGCAGCCGGGTCGATCGGTGCAGTGGGACTGCCGAAGGCCGAGGCGTCCTGATCTCGCCGCCGGCGGCGACTGCGAAGGGCGCGGCAACGATGAGTCACCGAAGTGATCCGCAGCGCCCCGGTGGTCCGCGGCGGGCTGCCGTGGTCGGGGCCCACCGCCACCCCGCCGTCCGTCGTCGGGTGCTGCTGCGTCGACGCGCCCTGCTGACGTCGGCCGTGCTGCTGCTCGCCGGCTCGTTCGGGACGGTCGGGTCGTGGGCGGCGTGGGTGGTCAGCGACACCAACCCCGGCAACACGTTCACGACCAGTTCGGTGCTGCTGCTCGACAACCAGGGCGGCCAGGCCGGTTCGGCGGTCACGAGCGGGACGGCGATGTTCAACGTCACCAACCTGTCGCCCGGCTCGACGTCGACGACCGCCTGCATCGGCGTGAACCTGGCCGGGGCCGCCCCTTCCACCCTCACGCTGGACGCCGTCCTCGGCGGCACGGGTAGAGGGGTCCTCGAACATGAGCTGACCCTGGACGCCGCGCAGTACAACACCTCGGGCACCGTGAGCGTCACTCCCGGGTCCGACACCAACTCCGGCAGCTGCGCCAACTACCCGGTCGGCGGCACCGACGTCGTCGTGGGAACCCAGGGAGCGACGCTGCATTCCTGGGCCTCCGGCGGTCCGTACTCGATCGCGAGCCCGGTCACCGACACCTGGTACCAGTTCACCGTCAGCGGTCTGCCGCCGGCCGACACCGACTGCTCGACCTACTGCGGCAAGACGATCACGGTCACCCTGACCTGGACCCTCACCAGCACCTGACCGCCCTCGGAGAACCTCCCGGAGCGCCTCGAGCACCCGGAGCGGCCGGAGCACCCGCAGCGGCTGGAGCACCCGCAGCGGCTGTGGATACGCCCGTTCGGGTGATTCAGGCGACCCGGTGCCCCGTCGATGGATCCGGCACGGGCCCGGTCGGGCCGACTGCGGTGAACCGCGCCAGCGGTGGCGAAGGGGTCTGTCTCGATGACACTCGACAACGAGTCCGGTGACCGTCGTCCGCGCTCGCCCCGACGCCGGGCCGACGACCCGCCCGCCGGCGGCGCGCACCTGCCGGCCCGATCGGCCGGCCGGCACCGGCAGCAGCGGTCCCGTCGTCGCACCGCCATGAGCCTGCTGGTGATCCTGCTGGCCGTCTCGTTCGGGACGGCGGGGTCGTGGGCGGCCTGGGTGGTCAGCAACGCCAGCCCCAGCAACACCTTCGCGACCGACACCGTGCTGCTGCAGGACAACCAGGGCGGCCAGGCGGGGTCGGCGGTCTCGACCGGGACGGCGATGTTCAACGTCACCGACCTGTCGCCGGGATCCACCTCGACCACCGCCTGCATCGGGGTGGTGATGTCGGGCGCCGCGCCGGCCACCCTCACCCTGGCGGCCACCCTGGGCGGGGCCGGTCAGGCGACGCTGCAGAACGAGCTGACCCTCGACACCGCGCAGTACAACACCTCGGGCACGGTCAGCGTCACGCCCGGGTCGAACACCAACGCCGGCAGCTGTGCCAACTACCCCTCAGGGGGCTCGGACGTGACGATCGGCACCCAAGGGGCGACCCTGCAGTCGTGGGCCGCAGGCGGGCCCTACTCGATCGCGGGCCCGGTCACGAACACCTGGTACAAGTTCACCGTCAGCGGCCTGCCGCCGGCGGACACGAACTGCGCCACCTACTGCAACCAGACCATCACCGTGACCCTCACCTGGTCCCTGACGACGACCTGAGCGGCCCCGGCCCCGGCCCCGCCCTGAGCGGCCGTGCGCCCCACCCTGAGGGCACCCTCGAGGTTCTCGCCGAACCTCTTGTAAGGTTTCGCGAGCTACGCATAGATTTCTCCTCACATCCGGCATTTGCGCCAAGAACGGCGGAATGACGTCCGGAAGACGAGAGGAACCACACATGCGCTCATCTCGACTACTCGCCGCGGTCAGTGCGGCATTGATCCTGCCCACCCTGTTCGCGGCCACGGCCGGGTCGGCAGCCGCGGCCGACCCCTCGGGGACGCGGGTCTCCGACGTCCGTGAGATCGACCCGGGCAAGCACTACAGTCTGTCGCCCGAGGTGCAGACCGCACAGCGAGCCACGTCCCGCGCGGCGGCCACCGCGGCTGCCGCCGGCGTGACGCCGCCGGTCGGCACCGTTCGGCGCATGCTCGCCCTCGACGACTTCCTCGGCCGCGCCTACTTCAAGAACTACACACTGCGGGCCGTGGGCGCCAAGATCGAGGTCTGGGTGGCCAGCGACTCCGACGCCACCTCGACGGGCACCGCCTTCCCCGCCGGTGACTGCCGCAACGCGGTGCCCGGGACGACGGACATCACCGACGCCCAGGCGCAGATGCTCGCCGACCAGTTCGACAACAACATGTTCCCCAAGGAGTCGGCGGCCTTCAGCGTCGCTCCGGCACGGGACGGGTCGAACGCGCTGCTGGCGGGTGACTACTCGGGCGCCGGCGACAAGATCGTGACCCTGGTCGACAACGTGCGCGACGACAACTTCTACGACTTCCCGGCGGCCCCCACCTACATAGCCGGGTTCTTCTGGTCCGCGCTCAACGAGTACCTGGACCGCAACGTCATGACGATCGACGCTTTCGACTGGCTGCACCGCACGGGCGCCGCCCCGGCCGACCAGCCGACGGCCGACCTCTGCACCAGCCGGCCCGCCCGGCCCTATCTCTACGAGGGGGTCTTCGCCCACGAGTACCAGCACCTGCTGCAGTACTACACCGACCCCAACGAGGTGAACTTCGTCAACGAGGGTCTGTCCGACTTCGCCGAGTCGGTCACCGGGTACGCCAACAGCAACGCCACGGTGTTCCAGGCGGGTTCGCAGAGCCACCTCTACTGCTTCAACGGCTTCGGCACCGTGGCGACGCCCTACAACCCCAACCCGAGGAACTGCGGCGGTCCCGAGAACTCGCTGACGCTGTGGGGTGACGAAGGGTCGGGCAACGAGATCCTGGCCGACTACGGCAACGCCTGGTCGTTCATGCTCTACCTGTACGACCACTACGGCATGAACCTCATGACGGGGCTGCACAACGACGGCGCAGCGCAGGGGCTTCCCGGCGTCCAGGCGCAGCTCGACGCCTTCGCCAAGGGCACCAAGGTCTACGACGTCGTCCACGACTACCAGCTGATGAACCTGCTGGACGCCGCCGTGGGAGCCCGTGAGGGCAAGGTGAGTGGGATCGCCCGGAGCAAGGTGACGTCGGCGAGCCTGACGGCCTCGCTCAACCTCGACAACCCGTCGTCGTACGCGCTGCCCGGCGCGGCACCCAACGGCGCCGACTACGTCCGGCTGCGGGATGCCGCCGGTAGGACGATCAGGTCCGAGAAGCTTCGGTCGCTGTCGTTCACCGGCGCCACGTCGCTGCCGCCGCAGCCGCTGCTGTGGACCGTCGTCGCCGCGCCGCCGACCGGCTCCAGCTCGGCCCTGTGGTCGGGCAACAGGTCGAACCTCGACTCGGCGGCGGTCGCCCAGGTCACCGTGCCGACGGCGAGCCCGACGTTGACCTTCAGCGAGCTGCACCAGGCGGAGGAGGGCTACGACTACGCCTACACCGTGGTCTCGACCGACGGCGGCACGTCGTACACGCCGCTGGCCAACGCCAACACGGTGCCCGGACCGTACGGTCCCAGCCTCAACGGGACCGCCACGGCCTTCGCGACCCAGACGTTCGACCTGTCGGCCTACGCGGGCCAGACGATCCTGCTCGGGTTCCGCTACGTCAGTGACGGCGGGGTCAACGAGGGTGGCTGGTACGTCGACGACGTCACCGTCGGGGGCACAGTGGTCAGCGACGGGTCGAGCCTGACACCGTTCCGGTCGCCCACCCAGATCTCCCCGACCCAGGTGGCGAACTGGGACGTGCGTCTGGTGGGTCTGGACGCCGTGCACCACAAGGCACTGGTCCAGGACTACAACGGCCAGGCCTCGTTCTCGCTGACGCGCGCCCAGCTCAAGAAGTTCGAGGACTACCCGATGGTGGTGGCCGTCGTGTCCTACGACGACCCGACCGAGCAGGTGCAACAGTTCGCCAACTACGCCCTAGTGGCGAACGGCGTCACCCAGCCGGGCGGCTGATCGGGTGGGTCACCGATGACCGACGGGGGCTTGCGGCAGGACGCCGTGAGCCCCCGTCGAACGGGGAGGACAGATGGACGACGCCGTGCGGCGCTACCTCGACGCGGTACCGGCCGAGCATCGGGTGTCGTTCGATCGACTGCATGCCCTGGTGATGCAGGCCTACCCGGACGCCGAGACGGTCATCTCCTACCAGATCCCCACCTACCGGGTCGGGGCCCGCCGGTTGTACGTCGGGGTGTGGAAGCACGGCCTGTCGGTCTACGGCTGGAGGCAGGACCGGGCCGCCGACTTCGCCGTCCGGCATGCCGACCTGGTCGGCGCCAAGGGGACGGTCAAGCTGCGGCCGAACGACCTGCAGGCACTCTCGGACGCCGAGCTCCTGCAGCTGGTCGACGCCGCCCTCGCCGAGTGAGCCGGGGTCAGTGGTCCTTCCAGGCCTCGTCGTCCTCGGTGAGCCGGCCCACCGAGTCCGGCAACCGGCCGGCGGCCAGGTGGGCCAGGGTGACGTTCTCGAGCACGGCCCGCAGGTTGGCCCGGACGGCGACCCACAACGGCTGCAGGACGACGGCGCTGCCCTGGTACTCGACGTCCTGCGGCCGGTGCCCGTAGACCGAGGCCAGCGGCCCGTCGACGACGCGGATGACGTCGGCCACCGTGATCTCGCCCGCCGGCCGGGCGAGCCGGAACCCGCCCTCGGCGCCGCGGTGGCTGGAGATCAGTCCCGCCCGCCGCAGGTCGGTGAGGATCGCTCCCAGGAACTTGCTGGGGATCTTCTGCTGGTCGGCGATGTGGTCGCAGGTGAGCATGGCGCCGTCCGCCACGGCCAGCTCGAGCAGGGCACGGATGGCGTAGTCGGACTTCGCGGTGATGCGCACCCGGTGATTATCGCCGGTGCCGTGCGGTCAGCTGAACGAGAAGACCACGGTGACGGTGACGGTGACCTCCTGCGACCCGGCCTGGATCGGCACCGACGCCATGTCCTTGGCGCCCGCGGCGGTGGCCGGCATGGCGAAGACCGGCTGCGGCGTCTGGACCGACTCGTTGATGCTCACCACCTGTCCCAGGGTGACTCCGGCGGCCTTGGCGTACTGCTCGGCCTTGGCGCGCGCCTTGGTGAAGGCGTCGGAGCGGGCCCCGGTCACCAGTGAACCGGTGTCGGCGAGGTCGAGCGAGACGTTGTTGATGCGGGTGGCCTGGCCGCCCGCCACGGCCGCTGCCGAGATCGCGGCGCCCGCCGTCTTCAGGTCGCGCAGGACCGCGCTGACGTTCTCGCTGACGTCGTAGCCCGACACCTTCGAGCCGTTGCTGCCGTCCGGCACGTAGTGCGGCTGGATGGACAGGCCGGTGGTCTGCAGGTCCTTGTCGGCGACGCCGTTGTCACGCAACGACTTCTGGACGGCGGCGGCCTTGGTGTTGGCCGAGCCCAGCGCGGCCGAGACTGTGTCGCCGGTCACGGTGATCCCCATGTCGAGGCGCAGGGTGTCGGGGGTGCCGGTCATCGTGCCGACGCCGCTGACCGTGATGCCCGTGGTGGACGGCGTGGCGGCCGCGGCCGACGCCGCGGCAAGGGTGGCCGGCCTCGAGGCCGGGCCGTGGGTCGAACCCACCAGGTAGGCGCCGACAAGGGCCACCGCCACGGCGGCAGCTGCGGCGATCCTTCGGGCGGTCAGGGTGATCGTCATATCGGTGGGACGTGACAGACCATGCGTCGGTTCCGTCGTCCCCGGGGAGATTTGATCGAACGAACACTTGCATATGCAGATCATCTGAATAAAATGCGAGCATGACACGGTCCGAGCTCAGAGAGCCGTCCTTCCTGGTGCTGGCCACCTTGGCGAGTGGTCCGAGGCACGGCTACGCCCTCATGCAGCAGATCCAGCAGCAGCTCGACGACGGCGACACGATTCGTGCCGGCACTCTGTATGCGGCCCTCGACCGGCTGACGTCGGAGGGCCTGGTGGTCGAGACCGAGCAGCAGGTGGTGGACGGTCGGTTGCGCCGCTACTACGACCTCACCGACGACGGTGCAGCTGAGCTCGCCCGAGCCACGGCGCGGTTGCGGCGCAACGTCAGCTTCGCCAACGCCGGGCTCAAGGCCCGCGGGACGATGGCATGACCACCCCGATCACCCCTCGGTCGATGAGTTCGCTCGAGCGCGGCTACCGCCGTCTGCTGCTCGCCTATCCGGTGTCCTGGCGCCGGCGCCGGGGCGAGGAGATGGTGAGTGTGCTGATGCAGAACGCCTCTCACCGCAGCCGCCGGCATCCGGGGCTCGCCGAGGCGTGGGATCTGATCGTCAACGGCGTCGGGACTCGGGCCCGGGTCGCCGCCAGGGCCTCGGCCCTGCGCCGGGCCCGGCAGCGAGTTGCCTTGCTGGCCATCGGGTCTGCTGCTGCACTGTCGCTCACCTGCCTGCTGCTCGGCGAGCTGCCCGCTGCATCAGCAGGTCGCCAGGTACTGACCTTCCGGACGCCTGGTGTGTTCCTGACCCTGGGGGTGGTGGCCTACGCGTTCTGGCTCGCGGCGGCCGCGGCGCTCGTCGCCGGCTGCCCGCGAGCTGTTCGCTGGGCAGCGGGGGCGGCCGGTCTGACGACCCTCAGCCTTCCGGCAGCGACTCTATGGGCGCAGGTCGCTGCACCGCCCTTGTTCCTATCGGTCGTCCTGACCGTCTTTGCCGTGCTGGCCTCCGCTGGCTCCCTGCGGACCTTCGACCTGGTGAGAGGCCGATGGGCCACGGGGAGCGTTGCGCTCGCTGCTTGTCTCCTGGCCGTCGGGCTTCTTCCGGGCCCGATGATGACGTTGGACGCCGACGACCGGCGATGGCTCTTCTATCGAGGTCTGGGTATGGGGCTCGAGAGCGTCTCGATCGCGGCCGGGTGGGTGGTGGTCGCGGCGCTGGCGGGTGCCGGGTTCGCCGCCGTGGCACGAAGGCCGGGGTGGGGACTGCCGGTTCTGGTCGTGGCGCTGCCGTGGATGCTGCTGCGGGCGCGCTTCGTCGGAGCGAGGGAGTTGGTCTATCTGACGGACCATCCACAGGCTGCGATCGGTGTGCTGGGCCCACTGGCGACAGTGGTGATGGTCGTCGTCGCGATGCGCCGCAGGACCGCATCGATGGCGGGCGCCGGAGTAGATCCCGGATGACCGACTCCCGGCGGTTGGAGGGGACTGTCGGGTAACGGAAGCGCGTGTCACCATGGCGCTCATGGCGGCAGGTGAACCAGTCCACGTGGTGGGTGACCCGGAGGCGGTGGCGCTGCGGATCGCCTCGCGTCAGGTTCACCGGCTCCTGGGGATGGCCCTCGGAGGGCTCGCCGCACTGGTGGTCGTCGTCAGCCTGGCCGGCGCCGGCTGGCACTGGACCGGGTTCGACCAGAACCCGCACCTGTGGGACTGGCTGCACCTGCTGGTGCTGCCGATCGCGCTGACCCTGTTGCCGCTGTGGGTCAAGACCCACGTCAGCAGGGCGCGGGCCTGGCGGCTCGGTTTGCTCGGGGCAGCAGTCGTTCTCGCCGTCCTGGTGGTGGGCGGCTACCTCCTCGGGTGGGAGTGGACCGGGTTCACCGGCAACACGCTGTGGGACTGGCTGGAGCTGTTGGTGCTGCCGGTGTCGGTCTCGTTGCTGCCGCTGTGGCTGTCGGCCGAACGGAGGCTGGGCAGCCGGCATGTGGCTTTGGCCGTGCTGGGGGTGGGGGCATTCGCCGTCCTCGTGATGTGCGGCTACCTGATTCCATGGCTGTGGACGGGTTTTCGGGGCAACACCCTGTGGGACTGGATCAACCTGCTGCTGGTGCCGTTCGCGCTCCCGGCGGCGGTGACGGTGCTGCTCAGGCCAACGAGGTGAGGAAAGCAGCGGCCAGGGGCGCGGCGGCCTTGGCCCCGAAACCGCCGCCCTCCACCACGACGGCGAAGGCGATGTCGCCCTGGTAGCCGGTGAACCAGGCGTGGGTGGCCGGCGGGGTGCCGCTGCCGTACTCCGCCGTACCGGTCTTGCCGTGGACCGGCCCGCCAGGCACTGACTTCAGGGCGGTCCCGGTGCCGCCGGTGACCACACCGCGCATCAGGGACTGCAGCGCGGTGACGGCGGCCGGATCCAGCTCCACCGGCGCCGGCAGCGCCTCCGGTGAGGTGGACGAGGCGGGACCTGAGGCGGCGGCTGGCGAGGCGGGCGCAGGGGAGGCGGACGTGGAGGTTGGTGGTCCGGAGACGACCAGGGTGAGCGGCATCCGCTTGCCGGCCGCGACCGCGGCCGAGACCCCGGCGACGGTGAGTGGACTGGCGAGCACCTTGCCCTGGCCGATGGCGTCGGCGGCGTGCTCGACCGGGCTGTCGGTCTGCGGCACGCTGCCGGTGAAGACCCCGGTCAGTCCCAGGGTGGCGGGGGCGCCGTAGCCCAGATCGGCGGCCGCCGTGCCGAGGTCGGCTCCCGAGATCTTGACGGCGCTGCCGACGAAGGCGGTGTTGCAGGACTGGGCGAAGGCGTTGGCGAACGGGCCGGTGCCGAGCACCTCGTTCTCGGCGTTGGTGAACACCTTGCCGCTCACCGTGATCGATGCGGGGCAGGTGACCGGGGTCTGCGGGGTGAATCCCTTCTGCAGCAACGCGTACGAGGTCACCACCTTGAACGTCGACCCGGGCGGGTAGCGACCGACCAGGGCGCGGTTGTAGCCGGTGGCGTTGGGGCCGCCGTTGGCGACGGCGAGCACCTCGCCGGTGCTGGCCCGGATCGCCACCAGGGCAGCAGGTTTCGTCGCCTTGGCCAGCGCGGCGTCCGCCGCCAGCTGCACCTTCTCGTCGAGGGTCAGGGTCACCGGCCGACCGGCGGCCGGCTCGACCGTGTACAGCACCTGCGGCTGGGTGGTGACACCCTCGGCGGCCACCACCTTCACGACCAGCCCGGCCACGCCGGACAGCTGCTCGTCGTAGGCCCGTTGCAGGCCGGACAACCCGGTGGTGTCGCCGGCGCGCACCCGCCCCTGGGAGCCGTCGACGATCTCCTTGGTGGCCGGGCCCACCGACCCGAGCAGCGCCCGGGCGAAGACCGGGGAGGGCCCGAGCGCCTGGGTCGCGGTCTGGAACACCGTGCCCGGGATGGGCTGCAGCTGCTGCTTGACCTTGTCGTAGTCGTCGCGGCGCAGTGTGATGACGTCGACGAAGTCGTGCGGCTTGGCCGCCGCCAGGCGCTTGGTGAGGGCGGCGGCGTTGACGTCGACCAGTGCTGCGACGGCGGCGACGGTCTGCGCGGCCGACTTCATGCGGGCCGGTTCGATGCCGACGTGCACCACCGGGCGCGAGGTCACGAGCACCGTGCCGTTCGCCCCGACGATGTCGCCCCGGGCCGCCGTCGTCCGGCTGGTGGTCAGGACGTTGCCCTCGGTGAGCTGCGGATGCACCGTCTGCGGCGTCCAGCTGAACGACCATCGCCCGGCGGCCTTGGTGACCGCGACGGTGGTGTCGTAGGCCCAGGTGCGGCCCTGACCCAATGGCCAGGTCACGTGCAGCGACGCCTGGGTGGCACCGTCCTTTGCCTCGGGCACGTCGGTGACGGTGACCGCCGGGTGGATCGGGGTGGCGGCCAGGCCCTTCGTGAGGGTCGCGGCCTGCGCGGCCACAGCGGCGGCATCGGCGCCGGTGAACGAGACCCCGGTGAAGCCGCCACTCTGCCAGCCGGCGGCGAAAGCCGTCACGGCGGCCTCGAGGTCGGCCCGGTCCTGCCTGGCCTGCACCAGGTTCCAGGCAGGGATGCCGGCCCCGGCAGCAGCCAGCGCGGCCACCAGCCCGCCGATCACCCACGGCTTGGCGCCCCGTCCCCGTCGTCCGACGCCTCGTCCGTCCCGACCGTCGACGACCTGTCCCACCACGATCCGGTCGCTCATCTCAGGCCTCGGCCACGGCCGTGCCGCCGGTCACCGGGGGCAGGGCGGACCACGGGAACGTGATCCACCGGTCGGTGCTGCGCCAGGAGTAGTCGGGGCGCACGACCGAGCGGGGCTTGTCGTAGAGCACGGCGATCCGGGACTCGCGCACGTGCTCGGCGATCAGCTCGGCCACCAGCAGCAGGGTGCGACCGGAGTCGGCGACGTCGTCCACCACCAGCACCCGGCTGCCGCGGACGGCGTCGATGTCGAGCAGCGGGGGCAGCACGACGGGTGCATCGAGCACGGTGTCGACCCCGGTGTAGAACTCGATGTTGAGGGTGCCGACCGCCTTGGCGCCCAGGGCGTAGGCGAGCCCGCCGGCCACCGGCAGCCCGCCCCGGGCGATCCCGAGCACCAGGTCGGGCACGAAGTCGTCGTCGGCGACGGTCTGGGCGAGCTGCCGCACCGCCGTGCCGAACAGCTCCCAGGTCAGCACCTCGCGCTCGGCGGCCGCCGGGTGGGTGGGCTGGGCCAGGTGCTCGGCGGGCATGACGACTCCTCGGACGGGGTAGTCGCAGCCTGCCAGGCCCGGCCCGTCGGTGGGAACCGGCGGGCCGAGAAGTCGATCAACGGTGGCCGGGAACAAACCTCGACGGGCGACCGTTCGTCGATATATCGTCAACACATCAAACGAAGGAGAAGACGATGAGAGCACACTTCATGGCCATGGCAGCCGGCCGACCCGGCGACGGGCCGGACGACGAAGGCGGCGGCGGCGGTGGCTTCGGTCGCGGCGGCCGGCGAGGCCCGGGCCCGCGCGGCTTCGGACCCCGTGGGTTCGGCGCCGGGGGCCCCGGTGGCTTCGGGCCGGGCGGCTTCGGCCCCGGTGGGTTCGGGCCCGGTGGATTCGGCCCGGGTGGGTTCGGACCCGGCGGGTTCGGGCATCACCGCGGTGGGCGAGGCGGGCGGGGCCGCGGCAACGTGCGGGCCGCCGTCCTGGCCCTGCTGTCCGAGGAGCCTCGGCACGGCTACGCGCTGATGACCGAGCTGACGACCCGCAGCGGCGGCCTCTGGAAGCCCAGCCCGGGTTCGATCTACCCGGTGCTGCAGCAGCTGCAGGACGAGGGGCTGGTCAGCTCCGAGGAGAGCTCGGGTCGGCGGGTCTTCGCCCTCACCGACGCGGGGCGAACCTACGTGGCCGAGCACGCCGACGAGCTGCGCGAGCCCTGGAAGGTCGCCGAGCACGGCCCGCGGGTGCGGGTGCAGTCACTGATGCAGTCGCTGCGCACGCTCGCCGAGGCCGTCGAGCAGGTCGCCCGATTGTCGGACGACGAGCAGGCGGCGCGGGCGGTCACCGTCCTGGAGGACGCCCGCCGCACGATGTACCGCATCCTCGCCGAGGAGGGCGACCGGTCGACGACGACCGAACCTCCCGCCTGACGATCCGTGACGGGCCCGATCACGCCCGACGAGCGTGACGATGCCGGCGGTCGCCACCCGCGACCGCCGGCATCGTCAGATCGTCACGCCGTGGTGCGGGTCACTGCCACCGAACATTCATCGGGGAGGATGCGCCGCTGCAGCTCGGCGAGGAGGCGGTTGTGGTCGAGCAGACACTGCCGGCCGCCGTGACCGTCGCCGACCCGGCGCCGATCCCGAAGGCCATGGCCGCAGCGACTCCGACTCTGGCAGCCGCTCCGGCGAGCCGGGTCCACCGAGTACGACTCTTGCGATCCACGTCGTTTCCCCTGTTCGTCACGAAGACCTCCACGTCGTTGTTCCGGTGGGCGCCTCTTGCGCCACCGGCGCAGGTGACGCACTCAGCGTCACCTCTCGTAACTTGACGTTAGAACGTGGGGAGGGTGGTGCCCAGGCCTGACCGGCTGGACCACCCGTGCGGCTCAGTCTGCTCAGGGGATGTCCGCGAAGATCGTGCTCGCTGCCCGAGTGGCTGCCGGGTCGACCGCCGCCGCGACCAGGGCCGCCCGGGCGGCCCGTTGCCGGTTCTGCAGGTAGTCCGTCGGCAGGTCGAGGGCGCTCAGGTCGTCCGCCACTCGCCGCAACCGGTGGTCGGCCTGGCTCAGATACCCGCTGCAGGCGTCGCGAGCATCGAGCTGCGGGCCGTGCCACGGCAGGATCGTCAGGGCAGCCAGGGTCGAGCGGCCAGGAGCGAGGGAGTCGGCGGCTGCCGAGGCGGTGGCTCGCACCCGGGCGGCCATTCCCGCCTTGAGCTCGGGCGAGGCGTCGGCTCGCTGCAGCAGTGGCGCCGCATAGTCGACCATCCCGATGACGGTGCGCTCGGCATAGGCCGAGTCGGCCTCACCGACCAGGCAGCCCGCCAGGATCTCGTCGAACTCGTGGCTGCGCAGTCGCCGGTCGGCGAGCACGCCGGTGACCGACAGGGCCAGAAGACCGACCACGGCCAGTGCGACCCGTCGCCACAACTGACGCGTGCCATAGCCCGTTCGGTGCTCGAGCAGGTCGACTGGTCCGCCGGCCGTGGCCATGCTCGCAGTCTACGTACGCACCGCCGCAGGGGGTGGTTCCTGCCAGGGCGAGGTGGTGGTGCAGGGACCGCCGACCCGGGCGCTCAGGGGGGAGAAGGCCGCGCTCGCGTGGACCGGTCGGTGCCGAACGGTAGGTCCTCACGCGGCACTGCCGATCGTCATCGCGTGTCGACGTCGAAGGCGACCACGTACAGGTGCTGGCCGCCCGGGGCGACCTGTTCGAACTCCGAGGCTCGTACCTGGTACTGCTGGGCGCTCTGCCTCACTGCTCGGGTGATCCCGATCCCGTAGGTCAGGTATCCCTCGAAGTCGCCGCCCTGGGCGTAGTCGGCGATGCGGGAGTACCCGATCGGCCGGGCGGGCTGGGTGAGGATCGAGGAGGTGGTCGGCACCGCGTCGGTGTGGGCCTGAGCCACCTGGAAGACGATGCGCAGCACGTCGTCCCCGCGCAGCGGCACCCGCTGACCGGCGGCGTCGCCGACCAGCGTGTCGTGCAGGTCGAAGTGGTAGCTGGGGAACCCCTGGCTGAAGGTGAAGGACAGCCGTTCGAACGGGGGTTGCCCCGGGTCGCCGGGGTGACGGCCGACGCCGATGCGCAGCAGCTGCGGCACCGAGGGCGAGGTCGGCCCGTGGGTGACGGTGCCCGGGACGGCGGGGTCGCCCGGCCAGTGCCAGCCGTAGCTCAGGTGGGCCGAGACGACCTGGCTGGACGGCGACGCGCTGGTGGCCGCCGGCGACGGGGTGGGGGAGGAAGCAGCGGTCGAGGTGGCCGGTCCGGTCCGGACGGACCCCGACACCGAGGCCCTGGCATCGGTCGTGGCATCGGTCGGGGCGTCGATCGAGACCGTCGTGACCGGACTCGGTGAACCGCTGCAGGCGGCAAGGGTCAGCCCCGCGAGGACCGGCCCGACGACCTCCCGTCGGGCGAGGCCGGCCGGGCGGGCGGCGGTGCGGGCGACGGTGCGGGCGACGGTGCGGGCGGCGGTGCGGGCGACGGTGCCGGGGGTTGTGTTCCTGGAGGTCATGCGGCCCTTCCTGACGTGACGAGGTCGCTGCGTCACTTCGTACCACGAGCGGCCGCGCGCACTGCGCTTACCCAGTCGTAACCATTACTTGATGTAAGCGACCTATCACTCTAAGGATGCCTCTGGTAACTTACCGGGTCACAGACGGACGAAGCAGGCCATTCCGGCATGCTGGAAGGAGTCTGGTGGAGCGAACTCATCGTCGTGCCTCGCACCGGGGCACGATCGGTCGTCGGCTGGCCCGCATCCTGGCTCTGCCGGCGGTCGTGGTGCTGGCCCTGCTGGGAGTCGTGGCCGCCGGCCAGGTCGAGGACTACCGGGCCTCCGCCGCCACGTCGCGCTCGGTCGAGCTGGCCCTGGCCACCCAGGACCTGGTGCACGAGCTGCAGATCGAGCGCGGGGTCACCGCCGGCCTGCTGGGTGGCAACAGCAGCTTCCGCGACGAGATCGCGCCCGCCCGCAAGCGGGTCGACCAGCGGCGCCAGGCGGTCGCCGCGATGGTGGCCGGTGGCGGTGAGGTCGAGGACCGGGTCGCCGCGGCGCTGCACCAGCTCGACGGTCTGCCGACGGTGCGCAGCGCCACCGACGCCAGCGCTGCCGGTCGGGTCTCGGCCTTCGACTACTACACCCAGCAGATCGCGGCCGTGAACGCCGTCGACTTCGGCCTCGACCGTTCCACCGACCAGGACCTGCGCCAGGGGGTGGCCACGCTGCAGGCGCTGGCCGACCTGTCCGAGGCCTCGTCGCAGGAGCGGGCCTTCCTCAACGGCGTGTTCTCGGCGGGCGGCTTCGCCAAGGACGAGTTCGTGCAGTTCGCCGGCATGCGCGCCGCCAAGCAGCTTGCCCAGCAACGCTTCGCGCGGACGTCGACCCCGCAGGCCAAGGCGGGGGCCGCCTACCTGCAGGACACCGGTGCCGCCCGGGTGGCGTCCTACTTCGAGTCCGTCGCGGTCGGCGCTGCCGACGGCCGGCACATCGTCGTGAACCCGCAGGAGTGGTGGTCGGCGATGACCACCGTGCTGGACGACACCCGGCAGCTGGAGCAGCACGTCGGGTCCACCATCCAGATCCGGGCCCACGAGCTGCAGCGGGCGGCCTCCCTGCGGCTGGCCGGGCTGCTGGGCGTGGTGCTGGCCCTGTCCGCGGCGTCGGTCTACCTGGCGGTGCTGGCGTCGCGCTCGATCACCCGACCGCTGGCCGCGCTGGCCGCCGAGGCCAACAACGTCGCCGTCGAGCGGCTGCCGACGGCGGTGCGTCGGGTGCAGGTGGGCGGGATCGACGACACCCCCGAGCCGCCGGCCCCGGTGCAGGTGCCCGAACGGGCCACCGCCGAGATCCAGTCGGTGGCGCAGGCGGTCGACCGGCTGCAGGGCGCCGCCTACTCACTGGCGACCGACCAGGCGATGATGCGGCGCGGCACCGTCGAGGCCCTGGCCAACCTGGGCCGGCGCAACCAGAACCTGATCCGCCGCCAGCTGGGGTTCATCACCACCCTCGAGCAGCGCGAGGTCGACCCGGCCTCGCTGGCCAACCTCTTCGAGCTCGACCACCTGGCCACCCGGATGCGCCGCTACGCCGCCTCGCTGCTGGTGCTGGTCGGGGCGTCGGCGCCCCGCCGGTGGTCGGCCCCGGTACCGGTCGCCGACGTGATCCGGGCGGCCGTCTCGGAGGTCGAGGAGTACCGGCGGATCTCGCTGCGCCGCCTCGACGTCGCCCAGGTCTCGGGCACCGCGGCCGGGTCCGTCGCCCACCTGCTCTCGGAGCTCATCGAGAACGGGCTGCTGTTCTCGCCGCCCGACTCCGAGGTCGAGATCCAGGGACGCAGCATCGGCGACAGCTACCTGATCGCCGTCGTCGACCAGGGCGTCGGCATGAGTCCTGACGACCTGCGGCTGGCCAACGCCCGCCTCAGCGGTGAGGGTGACTTCATCGCCACCCCCACCCGCTTCCTCGGGCACTTCGTGGTCGGTCAGCTGGCCCGCGAGAACGGCGTCCATGTCGAGCTGCTGCCCTCGGCGGTCGTCGGCATCACCGCGCGGGTCACGTTGCCGGCGGCCCTGCTGGTGCAGCAGCCCGCCGTCGGGTCCGGCAGCGCGGCCGCTCCGCAGACACCGCGGCACTCGATCACGCTGCCGCCCGACGGGCTGCCGGGCGACCTGTCGTCGGACGGCGGGGGCTTTCGCGACCTGCCCCGTCAAGGCGAGCCGGTCCCCACGGGACCACGCCGGCTGGCCTCGGCCGGGCTGTCGGTCGTGGACGGCCCCCCGCCGGGCTGGGCCGACGACCACGACGACGTCCATGACGACGTCCGACGACGACGTCCATGACGACGGCCGGGACGACGGCCGGGACGACGGCCGGGACGACGGCCGGGACGACGACACGGACGACGTCGTCGCGACGGTCACCGCCGTCACCGACCTGGTGACTCCCGAGCCGGTGGTGCCCGAGACGGCGGTGTCCGAGACGGCGGTGTCCGACTCGGTGCCGCCCGAGCCGGCGGTGCTCGAGCCGGCGATGTCCGCCGGGACCACCGGCGAGCTGTCGGTGATCGACCTGACGGTCGACCCGCCGACCATGGTGATCCCGTCGTCCTCACCCGGGGGCGGGGCCGGGTCCCGACAGCGGTCGATCTTCACGGTGTCGGCGTCGGTGGGGGCCGCGCAGGGGCCGGCCACCTCGGCTGCCCGCACCCGCAACGGCCTGGTCAAGCGGGTTCCCCGCGCGGCGCGGGTGGGCGGTCCGCCGGAGCAGGCCGCGGACGACGTCCGGCGGGGTGCCCCTGAGCCGACGGTCGGGTACTCGTCGTTGCTGAACGACTCGCCGGCCGAGGTGCGCAACCGGCTGATGGCCTTCCGCGCCGGCGTCCGGCGTGGCCAGGACGAGGCCGAGGCCTCGCAGACAGCCGACAACCAGGAGTGGGCATGAGCGTCAACGCGCAGACCGACCGGCAGCAGTTCGGGTGGCTGCTGGCCAACTTCGTCCGCCAGACCGACGGGGTGCGTGATGCGGTCGCGGTCTCCTCGGACGGGTTGTTGATCGCCTGCTCCGAGGGTCTGTCCCGCACCGACGGCGACCAGCTGGCGGCGATCGTGTCGAGCATGGCCAGCCTGGCGCGCAGCGCCTCGCGGCGCTACGACTTCGAGGCGCTGAAGCTCATCATGATCGAGATGAAGCGAGGGTTCCTGCTGGTCTCGGTGATCGGGGGCGGCAGCTGTCTGGGCGTGGTGGCCCAGGGTGACTGCGACCTGGGGCTGATCGGCTACGAGATCGCCTCCCTCACGGAGCGGTTCGGACCGCTGCTGAGCCCTGCCCTGATCTCCGAGTCGCGGCAGTACCTGCCCCGGTGACAGCCGCCGAGCACGATCCCTGGCCGCCGGACCCGTTCGAGGACGAGACCGGCGACACCGAGGCGCGCCCGCCCGACCCGCGCATGATCCCGGCGTGGGACCCCGCCCAGGAGTACGGCCCGACCGAGGACGACGGCCCGCGCCACCTCGACGAGGCGGACGAGGACATGGTGATCCGGCCGTTCCTGCTCACCGGCGGCCGCACCCGGCCGGTCGAGGAGACGGTGCGGCTGGAGGCTCAGGTGATCGCCCGGCCGACGGCGGCCCTGGACCCGGTGCGGTTCGAGGCCCTGCAGATCGTCGAGGCGTGCCGGCAGATCACCTCGGTGGCCGAGGTGGCGGCCAGGCTGCGTCTGCCGCTCGGTGTGGTGCGGGTGCTGGTGGCCGACCTCGTCGCCGAGGAGCAGCTCGTGCTGGTGGAGCAGCAGAAGCTCTCTGTGGATCTGCTGGAGAGGATCAGGGACCGTGTCCGAGCCCTCTGACGAGTACAACCCCATGATCTCGGTCAAGATCGTGATCAGCGGCGGGTTCGGGGTGGGCAAGACCACCTTCATCGGCGCCGTCTCCGAGATCGAGCCGTTGGCGACCGAGGCCGAGATCACCGACGCCTCGGTCGGGGTCGACGACCTGAACGGCGTGTCGGCCAAGACGACGACGACCGTGGCGCTCGACTTCGGGCGCATCAGCTTGGACGAGTCGTTGCGGCTGTATCTGTTCGGCACCCCGGGGCAGGACCGGTTCACCTTCCTGTGGGACGACCTGGTGGACGGCGCGCTGGGCGCGGTGCTGCTGCTGGACACCCGGCGGATCGACGACTGCTTCATGGCGATCGACTACTTCGAGGAGCACCGGGTCTCGTTCCTGGTGGCCGTCAACCTCTTCGAGGGTGCGCCCCGTTTCGAGCTGGACGAGGTGCGGGAGGCGCTCGGCATCTGCGACGAGGTCCCGATGATGTACTGCGACGCCCGGCAACGGGGGTCGGTGAAGGGTGTGCTGGTCGCGCTCACCGAACAGGTTCTGGCGCAACGACTGTCCGAGCTGGACGAGGTGAGCAGCCGATGACGTCGACGACGCATCGGGCAGGTCGGGGCAAGGGGCCCGGCCGACGTGGAGAGGCCGTGGGGCCCGGCCGACGTGGAGAGGACGACAGGCGATGGTGGTGACCGGGCGGATCGGCCGGACGGCGGCGGCCCTGGTGGTCACGCTGGGGCTGGGCGGGTGCGTCGGCGCGGCGCCGACCCTGGCGGCGGCCCCGGGAGCCCAGCTGCAGGGCTCGGCGGCGAAGGCCTGCGGCACGGTGCGGATCGCGGTCAACCCCTGGGTGGGCTACGACGCGGACGTGGCCGTGGTGGCCTACCTCGCCAAGCACGAGCTGGGCTGCACCGTGGTGACCAAGGCCGAGGACGAGAAGACCTCGTGGGAGGACCTGGCCAAGGGCAACCTCGACGTGATCCTCGAGAACTGGGGCCACGACGCCGAGAAGAAGACCTACATCGACGAGAAGAAGGTCGCCGTCGAGGGTGGCCTCACCGGCAACCAGGGCGTGATCGGCTGGTACGTGCCGCCGTGGATGGTCAAGAAGTACCCCGACCTGACGTCCTGGGAGGCGTTGCGCAAGTACGACAACCTGTTCCGCACCCCGGCGTCCGGGTCCAAGGGGCAGTTCCTCGCCGGTGACCCGACCTATGTCACCAACGACGCGGCGCTGCTTCACAACCTGGGGCTGAACTACAAGGTGGTCTACGCCGGCAGTGAAGCGGCCCTGATCACCGCGTTCCAGGACGCCGAGGCGAACAAGAAGCCGCTGCTGGGCTACTTCTACTCACCGCAGTGGCTGCTGGCCCAGACCAAGCTGGTGCACATCGACCTGCCGCCCTACACCCCGGGCTGCGACGCCGACCCCAAGACGGTCAAGTGCGACTACCAGCCCTACGACCTCGACAAGATCATGAACAAGGCGTTCGCCGAGTCGGGCAGCCCGGCCGTCGAGCTGGTCAAGAACTTCCAGTGGACCAACGACGACCAGAACCAGGTGGCCGGCGACCTCACCGCCAAGATGAGCGCGGACGCCGCGGCGAAGCGCTGGCTCGACGCCCACCCCGAGGTCTGGCGCAAGTGGCTGCCCGCCAAGCAACCCGCCTGACCGCAGCCCGCCTGAACGCAGCCCGCCGGAGGTAGCCTCGGGCACGACTGCAACCAGCCGCCCCGCTCGTACGTCTTGACAGATGTAGGGGTCGAGGCATCGGGGGGCGAGAGTCATGGACGGGACGCGGACGATCGAGGTGGCACGCAGACTGGCCCTGGTTCCGGTCGTGGGGGCGCTGGTCGCCGGGTGCTCCGTCGGTGGCGCCTCGTCGACGGCGACCACGGCGAGGAGCACGGCGCCGACGACGGCATCGTCGACCTCCTCGGTCCAGGAGCTGCCGACGACGGCTCCCGCCGAACCCACGACCACATCGGCCACGCCGTCCGGGTCAGCGACCCCGCCGTCCGGCTCGTCGACCCCGCCGTCAGGCTCGTCGACTCCGCCGTCCGCCTCGCCCACCACGACGACTGCTGCCCCGGCCACGCCGGGTCCCGCCGCCGACCAGCTGCTGCGTCCGGGCGCCGAGGGCGCGCGGGTGCTCGCCGCCCAGCGGCGGTTGACCGAGCTCGGCTACTGGCTGGGGACCCCGGACGGTGTCTACGGCGCAGCCACCGTGCATGCCGTCACCGCGCTGCAGAAGGCGGCCGGGCTGGGGCGGGACGGCGTCCTCGGGCCGAGGACGAGGAGTGCGCTCGACAGAGGCGTTCGGCCGCAGGCGAGGTCGACGGCCGGTCACGTCGTCGAGATCGACCTGGCCCGGCAGGTGCTCACCGTGGTGGACGACGGTGCGGTCACGGTGGTCCTCGACACCTCGACGGGGTCGAACGCCTGGTACACCGCCCCCGACGGCCACCGGGCGCACGCCACCACCCCGGTCGGCAGCTTCGCGGTGTCGTGGTCCGTGGACGGCTGGCACACCTCGCCGCTCGGGCACCTGTACCGGCCGCGCTACTTCCACTCCCGGGGGATCGCGGTGCACGGCTACACCTCGGTGCCGCCCTACCCGGCGTCCCACGGGTGCGTGCGGGTGACGATGGCCGCGATGGACCTGATCTGGCGCGACAACCTGATGCCCAAGGGCGGCAGGGTGATGGTGTACTGACCCGCATGACGACTCGAGCGCCCGGGACGGTTCGGGTGGGTGTCGTCGGAGCCGGCAACATCGGCACCGCCCATGCCCGCAACCTGGCCCGGGTGGTGTCGGGCTCGACGGTCGGCGTCGTCTTCGACGCCGACGCGGCCCGGGCGACGGCGCTGGCGCGCGAGGTCGGGGCCCGCACCGTGGGCTCGGCGGTCGAGGTGTTCGAGGCGGACGACGTCGACGCGGTGCTGATCGCCTCGCCGGACGGCGCGCACGCCGAGCAGCTGCTGCACGGCCTGAGCGTGGGCAAGCCGATCCTGTGCGAGAAGCCGCTCGCCGTGACCGAGGCCGACGCCAAGGCGGTGCTGGACGCTGAGGTGGCGATGGGGCGCCGGCTGGTGCAGGTGGGGTTCATGCGCCGCTTCGACCCGGGCTACCTGCAGCTGAAGGCCGAGCTCACGGCGGACGGGATCGGCGAGGCGTTGATCGTGCACCACATCCACCGCAACACCCGGGCGCCGTACGGGCTGGTCACCGAGCAGCTGCTGACCAACATGGTGGTGCACGAGTTCGACATCGGCCGCTGGCTGCTCGAGGACGAGTACGCCTCGGTCATGGTGCTCACCGGCAGACCGGGTCCGTTGACCCCGGCCGGGCAGCACGACCCGGTGCTGGTGGTGCTGCAGTCCGGCAGCGGCGTCCTCGTCGAGGTCGAGGCCTTCGCCCAGGCCCAGTACGGGTACGAGGTGGTCTGCCGGATCACGGGATCGCAGGGGCAGGCGGTGCTGGGCGACGGGTCGTTCGTCACGCGGTCCAAGTCGTTCAGCCGTGGCGTCGACGTCCCCGAGCTGTGGTTGGGGCGGTTCGCCGAGGCGTACCGGTTGCAGCTGCAGGGGTGGGTCGAGGCGCTGCGCACGGGTGGTCCGTTGCCGGGGGCCAGTGTCTGGGACGGCTACGCCGCGACGGTGGTCGCCGGTCGCGCCATCGAGGCCTACCGCACCGGGCAGCGGGTCGACGTCGTCCTGCCGGCCAAGCCGGCGCTGTACTGATAGGCACGTACGGATCTGTCAGGCCGATCGCGGTCGGTGCCGCTCGACGGCCCGGTGGTGAGCCTCGGCCAGCAGCGTGACGATGTCGTCCTAGGTCACGGTGTCCCTTCCACGAGGGCGGCCAGCCGGTCGAGCGAGGCCATCAGCCTGTCGGTCGTGGTGTCGCGGGCCCGGACGAGGCGCTTGGGATCGCTGAGCCGGGTCCAGTCGTAGGTGTGGGTCACCCGGGTGCGGAACGCGTCGACCGGGTCGAGCTGCCAGCGCCACAGGTGCCCGGGTAGGGGCTGCCCCTGCTCCGAGGGTCGCCAGGCGATGAGCCGACCCTCGTCGAACTCGACCACGTGGTTCTCGCGCACGGTGCCCAGCGTGATCGTCATCAGGAAGACGTCGCCCACGCCGTGCACCCGCTGTCCTTCGGCCGCGGTGGCCAGGTTGTCGTTGCCGTCCCAGCTCGGTTGCCGCGAAGGGTCGGCGATCAGCTCGAAGATCTCGCCCGCCGGGGCGGCGATCTCGCGAGTGGCCCGCACCACCCGCTCGGGTTCGTCGTGCTCGGCCACGCCCGGCCCCGGTGCGTCGTGCCCTGGTTCGTCGTGCTTGGTTGCGTCGTGCCTGGTTGCGGTGCGTGCCCTGGTGCGTCGTGCCCTGGTTCGTCGTGCTTGGTTGCCTCGTGCCTGGTTGCGTCGTGCTCCGTCGCGTCCCCGTCTGCTGTCATACCCCCATCGAAGCAGCCCACCCCCACCGCCGTCAGCAACCGAGCAGCGTGGGACCCCCAGTCACCGGGCACTGCTCGAGGCGCTCGATCTTCATCCCATCGTCCTCAGCATCGAGTGGTCGCAGATGACCGCATCCCCACCATCGAGTGGTCGCAGATGACCGCCGTTCTTCGCGGCAGGCGGTCATCTGCGACCACTCGATGGAGCAGCCATGAAGCGTGGCGGTCATCTGCGACCACTCGGTGGAGCAGCCATGGGGCGTGGCGGCCCTTTGTGACCACTCGGTGGGGCGTCGTCGAGCGTGGCGGCCCTTTGTGACCACTCGGTGGGGTCAGGCGGCCATCCTTGACCGTCGCGCGGCTCCACCTCGCCGCCGCGCATCGAAGGGATCGCCCGTCACAGCTGTGCTGTCGGATGGACTTGCCTCGCCTGCGGCCTGCCCGTTGGATGGCCCCATGAGCGACATGTGGATCGCGCCTGAGAACGACCCGCGCACCTACGCCAACCCGGTCGGCGAGAAGGCCACCTACCGCGAGTACCTGACCAACTACCGCCTCACCGTCGAGCTGAAGTGCCAAGGCATGGACGTCGACCAGCTGGCCCGACGCTCGGTGCCGCCCAGCACCCTGAGCCTGCTCGGTCTGGTGCGCCACTTGGCGCAGGTCGAGAACCACTGGTTCCAGCGGGTTCTGCAGGGTCGCACCGACCCCCCTCGACTGTTCAAGCGTGAGGACGACCGCGACTGGGACTTCAACGGTGCCGTCGCCGACCCTGCAGTCGTCGACGAGGCATTCGTTGCCTGGAAGGCCGAGATCGCCGAGGCGGAACGGTGGCTCGACGCCTTCGACGAGGCCGACCTCGGCCGCGAGCTGCCGATGCACGACGGGACGGTCGCCGTCCGCGACGTTCTCGTGCACGTGATCGAGGAGTACGCCCGTCACGCCGGTCACGCCGATCTCTTGCGAGAGTGCATCGACGGCCGTACTGGCCAATGAGCCAGGAACCGCCCCTGGCATTGTGTCTCGGACTAGAGTCCCGGCGTGGGTGAGCGGGCGTGGGGTGCCGTCGGAGTGGTGCTGGGAACGGTCTTGGCGGCGGGGGGCGCCATCACCTGGGTCACCTTCGACTGGGCGACCAGTCGGGCGAGAAACCCGAGTTGCCGGCCTCTGTGCCCGTCGCCCAGCTTTTCCGGGGCCGTCCCGGGGACGGACACCGAGTTCAGCTGGCAGACCGCGTTGTCGGTCGTCGGCCTGTCGGAGCCGGCGAACGTCTCGCAACTGAAGTATCTGGCATGGCGTGACAACGACGGCGCCTTCCATATTCAAGGGCGCGTGAGCCTTCCGTGCAAGGAAGCCGATGTCTTCCTGCAGGCCAACGACTTTCGGATCTCGGGCGGGCCTGGTCTGCTTGTCGGTCCCGACAGCTTCCTCGCGGCGTTCGAGCCCGGCGACACCTCACGTTTCGGCGACTGGCTCGTCCGACCTGCCGACAGCCAGGTCGATCACCGACTCGTCGAAGCCTTGCGCAGGCCCTCTTCAGGCGGTTGCGACCTCGTGATCAGCGACGGGACCTGAAGCATGCTGCGAGGTAGACAACTGGCATCCTGGGTCATGCCAGTTGTCTCGAATGTCAGTTGTCTCGCATGCCAGGTTGTCGCGCATGCCAGGTTGTCTCGAGCTGACGGAGGAGGCTGATGCGGTGATGACACTTCGTCTCGACCACAGCACCGAGGTGGTCCTGCGCGAGCCGGTCAAGGCCAAAGGCGTCAGCCTGAACGATGCGATCGAGCGGGCGATCAACGAGCTGCCTGCGCGCCTTCGAGGTGGCCATGTTCCTGGCCAGCGCCGCCCATGCCGTGCACGTCTGGTCGGGCTGTTGGTCACCGCAGTCGCCTCGTCGGCCATGGCCGGCTGTACACCAGGCAGACTCGGAAATGTGGGAGTCGGCCACGATTCAGCTGGACGACTGGTAGCCGTCATCTCTTCGTGCGGAAACGTTCCACGTCTCCTGGCCATTCGCGAGAATGGCGGCGCTGCCTCGTTTGACGCGGAATGGGTCTACGACGGACCCGCAGCCGCGGGGGCCTACACGGTCGATCTGGAGTCACCGTCCGGCGGTTGGAGGGCATGCAGTCCTCTCCACTCCTCACGTCCTACTCCGGTGAGCTCGCAGTGTTCGCGACGTGGGGGGATGGCTCGGAGGTCACCAATACTCACTCGATGTACCTCTACCTCAACGACGTCGCCTTGGTGAGGCCAGGGCAGGTGCTGACGATTACTGACAGGGAAAGCATGAAGACCGAGAACGTGCCGTTTGCAGACTTTCTCGCCCAGGCATCGGGCTGCTGATGGGTCACTTTCGTCGCCGGTGGCGGGTCTGGGCGCTGGTCGGGCTGTTCCTGCTCACGATGGCGGCGTCCACCCTGGTCAGGATGCAGGTTCCGTCCTGGATCGGCCCGTCCGTCCAGTACCCCTTCATCCTCCTGTTCCTCGGTGGCTCGGTCTACCTGGCGCGGCGATGGTGGCCGGACCCTCCGCCTGAGGAGAGGCCGCCGGTGCTGGTCGACACGGGAGCTCCCCTGCCTGGCGCCGAGACGGCGCGCCGGGCGGTGTTCGTTGGTGGGATTTCGGGAGTGCTGAGCTTGCTGATCACCGTAGCCCTGGTGGTGGCTGCCGTGACCTGGGTCGGAGGTGGGGCGCGTGATGGATGGGGCGGCGCCCCCGAGTGGTATCAGGCGACGGTCCTGATCGGAGGCAGTGCCGGACTGTGCGTCGTCACGGTCGCGGGGGTCTTGCAGTTCTTCAGTCTGCGCCGGGCGGTGGCACGTGTGACGGCCGGATCGGAGCCGCGCTGGGCGGCCAGCGTGGTCCGTCTCGGTAGCAGCACCCTCTCGGTGAACGCTGCTCGCGTCGATCGGGCCGGCGACCAGCTCCGTGACGTGCGGCTCACCTTCCCCCTCGTTCCGGAACTCCACCAACTTCAGCCTGGTGACGAAGTCCTGATCGACGGATCGCTGCGCCGAGGCGCCTTCGTCGCCATCCGGGCGACAGGCCGAACTCGATGGGTCAGCGCCACCTGGCGGCAGCGTCGCTCGATTCAGCGATCGACGACGTAGGTGCTGAGGGCCTTCGCAGGACCGGCGGACTGGCCGGAGCCGGGGGCCGGGAGGACCTTGGGCTCTGGAGAGGTCGGTCGGCGGCAGCCAGTGTGGAGACGAGGAACCTTTGTTGCCCCGGCGTCGGTCACGCCTGGTGGCTGATGCATGCCGGGGTGGCTTGTGGAAGGAGTTCTCGATGACCATGACGATGGCAGGGACGACCGGTTCGGCCCCTGCTGCAGTCGCAACCGATCTCAAACGCACGGCACGAACGACAGGCTTGCTCTACCTGGCCTTCTTCATCACCGGGATCGCGGGGTCCCTCGTGGTTCGCGCCCAGATCTTCGCGGCCGGTGATCCGCAGGGCACGTTGTCCCACCTGACGGATCACGAGTCGCTGGCGCGCGCCGGCATCGCCCTGGAGCTGGGCATCGTGCTGACCCAGGTGCTGACGGCGTTGTGGCTCTACCGGCTGTTCCGCGGTGTCGACACCTTCGCCGCGCTCTCGCTGGCCTTCTTCGGGATGGTCAACGCGGTGGCGATCCTGGGCAGCGCGGCGATGCTCGCGACGGCCTTGGACGTGGCCGGCGACGGGTCGTTGGCCGCGGCCGGCGGCGCAGCTGCCACCGTTCAGCTGCTCTACGTCGTGAGCGGTCACCTGTGGGGCGTCGCAGCCGTGTTCTTCGGGCTGTGGCTGATCCCGATGGGGTGGCTCGTGCTTCGTTCCCGGTGGCTGCCGCGGTCGTTGGGCTGGATCGTGGTCGCGGGAGGGGTGGGGTATCTGCTCAGTGCCTTCGTCACGTACCTGCTCCCGAACGCCGACTCGGTGGCTCAGCTGCTGACGGTCCCGTCGGTGGTCGGCGAGGTCTGGATGATGGGGTACCTGCTGCTGGTCGGCGTTCGCGACCACCCGTCGACTGGCGTGGCGGCGGTGCCGGCGCCTCGCTGACCTGGGTCGCATGACCCGGTCCGCAGGGGACGGCGTCGACGAGGGGACGGCGTGGCCGCTCGGACTACACTCCGGGTGGCACGGGGGTACGCCGACAGGTCCGGAGGTGGAGTTCTGCCATGGTGGTGGTGCTCATCGGGTTCATGGGCGCCGGCAAGACCACCGTCGGGCGCCTGCTCGCCGCCCGTCTGGGCCTTCCCTTCGTCGACTCCGACGCACTTGTCGAGCAGCGCAGTGGCCGGGCGATCAAGGACATCTTCGCCACGGACGGCGAGCCCTGCTTCCGGGAGCTGGAGCACCAGGCCGTCACCGAGCTCGTGAGCGGCCCGGACGCCGTGATCTCGCTGGGCGGCGGAGCCGTCACGGACGAGCGCACGAGGACTGTCCTTCGGGGTGCGCGCGTGGTCTACCTCCACGTCGGCTACCGCGAGGCGATGGCTCGAGTCAGGCGCGACGAGGTGCGCCCCCTGCTCAAGCGCAGCGACCTCGACGAGCTCTACCGACAACGCATTCCGGTCTACGAGGACGTCTCGGTGGTGACGGTGGACACGGACGGCCGGCGTCCCGACAGTGTCGTGAAGGAGATCGCCGAGCGTCTCGCGGCCCTGCCTGGCTGACCTGACGGAAGCCTCGGGATCGAGCCCAGCACGCGATGTCAGACCGGCGCGATGTCGATCAGTTCCTCGAGGCCTCGTAGACCATCGGCGTTGCGGGTGTACAGGGTGGCCTGGTGAGCGTGAGCCGTGGCGGCGATGAGTAGGTCCATCACGCGACTGCGCGGTTGTCGACCGCTGCTGACGATCTTGGCGGCCAGTCGACCATAGCTGTCGGCCACTGCCTCGTCGACCGGCAGTGGGTCGAAGCGCTTCTGCAGGCCACTCAGCCGGCTGAGGCGTATCGCCCGCGCCTCGGCAGAGGTGGCCACCAGTACGCCGTAGTGAAGTTCGGCCAGACTCACTGCGCTGATTGCCAACTCACCCGGCAGTGGCTGCAGGTCCGGTGCGATCAGCACGCTGGTGTCGAGGACTCCGCGGCTCACCGTGGTTGCCAGGGGTCAACAAGGTCGCCGTCGAGAAGGTCGCGGTCTGTCGCCCAGTCGCTGTCGATGGGTTCGCTGAAAAGGTCCGCAACATCGGTCCAGTGCCGCCACGTGCGTGGCGCAACGGAACCGAGAACCGCGGCCGGACGCCCGGCGACCGTGATCGTGACATGTTCGCCGGCCTCTGCTCTGCGCACGAGGTCGCTCGCGTTCTGGCGCATCTCGCGCAGGCCGACCTCCTCCATGCGACAAACGTAGCACAAGTGCTATCAGGAGGATGAGGAGGAGGTGATGACCTCCCAGCCGGGTGCGGCCGGCGTATCAGGACAGCGCGGGTTGCGCTCACTCCTGGTGTCATCCCGGGGGCGGCGATCGCTGCCCCTGAAGGACCAGTCATGTAGGGGAGTCAGCCATGGGCGAGCGGGAGCACGACCACGACCACGAGGAGCACGACCACGACCACGAGGAGCACGACGACGTCCACGAGGAGCGCAGCAGTCACGACGACTGCTGTCATGAGCTGCTGGTCCAGATGCAGATCAACCGGAGCAACGCCGACGCAGGCGACTCAGGGGCAACTGTCTCTTCCTCCGTTCTGATCAGCGTGCTGGTCACTCTGCACGGCAGCCCGGTCGACGACCTGGGAGTCAACGCCGGCAATCAGACCAGTGCCATCACCCTGCCGGCGGAGTGGACGCTGCGCGACGGCTTCAACGTGCGACCGGGTGGCTGCAGCGTGTCCGTCACCGAGTTCCAGAACCTGGGCGGAGGTCTGTACGACATCCGCATCGTGCCGTTCGTGGGCAACCCGGCCTGCACGTGGCTGTCGGGCGAGTACATCTACGGCGTCCAGATCGAGACGACCCGGACCATCAACGGCAAGGCGGTTGTCCTGCGCGGCGGGACGCTCGCGAAGCTGGCGATCCCGTAGTCGTCCATGCCCGGAGAGCCCTTGGACGTCGAGCGGTGAGTTGGCTCAGGGTGGTATCAGCCCGGTATCAATGATACCTTGGCGATACCAGATGCTTGAGCGGTATGTAGGAGGTCGAGATGGCGATGACGCTTCGGCTCGACGAGCGTACTGAGGCGGCCCTCCACGAATTGGCCAAGGCTGAGGGTGTCAGCCTGAACGATGCGATCAAGCGGGCGATCAACGAGCAGCACGCGCGTACCTTCCAGGTCGCCAAGGTCATGGCGAGTGCCGCCCGGACCGAACATCGGTTCGCCGGGCTGCTCGAACGGCTCGCCGCGGCGCCTGACGCAGGGGATGCCCGGTCGCCGGCCGCCGGCACTTCGGCGTGAATGTCGAGTACCTCAGGATCGAGTCGCTGGTCGCCTACGTCGAGGCCAAGGGTTGGGTGATCGTCGACTTCGGTCGACTCGACGCAGCGCTGGCCCGGCCCAAGGCCGGCTACGGCGACTACGAGGCCTACCCCACGATTGAGCTGAAGGCTGCTGCACTCCTGCACTCAGTCGTGTGTGATCACGCCTTGCTCGACGGCAACAAGAGGCTCGGCGTCATCGCGCTGATGGCGTTCCTCGACCTCAACGGGCGAGACCTCGATCTGACCGAGGATGCCTTCTACGACCTCGTGATGGATGTCGCGACCGGCAAGGAGAGGGACGTACCCGCAATTGCCGCACGCCTCGGCATCCGGCTCGCGGGCTGAGCCCGCGTCGCCCAGGTGGTCCGGCCACCGTTCGATGCGCTTCGGGTGCACAGTGATCGGTCGAGGGGAGGTGTCCTCGTGCAGTGGACCTCGCCCCTTCGGTCCGCCCGGGCCGATCGCGCAAGTCTGCGCTGCGGCGCTGGTGTGGGCGATCTTCGGCCGACCGCGATGAACGGGCGCGTTGATCGTGAACCTGTTCTCCTGAGCCTGCCCTCCTGATCGTGCCCTTCTGATCGTGGTGGCGGGCAGGCTGGTGTCTCGGGGCGGCCGGGCTCAGACTTGAGCTGTACCCGACCTCGGGCTGGTGAGTGATGAGCGGTCTGATGCCCGCCGGCTCGCTGCAGACCTTGGCGGAGGTCCAGCAGCGGCTGGCAGCGCTGAGGGCGGAGCTGCAACGACTGGAATGTGACCAGGCTGTGTTCGCGCGCGCTTTCCACACCTATGTCGCCCAAGCCGTGTACGACACCCTGGTCGAGGACGAGGCGCGGCTCGCGGCCGAGCCGACCCTGGAACTCACCGTGTGCGACCCCCTGGGCCGCTCAGTGCGGTCGACCGATCTCGACGGCCGATCCAACCCGGCCTCCGGTGCCGGTGGCCCGTGGGAGATCCTGGACCTGTAGCGACCGGGTGCTGACATCGGGCCGGATTCGCCCCCCCGATGTAGCGGTGCGTGGCGCTCGGCGTCGCCGGTCCGCTCGTCGCCGCCCTGCTGGTCAGGTCGGCGGATCCATCTGGTCCGGGTGCGCAGGTTCGACCAGGTGTTCAGCGCCCGCCGCGCCGGGCTGTCCGACTACGCATACGGAACGGGGCAGGTCGAGGCGATGACCGATTACGCCGCGCCACTGCCCGGCCCCCGGCGCGACGGGACAGCTGAGGGGCCGGTCCCTGGACGTCGGCGCCGGCCGGGTTGGTGAGCAGGACTGTGGAAGAAGATCTCGCCACATGGCTCAAATGCAGAAGAATTGGTGCCCCCGGCAGTGCCCCCGGCAGGAATCGAACCTGCGACACACGGTTTAGGAACACTCCGGACCGCGTCGACCACGGCCGCCACCAGCCACTTTGACCGCCAGGGGTTCCTCAGCAGCCACTCTGACATCAGTGGTGTCGAGCATTTCGCAACACGTTTGATGGCACGAGGATCGAGACCGCTGGCAGTGGGCTGGACATCGTTGGAGCGGGCGGGCTCTTGCCCATTCTGCCTAGCGGGGCCCCTTTGCTCAGCTGAAGACAGGGCCGCGGCGGTCCAGTGGCACGAGTCGGCTCGGGTCGCCGCCATGATCACCGACGTAGCGGCGGACCTGCTCGACCTCGCTCGGGGTCAGGTCGAACGAGCAGCTCGTTCCGGTGTCGTTGCCGTCCCAGATGACCTGGCCGGTTGCGGTGAGGCCGGTCCCGCCGATGGTGAACGGGGAAATGGCAACTGCGAGGGCGAAGCTTTCGGGGTCCCGGAGGTCAAGATTGATGGTGGATCCCGGTCGGCGCCGCAGCCAGCGAAGCCGTCGCGCATCGTGCTGGGCCGCGAGCCGACTCTGGAGAGCGTCTACCGCCCAACTGACATCCGGGGGCCACGGCTGACCGGAGACGACGTCGATCGAGAGCTTGGCGATTCGTGGTCGCTGAGCGTATAGGGCGCCTTGGTAGGTGGCGGCGATGGTTGCAGGGTCGGCCGCGTCGTCGAGCGTCCACCGAGAGCTCTCGGTGCCCTGTGAGGTCATCGACGCAGAATGGCACAGCCGTCCATCATGCGGCCCGGGGCGGCAGGGTCGGGCGGCCAGAGTCGCGCATCGTGACCGGGGCAACGACGACAGCGACGGGACGTCGTGGGGACGCGCCGTCGGCTGCGCTGGGCACCCAAACGGAGGTGAGCAGATGAGGCACCACGTTACTGGCCTGTTCCGACGTCCGTTCCGTGCTCATCCTCCGTGTCGGAGGCAACTGGCAGTAGGGCCTTCTGTTCCGGATCGTAACGGTAGGTCCCGCGCGCGGCGGCTTCCACGAGCGCCGGAAGCCGGTCGAGCGTATCCCGCCAGACCTTGGGGTCATCCGTGGAGATGTGAACCTTGAGCGAGCGCTTACCTCGCGGGCTTTCACGCAGAATCAGATCTACCTTGGTTCGTCCCTTTCCCGGCCGGATGAAGTGGCGTCCAGCATCGTACAGCGCCGACGCAACCAAGTTCGGTCCGAGGGCGCCCCAGGTTTCCAAGAGAAGGTCCAGTATTACCTTTGCATCTGGCGCGAAGTTGAACTGAAACAGCCAGGCCGCCTCGGTCTCGCCTAGGGCCTGGAGGTCGCGGGCGGCCAGTTCGATAGTCTCGTAATCGAAGTGGCTCGCATCTGCCGCTACCGCGATGTCCGCCCTGGGCCATCCATGGAGTGGGCTTGTCAGCGACACGGAGAATCCGCCAGGTGCGCCCGCGGCAATCCGCTCGGCCTCATGGGCTGCCCAGAGGTCGGCTTCGACATCGAATTCGGTCCACACCGCGGCGTGACCGTCCTCAAGTACCTCGACGCCTGCATCTACGTTGGTGGGCCTCACTGGGCGGGTGATGTTGTGACCGAAATGCATGGGGAGTTGACCTGACCTGATCCCCTCGGCGATCACGTCCATGACCGGACGGCCGAACTGAAACCCGCCGTAGGCCGGTACGCGATGGGTCGTCGTGACCCGTGCCCTAACCCTGACTAGCGCCACTTTGGCCCCTCGGTAGACCTCCGTATCCATGACCCGTACTCGGGGTTCACGGCGACCGAGGGTAGTGCGATGAAGCTAGGGACTTGGTATGGGTGTTCGGCCTTAACTCTAGTGAGGATGGCGTCAGTGAGGCTTCGCCGGGTTCGTAGGGCCAGGCGTGCTTCGTGGGTGTCGTGGACTTGGCCGTCCCAGCGGTAGATGGTGCGGATCTGTTCGATGATGTGGCCGCTGGCGGCGAGGTGGTCTTCGACGAGGCGGCGGGTGAAGGCGGCGAGCCATTCGGGGTCGGGCGCGGTGATGACGATTTCGCAGATCTCGTCGTCCGCCTGGTCCTGCCTCAGGGTGCTGCGACTGCGTCGTCCGTCATGGCTGGCTCGCCTGGATGGAGTGGTGGGCGCCGCGGTCGGTGATGACGGTGCGGGCGTCGTCGGCGGTGCGGGTGATGCTGCCGAGGCCGGTGATGTTATTGCCGTCGTAGGACAGGCCGACCCAGCGGCCGCTCATGGTCAGGCCCTGGGGGTGCAGGACGAAGAACATGGTGCCTTTGGATCGGACGGTGGGTTCGATGGAGGCGTACCAGCCCATGAGGATCTCGTTGTCCCATAGGCGTAGCTCGCCGCGCCACTGGTAGCCGCCGTCTTCGAGGTCGCGGCCGCGGGCGATGGACTCGATCTGGATCAGCTCGCCTTGCTGGCGCATCCGGACGGGTTGGACGGCGATGAGTTCGGCGCCGTCCTTGAAGGACTGCCAGCCGGCGTACCAGTCGCCGGTGAGGTTGACGCCGTGGTCGGGGACGCCGGCTAGTTCACCGACGGAGATCTTGAGTGCGTCGGCGATGGCGACCGCGACCCCGAGTACGGGCTGTTGCTCGCCGGCTTCGTAGCGGCGGATCTGTCGTGCGTCGACGCCTGCGGCTGCCGCGAGGTCGGTCTGGGACATGCCCAGCTCGATGCGGCGTCTGCGCAGTACTTCACCCATCTCCATGGTCTCCATCGTTTCAGGACGTTGCAGTCCGCACCAGGGGACGACCAAAGTCCTAGAGCGGACTGATACTGCCTTGACATAGGGAGACATAGTCCGCATTAGTGGGGTCTATAACGTCCGATGCGGGCTCAACAGTCCGGTGGGGCGTAAGAGATCGGAGGTGACTTGTGAGCACAGAAGCTCTCCCCGGGTTCCGTTACCGTGAGCCCGCAACCCCGCGCCTGTTCTACAGCGTCAGTGAGACCGCCCGCATGTTCGGCATGTCAGCCATGACGCTCTACCGAGCCATCGAGGACGGCGAGTTCCCGGCCGTCCGCATCAGGGGACGCCTCATCGTTCCCGCCAAGGCGATCGACGACATGGTCGCCGCCGCCATCGGTGGCGGCCGCCCAGTCGACGCCGCCGACTGGGTCCCGCGCCAGGACGGGGGCCTGCGATGAAACGCGACGGCAGGCCTGACATCACGGTCCGTTCCGGGGGCCGGGTGGTCCCGGTCCGCGGTAGCCGGCCGTGGGGCCGGTTCCCGTTCGCCGACAAGGTCACCTACCTGTACGCGGTCGCCGCGCTGCTCGGCACCGCCGTCGCGCAGGACGTCGCGGGGTCGATCTGGAGCCAGGTCCACCTGCGCTGACGCCCCATGACACGGGTGGGGGCGGGACGTGACCTGCGAGCCCCCGCTCCCACCCGACCAGCAACCCCTTCCCAGCACCGAATGGTGGCAGGGCCCGGCACGTGGTGCCGCGGCCCTACCCCGTCACGCCCTGACCCGTTCTCGAGAGAGGAACCACGGCCATGACCAGCACGAGCCACACCCGCACCCGCCCCACCTCGACCCACCCGACGAGCCGGCCCGCCTGCGTCGGTCGCGACCGCTCCCACTGTGGACGAGTCGCCCGGCACGTCCTGCCGGTAGGGCCGTTCCTGTACTCGTGCCCGGTCTGCGAGCTGGCCTCACTGCCCGCGGCCTCGCGTGCTGAAGCGGTGGCGTTGGGGCGGGTGCATGACCGGCTCCATCACCGCGGCTACCGCACGGCGACCATCACTGCGCCGAGCCGGTGCGAGTCCTGCCGCCACGCAGCGGCGACCACGTCCTGGTCGCAGCCGCGGGCGGGGGCGCCGTTCCTGCTCTGCCAGTCCTGCGCCGTCCTGGCCCCTGGGGGTGCCCGGTGAGCGGCTTCGTGGACTGGGGTCTGCCGATCCTGGCCGTGGCCGTCGGCATCGCCCTGCTGATCTGGGACGACTACCGCACCGGCAACGACGCCGACTGGGCCACGCCCGGCTACCGGGTCGTCGTCGAGGTCGACCCCACCAGCCGCCACGCCCCCACCAGCCCGGTGGCGCCCCGAGTGCTGCACGACTCGTGGAGCCCGCGTCGGCGCCTGGACGCGGACTGGCAGCAGCTCATGGCCACCCACCCCGAGCTGCGCTCCCTCAACCACCCCGACCCCGATCCCGGCGACCCGACGACTAGCACCACCCGCCGCGGCCCGGTTGACACCGCACCGTCAACAACCCCGCCTCGCCACGTCGTCACCTACAACCATTTGGAAGGAAACGATTCTCATGTTGTTCCGTCTCGCCCGCGCCGTCCGTCACCTGCCCGTCCGGGCCCTGTCCGCCGTCGCCGTCCTCCTCGCCTTCGGCTGGGCGTCCGGCCACTGGGCCCGCTTCGAGCACCTCACCCACCTGTCCCGCACGGCCGCGGCCCTGCTCGCGGGCGGGGTGTTGCTGGTGTGGTGGATGCGCCACCTCGCCCCCGTGGTCTCCACCGGCGCCTGGGTCGCCCGCCGCGACCGCGCCTCACAGCACGCCGGTGGGGTCGCGACCTGGATGGACGTCGGTGAACTCGCCGGCACCACCGCCATGCGCCGCCGTGCCACCGTCCTGCGCCCCTCGCTGCGGCGCCGCCCGTACTTGCTGCGCCGGTTCACCCCCGTCACCGCCTACGCCACCCGTCTGGTCACTGCCGGCTACCTCCCGGTGGGCAACACCATCTGGTCGGCGTGTGAGGAGGTCACTCTGCGGCTGGGTGGGCCGCGGTCGGGGAAGTCGCTGTCGTTGGCCTGCCACGGCTTGGACGCCCCCGGCGCCCTGTCTGGTCACGTCCAGCCGGAAGGACTTGCTGGAGCACACCGAACGCACCAGAGCCCGCAAGGGCCGGGTGGACGTGTTCAACCCGACCGGCCTCGGCGGCCTGCCCTCGACGGTGCGGTGGTCGGTCCTGGCGGGGTGCACCGACTACGCGACCGCCCTGCGCCGCGCCGCGGACCTGATCCCCGAGGGCGGGTCGAGTGAGGGGGAGCGGTGGGACGCCCAAGCCCGCGGACTGCTCGCCGTCCTGATGCACGCCGCTGCTCTGCAGGGCGGCAACCTGCGGACCGTCCTGGACTGGATCAGCCCCGCCGACGCCCTCGCCCGCGAACAGATCCTCCAGGCCCTCGCAGAATCAGGTGCGGCGAACGAGCGGGCCCTGGCCTCGGACGTCCGCTCGATCTACGCCACGAATGAGCGGACGTTGACGTCGATCACCACGACGATGCTGCCCGCCCTGCGGTGGCTCAACGACACCACTGCCGCCGAGATCGGCGACGCCAACCTCGACGACCCCGACTTCCTCGACGTCGAACTGTTCGTCGCCCGCAAACGGGACTCCCTCTACCTGATTGGTAGGGACGGCGGAGCCCGCACCCTCCTGGGTGCCTCGACCGCTGAGGTCGCCCACCAGGTGAGGATGATCGCCGCCGCCGCACCCGATGGCGCTTGGACCCGCCGATGACGGCGCTGCTGGACGAGGCACCGTTGACGTGTGGGCCGATCCCGCTGCACGACTGGACCGCCGACATGGGCGGTAGGGGCTTCACCATCCACATCGCCGCCCAATCCATCGCCCAACTCCGCGACACCTGGGGCCGAGACCGCGCCGAAGCCATCCTCGGCAACACCGCCAGCCTCCTGCTGTTCGGGGGACTGAAGAACGCCGACGACCTCCAGGACGCCGCCACCCTCTGCGGCACCCGCCTGATGGCCCTGGACCCCGACGACAACCGACCCATGCCCGTCATGACCGCCCACGAAATCTCCGAACTCGCCCCCGGCACCGCCCTGGTGCTCCGCAACGGGCTCCGACCGGTCGTGGGCCGGGCACCCAGCGTCCTCGACCGACGAGACCCGGTCCTGGCACCGGCGCTGGCCGCCGCGTGGCGCCACCTCGACGCCCTTGTCGACGACCTCGCCGAGCGGATCGCCGCACGCCGCAAGGTCGCCGTCCCTGCCTTGGCGGAGGTCACTCGGCTGGGTAGTGACAGTGGGGAGGTGGCGTGATGGTGCGCCGCTACTACCCCGAGAGTGTGGATGCCGCGCTGGTTCGCCTCGCGCAGAAGGTCGAAGGCTTGAGCCACCAGGTGGGGCAGTGGCCCAAGCTGCAGGCCCAGGTCGACTCCCACGGCCGAGCCATCACCCACCTGACCGGCCTGCTCCAGACCGCAGGACCCGCACCGGCCGCACCAGGCCAGCCTGCCGCAGGCCGCAGGCCAACCGATGGATGGCGGCGCCGGCGGACCTGACGATGATCTCGTTCCGGAGTGGATGAGCGTGTCCGAACCGGCGCAGGCCGTGGCATGGCTGAGTGACCTGACGGTGTGGATGACCAAGATCTGGGTCCGCTACCCCAACGGGACGATGCCGAAGTGCTGGCCATGGCACCCCGCCGCCGTCACCGAACTGCTTGTCGCCCGCCACCTCTGGGCGGCAGCGACCCTGCCGGGGCAAGGCGTCGACGCTCTGGCGGCCTGGCACGACCGGTGGCGGCCGGCCACCCTGGTCAGGGTCTCGCGGGTGATGTCGGGGTGCGAGCGGGCCCAGGGCTGTCACACCAACGTGACGATGAAGCACTGGCGGTTCGACCTCGACCAGCTCGACGACCTCGCCGTCTGGTGGGCCGCCTCGTCCAGCAACCCGAACGTCGACTACGAGTCCGCGCCTGGCCTGACCTACGAGGAGCGCCACCCCGACCGCGTCCCGACCGTCGACGTCCGGGCCAGGGGGCGGCGATGAACATCAGCGAAGCCATCCACACCCAGACCCTGCTCGCCTGGCTCACCGACCCCACCGACACCGGCCGGACCAGGACGACGCGGACGTCGAAGGCATGGCGGTCTGCGCCGCCCGGTTCCTCGCCGACCGGGCCCGCACCGCCCTGGGTGCCGGACCGGGCGCGGACGAGACCGAGGCCCGGCTGGTCGCCGCCTTGCGTCGCCGGAACGCCCGGTGACCGGACCCGGGCGCCGAGAGGTTCACAGACCCGATCGGACGCCGTTCCGGCGCCGTGTCTTTCGAGGCGGGGACGGGTGGGGGTACGGGCCGGTCCACTCCGCCGTCAAGGGTGCTGCGCATCGCTGCGCGACGCCCCGAGGGGGCGCCCTTGACCGCGGAGCCTCTACCGGCCCTGGCAAGCCCGAACCTCGCGGGCAGGCCACCTGGCCTGCCCCCTGTATCCACCCGACCCCGCACCACCCGCGGCGCCGCCCGAAGGCAGCACATCACCCAGTAGGTCCGAGATGAAGGAGAAGCAGTCATGAACGAGCCCATGATCACGATGACGGGCAACCTGGCTACCCAGCCCGAGCTGCGGATTCACACCCATCGGGAAGGCCGTGGCGCATGTGTCGGTGGTGTGCAACCCCCGCCGCCAGGACCCCAGCACCAGCACCTGGGTCGACGGGACCCCGGTGTTCTGGCCCTGCCAGGTCTGGGGACCCATGGCCGAACACGTCTCGGACTCCCTGACCAAGGGCGACCGGGTCATGGTCACCGGCCGGGTCCGCGCCAACACCTGGACCCCCAGCGAAGGACCGAACGCCGGTGTCGAGCAGCGCCGCCTGGAGGTCGTGGTCGACGAGATCGGGCCCTCGCTGCGGTTCACCGTCACCAAGACCGTCAAGACCAGCCGTGCCACCAGCACCACCGAACCCGGCGACGACGCCCCGTTCTGAACCATGCCCGGTCCGAGTCACGCGACCTGACCGGGGACAGTGCCGCCCGGCGTCCACCGTGGCGCCGGGCGGCAGCACGACCCGCATGACCTGAGCGAAAGGACTCCCATCCCGTGAACGCCCCCGCAGTCCCTGCCGTTGGCACGGCCTCGTCAAAGCGGCGCCGCCGCAGCGCGGTCGCCCGGCTGATGCGCGGCCTGCCGGCCGTCACTCTGGTCGCCGTCCTGACCATCACGGCCTCGGCCGAGTACGAGCTGGCCTGCACCGTGCTCGACCTGTCACCCCGGATCGCGTGGGCGCTGCCGGTCGCCGTCGACTCCTACGTCCTGGCCGCCCTGCACTCCCGCAAAGACGTCGCGCCTGCCTTGGCCGTCATGGCCGGCGCCCTGGCCGCTTCCATGGGTGCCCACCTGGCCGTCGCCTCCCATCCCGATCGAGGGCTACCCGGTGCCCTGACCGCCCCCTTGGCGACCGCCATCATGACCGTCCTGGTCGTCGTCGCCTGGCGAGTACACGTCCTCATCGACACCCACCACCACGACGACACCACCGGCGACACCGCCACCGGTGACCTGCTGACCGAGTACACCCCGCCCGGATACGCACGCCCCGAGTACACCGGCGACGACACCTCAGCCGTATCCGTATCCGTCAGCACACTCCCGGCGGTGGCGGCCCGGCCGCTGCCGCGCCCGACGCCGACCGCCCCAAGTACACCCCCGACGCCGCCACGGGCGCAGCCGGGAGGACGAGGCCAAGACCCCAGGCACCGACCCGGGCGAGGCGCCGCCGGTCCACAGCGATGAGCAGATCCTTGCCGCGCTCACCGGTGAACCGCCGTCCATCCGTGCCCTGATGCGCACCTACGGCATCGGCCAAGCCCGGGCCAGCCGCATCCGCCAAGCCGCCCAGCAAGGCCACCCGGCCCCACACCCCGGCGCAACCGGGAGGACCACCGCCGGGAACCGAACCGAACCGCCGAACACCACCCACGACACCGTCACCGAGCACGAGGAGCCCACCATGCAAGGCCACAACGAAATCCAGAACCACGACTCAGCAGGGGAATCCGAAGAATCCACGACACGAAACAGCACAGGAATCAGAACAAGAAATGAAGACCGAACACACACGTGCATCACCGACCGAGTAGGCCAAGCAAGATCAACAAAAGAATCAGTTGATCATGACAGACCAACCACTCAGCGGTCGGGTTCCGTCGTCCCGGCCGTCGTGCTGGTGGGGGAGGCCTGATGCTGTCGGTCTCCTCGGGTCACTCGGCCGGCTACCTGACCGGATCGGTGGGTGCCGGCCGGGAGGACTACTACACCGGCGCCGTCGCCGAAGGTGAACCGCCGGGCACCTGGCACGGCCGGGGCGCCGCGCTGCTGGGGTTGACCGGCCTGGTCGACAACGAGGTCATGGAGGCCGTCTACGGCCGCTTCGCCAACCCCCTCGACCCCGCGTTCGCTCGACCCCGACACCCGCGACCTGGCCGGCCGGCTGGGCCGCAAACCGAAGGAGTTCAAGGACACGCCCACGGCGATGAACGAGCGGATAGCCCGCTACACCAGCGAGTACGGCACCGCCCCGGCGCCGGAGCTGGTGCAGTCCTGGCAGATCGAGTACGAGCGCGACGTCCCTAAAGCGGTGATGTTCTACGACCTGACGTTCTCGGTCCCCAAGAGCGTGACCGTGCTGTGGGCGGCGTACTCGCGTGCCGCACTGGAAGCGAGTACGGCCGGGGATACGGATACGGCCACCCGGATGCAGGCCAACGCCGACACCATCGAGACCGCGATCGCCGCACGCGAACATGGTCATGCTCGACCACGTCGAAGACCAGATGGTCTCCCGGGTCGGCCGGCACGGCAAAGGCCAGACCGGCCGCTGGGTCGACGCCGCGTCCCTGGTGACGGCGAGCTTCCCCCAGCACACCTCCCGCGAACGTGACCCCCAGCTGCACACCCACAACGCCGTCCTGAACCGGGTTCTCTGCCCGGACGGGCAGTGGCGGGCCGTGGACGGCAAGGTCCTCTACGCCGCCAAGCAGGGCGCCGCCGCGATCGCCGCCGTCGAGCTACGCGAGGCCCTGACCCGGGGCCTGGGCGTGGAGTGGCTGATGCGTGAAGACGGCAACGACTTCGAGGTCGCCGGCATCGACCGGGACGAGCTCGACCTGCTCTCGGCCCGGACCCGCACCACCACCGCAGCGGCCGACCGCATGATCGCCGCTTTCGAGGAAGCACACGGCCGCGCCGTCACCGCCTACGAACGGAACCGGATCATGCAGCAGGCGGCCCTGGCCACCCGCCCGGCCAAGAGCCACGACGGGGAGTCGATGGCCGACATGCTCGACCGCGCCGACGCCGTCATGCGCGGCGAGGTCGCCGGCGGGCTCGCCGCTGTCGCGGCCCGCTTCGACACCGCCCCCACCGACGCCGACACCGGGCATGCCATCACCAGCCCCACGCCGCAGCCCTGGTCACCGCAAGCCGTCATCGACCAGGCCGTCGAGGCCTGCCACGGCGACGGCGGACGGTCCACCTTCAGCCGCTCCGAACTGTCCCGGCGCATCTTCCTCGCTCTGCCACCCCACCTGGGCCTGAGCGAGCACGGCCAAGGCCGTGAACTCATCGAAGGCCTCACCGACCTGGCCCTGGCCAGTGATGCCGTCGTCCAGACCGCCGGCCTCGAGGTCGGCATCGTCCCGGCCGCCGACCGCCTGGCCAACGGTCGGGCCGCCACCATCGGACCGGAAGCCGTCCGCTACGCCGCCCGTGGCCACATCGCCGCCGAGCACGCCCTCCTGCGAGCCGCCGGCCAACGAGGGCAGGCGTACGTCACCACCGAGGCCGTCACCGCCTGGCTGGACGTCGTCACCGCCACCGGCAGGCCCGGACCCTCACCCGCCCAACGCGAAGCCGTCACCGCCCTGGCCTCGACCGACGCCGTCATCAGCGTCCTGGTCGGGCCCGCCGGGACCGGCAAGTCCTACACCATCGGCACCCTGGCCGACGCCTGGGCAGCCCTCACCAGCGGCCGGGTCATCGGCGTGGCCACCGCCCAGGTCGCCGCCGACGTCCTACGCGACGACGGCCTGACCGACGCCGCCAACACCGCCGCGTTCCTGGCCGCCCAGACCCGCCTCACCCAAGGCCGACCCCTGCCCACCGACACCCGCTGGCTACTGACCGCCGGAGACATCCTGGCCGTCGACGAAGCCAGCATGCTCGACACCACCACCCTGGGACGCCTGCACGCCGCCGTCACCGACGCCGGAGCCCGCATGGTGCTGATGGGTGACCCCCGCCAGCTCGGCGCAGTCGGAGCCGGCGGCATGATGCGCACCATCATCGACGGCGGCGCCCAGGTCCACACCCTCAGCGAAGTCCGCCGCTTCAACGCCGAATGGGAACGTGCCGCCAGCCTGCAGATCCGCGACGGCCTCACCGACGCCGTCACCGAGTACGACCGGCGCGGCCGGCTCCTCGACGGCGGCACCCAGGCCGAAGCCGTCGCCGCCGTCGCCCGCGCCGCCGCAGCCGACCGCCTCGCCGGCAAAGACGTCGTGGTCGTCACCGGCGCCAACGCCGTCGCCGGTGAGATCTCCGCCGCCGTCCGCCGCCACCTCGTCGAGGCCGGAACCGTCGAAGAGACCGGCGTCCTGCTCGGCCGCGACGGCTGCACCGCAGGAGTCGGTGACCTCGTCCAGGCCCGCCGCATCGACCACACCCTGGGCCTGACCAACCGCGAGACCTACCGCGTCACCGGCATCCGCGCCGACGGCGGACTCGACCTCACCTCCACCCGCACCGGCACACCCGTGGTGATGCCCGCCGACTACCTCGCCGCCGACGCCACCCTCGCCTACGCCGGCACCGCCCACGCCAGCGAAGGCGCGACCGTCGATGCCGGGCACCTCCTCATCACCCCCGGCATGACCCTGCCCTCGGTCTACGTCGGCATGACCCGAGGCCGCCAGGCCAACACCGTCTGGGCGGTCACCGACACCGGCATCCCGCACGCCCCCACCTACACCGCCCGCGGCGTCCTGGCCGGCATCCTCACCGGCCCCGACGACCACGGCGACCTGTCCGCCCACGACATCCACGACGCCGACCAGCAGCTGCGCTCCTCCGCCGCCACCCTGCTCAGCCTCATCGAAGACCACACCCACCTCGCCGGCCGCGCCCGCCTGGACGCCGACCTCGACAACCTACTCGCCGACGGCATCCTCACCGAGAACCAGCGCGCCCGCTTCGTCGCCGACCAAGGCATGGACCACCTCACCCGCCAGCTCCGAGCCCTCGAACAAGCCGGCCACAAGCCCCTCACCCTCCTACGCCATGCCCTGGCAGTGCGCAGCATGGACGGCGCCCACTTCTACGCCCAAGTCCTCGCCGACCGCATCGACCGAGCCCACGGCCTACCCGCCCCCGACCTCAACACCATCGACCAGGCGCCCGACCGGATCACCCCCGACACCAGCGGCTACCTCACCCAGATCCGAGCCCTGCTCGACGACCGCCGCCACGAACTCGGCCAGAACCTCGCCGCGGACCCGCCCGCCTGGGCCCTGAACGCCATCGGCCCCGTCCCCGATGAGACCGCCCAGGCAGCCCGAGCGGACTGGGTCCAGCGCGCCGGGACCGTCGCCGCCCACCGGGAAGCCACCGGGTGGACCCACCCCGAGCACGCCCTCGGACGCTGCCCCGGCATCCACACCCCCGAGAAACGCGCCGACTGGCACACCGCCTACACCGCCGCCGGGATGCCCGAAACCCGACGCCCCGAAGCCGAACTCACCGACGGCCGCCTCCGAGTCCGAGCCGCCGCAGCCGACCACATCCACGCCCACGCCCCCGCCTTCGTCGACCCCGCCATGCGCGCCCGCCACCAAGCCGCCGACACCGCCGAACGCGACGCCACCCACGCCGAAGCCCAAGGCCAAACCGAAGACGCCGCACGCCTACGCGCAACCGCAGCCAGGCACCGCGACGCGGCCGACGACCTGACCCAGATCGCCGAAGAACGCGCCGCCTACCTCCTCCACCACGCCGAAACCCTCACCACCGGCGCCTCCGCCCACGAAGAACTCATCCGCCGAGGACTCACCCCCGGCACCGAAACCGACCGCACCACCGCCAACGAATGGCTCACCGCCGAAACCCACGCCCGCACCGCAGACGACGCCCACCGCACCATCACCGAGACCAACCTCGCCGTCAAAGAGGACGGCGAGGTCGTCAGCGAGGCTGGTTTGGCTAGCTGGCCTTCCGACCTGATGATCGCCATCCCCCCGCTGGCGCTCACCGACGGGCAACTTGCCGAGGTCGCCACCGAAGCCGAAATCCAGGCAGCCCTCACTCATGCCGCCGCAGAGCGGGCCCGCCGTGCAGAAGCCCAGTCTCAGGATCTCACCGAGCCAGCTGACAAAGCTTGGAGCGAAGCCCGGGACGACTCCTTCTGGCAAAAGGCTCGCGACGCCACATTGGTGGATGATGGGGCGAGGGATGGCACGATCGCTGAAATTGAGCACGCAGTGGACCGCGAAGCAGCCATCACCGAAGCTGGTCGCGCCATTGAGAGCGGCACGACTCGCGTGGACTCCGCCGGACTATAGCAAACTCAGTCGGGTGCAACATGGTTGCGGAAAGAACTCTGAGGGTCGGAATACAGGCGACTTCCCCTTTCATCTGCTGGTGGCGCGAACCTGTATGAACATGTGCCCATTTGCCACTTCACGGCGAGTCGACGCCGGAATTCCGGGGAACGCGCGCGACCAGTTGTCGAACTTGTCTTGCAGTTGTTCCCGACTCAGGGGCTTGTAAGAGTACGTCCAGAACTTCGGCAGCTGACGGGCTACATCTCGCCCTAGCGATTTCTGTCAACTCGCCCAAAGACGCATTTGCAAGTCGAAGCCCCGCTACAACCTCCGTAAATGTCACGCCAAGCGAGTAGAGATCGACACATGGCTCCCAGTTGGTCAGCAATGGGGGAAGGTATCCAGGCGTCGCCGACGTCGTTTGCACCGGAGCGCCGGCGCGGACGGCAATGTTGAAGTCGACTAGTACGGGCCCTCTGTCAGGCACCAGCATTATATTCTCGGGCTTAATGTCCCGATGGACATATCCGTGTCTGGCTTGGTCCCATTCAACAAACTCGGAACTCGAGAGTGTCTCCATCTGTTCAAGCTGAACGATTCTGTCGCTCTTGGGATGCATGTACTCCAGGGCTTCCAATATTTGCGCCAACCAGGCAAGCCATTCCTCGGCGAGGGGCCTAGTACTAGGTGTGCACCGATGCCGCAAGTCTTCACCCTGGAGGAGCTCCATTATGAGCACAGGGGATCCGTCGTCGGCTCGCAGCGCATCGGTAATCCGCACGATATTCGGATGCTGGAGCTCTTTTAGAATTTCTACTTCACGTTGCAGGACCGAGAGTTGTCCACCCTTCAGGACCTTTGCTGCAGCCATTTGCTGAAGCGCCTCGACTCGATAGACGTCACCGTATGCGCCTGAGGAGATGCAGTCTTTGACAGTCCACGGTCCAATCTTGTCCCCCACAGAAAGGAGCGTTGATGCACGTTGTGGACCCGTCGCCTTCCCTGCCCGGCTGACAAGGTGGCTATGAAGTTGTGCCATGCTTAGGTGGGGGGTTTCCCCGGTTTCTATTAGCCCGTAGTTTCGTAGATGCTGCACTTCGGTGCCAAAGACCCTGGCATATTCACGGAACTGAAAGATCTGACCCTCCGCGAGCAGTTCGAGCATTACGAATTCGTCGTTGTGATGATCTTCAAGAGCGGCTAGCATCTGATCAAGTACTGAAGCGTTCCTTTGCCGGAGTTTTTCTGCGGCGGCGAGGAGCGACTCACGATTGACGAAGATGGGCTCGACTCGTTCGCGGTGCTCATTGTGAATCGTTGAGCCCAAGTTTCTAAGTAGGGCGGGATGTCCCCCGCATTCTACCAGGGCCCATTTCAATGAAGATTCGTCGAACTTGAGACCCATTGGCCCACCGAGGTTGGTAAGCAGAGTCCTGGCATCAGGCACCGCGAGGGGGCCCAAGAACTCAAGACGCAGATACCGAAACAGAGGATTGTCCTCGTCTGCGATCGTACCGACCTCCGCGCATTGCGGACTGGTTCCCCCGAGTACGTAACGCAAGCGGCCCGGATTCTGTTGGTCCAGGCCGCGGAGAAGACGCCAAAACCTAACAAACCCCCGATCCTCAGGCCTTTCGTACATGCGCTCAACTTCGTCAATGAGTATGCAGAGGTTTCGTCGGTTCTGGGTCAATAGTCGTTGCATGTCTTGGGCAAACCACTCCCATACGCTTTCGGGGTTGCGCAGGTCGGAGAATGACTCTGTTGATCCAAAGAGCCGGAAACCAGCTATGGCCCGCACCGACCTGTGTGAAGCATGAATAGCCGAACCTAAGGCCCAAAGTGTATATTCTGGGCGAGGATTAATTGATACGCTATACTGGAGGTCTAGGTGGGCGACGTTGATCGAACCGGTGTTCTGGATGCGATCGGCGATACGGTTGAGAAGGCTTGTCTTTCCGACTTTCCTTAGTCCAAAAACGCCAGTCTGGCTCGTTCCCGACTGTATCTCCGTGACAATTCGGTCGATCGTCTCGCGCCTGCCAAAGAATTCCGCCGCGCGAACCGTGGCGCCTGAGACGTCAAAGAGGTCCCGGGAGTATAGATGCTTAGCAAGAATGGCATCGAGTCCAATTCGATATAGTTCCTCTAGGGAGACGTGGACAAGAGTCTGGTCCCGTCCTCCTTCCGACTCTAGTGAACTACGTGTTGCGGGGTCATATCGCGTCAGAAGTACGGCGAACTGCCTGCTGAGCCTTGCGCCAGACTCGTCGACCGTTCGACGTAGGTTTTCGATGTCGCGTGCCTGGAACGAACTGTGAGTTGAAACCCAGACAAGCACCTCGCGGTCGAGTCCATATAGAGTCTTTGCCGATGCCTGCGGCCTAACAAACAGGCCAAAGGAATCCGCCTTTCTCAAATCGTCCGACTGTTTGAGGCCTCCAAGTTCGTCCTTGATGTACTCCAGAGTAAATTGGGATCTCTCTATCGCGGCTACAACTTTGCCGCGCGTACCCATGGCTCGCGTAGGGTCGTCGGCGAGGGCGAAGCGGCGCACGAGGTAAGGCTCCACAGGCATGTGTGGACCCTACGCGCAACTGGGCGGCTCTCGCCGCCGCAGTAGGCCAAGGCGACGGAGGGCCACGAGGGTCAGAGACTTCGAGGAGGCTGTTCAGGTCAGTGATGCTTGCACCAGCTACCAGGGCGTCCGTTGGCTCGAAGGTCATGAACGACGCCTGCAACGTCGTAAGGGAAGCGCTCACGGCTTACGCCGGGGCCTAGGAGGCCCGGGATCCCTTCACCGACCCGCCCGAGAGACCAAGCGTGCACCTCCGCGAGCGGCATCCCAGGAACCAGCCAGAGCGGAGTGGGATACCCACAGAGGGTTGTCCAGGCTCGCCATTCCTCGGCCCCGCGCACGAAGATCCGCATGGCATCGCAGCTGGCCAAAGGGAGGCCGCTGGCTCCATGCCACAGGGCCAAGCTTCGATCGAGGCCAATCTCATCAGCTAGGTGCTGAAGGTCCGGCAGGCGCTCTTCGAACTCGGACGCTGGCCTGGCAGCCGCTCCTCCCACATGCCAGGCCGCACCATGCATCGCGCCAACGGCAAGAAGGCCAGCTCTTACATCACGGGAGCCGCTGAGGTGTTCGAGGCCTCGTAGTCCAAGCCGAAGCTCAGACCTTGATCGAGCAAGCCTGTAGGGCGCGCCTGAGCACGCGCCAGGAGCATTGGGATCCATCGGCCTCGCCCTCCTGAACGGTTCCTACGAGGAAGTGTCGCTCCCGGTACCGACAGGCCTGGGGCGTGTCGATTGCATGATCACTTGCAAGAGACAAATAGTCCGTTTGCCCTAGATTCTGGAACCGCCATGAGAACTAACCCAACGGGGCCTATGCTGTCGCGATGATCATGCGCTAATCACAGAAGGCCGACCCGATGGCGCCATAGTGACGCCGGGAATGCAGCTTAAACGGGCGAGGGGCAGACATGGACGGAATGGATCAACTCAAAGCGGCAATCTTCTCAATTCCCGTCCCGGGGGCGCCAATGCCCCTGTCGCGAGAGGGGGCCTCTGTAGGGCTCTCCTTCCTAGACTCAGCGCTGCGTCAGAATCATATCCGCCGACTTACTGAACGAATCAAGTTGGTTGAACATCGAGTTGCACAGAGAACGACAGAGATTGACGTGTCCTTGACGCTGCTGGATCAATCCCAAAAGGAAGGCTCGGAGCTCTATCGGGAATTTCGGGCAAAGACAGCTGACTATTTGGACTCATCCAAGGACCCCCAGGGGTCTTTGTGGGTGCCTGTCGCGCGACTTCCCCGCAGGACGGCCTCACCCATTGATGTTCTCGACTCGGACGGCAAGAAGTTGCCGAGGATGACCCAATATGAGAGCAGCAGGCTGCTAGGGGCAGGTCTCTATCGACTATTGAAAATCATCCTAGCTAGCCACCCAGACGCGCGCAGAGACACTAGCTTGAGCAAGTTCCTGCATGGCGTTGATGAGTCACGTTGGTTGGTGCAAGCTGCCATCTATACGCTGCTAACGCAGCGGGGGCGTCCAAATTCCGCGCATAGTTGGCCGGCGACTCCCGGGACGGTCCACGGGCCGGGCGCCCAATATAGGGAATTCGCCTCTAGCATCTTGACTGAGTATCGAGACATTCTTTCCGGCTTCGCCGGACTGCTCGATATTGCGATCAATGACTATCTTCTCATTGTCGCCCTCGATTCGTCACTAGACGAGCACCTCCTCTCTTACGAGTCCCCACTACATGTCGCATCTCTGGAGACACCCAAACGCATCTTCAGCGAGTTTCTTCGCGGTATCGGAGGTGTCTATCGCGTGGACTATACGTCGCAGGTGCCTTCGTCTCTTAGGGCCTATCATCTAGTTGCTGAAACGGAGGATGGCGTATATATCGACAATCTCTTTCTGACTACCGATGCTGAGCGCGCCTTGTCTGAGAAGGTGGCAGCGGATCTAACTCGATTGGCAGACTCTTTCGAGAAAGAGAAGAGGCTACCTCATCGTGAGAAGTCCATGAAGATTCTGGAACTAGAAGTGCAGTCAGCGCTACAGGTCGTCTCCGAGTTGGTGAGGCGGCGGGAATGGGAGGGAGCGCTCGCAGACCAGCCTATGGATGCCAAGCAGCTGTCAGATGCAAGGCAGTTGGCAGGGGTAGCAGCTTCAGGCGAGGCAACGAAGGATGCGAATGACAAGACGAGATCTTCGCTCCTTCACCACCCTTCTGTGACTCCCGAGGTTATGAGGCGTGCATCGCGGCAGCTAGGTACGGCCGAAATATCGGTGGACATCTCTGTTGCAACAGAACCGTCCTCCATGAGAACCCACGCCTACTGGCGAAGAATCGGTGGCACAAACGTGAGCCGCCCAATCACGATTGTATGTCGCATGGCGTTGAGAGACTCGAGTGGAGCCAGGCCTCGGAGCGTGATTCTCTATGTTCTCGGAGTCGCGCTCATTTCATGGATCACCGCATGCTTCTTGGCTAAGGATGTTTGGCCGTTGAGGGGCGATCCTGTTGACAAAGTGCAGAATGCAGACGCAATCGTTGCTGTTCTTCTTCTGGTGCCGGGATTCCTCTACACGCGGTTGGACCTGCCCTCGAGGGGGTCGATTGCTTCACGTCTGCGGTTTGCTTCCCGGCTTGCCGCCGAACTATCCATCGGTGCGAGTGCTCTTCTGGGCGCTGCAATTGCCACCGGGTTAGAAGGGGCATGGCTCAGGGGTGCATTCGCCGTTGCAATTCTCTTGCCCCTCGGTCTCGTTCTCTTGTTGCTCCGAAAGTCCCGGGACGTCGATGGGCCCTTGGATTTCGCTGAACTCGACCCCCCGAAGTGGCTGCAGAGAAACGATCGAAGCAAGGTAGCACGACCTGACGCTGTGTTCGCGTCAAGTGAACTACTGGTGCAGCATGGCTGACGACAACGGAACGATTACGAACCTGGCCTTGGCTGATCTGGCTCGTGCTGGATCCCTGATTCTACGAGATCCCTTTGCGCAAGTAAACTTCGAGGTCCATCACATCATTGACCAGCCGGGATATCTGCTAAATTTGTATCAGGACCCCCCGGTCTATGGAGAGGTGCTTGATAGTGATCCTTTTGAGGAAACCATCTCCTCGAGCGCCAACGGCATGGCGGTTGTGATTGGAACAAGGCTGGGCACCCCAGAGCGATCACTGGTGTCTAGTCAACTTGGAGAAGGCGCACCTATTGCCCTCTCTATCGAAGAAGAGGGGGTCCACTCGCGCATATTCCGCGGGGCCGCCTTCCCAAACCCAACATTCCTCTATGATTCTCGCCGAGTCCTCGAAGGGATTATTTGCCTCGAAGATGAGCCCCACGTCCCGCAATACCGCCACGGGCTTGCACTCAAAACTCTAATGGAGAAAATATCGGATATTGCGGCGAATACTGGGCATTCTCCCATCTTATCCATGCAATGCCCGGCTCAGCTGCCTCCGCATAGTTTCGCCGACGACGACATAACCTCTCGACAAGAGGACTGGCCGCGTTCGTCCTCTCTTGCGGTGAGGTTCTCGATCGCCTTGAGGGAAAGCGTCTCCGGGGAAAGAAGCGACCTAATGTCGAAGTTGGCGGAGTATTGCGAGCCTCTTGGACTCGGCCTTTGGTTCACGGATACTCGATTCGGTCACCGTGCAGGGAACTGGTTCAAGATACTTGGCCATGATCGGGTTGTTGCGCGACGGAACTTTCCTCGAACTGCGGATCGTAATGGCGCCAGTGAAGCGAACTGTGTCCTACCCGTAACATTCGTTGGCCCCGCCAGGGTGGGCTCAACTCATGCCATCGTCAGATATCTTTCGAGTTTATCGAAGCTCGGCATTCTTTCGTGTTCAGTCACCGCTCTGGATGAGATCGCCTTCGTGCACGTTCAACTTGTTGTGAACTATGCGAAGATTTCGCGTTTGGAGGCGATCAACAGAGGTATCAGTTTTAGGGTGAGAAATGCCAACGAGGGAGCTGGCGCGAATGTTGGTTCACCGGGGACCGTTCTCCCCGCTCTCCTGACCGCCCTGGTGCCGGACGAGACTCTTGTAGTCGAGAAGAGCGTACTGGCGAACCTAACCGTTAAGGCGGGCGACTATCAAACGCTGGTTGGACCAGCAGCAAGAGTTGCCCCGAGTGGCCGACGATTGTTGCCCATCTGGTTTTCATGGAGTGTCAAAGGTAGTGACGTCAGCTTGGCTGTGGCTCTCCGGACACTTGCCAGGGCCCTGCAATTGGTGGGGATCGACACTCCCAGCGGAGTCGAAGGTTCGACGGGATCTGTTGGGAACATTGAATATATGATTTGCCGCAAGATTGGCTCCTCTGTCCTGAAGGCAAAGGGCAAACTTGGAATTCCCGAGGAATCCCTGGCAATCGATGCTAGTGGAGCGGGCAATGGGAGTGCGCCGGGGAAACTTTGTGCTCGACTGGAAGATGTCTGGCGTACAGAGTTTGAAGGGCAAGCCGGGGAATCGATGGCACAGTTGGCCGTTGCGTCGAGAGAATATCGCGTCGGTCAACCAGGTTCGCTCGACTAGCTCACACAAGTCGTCGTGGGCCAGGTGAATCGGACATGCGGCTCGATGTGGTTTCTGTGCGTCGAGGTAGCCGCGAACTGAGGAGGTTGGCGGCGCGTTGGTCGGCCTCGCTGACCCAGGCTGCGTAGACACGAAGGGTTGTGGTTCCGCCGCCTCCGTGGCCGAGGCGGCCCGCCACCGTTCGCACGTCCACGCCGGCCGCGATCAACTCTGTGGCGTTGTAGTGGCGGAGCTTGTGGAAGGTGGTCTCGATTCCCAGTTGCTTCACGAGCCGGGCGTAGCGGTGGGAAACGGTGCTCGGGTGCATGGGTGAGTCACCCGTGGGTGAGTACGAGAACAGGAAGGCATCCGGGGCCAGCTCGGCGCCGATCGACGCGACCATGGCCAGTTGGGCGCCCAAGTGTTCGCGCAAGACCTGAACTGTCTCGACGTCGAGTGCCAGTCGCCGCTGCTGGTGGGTCTTGGTTTGCTTCTCGCGAAGGTCGTGCTCGCTCAGGCTGCTCGGTAGGTGCAGGACGCCGCGATCCAGATCCACGTAGTTGCGGCGAAGCGCACAGATCTCACCGCGCCTCGCTCCAGTCGTCATGACGAGCCAGATCAGGGTGCCCCACGTCTCGTCCTGCTCCCAGGCCGCCTGGAGGATGCGGGCGGCGTCCTCCGTCGACGGGGGAGTGGGGTTGGGGGTCGGAGGTATGGGCGGCTCGGCTGAGGCGAGCGGGTTGGCGGCGAGCCATCGCCACCGGACGGCCCTGCCCAGGGCGCCGGAAAGGATCCAGTGGATCTGGCGGATCGTGGCCGGCTGCAGCGGCTTGCAGACATGCGGTGTGCACCGGTCGTCGCAGTCGTGTTCTTGCTCTGTGCGGTGGTCGATCATGCCCTTCTTCCGGCCGCAGCGCCGCCGGCAAGCCCGGAGCTGGGCGTAGAAGGTGTCGAGCAGCTCGCCGTCGAGCGCGCCGACCGACAGGTGACCGAGTGCAGGCCGGATGTGGTTCTTGATGTAGCTCTCATATGCCTTGCGCGTGGAACCCTCGACGTCGACAACATCGAGGTAGCGGTCCAGCAGCTTGTTGACCGTCGCCTTGGTCCGCGGGTTGCGGCGCTCGTCGAGCTGTGAAAGCAGTCTCGTGCGTGCCTTCTCGGCCTCCGCGGGGGTTCCGACGACTACTTCGAGGTCGTGGCGTTGCCCGGTGAGCGGGTCGACCCCGGCGTAGACGCGCACCCGGAAGCTGCCGCTGGGTAGCTGAGTGATGCTTCCCCGCGCTCTGTGACGCTTGGTGGCGGCCCGAGCCATGCCACGAGTCTACGCGAGTTCGTGTCACAAGTCGTGGCATGACAGCGGATCGCTAGATCTTCGATCGCCCATCTCTGCAGGTCAGGCGGGTGGGCCCCGAGGGGCTCGAACCCTCAACCAATGGATTAAAAGTCCACTGCTCTGCCGATTGAGCTAGAGGCCCGCGACCGGGCGGCCCGGTGGCGGGTCCAGTATGACCCACCCGAACGGCCCTTTGCCCGGACGACCAGGCGGGCACGGCGCGGGTCGCCGTCGTCCGGCGCGATGGTGCGTTCTAGGCTGGACGGCGACGCCTCGTGCGCCAGATCGCCCCACCGCCGGTCCCACCGCCCAGGAGTTGTCACGCATGAAGGCTCTCGACCGCAAGCTGGCCTCGATCGCCCACGGCGAGTACAGCCCCGACGACTTCGTGATCGCCGACGCCAAGGACGCCGACATGGCCTTCGGGGTGCAGGCGCCCGGCCTGGACCCCGAGTCCACGGTGAGCGGTCTGGGCGGTGACTTCCGCACCCGCACGGAGTACCTCGACCACATGACCCAGGAGGTGCAGGCCGAGGCCGTCGACGTGCTGCTGACGTCGGCCTCGAACGGTGAGAAGCTGGCCCTGAAAGGCGTTTTCGACCGCTCGACGGTCACCCTGGCGGTCCGCGCCAACGACACCACCGACATCTGGAACCCGCGCGGCGGCACCTACACCAGCTACCCCTCGCGCCCGTTCCGGACCGCCAACCTCGACGAGGTGCGCCGGTTCTGCAACCTGGTGCTCTACTCCGTCACCTTCAACAACGACCTCGCGAGCGACCTGGCGACGCTGCAGGAGTACGGGCGCTTCCGCCAGGATGCCCATGCCCTCGGCGTCCGGCACTTCCTCGAGGTGTTCAACCCGAACGCGCCCGTGGGGCTGGCCGCGAAGGACGTCGGCGGCTTCGTCAACGACCACATCGTGCGGCTGCTCGCCGGTGTCACGGCCGCCGAGCGTCCGCTGTTCCTGAAGATGGCCTACAACGGCCCGGCCTCGCTCAGCGAGCTGGTCGAGCACGACTCCTCCCTGGTGGTGGGCATCCTCGGCGGCTCGGCCGGCACCACCCGCGACACCTTCGAGCTGCTGGCCCAGACCGAGCGGCACGGCGCCCGCGTCGCCCTGTTCGGTCGCAAGATCCAGCGCTCGGAGTCTCAGCTCGACCTGATCGCCGGCATGCGCGACGTCCTCACCGGCAAGGCCACCTCGGAGCAGGCCGTGGCCGCCTACCACGAGGTGCTGCGCAGCAAGGGGATCACCCCCTTCCGCCCCCTCGAGCAGGACCAGCAGCTGACCGAGGACGTGCTGCGTCAGGATGCCTAGCGGCCGTCCGAAGCTGGATCGAGCGCCGCTCGACCCTGGCGTCGACCGTCGTGGGGTGCTGTGCGTCGGCACGCTGGTGGTGGATGTCGCCAAGATCGTCGACTCCTACCCCGAGCTCGACCGGCTCGCGATCATCGAGTCGGTCGGTCTGAGCACCGGCGGCCCGGCCCTCAACCTGGCCATGGACCTGGCGTTGCTCGGGGCCGGCTACCCCTTGGCCGTGGCGGGGCGGGTGGGCGTCGACCAGCACGCCGACCTGATCCGCGACACCCTGGGCCACAACCGCGTCGACGTCACCGGCATCGTCGGCGACCCCGACGCCGCCACCTCGTTCACCGACGCGATGATCGTCCGGGACGGCGGCCGTCGCACCTTCTTCCACCACGTCGGGGCCAACGGGCTGCTCACCCCCGACGCGGTCGACCTCGCGTCGCCGGCGGCCTCGACCGCCCGCATCCTGCACCTGGGGGCGCCCGGCCTTCACCCCGGCATGGACGACGCCGTCGACCCCGCGACCGACCATCCCGCCGGGCCCGGCAACGGCTGGTCGCAGGTGCTGGCGGCGGCGCGCGCCGCCGGTCTGCGCACCAACCTCGAGCTGGTCACCCTGCCGCCCGCCCGGCTGCGCCGGCTGGTGCTGCCCTGCCTGCCGCACCTGGACTCCCTGGTGGTCAACGACCTCGAGGCCTGCGCCCTGGCCGACGTGACCCCGCCCGCCACCGACCCGGACGACGAGATCGACTGGCCGCTGCTGGAGTCCGTCGCCGCCACCTTGGTGAAGGCCGGGGTGCGTCAGGTGGTCGCCGTCCACTTCCCCGGCGGGGCGGTCGCGGCGGACGCACTGGGCAACCGCTGGCGCCAGGGGTCGGTGCGACTGCCGCGCGAGCAGATCCGCAACGCCACCGGTGCCGGCGACGCCTTCGCCGCCGGCGTCGTCCACGGGCTGCACGAGGGCTGGACCGTCGCCGACAGCCTGCGCGCCGGGGTCGCCGTGGCCGCGGCCAGCCTGCGCGGCGGCGGAACCTCGGACGGCGTGCTGCCGCTCGCCGACTGCCTGCAGTTGGGGGAGCGGTACGGCCACCGGCCGTCCTAGCCTGCAGGTGAGCACCGGACTGGTCGGGCACCGGAATGGCATCCACCCCGAGGTGGTTGGCTCTGAATGCACGCGAGGTCCTCGACCGGAAGGTGGCGCAATGCTGCGTCTGCTGCGTTCCTACCTGCAGCCGTACCAGGGGCGGATCTGGGTGGTCCTGGCGCTGCTGCTGGTCCAGGCGCTGGGCAACCTCTACCTGCCCAGCCTGAACGCCGACATCATCGACTCCGGCGTGCTCAAGGGCGACACCGGCTACATCACCACCACGGGCACCGCGATGCTCGGCGTCGTCGTGGTGCTGGCCCTGTGTGCCGCCGCCGGTGCCTACCTGGCGGCCGGCATCGCCATGGGGTTCGGGCGCGACGTGCGCGACGGCCTCTACCGCACGATCCAGGGCTTCTCGCTGCGGGAGCTGACCCGCTTCGGTGCGCCGTCGCTGATCACCCGCTCCACCAACGACGTGCAGCAGGTGCAGACGCTGGTGCTGATGGGCCTGAACATCATGGTCACCGCGCCGATCACCGTGATCGGCGGCGTGGTGATGGCCACCCGCCAGAACCTGCGGCTCTCGGGCACCCTGCTGGTGATCGTGCCGGTGATGATGCTGGTGATCGCCCTGGTGATGCGCCGGGCCATCCCGCTGTTCCGCTCGGTGCAGGCCAAGATCGACACCATCAACCGGATCCTGCGCGAGAACCTCACCGGCATCCGGGTCGTGCGGGCCTTCGTGCGCACCGACTACGAGCAGCAGCGGTTCGCCACCGCCAACGCCGACCTGACCGACACCACCCTCACGGTGACCCGGCTGTTCGCGGTCACCATGCCCGTGCTGATGCTGGTGATGAACAGCTCGAGCGTCGCGATCGTCTGGTACGGAGGCATTCTCGTCAGCGACGGGCAGCTGCAGATCGGCACCCTCACCGCCTTCATGTCCTACATGATGCAGATCCTGTTCGCCGTCCTGACCGCGGTCATGATGGTCGTGATGGTGCCGCGGGCGGCGGCGTCGTCCGAGCGGATCCAGGCGGTGCTCGACACCGAGCCGGCGATCCACGACCGCCCCGACGCCGCTGCCCACGCCGCCGTCCGAGCGGCCGAGACGACCGCTCCCGTCGCCCCCGCCGCGGTCGAGATCGGCGAGGCCGCCCCGGCCGTCGAGTTCGTCGACGTGACGTTCGGCTATCCCGGCGCCCAGGAGCCGGTGCTGCACGGCATCGACCTGCGCATCCTGGCCGGGCAGACCACCGCGATCGTGGGCAGCACCGGCTCGGGCAAGACCACCCTGGTCAACCTGGTGCCCCGCCTCTACGACGTCACCGGCGGCTCGGTGCGGGTCGGCGGCCTCGACGTGCGCGACCAGGTGCTCGACGACCTGTGGCTGCAGCTCGGGGTCGTGCCGCAGCGGGCCTTCCTGTTCACCGGCACCGTCGCCGACAACCTGCGCTACGGCAAGCCCGACGCCACCGACGACGAGCTATGGGCCGCTCTCGAGGTCGCCCAGGCCCGCGACGTCGTGGCGCAGATGACCGACGGCCTGCAGTCCACGGTCGAGCAGGGCGGCGCCAACCTGTCGGGCGGGCAGCGGCAGCGACTGGCGATCGCCCGCGCCATGGTCCGTCGTCCCCGGGTCTACCTGTTCGACGACAGCTTCTCGGCCCTCGACTACGGCACTGACGCCCGCCTGAGACAGGCCCTGCGACCCTGGACGGCGGGAGCCGCGGTCGTGATCGTCGCCCAACGCATCAGTACCATCCTGGACGCCGACCGCATCGTGGTGCTGGACGCCGGCACCGTCGTCGGGACCGGGCGCCACGAGGAGCTGCTCGAGGTCTGCGAGACCTACCGCGAGATCGTGTCGTCCCAGCTGGCTGCGGCAGGTGTGGCATGAGCGCCCCCACGAACGGCCGCGGCCCGACCGGCTCATCGGCGCCCGCGCGTCCGGCCGGCCCTGGCGGCCCACCGGCTGGTGGCGGTCCGATGATGGGGCGCCCCGGCGGCGGGCCGGGTCACGGCCCCGGCATGTTCGGCCGTCCGGTGGGCATGCCCACCGAGAAGGCCCGGAACCCCCGGGCCACGATCCGGCGGCTGCTCGAGCTGCTGCGCCCCGACCGCGCCCTGCTGGTGGTGGTCGCGCTGCTGTCGCTGACCAGCGTCGGCTTCAGCGTCGCCGGCCCCCGGTTGCTGGGCAAGGGCACCGACCTGGTGGTCTCGGGCCTGGTGGGGGCCCAGCTGGGCAGGACGCTGCCGCCCGGCAGCACCAAGGCCGACGCGATCGCCTACCTGCAGGCCAACGGCCAGTCCCGGATGGCCGACCTGATCGCCGGCATGGACCTCGTGCCCGGTCGTGGCCTGGACACCGGCGCCCTGCAGCGCGCGATGCTGCTGGTGCTGGCGGTCTACCTGCTGGCCTCGCTGTTCGCCTGGGGCCAGGCCTACCTGATGGCCGGTGTCACCCAGCGGGCCGTCTTCCAGCTGCGTGAGCAGGTGGACCACAAGCTGGGCCGGCTGCCGCTGGTCTACTTCGACACCCACGCCCGCGGGGACGTGCTCAGCCGGGTCACCAACGACATCGACAACATCTCGACCACGCTGCAGCAGTCGCTCACCCAGCTGATCACCTCGACCGCCACGGTGCTCGGCGTCCTGGTGCTGATGTTCGTGATCAGCCCGCTGCTGGCCGTGGTCAGCCTGGTCTCGGTGCCGGCGTCCTTCGCCCTGATCATGGTGATCGCCAAGCGGGCGCAGCCGCAGTTCGCCGCCCAGTGGCGGTGGACCGGCACCCTGAACGGGCACATCGAGGAGACCTTCACCGGTCACGAGCTGGTGCGGCTCTACGGTCGTCGGCAGCAGGCCCTGACCACCTTCGAGGCCTCGAACGACGAGCTCTACCGCTCCTCGTTCAAGGCCCAGTTCGTCAGCGGTCTGACGATGCCGGCCATGATGGTGATCTCGAACCTGGCCTACGTGGCGATCGCCGTCCTGGGTGGCCTGCGGGTGGCCTCGGGAACGATGTCGATCGGCGACGTGCAGGCGTTCATCCAGTACTCCCGCCAGTTCAGCATGCCGATCGGCCAGCTGGCCTCGATCGCCAACGTGGTGCAGTCGGGCATCGCCTCGGCGGAGCGGGTCTTCGAGCTGCTCGACGAGGCCGAGGAGGGCCCTGACCCGGCGTCCTCGCAGACGCCTGCCGCGCTGGCCGCCACGGCCGCCCAGGGGCGGCGGCGCGGGCACGTCGAGGTGGACGACATCAGCTTCCGCTACCGCGAGGACACCCCGCTGATCGACAACCTCACCTTCGAGGCGGCCCCCGGGCAGACGGTCGCGATCGTGGGACCGACCGGGGCCGGCAAGACGACGCTGGTCAACCTGCTGATGCGGTTCTACGAGCTGGACGGCGGCACGATCCGGCTCGACGGCAGCGACATCGCGACCCTGAGCCGCGACGACGTCCGGCGCACCTTCGGCATGGTTCTGCAGGACGCCTGGCTGTTCGGCGGCACCATCCGCGAGAACATCCGCTACGGCAACCTCGAGGCCACCGACGAGCAGCTGATCCAGGCGGCGAGGGCGGCGCACGTCGACCATGTCGTCCGCACCCTGTCGGACGGCTACGAGACGGTGCTGGACGACGAGGCGAGCAACCTGTCGGCGGGGGAGCGGCAGCTGCTGACGATCGCCCGGGCCTTTGTCGCGGACCCGGCGATCCTGATCCTCGACGAGGCCACCAGCTCGGTCGACACCCGCACCGAGGTGCTGATCCAGCAGGCGATGAACACCCTGCGGGCCGGGCGCACCAGCTTCGTCATCGCCCACCGGCTGTCCACGATCCGCACCGCCGACCTGATCCTGGTGATGGACCAGGGCGCCGTGGTCGAGCGTGGCGACCACGAGCAGCTGCTCGAGGCCGACGGCCGGTATGCCGAGCTGATCCGCAGCCAGTTCGCCGAACCGGTCGCCGGGGCCTGACGTCGACTCCCCGAGGGGGTACCGGAGATCCTCCGGACGTACCAGGACGCTCAGCGACTTTGAGTGATGGATCGAATGCGGTTAGTGAGATACTTGCTCCCGGTTGGGGTGATTGCGGTCTCACCCGGGAACGCTCTCCAGGTTTGGGACGTCACTGTGAGGGGTATGACCTAGGCTCGGCGATGACGATGGGGTCAGACTTGCCCTGGTTTCGGGGTACGTGGGGTCGTCGCAGGACGACCGTGAGGAAAGCGGTCAGTTCGTCGTGAACACGCACTACCAGCACGGGCAGCGCAACGGGGACCGGTACGGCTCAGCCGTCGGTGACGACATCGATCGGAGGTGGACGGCGTGAACTGGCGGCGTCAGAACCCGGCCGTCGACGACGCCGACAGCGCGCTCGCGCCCACCCTGCTACCCGGCCAGGGGGCCGTGGCCGCGGCGTCGATCCCGCCGCCGCCGTCAGGTGACGAGACCCAGGCCACCATGCTGCGTTGGTTCGAGTCGGCCCCCACGCGAGCCGACCAGACCATCGACCTGCGGGACCGCACGTACCTGCCGCCCCAGCCGCCGCCACCGCCCATGGGCCTGTCGGCCTGGATGCCCGAGACCATGCCGCCGCCGCCTCCGGGCCAGGAGGGCGCTGCCGCCTCGTGGTACCAGGGCCCGGGTGCCACGCCGCAGGCCCCCGAGCAGCCGGCGGAGTCGTGGTATACCGGTCCGGCCGGCGCCACCCCGGCCCCGATGCCGGCCGCCGGCTGGTTCACCGGGGACATCTCGACCGTGGACGGCGTCACCGCCACGCCCCTGCCGTCGCTGCCGATCGTGAACCCGGCCGAGGCCATCGCCCACGACCAGGCCGCTGCCGACCCGACGGTCGCGGCCTCGCTGGCGCCCCCCACCATGGCGATCCCGTTGCCGGTGGCGCCCGCGGACGGCCGGTCCGGCTCGGGTGCGGGCCCCGGCAAGATCGTCGTGCTCGAGCTGCACGGCGACCAGGCCGTGCCGACCCATGCCCCGGTGCGGGTGCTGGGGCAGGGTGGGCCGCACTCACCGGCCCTGGGGATCGATGCTAGCGGCGACCTCAAGGTCGACGCCTGGCCCGGTGCCGGTGGGGCCTCCAAGCAGAGCCCGGCTCGGCGGCTCGTCACCATGCTGCTCGTCCTGCTCGGAGTGGTCGCCGGCGGCGCCGTGGTGCGCAGTGCCATGAACTCCAGCGAGCCCGTGAAGGTGTTCGGGGTCACTCTCAGCGAGGGCAACGGCCAGACCACGTCGCCGACCTCCGGTCCGACCAAGGGGCCCGCGGCGGTGCCCAGCGTGACCCAGACCTCGGTGGTCACCAAGAACGGCGTCCGCAGCACCGTCGTCCAGGTGGTGCCGGGCAAGACCACCAAGTCGACGTCCTCCGCGGTCGCCACGTCGGCGCCGCCGAGCCCGACCACCAAGGCGTCGGTGTCGCCGTCCAAGTCGCCGACCACCAGCCCCACCACGACCACGACGTCGACGCCGCCGGCGACGACGCCCACCACCCCGCCGGCCACCACCACGACATCGACGCCGCCGGCGACGACCGCCACCACGCCGCCGGCGACGACCGTGCCGCCCCCCACGACGACCCTGCCGCCGGTGTCGCTGCCGCCGGTCACCCCAGCGGTGGGCTGAGACACCTCGTCCTGACGCAGCGCGATCGACACACTCCGGCGCGTGAGAGAGTGTCGGGCATGGCAAATCTCATCTACTCCGCCATCGCGTCGGTCGACGGCCACGTCGCCGACTCGCGAGGCAGCTTCGACTGGGCCGTCCCCGACGCCGACGTGCATCGCAGCATCAACGAGCTGATGCGCCCGATCGGCACCCACCTGTACGGTCGCCGGCTGTACGAGGTGATGCAGGGCTGGGCCGCACCGGTGCTGCTCGCCGACCCGGCGCCCGCCGTCCGCGACTTCGCCGAGATCTGGCAGGCGGCCGACAAAGTCGTCTACTCCACGACGATGGCCGCACCGGCGGCTGAGCGCACCCGGCTCGAGTCGAGGTTCGACCCGACCGCCGTGCGGGCCTTGAAGGCCTCCGCCACGGCCGACCTGCTGATCGGGGGCGCCGACCTGGGCGGGCAGGCCATCGCCGCCGGCCTCGTCGACGAGCTGCACCTGTACCTGGTGCCGATGCTGGTCGGCGGTGGCACCCCGGCGCTGCCGGTGGACGTCAGACTGCCGATCGCGCTGGTCCACCACGAGAGCTTCGACAACGGCACCGTGCACCTGCGCTACGCCGTCCAGAACTCCTAGCGGGCAACGACTCCCGGGCCGTCGCTGCTACCCGGCAGTCCGGGCCGCCCGATCCTCGGCCTGCTCAGCGGGAGGCCGCGAACTGGGCAAGCCCTCGTGCCAGCGCCAGGGCGGCCTGCTGCCGCCAGGACGCGCTCGACATGCGCCTGGCATCGGCGGCGTTGCGCATGTTGCCGCACTCGATGAACACCTTGGGCACGGACGACAGGTTGAGCCCACCCAGGTCGCTGCGCACGGTGACGGCCCTGCCGCCGCCGGTGTAGGTGGAGTAGTGCGCGCCGGTCCCTGCGGCGAAGGCCGCACGCACCGCCGTTCCGAGTGCTGCGGACGGCGCCACGATCGAGCGGTTGCTGCCGATGGAGGCAGGCTCGATGACGTGGAACCCGTAGCCGGCCGGTGGTGCCCCGTCGCCGTGGATCGAGATCGCGGCGGTGGCGTGGGCGCGGTTGCCGAACCCCGCGCGCTCGGTGATGCACGGACCGACCCCGGTGTTGCTGCTGCGTGACATCACGACGGTGGCGCCGGCGGCCCGCAGGATCGCCGCCAGTCGCTGCGACACGTCGAAGGTGAACGCGGCCTCGGTGTAGCCGGCGTCGGTCTGGGTGCCGGTGGTGTCGCAGGCCTTGGTGCCGTTGCCGATCGACACCGTGCGGTTGATCTGGCCGGGGTGGGATCCGTTGCCCCCGTTGTGACCCGGGTCGATCGCAAAGACCTTGCCGCGCAACGACCCTGGCGCCAAGCCGCCCGCGACGGTGACTGCCGACCCGGTGGTCGCCGAGCTCGCAGAGGTGGCGGCTGTGGGGGCGGTCGGCGTGCCGCCACTGGACGGGGTCGCGCTGGTCGCGCCGCTGCCGGTCGACGCGCCGGCCGCTGCCGAGCCTGTCGACCCTCCCGACCCCGACACCCCGGACCCCGAGGTCCCTGACATCGACGACCCGGGCATCGACGATCCGGGGGTGGTGCCGCCGTCCGACGCGGCGGTGCTGGCGGAGGCGGAGCCGCCGGCGGTGCTCGGGGAGCCCGAGCCGAGCCCGCAACCTCCCAGCAGCGCCACCAGCACGCCGGCGACAGCCAGGCCCCGAGGGCGACGATGATCGGTGCGCATCAGGGCAGGTTACCCGGCTCAGCGAGCCTGTTTCGCGGGCAGGGTGACCTGCACCCGGCGGTTCTTCGCCTGGTTCTCCTTCGAGGTGTTCGGGTAGGCAGGGTTCAGCTCGCCCTCCCCGGACGGGTAGACCTTCACACCGGGCAGGCCCTGCCTCAGCACCGCTGCAACCGCCTGCGCGCGAGCCATGGACAGGTTCTTGTTGAACGGGATGCTGCCGGTGTCGTCGGTGAAGCCGACCACCTTGATCGAGCCGCGGCGGTGGTCCTTGGTGACCTGGTTGATCAGGTCCAGAAGCTGGCTGTGGGCGTCCGCGGTCAGGGTGGCACTGTTCTTCTTGAAGAGCAGGTCGGTGGGGAGGTCGACCTTGTTGTCCGCCCCGATCCGGACCGGCGCCGGCGACTTCGACGCCGAGGGGCTGGGGGTGGGGGTCGGACCGACAATGCTTGCAGCAGCGCCTGACCCGCTCGCCTGGCCGGTTCCCTGGGTACCGACACCAACCCCGGCGGCCAGGGCAGAGGCGGCGGCACTTGCCGTTGGCCCCCCTGCGGCAGACGGCGGCGACGGAGCATTCGTCCTCGTCGGGTTCGGGTAGACGAGGAGGCTCCCGGCCGGAGACCGCACGGCGTTGCTGACCACCCAGCCGAGGATGGCTGCGGTGGCGGCGAGCATGACCGCTCCGGCGATGATGCCCTGCCGGCGGCGGGTGCGGCTGGGCACCGGCGCCCGCAGCCCTTCGGTGCGGCTGGCCGAGCGGGCCGCAGCGGGCGGCGGCGACACCAGGGTGGCCTCGACGTCCAGGTGCTCGCGTTCCTGGCCCTGCACCACCCTGGCCCCGGGCTGGGGGATCGTGGCCCGCAACGTCGAGATCATCTCGCCGGTCTTGCCCGCCAGGGAGTCGAGGTGATGGGTCAGCTCGTCGCAGATGCTGCGCACGGCGTCGACGTCCGGCCACAGGTCGATGGTCGTCACCACCGAGCCGTCGTGGGTGGCGATCAGGCGCATCGGCACCCGGGCCTGCCGGTAGCTGGGCGCGGCCCCGAGCAGGGGCCGGGTGTGGACGCCGCTGATGACGGCCTCGTCGGTCACCCGGGTGACGTTGAGGAACCGGCTGTGCACCGTGTAGTCGACCTCGCTGAACGCCTTGATCACGGCGTCCATGGCGGCGGCGACCTCACCGCGCCCCATCACATGGATGCGCAGCGTCGGGACCGACAGTCGGACGGCGGGAGCCAGGGCGGTGTTCATGCGCTGCAGGTCGTGGGCGACCAATCCCTGCAGCAGGGCGTCGACCGGGCCGGCGTCGCCGATCGGTGACTCCCCCCGTGGCTCGCGCTGGCCGTGTGAGTGCAACACCCCGCGTGGCCCTCCCGATCCTGGCTCGTTGTCCGTTACGTACGGCTCATCGGTGATGTGCGGATTGTAGAACCCCGATACGGTGGCGGCCCGGTCGGGGTCCCGTCAAGTGGTGACAGCTCGTGGCATCACGGGGCGACGACCCGTCGCCCCCCATCGTCGCCGATCTCGTCATGGGATGCCCGCACAAGTCGGTCTTTGACCGCCTCGACCAGACCCTCCTCGGCCGGCGAACCCACGCTCGGCGGCACCGCCACCACCAGCCGCAGCCGCAGGGCGTCGGCCTCGCGCAGGGCCGCGTACAGGGTGCGCGCGTACTCGACGGCGTCCACCGGGGCGGTGAGCCGCACCATGCCGGTGGGGGTGACCACGTCCGCGCCGGCCAGCAGCCCGACCGCGGGGTCGCGCTGGCGCAGCAGGGCGGCGACCCGGGGCGGCGACGCCGGCGAGGTACCCGGCTCGACGATCAGCACCGCCGCCAGCGGCGCGTAGTGCGAGGCCAAGGTTCCCGGCACCCGCACCTGGTCGGTGCCCGTCGTCCCGATGGTGCCAGTGCTGCCGGGGGTGGCCCTGGTGGCAGTGGCGCCATCGCGGACCGTGGCGACCGGGACGCCGCCGTGGCGGGCGAGGTCGGCGGCGCCGACGTCACCGGGGCGCAGGATCACCGGGGCCGGTCCGGTGCAGTCGACGATCGTCGACTCGACGCCGACCTCGCAGGGGCCGCCGTCCAGAACGGCGTCACGGTCGTCGTCCAGCAGATCGCCCAGCTCGGCCACGACGTGGGCGGCGGTGGTCGGGCTGACCCGGCCGAACCGGTTGGCCGACGGCGCCGCCAGCCCGAGGCCACCGGGTCGGGCGGCGGCGCACTGCGCGAGCACCTGCTGGGCCAGCGGATGGGCGGGAGCCCGTAACGCCACGGTGGCCTGCCCACCGGTCACGTGGTCGCCGGCCCGCGGTCCCCGGGGCACCACCAGGGTCAGCGGCCCCGGCCACAGCGCCTCGGCCAGGCGGTGGGCGTACTCGGTCACGTCGAGGGCCCAGCCGGCCTCCGGCGCCAGGGCTGCGGCATCCGAGACGTGCACGATCAGGGGGTGGTCGGCCGGGCGGCCCTTGACCGCGTACACCCGGGCCACCGCGGACGGCGACTCGGCGTCGGCCGCCAGGCCGTACACGGTCTCGGTCGGCAGACCCACCAGGCCGCCGGCGAGCAGCCGCCGGGCGGCGAGCCCGGGGTCGGTCGTCAGCAGCACGCCCTCAGTGTTCCAGAGTGCGCGCGACTCACCGGCTCGCCCGTGGTGCCGGGCTCACAGTCGTGCCCGGCTCACGCTCGTGACGGGCTCACAGCGGCCAGCCGGTGCCACGGGTGGCCGCCAGAACCGTGGCCGCCACCATCAGCACGGTTGCCGGCACAGCCGCTGCAGCCTCCTTGCGCACCAGGTGGGTGACCACGGCCCCGAGCATGAGCACGGCCAGGGCGCCCGCGGCGACCGGTACCAGCACCGTGACGACGCCCAGGGCCCCGGGCAGCAGCAGTCCCACCGCCCCCGCGACCTCGGCGGCGCCGATCGCGGTCACCGCCCAGGCAGGGAAGGCCGTCACCCACGGCATGCGCGGCGCCAGTGCCTCGCGGGAGCGCACCAGCTTGGCCAGCCCCGCCAGGCCGAAGGCCAGCGCCAGCAGTACCTGCAGCATCCACAGCACCGTGTTCACAGCCGTACCCAACCACGTCGCCCGGGCCGTTGCGCGGCTGCGGCGTCCAGGGCCCCCGGCCCGGTCCACGGCAGGTCCGACGACGAGGCAGACTGGGCGGGTGCTCCGACCCCTGCGACGCCTGCTCCGGATCCGCCGTCGCTCGGTGGCGGCGGCGGTCGTGATCCTGGCGGCCGCGGGCGCGGCGCTCGCCGTCCAGCTTCGACCCGGCCCGACGATACGGGTCGAGCAGGTCTCGATCGAGGGAGTGCCCGAACCCGCCTCGAGCGTGGCTCCAGGGTCGGCGCTCGCCGGGGTGGGGGCGATCCCCGGGGGGTCGGTACGACTCGACGGCACCCTCTACCTGCCCGATCGGGCCGCGGGCGGGCGGGTGCCGGCGGTGCTGCTGGCGCACGGCCTGGGGGGCAGCAAGGCCGACCTGGACGACGAGGCGCACGCGCTGGCCGAGCAGGGCTACGTCGCGCTCGCCGTTAGCGCGCGCGGGTTCGGGCGCAGCGGCGGACTGGTGCACCTGGACGCCCCCGACTTCGAGGTGGCCGATGCGCGGCGCTGGCTCGACTACCTGGCCGCCCGCCCCGAGGTGCTGCTGGACGGCGCCGGCGACCCGCGGGTCGGCATCACCGGGGCCTCCTACGGCGGTGCGCTCGCCCTGCTGACCGCCGGGTACGACCGCCGGGTCGACGCGATCGCCCCACTGATCACCTGGAACGACCTGCGGACCGCCATCTTCAAGCAGTCCCTGCCGCAGCTGATCGGCCGAGGCGGGCTCACCAGGCCGGGGTCCGATCCCGGGCCGGGGGTCTTCGCCCGCAGCTGGGCCGCACTGTTCCTGGGCCCCGGCGGCTCGACGTCCCGCCCGGTCCTCGGGCGCTCCTCCGCCCCCTCGGCCTCGGCGGGGACGGCGGGTGCTGGGCCGGTCTGGGAACTGGACACCGTCAGCTGCGGCCGGTTGGCCCAGACGGTCTGCGACGCCTACCGGCAGGTGGCCTCGAGCGGGCAGGCCAACCCGGCCATGCTCGACCTGCTGGCAGCCAGCAGCCCGATGTCGGTGACCAGTCACATCACGGCGCCGACCCTGCTGATGCAGGGCGAGGCGGACTCGCTGTTCCCGATCGCCCAGGGCCAGGCCAACGCCGCGCAGATCGCCGCGAACGGCACCGTCGTCAAGGTGGTCTGGCACGGCGGCGGCCACGACGGCGGGCTCGACGAGTCCGAACGGCTGCAGGGGCTGACCCTCGCCTGGTTCGACCGGTACCTGCGCGCCGACGGGTCGCCGTCCGACACCCGGTTCGAGGTCACGGTGCCCGCGGCCCAGCTGTCGGCCGACGACAGTCGCCCGGCCCCTCAGATCCGGGAACAGGCAGCCTCGCAGTCCGGGCCCCCGCAGACCGATCCCGGGGCCCTGCTGACCGGCACCGATCCGCAGGCGGTGGCCCTTCGCCTGACCGGTGGCCCGCAGACCGTGGTGGCCCCGGCTGGGGGCGCTCCGACTGCGCTGACCGAGGTGCCGGGGCTGGGCGGGCTGGGCGCCTTCTCGTCGGCGGGTGGTGGCGGCAGTCGGGGGTCGGGCGGTGGCGGGGCCGCCGGCGACGTCGGCACGGCTCTGCCCGCCTTCGACGCGACGGCCCTGGCGACCCAGTCCGCGTTCTTCGAGACCCCGCCGTTGGCCCAGGCCCTGCCGGTGGCCGGTCAGAGCGTGGTCGGTCTGCAGGTGGCCCGCCGCACCGGGTCCGGCCCGGTGACCCTGTTCGTCTCGCTGCGGGACGTGGCCCCGGACGGCAGCTCGCGACTGCCCAACGCACTGGTGGCGCCGGTCCGGCTGGCCGACCTGCCGGCCGACCCGAACGGGGTCACCCTCACCGTCCAGCTGCCCGCCGTGGTGCTCGACATTCCCGCCGGGCACCGGCTGCGGGTGGCAGTGACGACCACCGACCAGGCCTATGCCTTGCCGACCGCGCCGTCCAGCTACCAGATCTCGCTGCCCGCCACACCATTGGTGCCGGGCAGGCCCGACGTGCGGCTCGTGGTCTCGTCACCGTCCTTGCAGGTGCTGGACGCCGGTGGTCTGTCGCGGCTGACCGGTTGGGCCGCAGGGGTTCTGGCGCTGCTCGTGGTCGCCGTCACGATCGTGCGGCTGGGTCGGCGGCGCGGGCCGGCAGCAGGACCGGGCGACCCCGTCGTGCCGATCGTCGTCAGTGGTCTCGGCAAGGCGTACGGCGACGGGTACCGGGCGGTCAGCGACCTCAGCTTCCGGGTCGAGCGGGGCTGGGTGCTGGGGCTGCTCGGCCCCAACGGCGCCGGCAAGACGACCACGCTGCGCATGCTGATGGGCCTGATCCGGCCGTCCGAGGGCGAGATCCGGGTCTTCGGTGAGCGGGTCGGCCCGGGGGCGCCGGTGCTGTCGCGGGTAGGGTGCTTCGTCGAGGGTCCCGGGTTCCTGCCGCACGTCAGCGGCCTGGGCAACCTGCAGCTGTTCTGGCAGGCCACCGGTCGGCCCGAGGCGGACGCGCGGCTGGCCGACGCCCTCGAGATCGCGGGCCTCGGCGAGGACGTGCACCGCCGGGTGCGCACCTACAGCCAGGGCATGCGGCAGCGGCTGGCCATCGCTCAGGCGATGCTGGGGCTGCCCGAGCTGCTGGTGCTCGACGAGCCGACCAACGGGCTGGACCCGCCGCAGATCCGCGAGATGCGTGACGTGCTCACCCGCTACGCGGCCACCGGGCGCACCGTCGTGGTCTCGAGCCACCAGCTGGCCGAGGTCGAGCAGACCTGCACCCACGTCGTGGTGATGCACCGCGGCCGGCTGGTCGCCGAGGGCGAGGTGGCCCAGATCGTGGGCACCGCCACCAGGATCGTGGTGGACGTCGACGACCCCGCGCGGGCGGCCGAGGTCGCCCACCGCCTCGACGGTGCCTCGGACGTCGACCTCACCCCGACCGGCATCGTGCTGGCGCTGACGGGTTCTCGGGCCGAGCTGGTGCGCGAGCTGGTGGCGGCCGGGGTGGCCGTCGACCGGGTCAGCCCGCAACGAGGGCTCGAAGAGGCGTTCCTGACCCTGGTGGGGGAGAGCTGATGCCCAGTACCGGTCACCACGTGGGGCTCTCGGGCGCCGAGGCGCCCGCGACCGAGCACGGCAGCGACGGTGCCGCGGTCCGGTTCCGCCCGTCCCGCACCATGCCGCTGCGGGTGGAGTTCCGGCGGCAGCTGACCCGGCGGCGCACCCAGATCACCATGGGCTTCCTGGTGGTGCTGCCCTTCCTGATCGCGGGCGCCTTCCGCCTGGGCAACCCTCGCCCGGGTCGGGCCCCGGGATTCGTCGACGTCGCCAAGTCGGGGGCCGGCAGCTTCACCGTGTTCACCCTGTTCGTCGCCACCGGGTTCCTGCTGGTGGTGGTGTTCGCGCTGTTCGCCGGCGACACGGTGGCGAGCGAGGCCAGCTGGTCGAGCCTGCGCTACCTGCTGGCGATGCCGGTGCCGCGCTCGCACCTGCTGGCGCGCAAGCTGGTGGTCTCGCTCGGCTATGCACTGATCGCCCTGGTGGTGCTGCCGGCGACCGCCTACCTGGCCGGTGGGCTGTCGTTCGGGTGGGCGCCGCTGCGGACGCCGTTGGGCACCACCCTGGACGGGTGGCAGATGGTGGCGCGGCTGGCGCTGGTCGTGGCCTACCTGGCGCTGACCCTGCTCACGGTCTCGGCCCTGGCGTTCCTGCTGGGCGTGTGGACCGACGCCCCGCTGGGCGCCGTGGGCGGGGCGGTGCTGCTGGTGATCCTGTCGAACATCCTGGACGCCGTGACCGCGCTGGGCGACTGGCGGCGGGCCCTGCCCACGCACTACAGCTACGCCTGGGTCGACGCGTTGGCGCCCACCGTCGTCTGGGACCAGATGGCGCGCGGGGTGCTCTGGTCGCTCGGCTACTCGATCGTGCTGTTCGCCGCGGCCTGGTGGCACTTCGAGCGAAAGGACATCGTCAGCTGATTCGGTGGGTGCTCGACACCGTGACGTCAGAACAGGATTCAAGTTAGCCCGAACGGGTGCCGATAGGCCGTTCGTGGTAATCGTTGGGTGCATCGCGCTGGCCGCCGTGGCGGCGACAGTGACGCTGCGTTGGGCGCTGTTGCGGATCGACGCGCTCGGCCGGGTGCGCCCCTTCCCCGCGCTGTCGGTGGGGGTTCCGGCGGTCGCCGCACTGGCCTTCGCAGTCCCGCTGGTGCAGCACGCCCGGCTGGAGACGCGGTTGGCCACGGCAGCAACGGTTCTGGCGGGTGCGAAGGTCGCCGTCCACTGTCAGACGGTCGAGGCGGCCTGGCTGGACGCCCACCCCGAGCGCGGCTACGTCGAGGTGGGCCCCGACGGGTTGCCCGCCCACGAGACCGTCATCACCTATGACACCTGCAACGATCTGGCGTCCTGGATGGGGTCGGACAAGACCGACCCCAGCGACGCCCAGGTGGTCGCAGTCCATGTACTGGCCCACGAGTCGATGCACATGTCCGGCGTGCTCATGGAGTTCCGCGCCGAATGTGCGGCGATGCAGCGGGACGCCAGGCTGGCCATGCTGCTCGGAGCCACCGGCCCGCAGGCGCACCGACTGGCGCGCCACTACTGGCTCGTCGAGTACCCCACGATGCCGGCCGACTACCGCGACAACGGTTGTGGCCCGCAGGGTGCGCTCGACGAGCACCTCACAGACTCGCCCTGGACGGCCCTCGGATCCTCCGAAGGCTCTCCGGTGGCGAACGCGCCGATGGCGCAGCTTCGACACTGCCTCAGCGACACGGGTTCTCCGTCGTCCGACTGCGGCGCCGCCCACCCGGCGGTCGTCGAAGACCACCTGGCGACCACCCCGGTCGCCTGACACCTGGAGGCCCCGTGCCCGCGAAGTTCACCGTCAGCAAGGACAAGGCCGGCAAGTTCCGCTTCACCCTCCTGGCCCCCAACGGCCAGGTCATCGCCACCTCGCAGGGCTACGTCACCAAGGCTGCCGCCCTCATCGGTGTGGCCTCGGTGCGCAAGAACGCCTCGGCCGCCGTCCTGAACGACACCACGGTGACCCCGGCCACCCCGAAGGCCGCCGTTCGCAAGCCGGCCGCGATCAAGCCTGTCGCCGCGAAGCCGGCGGGCGCGAAGAGGCCCGTGGTCGCCAAGCCGGTGGCTGCGAAGAAGCCCGTGGTCGCCAAGCCGGCGGCTGCGAAGAAGCCCGTCGTCACGAAGGCCGCCAAGCCGGTGGCCAAGAAGGCCGTCGTCGCCAAGCGTGTCGCCGCCAAGCGCGTCGCCACGAAGTCCGTGAACAAGGCGGCCGCCACGAAGGCGGTCATCGCGAAGCCGGTCGCCATGACGGCGACGGTCCCGGCCGCGATCGTGGCTCGGGTGCCGCAGCAGAAGACGGCCGCCAAGCCGGCCTCGACGATCGCCAAGCCGGCCTCGACGATCGCCAAGCCGATGGCCCGCAAGGCGACCCCGGCCAAGCCGGCCGCCAAGGCCGCGGCGAAGCCGGTCTCGAAGACCGTCACCAAGCGCCCCGCGGCGCGCATCACCCGCACCGCTGCGGTCCGCGTCACCGCCAAGGCCTGAGGTTCATCGCCCCGGTCGCAGGATCCATCAGTGAGGCCCCTCCCCATCCCGGAGGGGCCTCACTGATGTCCGACAGAGCTCGAGAGTTGAACAACTGCCCTGTCACGGCATCGACAGTCGAGTGTCGTTCGACGACACGCAGGTTCTGACGTCGCGGCTCGACTCTCGACAACGGCGAGGGGCTCGGAGCGGGAGAGTCAGGGGTGGACGTCGTCCAGGGCGGCCCTCAGGGCTGAGACCAGCAGCTGGACGTCGGCGTCCGTGGTGACGAAGGACGGCGAGATCTGCAGCCCCCCGGTGGCCAGCCCCCGGCTGATCACCCCGTGCCCGCGCAACGCCAGCACGGTGCGCTGCGGCAGGCCCGGGTCGCTCGCCAACGCGGCCGGGTCGAGCTGGACGGCGGCCAGCGCCCCGGTGCCGCTGCGCACCTCACTCACGAGGGAGTGCTCCGTGAGCACCCCCAGCTCGATGTCGAGGGTGAGCTCGAGCCGGGCGGCCTCGACCAGCAGGTGCTCGCGCTCGATCAGGTCGAGGTTGGCCAGGGCCACCGCGCAGGCCATGGCGTGCCCCGAGTAGGTGTACCCGTGCCGGAACATGCCCGCCCCCGGCCGGCGGAACCGCTCGGCCACCCACGGCGCCACCATCACGGTGCCCAGCGGGGCGTACCCGCTGGTGACGCCCTTGGCGCCGGTGACCAGGTCGGGCTGCAGCCCGAACCGGGTCGAGCCGAACCAGGCGCCACCGATCCGGCCGTACCCGGTGATCACCTCGTCGGCCACGAGCAGCACGTCGCGGTCGCGGCAGATCTTCTCGACCGAGGTGAGATAGCCCTCGGGCGGCGGGAACACCCCGCCGGCGCCGATCACCGGCTCGCAGAAGAACGCCGCCACCCGGTCCGGGCCGGTGGCGTCGAGCACCTCGGCCAGGGCGTGGGCGTCGTCCCAGGGCACGTGCTCGACGTCGCCCAGCAGGCCGCCGTAGCCGACCCGGTTGCCCGGGATGCCCGCCAGGCTGGTGCCCCCGATGTGCATGCCGTGGTAGGCGTGCCGGCGACTGATCACCACGGTCTTCTCGGGCCGCCCGGCCAGCTGCCAGTACCGCCGCGCCATCTTGACCGCGGTGTCGACCGAGTCGGAGCCGCCGTTGGTCAGGAACACCCGACTGCCCGGCACCGGGGCCAGCTCGGACAGCCGCTCGGCCAGCTCGAGGGTGGGCCTGGTGGCCAGGTCGCCGAACGTCGAGTACGCGGCAAGTCTGCGCATCTGGACGGCGGCCGCGTCCGCCAGCTCGGCGCGACCGTGGCCGACGTTGCAGAACCACAGCCCGGCGGTGGCGTCGAGGTAGCGCCGTCCGGCCTCGTCGGTGACGTAGGCACCGTCGCCCTCGGCGATCACCAGGGGACCGGCGGCGTCGACCGCCGCCATGTCGCTGAACGGGTGCCAGTACGCGCCCAACCCGACCTCCGGTGCTCCGGCCGCGCCGCGTCGCGCGGTCGAGCCAGTCTGCCAGGCGCCGACCTCGCACAGCCGTCGACCGGGCTGACAGCCGTCGACTTCTGGCAGGCAGGCGGTTGCGGTGACACCATGGTCCGATGGATCGGCGGCACACCCAGCGACCGCGTCGTCCCGCCTCGCTCGACCCGGCGGCGGCGGACGCGCTGGTGGGCGGCGGCGACCCCGGCGAGAGGATCGAGGCCGCCCACGCCATCGCCGCTGCCCTGGTGCGCCACGCCCGCACCGCGGACGCCGACGAGACCGCCCGGTTGGTGGCGCTGGCCGACCAGCACGGCATCGAAGAGGTGGCGCGGCTGTGGGCCGACCGCCCGGCCGACACCCTGCCCGGGGCGCTGTGGCGGCTCTACGCCCTGCGCGACGGCATCCGCCGCGACCCCGCCGGCCTGGCCCGGGCCTTCGATGCCGGCCGCTGGCACGCGCCGGTGCACGAGGTGGTGGCCGGGGTCGGGCAGCCACCGGGGGCCGACGAGGTGCTGGCACTGGCCGACGCGGTGCTGGCGGGGGCCTTCCGGGGCGACCTGGCCGATGCCCTGGAGCGTGCCGGGGCCTTCTGCCGGGTGGTGGCCACGGGCTGGGCGGTCCTCGCGGACGACGCCGCAGCAGAGACCGCCACCGCCTTGACCCGCCGGGCCTCCGACCTGGCCCGCACGGGGGCCCAGCTCGAGCTCGCCGCCGGTCACTGGCGCGCCGGCGAGCTGCACTGACCCGGAACGGGCCGAGGCGCTGGGCCCGAACGGGCCGAGGCGCTGGGCCCGAACGGGCAGGAATCGCCCGACCCACTCAGGGCTGTACCGATCGGCGCCGATAGGGGAACATGGACGGCGGTGGCCGCGTTGGTCATCACCGGTGACACCCTCAGGGGTCTCACCAGGCGTCGGGTCGCGGTAGCCCCGGGTCCCAATTAAATGCCGCTTCGAGCGGCCGATGCGCCGTGAGGCGCTCCCGGTCCGGCGCCTGATCGTGCAGCTGCCTCACCCCGAGACCGGGGTGAGGCAGCTCGCGTTCGTGCTGGCGCGGCCACCCCGGCGGGAGGCCCGTCGGGGTGACCGCAGCCGGATCGGCGGCGGTACGGGGGCCGACCGGGCCGGGTACGTCATCTCCGTCCCGTAGCATCCGCCTCTGGAACGACCCGACAAGGAGTGCCCCCTGTGCTGTCCCGCCTACGGTTGCGCCGCGACGACTCCCAGCTGGGGATCCGACTCGCGGAGCTCGCCGGGCTGGTCGGTGAGGGCGCTCAGCTGCTGGCCGAGTCGTTGGACGCGGACGCCGACTCCCGGGAGGCCACGGCTCAGCGGCTGCACGAGGTCGACCACCGGGCCGAGGTGGCCGCGCACGCGGTGCTGCGGGCCCTGACGGCCTCGTTCGTCACCCCGTTCGACCGGGCCGACGTCTACCGGGTCTGCTGGTCGATGCGGACGTGCGTCGCCAGCATGGAGGCGGTGGGTGACGAGCTGCACCTCTACGCCCTCGGCGAGCTGCCTGCCACCGCCCCTGAGCTCGTGGGGGTCGTGGTGCGCGCCGCCGAGGTCACCAACCAGGCCGTCGGGCGGCTGACGGCCCCCGCGACCCTGGTCGATCCCTGGCTCGAGCTCACCCGACTGGTGAAGCAGGGTGGGCAGGTGCACCGCCGGTTGCTGGCCGAGGTGACGGCCGCGACCAGCGACCCCGGACTGCTGATCCGCCACGTCGCCGTCGCCCAGAGCATGCGGCGAGCGGTCGAGTCGTTCGCCGACGTCGCCGACGCGCTGCAGACCGTGGCCGTCCGGGAGAGCTAGTGGCCACCCTCGCCCTGACGATGGTGGTGCTGCTGGCCCTCGCGTTCGCCTGGAGCAACGGCTTCCACGATGCCTCGAACGCCGTGGCCACCTCGCTGACCACGGGGGCCCTGACGCCGAGGGTGGCCCTGACCATGGCGGCCGTCCTCGACACGCTGGGGGCCCTGGTCGGCGTGGGACTGTCGGAGCTGTTCGGCTCGCGGCTGGTCGACCTGCCCCTGGCCGGGCCCGGGGTCGGGCTGGTGGCCGCGGGGCTGGCGGCCGCGCTGATGTGGAACCTGGTCACCTGGTGGTTCGGCACGCCGTCGTCGTCCTCGCACGCCTTGATCGGGGCGATGGCCGGGGCCGGGATGGCGGCCGGGGCGGCGGTGGACTGGCACCTGCTGCAGGTCAAGGTGGTGTTGCCGATGCTGCTGTCGCCGGCCGTGGGCTTCCTCGGCGCCTGGCTGCTGATGGTGGTGCTGCTTCGGATCTTCCGCAACGCCGCGCACGGCCCGGCGATGCGCAGGTTCCGACTGGCGCAGGGGATCTCGGCGGCGGCCATGGCCGTGGGGCACGGGCTCCAGGACGGCCAGAAGACGATGGGGGTGCTGATGCTCGCCCTGCCGGCGTCCCGGGTGGCCGGCAGCGACGTGCCGATGTGGGTACGACTGTCGGTGGCGCTGGCCCTGGGCTGCGGCACCGCCTTCGGCGGCTGGCGGGTGATGCGCACCCTGTCGCGCCGGCTGGTGCCGGTCGAGCCGACCATGGGGTTCGCCGCGCAGGCGGTCTCGGCCACGGTGCTCTACGTCGCCACCAGCCTCGCGGCGGTGCCCGTCTCGACCACCCACACCACGACGGCAGCGATCATGGGGGCCGGTTCGGCCAACGGGGTCCGGGCGATCCGCTGGGGGACCGCCCGCCGGATCGGGCTGGCGTGGCTGCTCACCCCGATGGTGACCTTCGTCGCCGGCGCCGGCCTGTGGTGGGCAGGCGCCCAGTTCGGCTGACCCCGACTCAGCCGAAGCGACCTGAGATGTAGTCCTCGGTCGACTTCTCGACCGGCTTGCTGAAGATCTGGGTGGTGTCACCGATCTCGATCAGCCTGCCGGGCCTGCCGGTGGCGGCCAGGTTGAAGAACGCGGTGCGGTCGCTGACCCGGGCGGCCTGCTGCATGTTGTGGGTGACGATCACGATCGTGTACTTCTGCTTGATCTGCTCGATCAGGTCCTCGATGGCCAGGGTCGAGATCGGGTCGAGGGCCGAGCAGGGCTCGTCCATCAGCAGCACCTGGGGCTGGACGGCGATGGCCCGGGCGATGCAGAGCCGCTGCTGCTGGCCGCCCGACAGCCCCGCCCCGGGCTTGGCGAGGCGGTCCTTGACCTCGTTCCACAGGTTGGCACCCCGCAGGGAGGCCTCGACGGTCTCGGTGAGCACCTTCTTGTCCTTGACCCCGTTCAGCCGCAGCCCGGCCGCCACGTTGTCGAAGATCGACATCGTGGGGAACGGGTTCGGCCGCTGGAACACCATGCCCACGGTGCGGCGCACCGCGACCGGGTCCACGTCCCTGGCGTACAGGTCGCGACCGCCCAGCTCGACGCTGCCGTCGACGCGACCGCCGGGGATGACCTCGTGCATGCGGTTCAGGGTGCGCAACAAGGTCGACTTGCCGCACCCGGAGGGGCCGATGAAGGCCGTCACCGAGCGGGCCTCGATGCTCATCGAGACGTCCTCGACGGCCTTGAAGCTGCCGTAGAAGACGCTGAGGTCCTTGACGTCTATCCGCTGAGCCATCAGGAGGTTCCTTCGTCGCCGGTGGGTGTCGTCAGTGTGGGGGTCAGCGCTTGACGCCGCTGGTGCGGGCGACCAGCCGGCCGACCAGGTTGAACAGCATCACCAGGAGGATCAGGGTGAGCGCGCTGGCCCACATCCTCGCCACAGCGGGTTCGTCCGGGTTGGCGAACTGGTCCTTGATCATGGTGGGCAGCGCTGCCTGGAAGCCCGAGAACAGGTTGGGGTTGATGGCCTGGGCATAGGGCCCCAGGATCAGCAGCGGCGCGGTCTCGCCCATCACCCGGGCCAGGCCCAGCATCACCCCGGTGACGATGCCGCCCAGGGCGGTCGGGATGACGATCTTCATGATGGTCTTCCAGCGGGGCACGCCGAGCGCGTACGAGGCCTCGCGCAGCTCGTTGGGCACCAGCTTGAGCATCTCCTCGGTGGAGCGCACCACGACCGGGATCATCAGCAGCACCAGCGCCAGTGACACCGCGAAGCCGACCCGCTGCAGCCCGAACGTGGTGACCCACAGGGCGTAGACGAACAGGGCGGCCACGATCGAAGGGATGCCGGTGAGGATGTCGACCATGAAACTGATGAGGCGGGCCAGTCGACCCCGCCCGTACTCGACCAGATAGATCGCTGTGAACATCGCGATCGGGACGGCGATCAAGGCGCAGACGAAGGCTTGCTCAAGGGTGCCGAGTATCGCGTGGTAGGCGCCGCCACCGACGATGTCGGGTGTGATGTTGCGCTGGGAGTTGGTCCACCAACTGGCTGTGGCGACGGTCGAGAAGCCCTTGGTGAGAACGGCGCCGAGAATCCAGACCAGCGGCACCAGAGCGAGCAGGAACGCGAGGTGCACCACCACGGTCGCCACCCGGTCCTTCACCACCCGCGACAGGGCGGGGGTGTCGAGGCCGACCCGTGAACTGCTTGCCGAGGTCGAGGTGGTGGTCATTCGGTGAAGGCCTTCCTGCGCTCGATGACGATGCGGGCCATGGCGTTCACCAGGAACGTCAGCACGAACAGCACCAGCCCGGCGGCGATGTAGGCGCCGGCTTTGGCGGGGGAGTCGAACTCGGCAGCGTTGTTCGCGATCTTCGAGGCGAAGGTCTCGCCGCCGCCGAACAAGGAGAACGTGAAAGTGCTGGTGGTCGACAGGATGAGGGTGATCGCGATGGTCTCGCCAAGGGCGCGGCCCAGGCCGAGCATGGACGCCGACACCACGCCGGGCAGTCCGAACGGCAGCACCGCGGTGCGGATCATCTCCCACCGGGTGGCTCCCAGTGCGAGAGCACCCTCCTTGTGGGTGGCAGGGGTCTGTGCGAAGACCTCGCGGCTGATCGCGGTGACGATCGGAAGGATCATCACCGCCAGGACGAGAGAGGCCAGGAACACGGTGCCGGTCGACACGGCACCTTCCGAGCCGAGTAGCGGGAACCACCCCAGGTGGGCCTGGGTCCAGTCCTGCAACGGCGTCACGTAGCCCTGCAGCAGCTTGAACCCCCACAGGCCGTAGACGATCGAGGGGACCGCGGCCAACAGATCGACCATGGACGCGAACGGGCGGGCCAGTCGAGCCGGGGCGTACTGGGTGAGGAACAACGCCACGGCGATCGCCACCGGCACCGCCAGCAGCATGGCCAGCAGCGAGCTGATCACGGTGACCCAGAGCAGGTCAGGGATGCCGAAACGTAGCGGTCCCCCCGACACGTCCCAGACCCGGTCGGTGAGGAAGTTCGCCTGGTTCTTGGCGAGCGAAGGTAGCGCCTGCGCGAGCAGGAACACCCCTACGGCAGCGATGAGGGCGACGACGACGATGCCGCTGCCGGCCGACACGCCTACGAAGAGGCGGTCGCCCAGTCGGCTGCTGCCTGACAGGTTGGCGTGGCCGCCGGGTTCGGCGCCCAGATCGTGCCCTGCGGTCGTGGTGGTCATCTGCCGTCCTGATCCGTCACTGCGCTGTCGGTGAAGAGCGAGGACGGCGAGGCGGGGTTGTGGCCCTGCCCCGCCGTCCTAGGTGCTGATGGAGCAGGAGGTCAGCTGATCGCGTCGATCGCCGTCTTGACCTTGGCCTGTACGTCGCTGGGCAGCGGGGCGTACTGGATGCCCTCGAGCTTGGCCTGCTCCTCGGGGCTGGCGAAGAAGCTCAGGAACGACTTGACCAGAGCGGTCTTGTCGGCCGGCAGGCCCTTCGAGCAGACGATCTCGTACGTCACCAGGATGATCGGGTAGGTACCCGCAGCCTTGGTGGCGTAGTCGACCTTGAGGCGTAGGTCGTTGCCCTCACCGGCCGGCTTTGCGGCGGCGACCGCTGCTCCGGCGGTGGCGCCGGTCAGCTCGACGGCGCCTGCGCCGTTGTCGATCTGCGCAACGCCTAGGGAGTACTTCTTGGCGAAGGACCACTCGGCGTAGGTGACGCCGCCCTCGGTGCTCTTGACGGCGTTGGCCACACCGTCGTTCTGCGGCTTGCCCTCACCGACCTTGCCGGCGTACTTCTTACCTGCTCCGCCGGTCCACGCAGTGGGAGCGGTCGCGACCAGGTACTTCTGGAAGTTGTCCGTGGTACCAGAGTCGTCGGAGCGGTAGAAGACCTTGATCGGTTCGGACGGCAGCGTCACTCCGGCGTTGGCGGCCTTGATCGCCGCGTCGTCCCAGGTCGTGATGGCGCCCGAGAAGATCTTGGCGGTCAGCTCGGGCGTCAGCGTCAGCCTGTCGACACCCTTGACGTTGAACGAGACGGCCAGCGGACCGGCGACAAGCGGGATGTTCCAGGCGGGGTTGCCCTGGCAGCGGGTCTTGGCCGCGTCCACCTCGACGGGGCTACCGTCGGTCGACTCCGTCTTGAGGGCCGAGTCCGAGCCGCCGAAGTCGACCTGGGCGGCCAGGAACTGCTTGACGCCCGCACCCGAGCCGGTCGCGTTGTAGTTGACCGTGGCGCCGGGGTTGGCCTTCTGGAAGTCGGCGATGACCAGGTTGATGGCGTTCTTCTGAGCGCTCGAGCCCTCGCCGTTGAGGGTGCCGGTGACGCCCGCGGCTGCCGAGCCGCTGGTGGTGGCGGCGCTCGAGGAGGTGCCGGCGGCCGCGGTGGTGCCGGCGGCGGAGGACGAGGAGGTGTTGTTGTCGGAGCCGCAGGCGGTCAAGCGCCAGGGCACCGACGACAGCGATACCGGCGAGACGTCCGGTGCGGGTGATCATCGTGATGGGTGTCCTTCGGGTCGATGTCAGGGGGTGCCGGCCGGGCACCCCGCGCTGCGACGCTAGGCAGCGGACATGACGTGACGACCCAGGAGCGGTGAATCCCCCGTGAACAGGCGGGGACGAGGCGACGGCGACGCACCCGGACGGCGCAGGGCGGGGTGCACCCGGGACGGCGCAGCGGGGCGCACCCGGGACGGCTCTGTCAGCGAGGGGCCTGGTGCCGTTCGAGAGCGACGATCTCGGGGTGGCCGTGGCGTCGGGTGACATGGGCCACGAGGACCTCGCCGGCCGCCAGCCAGGGGTCACCGGTCGGCAGTTCGTCGCGCAGCGGCTTGGGGCAGGCCCGGCGCAGCTCGGCGACGACCCCCTCGAGCAGCGGCCGGTGGGTGCACAGGCAGCTGGCCTGGTCGCGTTCGAGCAGGCCCGCCATGTGCTTGCGGACCTTGTCCGGGTGACGGCGGTACTCCGACTCGGTCAGGCCGCCCTTGGTGCGCACCTTGACCCCGGTGGCCGCCACGTAGGGCTCGAGGGTGTCGACGCAGCGCCGCCACGGCGAGCTGAGCAGGTGCTCGGGCCGCCAGCAGCGCAGCAGCTCACCCACGCTGATCGCCTGCCGCCGTCCCGAGGCCACCAGGGGGCGTTCGGCGTCGGCCCGGGGCCAGACGTCGCGGGGCCGTGAGGTGGCGTGCCGCAGCACGATGACGGGGGTCGTCGCCAGCAGCCGGCTGTGCGCCAGGTCGTTCACGTGGTCGAGCATGGCCACGTCGTCCTCGTAGGTCACCAGCCCGCGAGCCCGCGACAGCGACACCCAGCGGGTCTGGTCGACCTCGCCGGCCGGAGCGGTCGGGCGCAGCGTGCGGCGGGGGACCGCCGCCCAGTAGTGGACGTGCTTGGTGCGCCCGGTGGCGGGCTCGAGGTAGCTCTGGGTCGGCAGCGGGCGGCCGAGCACGGCCTGCACCCCGGTCTCCTCGGACAGCTCGCGGACCGCGCAGACGGGCAGCTGCTCGTCGGCCTCGAGCTTGCCCTTGGGGAAGGACCAGTCGTCGTAGCGGGGGCGGTGGACCAGCAGCACCTCCAGGTCGTCGCCGCCTGGGACCGGGCGCCAGCAGACCACCCCGGCGGCCAGCACGGGGGTGCCCGCGTCCTCCGGAGCGTCCCTGCTCGGCTCGAGGGACTGGTCGAGGGTCACCGGCGACGACTCGACCGGCGTCGGGGCCGCGTGGCGATCACGTGCGACTGCAGGTCGCGCAGCGGTCCGCCGGCGGCGTCGGTCGAGTGGCGCACCCAGGCGCCGTCCGAGCCCAGGTGCCAGGACGACGTGCCGTCGTCCATGGACAGCGTGAGCAGCTCGTCGAGCTCGGCGATGTGGCCCGGGTCGCGCAGTCGCACCATCGACTCGACCCGGCGGTCGAGGTTGCGATGCATCATGTCGGCGCTGCCGATGAAGACGGCCGGCTCGCCGCCGTTGGCGAAGAACGCCACCCGGGAGTGCTCCAGGAACCGGCCCAGGATGCTGCGCACCCGGATGTTCTCGCTGAGCCCGGGAACCCCCGGCCGGATCGCGCAGATGCCCCGGACGACGACGTCGACCGGCACCCCGGCGATCGAGGCCGCGTAGAGTGCGTCGATCAGCACCTCGTCCACGATCGAGTTCATCTTCAGCCGGATCGAGGCCGGTCGTGCCGCCCGGTGGTGGCCGATCTCCTTGTGGATCCGGTCGACCAGGCCGCTGCGCAGCGACCTCGGGGCCACCAGCAGCCGGCGGTAGGCGGTCTTGGGGGCGTAGCCCGACAGCTGGTTGAACAGCTTGCTCAGGTCCTCGCCCACCTGGGGGTCGCAGGTGAGCAGCCCCAGGTCCTCGTAGAGGCGGGCGGTCTTGGGGTTGTAGTTGCCGGTGCCGACGTGGCAGTAGCGGCGCAGGCTCTCGCCCTCCTGGCGCACCACCAGGCTCAGCTTGGCGTGCGTCTTCAGGCCCACGATGCCGTACACCACGTGGACGCCGGCCTGCTCGAGCTTGCGGGCCCAGCTGATGTTGGCCTGCTCGTCGAACCGGGCCTTGATCTCGACCAGGGCCAGCACCTGCTTGCCGGCCTCGGCGGCGTCGATGAGGGCGTCGACGATCGGGGAGTCGCCGCTGGTGCGGTAGAGGGTCTGCTTGATGGCCAGCACCCGGGGGTCGGCGGCGGCCTGCTCGAGGAACGCCTGCACGCTGGTCGAGAACGAGTCGTAGGGGTGGTGCAGCAGGATGTCGCGGTCGCGGATGGCGGCCAGGATGTCGCTCGGCTTGGCCGTCTCGACCTCGTTGAGGTGGCGGTGGGTCTTGGGCACGAACTTGGGGTAGTGCAGGTCGGGGATGTCGAGGTCGGCCACCAGGTTGAGCCCGCGCAGGTCGAGCGGCTCGCGCACGGGGTAGACCTCGGCCTCGCTGACCCCGAGCTCGCGGATCAGCAGGTCGCGCACGTGGGGGTCGATGTGGGCGACCACCTCGAGGCGGACCGGTGGACCGAACCGGCGGCGCAGCAGCTCCTTCTCGAGGGCCTGCAGCAGGTTCTCGGCGTCGTCCTCCTCGACCTCGAGGTCCTCGTTGCGGGTGACCCGGAAGGTGTGGTGCTGCACCACCTCCATGCCGGGGAAGAGCTGGTCGAGGTGGACGGCGATGACGTCCTCGATGGCCACGAACCGGGTGTGGTGGGCGTCGTCCCCGCTGACCCTGATGAACCGGGGCAGCAGCGGCGGCACCTTGACCCGGGCGAAGTGCTCCTTCTCGGTGACCGGGTTGCGCAGGATCACGGCCAGGTTGAGCGAGAGCCCCGAGATGTAGGGGAACGGGTGGGCCGGGTCGACGGCCAGCGGGGTGAGCACCGGGAACATCTGGTCGCGGAAGAAGACGTGCAGCCGCTCGTGCTCGTCCTCGGGCAGCTGGTCCCAGGCCACGATCGCGACGCCGGCCTCGGCCAGCGCCGGCACGATCTCGTCGCGGAAGGTGGCCGCGTGGGCGGCCTGCAGGGCGTGGGCGTGCTCACCGATCGTCTCGAGCACCTGCCGCGGCTCGAGGCCGCTGGCGGCCGTGACGGCCAGGCCGGTGGCGATGCGGCGCTTGAGGCCGGCCACCCGCACCATGAAGAACTCGTCGAGGTTGCTGGCGAAGATCGCCAGGAAGCGCACCCGCTCGAGCAGCGGCAGGCTCTCGTCCTGGGCCAACTGAAGCACCCGGGAGTTGAACGCCAGCCACGACAGCTCGCGGTCGAGGAACCGGTCGGTCGGCAGCGCCGGGGGGACCGGACGGCCGCGCTCGCCCGCCGGTGCCGGGACGACGACCGCTGCAGGCTCGCGTTCGGCAGGGACCGGTGGCACCGGCCCGTCGGGGACGGCGGCGACCTCGGTGGCCGCTCTGGCCCGGACCGTTCGGCCGCGCCCGGCGGGCAGCGGGGTGGCGGTGGTCAGGGGCAGGTCGGCGGCCTGGCTGGTCATGCCTGCGATGGTGTCATGCAGGCGGGGGACGGCGGAACATCAGGTCCGCGTCCCAGGGGGTGAATCCGAGCCCCCGGTACACGGCCTGGGCTGCGACGTTGTCGCCGTCCACGTAGAGCATGACCTGGCTCAGCCCGGCCGCCCGCAGGCGGTGCAGTCCCGCCAGGGTGATCATGCGACCCAGCCGGTGCCCCTGCCTGGCAGGGTCCACCCCGACCACGTACACCTCGCCGATCGGCTCGTGGGCGTGGCTGGGACCCCCGAGCGGGTGGTGGACCACCCCGCCGTGCACCTTGGTCCAGTGGAAGGCCACCAGGACCGGTGGGCCGGCCTCGGTGACCGTCTCGAGCAGCAGGAAGCCCTCGGGGTCGAACCAGCCCTCGGCCATGCGCGCCGACAGGTCGCTCGCCGTCCAGCCGCCCTGCTCGGGGTGGTCGGCGAAGGCCCGGGCGTTCAGGGCCAGCCAGGCCGCCTCGTCCTGGCCGGGCACGAAGTGGCGCAGTGCGAAGCCGTCGGGCACCTCCACCGGGGGCAGCGGCGAGTACAGCGAGCGCCGCCACTGCTCGAGGCGGCGCCCCTGCTCGAACCCGAGCGAGGCGGCCAGCCCCAACGCCGCCGGGTGCCCGCCGTGGGCCCACAGCCGCAGCCGGTCGTCGGGGGCGGCGTCGTCGGCCGCCTGCACCAGGGCGCGCCCGATCCCCCGGCCACGCCACCGGGGGTGCACGACGACCTCGGCCACGGCGCCGGCGACGACGTCGGTGGGGTCGAGGTGGGCGTAGCCCACGATCTGGCCGTCCGAGATCGCCAGCAGCTGGCGGTCGGGTCCCTCGCCGCCCTCGCGCAGGTGCAGGGCGACGTGCTCGCTCAGCGGCCGGACGCCGTCGGCGTCGGTGGCCTCGTCGACCAGCCGCTGGACGGCGGCGATCTGCTCGGCGTCCAGCGTCGAGGACACCGTGACCCAGGGGCGGGTGGGGTCGCTCGCCGAGTCGCGCATCCCGTCACCCTAGGGCGCCGGTCCGGCGGCCCGGGGAGTGGTCCGCCCGACCCCGGTCTGGTCCGAACGGCTCCGGTCTGGCTAGTGTCGCCTTCACGGCGTTTTGTCAGGTGTCACCCAGTTGTCGACGAGTCGTCCGTCAGGGGCGACCGCAAGGGGAGGACCGCAGATGTCACGAATGTCTGAGCCATCACGAGAGCACGGACGGCGGCGATGGCTGCTGAGCGCAGTCGTCACGGGGGCGCTGGGCGTCGCCGCCCTCACGGTGCCGTCCGCGGCGGTGGCCGACCCGGCCACGACGGACCTGCAGATCCTCAGCTTCAACGACTACCACGGCAACCTCGAGCCCCCGACCGGGGGCAACGGCCGGCTGCCGGGTCAGCCCAGCACGACGTTCTTCGGTGGGGTCGAATACCTCTCGAGCACCCTCACCCAGCTGCGCGCCGGCCACCGGAACACCCTGACCGTGGCGGCCGGCGACCTGATCGGTGCCAGCCCGATCGTCTCGGGCCTGTTCCACGACGAGCCCAGCATCGAGTCGCTGAACGCCCTCAAGCTCGACGTCTCCAGCGTGGGCAACCACGAGTTCGACGAGGGGGTCGGCGAGCTGCTGCGCATGCAGTACGGCGGCTGCCGCACCGACACGGGGTGCTACCAGCCCACCCCCTTCCCCGGCGCGAACTTCGCCTACCTGGCCGCGAACGTGGTCTACAAGGACGGCGTGACAGTGCCCCGGGTGAAGCGGGCCGACGACTACGGGTCGTGGTTCCAGCGGTCCACCGGCCGCACGGTCCTGCCGCCGACCTGGGTCAAGGAGGTCGGCGACGTCAAGGTCGGCTTCATCGGCATGACCTTGAAGGGCACCACCGAGCTGGTCGCCCAGGCGGGCATCAAGGACGTCGACTTCAGGGACGAGGTGGCCACCGCCAACCTGGCGGCGGCCGACCTGACAAAGCGCGGCGTCAAGGCGATCGTGGTCCTGATCCACGAGGGCGGCCTGCCACCGAGCGGTGCGGCCTTCGACTACCCGTGCAACTCGGCGGGCGGGACGGCGGCGATCTCGGGACCGATCGTGGCCATCGCCCAGAACCTGAGCCCGTCGATCGACCTGGTCGTCAGCGGCCACACCCATCAGCCGTACACCTGCATGATCCCCGACCCGGCGGGCAACCCGCGGTCGGTGACCAGCGCCTCCTCGTTCGGCCGGCTGGTGACCGAGACGAACCTGCAGGTCGACCGCCGGACCAAGGACGTCGTCCGCTCGTCGGTCGTGGCGGTCAACCACCCGGTGGTGCGCACCGTCGCCGCCGACCCGGTCGAGACCGCGATCGTCAGCAAGTGGCAGACGCTGGCTGCTCCGATCGCGAACCGTCCGGTCGGCTCCATCACCGCCGACATCACCCGCAGCGGCGCCCGTGACACCGAGTCGAGCCTGGCGGACCTCATCGCCGACGCACAGCTCGCCCGCACCGCCGCCAACGGTGCCCAGATCGCACTGATGAACCCGGGCGGGGTGCGGGCCGACCTCACCTATGCGGCGTCGGTCGGTGGCGGCGGGGACGGCGAGGTCACCTACGGCGAGGCGTTCGCCGTCCAGCCGTTCGCCAACACCCTGGTGACGATGACGATGACCGGCGCCCAGCTGCATGCGGTGCTCGAGCAGCAGCTGGCCACCCGGTCCGGCGTCGACAGCATGCTGGCCCTGGGCATCTCGAAGGGGCTGACCTTCACCTGGTCGGCGTCGGCGGCCAAGGGCAGCAAGATCGACCCGGCCTCGATCACGCTCGACGGGGTGGCGGTCGACCCGGCGGCGGGCTACCGGGTCACGGTGAACAGCTTCCTCGCCGACGGCGGCGACTCGTTCAGCACGTTCGTGCAGGGCACGAACCGGGTCGGCGGCGGCGTCGACCTCGACGAGTTCGTCGCCTGGCTGGGCGCCAACTCGCCGGTCACCGGCCCGACGCCGAACCGCATGCAGCTGGTGCCGTGAGGTAGGGCCGAGGCGGCCCCGCTTCACGGACGACGTCGGCCCCGCTCCCTTCGCAGGGGCGGGGCCGACGTCGGGCGTGCGTCGATCAGTGGCGCAGCACGGCGTCCGACAGGGTCCCCAGCGCCAGGTCGGGCACCGACACCTCGGCCTCGACGTCGACCTGGGGCGAGGTGCGGTCGCGCCCGGGGGAGACGAAGCGGTAGCCGACGTTGCGCACGGTGCCGATCTGACCCTCGTGCTCGGGGCCCAGCTTGGCGCGCAGCCGACGCACGTGGACGTCGACGGTGCGGGTGCCCCCGAAGTAGTCGTACCCCCAGACCTCCTGCAGCAGCTGGGCCCGGGTGAAGACCCGGCCCGGGTGCTGGGCCAGGTGCTTGAGAAGCTCGAACTCCTTGTAGGTCAGGTCGAGCAGCCGGCCGCGCACCTTGGCGCTGTAGGTGGTCTCGTCGACGACCACGTCACCGGCCCGGATCTCGGTGCTCTCGGGCTCACGCTCGGTGGCCTGCTGGCGCAGCTTGCCGATCGCCAGCCGCAGCCGGGCCTCGACCTCGGCGGGGCCGGAGGAGTCGAGCAGGACGTCGTCCATGCCCCAGTCGGCGGCGGCGGCGGCCATGCCGCCTTCGGTGAGCACCAGCAGCAGCGGCACCGAGACGCCGGTGGCGCGCACCACCCGGCACAGGGAACGGGCGCCGGCCAGGTCGCGACGACCGTCGATGATCACGGCGTCGGCCGGTGGGGCGTCGACCAGCACCGCAGCCTCGGCGGGCAGGATCCGGATCTGGTGGGGCAGCAGGCCCAGGGCGGGTAGGACCTCGCCCGAGGGTGCGAGTGCATTGGTCAGCAGGAGCAGCGCAGCCATGGCGTACCTCCGGAAGGAGAGGTCGTAGCCGCGCCGTTGCGGACTCGTATCCGTGAAGCGTACCCGGGGTAAACGCCGCGGTGTCCAGATGCGCGGCCAACGTCACACCGTCGGCAGTGCCAAGATGCCGGGATGACTGGTGCCGGGATGAGATCTGTCCAGGCCGCCGTGACCTCGATCGTCCTGGCCGTGGCCCTGGGGGCCGGGGCTGCGGTGCGCACGACGGGGTCGGCCGGGCTCAGCGTCCCCGGAACCGCGGTGGGGGACCGGCTCGGGGTCGGCGAGGTGGTGGTCGCGGCGTCCGCCGCCCTGGTCGTCGTCCTCGTGGCGGCGGGCTGGGGGGCCTTGTTCGACCTGCCGGGCCGGTCCGCGGTGGTGGCCGTGCTGGTCGTGACCGGGCTGGGCGCACTGGGCGTCGTGGTGTGGCGGGGGCAGCAGCGCGAGCCGCTGGCCCTGTTCGCCGCCGCGATCGCTGCCGCCCTGATGCTGGCCTTCGCCCGGGAGCTGCTGCGCCGGGACGGCCGTCCCCGGCTGGTCGAGTCGGTGACCGGCACCCTGTCGGGGCAGGTGGTCACGGTCCTGGCGGCCGGCTGGGTGCTGCTGCCGTACCTGTCCCGGGGTCGGGAGTGCCTGGTGCTGACCGCCGGCGTCGTGGTCGCCGCGGCCCTCGGTGACCTGGCCGGGGCGCTGCCGGTGGTGCCCGACTCCCATCGCCCGTGGGTGGGCGCTCTGGCGGCCCTGGCGGCCGCAGTGGTGGCCTCGGTGGCCCTGTCGCGCTACACCCAGCCCGCGCTGCTGATGCCGGCCCTGGTCCTGGCGCCGTTGGCGGCCGGGGTGGTCTCGGGACTGGGTGCCCTGCTGCTGCACCCGCCCGCCGCACGGAGCTCCGTCGCGGCGATGGCCGCCGGCGCCGCCGCCCGGGTCGCCGTGATGGGCACGGTGGCCTACGCCGTGCTGCGGGTCGTGGCCGGCGGCTGAGCCTGGCATAGGATCGAACCGTGCCCATCGAGCTGTCCGCCGACCTGCCTGCGCCGCTGGTTCCGCTGGCCTGGCTGGTCGGCACCTGGGCCGGCGCCGGGGTCGTCGGCTTCCCGACGATGACCGACGCGCGGTACGGCCAGGAGATCGAGTTCAGCCACGACGGCCGGCCGTTCCTGTCCTACCGCTCGCGCAGCTGGCTGCTCGACGACGACGGCAACCAGGTGCGCCCGTTGGCCACCGAGGCCGGGTACTGGCGGCTCGCCGGGCCGGCCGAGGACGGCGTCGGCACCGCTCTGGAGGTGCTGCTGGCCCACCCGACCGGTTTCGTCGAGGTGTACACCGGCTTCGTCGACGGCCCCCGCGTCACCCTCGCCACCGACGTCGTCGCCCGCACCGTGACCGCCAAGGAGTACACCGCCGCCACCCGCATCTACGGCCTGGTCGAGGGCGACCTGCTGTGGGCGATGGACATGGCAGCGGTGGGCGAGCCGTTGACCTCGCACCTGTCGGCCCGGCTCAAGCGCGTTCCGGCACCCAGAGCCATGACCCGTGGCCGGCTGGACGAGCTCGACGAGGCACTGCGGGCCAGGGGGCTGCGGGCCACTCCGCAGCGTCGCCTCGTGCTCGAGGCCGTCGAGGCCCTGGGGCACGCCACGCCCGAGCAGGTCTGTGAACGGGTGCAGCTGACGGCGCCGGCCGTCAGCCTGTCGACCGTGTACCGCACCCTCGAGCTGCTCGAGGAGCTGGAGCGGTCGGCCACGCCCATCTGGGTCACGGCGCCCCCAGCTACCACCCGGCCGCCCACGCCGACCACTTCCACCTGGTGTGCCGCCGCTGCGGCGACATCGCCGAGGCCGACCTCACCGACGCCGGTGAGCTGGTCGACGTGGTGCGGCGCCGCTACGGGTTCCGCACCGACGCCAGTCATCTGTCGCTGCACGGCGTCTGCGCCGGGTGCGACCCGAGCATCGGAAACCGGCCATGAGCACCAGCCCTGACATCGGCACGGCCGTCGAGCCCTACCGCAGCCCCTTGCTGACGGCCTCGGGGCGCGGTGGCGGCCGAAGGCCTGGACGCGCGGCGTCGCGTGGCACTACGGCGACCCGGTGAAGGAGCAGCGGGCGCTGGTGGCCGGCACGGCCGTCACCGACCTGTCGCACCGCGGCCTGCTGCGGGTCGCCGGACCCGACCGCCTGACCTGGCTGAACTCGCTGACGACCCAGCTGCTGACCGACCTGGCGCCCGGCGGCTCCGCGCGAGACGCTGGTGCTGAGCCCGCACGGGCACGTCGAGCACGCCGTGCAGCTGGTGGACGACGGCCAGGCCACCTGGCTCAGTCTCGAGCCGGGAACCGCTGCGGCACTGGCGCACTGGCTGCACTCGATGCAGTTCATGCTGCGGGTGCAGGTCGACGACGTCAGCGACGAATGGGCCCAGCTGGGCATGTGCGCCCTGCCGCCGGGACTGCCGCAGGCCGGCGACGCGCCGCCGGCCTGGGTCGACCCATGGCCGCATCCGGGAGCCGACACCGTTGCTACACCAGCATTCCCGAGGCCGAGCATCCCGGCCTCGCCCGACCCTGGCGCCAGGTCTGGGTGCCGCGGGCCCGGTTGAGCGAGGTCGTCGCCGAGGTGACGCTGGCCGGGATCCTGGGCGTCGGAGGCGCTGCGGGTGGCGGCCTGGCGGCCGCGGCTCGGCCGGCGAGACCGACCATCGCACGATCCCGCACGAGGCTCGACTGGCTGCGGCACCGCCCTTCATCTGACAAGGGCTGCTACCGCGGCCAGGAGACGGTCGCCCGGGTGGTACAACCTGGGCCGGCCACCGCGCCGGCTGGTGATGCTGCACCTGGACGGCAGCGAGCACACCCTGCCGCCGGCCGGGTCGGCGGTTCAGCTCGGCGGCCGCGACGTGGGCCGGGTGACGACCTCGGCCCGTCATCACGAGCTGGGTCCGGTCGCGCTCGCCGTCGTCAAGCGGACGCTGTCGGCGACCGAGACGCTGCACGTGGCCGGGATCGCCGCGGCCCAGGAAGTGATCGTCGCCCCGTAGGCGGTGTCATCGAGTGACAGAATGTGCGGCGTGACTCGGCACATCCTGATCACCGTGGCCCCGACCGGCGCCGAGACCGCGAAGGCCGACGTCCCGCACCTGCCGGTGACCCTCGACGAGCTGGTGGCGACCGCCCAGGCCTGCGAGGCCGCCGGCGCCGCGCTGGTGCACGTGCACATCCGGGACGCCGAGGCCCGGCCCGACGCTCGACCCGGCCCGGCTGCGCGAGACGGTCGCGGCGCTGCGCGAGCAGACCTCCCTCGTCGTCCAGCTGTCGACCGGCGGCAGCGTGCACGACCCCCTCGAGGCGCGGCTGGCGGTGCTCGACGCCGCGCCGGACTCGTGCTCGCTGACCTGCGGCACGGTCAACTTCGGCGACGACGTCTTCCTCAACCCCTGGCCGTTCATGCTCGAGCTGTACCGCGCCGCCCAGGAGCGCGCAGGTGGTGCCCGAGTTCGAGCTGTTCGACCTGGGTCACGTGGCGGCGCTGCGGCGGCTGATCGACACCTGTGGGCTGCCCTACGGCGGCCGGGTGCACTGCGACTTCGTGCTCGGGCGTCCCCGGCGGGCATGCCGGGCACCGCCGCAGGCGCTGCTGGCCGGCGGTGGCGGCGCTGCCCTCCGAGGTGACCTCGTGGTCGGCGACCGGGATCGGCCGTGGCCACCTGCCGGTGCTCGCCGCCGCCCTCGCGGCCGGCGGTCACCTGCGGGTGGGCATGGAGGACACCTCACCTATGCCCGCGGGCGGGCCGTGCGTGAAACGCCCAGCTGGTCGAGCGGGCGGTGCGGGTGGCAACCGAGCTGCAGCGCCCGCCGCTGAGCACGGTCGAGGCGCGGCAGCTGCTCGGCATCCGCCCGCTCTGACCCGGCGTCCGCAGCCCCCGGCGGCGGCGTCCCGGGCTGCGACCAGGCGCGATGTCCCCGTGTGACCGGCTTCATGTCGGTTCAGCTTGCGAATGCTTGCTACAGCAAGCACCATGGAGATATGCCAAGCATTGTCGACCGGGTCGGTGACCTCGGGGAGTACCTGCGCGAACAGCGCGAAGGGGCCCGGCTGTCGGTCCGTCAGCTCGCCGCCCTCGCCGGGGTCAGCAACCCGTACCTCAGCCAGGTGGAGCGCGGCCTGCGTCAACCCCTCGGCCGAGGTTCTGCAGCAGATCGCCAAGGGCCTGCGGATCTCGGCCGAGGCGCTCTACATCAAGGCCGGCATCCTCGACTCCAGCGACCGTCCCGACGTCGAGTCGGCGATCGCGGCCGACCCGCACCTGGTCGACCGGCAGCGCCGGGTGCTGCTCGACATCTACGCCAGCTTCCGCTCCGAGAACGCCCGGGCGGCAGAGCTGGTGAACCAGGCCGCCGCGGACGCCGCCGGGCGGTCACGTCCGGCCAAGAAGGCTGCCCCACGCAAGACCGCCGCCAAGAAGGCGGGAAACACTGCCAAGAAGGCGGGAAACACTGCCAAGAAGGCGGGAAACTCTGCCAAGAAGGCGGCCGTCAAGGCGGCAGCCGGTCCCGGCGTGGCCCGCCAGGCCGTTGCCCGAAAGGCCGTGGCCCGCAAGGCCGCTGCCGCGGCGGCAGCCCCCACGTCCAGCCCGAGCCCCACGTCCGGCCCGAGCCCCACGGCCACCAGCCCCATCGACGGCTGAGCCGACCACCGAGGCCGCGCAGACCGCGCGGCGACGAAGGAGAAACCATCATGTCCACCGTCACCGACTTCCGTAAGAGTGTCACCGAGGCCACCCCCGTTCTCGCCGTCGTCGGCGCTGCGGACCTCGCGGTCGAGCGGGTGCGTCACCTGGCCGCCCAGGTCGAGCAGGCCGCGGCCGACCTCGACACCAAGGCGCTGCAGTCGCAGGTCGCCCAGGTGCCCGGCCTGGCCGTCAACCGTGCCCTGGTCGTGGCCAACGAGGTCGCCGTCCAGGTCGAGAGCCAGTACGAGAGCCTGGCCGCCCGCGGCAAGAAGATCGTCGACCGGGTGCAGTCCCAGAAGGCCACCAAGGACCTGGTGACCAAGGGCAAGGCCACACTCAGTCGCACCCAGGCCGCCGTCACCACGGCGCGTCGCACCGTCGCCTCGGTCGTCGAGGAGACCGCCGGCGAGGCCGAGCAGGTCGTCGAGCTGGCGGCCAAGCGCGTGGCCGGGGTGGCTCGCAGCCAGACCGCCCGTGCCTCCAAGGCTGGCGACACCACCGCCCGGCGCGCTCCGGTCAAGCGGGCCGTCCGCAAGGCCGGCACCGCCAAGGCCGCGACCGTCAGGTCCGCCGACAAGGGTGCCGCCAAGGCCGCTCACACGATCGAGAAGACCGTCACCGACAAGTGACCGTACGACTACGCCGTCCGGCTCGGACGGCGCCGTCACTCGCCCTCGGCACGCCGCGGGGCGAGGCGTGACGTCGGCCATCAGCTGACCGCGCACCACCACGGGCCCGCCCTCCGATCGGAGAGCGGGCCCGTGGCCTTACCCTGAAGGCATGGTTCTCTTCGTCCAGACGATGTTGGTCGCCGCGCTGAGCCTGGCTGCCTTCGTGCTCGAGGCCTTCGCCCTCATCGACGCGCTCCGGACCCGTGCGGACGCCTTCGAGGCCACCGGCAAGCTGACCAAGACCAAGTGGGTGATCATCCTCGCGATCGCCGCCGTGATCGGGTTCATCGCGCTGCCGTACCCGCTGGGCGGTGGAGCCAGCACGTTGTGGTTCCTGGGGCTGATCGCGGTGGCCGCTGCCTCGGTGTACCTGGTCGACGTGCGCCCGGCGGTCCGGCAGATCCGCGGCGGGGGCGGCAAGCGCGGTGGCCAGATGGGCCCCTACGGCCCCTGGTGAGGCGCCCGGCCTCCACCGTTGGGATCATTGCGTGACCGAATGGTCACGGAGAGAAACCTTTGCTTGTAGGCTCGGGGCACGCAACCGGGGGACCCAAGGAGAAGCGATGACCGAGTTCGTCGTCGGTGGGCGGCGCCGCATCGACCGAGTACTGGCACCGGAGTTCCTCGACGAGCTGACCGAGCTCGACCTGGACGACGTGCGGGCCCGACGGGCCGATGCCGAGCAGGAAGAGGTCGACCTGTCGTACGTGCGGCGCATGCTGCAGGGTCGGCTCGACCTGCTGCGCGCCGAGCAGCATGCCCGCGCCGACGGCGGGCCCAGCCTGCCGGGTACCCGCACCGCACCCGGCACCCGCAGTGACGCCGAGATCGCCGAGAGCCTGTCGCGGATCCTGGCCGACGAGCGTCGCACCGACCACGGCCTGGGGCGGCACCTGGGCAACGCCCTGCCCAGCCGGATCGGCGAGCACCGTCGTGAGGCCGAGCGCGCCGTCGCCGACGTGGGGGGCTCGGACACCATCGGCCTGTCGGACACCGAGCTGGCGGCCACCATCGACAACCTGGCCGACGTCGAGCGTCGCGTCAGTGCGGCTCGGCGTCAGGTGCAGGCGGTGGTCGACACCCTGACCCAGGAGATCGCCCAGCGCTACGCCGACGGCGACCTGCCGGTCACCCTGCCCTGACCCAGCCCTAGGCTGCCGCCTGTGACGTACGAGGTGCTGGTCGAGGTCGTCAGGTCGGGCTTCGTCGAGGGGTGCCACAGCGGCACCGCCCTGGCCGTGGGGCCGGACGGCGCCACCGTCGCCGCTGCCGGTGAGCCCGACGCCCTGTTCCTGCCCCGGTCCTCGAACAAGCCGATCCAACTGCTGACCATGCTGCGGCACGGGCTCGACCTGCCCCCGCAGCTGCTCGCGCTGTCCGGCGCCAGCCACTCCGGCGAGGCCTTCCACCTCGAAGGGGTGCGGCGGATCCTGGCGACCGCGTCCCTGCTGCCCGCCGAGCTGGCCAACACCGCGGACCTGCCGCTCGACGGCGCCGAGGCGCAGCAGTGGCGGTGTGCCGGCAGGGAGCCCGAGGCCCTGGCCCAGAACTGCTCCGGCAAGCATGCGGCCATGCTGCTCACCTGTCGCACCGCGGGCTGGTCGACGTCCGGCTACCTCGCCGCCGACCACCCGCTGCAGGTCGCGATCGGCGCGACCGTGGCCGAGCTGACCGGGGTGCCCGTCACCGTGACCGGCACCGACGGGTGCGGCGCGCCGGTGTACGCCACCACTGCGCGCGGTCTGGCCCGGGCCTTCGCGGCGCTGGCGACGGCACCGGACGGCACCCTCGAGCACCGGGTCGCCCAGGCCTTCACCCGCTTTCCGGAGTGGGTGGGCGGCACCCGGCGCGACGTCACGGCGCTGATGCGGGCGGTGCCGGGCCTGGTGGCCAAGGACGGCGCCGAGGCGGTCTGGGCGGTGGGGCTGCCGGACGGTGGGGCCGCGGTGGTCAAGATCGCCGACGGGGCCGACCGGGCCCGGGGGCCGGTGCTGGCCGCGTTGCTGACCAGGCTCGGGGCGCCGGCCGAGGCGCTGGGTGCGCTCGCGGCGCCGCCGGTGCTGGGCGGCGGCCGACCGGTGGGCAAGTACCGGGTGGTGGGACTGTGAGGGCCGTGGTGCAGCGCGCCAGCAGCGCCCGGGTGGTGGTCGCGAGGAGCGCAGTGCCCTGGACGACGACGCCGCGGTACTCGTCGTCAGCCAGTTCACCCTCTACGCCGACACCCGCAAGGGGCGCCGGCCGTCGTGGTCGGCGGCGGCTCCCGGCCCGGTGGCCGAGCCGCTGGTGCTCGCCTAGGTCGAGGCGCTGCGCGAGCTGGGCCTGACCGTGCAGACCGGCCGGTTCGGGGCGGACATGTCGGTCGAACTGGTCAACGACGGGCCCGTGACGCTGATTCTCGAGGCGTAGCGCCGGTTTCGGCCGCGGTCAGCCCCTACTGTTCCTCGCGTGATCCCCCCGCGGCTGCGCCGGCTCGCAGCGCCTCTGGCCTGGCCGGCCTACCGCCGGCTGTGGCTGGCGCAGGTGCTCAGCGAGATCGGCGACTGGGCGGCCCGCCTGGCGTTGTCCGCGCTGGTCTACAGCCAGACCGGGTCGGCGGCGCTGGGCTCGCTCGCCTTCGTCGCCGGACTGTTGCCCGCGCTGGGACCCGGTCAGTGGCTGTCGACCTTGGGGGACCGGCACGGCCGGCGCGCGGTGATGGTCGGCTGCGACCTGGTGCGGGCGTCGGTCTTCGGCGTGCTGGCGCTGCCGGTCACCTGGCCGGCCGCGGTCCCGCTGCTGCTGGCCGTCCTGGCCGGGGTGGCCACGAGCCCGTTCGAGTCGGCCCGCGCGGCCGCGGTCATCGACATCTGCGAGGCACCCGTCGCAGGCGCCCACGGCCGGCGGCGGGCCGGGCGGCCGGTGAGCGCGCCGGGCCGGTCGGGCTCGGGTGCGTCCGGCGGGACCGGAGCGACCGGTGGGACCGGCCTGAGCGAGGAGGCTGCGCAGCAGCAGCGGGTGGTCGCCGCCGTCTCGCTGGGGCAGGTCACCCAGGACCTGGCGACCGTGCTCGGCTACCTGGTCGGCGGAGTGCTGCTGGTCTGGCTGGGAGCCTCGGGCGGCCTGGCGGTCAACGCGGCCACGTTCGTGGTCTCGGCGGTGATGCTCGCCGGTCTGCCGCGGCTGGGAGCCGGTGCGGGGGAGCACGTCGACCTCGCGGCCTGGCCGCGGTTGCGGCTGGCCTCGGCGGTGTTCGTGCGGGATCCCCTGGTTCGCCGGGGGGCGTTGCTGGCCTCGTTCGCGGTGGCCACGGCGACGGCGGTGCAGTCGACGGCCGTGCCCTTCGTCACCCAGACCCTGCCCGAGTACGGCTGGCTGTCCGGGTTCGCGCTGGCGGCTGCGTCGGTGGTCGCGGTGGTGGCGACGGTGAGCCTGCCCGAGGGGCTGGACGCGGCCCGGGCGCTGCGCCTGACGGCGGTGCTCACCGGGGTTCCGGCGGCGTTCGGAGCCCTGCTGGGCCTGGCGCCGGCGGCGCTGCCCGCCCTGGTGGGCCTGATCGGCACCGGCGGGCTGTTCGCGGCGCTGGTGCCGGCCGTCGCGCTGGTGGCGCCGCGGCTGCCGGCCGGGCTGCGGGCCACCTGCTTCGGGCTGCTGACGGCCGCCCTGACGCTGATGCAGGGCGTGCTGTGCCTGCTCGCCGGCGTGCTGGCCGACCGGGTGGGCGGCCCGCACGCCATGGTCGTGCTGCTAGTGCCGGCCGTGGTGGTGGCCCTGATGTCGTGGCTGCGCCCGGTACGGGTGGTGACCCTGCCCGCCGGCGCGAGCACGGACGGCGCGAGCACGGACGGCGCGAGCACGGACGGCGCGAGCACGCGACGGCGACCGGTCCGCCGGCGACAGTGAGCGCGAGCCGGCCCTCAGCTGACCGGGAAGGCTCCGGCCCGACCCAGCAGGGCGGGGGCGTCGTGGCCCAACCGGGCGGCCACCCAGGTGCCGGTGGCCGCAGCGAGCGCCAGGTCGACCCCGGTGCGGTACCCGCTGCGGTGCAGCAGGTAGAGGAGGTCCTCGGTGGCGATGTTGCCCGTCGCGTTCGGGGCGAACGGGCAGCCGCCGATACCGCCCAGGCTGGCGTCGAGCACCGACACCCCGCCTCCACGGCCGCCAGGGCGTTGGCGTAGCCGGTGTTGCGGGTGTTGTGGAAGTGCGCCCGCAGCCCGACCCCGTCGGCGCCGGGCAGGGCCGTGATGCCTGCCACCAGCGCCCGTACCTGGGCCGGTACGCCGACGCCGACGGTGTCGGCCACCGCCAGCTCGACCGGTCCTGCGGCCAGGCAGCGTTGGGCCACCGCCAGGACGGCGTCCGGGCTGATCTCGCCCTCGAACGGGCACCCGAACGCGGTCGAGACCACCACGCTGGCCGGCATCCCGCGGCGCGCGCGTCGGTGAGGATCTGCTCGGTGGCGGCGAGCACCTGGTCGAGCCCGGCCCCCTGGTTGCGGCGGCTGAAGGTGTCGCTGGCCGCGACCACGACGTTGACCTCGTCGACGCCGGCGTCCAGGGCGCGCTGCAGGCCCTTGGCGTTGAGGACCAGCCCGATGTACCGCACCGGGGGAGCGTCGGCCAGGAAGCCGGGAGCGTGCACCCCGGCCATCACCGCCTCGGCGTCGGCCATCTGCGGCACCAGTCGCGGGTGGACGAAGCTGACGGCCTCGATCCGGCGCAGCCCGGCGGCGACCGCGCGACGGATCAGCTCGAGCTTGACCTCGGTCGTCAGGACGGCGGCCTCGTTCTGCAGCCCGTCCCGCGGCCCGACCTCGACCAGCTCGACGGACCTGACTACCTCGCCGGGCGAGCCCGGCTCGACGGACCTGACTACCTCGCCGGGCGAGCCCGGCTCGACGGAGGGCATGACCCAGTGTGGCGCCTACTGCGCCGCGGCGACCCAGTAGGTCTGCCGGGTGGTGGTGGTCTGCATCATGTCGGCCACCTTCTGGGCGATCTCCTTGGAGTCGCGGCGGGTGACCTCGGTCGTGATGCCGCCCTCGTCCTGGCGCCAGACCACGAACTGCTCCTGGACGACGCCGCCGGCGGCCTCGGCCGCCCTGGCCGCGGCGTTGATCTGCCCGACGACGACCTCGAGGTCGATCACTGCGGCCGGGCTCACCGTCACCACCGGCCAGTGCCGGGTGCGCTTCTGGGAGCCCGCCGTGTAGGCGACCTCGACCAGGGTGCCGGGCAGGGTGCCCATCGTGGCCCCGGCGGCCGCGCCGGTGCTCGACAGGTCGACGACGCCGTCCAGCACCCCGCCGTGGCTGTCGGCGGCCATGGCCAGCACGACCGCGGTCGCGGCGGCGACGAGCTGGGCGTTCTCGGCCCCACCGTCCGGTTGCAGGCTGCGGCCCAGGGCCTGCTGCGCGCTGGCCTGAGCCATCAGCGGCAGTCCCAGCGCAGGGGCGAGGGCGCGGGCCAGAGCCTCTCGGCCGTCGTCGGGTGCCCCCGAGACAACGACGTACAGGCCGCGGCTCTCGGCGGTGGTCGGCTCCGTCATCCCCCATTTCTATCGGAGTCCGGGCCGAAAATGGTGCAGGTCAGTTACTCGGCGCTGACGGCGTGCCACGCCAGAGTGACTTCGCCCAGGCGCCACCTGGCCTTTCCGTCGAGGACCGGCCACCCCCGTTCGGCCAGGTCGGCCACGGTCGAGAGCCACCGCTGGCGCACCCCGAAGGTCGCCTGGGCGGCGTGGCGGGCCCACGCGTCGTCCAGGGCGCGCAGCGCGGCGTGCACCGGCTCGCCCGGCACGTTGCGGTGGATCAGCACCTTCGGCAGCCGCTCGGCCAGCTCGGACGGCGCCTGCAGCCCCTGCAGCCGGGTCGAGAAGGTCAGCGACACCGGGCCCGCCTCGGGGGTCAGCGCCACCCAGCACGACCGCCGGCCCAGCTCGTCGCAGGTGCCCTCGACCAGCAGCCCGCCGGGGGCGAGTCGCCCGCAGCATCGTCGTCCAGGCCTGCTCGACCTGCTCGACCGGGTACTGGCGCAGCACGTTGAAGGCCCGCACCAGGACCGGACGGCGGCCCCGCAGCGGCAGCTCGAAGCCGCCCCGGCGAAAGCTGAGGCCCGGGCCGGCCAGCGGCTGGGCGGCCGCCACCCGAGCCGGGTCGATCTCGAGCCCGACCACCTCGACGTCCGCCCGCACCGGGCGCAGCCGGTCGCGCAGCTCGAGGGCGGTCACCGGCGAGGCGCCGTAGCCCAGGTCGACCACCAGCGGGTCCTCGGCCCGGCGCAGCCGGTGGGCCTGCGGCCCGGCCAGCCAGCGGTCGAGGCGGCGCAGCCGGTTGGCGTTGGTGGTGCCGCGGGTCACGGTGCCCAGCACCTGCCCGGGCCGAGTCGGCGTCGCCACCGGCCCAGCGTAGAAGCCGACCGGGTGGATCTTCGCCCGCCGGGCGGGAACGGAACGGGTGGCCCGCAGCGTTGGCACCCGTCGAGGACGCATGTCGCGCCCGCAGGACCTGACGGCGGAGGGCCGAGAGTGACGGCACGACCAAGGCGTGTGGCCATGCTCTCGGTGCACACCTCGCCGCTCGACCAGCCCGGCACCGGCGACGCCGGCGGCATGAACGTCTACGTCGCCGAGACCGCCCGGCTGCTGGCCGAGGGCGGCACCGAGGTCGAGATCTTCACCCGCGCCCGCAGCAGCGACGACCCGCCCATCGCCGAGCTGGCCCCCGGCGTACTGGTGCGCCACATCGTGGCCGGCCCGTTCGAGGGGCTCAGCAAGAACGACCTGCCCGGTCAGCTCTGCGCCTTCGCCGCCGGGGTGATGCGCACCGAGGCCCGTCAGGACCCCGACTGGTACGAGCTCGTGCACAGCCACTACTGGCTCTCGGGCCAGGTGGGCTGGCTGGCCGCCGAGCGCTGGCATGTGCCGCTGGTGCACACCATGCACACCATGGCCAAGGTCAAGAACCTGACCCTGGCGGACGGCGACAGTCCCGAGCCCAAGATCCGCGTCATCGGCGAGCAGCAGGTGGTGGCCGAGGCCGACCGGCTGCTGGCCAACACCGGCGACGAGGCCGCCCAGCTGGTCGACCTCTACGGCGCCGACCCGGCCCGGGTGGCCGTGGTGCCGCCCGGCGTCGACCTGTCCGTGTTCACCCCGACCACCGACCGGGCCGCCGTCCGGCGCCGGCTGGGGCTGCCGGTCGAGGGCCAGGTGCTGCTGTTCGTCGGCCGGATCCAGCCGCTCAAGGCGCCCGACGTGCTGGTGCGCGCGGCGGCCCAGCTGGTCGCCCGCGACCCCCGCCGCCGCTCGCAGCTGACCGTGGCGGTGCTCGGCGGCCCGTCGGGCACCGGGTTGGAGCACCCCGAGCAGCTGCAGCAGCTCGCCGCCGAGCTGGGGCTGGGCGACGTCGTCCGGTTCCAGCCCCCGGTCAGCCGCCCGGTGCTGGCCGACTGGTACCGGGCCGCCGACCTGGTCGCGGTGCCCTCGTACAGCGAGTCGTTCGGCCTGGTCGCCGTCGAGGCCCAGGCCTGCGGCACCCCCGTGGTCGCCGCCCGCGTGGGCGGTCTGGTCACCGCGGTGCGGGACGGCGTCAGCGGGGTGCTCGTGGACGGCCACGACCCACGGTCGTGGGCCGACGAGATCGGCCGGCTGATCGACGACCCGACCCGCCGGGCCGCACTGGCCGCCGGAGCGGTGCACCACGCCGCCGGGTTCGGCTGGCAGGCGACCGTCGACGCCACTCTCGAGGCCTACGCCGCGGCCCGGGTCGCGCACCGCCGCCGCTACCGGCAGGCCGCCGCCGCGGCGTCCCTGGCGGCGTCCGGCTCGAGGTCGGGCCCGGCCCGGTCGCGCCGGTGGCGGCAGCGGGCCGGCTCGACCTGTCCGAGCTCGACGACGTGGCCACGATGTCGTCGCTGGTAGCCGTCGCCCCGTGAGCGCTGCCGAGCAGGCCGCCACCTCGGGCCGGGCACGCGTGGTCGTCGAGCATGGCTTCGTGAGGCCGGCGTCGAGCACGAGGCCGGCGCTCGCGCCGGGGAGTACGTCGCCCAGCTGCCGGGTCAGGCCAAGCTGCGGACCACCGTGTCGCTGCTGGTCGGACGGCGGGCGCGTGTCGGCGAGCGCGTTCGTGGTGCGCCGGCCCGACGAGAACCACGAGGCAGTTCTACCGCTGGCTGCTGACTCGCAACGCCCGGCTGCCGGGGGTGGCCTTCGCCCTCGACGCGGTCGGTGATGTGTTCCTGCAGCGGGCGGCTGCCGGTGGCCGGGTCGACGTCGAGCGCGGTCGACGACCTGCTCGGGCGCGATGCTCACCGCCTGCGACGAGTCCTTCAACGAGCTGCTGACGCTGGGGTTCCTGTCCTCGATGCGCCGGGAGTGGGCCTGGCGGATCTCGCGGGGCGAGCCGACCCACAACCTCAGGCGTTCCGTCACCTGCTCGAGGACCAGAGCGCCTCGACGGCTGGAGTGCCTCGACGACCGGAGCAGCTCGACGACTAGGGTTTGCGGCATGACCCACACCCTGGTGCTGCTCCGCCACGGCGAGAGCGAGTGGAACGCGAAGAACCTGTTCACCGGCTGGGTCGACGTGCCGCTGTCGGACAAGGGCCGGGCCGAGGCCGTCGCCGGCGGCGAGCTGCTCGCCGACGGCCGGGGTGCTGCCCGACGTGCTGCACACCTCGCTGCTGCGCCGCGCGATCACCACCGCCAACCTGGCCCTGGACGCCTGCGACCGGCACTGGATCCCGGTGCGGCGCAGCTGGCGGCTCAACGAGCGGCACTACGGCGCGCTGCAGGGCAAGGACAAGAAGCAGACCCTGGACGCCTACGGCGAGGAGCAGTTCATGCTCTGGCGCCGCTCCTACGACACCCCGCCGCCGCCGATCGAGGCCGACGACGAGTGGTCGCAGGCCGGCGACCCGCGCTACGCCGACCTGGGCGCCGACATGCCGGCCACCGAGTGCCTGAAGGACGTCGTGGCGCGGATGCTGCCGTACTGGACCTCGGACGTGATCCCCGACCTGCAGGCCGGCCGGACCGTCCTGCTGGCCGCGCACGGCAACTCGCTGCGGGCCCTGGTCAAGCACCTGGACGGGATCAGCGACGAGGACATCGCCGGGCTCAACATCCCGACCGGCATCCCGCTGGTCTACGAGCTCGACGAGGGCTTCGCCCCGACCGTGCCGGGCGGGCGCTACCTCGACCCGGACGCCGCCGCCGCAGCCGCCGCAGCCGTCGCCAACCAGGGCCGCTGACCGAGCGGCCGATCCGGCGGTCGGACGTCAGCCGCCCGTCGGCCGGGCGCGCTCGCCGGTGACCAGGTAGACCACGCGGCGGGCCACCGAGACGGCGTGGTCGGCGAAGCGCTCGTAGTAGCGGCCGCACAGGGTGATGTCGACCGCGGCCTCGACGCCGTGCACCAGTGGTCGTCCAGCAGCACCGTGAACAGGGTGCGGTGCAGGGCGTCCATCGGCGTCGTCGTCGGTCTCGAGCTCACCGGCCAGGGCCACGTCCGCGCCCGGCGATGACGCTGCCGGTCTTGGCGACGATCCGCTCGGCCACCTGGCCCATCTGCAGGACGGTGCGCGCGCAGCTCGGGCGGGCACGGCTGAGGCCGGGTAGCGCATGCGGGCCAGCTTGGCGACGTGATGGGCCAGGTCGCCCATCCGCTCCAGGTCGGCGCTCATGCGCAGGCCGGCGATGATCACCCGCAGGTCGGTGGCGACCGGCTGCTGCCGGGCCAGGACGGCCTGGGCCCGGTCCTCGAGATCGGCCTGCACGGCGTCGATCTGCTCGTCCGCCGCGATCACCGACTCGGCCAGCTCGAGGTCGGCGTCCAGCAGTGCCGTGGTGGCCCGGGCGATGGCCGAGCCGACCAGGCGGGTCATCTCGACCAGCTGGTCCGAGATCGGCCTGGAGTTCGTCGTGATAGTGCTCCCGCATGACCGGCACGGTGTCAGCGCCGGTGAACGCCCGACGCGCAGCACGGCATGAACGGTCGGGTCCGACCAGGTGAACTCGACGCGAATGCCTGTCGCAAGCGGGCCATGGCCGGCCGGTCCGGGCCACTGCCGCCTTACATTGGGGGCTGTGACCGTGCCCTGGAGCGTCGTGGTCGCCGGACTGGTCGGCCTGCTGGCCGGCGCCGGCGGGGTGCTGGCGTTCTGGCTCAGCGAGCGCGAGCGCCTGACCCTGGCGCCGGTGCCGCCGAGCCCGACCTGGCCTGCCCCGGGGCCAGCGAGGTGCTCGGCGTGCTGCGCTCGGCGGCCGTGGTGCTCGACAGCGCGGACGGCGTGGTCAAGGCCAGCCCCGCTGCCTACGCCTTCGGCCTGGTCCGCGGGCACGACCTGGTGCACAGCGAGCTGCGCGAGCTGGCCGTCGAGGTCCGCCGGCAGGGCGTGGTGCGTGAGCGCGAGCTCGAGCTGCCCGCGGCCCGCTCGGCCGGGCCCAGCTCGCCGTGCTGGCGCGGGTGGCGCCGCTGGGCGCCGAGCACGTGCTGGTGCTCGTCGACGACCGCACCGAGGCCCGCCGGGTCGAAGAGGTGCGCCGCGACTTCGTCGCCAACGTCAGCCACGAGCTGAAGACCCCGATCGGCGGCGCTGTCGCTGCTCGCCGAGGCGGTGCGGCGACGCCGCCGAGGACCCGGACGCCGTCCAGCACTTCGCCGAGCGGATGCAGCGCGAGGCGCAGCCGGCTGGCGATCCTGGTGCAGGAGATCATCGAGCTGTCCCGGCTGCAGGGCGCCGACGCGCTGCACCCCCTGAGCCGGTCGACGCTCGACGGCGTGCGTCAGCGAGGCCGTCGACCGGTGCCGCACCGCCGCCCAGCGCCAAGCACATCGAGGTCGCATCGACGGCGAGACCGGTGCCGTGGTCTACGGCGACCGGCACCTGCTGGTCACCGCGGTGCGCAACCTGGTCGAGAACGCGGTCGCCTACTCGCCCGACCGCACCCGGGTACGGGTCGACGTTGCGCCCGGGTCGACGACCTCGTCGAGATCGCCGTCACCGACCAGGGCATCGGGATCTCGGCCCAGGAGCAGGAGCGCATCTTCGAGCGGTTCTACCGGGTGGACCCGGCCCGCTCGCGGGCCACCGGGGGCACCGGACTGGGCCTGAGTCATCGTCAAGCACGTCGCGGCCAACCACGGCGGCGAGGTCGCGGTGTGGAGCGTCGAGGGCAGGGCTCCACCTTCACCCTGCGGCTGCCCGACAGCACCCACACCCCGATCCCGGCCTCCGGGCTGCCCGCCCCGGCGCCCAAGGCGTCAGTCCCACCGGCGGCGTCGCCGCCGGTGTCCGAGACCGCCACGCCGGTCGACTCAAGAGGAGCCACATCGTGACCCGCGTGCTGGTCGTCGAGGACGAGGAGTCGTTCAGCGACCCCCTGTCGTACCTGCTGCGCAAGGAGGGATTCGAGGTCGCGGTCGCGGACGACGGGCCTGGCGCGCTCGAGGAGTTCGACCGCAACGGCGCCGACCTGGTGCTGCTCGACCTGATGCTGCCCGGGCTGCCGGGCACCGAGGTCTGCCGCCAGCTGCGCGCCCGCAGCAACGTCCCGGTGATCATGCTGACCGCCAAGGACAGCGAGATCGACAAGGTCGTCGGCCTGGAGCTGGGCGCCGACGACTACGTCACCAAGCCCTACTAGCTCGCGGGAGCTGGTCGCCCGGATCCGGGCGGTGCTGCGCCGCGGCCTGGAGCCCGAGCCGCTCGCGTCGTCCACCGCCATCGAGGCCGGCCCGGTGCGGATGGACGTCGACCGCCACGTGGTCACGGTCAACGGCACCCAGGTGGCGATGCCGCTCAAGGAGTTCGAGCTGCTCGAGATCCTGCTGCGCAACGCCGGCCGGGTGCTCACCCGGATGCAGCTGATCGACCGGGTCTGGGGCGCCGACTACGTCGGCGACACCAAGACCCTCGACGTCCACGTCAAGCGGCTGCGCAGCCAAGATCGAGCCCGACCCGGCCAACCCACGTCACCTGGTGACGGTGCGGGGCCTGGGCTACAAGTTCGAGACCGACTCCCGCGGCTGAACCGCCGACCCGCGTGACTGTGCAGGCCTACGTGACTGCGCAGGCCTACGTGACGGCGCCTGCCTACGTGACGGCGCTGGCCTACTTGGCGGCGTAGGGGCTGAAGGCCCCGGCGGCCGCCACGATCGGCAGGCTGAACGTGGTGCCACCGACAGGGGTGGCCGCGTGCAGCTGGACGACCACCCCGGCCGCCGCCGGGGCCTGCGCGATCGCGATGGTGGTGCCCTCGGGGCCCACCGAGGTGAGCTTGCCCTTGCTGGCGGTCACGGTGCCGGTACCGACCGGCTGCCCCTGGGCGTCGAGAACGCTCAGCGAGACCGTGACCGGCGCCGTGGAGTCGGTGGTGACCGCGCCGAGCAGGGTGGCCGGCTTGCCCTGCTCTCCACCCACCAGCACGAAGTCGCGCAGGTGCACCGAGGCCCCGCTGGCCGGGTCGACGATGTCGGCGTTGGTGCCGGCGGCGGCCTGGTAGGGGGTCGCGATGACCGCGGGGTTGACGGCCGAGCAGGCACTCAGCCCGAGGCCGGCCGCGGCCAGGACGGCGGCGCCCGCCAGCGAGGAGGTGCGACGACGCAGCGAGTGGCGGGGGGTACGCATCACGGGCCGCAGCCTAGCGGCCGCACCGGGCGCGCAGGCGCGGGAAGGGGTGCGGCGGGCGGGGTGTCGCGGTGACGTGGTGTGTCGTCCCGGTGGCACCAGCACGCCCGGCCGGATCCTGTCAAGCCCCTCGCTTCGCCCATATGGCCTCTGACCTGCGGAAATGTCCGCAACTTCGCCCGGACGGCCGTCTGGGCCGTGCTACGATGGGTTACCTGGAAAGGGGATCTGACCACATGGCTTTCAGCGTTGGCGAGACCGTCGTGTACCCGCATCACGGGGCTGCACTCATCGAAGAAATCAAGACCCGGGTCATCAAGGGAGAGGAACGCCAGTACCTGGTCCTCAAGGTCGCCCAGGGTGATCTGACCATCGAGGTGCCGGCGATGAACGTCGATCTTGTCGGAGTACGTGACGTCGTCGGGCAGGAAGGTCTGGACCGCGTCTTCCAGGTCCTGCGCGCACCGTACGCCGAAGAGCCGACCAACTGGTCGCGCCGCTACAAGGCCAACCTCGAGAAGCTCGCCTCCGGCGACGTCATCAAGGTGGCCGAGGTGGTGCGCGACCTGTGGCGTCGTGACCAGGACCGTGGCCTGTCCGCCGGCGAGAAGCGAATGTTGGCGAAGGCGCGTCAAATCCTTGTGTCCGAGCTCGCACTTGCCGAACACACCAATGAAGACAAGGCAGAGGCGATCCTCGACGAGGTCCTCGCCTCCTAGTCGACCCGCCTCCCCTCCCGGGTGACGGGCGGGTGAGGCTCGGGCGATGCAGCGACGTGAACAGCCGGTCCCGCCGGTGGTGTTCGAGGTGCTTCGCTTCTGCGTGGTGGTCTTCCTGGCCTCGGCCGGCTATGCCGTCGCGAGGGGGTTCGGGGCCACCGACGTGGCCCTCGGCCCGTTCGAGGCGGACGGCATCGGGCTGCTGCTGGGTGCCGCCGTCGGCTACGTGGCCGGCGGCGTCGTCTCCCGGTTGACCTTCCGCAGCGTCAGCGCGGCCGAGACGGCCCTGTCGGGGCGATCGGCCGAGCAGCTGCTGGCCGGTGTCCTGGGCGCCGTCGTCGCGGTGCTGACGGCGACCGCGCTGGCCTGGCCGATGCTGCTGCTGGGTCAGCTGCAGTACACCGCGCCGCCGTTCGTCTTCGTCATCGTCACGGTCGGCATCCTCGGCTACCGCCTGGGACTCAGTCGCCGCGACGGCATGCTCACCCTGTTCAGCGGTCGCGGCGGCCTGGCCGCACGGCCGCAGTCGACTGCGGCCCTGCCGCGGGTGGTCGACACCTCGGTCGCGATCGACGGGCGCATCGTCGACGTCGTCCGGGCCGGCTTCCTGCACGGCACCCTGCTGGTCGCCCAGCCGGTGGTCGACGAGCTGCAGGCCTTCGCCGACGCCGGCGACGACCAGCGGCGGGCCAAGGGGCGGCGCGGCCTCGAGGTGCTCGAGACCCTGCAGCGCGAGCCCGGGGTGCTGGTCGAGCTGGTACCCGACCCGGCGGTCGACGTCGAGTCGGTGGACGGCAAGCTGGTACGCCTCAGCCTGCAGGTGGGCGGAGCCCTGCTGACGCTGGACACCGGCCTGGCCGGCGCCGCCAAGCTGGCCGGCGCCCGGGTGATGAACCTGCACGCCCTGGCGTTGGCGCTGCGGCCCCCGGTGGTGGCCGGTGAGCGGGTGACGGTGCACCTGACCCGGCCCGGCAAGGAGGCCCACCAGGCCGTGGGCTACCTGGACGACGGCACGATGGTGGTGGTCGAGGCGGCCCGCTCGCTGCTCGGCCGGGACGCCGACGTGACCGTCGTCAGCGTGCTGGTCACCGCCAACGGCCGCATGATCTTCGGTCGCCTCGAGGCGGGGCCGACGGCCGTCCCGGTCGCAGTGCCGGTCATAGTGCCGGTGCCAGTCCCAGGGCCGGTGCCGGTGCCGGTGCAGGTTCCGGTGCGGGTCGCGGTGCCGATGCCACGCCCGCTGCCCCGACCGCCGTCGGCACCCGCGACGCTTCCGGACGGCCGCGCGGGCGCCTAGGGTCGCTTCCGTGAGCGAGCGACCGGGTGGGTCCGGCATCTGGCTGCTGTCGACCGGGCAACGGCCGCGCGCGGTCGGGGAGGTCGACGTCCTGGTCATCACCGACAGGCGGGACCCGAGCACCGACCGCGACCTCGAGGCGGTCCGGCGGGCCGTCACCACCTGGTCGTCCTCGGCCGCCGTCGCCGCCGCGGCGGTCACCGACACCCTGGTCTGGGTCGACGACGGCGGCGAGCGGCGCGGTGGCGCCGACCGCGAGCAGCACCGCGTCGTCCGCTGGCCGTCGGCGATCGCGGGCGCCGTCGCGCGCCAGCTGCCGGTCGACGAGCTGTGGGACGCGGCCAGGCAGGGTCCGGCCGTTCTGGTCGGCTACCTGTCCGACGCCGGGATCCCGGTGCTGCCGGTCGGCTGACACCTGCCACGATGGCGCCATGACCTTCCCGCTCGCCGAGATCGAACGTGCCGTTCGCGCGGCCTGGAGCACCGAGACGACGTTCGCCACCGACGAGTACCTGGCGCGCGCTCCGGAGCGGGCGTCCCGCGGTCAGTGCGGCGCCTCGGCCCTGTTCGTGTTCGACCTGCTGGGCGGTCAGCTGATGGTGGCCGACCTGGCCACGGACGGCGTCGTCGACGGGGTGCACTACTGGAACGTGGTCGACGGGGTGACGGTCGACCTCACCGGCGACCAGTTCCTCACCGACGAGCTGCTGTCGGCCCCGAGCGTGGTCCCGCGGCCCAGCCTTCCCTACCCGCCGGCGGCCCGGGACGCCTACCTGCTGCTCCGCCGCCGAGCACTGGCGACCCTCGGGCACCCCGGGCTGGCCCACCGTCACGTCGTCGAGGACTGACCCCCTGACCTCGATGTCCTGCAAACCGTGAGCCCTGGCTCACTTCTTGCAGGACATCGAGGGTCAGGGGTGGGGTGGGTCGAGGAGTCGGGAGGCTGCCGGGACGTCGTCCGGGTAGGTGACCTTGAGGTTCTCGGTCGAGCCGTGCACGGTGCGGATTGTCAGGTCGGTGTAGCGCGCGACGCAGGTGGCGGTGTCGGTTCCCACGAAGCCCTCTTTGGCCGCTCGCAGGTACGCGGCGAGCAGCGGCTTGGCCCGGAACGCCTGCGGGGTCTGCACCCGGGCCAGGTGCAGCCCGGTCGGTAGCGGGGGACCGGAACGCGCGGGACGCAGGTGCCCGTCGGCGGCCACGGCCACGACCTCGCCGGCAGTGGTCGTCGGCAGCGCCCCGCCGTGCCGCCAGGCGGTGCGGACGACGCCGGCGAACAGGGCGGTGTCGGCCACCGGCCGGGCGCCGTCGTGGATCGCGACCACGTCGACGTCGGCCGCCTCCACGGCCGGGGCCAGATGGCACAGTGCCGCCCACTCCGACCCGTGCCGGGTGCTGCCGCCGGTGACGACCTCGACCGTCAGGCCGCGCGCGAGCCCGCTGGTGTGCTCGGCCAGCACCTGGGTCGCCAGCGGCCGGTCGTCGGCCCGGACCACCAGCAGCAGCCGGGTGACGGTGGGCACCCGGGCGGCGGCCCACAGCGAGTGCATCACCAGGGGTACCCCGGCCACCGGGCGGTAGACCTTGCCCACGCCTGCCCCGGCCCGGGTCCCGCTGCCGCCGGCCAGCACCACGACCGCGGCCTGCGGCGAGGGGGCCCCTGCGCCGGCAGGCACGCTCGAGCCGAGGGTCTCGAAGGACGGCGGTGCCACAGCTCAGCACTGTAGGGGCCACAATGAGCCGGTGCTGCTGCCGCGGACCGGTATCGGGGTCGACGTCCACCGTTTCGCCACCACGGCCGACCGGCCGCTGCGTCTGGCGGGGCTGGACTGGCCCGGCGAGGTGGGTCTGGAAGGGCACTCGGACGCCGACGTCGCGGCGCATGCCGCCTGCGACGCCCTGCTCAGCGCCGCCGGCCTGGGGGACCTCGGCTCCCGTTTCGGCACCGCCGACCCGCAGTGGGCCGGCGTCGCAGGCACGGTGCTGCTGGCCGAGACCGCCCGGCTGGTGCGGGCGGCAGGGTTCGAGATCGGCAACGTCGCCGTCCAGGTCATCGGCAACCGGCCACGGCTGTCGCCGCGGCGCGAGCAGGCCCAGCAGGTGCTCTCGCAGGCCTGCGGGGCCCCGGTGACCGTGGCCGCCACGACGACGGACGGGCTGGGCCTGACCGGCCGCGGCGAGGGCGTCGCGGCCATCGCCACGGCCCTGGTGATGCCGTCGGGGTAACCGCCCTACCCTTGGCGCATGACCTCGCTGCCGGACGACGCCAAGGCCCTGCTCGACCAGCCCGTGTACGCCACGATCGCGACCATCGACCCCGACGGGCAGCCGCAGCTGTCGTTGGTGTGGATCGGCCGGGACGGCGACGACGTGCTGTTCTCGACCATCAAGGGGCGTCGCAAGACCGACAACCTCCAGCGTGACGACCGTGCCAGCCTGCTGGTCTTCCCGCCCGAGAACCCCTACCAGTACCTCGAGATCCGCGGCACGGTGAGCCTGGAGAACGACCCCTCGGCGAGCTACATCGACGTGATGAGCCAGAAGTACCTGGGCAAGGACTACCCGTGGGGCAAGCCCGAGGAGCAGCGGATCATCGTGCGGCTGGCGCCGGCCAAGGTGGTCTGGCGAGCCTGAGCACGTGCGTGCGCGGGTAGCCTGGTGCGGTGAGCCTGCACCTGTACGACTCCGCCCGCGCGTCGGTCCGGCTGTTCGAGCCCCTCGAGAGGGCCGTGCCGGCATCTACGTCTGCGGCGCCACCTGCAGGCAGGGCCCCACATCGGGCACGTCCGCTCGCAGGTGAGCTTCGACGTGCTGCGTCGCTGGCTGACCCGCAGCGGCTACCAGGTCACCTACGTGCGCAACGTGACCGACATCGACGACAAGATCCTCGCCAAGGCGCGGCCAGCGGGCGGCCGTGGTGGGCACTGGCCTACAGTACGAGCGGGAGTTCGACGCCGCCTACGAGGCGCTCGGCGTGCTGCCGCCCACCTACAAGCCGCGGGCGACCGGCCACATCACCCAGATGGTCGAGCTGATCCAGCGCCTGGTCGACGCCGGTCACGCCTACCCGGCGGCCGACGGCTCGGGGGACGTGTACTTCGACGTCCGGTCCTGCCCGCGTACGGCGAGCTGACCGCCAGCGGCTCGACGACATGAGCCGAGGCGGCCGACGCCGACCCGCGGGGCAAGCACGACCCCCGCGACTTCGCGCTGTGGAAGGGCGGCCAAGGCCGGCGAGCCCGAGACCGCGTCCTGGCCCACGCCGTGGGGGCGCGGGCGGCCCGGCTGGCACCTGGAGTGCTCCGCGATGGCCACCCGCTACCTGGGGGCCGAGTTCGACATCCACGGCGGCGGGCTCGACCTGCGCTTCCCGCACCACGAGAACGAGCAGGCCCAGAGCCGCGCCGCCGGTGACGGCTTCTCGCGGTACTGGCTGCACAACGCCTGGGTGGTGCAGGGCGGCGAGAAGATGAGCAAGTCGCTCGGCAACACCATGAGGATCGAGGTGCTGCTGTCGCACCTGCCGGCGGTCGCCGTCCGCTACCTGCTGGCCGCGCCGCACTACCGGTCCCACATCGAGGTCACCGAGGAGTCGCTGGTCGAGGCCGCGGACCGCCTTCGGGCGGATCGAGGGTTTCCTGGCCAGGGTGGCCGAGCTGGCCGGGGCGGCCCTGACCGGGGGCGAGGGCCAGGTGGTCGACCTCGCCGCGGTGCCGCTGCCGCCGGCCTTCACCGCCGCCATGGACGACGACCTCGGCACCCCGGCCGCGATCGCCGCGGTCCACGACGCCGTCCGGGCCGGCAACACTGCGCTCGCCGCCGGTGACAAGGACGCCGCGCTGGCCCAGGCCCTGGCCGTGCGGGCCATGACCGACGTACTGGGCATCGACCCGTTCGACGCGGCCTGGACCGGCACCGGCCCGACCGGCGGTGACGGGGTCCGCGACGCCCTCGACGCCCTGGTGCAGGCCGAGCTGGCCGCCCGCACCGCCGCCCGGGCCGCCCGGGACTTCGCGGCGGCCGATGCGATCCGTGACCGGCTGCTGCAGGCCGGCATCGCCGTCGAGGACACCCCCGACGGCGCCCGTTGGACCTTGACCGACGCCTCGACCCCATCGTCGGGTCGAGGCTCCACCGACCAGATGGGCCCGATCCGATGAGTTCCACCAGTCCCGCCGCCGACCACGACCACAGCCCCGAGCCGGGCAGGGCACCGGGCCCGGACCGGCCGTCGTCCCCACGGACCGCGGAGCGGTTCGCCGACCCGGCCGAGTCGTTCGTCAACGGCCTGGCCGACGTGGGCTTCACCCGGTTCGTCTCGTTGCGGATCATGAAGATGGTCTACCTGCTGACGCTGGTGGTCACCACGCTGGCCTCGCTCGGCCTGTTCGTCGTGCTCGCCCGCATGGGCTGGCCCGGCCTGCTCTTCGGACTCGTCGCAGCGCCGATGCTGTGGATGTTCCTGACCGCGATGGTCAGACTCACGCTGGAGGCGTTCGCCATGCTGTTCCGCATCAACGACAACCTGGTGCTGCTCGCCGCGCGCGCCGGTCAGCCGGCGTCCGGTCAGGTCGCCGCCGGTCAGGTCTCGTCCGGTCAGCACGCGGGCCAGGGCCACTGATGGCGGGCAACAGCGCGCGTCGGGGTGCCGTGCGCACCGGCGCCTCCCGCAAGGGCCCGACCGTCGGCTCCGGGGGCCAGCAGCGGCAGGGCCTCGAGGGTCGCGGCCCCACTCCCAAGGCCAGCGAGCGCACCGGCCACCCGGCCGCCCGCAAGGCCGCCGCGGCGGCCCGGCGCAAGGACGCCGCCGCGGGCGGGACCGGGTTCGGTGCCGCTACCCCTGCGGGCAAGGCCCCGAACGGCAAGGCGAGCGGCCGCAGCGGCGGCAAGCCGGCTCCGGCCTCCCGGGGGGCTCAGGGGCGCGGCACCGGTGGCCGGGCCACCCGCCGTCCGTCGGCGGGGGCGCCCGAGGTGGTGGCCGGTCGCAACCCGGTCGTCGAGGCGCTGCGCGCCGGGGTCCCGGTCAAGGCGCTCTACGTGGCGTCGATGATCGACCACGACGAGCGGGTGCGCGAGGCCATGAAGCTCGCCGCCGACCTGCGCCTGCCGCTGCTCGAGGTGAGCCGGCTCGACCTGGACCGCATGACCGACGGCGCGATCCACCAGGGTCTGGTCGCCCAGGTGCCCGCCTACGAGTACGCCCACCCGGACGACCTGCTGGCGGCCGCGGCGGACGCCGGCCAGGCGCCGCTGCTGGTCGCGCTGGACGGCGTCACCGACCCCCGCAACCTGGGCGCCGTGGTGCGGTCGGTGGCGGCCTTCGGCGGGCACGGCGTCATCGTGCCGGAGCGTCGGGCCGCCGGCATGACCGCCTCGGCCTGGAAGGTCTCGGCAGGGGCCGCCGCGCGGGTCCCGGTGGCCCGCGCCACCAACCTGACCCGCACCCTCGAGGCGCTGAAGTCCGCGGGCTGCTTCGTGGTCGGCCTGGACGCCGACGGCTCGCTCGAGCTGCCGCAGCTCGACGCCGCGGTCGACCCGTTGGTGCTGGTCGTCGGCTCGGAGGGCAAGGGCCTGGGCCGCCTGGTTCGGGCCACCTGCGACGTCGTCGTCTCGATCCCGATGGCGGCCGGGACCGAGTCGCTGAACGCCGGGGTCGCCGCCGGCGTTGCGCTCTACGAGGTCGCCCGTCGCCGTCGTCAGTGACGGCCGGACCCAGACACCGCTCGACAGCATGACTTCAGGGGTGAGCATGGCGACGACCCAGATCCGGCCGGAACGGCCGGACGACCGCGGTGCGATCGCCGCGCTGCTGCGGCAGGCATTCCCCGGCGAGCCGGTGGGGGCGCTGGTCGACGCGCTGCGCCTGGGTCCGGGGTATCACCCGGAGCTGGCCCTGGTGGCCGTCGACGACCGGGTGCCGGGGTCGGTCGCGGGGTTCGTGATGCTCACCCCGAGCGAGCTCGAAGGATCACCCTGGCAGCCCGGGCTGTCGTCGTCCGTGCTGACCCTCTCGCCGCTGGCGGTGCACCCGGCGGCCGGCGGTGGCGGGGTCGCCCGGGCCCTGGTCGAGCAGGCTCTCGCCGTGGCCCGGTCGCGCCCGGAACCCTATGTGGTGCTCGAGGGCGACCCGGCGCTGTACTCCCGGTTCGGGTTCGTGCGGGCCACCGAGCTCGGGCTGGTGGCACCGTCCGAGCGGATCCCGCCCGGCGCGTTCCAGGCGATCGCGGTGCACAGTGAGCTGTCCGGCCCGGCGGGGCGGGTGATGTACCCGCCGCCGTTCTGGGACGTGGTCACCCCGGGGTTGCCCTTCGTGGGCGTCACCTGGCTCGACGAGCTCGAGCTGCAGGCGCGTTCGATCGAGTCGGCCGTCCTGGCCCATGGTGACGGGGTGCTCGCGGCGCTGAAGACCTCGGTCCCGTCCTGCCCGGGCTGGACCGTGGCCGACGTGCTGCGCCACCTGGGCACCATCGAGCGGGTGGTGATCGCCTGGCTGAATGCGGGCCGCCGTCCGGTCGACCCGCCGTTGATCCCGGACGGCGACGACCCGTTGCTCTGGTTCGGCCGCGGCTGGCGCCGGCTGCACGAGCGGCTCAGCACCGACCGGCCCGAGTCGGCGGCCGCCACCTGGTGCCCCTGGGAGGCCACGAACCTGTTCTGGCGCCGGCGCATGGTGCACGAGCACGCCGTCCATGTCTTCGACGTTCTCGACGCGCTCGGGCTGGCCGACTACTGGTCGGTGCCGGACGACGTGGCCGCCGACGGCATCGAGGAGGTGCTGCGGCTGTGGCTGGGTACCCGCCTCGGTGACGTGGTGGGCGGCAGCGGCGATGCGGTGCGGCTGGTCACCGGTGACGGTCCGGCCTGGACCGTGGTGCTCCACCAGCGCTACAGCGAGATCCACCGGCTCGAGCTGGTGCCGGCCGCCGGGGACGCGCTGGTGCAGGCCGACCCCGCGACGATGTACCGCTGGCTGTGGGGACGGGCGCCCCAGCGGGAACCGGGGGACGGTCACGGCCCGGGTGTCGCCCTGTCGGGCTCGACGCATGTCGTCGAGACGCTGCGAGCGGCCCTGAACCGGGCGCTCGGCTAGCTCGGCGCTGCTAGGGCGCGTCCTCGTCGGGGACGGCGGCGAGCTCGGCGGTCTCGGTGGTGATCAGGCTCGACTCGTCACGCTTGAGCGGCAGCACCGTGGCGACGTAGGCGGCGACCGCCTCGGACAGGCCCACGTCGTGGCCCCGTTGCTCGGACAGGTACCACCGGTGCTCGAGCACCTCGTGGTAGACCTCGGCGGGCTCGAGCTTGGCCCGCAGCTCACGCGGGACGGCGCGCACGACCGGCTCGAAGCAGCTGCTCACCCACTCGTGGGCCAGCAGCTCCTCGTCGTCGCTCTGACGCTCGGCCGCGGCCACGTAGCTGTCGAGGTCGTTGAGCAGGCGACGGGCCTGGTTCTCCTCGGCGTCCAGCCCAGTCAGCCGCAGCAGGCGGCGGCTGTGGTGGCCGGCGTCGACGACCTTGGGCTCGATGACGACCGAGGTGCCCTCGATGTCGGTGCTCAGGGTCAGCTCGCCGACGTCGAAGCCCAGCTCGTTGAGCCGCCGGATCCGGGCGTCGACCCGCCAGCGCTCGCCCCGCTCGAACGACTCGGGCTCGGTGAGCTCGGCCCACAGTGATCGGTAGCGGTCGGTCAGCTGTCGCCCGAGCTCGACGGCGTCGAAGTCCTCGTCGAGGTAGCCGCCGGCCTGCAGGTCCATGCACTCGCCCGCGATGTTGATGCTGGCCAGCTCGACGTCGTACTCGCGCTGCCCCCGTGACAGGTTCTGGTAGGTCTCGCCGGTCTCGGCGTCGACGAGGTAGGCGGCGAACGAGCCGGCGTCGCGGCGGAACAGGGCGTTCGACAGTGAGACGTCACCCCAGTAGAAGCCGCTCAGGTGCAGCCTCACCAGCAGCACCGCCAGGGCGTCGACCAGACGGGTGGCGGTGTCGGTGCGCAGCGACTGCGAGAACAGGGCCCGGTAGGGCAGCGAGAACTGCAGGTGGCGGGTCACCAGGGCCGACTCGAGCGGCTCGCCGTCCGGGGTGGTGCGGCCGCGGACGACGCCGACCGGCTCGACCACCGGCATGCCCATGCGACGCAGCATGCGCAGCAGCCCGTACTCGCGCTCGGCGAGGTCGCCGTCGATCTCCTTGACGGCCAGCACCCCGTTCGACAGCTTCACGAAGCGGACGATGTGCCGCGAGATGCCTCTCGGCAGGGCCGCCAGCAGCGACTCGGGCCAGTCTTCCAGGGGGGTCTGCCACGGCAGGTCCAGCAGAGCGGGATCCGGCGCCGCCGCCGTGATCACCATGTTCGTTGACATCGTTGCCATTCTGCCCGGTGGTGGGTGTCGCCGACACCAACGTGCGGTTAAGCCTGGGTCGGGCGAAGGGAGGACCGGTCGGACCAGCAGGTCCGACGCGACGGGGGCCGGCGAGGCGCTCGCGCGCCCCGCCGGCCCCCGTCACGATCGACGATCGGTCGTGCCTGTCACCTGGCCCGGATCAGCCGCCGAGGCGCTCCCCGGTCGCGGTGTCGAACAGGTGGGCGTGGTTCGGCGTCGGGGTGAAGTGCACCGTGGTGCCCTTGGCCGGGGGCTTGCGGCCGTCGGTCCGAGCGATGATCTGCAGGTTCGGGTCGCCCACGGCGTGGCCGTAGATGTAGGCGTCGGCGCCCAGCTCCTCGACCACGTCGACCTCGACCGCGAGGCCGTGCTCGCTCATGACCAGGTCCTCGGGACGCATCCCCAGCGTGATCTTGTTGCCGCTGGCGGCCGACAGCACCTCACGCTCGACGGGCCACACGGTGTCGCCGAGCTTGACGCCGCCGTCCGTCGTGGGCAGGTCGAGCAGGTTCATCGCGGGGGAGCCGATGAAGCCGGCCACGAACACGTTGTTCGGGTGGTCGTACAGGTCGCGCGGGGTGCCGACCTGCATCAGCAGACCGTCCTTGAGGACGCAGATGCGGTCGCCCATCGTCATGGCCTCGGTCTGGTCGTGGGTGACGTAGACGGTGGTGACCCCGAGCTGGCGCTGCAGCGACGCGATCTGGGTGCGCGTCTGCACCCGCAGCTTGGCGTCGAGGTTGGACAGCGGCTCGTCCATCAGGAAGACCTGCGGCTTGCGGACGATGGCCCGACCCATGGCGACCCGCTGCCGCTGGCCACCGGAGAGGGCCTTCGGCTTGCGGTCGAGGTAGGGGACGAGGTCGAGGATCTTGGCGGCGTCCTCGACCCGCGAGCGGATCTGGTCCTTCGAGACGCCGGCGATCTTGAGGGCGAAGCCCATGTTGTCGGCGACGGTCATGTGCGGGTAGAGCGCGTAGCTCTGGAAGACCATCGCGATGTCGCGGTCCTTCGGCGGCACCTGGGTGACGTCGCGGTCGCCGATCCGGATGCTGCCGGAGTTGACGTCCTCGAGGCCGGCCAGCATGCGCAGCGAGGTGGACTTGCCGCAGCCCGAGGGGCCGACGAGGACGAGGAACTCGCCGTCGGCGATCTCGAGGTCGAGGGCGTCGACCGAGGGTTTGGTCGGATCCCGGGTAGATCCGGGTTGCCTTGTCGAACGTGACGGAAGCCATGATCAGGTATTCCCTTCACCGGCAGGAACGTGCCGGACGATCCGAGTGAGGGGCGGGCGGCAGCCGGGTGGTCGCCGCCGTGACGGTGCTCAGCCATCCTCACAGGTGGCCGATCCGGCGACAAGACTTTCGACACAGCCCGGTAACCCCCAGGACACGTGAGACGTCGTTCCGTACACGTACGGTCACGTGGGGTGAATGGTGTGGGCCGACCCGCTGGGTATACACCGGGTAAGCCCCTCACCTGGCGCCCGTTTGTCAAGGCTTCCCGTAGCGGTAGCCGAGGGCTACCGTCGAAACACACAGTGAAGCATCGGCTTCTCGGGAGGTGGCCTGTTTGAGAATCAACGACGTGTTGCGCCGGAAACCGACCGGCGTCGTGACCATCAGCCCTGACAGCACGGTGCGCGACCTGCTCGGCCAGCTCGCCGAGCACAAGGTGGGGGCGTTGGTGGTCTCCTCGGGCGGGGACACCATCGACGGGATCGTCAGTGAGCGTGACGTGGTTCGTCGCCTGCACGCCCAGGGGGGATCGGTTCTCGACTCGCCGGTCCGCGCGATCATGACCAGCCAGGTACGCACCTGCAGCCCCGGCGAGACCGTCGAGTCGCTGATGGTGCTGATGACCGAGAACCGGTTCCGCCACGTGCCCGTCGTCGAGGACGGCCGCCTGGTCGGCATCGTGAGCATCGGTGACGTGGTCAAGCACCGGATCAGCGAGCTGCAGGACGAGCGGGACCACCTGACGTCCTACATCTCGAGCTGACGAACTGGGCCTTCATCTCGAGCTGACGAGCGGCCCGCCGGACCGACACCTGCGACTCCGTCCTGCGGGTTCGCCCCGGCGGGCCTACCGTTGACCGGGTGACCGGTACGCAGTTCGTGGGGCCCTACCGGCTGTTGCAGCGGGTGGGTGAGGGCGGCATGGGTGTCGTCCACCTCGCGCTCGATCCCGATGCCCGGGCCGTCGCGGTCAAGGTGCTGCGCCCTCACATCGCCGCGGACGACCAGGCGCGGCTGCGGATGGCCCGCGAGGTGGACACCCTGCGGCGGGTCACCCACCCGCGGGTCGCCGCAGTTCTGGCTGCCGATCTCGAGGCCGCCTCGCCCTACCTGGTCACCGCCTACGTGCCCGGCGTCACCCTCGATGCGGCGGTGCAGGCCGACGGCGCCATGGCCGCCGAGCGCGTCGCTCAGCTGGGCCGCGGACTGGCCGACGCACTGCGGTCCGTGCACGCGGTCGGGGTGGTGCACCGCGACGTCAAGCCCTCGAACGTGATGCTGCTGGACGGCGAGCCGTGGCTGATCGACTTCGGGATCGCCCACCTGGTCGACGAGACCAGGCTCACCGCCACCGGCCTGATCATGGGAACCCCGGGCTTCCTGGCCCCCGAGGTGAGCGACGGGCAGCCCGTCACCCCGGCCACCGACTGGTGGGGCTGGGGAGCCACCCTGGCCTACGCCGCAACCGGGCGACCGCCTTTCGGGGCCGGGCCGGCCTCGGCCGTTCTCGACCGGGTGCGGCGCGGCAGGGCCGACCTGGATGGCGTCGACCCCCGGCTCGCCGGGGTGATCGCCTCGGCGCTCGAGGTCCAACCCTCGCGGCGCGCACCCGCCGCGGTCCTGGTCAACGGCCTCGACCGCCTGCGTCCCGGTGCCGGTGCCGGTGCCGTCACCTCCGTGCTGCCCGCCGCCGTCGGGCGGACCGTGGCGATGGCCCCGGTGGCCGGCACCGCGGTGCTGCCGGCAGCCACCGTGCCGCTGCCGCCTGACGGCGCCACGGGGCGGCCGCACCGAACGGTCGCGTTGCCGGGTACGCCGGGTACCGCGGGCACGCCCGGGACGCCGGGTACGTCGGTCGCGACGTCGTCCCGCCCGGTCAGCCTGCCGACCCTCGACCCGTCGTCCCCGGCGCCGGCCGCCGCGCTGGCGGCGCTGCTGGTCACCGCCGTCTGCTGGGCGGCGGTGGTGCCAGGGGTGGTGCTCGCGCTGTCGATGCTGGCCGCCCTGGCGGCTCGGGGGCTGGACGGCGCGGTCACCGACCTGCTGCACCGGCGCTACCTGCGGGGTCCTCGCCCCCGGGAGCGGGGCTGGTTCGCCGTCCGACTGCCCTGGCGGGTCCTGATCGCGGTGCCCGGCACCGCGCTGACCCTGGTGCTGCCGTTGCTGCTGGCGGCCAGTGCCGACCTGGTCGTGGCCCGGGCCCTCGACCCGACCTCACCCCATCCCGCCCGGTCGTGGCCGCTGGCGGCGGCCGCCCTGGTGGGCTGGGTCGGGGCCTGGTGGGGCCCCGGTGGGCGGCGGCTGCGGCGCGGGATGCGGCTGATGACGGTGCCGGTGGTCCGGCGTCCGATGCTGGCCCAGACCTCGCTGGCGGTGCTGACCCTGGCCTGCGCCGCCGCGGTCATCGTCGCCGTCCACAGCACCGGCGTCGACCGCTGGCCGGTCGGTCCCTGAGCTGTCGCCCGCCAGGTGCTCAGGTGGCGGCGGGGGCCGGCCGCCCGAACAGGTAGCCCTGGGCGTGACGGCAGCCCATCTCGGTCAGCAGCAGGGCCTGGTCGGCGGTCTCGACCCCTTCGGCGACCAGGTCGACCTGCAGCCCGTGCGCCAGGTGGGTCAGCGACTCGATGATCCGGTGACACTGCGGGTCCTCGCCGAGGCCCTGGGTGAAGCTGCGGTCGATCTTGATCCCTGAGACCGGCAGGTCCCGCAGGTGCGACAGGGCCGAGAACCCGGTGCCGAAGTCGTCCACCACCAGTCGGACGCCGAGGTCGCTCAGCTGGCCCAGCTGCTCACGCTCGGCGGCCCGGCCGTCCAGCACCGCCGACTCGGTGAGCTCGACCACCAGGGCGGACGGCGACAACCGGTGGGTCGCCAGGGCGGCCTCGACGTCGGCGACCAGGCCCGGTCGACGCACCTGCGTCGGTGAGACGTTGACGGCGATGTAGCCCTGGTCCGGGGTGGCCGCCGCGATCCGGGCCGCCTCGTCCATCACCCAGCGGCCCAGGTGGCTCATCAACGAGCTCTCCTCGGCGATCGGCAGGAACTCCGCCGGGCCCAGCAGCCCTCGTCGTGGGTGCTGCCAGCGCACCAGGGCCTCGCGCCCCACCACGGCCCCGTTGGTGAGGTCGACGATCGGCTGCACGTGCAGCCGCAGCTCGCCGCCGCCGATCGCCGCCCGCAGCTGGCTCTCCAGCTCGAACCGGGCCAGCGCTCGCTCGCGCAGGTCGTCGTCGACCAGGTCCCAGGTGCCGCGCCCTGCCCGCTTGGCCCGGTGCAGGGCACTGCCGGCGTCGCGCAGCAGGCTGTGGGCGTCGGTGTGGCCGCTGGTCGACACGGCGATCCCGACGCAGGCGGTGGGCAGCAGCTCGCGCCCCGACACCACGACGGGGCTGTGGACCGCGGCGACCAGCAGCTCGGCCAGGTTGAGGGCCTGAGCCTCACGCTCGACGTCCTCGAGGACGACGGCGAACTCGTCGCCGGCCAGACGGGCCACGGTGGTGGTGGCTGCGGCGGGCAGGGCCCGCGCCACCGTCTTCGCCAGCTGCTGGGCGACCTGGCGCAGCACGAGGTCGCCCAGCTCCGGGCCCATGCCGTCGTTGACCAGGGCGAACGCGTCGAGGTCGCACAGCAGGACGGCGATCTGCCCGCCGTGGCGGTGGCGGCGGTCGAGGCCCTGCTGGATCCGGTCGAGGCACAGAGTGCGGTTGGCCAGCCCGGTCAGCGGGTCGTGGAGCGAGCGGTGGGCGAGCCGTTCGCTGGCCCGGCGGGTCGCGGTGAGGTCGTGCACCTGGACGACGAAGTGCGCGGGTGCCCCGACCGCATCGGCGACGCCGGGCGCCGGGTCGTCGCGGACTACGGCCACGCTGGTGTGGGTGAAGACCGCCGACCCGTCGGCCCGCAGCCAGCGCTTGTCGACCCGGTAGCCGTCCCGCAGGCCGTCGGTGACCTCCGCGACCAGCTGCAGCTCGGCGGCCAGGTCGTCGGGGTGGGTGAGCCCGGCCCACGTCGTCGCCGGGTCGTCGGCGGACGCAGGACCGGAGGAGGACGTCGGGTCGGGGGTGAGTCGTGGCTCGGGGGTGAGCCGCGGCTCGGGGGTGAGCTGGGGGGAGGGGGCGGGCTGTGTGTCGGGCGTGGCGTCGTCGTCCGTGCCGTTGCTCTGCGCCCCAGGCCTCGCCTCGTCCGCGTCGTCCGGCAAGGGGCCCTGCCACAGCCGCAGCATGGCCTCGTTGGCCTGCAGCAGCCTGCCGTCCGGGGCGAACACCGCGATGCCGACCGGCGAGCTCTCCAGGGTGGCGCGCAGCCGGCGCTCGGCCAGCAGCAGCCGGTGACGCAGCCGCTGCTGGTCCGGGCTCTCGGCGACGGTGCCCTCGGGGACGGCGTGCCCTCGGCGACGGCGCTCTCAGGGACGGCGCCCTCGGTGAGGGGACCTGGGAGGACCGTGCGGGAGCCGCCGTCGTCGGTCGGGTCGGTGTCGTCCAGGTCTCGCACAGTCGTCACCACGGCGGCGTCGTCGAGGAGGGAGCCGGCCGCGGCCGGAACCGGCACGGCCGTGGCCAGCAGCCGCCGCCGGCTGCCGTCCGGTCGGGCGCTCGTGAGGGTGAATCGTCGGGTCGCCGAACCGCGCGCCAGTGGCAGGACGGCGTTGCGCAGCACGCTCTCGGGCAGTCCCGAGAGCAGTCGCCGGGCAGCCGGGTTGGCCACCGCCACCGAGCCGTCGAGGCGATGGACGACCACCGCCGAGGCCACGGCGTCCAGGAGTGGCCCGAGAGTGGCCGCGCCGAGGTCGCTGGCCGGGGTGGAGTAGGGGGACTCCCCGTTGCGGGGCGGCGGGGGGACCGGCGAGGGCACCGGCGGCGGAGGCTGCAGCGCGGCCAGGGAGAGCCCTTGGGTGGACTCGGCACCGGTTGCGGTCACCCGTCTCACCCCCTCGCTGTTGATTACTCGCAGTGTATGGACAGTCACAGTGTGGTCGCCGGGGCCTGACGTCGACCGAACGGCTGAAACCGTCGACCGGCATAGGGGTCGAGATACGATTCGGGCGCCCGCCCGTGTAGCTCAGTGGCCAGAGCAACCGCCTTGTAAGCGGTAGGTCGTCGGTTCGACTCCGACCACGGGCTCCGATCAGGGGGGCCGAGTCGCTCGTCCCGCGTCGTCGCTCGTGGACGGCCGGGCCGTGCGGGTGCTCAGGGTCGGCGCCGCAACTGCCGAGTCACAGGCCATGGACGCCGGGGCGCTGGACGCCACCCTCGCAGCGGTGAGCTCCATGGTCGTCGGCGACGCCCTCGGTGACCTGCCGGCCGAGGTGCAGGCGGGGGTGCTGGCCCTGGCCCTCGCGTCCGCGGCCTGGGCCCGTCGGGGCGGCCGGCTGCGGGTGCTCGCACTGTGCGCCTGCTGCCTGATGTGGTCGCGGGCCAACCATGCCTTCGAAGGAGCAGTGCTCCACACCTTCAGCCACGACCACGGCCTGACCGTCGCCGACCTGGTGCCCCCGGCCCTGGTCGCCTGGGTGAGCCTGGCCCGGCGGCACCCGCCCCGGACCGCCGCGGACGGCGACGGCAGCGCGCCACCGACCGCCGGGGCGTCGCGGGTGCCACGACCGCGCTCCCGTCACGCGGCGCCACCGACGTCGTCACGATCGACAGAACTTGCGTCACACTAGGTGACCCCCTACGTTCGGCCCATCCGAACGCGTCGCGCTGTGCGATCGAATGGGGCGGCAGCTAGGGTTGGTGACGATGAATGTGACCGACAGTGTCCGACTGGCGAACCGGCAGGGGCAGGCGAGAGTGCCGCTGGCGCCTGCCGGCTCGCCCGCGTCTCCGCCGGAGGGTCTGGCAGCGATTCCCGTGGACTCGAGCGGGCAACCCGTGGTGTGGACCCGGTCGGACGCGTGGGTGCTGGCGGCGGTCCGGCTGTGCGGCACCGCCGACGCCCCCGGCACCCTCTTCGGGCTGGTGGCCGCCTGTGACGCCCTGCATCACCTGGTGGTCTCGCGGGACGAGCTGGAGCACGCCGTCCAGCTGCTGCTCGGCGCCGGGCTGGTCACGGTCTCGGGGCTGGAGTTCGGTGTGACCCTGCAGGGGCGGGCGGTGGTGGCGGCGGCGGTCCGGTCGACACTGGGCACCAGTCGCACGCGAGGGGCCGCTGCCGAGGCCCGGGTCGAGGCCCTGTTCGCGGCCCTGTCCGACATCCCGGTCGAACCGGTCGACTGGCAGATACCGGGTCGGGCCTACGAGTCCGCCTGCCTGGAGTACCGCCACACCATGTGGACCGAGCACCGTCGCACCGACCGTCGCCGCTGAGCACGGTTCGCCGGCACTCAGCCCGGCGGGCGACTGATCAGCTCGACCGCGCAATGCTCGGCCGCCTGGCCGGCCAGGGGTGAGTCGGCGGTGACGTAGGTGGCGCCGAACGCCGCGGCCACGACCACCTCGCCGGCCCGCAGCCCGCAGGCATCCCGCAGGGACCAGGCGAGAGTGAGGAACGGCCAGGTCGGAACCCGCTCGAGGGGCAGGTCGGCCAGGTCGGCCATCGCCTGCTCGGCGCGCTGCTCCGACAGTCGGCCGGTGTCGGCCAGCCGGGCGACCACGGCGCTCACCTGCTGGTCGATCCCATCGAGACCCAGCACGCTGTCGGCCGCCGCCAGTCGCTGCCTGGCCAGGGCGCCGTCCGCGCCGTCGTCCACGAGCGCGCAGGCCAGGACGGCGGCATCGACCAGGATCACCGTGGGTGCGGGTGCGGGTGTGGCTGTGGCTGTGGCTGTGGCTGCGGCTGGGTGGCTGTGGTCATCGACGGGCCAGCAGGGCGGCGGTCACCAGCGGCAGCTCGCCGCCGCTGCGGTGGCCGACCCGGTCGAGGACCTCGGTCAGGGTGGGCCGGCCGGCCTCGCTGGCCAGTCGGTCCAGCAGGTACTCCTGCAGGGACTGGCCGTTCAGGGCCGCCCGCTGCCGCAGCACGGCGTGAACCTCGTCCGGTACGTCCTTGATCTGCACACTGGGCATGGCGCCATTCTGGCGCTCGTCATGCCGTTTCGGCGCCACCCACGCCGAACTGGCGCCGGAATCGGCGTTCTGGCGCCGAATGGGTCAGGTCAGGCGCCAGTCGACGGGGTCGGCCCCCTGCTCGACCAGCAGCGCGTTGGCGCGGCTGAAGGGGCGGGAGCCGAAGAAGCCGCGGTCGGCCGACAGCGGGCTGGGGTGCACGCTCTCGATCCGAGGCACCTGGCCGAGCATCGGGCGCAGCGTCTGGGCGTCCCGGCCCCACAGGATCGCCACCAGGGGTCCGCCGCGCGCCACCAGGGCCCGGATCGCCGCCTCGGTGACGGCCTCCCAGCCCTTGCCGCGATGGGAGCCGGACTCGCCCGGACGGACCGTCAGCACCCGGTTGAGCAGCAGCACCCCCTGCTCGGTCCACGGGGTCAGGTCGCCGCAGGTCGGGGCCGGGACGCCGACGTCCGACTGCAGCTCGCGGGCGATGTTCTGCAGGCTGCGAGGCAGGGGGCGCACGTCGGGGGCCACCGAGAACGACAGGCCCACCGGGTGACCCGGGGTGGGGTAGGGGTCCTGGCCGACCAGCAGCACCTTGACCTGGGCGAACGGCTGGGTGAAGGCCCGCAGCACCTGGGGGCCGGACGGCAGGTAACCGTGCCCGGCGGCCACCTCCGCCCGCAGGAAGTCGCCCATGGTGGCGACCCGGTCACTGACCTCGGCCAACGCCTGGGCCCAGCCCGGTTCGACCAGCTCTGCGAGGGGACGCGCGCTCACCTGCCCGAATCTAGTGCCCCGCGGCGCTTAGACTCCTGGGCAGTGGTGCGGCCGGACCGAGGCCGAGGTCCCAGTGCTGGAGGGCATGCATGGAGACGGCGACCGTGGCCGTGGTCGACCTGCGACCGGCGGAAGCGGCCGACGCGGGCCTGACCGAGCGCGAGCAGGAGATCCTGCGTTTCGAGCGCAAGTGGTGGCGCTACGCCGGCGGCAAGGAGCAGGCACTGATGGACATGTTCCAGCTCTCGCCCACGCGGTACTTCCAGGTGCTCAACGCCCTCATCGACCAGCCGGCGGCGCTGGCCTTCGACCCGATGCTCGTCAAGCGGCTGCGGCGCATGCGTCACACCAGGCAGCAGGCCCGCTCGACCGCCCGAAGGGCTCACGGCTGACCATGGCACAGTCCACTCGTTCCCGTGCTCCGCAGGGCGGAGAGATCATCGAGGCCAGTCGGCGGGGCGCCCACCGGGCGCGACCGTCCGCCGTCCTGGCGGTGCTGCCGGCCGTGGCCGTGATCGCGATCCTGGCGGCCCTCGGGGTCCTCGTCTACACGATGCTGCTGAAGCCCCTGACCGCCCCCTCGTCCGGGCGCACCCTCGAGACCACCGGCTCCTCGGCGTCGGCGGCGGCCGCGGCGGGCGGCACCGCCAAGGCCTCCCCGGGTGCCTCCGCCGGCGCCTCCGAGGGCGCCTCGGCCGGGACATCCAGTGGCGGCGCCTCCGCCCCGGCCGGGGCCGCAGCCACTCCGGACCCCTCGGTGATCGCCAACTTCTACAACGCGACCACGACCAAGGGCCTCAGTCGCAAGGCTGCCGCGCAGGCCGAGGCGGCGGGATGGCGGATCGGGGCGATCCAGACCTGGGCGGGACCGGCGGTCACCGGTACCACCGTCTACGTCGCCAGCAGCTCGCTGCAGGCCTCGGGCGAGGCCATGGCCAAGGCGCTCGGGGTGGGCGTGGTCAAGGTCTCGGCGACCAACGCCGGCAGGGGCAGGATGTCGGTCGTGGTCGGGACGGACTACGTCTCCGGCTGACCCGTCGGGGTGCCCGGCCGGCCCGCAGGGTCGTCCGGGGCCGGGGCCGGGGGGGCCGGCAGGTACCCGCCCTCCACCAGACCTGCCCGCACCTCGAAGGCGTTGCGGAGGGCGAAGCTGCGGGTGTGGGCCCACGACCAGGCCGAGGCGATCAGGTAGGCCGGCAGGAAGCCGAAGGGCCCGATCCAGCAGGCGTACTGGGTGGCGTGGCGCCCCTCGTGCCGTAGCAGCGTCGGATGGCCGGTGGCCGCTGCCACGGACATCCGCAGCAGCACCACGTTGCCGACGGTGACGGCCGGTGCGTTCGGGGCCGGGAACCGGGACCGGTAGTCGGCGGCCAGCAGCAGCCCGTCGGGCCCGCGCGTCACCTGGGCGCGGCCGACAGTGGCGAGCACCAACCCGAGCGGCGTCGACAGGTTGACCAGGTTGACGGCGAACCGCAGCCGGACGGCGACCATGCGGGCTCCTTCGATCGGTCGGGTCGACAAACTTTCTCTGGGCCTGCAAACGGTCCCAGTCTCGAGTCTGCCAGGACAGGGTGTTCGGCTCCGCTACAGTGTGGAGCGGTCAGACAGTTCAATGACGTCGTCGTCTCGTTACCCATGAGGCCCGCGCAGTTGGATGATCGCGGCCCGCGACCCTCGGGTCGATGTCACGAGCGCGAGACCCGGCCCGGGTACAAGACACGGGTCGTCCCGGAACACAGCAACAGGAGCAGCAATGGCAGAGGGAACCGTCAAGTGGTTCAACGCCGAAAAGGGCTACGGCTTCATCACCGTCGACGGCGGCGGAGCTGACGTCTTCGTTCACTGGTCGGCCATCCAGGCCGAGGGCTACAAGTCCCTCGACGAGGGTCAGCGCGTGACGTTCGAGGTGGGTACGGGCCAGAAGGGTCCGCAGGCCGAAAAGGTCAACATGCTCTGATCACGTCGCGTGCCTGGTCACGCGCGTTCGGAAGGGCCGTTCCCGGCAACGGGGGCGGCCCTTCCGCACGCCCGGGCCCGTTAGGGTTGTCCGGTGCCACCGTCCGCGACGCCTGACCCCGTGGTTGCCCGCTCGTCCCGTCTCAGGCTGGCCCTGGCGGCCGGTCGGCTGGCGGGAGCCACGTCGCGCGGCCTCGGCCGTGGATCCGGGATCGTGGTCCGCGGCCGGGTGGTCCTGGCCCTCGACCCGGCGGCGCTGCGGCGCCTGGCCCAGGGTCGACGCAGCGTCGTCGTGACCGGCACCAACGGCAAGTCCACCACCACCCGGCTGGTGAGCGCCGCGCTCGGTGGCGCCGTCGCGACGAACGCCGACAGGCGCCAACATGGGGCCCGGAGTGCTGACCGCCCTCGACGACAGTGCCGCCGAGCTGGCCGTGCTCGAGGTCGACGAGCTGCACGTGCCCTCGGTGATGGCCCAGACCAACCCGCAGGTGCTGGTGGCGCTCAACCTGACCCGCGACCAGCTCGACCGCACCCACGAGGTCAGCCGGATCGCCCGACTGTGGGCGGGGTCGCTGCAGCAGCGACCGCAGACCGTCGTCGTCGCCAACGCCGGCGACCCGCACGTGGCCGATGCGGCGGTGGCGGGCAGCCCGGTCTGGGTCGACCCCGGGCTGCGCTGGACCGAGGACGCCAGCGTCTGCCCGCGGTGCGGGTCGGTGCTCGACTGGGACGACGATGGCCGTTGGTCGTGCCGGTGCGGCTTCGCCATGCCCCGGGCCGACTACGTCGCCACCGAGACCGGCGTGCGGCTGCCGGACGGGCGGGAGCTGCCTCTGCAGCTGCGGCTGCCCGGGGCGGTCAACCGCGGCAACGCCGCCTTCGCGATCGCCGCCGCCGTGGCCATGGGCGTCGAGGCCGAGGTGGCTGCGGCCCGACTCGCGGCGGTCGAGGTGGTCGACGGCCGGTACGCCACCCTCGACCTGGGCGGCCGGAGGGCGCAGCTGCTGCTGGCGAAGAACCCGGCCGGTTGGGCCGCCGCGCTGTCGATGATCGAGGGCAACGTGGTCGCCGTGGGCATCAACGCCCGGATCGCCGACGGCACCGACACCTCGTGGCTGTACGACGTCCCGTTCGAGCGGCTGGCGGGCCGGGTGGTGGGTGCCTTCGGTGACCGGCGCAGCGACCTGGCGGTGCGGCTGCACTACGCGGGCGCCACACCGGTGGTCTCGGCCGACCCCGTCGAGCTGGCTTCGGCCCTGCCTCCCGGACCGTTGGTGATGGCGGCCAACTACACCGCTTTCCGCGAGCTGCGCCGCTTCGTCGTCGAGGAGTCGTCATGACCGACGCGTTCGGTGCGGGTGCCCGGGCCGGGGACTCGACGCTGCGGCTGGTGCACCTGTACCCGCACCTGCTGGGCACCTACGGCGACGCCGGCAACTCCATCGTGCTGCGGGCGCGGGCCCGGGCCCGAGGGATCGACTGCGAGGTCGTCGCCGTCCAGCCGGGGCAGGTCGTGCCCCGGGACGGCGACGTCTACCTGCTCGGCGGCGGCGAGGACGCCAAGCAGACCGCGGCTGCGGCCGAGCTGCGGGCCGACGGCGCGTTGACCGAGGCGGTTGCGAAAGGTGCTGCGGTACTGGGTGTCTGCGCCGGGTACCAGCTGCTCGGGGCTGAGTTCCTGGGCGTCGGGGGAGTGCCGACCGACGGTCTGGGGCTGCTCGACGTGACCACCGGCCGGTTGCCGACGCGGGCGGTGGGTAACATGCTGGCCCACTCCGACGTGCCCGGCCTGGCAGAGCTCATCGGGTTCGAGAACCACGGCGGCGCCACGACTCTGGGGCCCGATGCGCGACCTCTGGGACGGGTCGAGATCGGGGTGGGCAACGGCAGCGCCGTCCTCGCCGGCGTGGCCGGGACCGACGCGGGCACGCCGGGGGTGGCGACCGAGGGCGCGATCCAGGGCCGGGTGATCGGCACCTACCTGCACGGGCCGGCGCTGGCGCTCAACCCGGCGCTGGCCGACCTGCTGCTCACGTGGGTGGCGGGCCCGCTCGCCGAGCTGGACGACGAGCTGTGCCAGGCCCTGCGTCGCCATCGTCGGGAGCACGTGCTGCCGCAGGCGGCGCGTGCGACCAGTCGGCGCCGGCTGCTGGACCGGTTGCGCGGCAGGGACTCCGGTGTCAGCGGGGCCACCGCCACCCTCAGCTCCGCCGGCTCGGGCCGCACGTCCTGAGTCACCGCCCGGCCGCGGCCACGGCCCGTCGGTGTGGCGGCTGCCTGTCCGACTGCCTGTCGGTGTGACTGCTGCTTGTCGGTGTGACTACTGCTTGTCGGCGTAGCTGTCGACGACGGCGGCCGTGAGCGGGATCCGGACCCCGGCTCCTCCCAGGACCAGGGACGTCGCCTCGGTCCCGGCGTCGGTCACAGCGGCGACGACGTCGTCCACCTGGCCTTCGGCGCACTCGACCATCACCTCGTCGTGCTGGAAGAACACCAGCTGGGGCTGCCAGCCGTCGACGGCGGGCAGTCGGGCCAGCCGCGTCCGCAGCCCCGCGACGAGGACAGCGGCCCAGTCCGCCGCCGAGGCCTGCACGACGAAGTTGCGGGTGAACCGGCCCCGGGAGCGCGCGTGCGAGCCGGCGGTGGCGTCGTCCAGCCCCACCAACCAGGAGGGTCCGGCGGGCGGGCTGACCCGGCCGAGCACCGAACGCACGCTGCCGCCGTCCTCGCCGGTCCTGGCCGCCTGCTCGAGCAGCGCGGTGGCCGCCGGGAAGCGGCGCTTGAGGGCTGCGAGTGCCGGTGACCCGGTGCCGCCGCCGTACATCGCCGACAGCAGCGCCAGCTTGGCCTCGGCCCGGGCGTCGGCCCGACCGAGGGCGGTGGTGGCGATGGCCGTGTAGAGGTCGCCGGCCTCGGTGGCGGCCACCATGCCCGGGTCGCGCGAGAGGGCGGCCAGCACCCGGGGCTCGAGCTGGCCGGCGTCGGCGACCACGAGCCGGCGTCCGGGGGGTGCCAGCACCGCGCCGCGGACCGCCTTGGGGATCTGCAGGGCGCCGCCGCCGCGGGTGGCCCAGCGGCCGCTGACCACGCCGGCGGGCACGTACTCCGGGTGGAACCGGCCCTGCTGCACCCACGCGTCCCTCCAGGCCCAGCCGTGTGCGGTCCAGAGCCGGGCCAGCTCCTTGTAGCGGCGCAGCAGCGGGACGACGGGATGGTCGTGGCGGCTCAGCTGGTGGCGACCGGTCGAGGTCACCGGCAGGCCCGCCCGGCGCAGCGCCCGCAGCACGTCGGCGGGGGAGTCGACGTTCAGGCCCGGGCTCTCGAGGGCGGCGGCCACCTGGTCGGCCAGCTGCTGCAGGTGCTCGGGTCGCACCGGGGGTGTGGTCCTGGCTCCGAGCAGCTCGGTGAGGAGGGCGTCGTGGGCGTCGCCGTCCCAGGGCAGCCCGACATGCCCCAGCTCGCCGGCGGTGAGCGCTGCCGCGGACTCGGCGGCGACCAGCAGCGGCAGCCTGGGGTTGGCCGCGCGGGCCGCGCTCAGGCGCTGCAGCTGGTCGGCGTGGTCGGCGAGCAGCCGGGGCAGTCGGTCGGCGGCGGCTGCCGCGTCGCGGGGGCGGTCGAGCTCGTCGAGCAGCGACGCCTGCTCGGGCTCGTCGCCGACCGCGGTGGGGCGCAGCTGAGCCAGCTCGAGCCAGCGGCCCTCGTGACCCAGCAGCAGGGCCTCGGTGTGGTCGAGGTCGTGGCAGCGCGAGACCCGGAGCCCGGCGGCCAGCAAGCGCGGGTAGATCGCGGTGGTGGCTCGCCAGACCCACCGGGGTGGCAGGCCGTCGACGGCCCGGGCCTCGATCTCGGCGACGGCCGAGGCCAGTGCCGCGTCGTCCGGCAGGTCGGTGGGCAGGTGGGCCAGCAGGTGGTTCTGCAGCGCCACGGGGTGGCCCTCCTCGTCGAGCGCCTGCAGCTGCCAGCCGCCGGCCGGGCCCGCAGTGACCGCGACCCGCGGCGAGGTCGGGCGGGCGGCGGGGGTCACCCCTCGATCCTGCCGTTCGGCACCGACAGCGCCCTCACCGGCCCTGCGATCCGAGGCGACGGTCGGCCGGGACCGGGTCGGTGGGCGGTCGGGAGGGTGTGGGCGGTCGGGACCGGGTCGGTGGAGCTGTGTGGACGTCGTTGCCGCGGATTCAACGTCAATGGTGGGGTTCGGTGCTGCCGGACAACAGCGAATCCCACCATTGACGGCAGATCCCCCTCGACCGCGGTCCTCGGCGTCCGGTGAGGACCTGGTTCCGGCACCGCCACTCCCCGCGAGGATCGGCGCGGGGTCGTGAGGCCGTCGTCCCGTCCCCAGGCGGCTGTGGTGTCACGGGCTGTGGACGACGCCGGAGGCGGTCGAGGGCGGTTTGTCTACGGTGACGGCTATGCAGGTGCTGGACCAGTTCGTGGTGCCGCCGGGTGACCCAGAACGGGGTGCCGCGGCAGCGGTCGCCCTCGGTCGCGCGGGGCTGGCGAGCGATGCCGGCCGGCAGGTCCTCGAGGACGACGCGGTCGGCGCCCTGGTGACGTCGCAGAGTTGGCAGGGCGAGGCGGCCACGGCCTATCGCGAGCGTTGCCTGCCGCTGGCCCGGCGGCTGACCGAGCTCGACCGCACCTGTGCGGCGGCGGCCGAGCTGGTGCGCAGCTGGGTCACGGCGGCGGTCCCGGCGATGACGACGATGCGGCGGGCCCGGGCCGACATCGAGGCGCGGCTGGCGGTGGCGCAGCCGGGTCTGCCCGGCATGGTCGACGCTCAGCTGTCGTCGTCCATGACCGCCTTCCGTGCGGCTCGGCACGACTACGACCGGGCCACCGCGGCTGCCGCGCAGGGGCTGTGGGCGGTGCGGGACGGTATCGACGACCGCAGCCTGACGGCGGGCGACCAGGTGCTGGGCTTCGTCGGAGCTCTGTGGAACGACGCCGTGGCTGCTCCGATGGCGGCCGCCTTCGACCGCAGCCGCACGATCTGGGGCCTCACCGGCGCCGCGCTGGTGGATCCGGAAGGCTTCCGGGGCAACGTGGCGGCGGTCCCCGGGCAGGTCACCTCGGCGTTCCGCACGGTCGAGCAGGTTCTGGCCGACCCGGTGCCGGTGGTCCGCAGCGCGGTGGGTGCTGCGGTCGGGGAGCCTGACTTCGAACGGGGACGCTGGGGCGCCGGCGCCGGAACCCTCACGGCGATCGCCGTTCCGGTGCCCAAGGGCGCGAAGGTCACCAGGGCGCTCGAGGTCGCCGCCCTCAGGGATGCCGGCAAGGTCGCCGCCGCTCTGCCCCGGCTGCAGACGATGGACCAGCTGCTCACCAAGGTCGACCTGTCCACCAACGAGCTCGCCGGCCACACCCTCGAACGACACGTGAGTGCCGACGACGCCTACCTCGCCGACCGCATGAGGCTGGGAACCCTGATGCCGGACGGTGCCCGGGGGTTCGTACCGCCCTCGGCCTCCCGTTTCCAGGACGAGGCCACGGCGCAGCGGGTGGTCGACCAGGTGCTGCACGAGAACGACGCCGCCGTTCGCCACTGGGCGGCGGGCAAGGAGGACCGGGTCGAGCTCGTCCGAGACCTCGGCTCACCGATCGGCACGGTCTGCGAGCTGGTGGACGGTCGGCCGGTGTTCAGCCCCGGGTCGGTCGCCAAGGTGCGCTTGCGGAAGACTGCGGACGGCCAGGTGTACCTGGACACCGCTTTCGTGGACCTAGGAGCAGGGGGCCGTTCGTGATCGAGGGACCGAGGGCCCTGGAGCTGCTCCTGAGCGGGTTCGATCCGGAGGGGGAGCGGGACAGCTTCGATGCGGACACCGCCGTCGAGCAGGGTTTCGGCGAATGGCACGTCGACCGCCAGGTGATGGCCGCCGGCCGGGCCTATCTGGCCGAGCTGCTCGCTCAGGGCCCGGCGGCCGACGAGCTGCATCGCCGGGTGATGCGGATGTCCGGCCTTCCGGCCGGCCGCGACATGATCGCGTTCCAGCACTACGTGCTGCTGCGGATCGACGAGGTCCTGGCCAGTGGGGTCGACAAGCTGATCGTGCCGTGGCGGCGGACCCCCGCGAACGGCCTCAGCCCGATGCACCGGGGCCGGTTCGTCGACGACGAGGCGGCGACCGCGGCGTCCCGTCGGGTACTGGCCCGCCACGAGTCGCGGGTGCGGGCCTGGGCGGCCGACCCCGGAGGCACCCCTCGGCTGCACCTCGTGGCCGACCTGTCCCACCCCGACGACCCCGTCGGCCCGACCGATGCGGTGGGCTGGGTCACGGCGACCGACGCGGTGGGTGCCGTGGTCGCCGATCCCCGTCCCACCATCCAGGTCGCCGTGCTGCTGGAGCACGACCCGACGCCGGGTTCGCCGCTGTTCGAGGTGCTCACCACCTACCCGGACGTCGACGTCGACGTCGACGTCCGGGCCCGCTTCCCCGACCTGTGCACCCTGTTCGGCGGCTTCTTCGGGCAGGAGCGGGCGGCGATCGACGGACAGATCCTGTGGAACGCCGAGTACCGGCTGCACGCCCTGACCGGCGTCGAGGTGGTGGGACGGATGGCCGACCAGCTGCAGCGACTGCTCGCCGACGTCCCGGTCGACGACGAGCCGGACCCCGACCTGCGCCGGCTGGTGCACTCCCTCGGCGCCTGCACCCAGCCGACGGTCGGCGTCCGGGCCTGGCTCGAGGGGCTGCATCGCCGCATGGTGCACCTGGACTGGGGCCCCGGCAGCCTCGCCGTGGTTCGTGGAACCCAGGCCGGTCCGAGCCGCCCCTGACCGAGCGGATCCGGGTCGCCCCCGGATGCGTCCCACTCGCATGGGGCCACCGAACAGTCAGGCAACGATGCGGACCCTCGCAGCGGCGCTGGCGCTGCTGTCGGTGAGCGCCTGCCAGGGGGGAGGGACGTCGACGCCCGGTCGGGCTGCCGTGTCCCGGTCAGACTCGGCCGCACACGGCGACGAGGTCCCGGTGACTGTGACGACCGCCACACCGACGGTGCGTCCCGGGCAGCGGGTGGACTTCACGATCGTGCTGGCCACGCACACCGACGCCGCGGCTGCGTGGACGGCGATCGACTGGGGTGACGGCAGCCCCATCCGTCAGAGCTACTGGTCGCAGTCGCCGTGCGGACCGATCCCGGGCTCGACCGGCTCACCTACCAGGGTGCCCAGACCGTCAGTTCTGGCCACACCCCGACGACAAGCCTCCGAGCCGGCGCAGCACTACTACCGTCAGGCAGGTCGCTACCGGATGGCCGTCACCGCCGGTGCCTTGCCGGGCTGCCCGGGCGAGGCCGTCGGCACCGGTCAGGTGGAGGTCGTGGTCGAGGGGCCGGCTGCACCCGGCAACGGTCCGGCCGATCCCTGGCCGCAGGTCGGCGTGACCGGCTACTCCGGGGGAGTCCTCACCGGGGACCTCAGCGCCTTCGACCGCGACGGCTACCTGAGCCGGCTCACCGTCACGTGGCCCAACGGCAGCGTCGCGGCGACGACCAACCCGGTCCCCGTCTCGACCCGGTACGGGTCTGGTCGCGCAGCGACCTGGTCGTGCCCTTCCGTCGCCGGCTGCGACCCGGCAGCTACACGGTGACGCTCACCGCACTGTCGTCCGACTGCGGCGGTGGCGCTGAGCAGCAGATCACGGTCCGTCGGCGGTTCGAGCTCACCGACCACGGTGTCGTGAACCCGTCGGCCCCGAACAACTACCAGCCGCACGATCCGGCCTCGGGGTACACCCAAGGGGCCGTCACAGCACTCGATTGACGCGTTCCGGGTTTGCACTCTCGGGGGTCGAGTGCTAATCATGGTGGTTGGCACTCTCGGGTCGAGAGTGACAGAAGTTGGTCGTACAGCAGTTGGTCACACCAGACCCGGGAGCACCACCGACTCCCCGGTCGGAGCGGTGAGGGCCGAGGGACGTCGGGACCGGACCGGCTACCTCGTCCCGTCCGTCGCGGGCACCCTCCGGCCGATCAACCCACCCGGTACCGCGGAGGGAACACCACACGATGGCCAAGATCATCGCGTTCGACGAGGAGGCCCGGCGCGGCCTCGAGCGGGGCATGAACATCCTCGCCGATGCCGTCAAGGTCACCCTCGGCCCCAAGGGCCGCAACGTCGTCCTGGAGAAGAAGTGGGGAGCCCCCACGATCACCAACGACGGCGTCTCGATCGCCAAGGAGATCGAGCTCGAGGACCCCTACGAGAAGATCGGCGCCGAGCTGGTCAAGGAGGTCGCCAAGAAGACCGACGACGTGGCCGGCGACGGCACGACGACGGCGACCGTGCTGGCCCAGGCGCTGGTCCGCGAGGGCCTGCGCAACGTGGCTGCCGGCGCCAACCCGATGGCCCTCAAGCGGGGCATCGAGAAGGCCGTCGAGGCCGTCAGCGCCCAGCTGCTCGAGCAGGCCAAGGAGGTCGAGACCAAGGAGCAGATCGCTGCGACCGCCTCGATCTCGGCCGCCGACACCCAGATCGGCGACATGATCGCCGAGGCCATGGACAAGGTCGGCAAGGAAGGCGTCATCACCGTCGAGGAGAGCAACACCTTCGGGCTCGAGCTCGAGCTCACCGAGGGCATGCGCTTCGACAAGGGCTACATCTCGGCGTACTTCGTCACCGACCCCGAGCGTATGGAGGCCGTGCTCGAGGACCCCTACATCCTCATCGCGAACTCCAAGATCTCGCTCGGTCAAGGACCTGCTGCCGCTGCTCGAGAAGGTCATGCAGTCCGGCAAGCCGCTGCTGATCATCGCCGAGGACGTCGACGGCGAGGCCCTGTCGACGCTGGTCGTCAACAAGATCCGTGGCACCTTCAAGTCGGTCGCCGTCAAGGCCCCCGGCTTCGGCGACCGCCGCAAGGCCATGCTGCAGGACATCGCGATCCTGACCGGTGGCCAGGTCATCTCCGAGGAGGTCGGCCTCAAGCTCGAGAACACCGGGCTCGAGCTGCTCGGTCGCGGCCCGCAAGGTCGTCATCACCAAGGACGAGACCACCGTCGTCGAGGGTGCCGGGGACGCCGACCAGATCGCCGGTCGCGTCAACCAGATCCGTGCCGAGATCGAGAAGTCGGACTCGGACTACGACCGCGAGAAGCTGCAGGAGCGTCTGGCCAAGCTGGCCGGCGGCGTCGCGGTCATCAAGGCCGGCGCGGCGACCGAGGTCGAGCTCAAGGAGCGCAAGCACCGCATCGAGGACGCCGTCCGCAACGCGAAGGCTGCCGTCGAAGAGGGCATCGTCGCCGGTGGTGGCGTGGCCCTGATCCAGGCCAGCGTCAAGGCGTTCGAGAAGCTCGAGCTCGTGGGCGACGAGGCGACCGGGGCGAACATCGTCCAGCGTCGCGCTCGAGGCTCCGCTCAAGCAGATCGCCATCAACGCCGGCCTCGAGGGCGGCGTCGTGGCCGAGAAGGTGCGCGGTCTCGAGACGCGGCTGGGGCCTCAACGCCGCCACCGGCGAGTACGTCGACCTGATCAAGGCCGGCATCATCGACCCGGCCAAGGTGACGCGCTCGGCTCTGCAGAACGCGGCCTGCATCGCGGCCCTGTTCCTGACCACCGAGGCCGTCGTGGCCGACAAGCCGGAGAAGGCCGCTGCGCCGGCCGGCGGCGGCGACATGGGCGGCGGCATGGACTTCTGATCCTCGGATCAGGAGTTGCTCGGACCTGAAGTCGTAGGTGAGCACGAAGGAGGGGCGGTCCCGTCGGGGGCCGCCCCTCCTTCGCATGTCCGGCGGGTGCTACTCGGGGATCGGGGGTCCGAGCACCTCGAGGCCGTACCGCGACTGCTACCTGCAGCTGCGCGCTCGCGGGCGCACCTCCCGGCGGTACGCCGACCTCGTCCGTGACATCTGGATCCGCACCCTGCTCAGGTGACGCTGCTCAGGTGACGCTGATCTGACGCTGGTGGTAGCCCGTCGCGCCGTCCGGCTCGGGGGGTCGTACGGCGGCGTCCTGCACCGTGCCGGTGCTGTCGGTGGCCCGCACCTGCAGGCGGTGCACCCCCGGATCGGCCCGCCAGGGCAGCACCCACTGCACCCAGGTGTCGCTCGAGGCGACCCGCCCCAGCTCGGCCCGCTGCCAGGGGCCGTCGTCCACCTGCACCTCGACCGCCGAGATGCCGCGGGACGGCGCCCAGGCGACCCCGGCGATCATGACCTGGCCGGCCTTGACCGCGCTCCCCAGCAGCGGGACGTCGATGCGGGACTGGGTCTTGACGGGAGCCTGCTTGGCCCAGCCGCGATCGATCCAGTAGGCGTCGAAGGCCTCGAGGCGGGTCAGCTCGAGCTCAGCCAGCCACTTGGTCGCCGAGACGTATCCGTAGAGCCCGGCGACCACCAGCCGCGCGGGGAACCCGTGGGCACTGGGCAGCGGGACACCGTTCATACCCACCGCCACCAGGGCCGTCCGCCCGTCGGTGACGGTCGCGGTCGGCATGCCCACCGTGAACCGGTCGACCGAGCGGCCCACCAGCTGGGTGGCGTCGGGGCTCACCCAGCCTTGTCGAGGACGGCGCTCAGCGGCACCCCCAGCCAGCGGGCGTTGCCGACCAGGTCGCCGCCCACCTCGTTGGAGACGCAGGACAGCGTCACCACCCGCTCCACCATGGGCATCGCGAGCAGTTCGGCATAGGTCAGGGTGAACGGACGGGAGACCATGCCCTTGACGGTGAGGGTCCAGCCCGCGACGTCGACCTCGGGGGTCACCAGGGCGGTGTCGATCCGGTAGAACTCCGCGTTCGGGGTGACGTACGGCCCCAGGTCGGGTACTGCGAAGGGCTGTGGCGGCACCGACACCGTGGCGCTCGGGGTGGGTAGCACCACTGCCTCGCGGGCGACGTCGACCGTCTGTCCCGCCCTCAGCTGCCGGCTGACGGCCAGTGCCAGGACGGAGACCAGGCCGGAGCCGGCCGCCGCGGTCAGCAGCCGCCGACGCTGCTGCCGCAGCGTGCTCGACCGGCTGCCGGCCGAGGGGTCGGCATCGGACCGGGTGGCTGCGGCGATTCGCAGCAGCCACCGCAGCACCAGGGTGCCGCCGACCCAACCGCCTGCTGCGGCCAGGGCGGCCGCGATCGGCGACCCCTGGGGCGAGGTCGTGGCGGCGGCGAATCCCAGCAGCGCGAAGGCACCGATGCCGACCGTCCCCGCCTGGGGCCGGCGCCGCGAGGCCAGGCCCAGCCAGGCGCCGATCGCCAGGCTGAGGACCACGATGCCCACCAGCAGGGCCGGCTTGTCGTTGGTACCGAACAGGCTGACGGCCAGGTTCTTGAACCGGGCCGCGCCGAGGTCGACGACGTGCGACCCGATCGCCGAGACCAATGACGGTCCGGGCCCGGTGAGGGCGCCGACGAGCTCGGAGACTGACAACGAGACCGCTACCGCCACGGCGCCCGCCACCCCTGCGGCGACGGTGGAGGCGGGAGCGGTGGTGGCGGGTGGGGAGGTCGGCTGCTCGGGCACGTTTCGAGCCTAGGCACGTGGCTCCCGGTTGGGAATGTGGTCGGCCGGGAGTTCCGCAACTCGTAAGACCGGGCCGTGCATGCGGGATACCTCGTTCGGTCAGGGGAGTTCTTCCTCCAAACGGCCGTCATGACGAATCGTCATGTCAGACAATGAACGCCATTGAGGACATCGCGGACACGTGAGATGTCGACCATCCGACCCTGCACGCGAGTCCGGCCGGTCGGCGTCGACGCCCTGCGGGGCATGAGGGGGTGGCTGTGCACGGGTACGCCGGCACGACGATCGTGACCGAGCTCTACCGGCGTGCCGTGGTCGACGCCTGGCAGATCGGTCGTGGCACCGGTATCGAGGAGGGTCGCCACAGCGAACGTCAGGCCCAGCTGCGTACCCTGCACGACACGGTGCTGCAGACCCTGGAGGCGATCATCGTGCGCGCCGAGTCGGGTGCCGCCGACGCCGACGAGGCTCTGCAGGACGTCGCCCGCTACGCGGTACGCCAGGCCCTCGAGCTGCGCCACCAGCTGGCCCGCGGCGGTCGCGACGGCTACTCGGGTGAGGTCCAGCCCCTGCTCGACACCCTGGCTGAGGAGGCCGCCGAGCAGGGGGTGACCGTCGAGCTGAACGCGGTGGACATCGAGGACTACGTCGTCATGCCCGAGATGGCCGCCACCCTGCTGGGCGCCGTCCGGGAGGGGCTGAACAACGTGCGCAAGCACTCGGGGGTGCGCCGCGCCGTCGTGCTGGCCCGACGGGACGACGCCGACGCCCTGGTCGTGACGATCCGGGACCACGGCCGCGGGTTCGACCCCACGGTGACGCCGGTCGGGTTCGGGCTGCGCGGCTCGATCATGGACCGCGTCGCCGAGGTCGGCGGCTCGGTGACGGTCGACTCCACCCCCGGGTCGGGCACCCGGGTCCGACTGGTGCTGCCGCCCCCCGTCCCCGCCACGCCCCAGCTGGAGCCGACCCGATGACCTCGCCGTCCGGTCCTCACGAGTCGTCCGGTCCTCACGACCTTCCTGACGTCAGGGTGGCCGTGGTCGAGGACCACCCGTTGTACGCCGAGGCGCTTCGGACGACGCTGTCGAGCACCCCCAACGTCGAAGTGGTGGGCGTCTACGGCTCGCTGCGGGACTTTCCGCTGCAGGTGCCGCCCGGGCTCGTCGTCCTGCTCGACCTGGGCCTGCCCGGGCTGCGGGGAGCACAGGCGGTCGCCTACCTGGTCGGGCACGGCTGCCTGCCACTGGTGATCTCGGCCCAGGGCGAGCGGCAGGACGTGCTGTCGGCCATGGACGCCGGTGCCCGGGGCTACCTGACGAAGGACGCCAGTGTGGAGCAGCTGCGGGAGGCGGTACGGGTCGTCGCCGCGGGGCAGAGCTACATCTCACCCACGCTGGCGTCGTACGTGCTGACCGGCGAGCGGTCCGGTCGCACGGTGACGTCGCCGCTGACCGACCGCGAGCGTGAGGTGCTCACCCTGGTGGCCGCGGGCGAGACCGACCAGGACATCGCCGACCAGCTGCGGTTGAGCGTGCGCACGGTGCGCTCCTACCTGGAGCGGGTTCGTGAGAAGACAGGGCACCGGCGCCGTCCCGACCTGACCCGCTACGCCATCGCCGAGGGGCTGCTGACGGCGGCTCAGGACTGACGCGCCGACCGGCGTCGTCGTCCTCGGCGACCGGCAGCGGTCAGGGCCAGGACCGCCGCGGTGGCCCCGATCGAACCGGTGACGATCCCGACGGCGTGCAGTCGGGCCTGTGTGCTGACACCGTCCGGAACCCGCAGCGGCACAATCTGTTGCGGCTGCTGGACGACAGCGTCCCCACGCGTGGAGAGGATCTCGGTCAGCGCCCGGTACGGGTCGACCATGCCCCACGGCTCGCCCGCGGCGATGTCGCCGCGGCGCGGGACGACGTCCGCGGTGGCCAGGATCCGGCCCGTCACCTCGGCGCCCGAGGCGGCGGGGTAGGCCTCGCGGACCAGGGCCACGGTGGCCGCCACGTACGCCGCCCCGGCGGTCGGGCTGGACTGCAGGCCGATGTGGCTGAAGCCCGCGTAGCCGGGCTCGACGGGGCCGGTGCTCATGATCCGGGTCGCCGGTCCGGCGATGTCGGTGTAGCTGCCGTGGTCGGACCCTGTGACGGGCTGGTCGAGCTCGTCGACGCCCACCACGCTGAGCACCTCGGGGTAGGCCGTCGGATACGTCGGTCCCGGCACCTGGCCCGCGCCGGGGTCGGCGACCCCGGCGGCAACCACGACCACCTCGGCGGCCAGCGCCCGACGGACGGCAGCCTTGAGGGCCGCGCTGTCCTCGGTGGCGGCCATGACCACGCAGATCACGGTGGCGTCGGCCGCGACGGCATCGTCGATCGCCTGGGCCAGCTGGGCCGGCGTCGGGATCGCCTGCTGCTTGGCCGGCGCGTCACCGATCGCGATCGGCAGTAGCCGCACCCCGGGCGCCAGCCCCGCGACCGGGGTGCTCCCCGTCGGGTCGGGTCGGGCGGCGACGAGCCCGGCGAGGAAGGTGCCGATCCCGGAGCAGTCCGTCCGTCGGGGCGAGGGGTCCTTGCCCACCCGGACCAGCGGTGCCGTCGCTGCCGACAGCTGGCTGTTGCCGGCATCGACCTCCATGCCGATCAGGGCCACGGTCTGGCCGGTACCAGTGCCGATGGCCTGCAACCGGGGTAGTGAGAACCGTTGCTGCGCCCAGGTGATCGGGTCGGTGTCGGTGCGGGGCTGCTGCAGGTCCGAGCACGGCTTCAGCTCCTCGGCCGCGCTGCTGCCGGTCGCCTCGAGGGCCGTGAGCAGGCCGAGGGTGGCCGTCGCGGTCGCCACGGCGAGGCACCGCACCGCGAGCTGCCGAGCAGCGAGCCGGCGTGCCGACAGCGGCCATGCGGTCAGTCGATGCAGCGCAAGGTCCACCGGGGCCGGCTCACCGTCTGCCGGTGAACAGCGCGCCGACGTTGTCGGTCATCGCCCGGCCGGCGGTCGAGATGTCCTCGAGCGAGCGCCGCTGCAGCTCGACGGCCTGCTGGTAGCGCACCTGCGCGTCGTGCGCCATCTGCTCGGTCACCCGGGTCACGGTGTGGTCGGGCATGATGATCGCCTCGCCGACCTGGGGAACGTGACGCAGGCGCTGGACGGTGGCGCCGACGTAGTCGGCCTCGCTCGACAGTGCGCTCATGGCCGCGCCGGTCGCGATCGTGGCGGGATGCTCCTGGACGACGCGCCAGCCGGCGGCGGCGTCGTCGAACCACCGCTGCGCGGTGCTGCCCGGCTCGGGCGGGCGGTACATGTCCTCACCGATCGCGACGGCCACGGTGGCGACGCCGGCCTCCATGGCGGCGGTCTTGGCTCCAGCGGTCGCAGCCGCTGCGACCCCCAGGCCCTGGCCACGGATGGCGGCGTAGGAGTCCCAGCCGAAGATGGCCGCCGCCGGCCCGCCGATCGCGCCGATGTCGTAGACGTTGTTGGCCAGTGCGGTGCCGTTGGTCAGGGGCCTGCTGTCGCCGCTCTCGGTGATCAGCTCGGGGCGCATGCCGGGGAAGACGCTGTACAGCGGCTGCTTGCCCGCCAGCAGCAGGCTGGTGATCGAGTTGTTGACGAGCAACTTGCCGGGGGTGTCGTGGAACATGGTGCCGGCTCCGAAACGCTCCTCGGCCCAGGCGGTCCTGTTGATCAGCTTCATGGCTCCGTTGGAACCATAGACCGCCGCCCCGTTGACGGCGACGGTGGCGGGCAGCTGGTACAGCAGGTTGTCCGAGAAGGGCAGGTCGGCGTAGCTCGCCACATTGCGGATGACCCCGGCCGGCAGGGTCGACAGGGCCCAGCCCCAGGGGCTCGTCATCCGCCCCTTCTGGCGAATCGCCTCGGCCGGCACGTTGAGGACGCCGCCGACCACCCCCATGGTGAGCTCGGTCGACCCGATCGGGTTCTCGTGGTTGAGGAACACCCGGACGCCGCGGCGGGTCAGCTCGGGCGACAGCCACGCCGCCAGCCCCCGCGCGTCCGGGGTGGCGGCGCCGAGTCGCTCGGTGACGGTGCCCATGGTCGCGCGCAGGCGGGTCACCACGTCGACGGCGCGGGGGCGGTACTGCTCGAACGACTGCTGGATGACCGACTCCGCCATCGTGGCGGCCAGTGAGGGAGTGGCCGCCCGGATCGAGGCCGTGCGGGTCTGGACGTCGTGCAGGAACAGCCGGGTGACGGTCACGGCCTCGGCCCGAGAGGTCTGCAGCCCGGCGCGGGCGGTCCGCAACGCGGCCGCCACCTGCGGCAGTCGCACGGCCTCGGCGTCGATGCGGGCGGTCAGCTCGCGGTGGGCGCAGCGGTAGCTGTCGGCGGCCCGGCCCTGCCAGGTGTCGACGACGGCGAGGGAGTCGGTGAGGCGGTGCTGCACCACCCGCCAGTCCCGGCCGAGCTGGTCCCACAGGCGTGCCTCGGCCTCGAGCCGGTCGGGCTCGCCGGTGCACGCGACGACGACGGTGCCGAACCACTCCAGATAGTGCAGCAGTCGCCGGTCGTACCGTGCGGCCCAGGCCAGGATCTCGGCCGAGGTCCTCGGCCAGGGGTCCGCCGGGGGTGGGGTGCGGGCGGCGCGGCGCGGTCGCGCCCTCGTGGCCGTGGCCATCAGGCCCCTTGGGCGGCAGCGGTGCGGGGCTCGTCGAGGTCGACGTCGATGTCGACCTCGTGGCCGTGCAGCGTGCCCACGAAGTGACCGTCCGCGTCGGTGGTCACGGTCATCGAGGAGTCGCCCTCGGTGACCGTGACGGTGACCCCGCCGCCGGTGCCGTCACCCGTCGGGTGGCCGCCGGTGCCGTGGCTGGTGCCGGTCGGCGTGCCCGAGCCTTGGCCGCTGGTGCCCTGGCCGTGGTGGTCACCGGCGCCGCTGCTACCGGAGCCGCCACTGCCAAAGCCGGAACTGCCACTGCCGGAGCCGGAGTCGCCGCCCGTCCCTTGGTGGCCGGCCGCCGCGTCGACCGGCTGCCAGCCTGAGCTGAGATCGGGCACCGGGGCCGCCCCCGAGCCCATGCCCGAGGAGCCCATGCCCGAGGAGCCCATGCCCGAGGAGCCCATGCCAGGCGAACCCGTACCCGTGGAGGCCGCCCCCGAGCCCATGCCCGAGGAGCCCGTGCCGGTGGCGCCGAGCGAGGACCCGTAGCCCTGGCCGGGGTAGCTCTGGTTGCCGTACCCGGCGCCGGTGGACGCTGCCGTGCCGGTCGGCGGGTGCCACTGTCCGTTGGCGTCCTGCCAGGCAGCCGTGGCGCTCGGGTAGTGCCACTGCCCGTTGGGGTCCTGCCACGGCGCTGTCGTCCCGCTCTGGCCGTACCCGCTCTGCCCGTACCCGTTCTGCCCGTTGCCGTTCTGCCCGTACAGGTCCGACGGCTGGTAGCCGACCGGCATCGTGCCGGCCTGGTAGCCCTGGCCCACCTGGCCGGCGTCGGAGGAGGCGAGCTGGGCGGAGCTCTCGTCCGGGTTCATGGTGTCGACGAAGGTCGAGACCGTGTTGTACATCTCCATGAGCTGCACCGCAGCGGGGATGATCTCGGCGAAGGTGCCCACGTATGCCACACCGGGAGCGGCCCACTCGGTCCACACGCTGGACTCGAGGGCCTGCACGATGGCGTCGAAGACGGTCTTGATGATCGTGGTGCTGTTCTGCGTGCTCGCCAGGGTGGTGCCGGCCTCGCCGATGATCTGCGACAGGCTCTTGTCCTTGCCGCTGAGCGTGCCGGTCGCATGGTCCATGCCCTGGGCGATCTGCAGGCCGGTCTCGACCAGGGCAAGGGCGCCGGCACCCGCAGGGTAGGCCTGCTTGATGTGCTCGTTCGTCTTCTGGTAGTCCGCCTGGATCGATCGCAGCTGGGCGGCGATGGCCTGCAGGGCCACCTCCTGCGCCTTCAGGCTGGTCGGTGACCCCTGCATCCACGCTTCCATCAGCGACGTCGCTGGCGCGTAGTGGTCCGTGGCGCCCATCGGCGGCGGGTAGGTCATCACTGGCTCCTGGGGACGAGGACGGTGAGCTGGCTCGGTCGCGGCTCAGACGGACCAGGTGCGGTCGAGCTGGTCCGAGATGTACCGGTGGCCGAGGGCGGTCTGGGAGTCGTGCCGCTCGACCGCGGTCACGGCGGCCTCCAGCGTCTGGCGCTTGGCCGTGATCAACCCGGCCAGCTTGACCAGGGTGGACACGATCTCGTTCTGCTTGGCGGTGGCGGCCGCGGCGAGCGCAGCCCCCGAGGCCGAGTAGTCCGTCGGTGGGATCCTGGTGGCACCCAGCTGCGCGGTCACGGCGGCCAGCCGTACGAGCAGGCCGTCCAGCTCGCGGATGCAGGAGCGCACCGCTGCCGGGTTCATGCCGATGTGAGATGCCTGGTCGCTCGCGCTCATCGGCTCATGCCCTCCGCGTCGTCTCCCACCGGTGGGCGGGAGGAGTTCGGTTGCTGCTGGTGCCGGTCCGTGGACGTCGCACACGTCGCTGTCCGCGAACAGGCTAGGGATGCCGGCAAACGTCGGGAGAGGGGAGAATTGACTCCGGTGTGCGGCCGAATTGCCGTCGGGTCAGGGGGTGCGCTGCAAGGGGGTGCCTGGCCGCGGCGACGTGGTGCCCGAGGACGACGTCACGCCCGAGGACTCGACCTGCGCCGCCCTCTGGTCGAGGACAGGCCCCTGCGGCAGCATCGCCATCAGGCTGTCGGGGACGGCGGGCAGGCCACGGCCTGCGTAGCCCAGAATGCCCAGCTCCTTGGTACCGGGGATGAGGTAGCGCCGCCCCTCGTCGGTGACGAGGTAGGTGGTCTGCGACGGGCGACCGTCGCCCTGCCAGGTGACGACGACGGCGCCCCGGTTGGCGGGAACCGTGACGTCGTCGGCGAGATGGGTGGCCAACGGCTCTGCCCCCGTGGGGGTGCCCACAGGAAGTGGGGTGGTGCGTACGGTGAGCGTCATGGACTGGCTGTGGCCGGGGTCGGACGGAGCGGTGGCACACAGCGCCACGTTTCCGGGGGACAACCGCAGGACGCCGGGCACCCGTTCGGGGTAGCCCACGTCGGGTCTGCTCGCGATGCCCGGTGACGGCTTCAGCGACGCCACCTGGGCCCGGGTGAGGGAGCGGGTGTGGGCCGTCGTCGCGGGGTTGTTGTCGATCAGCCGGGCCTCGGTCTCGGTGACCTGGGCGAGTCCGTCGGTGCGGTAGACGAAGAAGTCGGGGCTACGACCGGGGTCGCTGACGACGACGACCTGACCCACCTGGATCGCCTCGCCGCCGACGACGGGGCCCGTGCCCCCTGTCGGTGCGGGCAGGTAGTGCAGCTCCGGGCCCTGAGGGACGCTGTTGACCCAGGCCGTGGCGACCGGCACCGGTGCGCCGATCAGCCCGAGGACCCGCGCCACCTCGGGCGAGGCCAGGGGGAACCGTCGCCCCTGGGTGATCAGGTAGGTCGTCCCCGAAGGACCCGCGTCCTTCACCAGCAGCGCGTCACCGTCCTTCAGCAGCGTCAGGCCGTCCGGCTGCGCCGAGCCCGTGCCGGCCGGCCCCAGGGTCAGGTTCACGCTCAGGGTCACCCGACCCGCAACCCCGACCGAAGTGCGGGCGCACGCCGTCCAGGGGCCGTCGAGCAGGGCCGTCGCGGCCGGCAAGGCCTGCGGTGCCCCGACGATGCCGACGGGTCGTCCCACCGGAGCATCGACCAGGGCACTGCGCGGCAGGGTCACGAGCGGGCCCTGGCGGCCCAGGAACAACAACGCCGAGGTGTAGTTGAGGGCCGGGTGCAGGCGAACCTGGCCCGAGTCCTGGCTGCCGAGAACGTAGAGCGCGTAGTTGTCCTTCTCGACGATCACCTGCCCGGCCGTGCGCCAGTCGGCGCCCGTGGACTGCGTGACGGCCCCCCAGATGCCGATCCCTGCCAGCAGCAGCAGCGTGGCGACGATGCCGGTCACGGTCGACATCACCGACCGGCGGCTGGGTGACTCGGGATGGTTGGCGTCCCCGAGGAGGACGGCGGAGACCAAGCGGCGCCGCAGGAACTGGTAGGCCTGCAGCTGGTCGCGGCGGGACCACATACGCCAGCCGTTCCTCCTCGGCGGTGCCCGCCGTCCGGACCCCGGATCGCCACGCTAGGCCAGGGGCCAGGAAGACAGGCACGGACGAAATGCCGTCAGTTCTGCCGTGGTGACCGGTGCCCGACCGGCGGCACCATACGCCACCATGGCCTGGTTCCGGAGCGACCTGCGTATGCGTGGTCGCGAGGGGCAATTCGTCCCCGGCCCGGCGTCCCTCCAGGTGGGGCGGGTCGGCATCGGCCAGGTCGTGCTGTGGGAGGCGACCGTTCTGGCGGCCGGCACCATGGCCCTGCGGCCGACCGGCCGGTCCGCAGTCGTCGGCGCCGTGCTCGCGGTGCTGCTGGTCGTCGGGGTCCTGACGGCCACTGCGGTCCGCGTGCGCGGCCGATGGCTCTACCAGTGGGCCCTGATCCGGTGGCGGCTGCGCCGCTCCGGGCCCCGGGTCGCCGCGAGTGCCGTCGCACCCCAGGTGTCGGCGACCGCGGTCGCAGGCAGGACCGCCGCGGATGCCACGGCGGCGATCAGCCTGCCGACACTCGCCGCCACCGGGATCGTGGCCGGGTCGTCGGTGATGCCGACCCTGGAGGTCACCGAGGTCACCGATCGCGCCGGCGTGCGGCACGGGCTGGTGCGGGTGTCCCAGGGGTGGGTGGCGGTGCTGCAGGTGCCGACGGACAACGACGTGGTGACGGTCGGTGACCTCGATCCGGCCGCCGTCCTCCCGGTGCTGCCGTGGTCGGTGCTGGCCGCCGCCCTCGACGACCGGGGGGTTCGGCTGCAGGCGGTGCAGGTGGTGCGCCTGGTCACGGCCGCCCCGACCGTGGGGTTCGAGCGGTCGACCCCGCTGCTCGAGTCCTACGCGCTGCGCGCCGGTGGCTCGCCGTCCCGGCAGCGGCTCTACCTGGCGCTGCGACTGAGGCCGCACGACTGCCCGAAGGCGGTGGCGGCCCGGGGCGGCGGCGACGACGGGGCCGCCCGGGCCCTGATGTCGGCCGTGGCCCGGCTGCGGCAGCAGCTGTCGCGGCACGGGGTCCTGGCCGCGCCGCTGAACCGGGAGCAGGTCGAGTTCGCCGTCCGCACGGTGCTGTCGGCCACCGCGGACGACCTGAACGGCAACCCGACCGACCCTCGGGGCTGGAAGGCCTGGTACGCGCGACGGTCGTAGCCACATCGCCTTCGCCCTCAGTCGCTGGTCGGTCACCACCGACCCGGCGGCCGTGCTCGCCGAGCTCGAGTCGTTGCCGGCGTCGGCGTGCATCACCTCGACCACCCTGGTCCAGGACCCGCACCGCCCGGTGGGCCTGGCCGCCACGGTCCGGTTCGTGTGCCCCCCCGGGGATCGGGACCGGCTGCGCGCCATGGTGGCCGGGCTGTGCCGGGCCCGCCGGGTGGTGGCGCTGCCCCTGGACGGCGAGCACCGCCAGGCCGCTCTCGCCACGGTTCCGCTGGCGGCGGCGCGCGCCGGTGCCCGTGCCGGCGCCGGGACCGGAGGCCGGTGATGCGGTCGTGACGGCCGGGATCGCGGTGGGGGACAGCGGCATCCCGTTGGGCCGTGACCGGGCGGGGGCACCGGTGCGGCTGCATCTGTTCCGGGAACGGGTCACCGCCGTCACCGCCCTGCTGCCGGTCGACCTGGTGGCGGTACTCGTCGTCCGCTGCCTGGCCGCGGCCGCCCAGGTGAGCATCGTGACGGCCCAGCCTGCCCCGTGGCTGCGGGTGCGCGACCTGGCCGCCGTCGCCGCCGAGGATCTGGCGCTGCTGCCGCCGCTGGCCCACCCCGACGAGGAGGCCGGCTACGTGAGGCCGCTGGTCGTGGTGCGGCTCGGGGACCAGCTGCCCGGCGTGGTGCGGCTGCGACCGGGGCCCTGGCGGGCCGGGGTGACGGTCGTGTCGAGGTTCGGGCCGCACGCGGTGGCCATGGCGGGCTCGTCCCAGCTGGTCGTGATGGGGCCCCAGCCCCGCCCCGAGGCCGAGGCCACGGCGCGGTCCCTGAACCTGGCCGAGCCGCTCGCCGCCCTGCTCGTCGGGCTCTCGGACGGCGAGGTCGCGCTGCTGTCGGGCGACCGACTGGTCGTGGTCGACCTGGAGCCGTCGCCCTTCGAGGTCGCCGTCCGGCAGACCGTGACCGGCAGTGCAGTGGGTGCGGGCCTGCCGTGACCGGGCTGTGCCGCCGCCGGGCGTCGTCAGTGCGGGCGGACGACGGAGTACAGGTCGGTCAGCTGCGCCGCCAGCGGCAGGATCGATGCCAGGGCGACGAACTCGACGATGTCGTAGAACCGCCCCCAGTACGGGGAGCCGGACCGTCCGGGGGCCCGCACGGCGAAGTCGGCCGCGACCGCCGCTGCCGCGAGCACCACCGCGGCCATGACCACCCGACCGGTCAGGTCGAGGTCGAGCGCGATCCGGGTGAGAACCCCTGCGGCGCCGACCACCCCCACCGCCAGCAGGATCAGGCGCTGGTCCCGCGAGCGCAACGGCGAACGCACCCGCAGCACGCTGGTCACGGTGACCACGGCGGCCATCGCGGTCGCCCAAGGGTCGTCCACGCGCAGCATCACCATCAGACAGACCAGCAGGACGACGGCGGTGGCGGCGTGCAGGGCGGTCAGGGCGGCCGCGGTCCTGGCGGTCGCCGGAGCGACCTCGGCGACCTTGATGCTCGGCCGGTCGACCCGGAACTCCTCGGCGTCGGCGGGGACGCCGGGCAGCTTGATCTGCCCCAGTCGCAGCGCCAGCATCGGCATCAGTGGCCGCGCGGCGGTCAGGACGGCGGCGGTGACCGCCGCGACCGCAGGCTGGGAGGCCCCGCTCACCCCTGCTGCCCCCAGGGCGATCAGCCCGACGGTCGCGGTCGCGGCGACCGCGACGAAGCCACCGAACGCGCGACCGCAGGCCAGCGAGGCGACCACCGTGGCGAACAGCAGGGTGGCGCAGACCGCCTGCAGGATCGGGCCGTCCACCCACCCCGACCACGGCGGTCTGCCGCTCAGCAGCAGCGTGGCCGTCGCGGCGTAGGGCAGGGACAGCAACGACAGTGCGGCACCTGTGGTGCCCTCCCCGACGGCCCGGGACACCAGGCCGCCGGTGGTCGCCAGGGTGGCTGCGGCCAGGGCGCAGAAGACGGCCACCAGCACCGGGGACGCCCCCGACTGCACCAGCAGGGCCAGGGCTGCCAGCATGGCGACCACGGTCACTGCCAGGGCCGCGGCGCGGGTCGTCGTGGCGCGCCACAGACCCAGGACCGAGTCGGCGGCGTCCGCCACGGCCTCGATCATGTCGTCGAAGGCGGCCTCGGGCAGCTGCTCGCTGCGGGGGGTCAGGTAGAGCAGCTCGCCGTCGGCGATCCGGCAGCCGGCGACGGTGCGTGCCGGCTCGAACGGCACGTGGCCCAGCCGCCCCAGCAGCCAGCCTCCGGCATGGCCGTTGGGGTCGTACCCGCCCAGCCCGGCCAGATGGGTCAGCTGCGGCACGATCTCGGCGATGGCCGACTCGGTCGGCAGCGCCACGTCCACTCGCGTCGTCGGGGTCACGACGGTCACCCGGCGTGCGGTGGTCCGATCGCTCAAAGTCTCACTCCCCGAGGGCTGTCTGTGGGCCGGCAAGGGTGGCGCGGGAACCGGCTGGTGCTGGGCGGCCCGGTGGCCCGGCTCGATCGTCCGGGTCCGGCTGTTCATAGTATGGGTGGTTCCGTCACGATCGAAGGAGGTCTGGGTGCCGCCGACGTTCCGTCGCCCGCCTAGGGCCACGGTCCCCGAGCCCAACCGGGGTGAGATCGTGCTGCAGCCCCCTCCGGTGCTGCCCCGGGGCTCGTCGGGCGGCATGACCCCGATGCTGTTCATGCTGCCGATGATGCTGGGCATGGGCGCCATGTCGTTCTCGTCCATGAGCAGCGGGTCCAACCGCAACCCGACGACGATGGTCATCTTCGGCGGGTTGTTCCTGTCCTCGATCGTCGGTATGGGGGCGATGACGTTGACCCGCGGCGGCATGGCCAAGAAGGCCGCGATCAACGACGAGCGGCGCGACTACCAGCGGTACCTGGCCACGGTGCGCCGTCAGGTGCGGCGGCAGTCGGCGCTGCAGCGCTCGTCCCTGATGTTCACCAATCCTCGACCTGAGGGACTGCCGTCGGTGGTGATGAGCCCCCGGCTGTGGGAGCGCCGACGGGAGCATCCCGACTTCGGCCACGTGCTGGTCGGCCTGGGCCCGCAACGCCTGGCCTCGCCGTTGCGGGCGCCGCAGACGGCGCCGCTGGAGGACCTCGACCCGGTGTCGTCGACCACCCTGCGCTCCTTCATCCGCACCAACTCGACCGTGCCCGACCTGCCGGTGCTGGTCGCGATGCGCTCCTACCCGCGGGTGCGCATCGCCGGACCGCGCGAGGACGCCGTCGGGCTGGCCCGCGCGATGCTGGCCTCGCTGGCCACCTTCCACTGCCCGGACGACGTGAAGATCGCGTTGTGCGTCGACGACGCCCGGGCAGGCGACTGGGCCTGGGTCAAGTGGCTGCCGCACAGCTGGCACCCGCAGCGCTGGGGCGAGGCCGGCCCGGTGCGTATGGCCGGCCCCAGCCTCGAGGCCCTGGAGGCGGTCCTGGGCCCCGAGATGCTGGAGCGGCCGCCGTTCCACGCCGGCTCGCAGGACTACCTGGACGCCCCCCACCTCGTCGTCCTGGTCGACGGCGGCCCGGCGGGGGCCTCGCAGAAGCTCGCCGACGAGGGGGGTGTGCAGGGTGTCACCGTGATCTTCCTGGACGTCGAGGACGCCGTGGCCCGCCCCGGTGAGGTGGCACTGCGGCTGGTGCTCGACGAGGGCAAGATCGGGGCGCTCACCCCGGCCGGCATCCGGCTGATCGGCTCCCAGGTCGGTCTGGACGAGGTGCAGGCCACCGCCCTGGCCCGGCAGATGACCTCGAAGTACTCCCTGGCCCGCTCCGGCGAGCGGGCCACCCCCTCGACCTACGGGCTGACCGACCTGCTCGGGATCGACGACCCCCGGGCCGTCGATCTGAACCAGCTGTGGAGCCCGCGCTCGCCGCGGGATCGGCTGCGGATCCCGCTCGGGGTCGAGCCGCACGGCGAGCCGCTGATGATGGACTTCAAGGAGTCGGCGGAGCAGGGCATGGGCCCGCACGGCCTGGTGATCGGGGCCACCGGCTCGGGCAAGAGCGAGCTGCTGCGCACCTTGGTCACCGGTCTGGCGTTGACGCACTCCTCCGAGAGCCTCAACTTCGTGCTGGTCGACTTCAAGGGCGGCGCCACGTTCGCGGGCCTGTCCGAGCTGCCCCACACCGCCGCGGTGATCACCAACCTGGCCGACGACCTCACCATGGTCGACCGGATGCAGGACGCCCTGCACGGCGAGATGGTGCGCCGGCAGGAGCTGCTGCGCTCGGCCGGCAACTTCGTCTCGGTGCGCGACTACGAGCGCGCCCGTGAGGCGGGGCGGCCGCTGGCGCCGCTGCCGACCCTGATGGTCATCATCGACGAGTTCAGTGAGCTGCTCTCGAGCAAGCCTGACTTCATCGAGCTGTTCGTCATGATCGGCCGTCTCGGCCGCAGCCTCGCCGTCCACCTGCTGCTGGCCTCGCAACGCCTCGAGGAGGGCCGGCTGCGGGGGCTGGACAGCCACCTCAGCTACCGGATCGGGTTGCGCACCTTCTCGGCCTCCGAGAGCCGGGCGGTGCTCGGCGTGCCCGACGCCTACGAGCTGCCACCGGTGCCGGGGGCCGCCTACCTGCGCTTCGACACCACCACCCTGGTGCGGTTCAAGGCGGCCTACGTCTCCGGGGCGCTGCCGCCGCCGGTGGTCACCGCGGCGGGCGTGCTGACCGGCGCGATCGGACGCCGGGTGGTGCCGTTCGGGCTGAACGAGACCCGGGCCACGGCGACGGCCCCACCGGACGCCGGGCCCGACCTGTCGGCGCCGGCCAACCCGCTCGACGACACCGTGCTCGACGTGCTGGTCGACCAGATGGTCGGCCAGGGCCCACCGCCGCACCAGGTGTGGCTGCCGCCGTTGACGGTGCCGCCGGCGCTGGACCATCTGCTGCCGCCGCTGGGCGTCACTGCCCAACGCGGCCTGCACGCCGTGGGTTGGCCCGGCAACGGCCAGCTGAGCGTGCCGTTCGGGGTGGTCGACAAGCCGTTCGAGCAGCGCCGCGACCTGCTCTGGGCCCCGCTCGCGGGGGCGGCCGGCAACCTCGTCGTGGTCGGCGGCCCGCAGAGCGGCAAGAGCACCCTGCTGCGCAGCCTGATCTGTGCCACGGCCTTGACGCACACCCCGGCCGAGACCCAGTTCTACCTGCTCGACTTCGGGGGTGGCACGTTGAGCACCCTGGCCGACCTGCCGCACGTGGGAGGTGCTGCCGGACGACGGGACCGAGAGGCGGTGCAGCGCACCGTCTCCGAGCTGACGACCCTGCTCGACACCCGGGAGCGGCTGTTCGGCCAGTACCGGGTCGACTCGATGGCGACCTTCCGGGCCCGCAGCCGGCAGGAGTCGTTGGAGGAGCGCCCCTTCGGCGACGTCTTCCTGGTGGTCGACGGCTGGGGGGTGCTGCGCCAGGAGTACGAGGAGCTCGAGGAACAGGTCACCACCCTGGCCGCCCGGGGCCTGGGCTTCGGCATCCACGTGATGATCGCGGCCAACCGCTGGATGGAGATCCGGGCGGCGCTGCGCGACAACCTGGGCACCCGTTTCGAGCTGCGGCTCGGTGACCCCGGGGACTCCGAGATCGACCGGCGCAAGGCGGTCAACGTCCCCGAGGGTGCGCCCGGGCGCGGCATGGGGCGCGACAAGCTGCACTTCCTGGGCGCGCTGCCGCGGATCGACAGCGGCAGTCGCACCGACGACCTGTCCGACGCCGTCGGCCGGTTGGTCACCTCGGTCAGGGACGCCTGGACCGGGCCACCGGCACCCCCGGTGCGGCTGCTGCCCAGGATGGTGGCGGTCACCGAACTGCCGGCCCCGGACGCCGCCGACGCCTGGCGGGTGCCGATCGGGATCGGCGAGGCCGACCTGCGGCCGTTCCACCTCGACTTCGCCGAGGATCAGCACTTCTACGTCTTCGGGGACTCCGAGTGCGGCAAGAGCGCCTTGCTGCGCCTGCGTCGGGACCGGTCTGGTCGCCCGGCATCCACGGGAGCGGGCCAGGCTGCTGGTGGCCGACTACCGACGCTCGTTGCTCGGTGAGCTGCCCGACAGCCATCTGGCCGGCTACGCGGCCTCGGCGGCCGCGCTGAGCGACATGACGGCCCAGCTGGTGGGCACCGTGCGGGAGCGGCTGCCGGGCCCGGAGGTGACGCCGGCCCAGCTGCGCGACCGGTCGTGGTGGAGCGGTCCCGAGCTGTTCCTGCTGGTCGACGACTACGACCTGATCGCAGGGCAGAGCTCGAACCCGCTGCTGCCGCTGGCCGAACTGCTGCCACAGGCCCGGGACGTCGGGCTGCACGTGGTGCTGGTGCGTCGCTGCGCCGGTGCCGGTCGGTCGATGTTCGACCCCCTGCTCACCAAGCTGCGTGAGAGTGCCTCTCCCGCAATGGTGATGTCGGGCGACCGGGACGAGGGCGTGCTGCTGGGCAACGTCAAGCCGTCGGCCCAGCCGGCCGGTCGGGGACGGTTGGTCAGCCGTCGCCGGGGCACCCAGCTCGGTGCAGCTGGGCTGGCGGCCGCCGGCCGAGGACTGAGTGGTTCCACCGGGACGGACGGGACCGTTCGGGGGGAGGTCGTCACGAGAGCGGTAAGAGTGCCGTGGCAGGTGATGTCAGTTCTGACCTGACGAGGGCGGCATGGTCATTTCTAGGGTGACGTTGGCGCGATCGGCCCACCCTCGTCGGTCGCCGCCCCGGAAGCAGCCATCTGGGCGGCACCCGGCATCGTGCCTGTGAGGGTCAAAGGAAGGGACACGACATGGCTGGCTCGAGGGTGGACTTCACCCATGCGGCATTCCAGCAGGCGACAACCGCGTTCAACACGACCGGTACCGCCTGCGACCGGCACATCCAGGAACTGAGCTCCGTCTGCCACTCGACGCTGGGTGACGGGCTCAACGGCCAGGGCGGGATCGCCCTGCAGAAGCTCGACATGGCGCTGGTGCAGTTCCAGCAGGACCTGACCAAGCAGCTCAACAAGATGCACGCCCTGATGAGCGACTCGCACTCCCAGCTCAAGAGCTTCGACGCCACCACCCACGCGAACATCGGCGACGTCGCTCGTTCGCTCGACCTGGCCTGAGCCGGACTCCTGCAAGACGCGAACCGAGCAGACACGAACCAGATAGGGGACGAGACAATGGCAGGACTCGACGAGGGCACCTACACCCTCGACAAGGCGAAGGTGATGAACCTCGTCAGCGTGGCCGAGCAGGCCCAGCGTCAGCTCAAGGGAGAGGTCGCCAAGCTCCAGGACGAGACGGCCGGCCTGCGCAGCACCTGGCAGGACGCCGCCGCCGGTATGGCATGGGCCAAGGAGACCGAGACGCTCAACGCGATCATCGACCACCTGGGCAGTGTCGTGAACAACCAGGCGATGACCCTGTCGCAGACCACGACCGACGGGTTCAAGCTCGACGACAACATCGCCTCGGCGATGGGTGGTTCGCGCAGCGGAAGCCGCTTCGGCTGATCGGGAGCGAGCGCGCGCGTTCGCAGCCACGACGTCGGCGGCGGCGCGCGTCATCGCCGGCCGGCCCCGGAGCATCGTCCGAGGCCGGCCGGCGACCAGTACCCCACCCTCGGTCGCACGTCAGTCGTCACGTCGCAGTCACACGCCCCAGGAGGCAGCGTTGAGCAGTAGCCCAGCAGGTCGCATCGAGGTCAACCTGGCGGCGCTGCTCTCGTTCGCGACCGACCTGCAGTCCCATCTCGAGCTGACACTGCGTGACATCGGCGACATCGGCGCCCTGCAGGGCGCGATCGCCGACATCGCCTCGTTGGGGGACTTCCCCGAGGGGCGCGAGCTGGCGGCTCGGCACAGCCGGGCCATGTACGACGTCCAGGACCTGCTCGAGGAGGTGCGTGACGTGCTCGCCTTCGCCGACGACATCTCGTTGTGGGTGGCGACCAAGTACTCCGAGCGCGACCAGTCGACGGCCACCGAGCTCGGCTCGGTGCAGGCCACCGTCGGCGTCTGAGCCCAGAGGAGCGAGATGTCAGGCAACGACACGAGGAAGTCGGTCGTCCGTGGTCCGGAGTTCACCCACGGCCGCCCCAAGGACCACAGCAAGGAAGAGGCGGAGTACCGGCTGCCCGACAGCGGCATCGACTACGACGCCGTCGCCCAGGAGGAGCTGGTCCGGGCGGTCATGCGGGGCAACCCTGCCAACCTTCGCGCGGTGGCGGACGGCTGGCAGAAGCTCGGATCCACCCTGAACGAACGGTCGGCCGAGCTGGACGACCGGGCCCAGGTGCTGTCGCAGCGCTGGACCGGTACCGCCTTCGACCAGTACCTGGCGATGGTGAACGACCTCACCCTGTCGGCCCGCCAGGTGGCGGCCACGGCTCTCGACCTGCGCGACATCGCCTACGCGGACGCCGACCTGCTCGAGCAGGCCCAGCGGGCACTGGCCGGGCTCGGCCCGGCGGCTACCGGTGGCTCGGCCGGGTCGGGCGACGCCGGCGTCCGGGTCTCGGGCACCTGGGGCAGCGCCGTGGTGACCGGGGTCGACCCCGGCGCCAGCGTCGACGTCGTGGTGGGGCCGCCCCGCGGCGCCTGAGCGCGCCGCCGTCCTCGGGGTCGAGGATCACAGTCGTTCGAGAATCGTCGTTCTGGAGAGGGACCCGATGGCAACCCAGCAAGCGGCCGCGCAGATCGTCCAGTCGCTGAAGGCCGGCTACGCCGACTCCTACAGCGCGGTCGGCCACGTGGTGGACACCGCCAGCGTGCAGCTGACCGGTCAGCCGTCGGCGACCTCGCGCCAGCTGTCGGCCCTCAACGTCGTGGCCAGTACCGACGCTGCTGCGACCGGTGGTCGGGCTGTCACCGTCGGGGCCCTGGCGATCCTGCCGCCGGCGACCGGCGTCACCACCGGGGCGAACGTCGGGTACATCGGCAGCAGTGGTGCGACCGCGGGCGGTGGCGGCGGATTCCTGTCGCTGCCCGCCGCCGGTGCCGTCGGTGGCCTGCTGACGGCTGGGGTGGCCCTCGCGGCGGCTCTGCCCACGGCCGCCAGCGTGCTCGGCAGGGCGCTGCAGTCGGGGTCTGCCTCGGTCGGCGGCCTGGTGCCGTTCCGCTCGGTCGCCCTGCCCGGCCCGGGGGTCCAGTCCGGGGTCACGATGTACCAGATCAGCCCCGCCGGTGGCTCGGCCGCGGGCGACCGCCCCATCGGGGTGGCCTACGGCACCACGGCGGTCGGGGTGGGCGCGAACCAGAACCAGACCGGTTCCGGCAGCGCGTCGGTGCCGCCCGGCACGGTGATGCCGGACGGCACCATCGCCGGTCCTGGCACCGGGGGCTCTGCCGGCCCAGGGGGCCTGGGTGCGTCGGGTTCCGGCACGGCAGGCACGGTCGGCTCGGTGCCCGAGCTGACAGGGGTACCCAAGACCGGCGCCGGCGCCGGCGGGCTCGGTGGTGGTGGTGTCGGCGGGCTGGGCGGCGTCGGCGGTGGCGTCGGGGGCGGTGGCATCGGTGGCCTGGGGGCCGGGCTGGCCCGCACCGTGGCCTACGGCGACCTGTCGCCGCTGGCGGGCGGTGCCGCCGCGGTCGCCGGGCCGGTGGGCGTTGCGGGCTCGATGGCCGGTGCCGGCATGAACGGCATGATGCCGATGATGCCGATGGGGGCCGGCATGGGCGGCGGCGCCGGCGGTGAGGGTGGCAACCGGCGGGTGCCGGCCTGGCTGGTCGAGACCGAGGACGTCTGGGGCGAGACTGCGGCGGTGGCGCCGGGGGTCATCGGTGAGACCCGGTGACCCCGTCGCCGCCGACCCCGCCGCCGACCCCGGCCGGCGAGCGGATCAACCTGGAGTACCAGGCGCTGCAGCGGTTGTCCCACGAGCTGGTCGACATCGCCAAGGCTGTGGAGCACCTCAAGCAGCCGCTGCTCAGCTCGGCCGGCACGTTCCCCACCACGGCCTTCGGGCTGGTCGCCGAGTCGGGCGACGCGTTCATGGCCTACCGCAAGCGGGTCGCCGCGCTGAACACCGAGGCCGAGGCGACCGAGGCCGAGCTGGTCGGCATGAGTGACGCGCTGACCACTGCCGTCGCAGACTTCAGGAAGCACAGTGCCGCCACCGCAGCCTCGCTCGAGAAGGTGCAGTGCTCGCTCGACCAGCCGGCCGCGACCAGCGGTGGCCCCACGCCCACGCTGAACTGGGACCGGCCGGCCCGTCCCGCCCGGCGGGCCAAGTAGCCGTCCCGGCCACCAGTCGAGGAAGTCGCCGCGGTCACCAGCTGAGGAAGTCGTCGCGCTTCTCGACGGGGGCGGGTGAGTCGTCGACCGCCCTCCACTCGGTGAGCACGGTGTCGAAGACGTCGGTGTCGGGCATGACGGCGGTGTACTTGTCGCGGGCGTTCATGACCGAGCGCAGGATGGCGTCGTTGATGGCCTCGACGATCGCGGCGCCCAGGGTCTTGGCGTCGTAGTAGCGCATGGCCTCGGGGTCGATGGTGACGTCGGTGACCTTGCCGTTGCCGCGGACCTTGACCGTGATCATGCCGTTGGCGGCCTGACCCACACTGGTCGAGGCGACCACCTGTCGCTGCACCTCGCCGATGCGGGCGGCCTGGGCCCGGGCCTGCTCGAGGAGGGCGTCGAGCTGTCCGTCGATGTCACCGGGCACGGCTACTCCACCTCCTGATCAGTCGATCGTCCGGGCCATGCCTCGAAGGCGGGCCGGCGACCCGTCCGTGTGCGTCAGTGTGGACGAGCGACTCAGGGCTCGGCACGGCAGAAATACCGCCTCGGGGTCGAAGCGACGGATCTCACACCTTGATCCGGGCGGACGTCGGGTCGTACAGCGGACGCAGCGACACGGTGGCCGGGACCCGGGTGCCCGCGACGTCGACGTCCCAGCTGCCGGCAGCGATCCACGCGGGGTCGATCCGGCCGTCGTCCGGTTGCTGGTCGGTGCCGGCCGGCTCGACCATGGCCAGCCCGACGGCTCCCGCCAGGGTGTGGCCGTAGGACGCCGAGCGCAGGTAGCCGACCGCAGTGCCGTTGCGGCGCAGCACCTCACCGTGCACGAGCAGCGGTTCCGGGTCGTTCAGCAGCACCTGCACCAGGCGCTGCGGCGGCGTCCGGCCGGCCCAGCCGGCCCGCTGGGCGAGCACGGCGTCCCGGCCCACGAAGTGATGCTCGAGCGGGACGCCGTCCGGGCCCGGGGTCTGCAGTGCCACGGCGAAGCCCAGGCCGACGTCGTCGACCGGGTCGAGGTTGTCGAGGTCATGGCCGTAGTCGCGGTAGGCCTTCTCCATCCGCAGGCTGGCCAAGGCCTTCAGGCCGGCGTGACGCAGGCCGAACGGCTCGCCGCTCGCGCGGTCGGTGCCGGCGCCGGCGGCCACCAGCCGGTCGTAGACGTCGACGGCGTGCTCGGTGGGGATGTAGAGCTCGTAGCCCAGCTCGCCGACGTAGGTGATCCGGGCGCACAGCACCCGGGCGTATCCCAGGTCGATCTCGCGGACGGCGCGGAAGCAGAAAGCCTCGTTCGACAGGTCGACCGTGGTCAGGGTCTGCAGCAGCGCCCGGGAGCGTGGCCCCTGCACGTTGAGCTGGGTGTACCCGCTGGTGACGTCGACGGCGTGGACGTCGGTCAGCGGGACGCCTGCGACGTGCAGGGTGCCGGTCTGCGCCCGACCGACGGCGCGGCGCAGGATCGAGCCGACGTGGCGGTGGGCGGTGTCGCTCGCGACCACCAGCCAGCGCTCGCCGCCGAGCCTGCTGACGGTCAGGTCGGCCTCGAGGGTGCCGCCCTCGTTCAGCCACTGGGTGTAGGTGATGACGCCGTCGTCGCCGTCGACGTGCCCGGCCGACAGGTGCTCGAGCATCGCCCCGCCGTCGCGGCCGGTGACCAGGAACTTGGCCATGAACGACATGTCCATCAGGACCACGTCGTTGCGGCAGGCACGGTGCTCGACGGTCCACTGCTCGAACCAGGCGGGCCGGCCGAACGTCAGCGGTCCCGGGTCGGGGGCCTGGGCCACGGCCGCGTCGCCCACCCCGCCGGCGGTGTACCAGTCGGCGCCCTCCCAGCCGCTGACGTCGCGGAAGTGGGCGCCGCGGGCCGCGAGCCGCTCGTGCAACGCGGAGCGCTTGGCGCCGCGGGCGGTGAGGAACTGCTTGTTGGGGTAGTGGCAGGCGTAGACGGACCCCAGCACCTCGGCGGTGCGCTCGCGGCGGTAGGACGGCGTGGTCTGGAACGGCTGCAGCCGGCAGATGTCGATCGCCGTGACGTCGACGTCCGGCCGGCCGGCCAGCACCCAGTGCGCCACGGCGCGGCCCAGCCCGCCACCGGTGAGGATGCCGATCGAGTTGAGCCCCGCCGCCACGAAGTAGCCCGCGACCTCGGGTGCCTCGCCGACCATCGGCGACATGTCGGGGGTGAAGGACTCGGGTCCGCAGAAGAAGGTGCGCACCCCGGCGTCCAGGGTGGCGGGCACCCGGCTCATCGCCGCCTCGAGGTAGGGGGCCATCCGGTCCCAGTCGGGCGGGATCTGCCCGAACGAGAAGTCGGCGGGCACCCCCTCGACCCGCCACGGGGCGGCCAGCCCCTCGAAGAGGCCCACCATCAGGCCGCCGCCCTCCTCGCGGATGTAGCCGTAGGTCTGCGGGTCCTCGAGCACCGGCAGGCCGGCGTGGACGCCCTCGATCGGCTCGGTGACGAGGTAGTAGTGCTCGGCGGCCTGCAGCGGGACGGCGACGTCGCTGCGCGCGGCCAGCTCGCGGGCCCACATGCCGGCGCAGTTGACGACGGACTCGCACTCGATGTCGCCCTGGGAGGTCCGCACCCCGCGCACCCTGGCGCGCGGGGTGCCCGGGTGCGCGACGAGGACGTCGGTCACCGAGACCCCCTCGACGATCCGCACCCCCCGCCGCCGGGCGCCCCTGCCGAGCGCCATCGTGACGTCGACCGGGTTGGCCCGGCCGTCCTGCGCCACGTAGAACCCGGCGAGGGCGTCGTCCAGCCGTGCCAGGGGAAACAGCTCGCCCACCTCGCGCGGGGAGATCTCCTGCACGTCGACGCCGAGGTAGCGGTTGAACTCGGCGACCCGGCGGTACTCCTCGAGCCGGTCGGCGGTGCTGGCCAGCTCGATGAAGCCGACCTGCCGCAGCCCGGTGTCCTGCCCGGTCTCGGCCTCGAGTCGGGCGTACAGGTCGCGGGTGTACTGCCGCATCCGGGTGGAGGTCTGCGACATCGACCCGAACGTCACCATGAGTCCGGCGGCGTGCCAGGTCGTGCCGCTGGTGAGCCGGTCGCGTTCGAGCAGCACGACGTCGGTGCAGCCCTCGGCGGCCAGGTGGTAGGCCACCGAGGTGCCGATGACGCCGCCGCCGATGACGACCACCCGGGCCCGTGCCGGCAGGGTGGGCGCGGCGGGAACGTTGCTGACCGATGAGTCAGTAGAGGTCATCTCGCCAGGCTAGCGGCCGGGACGGTGCTGTCGGCAGGGGTGGGCCAGGATGGGCCCATGACGGCCGCGGGTACGGCAGAGGACGACCGCATGCGCGAGGATCCGGACGCGTGGCGGCGCTGGGGCCCCTATCTGGCCGAGCGGGCCTGGGGCACGGTCCGTGAGGACTACAGCGCGGACGGCGACGCCTGGGCCTCGTTCCCCTTCGACCAGGCGCGCTCGCGGGCCTACCGGTGGAACGAGGACGGCATGGCCGCCATCTGCGATGCCAGGCAACGGCTCTGCCTGGGCCTGGCGCTGTGGAACGGTCACGACCCGATCCTCAAGGAGCGGATGTTCGGCCTGGCCGGGGGTGAGGGGGTGCACGGGGAGGACGTCAAGGAGTACTGGTGGTTCGACGACGCCGTCCCCAGCAGTGCCTGGCTGCGCTGGCGCTACGCCTACCCCCTCGACGGCTACCCCTACCAGCAGCTGGTCGCCGAGAACGCCGTCCGCCGGGCCGCCCGGGACGCCGGCGAGCGGGGCCCGGACGGGCAGGGCGTCGGGGAGTACGAGCTGCTCGACACCGGGGTCTTCGACCCCGAGCCGGACGGCGTCGTGGACGGGGCGGGGCCCAGTGCCCGCTGGGCCGACGTGACGGTCACCTACGCCAAGGCCGGCCCGGACGACGTCGTCATGCACATCGCGCTCGAGAACATGTCGGCCCACCCGGCGACGGTCCACGTGCTGCCGACGGTGTGGTTGCGCAACACCTGGTCGTGGGGCCCGGACCGGCCCCGGCCGCGGATCACCCTCGAGGACGGCGTGCTGGTGGCCCGGCACGCCTCGCTCGGCACGGTGCTGCTCTCGGCGTCCGCCGGCCCGGACGGCGCTGCGCCGCGAGCCCTGTTCTGCGAGAACGAGACCAACCGCGCTCTGCTGTTCGGGCAGCCCAACGACGTGGCCTTCCCCAAGGACGGCATCGGCGACCACGTCGTGCACGGCGCCCCGACGGTCGACCCGACGCTGTCGGGCACCAAGGGCGCGCTGCACTACGTGGTCGACCTCGACGGTCGCGGCCGGGCCGAGCTGGTGCTGCGGCTGACCGGCGTCGACGACCCGGCAGCCGCGCCGGCGCCGGACACCGGTGAGGGTGCCCGCGAGGTGCTGGCGGCCCGCTCTGCCGAGGCCGACGCCTGGCACACCGCACGGCTGCCGGTGACGGCGACCCTCGACGAGCGTCTGGTGCACCGTCAGGCCGTGGCCGGGCTGCTGTGGAGCAAGCAGTTCTACTTCTACGACGTCGATGTCTGGCTGGAGGGCGACCCGGGTCGGCCCCCGCCGCCGGCCGTGCGGCGCAGCGCGCGCAACAGCGGCTGGCGGCACCTGAACAACTGGGACGTGCTGTCGATGCCGGACACCTGGGAGTACCCCTGGTATGCCGCCTGGGACATGGCCTTCCATGCGGTGGCGATGGCCCACGTCGACCCGCCGTTCGCCAAGGAGCAGCTCGAGCTGCTGCTGCGGGAGTGGTACCAGCACCCCAACGGGCAGCTGCCCGCCTACGAGTGGGCCTTCGGCGACGTCAACCCGCCGGTGCACGCCTGGGCCGCGCTGAAGGTCTTCGAGCTGGACGGCGGAACGGACCACGCCTTCCTCGCCCGGGTGCTGCACAAGCTGCTGCTCAACTTCACCTGGTGGGTCAACCGCAAGGACGTCGAGGGCAACGACCTGTTCGAGGGCGGGTTCCTCGGCATGGACAACGTGGGCCCGATCGACCGGTCGAACGCGGTACCGGCCGGGGCGGTGCTCGAGCAGTCCGACGCCACCAGCTGGATGGCGATGTACTGCCTCGACCTGCTCGAGATGAGCCTGCGGCTGGCCGGTCACGACCGGTCCTACGAGCCGCTGGCGACCAAGTTCCTCGAGCACTTCGCCTACGTCGCGACGGCGATGCGTGACAGCGGGCTCTGGGACGGCGAGGACGCCTTCTTCTACGACCTGCTGACGGCGACGGACGCGGTGACGGCGAGCGTTCGGTGCAGCAGCTGCGGGTGCAGTCGATGGTCGGTCTGGTGCCGCTGTTCGCCTGCCGGGCGACGAGCGTCGACCAGCTGGCCGCCGCTCCCGACTTCGCCGACCACCTGCGCTGGTTCATGACCCACAAGCCGCGGTACGCGGCGGTGGTCGGTGGTGACGAGAGCTCGCGCGGGGTCGCCGGCCGGGACGGTGCCCGACTGCTGTCGCTGGTGCCGGTGGAGCATCTGAACGCCGTGCTGGCAAGGGTTTTCGACCCCGACCAGTTCCTGGCCCCGACCGGGGTGCGCTCGCTGTCCAAGGTGCATCGTGACCACCCGTACGTGCTCGACCTGGGCCAGGGGCGGACGGCGTCGGTCGACTACGAGCCGGCCGAGTCGACGTCCGGACTGTTCGGCGGCAACTCCAACTGGCGGGGCCCGGTGTGGTTCTGCGTCAACCACCTGCTGGTCGAGTCGTTGCGCCGCTACGCGGACTGGGCCGCCCCGGCCGGGGAGGCCGAGACCGAGCTGCAGACGCTGGGGGTGGAGCTGCCGGCCGGGTCGGGACGGCGGGTCGGCCTGGCCCAGGCCGCCGATGAGCTCACCGACCGGCTGGTGGGCACCTTCCTGACGGGTCCGGACGGCGTGCGCCCGGCGATGGGTGCCATGTGGTCACGGATGCCGGCCACCTGGCGCGACCGGGTGTTGTTCTTCGAGTACTTCGACGGCGACACCGGTGCCGGCCTCGGTGCCAGCCACCAGACCGGCTGGACCGCGCTCGTGCTCGACCTCGTCGCGCGTCGCGCGGCCGCCCGCGCGGCACCCGAGTACCAGGCACGCGAGGACCAGGCACGCGAGGACCGGGCACGCGAGGACCAGGCACGCGAGGACCGGGCACGCGAGGACCGGGCACCCACGGACCGAGCATCCACGGACCGGGCACGCGGGGACCAGGCACGCGAGGACCCCCAAGGTCGCTGACTCGTCGAGTGGTCGCAGCTGGCCGCCTGGGTCGGGCCTGTTCTCGCCGAGTGGTCGCAGATGGCCGCCTGGGTCGGGCCTGCTCTGGCCGAGTGGTCGCAGCTGGCCGCCTGGGTCGGGCCTGTTCTCGCCGAGTGGTCGCAGATGGCCGCCTCGGTCGAGATAAGGCGGCCAACTGTGACCACTCGATGGGGAAGACGATCAGTCAGGCGGCCATCTGTGACCACTCGACGAAGGCAGCGACCAACGACCGGCCATCTGTGACCACTCGACGGAGGCCGCGACCATCGACCGGCTACTTGGGGCCGGTCGGTAGTGGCAGAGGTATCGGTGGTCGGTGGTCGGTTGGCCCATGCGGTCTGGTGTCGGCGGTCGGTGGCAAGGTTGAGTCATGAGGTTCGAGTCATGAGGTTCGAGTTCACGGCCCCGCTGTGGGTCTGGGAGGGCCCGGCCGCCTGGTACTTCGTGACGGTGCCGGTCGAGGTGGCCGACGACATCAGGGTCGTGACCGAGGGCATGCGCCGCGGGTTCGGCTCGGTGCGGGTCACGGCCACCACCGGCAGCACGACCTGGAGCACCTCGATCTTCCCGGACAGCAAGGCCGGCACGTTCATGCTGCCGATGAAGAAGCAGGTGCGTCAGGCGGCCGGGCTGCAGCTCGGCGAGCCCGTCGAGCTGAGCCTCGTCCTCACCGACCTGGACCGCTGAGGCTCAGCTGCCGAGGGACTCGAGCCGATCGACGGCGGCCTCGACCCGAGCGGCGGCAGCCTCGGTGCGGTCCGCTGCAGTCTCGGCCTGGGCGAGCAGCGCCTCGACCCGTTGCAGCAGCTCTTCCGGCTTGATCGGGGCAGGCACGACCTTGACGACGACGGCGGCGGGCTCGATCTCGACCAGCAGTCGGTCGCTACGGGTGAGCAGGTCGCCGTCCACCTGTCGTGGGGACGGGGTGGGCAGGTGCACCTCGATCCGCTTGCCGCGGTAGGTGGCGAACCGGTCGTCGACGTCCGGACGGCGGGCGACCACCCGGCCCGCGATCAGCAGCCAGTCGAACACCCCGCGGCTCTCCAGGACCGCCACGTCGAGGTAGCCGTCGTCCGGCACCGCGTCGGGCAGCAGCTGCAGCCCACCCTGCAGCTTGCCGACGTTGCCGATCACGATCGTCTGTGCCCGGGCCCGGACGTCCGTGCTGCCGTCGATGACCAGGTGGGCGTGCATCGCCTCGCGGCGCAGGTGCTTGGCGCCCGAGACCAGGTAGGCGGCCCAGCCGATGCGTGCCTTCACGTTCTCGGGGGCGTCGCGCATGATCGCGGCGTCCAGCCCCACCCCGGCCATGATGGCGAACCGCTCCGCCCGCTCACCCGGGGAGTCGGGTTCGATCCGGCCCACGTCGAGCCGGCGCTGTCCGCTGCCGAGGGCGATGTCGACCGCGCCCGGCAGGTCGTTCAAGGGCAGGCCGAGGTTGCGGGCCAGCAGGTTGCCGGTGCCCAGCGGCAGCACCGCCAGGGCGGTGTCGGTGCCTGCCAGCACCGTCAGTGCGGCGCGCACGGTGCCGTCGCCGCCGGCGGCCAGCACCACGGTGGCGCCCTCGGCCACCGCCTTCTCGGTCATGCTGTACCCGGGGTCCTCCGCCGTGGTCTCGAACCAGAGCGGGTCGGGCCAGCCGGCCTGGGTCGCCTTGGTGGTGACCAGGGTGCGCAGGGCGTCGAGGTCGTCGATCTTGGTCGGGTTGACGACGACGGCGGCCAGACCCTGGCGGTGGGGCTGCTCGGACTGCGACATGGTGACCTCTCGGTTCCGATGGGGCGGACGTCCTCGGGGGTGCGGTGCGTCCCGGTGTCAGACCCGGCGGTAGCGGGCCTCGGCGAAGCCGAAGCAGCCGAACGCCAGCAGGCCGAGCGCCACCACGGCGACCAGGGCGGCGCCGTACGGTCGGTCGAGCAGGGTGCGCATCGCGACGTCCATGCCGCCGGCCTGGCCGGGGCTGGCGGTCCAGCCGGCGGTGACCACGAGCGCGCCCATGAGGGCGAACACCACGCCGCGCCCGATCGTGCCCACCCGGCCCAGCTGCACGAGGGCGGGCCGGACCGTCGCAGGCACGTTCGTGAGGTAGCGCATGAACCTCAGTCGCACTCCCTCGACGATCATCATCACGCCGATGCCGGCCAGGACCAGCCCCGCCACGACCACGACCACCCGGCCGCCGGTGTACGCCATCACCTGGGCGCTGAGGGTGACCTGCTTGTGCGCCTGGGACTCCCGGGACCCCTGCAGCACCGACAGGGCCTCGAGGGTCAGTGCGGTGTAGGCCAGGGCCCGGCCCAGCGACTGCCACCGGGGCAACGCCTGCTTGCCGTGGCCGGCGGCCCCGAAGGCCGCCTCCGACAGTCGCCACAGGGCGTACCCGGCGAGCCCGATCGTCAGCGCGATCACCATCACCCTGCCGTAGGGATGACCGAGCAGCTCGGTCATCGCCCCCTTCTGGTCGGCGTGCCGGCTCGAGGCGCCCAACGCCAGCAGCAGGGCGATGACCCCGATGGTGGTGTAGATCGCCGCCCGGGCCACCAGCCCCGCCCGGGCCAGGGCGTGGGCCGGGCTGCTGTCGGCGGCCTGCTCGACCGTCTCGAGGGCGGCGCCGACCGCATCCGACTGGCTCATGGCTGGAGCTCCCCGACGCCTTGGCACGGTCACGGTGACCACCGTGGATACCGGTACTGGTGCTTCGCGCTTCCCCGCCAACCTAGGCTGCCCCCACGGGCACGACAACCCCACCACCTCGAAGGAGCCACCGTGACGCGACCGTCGGACGTGCCCGGCCATCGCCCGTGGGCTGTCGTCGCGGGCCGGTTGCTGGGTGGTGCGGTGGTGGTCTACCTCGCGCTGGTGGCCGCCGGGCTCTCCCTGACCCACACCGCCCTGGCGGCGCCGCTGCGCACGGCGGACCTGACCGCGAGCTCGTGGTTCGTGGCGCACCGCACCCCCACGATGGACTTCTGGACCGTCTACTACAGCGGCCTGTCGAACACGAACACCGCGATCGTCGTCGCCGTCGTCATGGTCGCGGTCCTGGCCCTGATCTTCCGGCGCTGGCAGGAGCCGGTGGTGCTGGCCGGTGCACTGCTGGGCGAGCTGTTCATCTTCCTGCTGGTTACCGCGACGGTGCACCGGCCGCGGCCGCCGGTCGGGCGGATGGACCCGGCACCGCCCACCTCGAGCTTCCCCTCGGGGCACACCGGGGCGGCGGTGGCGCTGTACGTGACGTTCGCCCTGCTGGCCTGGCGCTACCTCTGGCAGCATCTGCCCGACCTGCGGTGGCTGCGGGTGAGCGTGGCAGGGGTGCTCGTGGTCCTGCCGGTGCTGGTCGGCTACTCCCGCCTCTACCGGGCGATGCACTACCCGACCGATGTGGTGGGCGGTGCCCTCGCCGGGGGGCTGTGGGCCGCGATCGTCGTCACCACCCTGCTGCCCCGGCCCGTCCGGACGTCGGTGACGTCGGCCGTCACCGCCGATGCCTGAGGCGGCTCTCGTGGGGCGAGGTCTCGTGAGGCGGGGCACGTGACGACGGCCGGTGTGCTGCTGGCGGCAGGTGCCGGGCGCCGGATGGGTGGGCCGAAGGCGTTGCGCCGCACCGTGGACGGCGTCAGCTGGGTGGCGCTGCGGGCGGCCGACCTGGCCCGGGGCGGATGCGGCGAGGTGGTCGTCGTGCTCGGTGCGGCCGCGCAGGAGGCGGCGGCAACACTGCCCGCGCAGCTGCCCGGCCCCGACGGCGAACCCGTGCCCGTCGTGGTGGTGACCGCCGCGGACTGGGCGGAGGGCATGGGGGCCTCGCTGCGCGCCGGGTTGCGCCACCTCTCGGCGGCGTCCCGGGCGGACGACGAGCCGGCGGTGGCCCTGGTGGCGCTGGTCGACACCCCGGACGTCGGTCCGGCCGTGGTGGCCCGTCTGGTCGATGTCGTTGCCGCAGAAGGGGTGTCGGCCCGGCAGCTGCTGGCCCGGGCGGCCTACCGGGGGCGGCCGGGGCACCCGGTGGTGATCGGCCGGGACCACTGGGACGCCGTGACGGCCGTGGCCCAGGGCGACGCCGGAGCGCGTGGCTACCTCGCCGTCCACGCCGTACGCCCGATCGAGTGCGGCGATGTCGGCGACGACCGCGACCTCGACGTGCCGGACGACCTAGGCTGAGGCCGTGACCGAGTCTCGACCCGACCCGACGCAGGCCCACCCGGCGCTCGCGCCAGAGCACGCCGGCGCCGTCCGCGCGGTCGACCACAGCCGGCGGCACCCACCGGCCCGGCGCGTGGTGCGCACCGCGGTGAGCGAGCAGGTGCTGGACGTCGCCGCCCACGAGGCCGCAGTGAGCGACCCGAGCGCGGGAGCGGTCGTCAGCTTCGCCGGCGTCGTGCGCGACCACGACCACGGCCGTGAGGTGGTCGGCATCGAGTACGTCGCTCACCCGAGCGCAGCGCAGGTGCTCGCCGACGTCGTCGCGCAGGTGGTGCAGCGGTGCGAGATCGAGGCGGTCGCGGTCTCGCACCGGGTCGGTCCGCTGGCGGTCGGCGAGGCGGCCTTCGTGGTCGCGGTCACCGGCGCCCACCGGCAGGAGGCGTTCGCCACCTGTGCCCTGCTGGTCGACGAGGTCAAGCATCAGCTGCCGGTCTGGAAGCGGCAGCAGTTCACCGACGGCAGCGACGAATGGGTCTCCTGCCCCTGAGCCCGACCCCCCGGCTCGTTCTCGACGGCCCGCTCCTGCCTGGCCTGGCCGGTATGACGCGGCACTGACCTGGTGCTGACGACCGTTTCGTAGCGTCTGGTCATCCGCCGGCGGGCTTCGCCGAGCGCACCGACTGACGGAACCGGCCCGGCCCTTGCGGGCGACCGGCGCAGCCGTCGAGAGCTTCCAGGAGACCACGATGTCGATCATGGAAAGCGCCACCGACAAGGCAGTCGCGTTCGTCCGCGAGGCGATGGCGCTGATCTCCGGCGGCGAGGACCCCAGGCCGCGGCCGAGGACCGCGAAGCTGCCAGGCCGGCATCACCGACGACGAGCTGGCCGACGCCGACACCGGCGACGTGCTGCAGGGTCTGTGCGAGGCACCCCGGGCGCGCCCCGTTCGGCGGGTACTTCAACGCCGTGCAGAACAGCTACAACGGCAACGGCAACTACGTCGTCCAGGGCGGCGGCAACACCAGCGGCGGCGGCTCCGGCGGCGGCAGTCGAGTGGTTCGGGCACGACCACCACCGCTGCCGCGGCCACCTCGCCGGCCGAGCAGATCGTCTACAACTACAACAGCTATGAGCAGACGATCAACGACCAGGACAACATCTTCAGCGGCAACTTCCAGGGCGACATCACGTCGACCAGAGCCAGACGGACATCGAGGGCGACGGCAACGTCGTCACCCACGGCGACGGGGACACCAACGCCGCCACCGGCGACGGAGCTCGGCGGCCCAGTCCGGGGAGGGTGACGCCCTCTCCAACACCGGCGACGGCGCGCTGCAGAACACCGGCACGATCGAGGGCGACGCCAACACCGGCGACGGCGCGGTGCTGGTCGACGGCGACCTGGAGGCCCGGTGGTCACCGGCGAGAACACCGGGATCGTGGCCGACGGCGACGTCGAGGACGCGGTGGTCGGCGACGGCAACCAGACCGTGAACGTGGACGGCGACGCCGACGGCGCCGGGTTCAACTTCGGCTCGGGCGACCAGACGGTGGCCTCGGGCAACAACGTGTACGGCGACGGGATCGCCGGCGCCACCGGCGGCGACGCCACCAACGTGTCGAACAACGAGGCGAGCGAGGGCGGCGCGATCAGCGGCACCGGCGACGCGAGCGGAACAGCGACAGCACAACAAGGACAACGAACACCACCTCGACTGGACGCACCGGTGGACGTCGACTACGAGGGGGTCACCACAGCGTGGCGTGCACGACGACGGGCACGGTCCAGATCTGCAGGACACTTCGCACTTCGACCAGACCCGGGAGCGCACGCGGACACCGCTCATGCGGGAACGCAAGGCCACGCCCATCAGTCCGGAACGGACCACGGCAGCAGCGCCGGGCACGAGCTCGAGGAGGCGTGACCCGGGTGCCGGTCCCGCACGTTGCTGTCCCGGCCCGGTGCCCACGCCTCGGGGCCCGGGCGTCGGGACCGTGGGGAGCCGTCCTCGTCCGTGCGCGAGCGGACCGGCCGATCGGAGGTGACCCGCGGACCAGAGAGCCAGCGCGCCGAGGCGGTGGCGCGGGCCCGTTCGCTGGTCGATCTCGGGATCCAGGCGTGCACCGCCTACGAGCGGCCCGATCTGGCCCGCCGGCTGGCGGCGGCACGGCGCACCCTGGCCGATCCCGGCATCCACATCGCGGTGGTCGGGGAGTTCAAGCAGGGCAAGAGCTCGCTGGTCAACGCGTTGGTCGGGGCGCCGGTCTGCCCGGTGGACGACGACGTGGCCACCGCGCGTGGCCACCTTCGTGCGCCACGGCGAGACGACCCGGCGCCTGCCTGCTCTACGACGAGGACCCGCCGCGGCGCGAGTCGACGTCCCGCTGGAGCAGCTGCGGTCGCACGTCGTCGAGGGCGGACGGCTCGTCGGCCTCGCCCGGCTCGCCACCGGACCCGGCTCGCCCGCCGGGGCCGCTGGCCGGGGTCGAGGTGCGGCTCCGCGACCATGCTCGCGGGCGGGCTGGTGCTGGTGGACACCCCGGGGCTGGGCGGGCTGGCCTCGACGCACGCCGCGGCCAGCCTGACCGCGAGCGCCACCGCCGACGCCCTGCTGTTCGTCACCGACGCCTCGCAGGAGCTCACGGCCGCCGAGCTGACCTTCCTGCGCCGGGCGCGCGAGCTGTGCCCAGCGGTGATGTGCGTCCTGACCAAGACCGACTTCTACCCGGCCTGGCGCAAGGTGCGGGACCTCGACCGCGCCCACCTCGCCGCCGCGCTGCCCGACGTGTCGCTGGTCGCCGTCTCGTCGACGCTGCGCACGCTGGCGGTCCGCGGCGGCGACCCGGACCTGAACGACGGAGTCCGGGTTCCCCGAGCTGGTCGCGTTCGTCTCCGGGCGGGTGAAGGACGGCGGGCTGGACCGGCTCGCCGTCTCGGCGGCCTGTGAGGTGGCTGGCGGTCTGCGAGCAGCTGGAGCGCAGTTCGCCGCCGAGCGGTCGTGCTGGCCGACCCGGCGCTGGGCCGAGGCGGTGGTCGACGAGCTGACCCGCGCCAAGCAGCGCAGCGAGCAGCTGCGGACGGCGGCCGCCCGGTGGAACCAGACGTTGTCGGACGGGATCGCCGACCTCACCTCGGACACCGACCACGACCTGCGCAGCCGGGTGCGGGCGATGATCGCCGAGGCCGACGAGGCCGTCGAGGCGGTCGACCCCGCCGACGCCTGGCCGCAGCTGCAGGCGTGGCTCGAGGCCCGCACCGCCCACGAGCTGGTGGCGAACTACACGGCGTTGCGCTCGCAGGCCCTGGCCCTGAGCGAGCTGGTCGGTGAGCACTTCAGGGACGCCTCGGGGCAGCCCCTGACCGGGGTGCAGGTGTACGACCCCGTCGGGCTGCTGCAGCGGCGCGAGTTCGCCCACAAGGTCGAGCTCGAGCGCATGACGGTGGGCAAGCAGACCATGGTGGCGCTGCGCAACAGCTACAGCGGCATGCTGATGTTCACGGTGCTGGGCAGCCTGGCGAACATCTCGCTGGGCCCGCTCGGGGCTGGGGATCGGCCTGGTGATGGGCCACCGGGTCTCAAGGACGAGAAGCGGCGCCAGCTCGAGCAGCGCCGGGCCCAGGCCCGCAACGCCGTCCGCCGGTACTGCGACGAGGTGCACTTCGTCATCGGCAAGGACTCCCGCGACACCTTGCGCCGGGTGCAGCGCCAGCTGCGTGACCACTACAGCCGCCGTGCCGAGGAGCTGAACCGCTCGACGCGCCGAGGCGCTGCGGCTGGCGAGCGAGACCGTCAGCCGCAGCACCGCCGAGCGGGAGCGGCGGCTGCGCGACGTGGAGGCCGAGCTGTCCAGGCTGCGCCGGCTGCGGGCGCTGGCCGACACCGTCACCCGCCCGGGCGGCCCCCATGACCCCGATGGTGCCGACCCCGATCGGTCCCACCCCGAGCGTGCCGACCCCGACCGGACCGACGCTGACCGGACGGACCGTCCACCTGGTGGCCCGCGCGCCAGGCCGTCTACCGGGGCACCCCCGAGCAGCACCGGCTGGTCGGGATCGGGCAACGGCTGGAAGAGCCCCGCTGCGGGTGGCGGTGGCGGGCCGGGTCAAGTCGGGCAAGTCGACGTTGCTGAACGCCCTGATCGGGGAGCGGCTGGCCCCGACGGACGCGGGGGAGTGCACCCGGGTCGTCACCTGGTACGCCGACGGGCACACCTACCAGGTCACCCTGACCGCGGCCGACGGGTCGAGGCACCCGGCCCGGTTCCGTCGCGACGACGACGAGCTGGACGTCGACCTCGGCGGCCTGGCGCCCGAGCAGCTGCAGCGGATCGACGTGACCTGGCCGTCACGGGCGCTGCGCCGGTGCACCCTGGTCGACACCCCGGGGATCGGGTCGCTGTCGGAGCAGGTCTCGCGTCGGGCCTGGGAGCTGCTGGCCGACGGCGAGCAGGAGACCCCGGCGGACGCCGTCCTGTACCTGATGAAGCACCTGCACCGTGAGCGATCTGGAGTTCCTCTCGGGCTTCCACGACACCGAGGTGGCCGCGGCCGAACCCGGTCAACGCGATCGGGGTGCTAGCCGCGCCGACGAGATCGCCGCCGGTCGGCTGGACGCGATGGCCTCGGCCGCTCGGATCGCGCGACCGGATGGCGAAGGACCCGGGGTGCGCCGGGTGGCGCAGACCGTGGTGCCGGTGGCCGGGCTGCTGGCGCAGACGGCGACCACGCTGACCGAGCACGAGGTCAAGCAGCTGCGGGTGATCGCGCAGCAGCCCGGCCCGGGTGGTCGAGGTGCTGATGCTGTCGGCGGACCGGTTCGTCGAGTCCACGCCCGGGCTGGGCCTGACCTCGATCGAGCGGCAGCTGCTGCTGGACCGGTTCGGCCTGTTCGGCATCCGGCTGGGGCTGGGCATGCTGCGCCGGACGCCGAGCGGTCGACCGCGTCCGAGCTGGCCCGCAAGCTGGTCGGGGCGAGCGGGCTGGACGTCCTGCAGGAGGTGCTCGGCACGTTGTTCTTCGAGCGCAGCGAGGTGCTGAAGAGCCGCTCCGCGCTGCTCGCGGTGGACGCGCTGGTGCGGCAGCGGCCGGTGGCCGGTGCGGCCGCGCTGGCCGGGGAGGTCGAGCAGATCATCGCGGGGGCGCACCCGTTCAACGAGCTGCGGGTGCTCTCGTCGCTGCGGGCCGGCTGGGTGGTCCGGCAAGCCGGAGGTGCTCGCCGACCTCGAGCAGGTGATCGGCGGGGCCGGCGCACGGTGTCGCCACCCGGCTGGGCTGCCGCCGGACGCTGACCGGGGGGCCCGGCGGAGGCGGCCTGCCCGGCCCTGACCGACCTGGCAGCGCCGGGCGGAGCACCCGATGAGCCCACGGGAGCTGGTCGTCGCCGCGCGGGTCGCGATCCGGTCGTGCGAAGGGCTGATCGCCGACCTCGACACCCCACCGATCGACCGGAGCAGGCCATGACGAGCACCGCCGCCTACAGCGTGGGCATCGACCTCGGCACCACGTACACCGCGGCCGCCGTGCGCCGGGGCGGGCGGTCGGAGGTGGTGCCGCTCGGCGGCCGGGTCACCGCGGCGCCGTCGGTGGTGCTGGTCCGCGAGGACCAGACCTGCTGACCGGGGAGGCGGCCAGCCGCCGGGCCGTGCTGGAGCCGCACCGGGTGGCCCGCGAGTTCAAGCGCCGGCTCGGCGACAGCACCCCGATCCTGCTCGGCGGCAGCCCGTTCTCGGCCGAGGCGCTGACCGGCCGGCCTGCTGCGGTCGACGGTGGACGAGGTGGTCGCCCGCGAGGGCGGCGGCCCGTCGGCGCTGTGCGTCACCCACCCGGCGAACTGGGGGCCGTTCAAGACCGACCTGCTGCTGCAGGCGGTCGGATCGCGGACCTGGACGGCGACGCCGACTGCCCGGTCGTCCTGGTCACCGAGCCGGAGGCCGCGGCCGCGCACCACGCGCCAGCAGCAGCGGCGCCCGGCTCGATGATCGCGGTCTACGACCTGGGCGGCGGCACCTTCGACGCGGCGGTGCTGCGCAAGCGCGGGGCGGGGTTCGAGATCCTCGGCCACCCGGAGGGGATCGAGCGGCTCGGCGGGATCGACTTCGACGCCGCGGTGTTCGGCCACGTGGTCGAGGCGATCGGGCCGCAGTTCGCCGGGCTCGACGAGGACGACCCGGCCGTGCTGGCCGCGGTGGCCCGGCTGCGGGAGGAGTGCGTGCAGGCCAAGGAGGCGCTGTCGGCGGACACCGACGTGTCGATCCCGGTGCTGCTGCCGGGGTTCAGCACCGAGGTCCGACTGACCCGGGGCGAGCTGGAGTCGATGATCCGGCCGGCGCTGGCGGACAGCGTGGAGTCGCTGCGGCGGGCGCTCGTCGCGGCCGGGGTGGACCGGCCGAGCTGCACTCGGTGCTCCTGGTCGGCGGCTCGTCGCGGATCCCGCTGGTGGCCCAGCTGGTCGGCGAGCTGGGCCGCCCGGTCGTGTGACGCCCACCCGAAGAACGCCGTGGCGCTCGGGGCCGCCCAGATCGGCGAGCGGAGCAGGCCGGCGGCACCGATCGGCCCGCGGGCTCCGGCCGCCCCGCCTCCGCCTCCGCCCCCGGCGCTGCCGCTGCCACCGCCGCCACCGTCACCGCCGTCACCCCCGTCACCGCCGTCACCGCCGTCACCGTCACCGTCTCCAGCCGCGGCTCCGGCTCCCGTTCCGACTCCGGCCGCGGCGGCTTTCCCGGTGCCCGGACCGGGTGCCGGGCGGCGGGGCGGCTCGGGGCGGGCGGCGCTGGTGGGGGCGGGAGTGCTGGTGCTGGCGATCGGTGGGGTGGCCATGGCGGCTGCCTACTCCGGCCAGGACGACCTGCCCGGTGGTGGGGTCCGCAGCCCGTCGATCTCGGCCGTCACGCAGTCCGGGCACTCGGCGGCGGGGACCGGGCCCTCGGGTGCCGGTGGGGTGCCGACCGGGGCCGGCCACGATGGTGGCACGTCGTCCGGCAACGGTGGAGGCGCGCCCAGGGCCGGGACGACGAGCGGGCCCGGCTCGACGGTGGCCTCGACCACGACGGCGCCGACCACCGGCCCCAGCAGCAGCCCCGGCGGCAGTCCGACGACGGTGCCTTCGACGTCCGCCACGGTGCCCGGCCCGAGCGACCCGACCTCCTCGGCCACGCCCACCCGCACCCGGACCCGCACCGCGACGCCCACCCGCACCCGGACCCGCACCGCCACCCCGACCCGGACCCGGACGCCGGCGGTCTGAGCCGTCACCCCAGGGCGAGCACGTGGATCCGGCCGGCGTCCATCTGGGTGACCGTGGCGGGACCGGTGATCTGGGTGGGGGTGGTGCGGGAGGTTGTGGTGCCGTCGCCGTCCCCCGGGGTCGCGGCCGGTGAGGTGGGGGCTGCCGGCGCCAGCCAGCTGGTGGTGGCGAAGGTGTTGGCGGCGTTGGGGTCGGCCACCTGCCAGGCCGCCCGGCTGGTATGCAGGCTCAGGCTGGCGGCCAGCGCGGCGGCCAGGCCCAGCCCCACGGCGCCGTGGCCGAGGCCTGCAGGACGGACCGACACCCGGCGACCTCCGCTCCGCCCTCCCGGCGTGCCTGAGCGAGCACTACCCTGAGGTAGGTCGACCGTCCGGAAGGTGGTCTTGAGCGGTGGGACCGGGGAGGCTGGTTCAGCCGCCCGCGAACGGGGGCAGCACGTCGACCTGGCGCCGTCGTGCAACGGCCGGTCGGCCGGTCCGGCGACCTCGTCGAGCAGGAAGCTGCAGGCCGTCAGCACCCGGGTCAGCTCGGCGCCGTGCCGGCGGCCCAGCTCACCGGCGAGGTCGGCGAGCTGACTGCCCGGGACCAGGACGACGTCCTCGCCGTCGCGACCGGCGGCGGCGGCGGCCCCGGCGAAGTAGCGCACGGTCACCTGCACGGCTCAGCCGCCGATCGCGCTCATCGGGCGGTCCGGCTGCAGGAACGACTCGTCGTCGATGCCGTGGCCGGGCTGCTTGCCCCACATCGCCGCGCCGCCAGCGCTCGCGCGATGCTCCTCGTCGTCGGCGCCCGCCGCGCAGCAGCGCCGCGCAGGTCGGTCTCGTCGCGGGCGAACAGGCAGTTGCGGATCTGGCCGTCGGCGGTGAGCCGGGTGCGGTCGCAGTCGCCGCAGAACGGCCGGGTGACCGAGGCGATGACGCCCACCGTCGTGCCGGGCCCGCCGTCGCACCAGCCAGGTCTCGGCGGGCGCGGCGCCGCGGTCGGCCGCGCCGGTCGGGGTGAGGGTGAACTCGGTCTGCAGCGCGGCCAGGATCTCGTCCGCGGTGACCATCTGCTCGCGCTGCCAGCCGTGCCTGGGCGTCCAGCGGCATCTGCTCGATGAACCGCAGCTCGTAGCCGTGCGTCGAGGGCCCACCGCAGCAGCGGCACCGCCTCGTCGTCGTTGACGCCCGCGCAGCAGCACGGCGTTGATCTTGACCGGGGTCAGGCCGGCCGCGGCGGCGGCCGCAGCCCGGCCAGCACGTCGTCCAGCCGGTCCCGGCGGGTGAGCGTGCAGGAAGCGCTCGGGGTCGAGGGTGTCCAGCGAGACGTTGATCCGGTGCAGCCCGGCCGCCGTCAGCGGCCTCGGCCCGCCGCTCCAGGCCGAGCCCGTTGGTGGTCAGCGACGAGTCTCCGGCGCGTCGCGGTGACCGCAGCGCGGCGGTGGCGGCGACGATGCGCTCGAGGCCCTTGCGCAGCAGCGGCTCACCGCCGGTGAAGCGGACCTCGTCGATCCCGAGCCGCTGCACCGCGATCGTGATCAGCCGGACGATCTCGTCGTCGGTGAGCAGCTCGGGGTCGGGCAGCCAGTCCAGGCCCTCGGGCGGCATGCAGTAGCGTGCACCGCAGGTTGCACCGGTCGGTCAGGCGACACCCGCAGGTCGGTCGCGACCCGGCCGAACCGGTCGATGAGTCGCGCGTCGGCTGCCGTCATCCGGCCAGCGTAACCAGCGCCGCCGTGCGCGTCCGCCCGGGCCCGCAGCTGCGGCCGGCCGGCGGGGGTCAGGACGGCACGGACGCCGTCAGGTCGCGCACCTCGGCGTAGCGCTCCCGGACCCCGGCCACGGGGTCGGCCTCGAAGACCTGCCCCCCCTCCACGTGCCATGTGGGAGCGGGGACCCTCGCATCGTCCGACCCGGCGCCGCCGGCTCCGCCGTCGGAGTCGCCGGCGCGAGCGGCGGCCAGCACCCAGGCGGCCTGGCGGGCGGCGCCGTCGGCCACGTACTCCCCGGGCGGTGGCACCAGCACCGGGCAGCCCAGGACGGCGGGAGCCATCGCGCGCACAGCGCGGCGGAGCGGGCGCCACCGCCGACCAGCATCACCCGGCGCACCTGCGCCCCCTGGGCGCGCAGGGCGTCGAGGCCGTCGGCCAGCCCGCAGAGCAGCCCCTCGATCGCCGCCCGGGCCAGGTGCGGCAGGGGTGGCGGTGTCCAGGCGCAGGCCGTGGAGCGGCGCCGGTGGCGTCAGCGGCCGGTTGGGGGTGCGCTCGCCCTCGAGGTAGGGCACCAGCACCAGCCCGCCCGAGCCTGCCGGCGCCGACAGGGCCAGCTGCGAGAGCCGGTCGTGGTCGACGCCCAGCAGGCGGGCGGTGGCGTCGAGCACCCGCGCGGCGTTCAGCGTGCAGACCAGCGGCAGGTAGCGCCCGGTGGCGTCGGCGAACCCGGCCACGGCGCCGCTGGGGTCGGCGGCGGGAACCTGGGCCACCGCACTGACGACCCCCGAGGTGCCGATCGAGATGATCACGTCGCCGACCTCGGCGCCCGACCCCGAGTGCGGCCGCCATGTTGTCGCCGGTGCCCGGTCCGAGCAGGGCCCCGCCGCCCAGCCCCGCCACCGCCCCGTGCCCGGCCACGGCGGTGGGGCCCAGCACGGTCGGCAGGACGGCGTCGTGGCCGAGCGCCGCGGTCAGCAGGTCGCGGCGGTAGCTGCCCTCGGCGGCGGGAGTAGTAGCCGGTGCCCGAGGCGTCGCCGCGGTCGGTGGTCAGGGTCGCGATCCCGGCCGCACCCGCCAGTCGCCAGGTCAACCAGTCGTGCGGCAGGCACACGGCCGCCGTCCGGGCGGCGTTCTCGCTCTCGTGCTCGGCCAGCCAGGCCAGCTTGGTCACCGTGAACGAGGCCACCGGTACCGAGCCCACGGCCCGGCCCAGGCCTGCGGCCCGCCGTGGCCCGCCACCAGGCGGTCGGCCTGCGGGGCCGACCGGGTGTCGTTCCACAGCAGGGCGTCCCGGACGACGACGCCGTCCTCGTCGAGGGCCACCATGCCGTGCTGCTGGGCGCCCACCGCCACCGCGGCGACGTCGTCCAGGCCGCCGGCGGCGGTGACGGCCTGCTGCAGCGCGGTCCACCAATGCTCGGGGTGGACCGAGGTGCCGTCGGGGTGGCCGGCGCGGCCCTCGCGCACCAGGGCGCCGGTCTCGGCGTCCCTGACGACGACCTTGCAGGACTGGGTCGAGGAGTCGACTCCCGCGACGAGGTTCATCGGCTGTGCTCCCGGCAGGATCGAGGGGGTTGGTGCGGCGATGTCCGAACCTGGCCGAGCGTGGCTGGGCCGCTGTCCGATCCGTGCGTCATGCTAGCGACGTGAGGGGATCACGAGGGCAGCGGTTGCGCCCCTGGGTGCTGAGCCTGGTGCTCCTCGCCCTGGGGGCGGGCGGGGTCTTCGGCCAGGCGACGCTGCTCGGCGCCACCGGACGGCTCGGCGGCGGCCCCGGGGCGGTGGCGGCCCCGCAGCCCACGGCCGGTGTCGGCACGTCCGCCGGGGCGTCCACCGGGGCCGAGGTCGGGATCGGGACGGCGCCGTTGCCCGTCCCCTCGCAGTCCTCCGACCAGTCGGCGGCGCCGGTGGTGCCTGCACTTGCGCACCCACTGACCGCCGCCGGGGTGGGGTGGCCGCTGGCGCGCAGCTGCCGGGTGCCGCTGGCCCGCCACGGCGGCGACCCGGTGCTGAGCTCGCTGCCCCAGATGAAGCGGGCCTCGGTCAAGGGCACGGTGGTCACCGCAAACACGGTCGAGGGGGGTGAGCTGGGTGGCAACAACGAGCCCGGCACCCCGCCGACGGTAGCCCGTCGCTCGGCCTGCGTCGCGCAGCTCTGGACCGTGGTGCGCCGGGTGTTCCCGCAGTACGCGATCGACGAGGTCGACGAGTTCGTGGTCTTCGTGCCCACCGTCGAGCGGGCCGCCCGGGGGGAGGTGGTGGGCTTCGTGGTCCCGAGCTCCGTGGTGGGCACCTGGACCCTGGCGCTGGCGCCGCACCAGCTCAGCAACGACGAGCTGGCCCACACGATGATCCACGAGCTGGGCCACCTGCTGACCCTCAACGACAGCCAGTGGGACGCCAACGCCACCGACCCCACGTGCGACTGGCTGCCCCCGCCGGACGGGTGCCTCAGCAGTACCGCGATTCTCAGCGACTACGTCGCCAAGGCGTGGAGCCCCACGACCTACCGCAGCCACCGGGACCTGTGGGGTGGCACCAAGGCGCCGAGCACCTCCGCGCAGGACGCCTGGTACCGCAAGCACCGGGCCGAGTTCTACAACGACTACGCCGCCACCTCGTTGGTCGAGGACTTCGCGGAGTCGTTCGCCGCCTGGTGTCTGCGCGAGCCGGTGGCGAGCACGCTGAAGCCCAAGATCTCGTTCTTCGACGGCCGGGCCGACCTCAAGCACATGGACGAGCGCTGCGCGGCCCTGCGGTGAGCGACCCGACGGGCGCCGGGTCGGGGTGGGGTGTCGCCCGGCCGTGGGTGCTCAGCGCCGTGATCGTCTGCCTCGGCGTGAGTGGGGTCGTGCTGCCGCCCCGTGCCGGCCTCGCAGGGTGGCTGTCGCCGACCACGTCGTCGTCCGGCTCACCCGGTGGGACGGCGGTCGGCGGCGGGCCGGGGTCGGGGGCGTCCGCGACCCCGCCCCCCGCAGCCGGCGGCTCGGTCCCGGGACCGACCTCGGCGGCCGCCGCTGCGGCGGCGGAGGGCGAGTACGACATGTTCGCGCTGCCATCCGTGGCGCCGCTGGCGCAGCCGCTCACCGCCGCCGAGGCCAGCTGGCCGCTGCCGTCGTACTGCCGGACGGCGCTGGCCCGGCGCTCCGGCGACCCGCAGCTGTCGGCGATGTTCCTGCTGACGCCGCAGAAGAACTACCAGGGGACGATCTCGGGCGCCTACGTGGTCGCCGACGGCAGCCTCGGGGCCGACGCCACCCCCGGCAAGCCGCCGCCGGTGGCCCACCGCAAGGAGTGCCTGACCCGACTCTGGGCCGTGGTGGCCACGGTGTACCCGCAGTACGCCCTGAAGATCATCAAGGGCGTGGTGGTCTACGTGCCGACCATCGACAAGGCCCATCCGGTGGAGTACGTCGGCTACATCTCCCCCGAGGACGCGTCACTGGTGGACTGGTCCCTGGGTCTGGCGGCCTCGTCGCTGGAGGACCGTGACCTCGCCTTCACGATGGTCCACGAGCTGGGGCACCTGCTGTCGTTGGCCGTCAGCCAGGTCGACCTGCAGAAGCTCACGTACTCGTGCCCGATGCTGCCGGCGCCGGACGGCTGCCTGAACGACAAGGCCCTGCTGACCTCGTACCTGGCCGCCACCTGGAAGCAGGAGACCTACCGCAGCTGGCTGACGCTGTGGGGCGAGGAGAAGGGCGACCGCAAGGCACCGACCGAGGCCGCCCGGCACACCTGGTACCTGGCCCACCGCAACGAGTTCGTCGACGAGTACGCGACCACCAACCCCCGCGAGGACTTCGCCGAGTCGTTCGCCTCGTGGTGCCTCGAGTGGCCCGTGCGCTCCGGTGCCCGGGCCAAGCTCGCGTTCTTCGACGGCCGGCCCGAGCTGGCCGCCATGAAGCAGCGCTGCGCCGCCCTGACCTGAGGTCAGGCAGTGCAGCCCCGCCTGACCTGAGATCAGGCCGGGGACCAGGCCCAGGTCATGGTCATGGTCAGGGGGCTGCCCGACTCCACGGCCGCAGCCAGACCCAGCTCGGTGGCGTTCGGGGGAGCGGTCTGCGGCTCGACGCACACCGCGTGCGGGCGGTGGTCGAAGACCACGCCGTAGCGGGCGTCGGAGTCGACCGTCAGGGCCAGGGCGCCGTCCCAGGTCAGGGTGGCCGGCCAGGCGACGTCGACGTAGGTGGCGTCCCACGGCCCGGTCCCCACCGGGACCACCACCCCGGTCGGGATGCCGGGCGGGTCGTTGCTGAACATGCCCGCGGCGGGCACGTCGAACCGCACCGCCTCGCCCCGGCCCAGCCGCCGCGAGAACCAGGGGTGGTGGCCGGTCCAGGCCGGCATCGGGCCCTCCTCGCGGCCGCCCTCGTCGGCGTGCACCTCGAGCTGCAGCTGCAGGCGGTCGTCGAACAGCTGCACCTGCTGCAGGACGTGCCCGGCCCAGGGCCAGCGGCTGTCGAAGTCGCAGCGCATGACGACCGAGGTCGCGTCAGTGTCCGTCACCTGCCAGGGGCGGTCGAGCGCCAGGCCGTGCATGGCGTGCGGGGGATGGTTGCGGGGCAGCTGGTAGCGCCGTCCCTGCCAGGTCAGCAGACCGTCGCGCACCCGGCCGGCGAACGGCGCCATCGGGTAGCTGCCCCAGCCGAAGATGCCCTCGGCCCCGGTCGCCAGCAGGTCGAGGCCGTCGATGGTCAGGGTGGCCAACCGTCCCCCGGCGGCGGCGATGAGCAGCTGGGCCGGGCCGCTGCGCAGGGCAGGGCCGGACGAGGACGGTGACGGGGCTGAGGTGGTCACAGGCAGCAGACTGCCAGGTCGGGTCGCGGGCCGTGGCAGCCACCCGCCATGCTGTCGGCCATGGCTGACAGTGCGAGCGTGGACGGCGGCCTCGCCCGCGGGGTCGACCGGCGACCGGCCGACCCGGCGGCCCTGGCCGCCGCTCTGGGGCGTACCGGCTACCTCGCCGACGAGGCCCTGGCCACCGTCGCCTGGCTGGCGATGACCATGGACCGGCCGATCCTGCTCGAGGGCGAGCCCGGCACCGGCAAGACCGCGCTGGCCGAGGCCCTGGCGCAGGTGCTGGACGCCGAGCTGGTGCGGCTGCAGTGCTACGAGGGCATCGACGCCTCGCAGGCGCTGTACGACTGGGACTTCCCCCGGCAGGTGCTGCACCTGCGCACCTTGGAGGCCCTGCGCGGGGACGGCGAGCAGCTGGCCGCGGCCGAGGTGGAGCAGTCCCTGTTCGACGAGCGGTTCCTGCTGGCGCGGCCGGTGCTCAAGGCGCTGCGCAGCCCGCGGGCGGTGCTGCTGGTCGACGAGATCGACCGGGCCGACGACGAGTTCGAGGCCTTCCTGCTCGAGGTGCTCTCCACACACGCGGTGACGATCCCCGAGCTGGGCACGATCGTGGCGGCGAACCCGCCGGTGGTGGTGCTCACCTCGAACCGCACCCGCGAGGTGCACGACGCCCTCAAACGCCGCTGCCTCTACCACTGGGTCGAGCACCCCGGTCTGGACCGCGAGGTCGAGATCCTGCGCAGCCGGCTGCCCCAGGTGCCGCTGGCACTGGCCCGCCAGGTGGCGGTCGCCGTCCAGCGCATGCGCGACGGTGCCTCGGGCCCGGCGGGGGCCGACCTGCTGAAGCCGCCCGGGGTGGCCGAGAGTCTGGACTGGGCGCGCTGCCTGCTCGAGCTGGGGGCCCGCGACCTCGACGTCGAGGCCGCGGCGGCCACCTTGGGCGCGGTCTGCAAGTACCGCGAGGACACCGAGCGGGTGCGTGACGCCCTCGACCGGATCCTGGCCGGCGCCTGATCCGCCCCCTAGCCTCGGGTTCATGCTCGACTTCGCGACCGCCCTGCAGCAGGAGTCGGCCCGGTTCGTCTCGGTCCTCGCCGAGGTGCCGGCCGGCTCCCGCGTGCCGACCTGCCCCGACTGGGACGTCGACGACCTGCTGTGGCACCTGGCCGATGTGCAGTGGTTCTGGGGCGAGATCGTGCAGCACCGGGCCGCCACGGCCGAGGGGGCCGGCGAGCACCCGCCCCGACCGCCCGACCGAGCCGGGCTGCTGGCACTCTTCGACCGGGTCAGCGCCCGGCTGCAGCACCAGCTGGCGACCACGCCGGCCCCCACCCCGGTCTGGATGTGGGCGCGGGACCACCGCACGGTGGGCTACATCGCGCGGCGCCAGGCGCACGAGGCGATGATCCACCGGGTGGACGCCGAGCTGACCGCCGGGGTCCACCGGCTGCCGCTCGACCCGGCACTGGCCGCCGACGGGGTCGACGAGATGCTGCGGATCATGGCGAGCGACGGCCCCGACGGGGTCGACCTGCGCCCCGGCCCGGGCCAGACGTGGCTGCGGGTCGTGGCGACGGACGTCGTCCCGGGGCGGTCGTGGCTGCTGCGGCCGGCGCGACTGGTCGGCGTCGACGCGGACGGCGAGGCGATCGACGAGGCCACGGTCCTGGTCGCCCCGGACGACGACGGGCGTCCGGCGGCCGCCACCGTCGGTGGCGCGGCCGCCGACCTCGACTGCCTGATGTGGAACCGGCCCCCGGTCGGACCACTGACGCGGGACGGCGACCCCGAGGCGTTGGCGATCCTGGACGAGCTGCTCGGCTGACGCGCTCGCCGGCGGAGCGGGTTCCTGACAGACTTGTCATTCCGCCGCCGTGTGCCGCAGGGCCGTGGGTGCCGCAGGGCCTTGGTGCCAGAGGGCAGTGATGCCGTGTGCGGCAGTGGCGCCGTGTGAGGCAGTGGCGCCGGAAGGTGCAGCCAGTGGTGAGCGACGAGCCGTGGAGGACGCATGACGGGGGATCCGGACATCGAGCCCGACACCAAGGACTGGACCTGGGTGACGGAGCAGGCCTGCCCGCAGTGCGGGCTGGACGCCGGAGCGGTCGAGCTGACCGACCTGTCCCGTGCCACCAGGGATGTCACCGGAGCCTGGGTCGGGGTGCTGGCTCGCCCCGAGGTACGTCGTCGTCCCGCCCCCGGCGTCTGGTCGCCGCTGGAGTACGGCTGCCACGTGCGCGACGTGCTGCGGCTGTTCGGCCAGCGGATCGAGCTGATGCTCACCCAGGACGACCCGGTCTTCGCCAACTGGGACCAGGACGAGACCGCGGTCGCCGAACGCTACGGCGAGCAGGAGGCCTCGCTCGTCCGTGCCCAGCTCGCCTTCCAGGGCGAGGCCCTGGCCCAGCTCTTCGCCACCGTCACCGGTGAGCAGTGGCAGCGGCCGGGCCGTCGCAGCAACGGCAGCACCTTCACCGTCGGCTCGATCGGGCAGTACTTCCTGCACGACGTCGTGCACTACCTGCACGACGTGACCCCGGCCTCAGCGGTAGGTGCGCCAGGCCAGCACGGCGGCGACGGCGAAGCCGCTGCCGCAGATGAGCAGGCGTAGCGACTCCTCCGGCAGTCGGCGGGACACGCCGGGGCCGAGCCAGCCGCCCGCCAGGAAGCCGGTGGCCAACGGCAGCGCGGCGGTCCAGTCGACGGTGCCGAACACCAGGTAGGCCACCATCGCGACCAGGTTGGCGGTCGCGGCCAGGGCGTTCTTCAACGCGTTGCGTCGCACCATCGGCAGCTCGACCACCCAGCCGATCATGACCAGCATGAGCACCCCACCGGCAGCCCCGAAGTAGCCGTTGTAGACGGCCACCGCGAACAGCGACCCCAGGGTCAGCGGAGTGGTGCCCCGCACGCCGAAGCCCGCTGCCCGCTGCAGCCGGGGCTGCACCAGCAGCGCCGTTGAGGCCAGCGCCATCAGGATCGGCACCATCAGCTCGAACGAGCGGGGCGAGCCGGTCAGCAGGACGGCGGCCCCCAGCGCCCCACCGGCCATCACCACCGGCATCAGACGTTGGGTGAGCGGCCCCAGGCCCGCCAGCTCGCGCCGGGAGCCGAGCACCGATCCCAGCCCGTTCCAGCCGATCGCCACCCGGTTGGTCATGTTCGCGACCAGGGGCGGCACGCCCAGGGCCAGCAGAACCGGGTAGCTGATCAGGGACGCCAGGCTCACCACGCTGCCGACGACCCCGGCCGCCATCCCGGTGACGAGCAGGAGGAGAGCGCGAGGCCAGGGGTCCACCCGGTCAGCCAACCATCGACGGGCTCCCGGCCTGCGGCTGCGGCCCGGGGCCGCGGGCCGATGGCGCCCGATGACGTGGGCCGATGGCGCCGGAGGCCGCGACATGACAACTTGCAGGGGTGAGCGCCGTCGAGACCACCCTTCTCGGGTTCACGCGTGCCCTGCGTGCGGCCGGGCTGCCGGTGACGCCGGACCGGGCGCAGACCTACCTGCGGGCCGCCGCCGTCGTCGGGGTCACCGACAAGCGGGCGCTCTACTGGGCCGGGCGGGCCACCCTGACCGCCGAGCCCGATCATGCGCGGCCGTACGACGCCGTCTTCGAGGCCTGGTTCGGTGGCCCGTGGCCACGGATGGTGCCGGCCAAGCCGTCGATCCGCCCCAGCCGGCTGCCGGCCATGGACGATGCCCCGGCTCCGGAGGGCGCAGCGGGTGACGGGGACGACGAGGTCGACGTGGTGCGGGCCAGGGCGAGCGCGGCCGACGTGCTGCGCCATCGCGACATCGCCGACCTGACCCCCACCGAGCGGGCGCTGCTGGCCCAGCTGTTCGCCACCCTGAGACCCGTGGCCCCGCAGCGGCGGGCGATCCGCCGCCATGCCGACCATCGGGGTGAGCTCGACCTGCGACGCACCTTGCGCGACGAGCTGCGTCGCGGCGGTGAGGTGGGGCGCTGGCGCTACCGCCGTCCGACCAGCCGGCCTCGCCGGGTGGTGCTGCTGCTCGACGTCAGCGGGTCGATGTCGCTGTACGCCGACGCCCTGCTGAGGGTCGCCCACGTGTGGGTGCGGGCGCTGCCCCGCTCGACCGAGGTCTTCACCGTCGGTACCCGGCTGACCCGGGTGACCCGGTCGCTGCGGCAGCGGGACGCCGAGCGGGCGCTGCGCGAGGCCGGCCACGAGGTGCCCGACTGGTCGGGCGGCACCCGGCTGGGCGAGGTGCTGCAGGCGTTCCTCGACCGCTGGGGGCAGCGTGGCATGGCCCGGGGCGCCGTCGTCGTGGTGTGCTCGGACGGCTGGGAGCGGGGCGAGCCGACACTGCTCGCCGAGCAGATGCAGCGGCTGCACCGCCTGGCGCACCGGGTGGTCTGGGTGAACCCGCACCGGGGCAAGGCCGGATACCGTCCGGTGCAGGGCGGAATCGCCGCGGCGTTGCCCAGCATTGACGACTTCGTGGCCGGTCACTCGCTGGCCACCTACGCCGAGCTCGTCGAGGTGGTCGGTCGTGCCTGAGGGTGTCGCCGAGGAGGTTAGCCGTGCGTGAGGTGCTCACCGAGCTGCTCGACTGGTGGCGCCGCGACCAGGTGGTCGGCATGGCCACCGTGGTCGGCACCTGGCGCTCGGCGCCGCGCCCCGCCGGGGCCTCGATGCTGCTCGGCCCGGGCGGCGAGGCCGTCGGGAGCGTCTCGGGCGGGTGCGTCGAAGGTGCCGTGTACGAGTTGTCGGGCGAGGTGCTCGAGAGCGGCGTCCCGGCGCTGCAGCGGTACGGCATCAGCGACGACGACGCCTTCTCGGTGGGCCTGACCTGCGGCGGAATCCTCGACGTGTTCGTCGAGAAGGTCGACCGCACCACGTTTCCCGAGCTGGGCGAGGTCGCCGACGACGTGGCGGCCGGGCGACCGGTCGCCGTCTGCACCGTGATCGAGCACCCCGACCCGGCGGTCGTCGGCCGCCATGTCGTCGTCCGGCCCGAGCTCGGCGAGGGGACGGGCGACCTGCCCGGGGGTGGCAGCTCGGCCGAGGGCTCGGCTGCGGGTTCGACTCCGGGTTCGACTGCGGGATCGAGCGGTGCAGCGATCGTCGCCTCGGCTGCCGGGTCGCTCGGCTCGCAGCGCATGGACGACGCCGTCTCCGACGACGCCCGGGGGCTGCTGGCGGCCGGCCGGTCCGAGACGCTGACGTACGGCCCGGACGGCGAGCGCCGCGGCGAGGGCATGCGGGTGTTCGTCTCCAGCTTTGCGCCGAAGCCGCGGATGCTGGTCTTCGGGGCGATCGACTTCGCGGCGGCCGTGGCCCGGATGGGGGTCTTCCTCGGCTACCACGTGACGGTGTGCGACGCCCGGCCGGTCTTCGCGACCCGATCCCGGTTCCGGGACGCCGACGAGGTCGTGGTCGAGTGGCCGCACCGCTACCTCGCGGCCCAGGCTGCGGCCGGGGCGATCGACACCCGGACCGTGCTGGCCGTGCTCACCCACGACCCCAAGTTCGACGTCCCGCTGCTCGAGGTGGCGCTGACCCTGGACGTGGCCTACATCGGGGCCATGGGATCGCGGCGCACCCACGACGACCGGCTCGAGCGGCTGCGGGCGGCCGGGGTCGACGAGGCGCAGCTGGCCCGGCTGTCGTCACCGATCGGGCTCGACCTGGGCGCCCGCACCCCCGAGGAGACCGCGGTCAGCATCGCCGCCGAGATCATCGCGCTGCGCTGGGGCGGCGACGGGGGACGCCTCGGCGAACGGGTCGGCCCGATCCACCACACCGCCCACCGCTGACCCGGACAACGCGTTCACCCTGGGCTCGACGGGTCAGTCGAGAGTCGGGGTTCGGCTCGACGGGTCAGTCGAGAGTCGGGGTTCGGCTCGACGGGTCAGTCGAGAGTCGAGGTTCGGCTCGACCGGTTACGCGAGAGTCGAGGTTCGGCTCGACCCGTCCCTCGAGAGTCGAGTTGGGGCAGGGAAAGCGCGTGTCCCCGACCGAAACGCGACTCTCACCCCGTGGTAGGGGTGGTAGGGGCAGTGGGGGTGGTGAGGACGATCATGTGGGCCTCGCCGAGGCGGCGGTAGCCAAGCTGCTGGTAGACGTGGTTGGACGTCGGGAAGTCGGCGTCCGTGAAGAGCATGGTGCGGCTCGCCCCGAGCTCGAAGCCGCGGGCGGTGACCGCCGCGGTGACCGCGCCGGCATAGCCCCGGCGACGACTTTCGGGCGGGGTGTAGACGGGGCCGACCCGGGACAGGCCCAGGGCCGGTGGTCGCACTCCGGCCATGCTCACCGGTACCCGGGCCTCGTCGACCCACAGCATCATGCGCCCGTCGCCGACGGTGTTCTCGGCGTGGCGGCGCAGCTCGTCGGTGCGACCCCCGTGCTCGACCTCGTCGTGGAACGCGAACAGCCACCGGGTGACCAGGTCGAGGTCGTCGGGGACCGCCAGGCGCGGTGATCCCGGCACCGCGTCCGGGGTGACCAGCTCGACCAGGTCGTAGACCAGCATGTTGGTCCGCTCGGCGACCGTGGCGCCGGCCGCGGTGAGTACCCGGACGACGGCCGGGGCCGCCGCTCCCACCCCCGACACCCGGGGGATCGCCAGCCCGGTGGCCCGGGCCGCCGCCACCAACGCGGCAGCCGCGGCCTCGACGTCCGGCTGGGGCGCGGCGGCATCGCCGTCCGGCTGGGGCCCGGCGGCATCGCCGTCCGGCTGGGGCCCCGCGGTCCCGCCGTCCGGCTCGATGAGGGGGGTGGTTGCCAGGCCCCACTCGGTGAGCATCCCCACGGCCACGCCGCCGACGACGAAGAAGCGGTGGTGCCGGTAGGGGCTGTCGCCGGCGACCATCTCGGCGGCGAGGGTGGCGATGACGTTGGACTCCACGGGCATCGCCTCGAGGATCGGCCGGGCGGCCGCGAGGAACTCGGCCGGGTCGGCGTAGGTCGTCACGGTCGGGGCGGCTGGTCCGAAGGTCACCGTCCCACTGTGGAGCACCGGGGTTCCGGTGGGCGAGCCGGTTTCTGCGCCCACCGGTCGCCGGGCCGTCGAGCGGAACGGCACCGGCTGCCAATTGCCTGCAAACCCTTGTGCGCAGTGGCCGGAGTCACTTGGATCGAGGCGTGCGTCCCGTCACCGGTTCCTGACCGATGACCGGACCACACACAACGTCGTGTGTTGAGCCGTGGAGGCCGTATGGGCACCAAGAGAGTCAGCGTCACTGTGGACGACGTCCGCTACCAGGACGACGTAGAACCCCGGACCCTGTTGGTGCACTATCTGCGCGAGCAGCTGGGCAAGACGGGCACAGTGGTCGGCTGCGACACGAGCAACTGCGGTGCGTGCACCGTCCATCTGAACGGTCGCAGCGTCAAGTCCTGCTCCGTGCTCGCGGTCCAGGCCGACGGCGCCTCGGTGACCACCATCGAGGGACTCGCGGACGGCGACACCCTGCACCCGGTGCAGGCGGCGTTCCACGAGTGCCACGCCCTGCAGTGCGGCTACTGCACCCCCGGCATGATCATGCAGGCGGTCGACCTGCTCAACGACATCGCCGACCCCACCGAGGCTCAGATCCGTGAGGGCATCGAGGGCAACCTGTGCCGCTGCACGGGCTACCAGAACATCGTGACGGCGATCCAGACGGCCGCCAAGGCCGGTCAGGGCGCCCCCGCCGGAGGTGTCGCATGACCGCCGTCGACGAAGCCACCTCGGTCGGTGAGTTCGGCAAGGCCCGGCGCCGCAAGGAGGACGCCCGCCTGATCACCGGTCGCACCCGCTGGACCGACAACATCACCCTGCCCGGCATGGTGCACCTGGCCATGGTGCGCAGCCCGGTCGCCCACGGCACGATCACCTCGATCGAGACCGCCGAGGCCAAGAACGCCCCCGGCGTCATCGGGGTCTGGACCGGCCCCGAGCTGGCCGGCTCCGAGGTCGGTCTGCCCTGCGCGTGGCCGATCACGGCCGACCAGAAGGCGGCCAACCACCCGGCCGTCGCCCAGCACGAGGTGAAGTTCGCGGGCGAGATCGTCGCAGTCGTCGCGGCCCGCTCGGCCCGCGAGGCCCGGGACGCCGCGGCGCTGGTCTTCGCCGACTACGACGACCTGCCCGTGGTGCTCGACATGGAGGAGGCCGTCAAGGACGGCGCCGCCCTGGCCCACCCCGAGCTGGGCACCAACATCAGCGCGGTCTGGACCCTGGACTCGGCCGCGGCCGGCTCCGGCGGCGACGTGGACGCCGCGATCGAGGCGGCCCGCAACGACCCGGACGGCGTCGTCATCGAGCGCCGCTACCGCCAGCAGCGACTGGTGCCGGCATTCATGGAGCCGCGCTCGACCGTCGTCGACCCCACCGGCGAGCAGTACTCGATCTGGTCGGCCACCCAGGTGCCGCACTTCGTGCGGATCTTCATGGCACTGGTCACCGGCACTCCGGAGTCCAAGATCCGGGTGGTGGCGCCGGACGTCGGCGGTGGCTTCGGCGGCAAGCTGCAGTTCACCCCCGAGGAGGTGGTCACGTTCCTGGTGGCCCGGGCGCTGCGCAAGCCGGTCAAGTACACCGAGACCCGCACCGAGTCGATCCAGGTCGCCCACCACGGGCGCGACCAGGTGCAGCGGCTGACGCTGGCCGGCAAGAAGGACGGCACCATGACCGCACTCAAGGTCGACCTGCTGGCCGACATGGGCGCCTACCTCGGTCTGGTGACTCCGGGCGTGCCGGTGCTGGGCGCGTGGATGTTCAACGCCATCTACAAGTTCGGCGCCTACCGCTTCACCACCACCAACGTGTTCACGAACAAGACCTGGACCGACGCCTACCGCGGCGCCGGCCGGCCCGAGGCCACCTGCGCCATCGAGCGGCTGGTCGACACCTTCGCCCACGAGGTGGGCATGGACCCGCTCGCGGTGCGCGAGAAGAACTGGATCACGCACGAGGAGTTCCCGTTCACCACGGTGGCGGGCATGACCTACGACTCGGGCAACTACGAGGCCGCGACGTCCAAGGCCGTCGAGATGTTCGACTACCAGGGACTGCGGGCCGAGCAGGCCCGTCGTCGGGCGAGCAAGGACGTCGTCCAGCTGGGCATCGGCATCTCGACCTTCACCGAGATGTGCGGCCTGGCGCCGTCCCGCGTGCTCGGAGCGCTGTCCTACGTCGGCGGCGGCTGGGAGGCGGCGACCATCCGGATGCTGCCCACCGGCAAGGTCGAGGCGCTCACCGGGGCCAGCGCCCACGGCCAGGGCCACGAGACGGCGTTCAGCCAGATCGTCGCCGACCGCCTCGGGGTGCCGTTCGAGGACGTCGAGGTGCTGCACGGTGACACCGCGATCGCGGCCCGGGGCCTGGACACCTACGGCTCGCGCTCGTTGTCGGTCGGTGGCATCGCGCTGGTGATGGCGGCCGACAAGGTGATCGAGAAGGCCAAGCTGATCGCGGCCCACCAGATGGAGGCCGACGTCGACGACCTCGAGTTCGCCAAGGGGTCGTTCACGGTCAAGGGCACCGACAAGAGCACCCCGATCCAGGCGGTCGCGTTCGCCGCGTTCGACGCCCACAACCTGCCGGACGGCATGGAGCCGGGCATCGACTGCGAGGCCACCTTCGACCCGGTGAACTTCTCGTTCCCGCACGGCACCCACCTGTGCGCGACCGAGGTCGACACCCAGACCGGGTTCGTGAAGATCCGCAAGTACGTCTGCGTCGACGACATCGGCACGGTCGTCAACCCGCTCATCGTCGAGGGCCAGGTGCACGGCGGCCTGGCCCAGGGCATCGCGCAGGCGCTCTACGAGGACGCGAAGCACGACGAGTCGGGCACCTTGACGACGGCGACCTTCGTGGAGTACACGCTGCCGTCGGCGGCCGACCTGCCGCACTTCGACACCGGTCGCACCGTCTCGCCGGCGACGTCCAACTCGTTGGGGGTCAAGGGAGTCGGCGAGGCCGGCACCATCGCCTCGACCCCGGCGGTGCTGAACGCCGTCGTCGACGCCCTGCGGCCGTGGGGTGTGGACGACATCGACATGCCCTGCACGCCGATGAAGGTGTGGCAGGCCATCAGCTCAGTCTCGGGCTACGACCCCACGGTCGGTGCCCGGGACACCCATGACGGAGCCCATGAGGCCAGCCCCGGTGCGGGCTCGGCGCGCTGGGGTTCCGCTTCGACCGAGGGAGGCGCCCAGTGATCCCCGCAGCGTTCGACTACGAGGCTCCTACCACCGTCGACGCGGCCGTCGCGTTGCTGGCCGGGGCAGGCGATCGCGAGGTGAAGGTGCTGGCCGGTGGCCAGAGCCTGATCCCGGTGCTGAGGCTGCGGCTGTCCTCGCCCGAGCTGCTCGTCGACCTCGGCGGCATCGCCGAGCTGCGAGGGGTGCGGGACGACGGCGACGCCATCGTCATCGGGGCCATGACCACCCACGACGACATGACGCGCGACCCGCTGGTGCGCCAGCACGCGTTGCTGCTGTCGCTGGCGGCCGAGACCGTGGCCGACCCGCAGGTGCGTCACCGTGGCACCTTCGGCGGCTCGCTGGCGCACGCCGACCCGGCCGGCGACATGCCGGCCCCGGCGCTGGCGCTCGGGGCCACCATGGTGATCGCCGGACCGAACGGACGACGCAGCGTGCCGGCCGCGGAGTTCTTCACCGACGTGTTCACCACGGCCCTGGGCCACGGTGAGCTGCTCGTCGAGATCCGGGTGCCCAAGCACACCGGCTGGGGTGCCCACTACGAGAAGCTGAGTCGGACGGCGCAGTCGTGGTCGATCGTGGCGGTGGCTGCGGCCATCCGCAGCGAGGGTGGCGTCATCACCCAGGCCGCGGTGGGGCTGACCAACATGGGTCTGGTGCCGGTGCGGGCGGCTGCGGTCGAGCGGGCGCTGGTCGGTCAGCCGGCCACGGCCGAGGCGATCAACGCCGCAGCGGCTCACGCCGGTGAAGGAGCCGCGCCGATGGCCGACTCCAACGCCGACGAGGCCTTCCGGTCGCACCTTGCCCAGGTGCTCACCGGCCGAGCCGTGATGGCCGCCGCCGGAGCCTGACGCACGTCGTCCTGCGAGGGGCGAACGACCACCGTGATCCACCACCGTGCGGTGGAGCCCGATGCCATCCCGGCCTCGGACTCCACCGCACGGCCCGTTACGGCCGTTGACCGGCAGCGAGGCACTCTTCGGCGATCAGTCGTAGGGCGTCCGGGGGGTCAACCGTCCCCGCCAGGGCATAACCCTTGGCCTTCCAGCGAGAGTCAGTTTCGACGATCATCGAATGAAGGTGCTGCCAGCGGGTGTCGGTCGCCGCTGCCCGAGCGGACAGCGTTACGGCCAGGGAGAACTTCTCGCGGCGTCGCTCCACCGACGTGGCCGGATCTTCCGAACCGATGAGGATGAACTCGTCGCAGGCTTGGACCGCTTGCATCGAACCCTGCTGACGCGGCGTAAGAGGGGGGGCTTGACTGCAACCCGTCGCCACAAGAACGACAACACCGAATCCCAGTGCCTCTGCGAGAGTGGTTCTCACGGCTCGCTTCCCGGAACGAAATGCCATATGTACTCGCTGACTTTCCACACCCCTGCAACTTTCACCAAGGCGATGCTCACCGTGCAGTCGTTCTCTGGCAGTGCGTCCGTCCATTGACCCGTTTCTGGATCAAGATTCGCCAGGTGGGCCCAGAAGGTCACCTTTCCCTCGAGCAAGGCCTTGGTCGGCGACACCGACTCCAGCGTCCATCGCTCATTCTTCACGCCGCCAGCCCACGCAACCGCTTGTTGATCATGTCAGTTTCACCGAACCGTGACCGTACACGGTGTGTTGTCGGAGTGTCGCCCCGTTCGGGTGAGCTGGGCATGATCGACAACAGAGGGGCCGGGCCCTGTCAGGCAAGCGCTGGGGGCAGGGGCTGGTGATGGATCACCGTCAGGGCGGTGACGGCTCGGGTCAGCACCACGTAGAGGCGGCGCAAGCCGGTGCGCTCATCGGGCTCGGCGGCGGCGATGGCGGTCGGCTCGAGCACGACCACCCGGTCGTACTCCAGGCCCTTGGCTGTGCTGGCCGGCACCACCGAGACCCGGGCCAGGCCGCCGTGCTCGACGCCGGAGTCGAGCAGCTCCTCGGCGGAGCCGTCGGCGCTGGTGTCGCCGCCCCCGAGCACGGTCGCCGCGACGCCGCCGGCGGCCAGGGCCGCGGCCGCGGCCGTCACGTCCGCGTCGGCGACGATCACCCCGATCGACCCCTCGTGGGCCAGCTCGGCCGTGACCGTGGCGACCAACTGTCGCCGGACGGCGTCCGCGTCGGACATCGACTCGATGACCAGGCTGCCGGCGTCCTCGCGGACCGAGGTGGGGGCCGCCATGCCGGGGGCGATGCTGGGCAGCAGCCGGGCGGCGTACTCGATGACGGCCTTGGGCACCCGGAAGCCTCGGTCGAGCACCTCGAGGTGGGCCTGCTCGTGGCCCAGATGGTGCAGCGACACCTGCCACGAGGGTGTCGACCAGGGGGTGGTGCCCTGGGCGATGTCGCCGAGCACGGTCACCGAGCCGGTGCTGCACCGTCGACCGACCGCCCGCAGCTGCATGGGGGACAGGTCCTGGGCCTCGTCGAGCACCACGTGGCCCAGGCTCGGGGTGCGGCGCAGCAGGTCGCCGACCTCGTCGAGCAGGACGGCGTCGGCCGCCGACCAGCGGGCGCTGCGCACACTGCGTGGCGGCGGGGTCCAGGCCAGCAGGTCGAGCTCGTCGGCGTCCAGAACGTCTGCGCCGCAAGCGTTCCGCAGGTCCGGATCGGTGTACAGGCACAGCAGCAACGCCTTCGGGTCGATGCCGGGCCAGAGGCCGTCGACGTAGCGGCGCACCTCGCGGCTGCGGGCGACGGCGTCCTGGACCCGGTCGTCGGGGGAGTCGCCGGCCTCCTCCATCAGCACCAGCAGGGCATGGGAGAGCCGCTGCGGCATCATGTCCCGCGCCGCCGCGTAGCGCACTCCCCGGCTGCGCAGCTCGTCGACGATCTCCCGTACCTGGTAGGCGGGCAGGCGCCAGCGCCGCGACCCTCGGGGCAGCACGAGCGGCTCGCTCGCCTCGCCGACCTGCGACCAGACGGCGTGGTGAAGCACCTCGGCGAGCCGTGCGTCGCCCTTGAGCCGGGCGACCTCGACCGGGTCGCGCCCGGTCACGGCGAGATGGCCTGCGGCGCCCGAAGGACCGGCGCTCGGGGCGCTCCTGGTGGTGCCGGCAGGCGCCAGGCCGGCGGTCACGAGTCCCTCCACGGTGGTGTGCCGCACCCGCACCTCGCCCAGGCTCGGCAGCACCGCGGCCACGTGCTCCAGGAACGAGGCGTTGGGTCCCACCACCAGCACCCCGGCCCGGTCGAGCCGCTCCCGGTGGGCGTAGAGCAGCCACGCCGCCCGGTGCAGTCCGACGGCGGTCTTGCCGGTGCCCGGGGCTCCCTGCACGCACACGGACTGCGATACGTCCGCCCGCACGATGACGTCCTGCTCCGGCTGGATCGTGGCCACGATGTCGCGCATCGGCCCGACCCTGGGTCGCTCGATCTCGCGCGCCAGGATCCCGCTGCGCGGCTCACCCGAGGCCCGGGGGTCGTCCGACCCACCAGGACTGCCCGAGGCGGGTGACACGTCGAACGCCGGAACGAGGAACTCGTCCTCGTAGGCGGTGACCTCACCGTTCTCGAGTCCGAAGCGGCGACGCCGGGTGACGTCCATCGGCTCGGTGCGGCTGGCGCGGTAGAAGGCCCTGGACACCTCGGCGCGCCAGTCGATGACCACCGGGTTGCCGTCCGGGTCGGCGACGTGACGGCGTCCGATGTACCAGCGACCGCCGTCGGTGTGGTCGGTGCGCCCGAAGAACAGGCCGGTGCTCGCGTCGTCCACCAGGGCGGCGGCACGACGGTGCAGGGTGGCCGCCAGGTACTCCATCGACACCCGGTCGCCGCCCTGCACCTGCAGCTGCTCGACCCTGCGGCGCATCAGGGCCAGGTCGGCGCGGGCCCGGCTCATGTGGTCCCGCTCGGCCTGCAACGTGGGATCCATCACGACAGACACGATCGCCGAACCTACACCCGAACCGGTGAACCGCAGCCGATCCGTTCACCCACCCGTGCTACGGTTGCCGAAGGTGAACACAAGATGAACAGGAGGTGGAGCAATGGCTACCACTGAAAGTCTGAATGGTGCCGGAGTCCGCGCCCCCGAGTCCGAGATGACCACATCGTCCCCGCTGCGCCCCGTCGCTCGGTGGACCCGGGTCATCAGCGAAGGTCGCTCCCGACTGGTGATGGGGTGGGCGGTACCTCAGTGTCCGAACATCGCCGCTGTGGTGGACTCGACCTCGGCGTACTGACGCCCGGCGACCGCCAGGGCCCGCTGGATCTCCTCCAGGCTGCTGCGAACTCGTTCCTGGGTGGCTCGCCAGTCAGCGACCACCGACTGGAACGAACTCGCAGCCTGCCCCTGCCAGCTCGACTGCAGCTCGATCAGGTGCCGCATCATGACATCGACCTCGTCGCCGATCAGTTGCGCCGAGGTCTGGACCGCGGCGCTGGCCTGCATGACCTGTGCGCTGTCGACCTGGTACCTACTCATGGGCCCTCCTCGTGACCATGACCGGACCCCGTGGCCCGACCTCGCCATCAGGTTGGCAGAGAGCACCTTTCACGCGTCCCGGTTGTCCACAGGCGGCGTGCGTCGGGCTCGCGTCCATCGGCTGGGGACGCAGACCGGACGTCGTCCCGTCCCCGGTTTCCGACGGTCCTGGGTCGCCGACGGTCCTGGGTCGCCGACGGTCCTGGGTCGCCGACGGTCCTGGGTCGCCGACGGTCCTGGGTCGCCAACAGCCCTTGCTCGCCGGTCACTCCTCAGTCGGCGAGTGTCGCCAGCGCGGCCATCACATCCTCCGCCCGGGTCGCCGGGTTGACGAAGGCGAGGCGCAGCACCATCCGCCCCTCGTGCACCGTCGGCAGGCAGAGCACGGTGCCGGCCAGTGCCTGTTCGCGCGACCAGGCCGTGTAGCGGGCCTCGTCCCAGCCGAGACGTTCGAACAGCAGCACGGTCAGGTCGGGCTCGCGCAGCAGTCGTAGGTGCGGCTGGGCCCGGATCGCCTCGGCGACGGCGCGCGCCGTCGACAGGGTGGTCTCGATCGCCGTGGTGTAGCGGTCGGTGCCGTGCGTCGCCAGGCTGAACCAGAACGGCAGGCCCCGCACCCGGCGGGACAGGTGGATCGCCAGGTCGGACGGGTTGGGCGACTCGCGGTCGACGTGGTCGAGGTAGCTCGCGTGCTGGGCGTGGGCGGCCCGGGCCAGGGCGGCGTCCCGGTAGATCAGGGCGCAGCAGTCGTAGGGCGCGAACAGCCACTTGTGGGGGTCGATGATGATGCTGTCGGCCGCCTCGATGCCCCGGAACAGGTGACGGACGCTCGGTGCGGCCAGGGCCGCCCCGCCGTAGGCGCCGTCGACGTGCAGCCAGACGTCGCGCTCGCGACACAGCGTCGTCAGGGACGGCAGATGGTCGACGATGCCTGCGTTGGTCGATCCGGCCGACGCCACCACGGCGAAGATCCCGGGGTGCCGGTCGAGCGCCTGGGTGAGGTTCGCTCCGGACAACCGGCCGTCGTCGTCGGTGGGGACGTCGACGACGTCGACGTCGAGCACGCTCGCGGCCGCGACGATGGAGGAGTGCGCGCTCGCTGCGCAGGCCACCTTCCACCCGCCGTCCGGGCGACCGCCTGCCCGACGACGGGCGGTGGCGCGGGCGGCGTGCAGTGCGGACAGGTTGCCCAGGGTGCCGCCGGCGACGAACGTGCCGCCGGCGGTCTCGACCGGCCAGTCCAGCAGGCTCCGCAGCCAGTCGAGGGCCTGGTTCTCGGCCCAGATGCCGCCGGCGCCGGCCTCCCACAGGCCCCCGAAGATGTTCGCGGCGCTGGTGGCGGCGTCGAACGCCACCGCCGCCCGGGTCGGCGCGGACGGGATGTAGGCCAGGTTCAACGGGTCGTCCTGGGCCCGGGTGGCCGGGGCCAGCACCTCGTCGAAGATGCGCAGGGCGGCCGCTCCGCCGATGCCGGTGGCGGTGATCGTCACCCCTGCGTCCGCCGACAGCTCGGTAGCGGTGCGGGCGGTGGTCTTGGGATCGGTGGGGCGTACCACCCGGTTGCTCGCCCAGTCCAGGACGACGCCGGCGGTGGTTCCTTCATCGCCCCAGACCGGGTGATGGACAGTCGTCATGGTGATACGGTCCGCCGAAGGCGAGATCTGCTCAAGTCCTTGTCAATCTTCTGAGCATTCTGTTCAACCCCTTGGCCTGGACCTGGTCGATCAGTGACCATAGTGCTCATGACCGCCCCTGTCGTGCGCATCCTCGACGCCACCGACGCCCGGATCCTGCTGGCTCTGGACGACGATCCGCTCGCCACCACCGTCGGGCTGGCCCGCCGGCTCGGACTGGCACGCAACACCGTCCAGGCCCGGCTCCGTTCGCTGGAGGGCGCCTCGGGGCTGCTTCGGCCGAGCAGCCGGGTCAGCCCGGCCAGCATGGGCCGGCCGATCGTCGCGTTCGTGACCCTGGTGATCAGCCAGGGGGACATCGAGACCATCACCGAGCAACTGTCGCAGGTGCCCGAGGTGCTCGAGATGCACGCCGTGACCGGGGACGGCGACATCCTGGCCAAGGTGGTCGCCCGGGACCCGGTCGACCTGCACCGGGTCACCCGGCGGCTGCTCGAGGTGCCCAGTGTGGTGCGCAGCTCGACCGCGATGGCAGCCGTCGAGCTGGTGGCCCCCCGCAGCGCCCCGTTGCTGCGCGAGCTGGCCGAGGGTCGCGGCTGAGTGGCCGTCCTGATCGACCCCCCGCACTGGCCGGCCCACGGCCGGCTCTGGTCGCACCTGGTCTCGGACACCTCGCTGGCCGAGCTGCACGCGTTCGCCGCCCGGGTCGGCCTGCCCCGCAGAGGGTTCGACGCCGACCACTACGACGTGCCCGCCGAACGTCATGCCGCCACCGTGGCCGCCGGGGCGCTGCCGGTCGAGGGTCGGGAGCTGCTGCGCCGGCTGCAGGCCTCGGGCCTGCGTCGTCCCAAGCGGCACAGCGACCGCCTGCTCGCCAGCTCGGACGTCGACCGCGACGGGCTGCGGGTGGACGCCCTGGCCGGGCCGTCGCTCAGTCGGCCCGCGCCCTCCCGGGTGGCGGCGCTGGTCTGGTTCGAGGGGTCCCTGCTGGTGACGGCCGACCCGAGCGGCGGCCTCGCCCGGCCGCCGCTCGTCGAGGTGACGGCGTCGTCCGGCGTCGACCTGGATCTGCACCTGGCCCGCACGACGGTGACGCGGTGGCTGGGGGCAGGTCCGACCGGGACCGGGCACCGGGTCGAGGTGAGCCGGCTCGGCCAGCTGCGGACGGTACGGGCCGACTCCGGCCGCCCGGTGCGCACCACCAGTGTGATCCGAGTAGTTACACCCTGGCGGGGCACCCCCCGCCCACCCGCACACTGGTGGCGGATCCCGCAGCTGCTGGGTCGGCTCGACCCGCTCATCGAGGTCTTCGTGACCGGCGGCGCCATGGTCGACCACACCGAGGCGGGGTAAGGATCAGGCCCGGTGATCGGCCGATGACCCGGCAGGGCGGAGCGACGAAGGTGGAGTGGGTGACGGCGTGAGCCGAAGGCGTTGGCGGCGGGTGGCGGTGTCCGGGGCGGCGGTCCTGTCGCTGATTCTGGTCGCGGGACTGGGCGGGATCGCCTGGTACTTCTCGAGTGTGGCCGTGAGCGTCGCCCACGGAACGGACCGACCGGTGACGGCCTGGCCCGGCCACGACAGCACCGTGACCCTCACCACGGGCCACGAGTCCCTACTGCCGGGCCGCTACGGTTTGGACTGGGACGGGGGCTACGGCACCGTCTCGACGATCACAGCCACAGCCCCGCCGACTCAGGCGTCCACCTCCCTGGGAGTGGCGCCGGCGGACGGCACCGTCACCCGCCGGTTCGAGCCCGGCACCGGCCGGCTGACGGCCGGGACCAAGGTGCTGCTCGACTCCTTCGCCTACCAGGGCGACCCGAGAACTGCTCTGGGGCTGGACTTCCAGGACGTCGCGGTGCCGACGCAGCTGGGGCCGATGCCGGCCTGGTACCTGCCCGCCACCGGTGACCCGACGGCCGACCGGGGCCGCAGCTGGGTGGTCTTCGTGCACGGGCACGACTCCAACCGGCAGGAGGCGTTGCGCTACCTGACCGCGCTGCACAAGCTGCGGCTGCCGGTGCTGGTCGTCAGCTACCGCAACGACCTCGGCGCCCCGGCCGCGCCCGACGGCGTCGACCGTCTGGGCGACACCGAGTGGCAGGACGTCGCGGCAGCCCTCGCCTGGGTCAAGCAGGCCGGGGCCCGGGACGTCGTCCTCGCGGGCTGGTCGATGGGCGCAGCGGTGAGCCTGCAGGCCTGGGACCGCAGCGGGCTACGGGGGTTCGTGCGCGGCCTGGTGCTCGACTCCCCGGTGCTCGACTGGCGGGACGTGCTGACCTTCCAGGGCGGTGTCCGTGGCCTGCCCGCACCGGTCACCGCCTTGGCCCTGCAGACGGTACGCCTGCGGTTCGGGGTCGACTTCGACCGGCTGGACTGGGTCACCCGCCATCGTGAGCTCACCGCTCCGATGCTCGTGTTCGCCTCGGACGACGACACCTACGTGCCGGACGGGCCGGCGAAACGGGTGGCGGCGGCCCGGCCCGACCTCGTCACCCTCGTGAACGTGCCGGGGGCCGATCACACCCGGTCCTGGAACGTGGACCCGGCCGGTTACGAGGCGCACCTGGCCCGATGGCTGGTGGCCCTGGGGGCCACGGTCCCCTGACGGCCCCCTAGCGGCCGACCTGCCCCGACGGGCCCGCACTGCCTCTGGTCAGGACGTCAGCAGGCTCAGCTCGGCCGCCAGGTTGGCGCGGGCGGCGTCCTGCCAGAGTCGTCGTCCGGTCTCGGTGCGGTACAGCGGTTCGACGGCCAGCAGGCGCTGCAGCACCGCGGCCCTGTCTCTGCGGAAGTCCGCGTCCGAGACGTGGGCGTACTCGGCGCGCACCGCCTGCGTGTAGCGCCGGTAGTCGGCCTCGGGCGCGGCGAGGATCGCGAGGTCGGCGTCGCTGAGCAGGGCCCCCGCCCGGTCCTCCGTGGCGCCGGCCGGACGGTCGGCGTGGTCGGCGGTCATCCGGACCAGTCGGTCGACCTCGGTGACCACGATTCGCGGCAACCCGAGGCGGGTCAGGACGGCGACGGCCAGGTCGGCGCTGGCCGCCTCGTCCTGGCCGGGACTCCCGGCGTACACCGCGTCGTGGAACCACGCCGCCAACCGGGCGACGACGACAGCGCTCGTCACGTTCTCGTCCGTCTCATTCTCGCCCGTCTCATTCTCGCCCGCCGTGTTCTCGTCCGTGGGCCCGCCTGTCAGGAGGTCGAGAGCGGTGAGGACGGCGTCCAAGTGGTTCAGGTCGTGGTAGCGGCGGTGAGGTTCGCGCCAGCGCGTAAGCAGGTCGACGCCGGCCTCGTCGAGCATGCCGTCGGCACCGGTCAGGCGGCCGTCACCCATCACGCGGCCGTCACCCATCACGCGGTCGTCACCCATCACGCGGTCGTCACCCATCACGCGGTCGTCACCGGTCAGTCGGTCGCCGCCGACCTGGGTGCCCTGCTGGTCGTGGGCGGAGGCGGTGGCGGCGGCGATGTCACGCCGCCACCGCTCCACCCACGGGTCCGGGTCGGCGGGTCCGGTCACGGCTACCGGTCGCCGCTCGTCGGTCGCCGGTGGTCAGTTGCCGCTGGGGCGGGCGCCCAGGGTCAACGGCACCGTCAGGGTCTTGCCGGCGCGGACGACGGTCAGCGTCACCTTGGTGCCGGGTCGAAGGGCTCGCACCCGGGCGACCAGGGAGTCGGGCCCGTCGAGGGTCTGCCCGTCGACGGCCACGACGGCGTCCTTGGTCTGCAGGCCGGCCTTGGCGGCGGCGCTGCCGGCGGTGACCGAGGTGACGACGGCGGCCTGACGGTCGGCGCCGTCCACGGCCACGGTGCCGCCGGTCAGGCCGATGCCGATCAGCGCGTGCTGCACCGAGCCGGTCTTCACCAGCTGGTCGGCGACGTCGCTGACCTCGCTCGCGGGGATCGCGAAGCCGAGGCCGATGTTGCCCGCCTGCCCGGTGAGCGAGGTGCTGCCGAGGGAGGCGATCGAGGAGGTGATCCCCACGACCCGTCCGCCGGCGTCGACCAGGGCGCCGCCGCTGTTGCCCGGGTTGACCGCGGCGTCGGTCTGGATCGCGTTGGTGAAGACGCCCGAGCCGGTGGCGCACGAGCCGCCGCCGCCCGCTGCGGACTGGCTCGAGCTGGTGCAGACCGGCCGATTGAGGGCACTGACGATGCCGGTGGTGACGGTGTCGGACAGGCCCAGCGGGTTGCCGACGGCCATGACGGGGTCGCCGACCCTGAGGAGCGAGGAGTTGCCGAACGTGGCGGCGTGCAGGTCCTTCGGAGGCTGCTGCATCTGGATCACGGCCAGGTCGGTCGAGGGGTCGGTGCCCACCACCGTGGCGCCGTAGATGCGGCCGTCGAAGAGCACGACCTTCATGGTGCCCTTGCTGCCGGCGTCGGCGACGACGTGGTTGTTGGTGACGATGCGACCGGTGGTGTCGAGCACCACTCCGGAGCCCTCGCCGCCGCCCCCCTGGCCGTCGGACAGTCGGACCGAGACCACGCTCGGCTCGACGGCGGCCGCCACGGCCACCCAGTCGGGCAGGGAGCCGCTGCCGGTCACCGGAGCCGCCGCCTGGCTGGTGCTGCCGGCAGCCGGCGCCACGGGGCCGGGGTTGGCCGAGGCGTTGTCCGAGCGGGGGCCGAAGTAGCTGACCAGGCTGGCGCTGAGCAGGCTGGCGATCACGGCAGCGCCGACCCCGATCGCGATGGCCCCGCCCCAGGTGGGACGACGCGGCTCCCGTCGCAGTGGCTGCTGCGTGAACGCGTCGGGGACCACGCCCGGCAGCGGCAGGGTCTGCCCGTACGGCTGCTGCGGGTGGGGCTGGGCCTGCGAGGAGGGCTCGGCGCTGCGGGTACGGCTGGGCCTGCGGGTACGGCTGGGCCTGCGGGTACGGCTGGGTGGTGGCGTACGGCGAGCCCGCCACCCGCTGGGCCGAGACCCCGAGCGGCTGGGTGGCCTGCGCGGTGAGGGGCTGGGCGACCTCGGGGACGGCCGGCAGCTCGGACGCCGACGGAATCGGGAGCACTGGTGGCATCGAGGACGCCGGGGGAATCGGGAGCGCCGGTGGCATCGGGGACGCCGGCGATGTCGGGGACTGGGCAGCGCCCGGTGACTGGCCCTCGTCGACCGGGTCGGGGGTCGGAGTGGCCCAGCCGCCCTGCCACATGTTGCCGTCCGGGGGGCTCTGCGTCATCGCTGGTCTCGCCTTTCGCCGTCGTCCTGCGGTGGTCCTGCGGTGGTCCTGCGGTGGTCCTGCCGAGGTCTGTCGTCGTCCTGCCGTGGCTCTGCCCATCCCACCCTGGCGGGCTGGGCGTCGTCTCGACGGTACCTGGGTGTCGACTGGGAACTGAACTCCGACTGTCCCGGCCGGGGAGGCCCCGCCGGAGCGGTGTTCGGTGCCGACGGTCAGGCGTCTGCCGTGACCGCCGAGATGTCCGCCGGAGCCACCGGCAGGGTGACGGTGAAGGTGGCGCCACCGCCGGGTGTGGGTCGCACCTCGACCTGCCCGTGATGGGCCGCCACGACGGCCGCGACGATCGACAGTCCGAGGCCCGAACCGCCGCCGCGGCCCCGTTGACGGCTGGGGTCGACCCGGTAGAACCGCTCGAAGATCTTGGCGGCCTGCTCCTGGCTGAGCCCCGGACCGTGGTCGCGCACCTCGAGCACGGCGACCGCGCCGGGGTCCGGGGGCGAGCCGAGCGTGCCGGTGGGCTTGGGGGAGGAACCGGTAGCGGGGACTGCCGCTCGGGTGCCGACCGCGACCTCGACCGGGCTGCCGGCAGGGGTGTGCCGGATCGCGTTGGCCATCAGGTTGGCCACCACCTGACGCAGCCGGTCCTCGTCCCCGATCACCACCGCCGGCACTGGCCCGCCGGAGTCGAGCCCGGTCAGCAGCAGCCGACGGTCGGAGTCCAGTCCTCGGGCGTCGTGCAGGGCGTCGTTGGCGAGGACCGCGAGGTCGACCGGGTCGGAACGCACCGATCGTTGCTCGTCGAGGCGGGCCAGCAGCAGCAGGTCCTCGACGAGCCCGCCCATCCGGGTGGCCTCGTCCTCGATGCGGCGCATCGTGCGGGGCACCTCCTCGGGCGGCACCGCGCCCTGGCGGTACAGCTCGGCGAAGCCGCGGATGCTCGCCAGCGGGGTGCGCAGCTCGTGCGAGGCGTCGGCGGCGAAGCGTCGGGTGCGCTGCTCCGAGGCCTCTCGGTACCGGAAGGCGCCCTCGATCCGCGCGAGCATGATGTTGAGGGACGACGTGAGTCGGCCGACCTCCGTGGTCGCCGGGCGGTCCGGCACCCGCTGCGACAGGTCGCCGGCCGCGATGGCCGCTGCCGTCTTTTCGACCTCGCGCAGCGGCCTGAACGCCCTCCAGATGGCAAGCCAGCCCAGCATGGCGCAGGCTAGGGTCGCAGCACCCCCGACCAGCACGATCAGCAGCCGTAGCTTCTCGACGACGCGACGCACGTCACTCAGGTTCTGGGCCACGGTGACGGTGGCCGCTACCTCGGAGCCGTCCTCGGTGACATAGGTGCGGCGCAAGGTGATGGCTCTCCAGGTACTGCCGTCGAAGGCTTTGACCGTGTAGGGGCCGTGGCGGTTCAGATGGACAGCCTGGTCCGCGGTCGGCACCGGGAACATCACCCGGCCGCCCAGGGCCTTCGAGGACTTGTACTCTCCGCCGATCTCGACCGCCGGAGTTCCGTCCACAGCCAGCTGGGCTCGGAGCGACAACCCGCTGAGGGCTCCCATGGTGCCGGTGAGTCGGGTGATCACACTGGTGTCCTGGTCGGCAGCGACCTGCTGTGCGGCGGTCCTCAGCTTGGAGTCGATCTCGTCCACGAGGTAGCCCTCGAGCACACGCTGAACGCCGTAGCCGGTCAGTGCCAGCGCCGCTACCAACGAGGCGACCAGGACGGCCACCAGGCGGGTGCGTAGCGGGACCGTCGACAGCAACGTCGCCGTGTGGCGCACCAGGGGCAAGGCTCAGCCCTCGGGGGGCAGGCGCAGCACGTATCCCACCCCGCGCTTGGTGTGGATCAGCGGCGGGTCGACGATGTCGACCTTGCGCCGCAGGTAGGAGATGTACGACTCGACGATGCCGGCCTCACCGTTGAAGTCGTAGGCCCACACGTGGTCGAGGATCTGCGCCTTCGACAGCACCCGGTTGGGGTTGAGCATCAGGTAGCGCAGCAGCTTGAACTCGGTGGGGGACAGCTCGACCAGCTTGCCGGCCCGGCGCACCTCGTGGCCGTCCTCGTCGAGCTCGAGGTCGTGGAAGACCAGCATGCCGGTGTCGGGGCCGCCGGTGACGCCGGTGCGGCGGAGCACGGCGCGGATCCGGGCCACGATCTCCTCGAGGCTGAACGGCTTGGTGACGTAGTCGTCGCCGCCCACGGTCAGGCCCTGCACCTTGTCGCTGGTCTCGTCGCGGGCGGTCAGGAACACCACCGGCATCTCGCGGCCGCGCTCGCGCAGCCGCCGGGTCACGCTGAAGCCGTCCATGTCGGGCAGCATCACGTCGAGGACGACCAGGTCGGGCTTGTGCTGCTCGGCCAGCCGCAGGGCCTCGGCGCCGTCCTGGGCGGTGTAGACCTCGAAGCCGGCGAACTTGAGGCTGGCGCTGAGCAGTTCGCGGATGCTGGGCTCGTCGTCGACGACGAGCAGGCGGGCTTCAGGCAGACGGTCGGTCACCATGGCAGTGTCGTCATCTCTGCTGGGAGTTCGCTGTGGGAAACCAGTGTGTCCTCCGTACGTCTCGTTTCCCGCCACACTCACGTCGAGATCACGCTCAGGTGTCGAGGTCACGCTCATGCCGAGGTCACCTGGCCGTCGAGATCGACCACCAGCCAGGCGATCTCGGGCTGGGTCCGCAACCACTCGACGCAGCCCGGGCCGCGGGCGAAAGCGGCGGTGGCATGGACGTCGGCCCACATCAGGTCGGCTCCGACGATGCTGACCGAGGCCAGCTGTGCCGTCGTCCGGCCGGTGTGCGGGTCGACGATGTGGCTGCCGCGGGCGGCCGTCCCCGAGGTCGCCACCCCGCCGGTGCGCAGCTGCAGCGTGGCCACCAGTTCGGTTCGCTCGAGCGGGTTCTCGATGCCGATGCGCCAGTCCGGGGTGTCGGTGCGCCGGCACAGCATCGCGATGTCGCCGCCGGCGTTCACAGCCAGGTCGTGGTCGGGCAGGGCCGCGGCGAGCTGCTCGAGGCACCGCTGCACCGCCCACCCCTTGACCAGCCCGGTCGGGTCGAAGCGGCGGACGCCGTCCGGGCCCGGAAGCTGGGCGTCGAACCAGCCCTCGGTGCGCTCGTGCGCCTGCTCGCACAGGTCGGCGACCTCGCGCAGCAGCGGGTCGGCCGCCTCGAGGGTGAGCTCACCTCGCTGCAGCCGGCTGACCTGGCTGTCGGGCTGCCAGGTGCTGAAGAGGTCGTCGACCCGGTGCAGCCAGGCGATCCCCCGCTGGACGGCGGCCTCGACCGCGGCGTCGTCGCGGGCGCCGGGCCCCCGTACCTGCAGGCTGACCGGCATACCCATGACCTGCTCCACCCAGGTGCGCCGGGGCTGGTCGACAGGTGCCGGTGTGGGTGCCTGTGACGCCAGTTCCGGCAGCAGGGGCAGGACGGGCAGGTCTGCGGGGCCGGTCACGGGGTCCTCGCGCGCATCAGATCCGGGCTTGGTCGAGGGCCGACTGCAGCGACTGCTTGTAGCCGTCGGTGGTGACCGTGGCGCCCGAGAAGTTGTCGAAGTTGGCGCTCTGGGCCTGCAGCACCGCCTGGCGGATCATCGGCAGGGCCCAGCCGTTGATGGCGATGTCGTGCCCGTTGGAGTTGGGGTAGACGACGGCCTTCGTGTCGATGATCTTGCCGCCCTTGACGGCGATCCGCACCTGGACCGGGCCCCACTGGGTCATCACGACGGTGCCGGTGTAGGACTTGGCGCCGGTGCTGGTCTTCTTGGCGCCGGCTGCGGCGCTGGTCGGGGCTGCAGCTGCGGTGGTGGCGGGCGGGGTCGAGCCGTCGTCCGTGCCCTCGCCGCTCGAGGGCTGAGTGCCGGCGACCGTGCCGGCGTCGCCGGAGCCGAGGGTGCCGGTGTCGTCGGTGGCACCGGTGGCGGCGGAACCTGCGCCACCGCCGGAACCTGTGCCGGCCCCGCCGCCGTCCGCTCCCAGTGCGGTGGTCACGCCACCGCCGGTGCGGTGCGAGGCGTCGAAGGCGAACAGCATCACCAGGGTGCTGAGGGTGCCCATCACGGCGATGACGATGCGACGCACGTCAAGCTCCTTGCTCGGTGGTCAGGGTGCGGGGCAGGTGGCCACGCACGGGCGCGGTCACCACCCGAACAGCTCGGTGTGAATGTTCTCGGAGGGCACTCCGCAGGCCAGGGCGGCCGCCTTCGCGGCGTCCATCCAGGCCTGGTTGCCGCACAGGTAGACGTCGTTGTGCTGGATGTCGGGAACCAGCTGGCGCAGGGCCCGGGCGTCGTCCAGATGGCCGGCGGTCTCGGGCAGCCAGGTGGCACGCCCGCGCAGTCGCCGTCCCAGCACGTAGAAGATGCGGGCCCCGGTGCGGGTGGCCACGGCGTCGATCTCGTCCCGCAGCACCAGGTCGTGCAGGGTCGAGGCGCGGTAGATCAGGGTGACGTCGCCGGGAGCCTGTGGCAGGTCCTCGAGCAGGGCCCGCAACGGGGTGATGCCGATGCCCGAGGCCATCAGGGTCACCTTGCGACGAGTTCGCACACCGGCGTGCAGCCGGCCGAAGGGGCCTTCGACGAGCACCTTGCTGCCGGGGCTGACGTCGATGAGTCGGGCGCTGTCGTCACCCAGGTTCTTGACCGTGATCCGCAGCTCGTTCTCGGTGGGCACCGCCGACAGCGAGTAGGGGTGGCCGCGGGTCCAGCCGGGGCCGTCGAGGAAGCGCCAGGTGAAGAACTGCCCGGCGCTGGCGCCCAGCCGGGCGACGCCGTTGCCGCGGACGACGACCGAGACGACGCCGGGGCCCTCACGCACCACTCGGGTGACGACGAGGTCGCTCGACCGGGAACGCAGCAGGGGCAACGCCAGTCGCCAGTACAGGACGGCGACCAGTGCGGCGCCGTACAGGCCCCACCAGTAGAGCTGGGCGACCCGCGAGGAGGTGAAGTCGGCGCCGGTCCACACCTCGTGCGGGATCGACAGGCCGATGCCGAGGTAGGCGTACAGGTGGATCAGGTGCCACGACTCGTAGCGCAGCTTGGCCCGGGCCTTCTTGATCGAGGTGAACACGACCAGGCACAGCATGAAGGTGGCGCCGAAGGCCAGCAGCATGCCGGGGTAGTCGACGGCGAAGCGCCAGGTCTGGGCGATCACGTTGACGTGCTCGGTGAGGCTGTAGCCCAGGATCATCAGTGCGATGTGGCCCAGCATCAGGTTGAACGACCAGAAGCCGACGGTGCGGTGGCGCACGGCCAGCTCGTCCTGCCCGTAGACCTTCTCGATCATCGGGATCCGGGCCATCAGCAGCACCTGGATCAGCAGCAGGTCGGCCGAGACCAGTCCGACCAGGCGCCCCAGGCTGGTGATGCCGCCGCCGAGGCTGCCCATGTTCTGCAGGCCGCGGTTGCTCACCCAGAGGGCGACCACGACGAGCATGCTGGACCAGGCCAGGACGCCGGCGATGTCGCGCCACCAGCGAGGTGTCACAGCGGGGTGACGCTCGACCGGTGCCTCACGCAACGCCGGAGCGGTCGCGGACTGCTGACGGTGGCCGTCGGTCATGGTGCCGGCGGTCATGTCGGTCCTCCTCATAGGGCTGAGCCCGGCAGAGCCGGGCCCTGGGCGCTCCGCCGGGGGAGCCGGTCCCCGTGAGTGCTCATGCGCTGCGTTTCCATGGCGGGACTACTGTCGGCGGGCTACCTGGGAGGTTGCTGAGCGCCGGCCGTGCGAATGCCTGCAGGTGGGCCCGAAGGTAAACGTCAGGTCAAGGATCGGCCCGAGTGCGGTCCGGGTCACACCCAAAAGGCCCTTGATCACGTGCAGCGGGCCTTGATCACGCGCGGAGAACCTGGATCACGCGCGGAGAACCTGGATCACGCCTCGACCTCGTCGGCGTCCAGGATCTGGTAGGCGTAGCCCTGTTCGGCGAGGAAGCGCTGGCGGTGGGCCGCGAACTCCTGGTCGATGGTGTCGCGGGTGACGATGGCGTAGAACCGGGCGGCCCGGCCGTCGCCCTTGGGGCGCAGCACCCGGCCCAGCCGTTGGGCCTCCTCCTGCCTGGAGCCGAAGGCGCCGGAGACCTGGATCGCCAGGGCCGCCTCGGGCAGGTCGATCGAGAAGTTGGCGACCTTGCTGACCACCAGCACCGGCAGGGTGCCGGCACGGAACTCACCCAGCAGGCGCTGCCGCTCCGGCACCGAGGTCGCGCCGGTGATGACCGGGGCGTCGAGGCGCTCGCCCAGCTCGGCCAGCTGGTCGAGGTACTGGCCGATCACGAGGGCCGGCTCGCCGGGGTGGCGGCGCAGGATCGCCTCGACCACCTTCACCTTCTGCGGGGCGCAGGCGGCCAGGCGGTAGCGCTCGTCGGGCTCGGCGGTGGCGTAGTGCAGGCGGTCCCGCTCGGGCAGGGTCAACCGCACCTCGACGCAGTCGGCGGGGGCGATGTAGCCCTGGGACTCGATGTCCTTCCAGGGGGCGTCGAAGCGTTTGGGACCGATCAGGCTGAAGACGTCGTCCTCGCGCCCGTCCTCGCGCACCAGGGTCGCGGTCAGACCCAGTCGGCGCCGGGCCTGCAGGTCGGCGGTCATGCGGAAGATGGGCGCCGGCAGCAGGTGCACCTCGTCGTAGAGGATCAGCCCCCAGTCGCGGGCGTCGAACAGCTCGAGGTGGGTGTAGACGCCCTTCCGGCGGGTGGTCACCACCTGGTAGGTGGCGATCGTCACCGGTCGGATCTCCTTGCGGGAGCCCGAGTATTCGCCGATCTCGCTCTCGGTGAGCGAGGTGCGGGCGAGCAGCTCGTCACGCCACTGCCTGGCAGCGACGGTGTTGGTGACCAGGATCAGGGTGGTCGCCTGGGCCTGCGCCATCGCCGCGGCGCCGACGATCGTCTTGCCGGCACCGCAGGGCAGCACCACGACCCCGGAGCCGCCGTGCCAGAACCCGTCGACGGCCTGCTGCTGGTACGGCCGCATCGTCCAGCCGTCCTGCTTGAGCGCGATGGGGTGGGCCTCGCCGTTGACGTAACCCGCCAGGTCCTCGACCGGCCAGCCCAGCTTGAGCAGCACCTGCTTCAGGTGACCGCGCTCGCTGGGGTGCACCAGCAGGGTCTCGCGGTCGATCCGCGTCCCGACCAGGGGCGTCACCTTGGCGCTGCGCAGCACCTCCTCGAGAACCGGGACGTCGAGGGCGTGCAGCACCAGCCCGTGGGTGGGATGGCTCATCAGCTGCAGCCGGCCGTAGCGCGACATGGTCTCGGCGACGTCGACGAGCATCGAGTGCGGCACCGGGTAGCGCGAGTACTCGAGCAGGACGTCGATGACGCCCTCGGCGTCGTGACCGGCGGCACGGGCGTTCCACAGGCCCAGCGGCGTCAGTCGGTAGGTGTGCATGTGCTCGGGAGCCCGTTCGAGCTCGGCGAACGGGGCGATCGCCTGGCGGCACGGCCCGGCCAGCAGATGGTCGACCTCGAGCAGCAGCGTCTTGTCGCTCTGCACGATCAGGGGGCCGTCGCTCACCCGGCCACTGTACGTGCCGCCCCCGAGGTCACCCGCGCCTTCAGGCTCGCTACGCGTCGAGCGCAATCAGTCGTCGAGGGGGAGTTGTTGTTGGCGGCCGATGGTCTGGCCGAGTCGGCGGGCGGCGGTTTCGGCGTCGGGCAGGGTGTTGCGGCGGGGGGTGCGGGTGGGGTCGATCCAGGAGGGGGCGATGGCGTAGGGGATGCCGGCGCGCATCTGCAGGGTCCAGTGGCCGGTGTGGATGAGGGTGTGGTGTCGTCCGCAGACCAGGGCCAGGTTGGTGATGTCGGTGGTTCCGCCGTGGCGCCACCAGGTGATGTGGTGGGCCTCGCACGCTGAGGGCGGCATGCCGCAGCCGGGCACGACACAGCCGCGGTCGCGGGCGACGAGTGCGGTCCGTTGGGTGGGGGTGGCCAGGCGTCGGGTGCGGCCGAGGTCGAGGACGGCGCGGTCGGGGCCGAGGACGACGGTCTGCAGGTCGGCGTCGCACAGCAACCGCCCGAGCGTCCCGGCGGTGATCGGGTCCCCGGACTCGCTCTCGTGAGCCAGTCCCGGTGGTCCGGGCGGCCGGTCTCCCGACCGACCCGGTGGATCTTCCGGTGAGCCCTGCCCCCTCGGGTCCTGTCCTCGCGGATCCTGTCCTCGCGGATCCTGTCCTCTCGGATCCTGCCTTCTCGGGTCGTGTCCCTTCGGGTCGTGGTCCGGTGGGTCCTGTCCTCCCGGGTCCTGTCCTGCTGGGTGTGGGTGGTCCCAGGGGTCGTGCCGGCCTGGTGGCCGCAGCGGGAGCGCCGTGGTGGTCGAGGGGGCCGGGGGTGGTGCGGCGGGCGGCGGCGGCCTGTTCGGGGGTGGCGGTGATGACCACCTTCACCAGCGGCGCCGCGGGCTGACACCCCGGGCCGCCCTCGGCCAGGGACGGGTAGTGGGCCCGCAGGGCCGCCTCACACAGGGCGGTCAGGGCATCGACGTCCCGCATCCCCCGGGACCGGTCGTCGCGGATCGGGAACGCCTGCTGCCCGGGCACCGCCCACCCGCCACCACCACTACTGACACCGTCACCATTGCGGCCGCCACGGCCGCCGCCGCCGTCGCGCCGTCGCGCCGCGCCCGTCGTCGCCCCCGTTGTCGTCGGTGGTGTCGGTGGTGGGGTCGGGGTGGTGGGCGGTCAGGGACCGGTAGTGGGCCAGGGCGGCGCGCAGGACGGCGGCGGAGGCGGGGTCGAGCAGGCCCCGCAGGCTGGTCATGCCGGTGGAGTCGGTGACCAGGGACAGGGTCCGCCGCTGGTAGGCGAGGGGGTCGAAGGAGTCCTGGCCGTCGGGGTCCAACGCGGCCAGCAGCTCTTTCGCGATCCGGTCGGTGGTCGTGGGGGAATGCCGCCGTGACGTCCGCGTCAAGAACACGTCGATCTTCACCCGCCCCGACACTCCCCGGGCGTCGACCCGGTTGGCGAGGTGTTCCGGGACCCGGGCCAGGCACCGGACCGCGACATCGACATGGGCCCGGGTCACCAGCCCGGCCGCCAACGCCGCCCCCAGCCGCGGCAGCCCCGCCACCCCACCACCCAGACCGGCACCGGCGGTGGCACCGGCACCGAAAGCGCTGCCCTGCGACCCGGCAGCGCCGGTGATGTCCTCGGCTGCGGCGCAGACCCCGTCCGGGTCAGCCACACCACCCCCGCTCGGGTCGTTCTCCCCACCGGGGTCCGCCTCGCACGGGGCGCCACTGGGATCGGTCTCGGCGAGCAGGCCCGCGTCGTACCCGGCACCGGCCGGGTCCAGCTGGCGGGCCGCGGCCACATCCGAAGCAGCCACCCCCGCGGCGTGGTTCAGCTTCTGGGTCAAGAACGCGAACCCCGTCCGCCGGCTCACCCCCGGCACCACCCCCGGGCTACGGTCGAACTGGGACAACACATGCAGGTACGCCGCCTCGGTCGCCGTCCGCGCCGCCACCATCGCCGCCATCAGCTCACGCTTCTCGGTCGCCGACAACGTCACCATCGAGGCACCCGAGGCCACCACCGCCGCCGCACCCAGAGCCTGCACCGCGACCACCAGCTCAGGAACCCCACCACCCCAACCCGAACCATCGGCGCACCCGCCGGGCCCTGGCTGCTGGTCGTGTCCCACACCCACAACCTACAAGCCACCACCGACAGCCCAGACGGCGCCACCGGCGGCGATGAAGGACTGACGCTGCGCACCGACAACCTGCCGGACTTCCTGGTCGGCGTGGTCAACACCCGTAACCTCTACTGGCTGGCCCTGGCCGTGCTGGTCGCGGTCTTCCTCGTGGTGACGTGGGTGCAGTCCTCGCGGGCGGGCCATGTTGCCGCGGCCATCCGCGAAAACGAACTCCGCGTCCGCGTCCTGGGCCTGCAGCCCTACCTGGTGAAGCTGCTGATCTTCGTCCTGTCCGCCGTCCTGGTCTGCATCATCGGCATGGTCTTCCTGCTCCTGCAGAGTGGCGCCGTGCCGCGGGCCATGTCCGCAGACCTCACCATCACGCTGCTGGTCATGGTGGTGCTCGGCGGCGTCGGTTCCCGCTGGGGAGCCGTCGTAGGCGGTGTCTTCTACACGATCCTTGATCAGCGCCTGACCGCGCTGGCCAATTCCGACGCTGTCAGGTCCCTCCCGGACATTCTGCGGGTACCGTTGTCAGAGCCGCTGTTTATCCTCGGCACGCTGTTCATCCTGGTGGTGCTGTTCCTCCCGGGCGGCCTGACGGGCGCCGCGGAGCGCCTGGCAGGACGGTCGGGGCGGCACAAACCGCGGCGAGGCGGACAACGGGCGGACACGTCCCGGGAAATTCTGGAGGAAGCGGCATGAGCCCCGCAGACGGACTGCACACCCTCGGCCGCTGGACCACGGACCGCAGCCTGGCGACCCCGCACCGGGTTGCCATCGATGACCGCGGCTGCACCCTCACCTACGGCGAGCTGGAGCGCCGCGCGGCCGCCCTCGCGGCCGGCTTCCGGTCGGCGGGGTACGTGGTTGGCGACAGGATTGCCACTCTGACGGGCAACAGCTCGGACCATGTGGTGGTGTTCTTTGCCTGTGCCAAGGCCGGGCTGGTCCTCGTACCGCTGTCGTGGCGGCTCACGCCCAAGGAGCTTGCCACCCAGCTTCAGGTCTCCGATCCGCAGCTGCTCCTGGTCGAAGACGAGCTGGACTCGCTCGCCGCCGCCGCGTGCGGGTTGCTCGCGCACCGGCCGCGGACTGCAGCCCTGGGCCCCGGCGGAGTTGAAAAGTCCGTGCCCGCGCCGTCACATGCCAGTGGCGCCGTGGGGGAGCCGGGGGCCTGGACCGGTCAACGGGAAGTGCGCGACGACGACGCCCTCCTGATGATCTTCACGTCCGGGACCGAGGGTGCGTGCAAGGCGGCAGTGCTGACGCACGCGAACTGTTTCTGGACCAACCTGTCCCTGTCCCGGACGATGGATCTGGGCAGCACCGACGTCGTGCTGGCGGTCCTGCCGCAGTTCCACGTCGGCGGCTGGAACATCCAGCCGCTGCTCGCGTGGTGGACGGGAGCCACGGTGGTCCTGGAACGCGGCTTCGAACCTGGCCGGGTGCTGCAGCTGATCGCCGAGCGCGGCGTGACCATGCTCATGGGCGTCCCCACCCAGTACCTCATGCTGGCCGAACACCCGGACTTCGCGGGCGCCGAACTTGGCAGCTTGCGCCACGCCGTGGTCGGCGGGGCTCCCATGCCTGCCCCGCTGCTACGGATCTGGCACCGCCGGGGTGTTGCCCTGAGCCAGGGATACGGACTGACCGAGGCCTCGCCCAACGTGCTGTGCCTGGCCAACGAGGACGCCGCCCGCATGCTGGGCTACTCCGGCAAGCCGTACCCGCACGTGGCCGTCGCCGTGGCCGAGCCTGCGACGGGGGAGATCCTCGACGGCGCCGCAACAGGTGAACTCCTCGTGGGCGGTCCCGGCGTCTTCGCCGGCTACTTCCGGGATCCCGCCGCGACTGCCGCCGTCCTCAGCGGCGGCTGGCTCCGCACCGGCGACCTGGTGGAACGCGACGCAGACGGTTTCATCAAGGTGGTTGACCGGCTCAAGGACATCTTCATCTCCGGCGGCGAAAACGTTGCCCCGGCCGAGGTTGAAGCCGTGCTGCTGACGCACCCCGCCGTGGCGCAGGCCGCCGTCGTGGGTGTCGAGGACGAACGCTGGGGTGAAACCGGGGTGGCCTTCGTGGTCATCCGCCCCGGGCTGGCCACCGACGTGGAGGACCTGCGGGAGCACTGCGCCTCCCAGCTCGCGCCCTTCAAGGTCCCCACCCGGATCGAAATGGTCGGCTCGCTGCCCCGGACGGCCCTGAACAAGGTGCTGCGGGCGCGGTTGCGGAGCGAACTGACGGGGGATCAAAGGGCGCGGCCCCGGCCGCCGCGGCGACAGCGGCCGGCCGGAACCACCGCCGGAACCACCGCCGGCGCCCGCGCGGATCCACGACAGGGAAGGGAGACCGGGCATGAGTGCCGCGCCGCGCACCGCGAGGGGGACCCGTACCCGGGCCAAACTGCTGCAGGCGGCCGAGACCGTCTTCGCCTCGGTGGGCTACCACGAGGCCTCGATCGTCAAGATCACCGAGGAAGCGGGGGTCGGCCTGGGCACCTTCTATCTTTACTTCGAGGGAAAACAGGCCATCTTCGACGAGGTCGTGGAGGACTTGAACCGGCGCGTCCGGCACGCCATGACCGACGCCGCCCGTGCCGCGGGAAGCCGGCTGGAGGCCGAACGGGCCGGCTTCCGGGCGTTCTTCAAGTTCACGGCCGAGCATCCGGCCCTGTACCGGATCATCCGGCAGGCCGAGTTCGTTTCGCCGGGAGCCCTCCGGCTGCACTACACCCGGATCGTCAACGGCTACATCGAGGGGCTCAAGGCGGCCCAGCTCAGCGGCGAGGTCCGGCAGATGGATCCCACCGTGGCGGCCTGGGCGCTCATGGGCATCGGCGAGCTCATCGGCATGCGGTGGGTCCTTTGGGACGAGGAGGGCGCCGAACCCGCCCCGGGCGCCCGGCCGGACGTTCCGGAAGAAGTCTTTGAAGAAATGATGCAGTTCATCGAGCGTGCCCTGTCTCCCGCGCCCAGCACAGCCGCCAGACAGCCGCCGGCGCCACCGCCGGCCCCACCCCGCCCCAGGAAGGAACAGCCCCATGACCTCAACAGCCAGCAAGGCAAGCTACCGCACCACGGACATCGCCGTCCGCGGCGGCACTCTCCGCACCGCCGTGTGGGGACCCGAAGACCCGGGCGCACCGACGATCCTGGCAGTCCACGGTGTGACCGCCTCACACAAGGCCTGGCCGTACCTCGCGGCAGCCCTTCCGGACGTGCGGATCATCGCCCCGGACTTGCGCGGGCGCGGCCGCAGCAATTCGCTGCCGGCCCCCTATGGCATGCCTGCCCACGCCGAGGACCTGGCGGCCGTGCTGGCGGAGCTGACCACGGGCCCGGTGGTCGTGGTGGGGCATTCGATGGGAGCGTTCGCCTCCGTGGTCCTGGCAAACCTGTTCCCGGAACGGGTGCGGTCCCTGGTCCTGGTCGACGGCGGCCTGCCGCTGCAGGTCCCGGCAGGACTGTCGGACCAGGAGATTATCGCCGCGATCCTCGGCCCGGCCGCCGAAAGGCTCAACGCCACGTTCCCCAGCCGTGAGGTCTACCGCTCGTTCTGGCGGCAGCACCCGGCCTTCAGCGCGGACTGGAGTGCGTTCGTGGAGGAGTACGTGGACTACGACCTCACCGGCGAAGAGCCTGAGCTCAGGCCGGCGACGCGTTACCAGGCCATGGCGGACGACACCGCCGAGCTGCACCGCGGCGCGTCACTGCTCAAGGCCCTGGACGAACTGGCCGTGGCCACCGAGGTGCTCCGGGCGCCGCGGGGCCTCCTCAACGAACCTGCCGGGCTCTATGCGCCGGGCTACCTGGACGCCTGGGCGGAAAAGCTCCCTGCGCTCACCGTTCGTGAGGTACCGGACGTCAATCACTACACGATCGTCATGGGCGAGGCCGGCGCCGCCGCGGTGGCTCAGAGCGTGCGGGACGCGCTGGAGGCTTAGCCGCCGGCGAACGGCGGCAGCACGTCGACGACGTCGTCAGGCTTGAGCCCCGCCGCATGGTCACGCACGGCGACCTCGTTGAGCAGGAAACTGGAACGGGACAGGATGCGGGCCAGCGGCGGTGTGCCGGCCGGCGGTTCGGGGCGCTCGACGGCGAGGATCGCCTCCAGCAGCGAGGCGAGGGTGTCGCCGTCGGCGAGTTCGAAGCGTTCTTCATCCACGCCGGCGGCAGCGCGCGCGGCAGCGAAGTAGCGTACGTTCACGAAAAGGTCAGCCTCCGATGGCGCTCATGCTGCGGTCCGGCTGGACAAAGTCGGGGGCGTCGAGTCCCACATGGTCCATGCCGTGGGCCTTGGGCTTGATCCACATGGCATCCTGCCAGCGTTCGGCGAGCTGTTCGTCGCTGGCGCCCTCCCGCAGCAGTCCCAGCAGGTCCACTTCCTCGCGGGAGAACAGGCAGCTCATGATCTTGCCCTCGGCGGTGATGCGCGTCCGGCGGCAGTCGGAGCAGAACGGCTCGGTGACCGAGGCGATGATGCCGACCGTGCCGAGCACGGGGCCGGTGGCCTCGCCGGTGCCGGGAACGCGGGCCCGAACTTCGAACCGTTCCGCCGGGGCGCCGTCGCGGTCCCGCGGATCGGAACTGAGCACGTAGTCGGTGGAGAGCAGTTCGCGGATCTCCGCGGCCGTGATCATGTTCCGGCGGGTCCAGCCGTGGTCCGCGTCCAGCGGCATTTGTTCGATGAAGCGCAGCTCATAGCCGCGATCCAGCGCCCAGGCCAGCAGGGACGGGGATTCGGCGTCGTTGATCCCGCGCATCAGCACGGCGTTGAGCTTGACCGGGCCCAGGCCGGCGGCCCAGGCGGCGTCGACGCCGGCGAGGACCTTGTTCAGGAAGGGGCGGCGGGTCAGCTGGGTAAAGGTTTCCTCGTGCAGGGAGTCCAGCGAGACGTTGATCCTGGACAGTCCCGCGGCTTTCAGCCCGGCGGCTTTCTTGTCCAGGCCGACGGCGTTGGTGGTCATCGAGATTGGCAGCTCGGGGTGCGCCTGGCGCAGGGCGGCGATGATATCGAGGAGGTCCGCGCGTACCAGCGGTTCGCCACCGGTGAGCCGGAGTTCCCGCACACCCAGCATGTCGACGCCGATCCGCACGATCCGGACGATTTCCTCGGCGGACATCACGGCCTGCTTGGACAGCCACTCCAGGCCCTCGGCCGGCATGCAATACGTGCAGCGCAGATTGCATTTGTCGGTCAGCGAGAGGCGCATGTCCGTGGCGCGGCGGCCGTAGCGATCCACGAGTCCGGCCGGTGTGCCTTCCGGGCGGCCGGACAGTGCGGCCGAACCGGACTGTGCGGCGGAAGGAGACAGGCCCGCTCCTGGACTGCCTGCCTCGCGGGGCTGGGGCATACCCAGTTGAACTGTCATAGAGTCAGGCTACGCCACCTCGCAGCAGACTTCACAGCCGCATGGCGGCAGGGATATTACGTCTTCGGGAACGATCTCCTGCAGGGCCGCCGATGACTGCCCGCGGACGGACCGCGAACCTATGCTGGAAGCGTGAACACGACCCAGCCGGCCCCCGACGCAACGGAGTATCGGCGCATCCTCGTTGTCGAAGATGAGCCGACCATCGCCGAAGTGGTCCGCGACTATCTCGTCCAGGCGGGATTCCAGGTGGTCCTCGCCGCCGACGGGTTCACGGCCCTGCGCCTGGCGGGCGAACAGCGCCCGGACCTGGTCCTGCTGGACCGGATGCTGCCGGGCCTCGACGGCGTGGAAGTGTGCCGCCGGCTCCGGGCGGCACACAGTGTCCCGGTCATCATGCTCACGGCCCTCGGCACGGAAGACGACCGGATCCTGGGACTGGAAGCCGGCGCGGACGACTACGTCACCAAACCCTTCTCGCCCCGTGAACTGGTCCTGCGGGTCCGCTCGGTCCTGCGCCGGAGCATCCCCGAATTCAGCCCGGAGCCCTCCGTCGAGGTGGGCGGCTTCGACCTCAGCCCGGCCGCACGCACGGTCTCCCGGCACGGCCGACCCCTGGCGCTGACGGCCAGGGAGTTCGACCTGCTGGCCTTCATGCTGCGCCGTCCCCGCCAGGTCTTCAGCCGCGAGGAACTCATGAAGGCCGTCTGGGGCTGGGACTACGGCGACCTCTCCACGGTGACGGTCCACGTGCGGAGGCTGCGGGAGAAGATCGAGGACGACCCCACCCGCCCCGCCATCCTGAAGACCGTCTGGGGCGTGGGCTACCGGCTGGACCCCAGTGACGAGGAAGAGCCCGCCGGTGCAGACCTCTGAACTCCTGACCATCATCGGCTGGGCCGTGGCCTGGGGCGCCCTGATTGGAGCCGCATCCCTGCTCGTGTTGAGGCCGCTGCGCAGGGCCTCCTTCACGGCCCAGATCTGCGTGGTGGTGCTCGCCGCCCTGGCGGTCCTGACCGCCGGAATGGTCAGCGCCTTCCACGCCATGTTTATCTCTGCCCGGGACCTCGAGGTCATGTGGTACGTCCTGGCGGTGGCTTCGGCGGTGGCTGTTGCCATCGCCCTGATCCTGGGATCGAGGGTGTCGCGGAACGCGAAGGCGCTGGTCGACGCCGCCCGGAGCATCGGCCGCGGCGAGAGCCCGGGGATCCAGTCCCCGGTGATGAGCCACGAACTTGCCGCCCTCGCCGCCGAACTGGAATCCAGCAGCAAGATGCTGGAGGCATCCCGCCAGCGTGAAGCCGCCGTCGAAAGCGCACGCCGCGAACTCGTCAGCTGGATCTCCCACGACCTCCGCACACCGCTGGCGAGCATGCGGGCCATGACCGAGGCCCTGGAAGACGGCATGGCGGCGGACGTTCCCGGCTATTACCGGAAAATCATCGCCCAGACCGACCTCATGGCGGGCATGGTCAACGACCTCCTGGAACTGTCGAAGATCCACGCCGGAACCCTCCGGCTCAAGGCCGAGCCGTTGGATCTGTACGACCTCGCCAGCGACGCCATCGCCGACCTCGCCGCCGTGGCGCAGCGCCACGGCGTCACGCTCGACGGCGGCGGCCGGAGGGAGTGCATGGCCCTCGCCGACGGCCCGTCGATGGGGCGCGCCATCCGGAACGTCGTCCTCAACGCCATTGTCCACAGCCCGCCCGGCTCCCGGGTCACCGTGGAAGTCGGCCGCGAAGGCGACCGGGCGGTCGTCGCGGTCACGGACGGCTGCGGCGGCATCCCCGAAGAGGACCTGCCGCATCTGTTCGAGACCGGCTGGCAAAAGGACCCGGCCCGGCGGGCGGCCGGCCGCCAGCCCGGAGCGGACGACGCCGGGAGTCCCGGTCCGGACGCGGCGGGGGGCACCCCGCGCTACAGCGGGGCGGGCCTTGGCCTGAGCATCGTCGCCGGAATCGTCAAGGCCCATGAGGGCGCCGTCACCGTGGAGAACGTCGACGGCGGGTGCCGTTTCTCCCTGTTGCTTCCCGGCCAGGAGGCCTCTGCCCGCGGGCACTCCGGGCCGGAGTCCCCGGACGGAGATTCCAGCGACGGAACGCCGGCCCCGGCTCCAGGGGAAGCCGCGGACCACCAACTTCAGGCAGGACACCAACAGTGAACCGGGGCGCGGGCTCCGACGGGCAGGGAAACGACATGGACAAGGAACTCGGCAAGGATCAGCCTCGAGGGGGAACGCAGGTGCAGCAGGGACGGCCCCGGCATCCGGGAGCCCAGCCGCCGGCGGCCACGGAGGCCAGGCAACGGCGGGGACGGGAGCTATGGGCCGCCGGGGCCGGGCTGGTGGCGGTCGGGACCGCAGTGGTCCTCGGCGAACTCACCGCCAGCCTGGTGAGCCCCACAGTGTCTCCCGTGACGGCCGTGGGCGGGGCTGTGATCGATGCCGTCCCGCCGGGCGTCAAGGAGTGGGTCATCGCCGTCTTTGGTACCGCGGACAAGGTGGCACTCCTGGGCGGCATGTCACTGGTCATCGCCGCGCTCGCCGCCTTGTCCGGGGTCCTGGAAGTGCGGCGCCGGTTCGCCGGGGTCACCATCATCGCGGTGTTCGGCGCGGTGGGCCTCGTGGCCGTCCTGAGCCGGGCCGACCTGACCGCGAACGCCATCCCCGTCCCGGTACTCGTGGCACTCGTGGGGATCGCCCTGCTGCGCTGGCTCATCCGAAAACTCGAGGCGTGGCTGCCCGCTACGGACGAGGCCACAGAACCACCGGCCGGCGGAACCGGGCCCGCCCGCCGCCGCTTCCTGCTGGCGCTGGGCGGGACCACCGCGGTTGCCGCCATCGCCGGGGTGCTCGCGTCCACGCTTAGGGGAGCGGCCGCCGTCGTCAGTGACGTGCGCAGCAAACTGGCCCTCCCGGCGGCCGCCTCACCGGCGCCACCCATCCCCGCGGGGGCGGAGATCCACCTGGACGGCCTGGGCCCGCTCGTGACGCCGAACAAGGATTTCTACCGGATCGACACCGCCTTGCGCGTCCCGCTGGTGGCCCCGGACACGTGGACCCTGAAGGTCACGGGCCTGGTGGAGCGCGAGGTCGAAATCGACTTCGCCACCCTCCTGGCCAAGCCCCTGACGGAACGCCACGTGACCATCGCCTGCGTCTCCAACGAGGTGGGCGGCGACCTGATCGGCAACGCCAGGTGGCTCGGCTGGCCGGTCCGCGAACTGCTCGCCATGGCCGGACCCAAGCCCGAAGCGGACATGGTGCTGTCCCGCAGCGAGGACGGCTGGACGGCCGGGACGCCGCTGGAGGCGCTCACCGACGGCCGCGACGCACTGCTGGCCGTCGGAATGAACGGCGAACCGCTCCCGCTGGAGCACGGCTTCCCGGTCCGGCTGATCGTCCCGGGCCTGTACGGCTACGTCTCGGCCACCAAGTGGGTCACCGAGTTGAAGGTGACCCGCTACGCGGACGACGTCGCCTACTGGACGCCCCGCGGCTGGAGCGAGCGCGGGCCCATCAAGACCTCGTCCCGCATCGACGTGCCGCAGGACGGGGCGAACGTGACGGCCGGGACGGTGGTGTTCGGCGGCGTGGCGTGGGACCAGCACACGGGCATCGGCAAGGTGGAGCTGCGGGTCAACGCGGCGACTGGCAGGAGGCCGAGCTGGCCCCGGGCATCTCCAAGGACACGTGGTACCAGTGGAAGCTGCCGCTTGCGCTGACGCCGGGACGCTACGAGGTCCAGGTCCGCGCCACGGCGCTGGACGGCGCGCCCCAAGTGGAGGAGTCAGCCCCCGTCGCGCCCAGCGGGGCCACCGGGTACCACACGGTTAGAGTGGACGTGAAGTCCTAGCGAGCCGAGCAAAGGTCAGGAAAAGCATGCACCGCACCGAGACAAGGCACGTCAGCGTGGCAGCGCACCGGGACAAGGTGCGTGCCCTGTTGGCCCCGCTCCGCACCGGGGCGCGGGTGGAACGCTCCCGCTGCTCGAGGCGTTGGGCCGGGGGCTGGCCGCCGACATCCTGGCGCCGCTGGATCTTCCCCCCTTTGCCAATTCGCAGATGGACGGCTTCGCGGTCCGTAGCGCCGACGTCCCCGACGGCGGCACGGAACTGCGCGTCGTCGCGCCCGTCCCGGCCGGCGCCGCACCGGCGGAACTGGCCGCCGGCACGGCCGCCCCGATCATGACCGGTGCGATGATGCCGGCGGGGGCCGACGCCGTCGTCCCCATTGAACACGCGGTGCCCGATTCGTTCCCGCTGCCCGGGGAGCCCGCCACGGTGCGCCTGCCGGCCACGGCTGCCGGGACGTTCGTGCGCGAAACCGGCAGCGACATCCGCTCCGGCGAGCTCGCCCTTGGCGCGGGGACGTTCCTCGGCCCCGGGCAGCTGGGGCTCCTGGCGGCACTGGGCTTCACGGAGGTGCCGGTCCGCCCCCGCCTGCGGGTCCTGCTGGTCACCACCGGCGACGAAGTCGTGGAACCGGGCAACCCGCTGGGACCGGGCAAGATTTTCGACTCCAACGGCACGCTGCTCGAGGCCTCCATGCGCCAGGCCGGACTGCAGGTCACACGGACAGGCATTTCCACGGACCGGCCGGACGAGCTTGCCGGCCTGCTGCGCCGGCACGCCCCGGCGGTGGACCTCATCGTCACCACGGGCGGGGTCAGCAAGGGGGCCTATGAGGTGGTCCGGCAGGCCATGGCGGGACACGACGTCGAGTTCGGCGCGGTGGCGATGCAACCGGGCGGCCCGCAGGGGATCGCT
>CAVTWW010000035.1:0-9390 GCA_963738495.1 uncultured Actinomycetota bacterium
AGGTGCGCTACCAACTGCGCTACAGCCCCGTTCCACCTTCGAGAAGCCGCGTAGGGCTGCGTTGAAGGCTCGGTGAGCATAGCGTGCGAGCGGGCCGGGCTTCCAATCGGCGCCCTGGGGTGTCGCCGTCGACCCGAGCACCGCCGGCCGACCGCACAACCGGGCGACCGCACGACCGGGCGACCGCAGGACCGGGCGACCGCACGCCCGGGCGACAGTCCGGGGTCCGGGTCAGCCGGTCACGTCCGCTGCGACCGCACCCACGTTGTAGGACACCAGCAGCCACTCGTCGCCGCGCCGGCGCAGCACCGCCCAGTGACAGTTGGCAAGCAGGTCGAGCCCCCCGCTCGGCCCCGGCAGCCCCAGCAGCCGCGCCAGCCCCCCGCGCCCTGAGGCGCCATGACCGACGGCGACCAGCAGGCCGCCGTCCATGCGGCCGAGCTGGACGGCGAGCGCCGCCCCGGCCCGCCGGCCCGCCTCGCTCAGCGTCTCTCCCCCACCCACCGCCACGTCCTGGCCCGACGTCCAGGCCTCGAAGAGCTCGGGGTCGAGTGCGCGGGCCTCGGGCCGCAGCAACCCCTCCCACCGGCCCGCCGAGCGCTCCCGCAGGCCGGCGTCCAGCTCGACCGGCAGGCCCAACCGCTCGGCCAGCGGCGTGGCCGTCTGCAGCGTCCGCTGCAGGTCGGAGCTGACGATCCGTAGCCCACCCGAACCCTCGTGGCTCAGCCAGTCCTGCAGGGCCACGGCGACGCGCTCCGCCTGCACCAGGCCGACGTCGTCCAGGGGCACGTCGATCTGCCCCTGGAAGCGCTGCTCGACGTTGGACGCCGTCCGGCCGTGGCGCAGCAGCAGCAGCCGGTCGGCCGTCATGCCCGGCGTGCGGCCGAGGGCAGCGCGATCGGCGGACAGTCCTTCCAGAGCCGCTCGAGCCCGTAGTACATGCGCTCGTCGGCGTGCTGCACGTGCACGACGATCTCGCCGAAGTCGAGCAGCACCCAGCGCCCGTCCCGCTCCCCCTCGCGCCGGATCGGCTTGGTGCCCAGCAGCAGCAGGGCCTCCTCGATGGCGTCGACCACGGCCTTGACCTGACGGTCGTTGGCCGCGGAGCAGACCACGAACACGTCGGTGATGACCAGCTGGTCGCTGACGTCGAGGGCGACCAGGTCGGTCGCCAGTTTCTCCGAAGCCGCCCGAGCGGCCTCCAGAGCCAGTTCGACGGCTCTGGGTGAGGCTGTCACGTCGGTGTTCCTTCCCCGCGATAAAGACCATGTTTGGCGATGTACTGCACGACACCGTCCGGCACCAGGTACCAGACCGGCTGCCCCTTCCCGACCCGCACCCGGCAGTCGGTCGAGCTGATCGCCATGGCCGGAACCTCCATCAGGCTCACCCGCTCGGCGGGCAGCCCCGCGTCGTCCAGCTCGTGCCCCGGCCGGGTCACGCCCACGAAGTGGGCCAGCGCGAACAGCTCGTCGACGTCCTTCCACGACAGGATCTGCGCCAGGGCGTCGGCACCGGTGATGAAGTACAGCTCGGCGTCCGGCCGCTGCGCCGCCAGGTCGCGCAACGTGTCGATCGTGTAGGTGGGCCCCTCGCGGTCGATGTCGACCCGGCTCACCATGAACCGCGGGTTGGACGCCGTGGCGACCACCGTCATCAGGTAGCGGTGCTCGGCCGGCGTCACCACCCGGTCGCTCTTCTGCCACGGCCGCCCGGTGGGCACGAACACGACCTCGTCGAGCTCGTACGTGGCGGCCACCTCGCTGGCGGCCACCAGGTGCCCGTGGTGCACGGGGTCGAAGGTGCCACCCATCACCCCGATGCGTGCCACCGGCCGGCTCAACCCCGGCATGCCGGTGACGAGGTCAGTGCTCGTCGTGGTGCACGATCGGGGCGTGGCGGTGCGCCACCCCCCGGAAGGCGAAGGCGACCGCGAGCAGCACCGCGAAGACCACGATCGCGGTGATCCCGAAGGCCGCCGGGGACATGGGCAGCGCAACCTTGGTCTCACCCTCGGCGAGAAACGTCAGCACGGCAGAACTCCTGTCAGTCGAGGCATCGGTAGTCTGGCACGACGCCGCCGCTGGTACGACGCCGGCCACGCCTTCACCCCTGGAGTTGTCCCGTGAGTGCCCCGCACCGCCCGGTGGAGCTGTCAGTCGTCGTGCCCATGTACGACGAGGAAGCAGTGCTGCCGCTGTTCGCCGACCGGCTGCGTCCCGTGCTCGACGGCCTGGTCGCCGCGGGCACGGTGGCCGACTACGAGGTGCTGGCGGTGGACGACGGCAGCCGCGACGCCACCCCGGTGCTGCTGGTCAAGGAACGCCGCAGCTGGCCGCAACTGCGGGTGGTGCGGCTGCGCACCAACGCGGGACACCAGGCGGCGCTGTCGGCCGGCCTGGCGCGAGCCCGGGGCGCCTGGGTGGCCACCGTCGACGCCGACCTGCAGGACCCGCCCGAGACCCTGGTCGCGATGATGCAGGCCGCGCTGGACGGCGGGGTGGACGTCGTCTACGGGGTGCGCACCGACCGCACCACCGACTCGTTCTTCAAGCGGCTGACCGCCAGGGCCTACTACGGCCTGATGCGCATGCTGGTCGGCCCGCACGTCGCGGCCGACGCCGGCGACTTCCGCCTGATGAGCCGGGCCACGGTGGACGCCGTCAACAGCCTGCCCGAGCACAACCGGGTGCTGCGCCTGGTGGTGCCCGCGCTCGGCTTCCCCAGCGTCGAGGTCGGCTACCGCCGCGCGCAGCGGGCCGCCGGTCAGACCAAGTACCCCCTGGCCCGCATGATCCGACTCACCGTCGACAGCCTGACCGGGTTCTCGCTGGCGCCGCTGCGGGTGGCCACCTGGTTCGGCCTGGGCGGCGCCCTGCTCACCGGGCTGCTGTTCGCCTACGCCGTCGCGGCCTACCTGACCGGGCGCACCGTGCCCGGGTGGGCCTCGACGGTGGTCGCGGTCGCCGGCGTCGGCGCCGTCCAGCTGCTCTGCCTGGGCCTGCTCGGCGAGTACGTCGGCCGGCTCTACACCCAGATGCAGGGCCGCCCCTCCTACTGGGTCGCCCACGACAGCGCGGACGACGACCGCACCGGCACGACCGACCTTTCGGACCAGACCCCCCAGTAGCGCCAGGGTTCGGTAGCGCCAGGGTTCGGTAGCAACAGGGCTCGGTAGCAACAGGGTTCGGTAGCAACACGGTTCAGTAACGGCGGGCCCGGACCAGGATCGACACCCCGGGCAGCCTGCCCACCGGTAGCACCCGCTCCAGGGCCACGACCGCCCCGAGGGCCGCGTTCATCCAGCCCGGCGGGTCGTCGAGGTCGCTGCCGCTGCTGGCCCGCCGCCGCAACGCGACCGCCGGTCGCAGCAGCACCATCCAGCTGCGCGACCACTCGACCACGAACCCGGCGTCCTCGAGCAGCGTCAGCAGCTCGGAGCGGGTGTAGCGCCGCACGTGGCCGACCGCGACGTCGTGGGAGGACCACAGCCGAGGGTCGACCGGCACCGCCACCAGGAAGTGGCCGCCGGGGCGCAACGCCTCGAAGATGCTGGTCACGGCCGCCTTGTGGTCCTCGATGTGCTCGAGCACGTCGAAGGCCACCACCAGGTCGAAGCTGCCCGCCGCGACCGGCAGCGCCGTCGCGTCGGCCCGCAGCACGTCAGGCCCTCGCTCGGCGGCCACCTCGGCGCCCTCCGCGCCGTACTCCAGCGCCGCCGCCCGCCAGCCGAGGCCGGTCAGCACCCGGGTGTTGCCGCCCCCGGCGGCGCCGACGTCCAGGGCGTCACCGGCGCGCATGCCGGCCACGGCGCGCGCCAAGCAGCGAACGCCGCTCCTTGTACCACCAGTGCCGGTCCTCGACGGCCGCCAGCTTGCGGACCTCGGTGCCTTCCATGTGCTCACTCCCCGAGTCTCAGGCGCGGACGTGGCCGTCGCCGACCACGATCCACTTGGTCGAGGTCAGCTCGGTCAGTCCCATCGGTCCCCGAGCATGCAGCTTCTGCGTCGAGATTCCTATCTCTGCACCCAGGCCGAACTGCGCGCCGTCGGTGAACGCCGTCGAGGCGTTGACGGCCACGACGGCCGAGTCGACCTCGGCGGTGAACCGGTCGGCCGCCCGCAGGTCGGTGGTGACGATCGCCTCGGTGTGACCCGAGGACCAGCGACTGATGTGCTCGATCGCGGCGTCCAGGGTGGGCACGACGGCCACGGCCAGGTCGAGGTCGAGGTACTCGCGCGGCCCAGTCGTCCTCGGTCGCGGCCGTCACCGCGACCCCGGCCGCCTCGGCCAGGCCGGCGGCGTCCGGCGTCGGCGTGCAGCCGCACCCCGGCGCCGGCCAGCTCGGCCAGCACCTTCGGCAGGAAGGCCGCCGCGACGTCGGCATGCACCAGCAGGGTCTCGGCCGCGTTGCAGACACTGGTGCGCCGGGTCTTGGAGTTCATGGTGATCGCGAGCGCCTGCTCGAGGTCGGCCGAGGCGTCGACGTACACGTGGCAGTTGCCGGTGCCGGTCTCGATCACCGGCACGGTCGCGTTCTGCACGACGGTCTGGATCAGGCCGGCGCCCCCGCGCGGGATCAGCAGGTCGACCAGGCCGCGCGCGGTCATCAGGGTGGCGACGCCGTCCCGGCCGTGCTCGTCGACCGAGCTGATCGCGTCGGCCGGCAGCCCCGCCGAGACCAGCGCCTCGCGCATCACCTGCACCAGCAGCAGGTTGCTGTTCAGGGCGGCCGAGCCACCGCGCAGGACGGCGGCGTTGCCGCTCTTGAGCGCCAGCACCGCGGCGTCCACGGTCACGTTGGGGCGGGCCTCGTAGACCATGGCCACGACCCCCATGGGCACCCGCAGCTGCCGCAGCCGCAGCCCGTTCGGCAGGGTCGAGCCACGCACCACCTCACCGACCGGGTCGGGCAGCACCGCGACGTCGCGCACCGCGGCCGCGATCGCCGCCACCCGGGCCGGGTCCAGCCGCAGCCGGTCGAGCAGGCCCTCGTTCAGGCCGTCGGCGACGCCCTGCTGCAGGTCGCGCTCGTTGGCCGCCACGATCGCGCCGGTCGCCGCCTCGAGGGCGTCGGCGATCGCCAGCACCGCACGTCCTTGACGGCCCGGGACGCGGTGGCCAGGGTGCGGGCCGCCACGCGGGCGGCCCGGCAGGTGTCGAGGACCGCCTCCGTGCTCATGGGGTCCAGCCTACGCACCTCGGGGGCCTGCCCACGCGGGGCGAGCACCTCTGCCGGTCGCCATGATCGCCGGTCGGGCTCAGGACTCGCCGCCCTCCATGGGGCGGATCTCACCGAGCTCGCTGACCACGACCCGGGACTGGTTGTCCCACCGGCGGCGGGCCGTGGCCCGGTCGATCACCTCCAGGCCCACCACCCGCCAGGCGGGCAGCCGGGCCGAGGTGACATGGTCGGCCCACATCCGCAGCGCCTGGGCCACGGCGCCCTCGACGTCCATCGACTCGTCCCAGTACCGGATCTCGGCCCGGCTGCTGGCGTAGGCGGCCGAGACCAGGAACGGCTGCTCCTCGCTGAGCCGCTCGAGCCCCTCCCGGACCGACTCGGCCGACATGCGCTCGCCGCTGACGTTGACGGTCACGAACCACAGCGCAGGCTCGACCGGTGGCTGACGCTGCCGCTTGGACGGCGTGCCGAGGTTGATCCCCCGCAGCGGCGTCAGGTTGGACTGGGAGTCGCTTCCCGGGCCGGTACTCATATGCGTCAGTCCATCAGGTGGCCGGGGCCGGCGGGGCCACTTGCCGATCGCGCCCAGCCCGGCACGCTCGGACGGGACACTCAGACGGGCACGTGCCGGGCCGCCTCAGCCGGGCAGGACGACGAGGTCGTCGCGGTGCACGACCTCGCGCTCGTAGGCGGCGCCCAGGGTGGCGGCCAGGTCCCGGGTGGAGCGCCCGAGCAGCGTCGGGCAGCTCGGCGGCGTCGAAGTTCACCAGCCCGCGGGCCAGCACCCGGCCGCCGCCGTCGACCAGGTCGACCGGGTCGCCGGCGCTGAACCGGCCCTCGACCCGCAGTCACCCCGGCCGGCAGCAGCGACATCCGGCGCTCCGACGACGGCCGCGACCGCACCGTCGTCCAGCACCAGCCGGCCGCCGCGACCGGGCGGCGTGGGCCAGCCAGAGCAGCCGGCTGGCCTTGCGGTCGCCGGTCGGGCTCGAACCAGGTGCCGACCTCCTGCCCGGCCAGCCGCCTCGGCCAGCGGGGCGGCCGTGAGCAGGGTCGGGATCCCGGCGGTGGTGGCGATCCGCGGCCGCGTCGACCTTGGTGACCATGCCGCCGGGGCCGACCCCGGCCGCTGCCGGCCCTGCCGATGGAGCCCGGCGAGGTCCTCTGGCCGCGCACCAGCGGCACCCGGGACCCGGGCCGCGACGGCGGCCCGTCGTAGAGGGCGTCGACGTCGGAGAGCAGCACCAGGGCGTCGGCGTGCACCAGGTGCGCCACCAGGGCGGCCAGCCGGTCGTTGTCGCCGAACCGGATCTCGTGGGTGGCCACCGTGTCGTTCTCGTTCACCACCGGCACCACGCCGAGCCCGAGCAGCTTGTACGAGGGTGCGCCGGGCGTTGGCGTAGTGGCTGCGCCGGACCATGTCGTCGGCGGTCAGCAGCACCTGCCCGACCGTCAGCCCGTGCCGGCGAAGGCATGGGTGTAGCGGGCCATCAGCAGCCCCTGGCCGACGCTGGCCGCGGCCTGCTGGGTGGCCAGGTCGCGCGGGCGGCGGCTCAGCCCCAGCGGGCCAGCCCGGCGGCGATGGCGCCCGAGGAGACCAGCACGACCTCACCGCCGGCCGCCGGCGGGCGGCCAGCGCCTCGACCAGGGCGTCGAGCCGGCCGGGTCGATCCCGCCCTCGCGGGTGGTCAGCGAGGACGACCCGACCTTGACCACGACCCGCGGCGGCAGCGCGCCAGGTCACCCTGTCGCATCGCTGGTGCACCCGACGACGGTCGCGACGTCGCCGCCGGTGGCGCTGCGGTCCGGCGAGCCGGTCTCGGGGTCGACCCAGTCCCGGCCCGGCGCTCGGCGTCGAGCTGCTGCACGGGCGTCTCCGGGCGTCCTGGCGGGCCTGGTACTCGTCGCGCTTCTCGCCGCGGGTGGCTCGCAGCCGGTCCTCGAGCCGGACGTCGCCGCCGCGCGGGGCTGCCGCGATGACCGCCCGGACCGGCGATCTGCGTGGGCTCCCAGTCGAAGACGACGGCGTCGTCCTCGGCGCCGATCAGCACCTCGGCGCCGGCCACCGCGCCGGCCTCGACCAGCGCGTCCTCGACGCCGAGCCGGGCGAGCCGGTCGGCCAGGTAGCCGACCGCCTCGTCGTTGCTGAAGTCGGTCTGTGCGCACCCAGCGCTCGCGGCTTGTCGCCGCGGACCCGGTAGCGCACGCCGTCCGCGGTCGCCTCGACGGTGACCTCGAAGTCGGGCTCGTCGACCGCGCTTGGGCGGAGCACGATCCGGGTCGGCACCGTCGACGGCCCGCGCGGCGCGGGCCTGCGGCCACCAGCGCCGGCCATCGCGAACGACAGCTCCCGCAGCCCCTCGTGGCTGGCGGAGGAGACCTCGAACACCTGCAGGCCGCGGGCCTCCAGGTCGGGCCGCACGAGCTCGGCCAGCTCGCGGGCCTCGGGCACGTCGACCTTGTTCAGCACCACGATCCGCGGCCGCTCGGCCAACGGCACGGTGCCGGGTCGACCGGGTAGGCGGCCAGCTCGGCCTCGATCACGTCGAGGTCGGTGACCGGGTCGCGGCCGGGCTCGAGGGTGGCGCAGTCGATCACGTGCACCAGCGCGGCGCAGCGCTCGACGTGCCGCAGGAACTCCAGGCCGAGGCCCGTGCCCTCGGCTGGCGCCCGGGATCAGGCCGGGCACGTCGGCGACGGTGTAACGCACGTCCCCGGCCTGCACGACGCCCAGGTTCGGCACCAGCGTGGTGAACGGGTAGTCGGCGATCTTCGGCCGGGCCGCCGACATCGCGGCGACCAGGCTGGACTTGCCGGCGCTCGGGAAGCCGACCAGGCCACGTCGGCGACCGTCTTGAGCTCGAGCACGACGTCGCCGGCCTCGCCCTGCTCGCCCAGCAGCGCGAAGCCGGGGGCCTTGCGCCGGGGCGAGGCCAGCGCCGCGTTGCCGAGGCCGCCCTTGCCGCCGGCGGCGACCACGAACTGGGTGCCGGCGCCGACCAGGTCGGCGAGCACGTCGCCGTCCGGGGTCTTGCACGACGGTGCCGTCGGGCACCGGCAGCACCAGGTCGTCGCCGGTGGCGCCGTTGCGGTGGTCGCCCTGGCCGGGCTTGCCGATGCGGCGCCTGCGGTGCGGGCGGCGGTGGAAGTCGAGCAGCGTGGTGACCTGCGGGTCGACGACCAGGACGACGTCGCCGCCGTCGCCGCCGTTGCCGCCGTCCGGGCCGCCGAGCGGCTTGAACTTCTCCCGATGGACCGAGGCGCAGCCGTGGCCGCCGTCGCCGCCGGCGACGTGCAGCGACGACGCGGTCGACGAACCTGGGCATCGACGACTGCCTTTCTGTCTCGTGGAGCGAGAAACGCTGACAGAGGGCGGGCCGGCACCCGGCTCGCCCTCTCGTCGGATCGGGTCATCGGTGGCCCGAGCCTACCGCCGGCCGGGCTCGGCACGATGTTGATGACCCGACGGCCACGCCTGGTGCCGAACTCGACGCGCCCTGCGCCAGGGCGAACAGGGTGTCGTCGCCGCCACGGCCGACGTTTCGCCCGGGTGGAAGTGGGTGCCGCGCTGGCGGACGATGATCTCGCCGGCGTTGACGACCTGGCCGCCGAAGCGCTTGACGCCCAGACGCTGGGCAGTTGGAGTCGCGCCCGTTCCGCGAGGAGCTGGCGCCCTTCTTGTGTGCCATCGCTGCGTCCTGCTTTCGTGTCAGCTGTCGGATCGAGTCCGGGCGTGTGCCGGCGGTTCAGAGCGAGATGCCGGTGACCTTGATGCGGGTCAGCTGCTGACGGTGACCCTGACGCTTGCGGTAGCCGGTCTTGTTCTTGAACTTCATGATGCTGATCTTGGGGCCCTTGGCCGGCTCGACGATCTCAGCCGTGACCGAAGCCTTGGCCAGGGCGGCAGTGGCACTGGTGACGGTCTCGCCGGATCTGCTGCGCCGAGTTGCGCGCCGGTAAGATCGGCTCCGGATAAGTTGGCACCTTGTAAGTTTGCTTCTTGGAGATTGGCCAGCGTAAGTGTGGCATGGCTGAAACTGGAGCCTCTCAGATCGGCTGCAACCAGATTGGCCGATTCCAGATTCGCGTCATTGAATTGTGCGCGCTGGAGCGAGACCTTCGGCATCAGAGCTTTCCGCTCAGGTCGGCTTTGTTGAAGATCGTGCCGGTTCCTCGTGCCCCGATCAGCACCGCGTGAGGCAACC
>CAVTWW010000036.1:0-116859 GCA_963738495.1 uncultured Actinomycetota bacterium
TATCGAGCCGTGGCCGAGTGCCGACTGGACCCGCTGGGCGTCTCAAGAATGGGCGAGTGAAACCACCGCTCGTGCCGCCGACAGCTCGCCGAGCTGTCCCGAGCAGGCGTCGTCGTGCGCATCATCGCTTTCATCCCTGGGGTCCGCGGCCATAACTGGGTGGACCCCCTGGGGTTGATCGGGGTCGATGTCGGGGTCGCGGCGCTGGTCTCGACGGGGGCCATCTCCCTGTACCACCACAAGATCGACTCACTGCGGCGCCTGGTAGGCCCAGGTGGGTGGGTGGCCGCCTGCGTGGACCCTCTCAACCAAGGAGCGCGGCGGGCACTGATCATGACCAGCGACGGGGTAAGCCTGGTCGAGCGTTCAGGCAGCGTCGTCCGCCTCTGGCCGTGGCCGAGTATCCGCGAAGTTCGGGTGCGACAGGTCCCGATCGGTCTGGCCCACCACACCGGACTGGAGATCGGGCTCACCGACGGAACCACCCGTGAGCTTCTTCTGCCGAGCCACAGCACCTTGAGCTACCCACCAGCCCTCGCCGAGGCAGCGGTCTCCGAGATGCTCCGGCGCCGTGCCCTTCGACGAGATCGTACAGACCTTCGAACCCGAACTGGCCCCGCTCCAGCACAAGGTCCTCGACCTCCTCCACGTCCCAGCAACCGTCTACACCACGCCGAAACCCAACTGACGGGCCAACCGACGCGGGGGGCGAAACCGGTCACGAGAAGTGCGGAACGTCAGTCCGGGGGGCCGGATAGACCGAAATTCGGGTGGCCGCACAGTCATGCCCACGCAAGTTGCCGGGCTCAGGGCCCGCGGGCTCATCGCAACGTCTGGTGACGAAATACATACCCAAAGTTGCGCAACTATCCCATCGACGGTCCAATGGGTGGGCAGCTATCCTTGATCATAAGGGGGATGGACTTCCTATGGCGCAGGCGGCTTGTCACAATGTGGGAGATGCCTAGATCGCGCTGACGGGTGTTCATCGAGGTCGGACACTGGGGAGTGCCATGTCGAGCTTAGACTCTCGCCGAACCGCCGGGACTGTATCTGGTGCAGTACTCATGGGTGTTTGGCTCGCGTTGACGGCCGTAACTTCGCCCGCCAAGGCAAACCCTTCACCCAGCGTGTCGCCGCCAGGTGCAAACACGCCGGTCCCCGCGCCTTCAGGGAGCGCCGAAAATGGGCAGCTCCAAGGGGTCTCTGCTGCCAATCTTGCGCAGATGCGGGCTCAGGTCCCACTGACGCAGGTGGCCGATAAGTTTCGTTCCCTGGGTCCAAGTTCCGGATACATCTCCGCAGCGGTGGACACGCCCACGAATAGCGTAACCATCTATTGGAACGGCCCACAACCCCAGGTCGCAGACCAGATCGTAAAGGATGCCCATAGGGCAGGGATCGGCGTTTCGCTGGTGGCCGCCCCCTACAGCCGCTCCGTTCTCGACGGAACGAGGAAGCATATCCTGGCATTCGCGGAAACCACCCATGTATCCGTTGTCACGGAGGACCCCGCGGGTACTGGATTTACTGTACATTTCCGCAGCGACGACGATGCGAGAAATGCTAGTAGTGCTGTGGCGGTTCGCATGGCATCGACCAGGCAAGGGATTGCCACGGCGATCTCCGACGCATACTCGTCGCTCGTGGCAGATCCTGGGACGCCGCAAATCAGGCTTTCGGCTACCGGCGCCCTGGTCTCAGATTGGGCTGCGCCTCCATACTCTCCCTTCGGCCGGTTCCAAGACCGGGCACCGTGGCTGGGTGGCGCTGCATTTGACGCCAAGAGTTCGTGCACTACGGGTTTCGCCGCCTATGACATTGGCGCCACGAAGGGGAACGGCTCCCACATCTTAACTGCAGCGCACTGCGCGAACTACTTGACAAGTGGAGTTACGGCTTCCGATCCAGCACTAGTCAAGATTGGCCCGATCGTAACCGCATCCTTCTCCCTCGCGACCTATGGGACCGATGTAGCACTCATTCAGCCCGGTACCTACGGGGCCGCTAGCCAGAACTGGGATGGCGCATGGAATACTCGCGGCTACTCCAAGCTTGTGGGGGGCGTCCAGCCCGTCTACGTCAACGTCAATTTTTGCTCATCGGGCGCGTACTCAGGGGCGATGTGCGGACTTCACGTCGATGATGTTGCTTACTTATATGACCAGGGACAATACCTGACGGTTTGGCAGGCTCACGAAACCGACAACACCTCCGCCGGAGGGAGAGGCGACAGTGGGGGCCCAATCTTCAGTCTGTGTGCCGGCAATTGCGTCCTCGCTAGCGGAATCATCCACGGCGGGGGCACCTCAACCAGCGACGTACGTCCATGCAAAGGGGCAGCAACAGGTGTCTGCTCCAACGTGATTTATTTTAGCGATCTCATTACGGTCTTGCAGGCGGAGAACTTATCCGTAGGTCCCGCCCCAAAGGCCTGCTATGGATACGGCGGCCTCTTCCTCTACAACGGTGCGGATATTCTGAATCCGTCATGGAACGGCGGTGAGTGCTTCGGCATCGCACCAGACCGGACCATATGGCACGCCTGGCCAGGGTCAGGCGGCTGGCAGTTGATGCCTGGGGACGGCCGCGGTGACAACACCTTCAGTTGGCAGGTTCCGGCAGCGGGAAAACGACGGGTTGTCATCTACGTCGCGCACCCGTCCTCGCACTTCTACCAGGACTTCAACGGCCAGACCTGGACAGGTGTCTGGTATCGATGCGCGACGGGACAGTGCTAACGAAATGATTCGCTGGAATGGGCGGAGGACTCGTAAGAGGCCGATGTGGCTGCTCAGCGGCCATCAGTCGTATCTGATCCACAGACGGTACACAGCGTGAGGCCCAAATGGTCGCTATCTGCCGAGGGCGCCTGCGAATTCGCCCAGGAGCACATGCGCCGCAGCGGGGTTGATGAGAATCTGCCGTTGTGGTCAACGGCTGTGCACGCAGACTCCGGTTGGTCCAGCGAAGGAGACCTGCCAGGCTGGGTAGTGCGTACCTGGATTGCAGCCCCTGCAATGGGTACCCGGCCGGTTGGAACCCCTGATTACATCCACGAAGTACTCGAGGGCCAAGAGGGTGCCCTACAGGTCCGACAGGTGATCCCACGTGTCTAGTGAGCCTTTCCGTGTAACGGTTCGCGACTCTTCGTAGTCGTGGTGGTTGCCGGGCGACACGCCGGGCCGCGTCCCGCACAGAGCGCGGAACCCCAAATACAAAGAGTGATCTCTTCCGAAGATCATCCGCATTGGGGTCCCGCGCGAGCATGAGCGTCTCATACACCGCTGTCCTGAACGTATCCGAGGACAGCGTGCTGTTCCTGTCCGCGCTGCTGGCGGACGAACGTCGTCGTCGTGGCACGCGTACCGGTACCCGGTCCCTGTCGACGTACAGGCAGGCGGTCCTGGCGCTGCGCTGGTTCCTCGACGATGCCCGGATGTCGGCGCTGGCCATGGACAACGCGATCAGCTCCTCGACCGCGTATGACTACCGTGACGAGGCGATCGCGGTGCTGGCCGCTCGGAAGCCGGGCTTGCATGGGGCGTTGCTGGCCGCCAAGGCCGCCGGCCACAGCCACGTCATCGTGGACGGCACCCTGATCCACACCGACCGGATCCACACCCCGGGCCCGACTCCCGGGGTGGACATGTGGTGGTCGGGTAAGCACAAGGCCCACGGCGGCAACATCCAGGTCGTCTCCGCCCCCGACGGCTGGCCACTGTGGACCTCCGACGTGCGCCCGGGCCGTGAACACGACACCACCGCCATCCGCGCCGACCCCGTTCTCCTCCAACGCATCACCGACTGGGTCACCGACGGCCGCCCAGCCCTGGCCGACCTCGGCTACGAAGGCGAGGCCGACACCTTCAAGCTCCCGTTCAAGAAGACCGCCGGCACCGAACTGAGCATCGACCCGCAGAGCTACAACGCCGTCCACGGCGCCCTGCGCTGCCTCGGCGAACGCGCCAACGCCCTACTCAAGACCACCTACAAGGTCCTGCGCCGCTACCGCGGCTGCCCCTGGCGCCTGGGCACCATCGTCGCCGCAGCCCTGGTCCTGCTCCACCACGAACACGACCGAACCACATGATCACCGATCCAGTCACGCAGCGCCACTGGACGTTACGCGGAAGGGCTCAGTGTCCACGCAGGTTCGTGAACTGCGCTCTCGCAGGTCACGACCCCCGCACGGACATCGATGGACGTTCATCGACCCCAGCGAATGAGACGAGACCTGTGACGGATCGGTGTCACCGGCAGCTTCCGACCAGACTCACCTATCGGCCTCGCCGCGCCTCGTCATCCCAGGCCGAGCGGAGACACGTCTACGAACCCCATGGCCCATGCCATGGTCCACACGGTCACCAAGACAACGACGCCGGCAACGACAAGGACGTCCGACCGGGCCGCCCACGATGGCGGCGCGGCTCCGGCCCAAGAGCGGGCCGCGGTCTCGTACCGATCAGCGCTCCCACGCCGGCGCAGAGCACGAGGAACCGCGACGCGAAGGAGACCAGCGGATCGAGCATCTCGTAGTAGTCGCCGTCGATCACCCTCGCGGAGATCATGATCGCCAGCAGAACGAGACTGACGACGACGCCGACGACAGCAATGGGGCACGATGTTTGAGCAGTGGCCGCGTGCGGCGCCGTCCGGGCTCGTCAGGAGACGGACGGAGGGATCTCACCGCCGGTCCCGCCGTGCCCCCGCATCAGGGTGACGTTGTACTTTCCGCAGCGGCTGCACTCCGTGTACGGGTCGCCATCGTCGTTCCGACGCTCCACGTAGTGATGCCACCCCAGCAGACATTGCAAGGTTCGCGCCATGCCTGCAGTCTGCTCGCGATCAAGGCAACTGGGAAGTATCACCCTCACGTCCCCTTGCTCGCCTCACCTCTCACCCGCGTCGCCCCTTGCTGCGACGAGACTCGCTGCCGTGAACCGAGCCGCGGGCTGCCCTAAGCGTCAAGGTGGAGGGGCTCAGCAGCCCACGTATCGACCCAAGCCGATGCACGACCGGCAGCGCCTGGTCCTGGCCCAACGCAGAGCGCCACGAGTCCCTCCACCACCGGCTGGAACGGTGACCTAGGCCCGGCAGCGGCTCTCGCAGCAGACCAACGGCCGCCGCGGCCGCGCCGTCATCATGCTCGAGACTGCAGCCTCGAACGCGCCCACACCCTCGGCTCGGCGCTGCGCAGCTGAGCGCTCGACATCCGAGGGCGGCCCCTCCTCCTTGCGGCCAGCCCGCCGGTTGTCGCGACCAGAACTTCCACGATCGGACATAGACACATTGTCTTCGACGACCGGACGCGCTCGACGGACCCAGACAACCGCGCCCGGACGCCACTACGCCCGCTTCCGCGACCTGCACCACAGCGTCCAGCACGATCCGCACCTGTCCCCACCTGCACGTTTGCCCCGAGCCGGACGTTTCTGGACGGTCGCGAACGGGCACGAATGAGACCACAACTGAGACTGGGCTCGCCTCGACATGTCGATGGCCGCCCTGGCCCAACAAGCCCCGGGCCATGCGACTACTCGTCTTGATGGATATTAACAAAACGCTATAGTCAGGGTATGGGTGAGTCGACAGCATCGGCGGCCGCCCTGTTGCGGGAGGCGCGTCGACGCTCGGGGTTGACGCAGGTGGAGTTGGCTCGCCGTGCAGGGGTGGGGCAGAGCGTGATCAGTGCCTACGAGTCGGGGCGTCGCCAGCCCGCGCTGCCGACGTTGGCTGCCCTGGTGCGGGCCGCGGGCTTGGACTTGGCGGTCTCGGTCCGCAAGCCACCGGATCCGACACGGGTGTTGACGGGTCCTGTCGGCAGGATCGTGCGGCAGCGCCGCCGTGAACTGGTCGAGGTGGCCGCCGCGCACGGGGTCTCGAACCTGCGGGTGTTCGGCAGCGTCGCCCGAGGCCAGGACCGCCCGGACAGCGACGTCGACCTGCTCGCCGACCTACCCCCCTCCCTGGGCCTGCTCGGTCTGGGCCGGTTGCAGGAGGAGCTGGAGTCCGTCCTGGGCGGCGTCCGGATCGACCTGGTTCCCGCACCCGACCTGAAACCAGACGTCCGCGGTCGCGTCGAGAACGAGGCCGTGACCCTGTGACCTACCGCGACCGGCAGCGTCTCGACGACATCGCCTCCGCGATCGCTGCCATTCACGCCCACCTGCAACGCGGCGACCTGACCGACGGCCTGGTCTTCGACGCCGTCCGGATCCGCCTCCTGGAGATCGGTGAAGCCGTCAAGGCTCTACCCGCCGACCTGCTCGCCACCGAACCAGCCATCCCTTGGAACCAGGTCGCCCGTATGCGCGACCACCTGGCCCACCGCTACTTCGACACCTCCCAGGCCATCCTCCAAGCCACCGTCGACTACGACCTACCCGAACTCGAACACGCGATCCAGCGCCTGGAACAACGGCTCCCGGCGGACGACGCCACTCACTGAGCTGAGGGCGCCTTGCTGGGATCTGGCCATGACTGACCAGCGGCGCCGGGGACTCGGTGAACTACCGGTCGGGTCGGGCAGGCCGGCTAACAACTGACAATGGGCGGCCCGGCAACGGGCGCTGGGTTCACGAGGTCAGCGAGCCGGCCTGCCCCGTCCCAGGTTCGCCCTCACGGGCTGCGAGGTGACTTTCGGCGGCGGCCCGAAGCACAGCGACGTAGTCGGCGGGCAGCTCAGACAGGTCCCACACGGTCCGGGATCGGAACACCTCCTGACCCTGCTGCGGACTCATCTCATCCATCTCCGCAGCGGTGACCACCGGACGACCGAGGATGTCCTTCGGCACGCGAACCCCCCCTCCACCCCACTGACCGTCAACCTACGACCAGGCACCGGCACCTTGGCACTGCCCATGTCGCGTCTCACTGCTACACCGCGGAGCGCCCCGGGCAGCCTCGTCCTTGAGGCTTCCATGGATGTCCGCGCACGGCCCCGGACGAGAAGGAGCACAGATTCGAAAGCGTGCTCCTCGCCGTTCTCACCCTGGTTCTGGACGTCGGTGGACGACGGCGAACGGTGGTGGACGACGGTCGAGCGCCGTTCGGGGCGGAACTGAGACCACAACTGAGACCACAGACGACGAGAACCGCCTCCTGATGGATCAAGGAAGCGGGTATCGTCGCAGGTCAGCGCGGTGGCGGTGGGATTTGAACCCCCGAGAGAGTTACCCCTCTACACGCTTTCGAGATCTGCACCACAGTGTCCGCGACCGTGCACACCGGTCCTGACCTGCGTGTTTGCCCTGGACCACACATGCCTCGACGGTCCCGGACGAGCATGAATGAGACCACAACTGAGACTGGGCGCCCGTGCTGGTTGATGCCAGGGAGCGTGCGGTCAGCTGGCTTCGAGGTGGCGGCGGATGGCGTCGCGGACGATGTCGCTGACCTTGCGGTTGTCTCGTTCGGCCAGGCGCTGGATGGCCTGGAAGGTGTCGTCGTCCACCCGCAGGTCGACCCGGTTCGAATGCCCGCTACGCCCCGACAGCGACGGCCGCCCCACCGGGCGAGGAACCAGCGCGGCGGGGTCGAACCCAGCCTCGGCCTCGGCGGCCAGACGCTGCTCACCGGCGGCGTCCAACACGTTGCCTGCCCGGGTACGTCGCGTCGGTACCCGCCCGGCGCCCTTCACGTCCGCCATGTCCTCGCCTCCAGATAGAGCTCTCGGTAGCTATCCCGCATCACCATCGCGTGGATCACCCGCAGCCTGCCGTCGGCCAGTTCCACACCCACCACCTCCACCGCGACCCCGTCGGCGTCGTCACCGAGGAACAGCACCGCCTCATCGGGACGCTCCGGCGGAGCCGCAGGACGGACAAACGCTCCCCCTGCCTGCTCAACCACGTGGCGTACCTGCACCCGAGACACCCGATGCTTGCGAGCACCAGCAGTCCAGGAGAACCCCACATACTCCACCCACCATTGTGTCGGACACAATAGACTATGTCCAGGAGCAATTGCCTTCGCCTGCCGCGCCGCTCCGGGCGCCGGGTGACGGCACTCCTACGATCGGCTCCGTGAACGGACAACTCGCGCTGCTCGCCGCCCTCGCCGCGCACGGAGGTCGCTGGCTGCGGGACGGCGCCGAGGGCCCCGCCCCGGAGTTGTTGAGCGGTAACTCGACCTTTCAGTTCGTTGGCTCGTTCACCGCGGAACTGCCCTCGCGAGGGTTCCTCAAGCGCGCCTCGACCGCAACGGGTCCCAGACAGTGGCTGACGGCCCTCGCCTCGCGTGGCGTCACGGACCTGTCATTGGTCACCGATCTCCCTATCGGTGACCCACTTCCGAGGCATGTCGCGTCGGCGTTCTCCAACTCCGGAACGTGGGCGCTACTGGCCACGGGCAAGACCACACCGGCGATGTGGGTGATCGGGTGGACGCCCCAGGTCCGCAGCGGCCAGGACTCGCGCATCTGGTCCCTCGTGGCGAACCAGTTGCCAGGCGATGGCCGCGAACCACCACGGGTGGGGATGACCCAGGCATCGGACCAGCTCCGGAACGCGCTGGACGGCATTCGGGCGTTCGCCGAGAGGGTGGACGACCTGAGCAGCTGGGCGTCGTGGTTCGTGACGGCAGCAGCGATGCTGGACGATCCATCGCCCACTGCCCCGCATCACCAGGACATTCTCCCGAGCGAGGCCACCCTGCAGTGCCGCCAACTCGCCGCGGCCGTGGTTCAGGGTTGGGTCTTCGGTGGAATGGGGTCCTGGAACGACTACGCGCCACAAAATCCGGCCCACCAGAACGAATACCAGCGGCCGTGCCCCGCGGAGTGGTGTAACTCGTCGCGTGTGGCTCTGTGTGTCGGCGGTCACGTAATTCCCCAGGCTTGGCGGGGTTCTGATCACGCAATTCCCCACCCTTGGTGTTCACGCAATTCCCCATGGGGATGACGAGCGTGTCGCGGTGGTGTGGTCCTCGGGCACAGGCAGTCTCCGCTCACCGACTGGTGAGGGAGTTCCGTGGCGAGGAGGACGTTCGACATGATCGATCTGATCGAGGTTTACGAGCACTGGTGGGCCGGTCGGTCCCAGGTGATGATTGCGGCGAGTTTGGGGATCGACCGTAAGACGGTCCGGAAGTACCTGGCGCCGGCGGAGGCGTCGGGGCTGGTTCCGGGCAGTGTGGCGATGACTGCGCAGGATTGGCGGCCCCTTGTGGCGCAGTGGTTTCCGGTGTTGGGTGACTCGGCGCTGCGGCAGGTGACGTGGCCGGCGATCGCGGTTCACCGGGACTATGTCTTGGCCCAGTTGAAGGCGGGGGTGACGCAGGCGACGATCCATCAGCGCCTCGCCGATGAGCGGGGCCTGGAGGTGTCGTACTCCTCGTTGCGGCGGTGGGTGGCGGCCAACCTGCCCGAGGAGGTCCGCCGCTCGTCGGTGCGGGTGTGGCGGCCCACGGTGGAGGCGGGCAGTGAGGCGCAGATCGACTATGGACGCCTGGGTCGCTGGGTCGATCCGTTGGGTGGGCGCACGGTCACGGTGTGGGCGAACGCGGATGGTGCTGGCCTGTTCACGGTTCATGTTCGTGCGCCCGGTGATCCGGATGGACCAGGAGGCGTGGACCCAGGCGCATGTGGAGGCGTTCGCGTTCTTTGGGGGTGTCCCGGCACGGCTGGTCCCGGACAATCTGAAGACCGGGGTGGACAAGCCGGACCTGTACGACCCGCAGTTGAACCGTTCCTACGCCGAGCTGGCCGTGCACTATGCCACGTTGATCGACCCGGCGCGGGCGTTCAAACCCAAGGACAAGCCGCGGGTGGAGCGGGCGATGCCGTATGTGCGTGACTCGTTCTGGCGGGGCAGGGACTTCGAGTCGTTGGAGCACATGCGCGACGGCGCGTTGGTGTGGTGTCGGGATGTGGCCGGGCAGCGCGCGCACCGCGGCCTGGACGGCGCCGCCCCGGCCGCGGTGTTCGCCGCGTTGGAGGCCCCAGCGTTGAAATCGTTGCCGCGCAACGTGTTCACCTTAGCGACCTGGTCGACGGGCAAGGTCGGCCCGGACATCCACGTCAAGGTCGGCCCGGCGTTGTATTCGGTGCCGTGGCGCCTGATCGGTGAGCAGGTCCAGGCCCGCTCGACCGCCACCACGGTCCAGATCCTGCACGGCGGCGCCGTCGCGGCGACCCACCTGCGGGCCGAGCGTGGGCGGCGCACGAACCCCGACCACTATCCACCGGAGAGGATCGCGTTCCACATGCGGACCCCGACATGGTGCCGCAGCACCGCCGTAACGGTGGGGCCAGCCTGCGTGGAGGTGATCGCTGGGCTGCTCGCCGACGGGGTGCTGTTCCGGCTGCGCGCCGCTCAAGGTGTCCTGCGGCTGCGTGAAACCTACACACCGGCGCGGCTGGAAGACGCCTGCCAGACCGCGATCACCGCCGGGGACCCGTCCTACCGGACCATCAAGGGCCTGCTCGCCGCCGGACTGGACACCGTCGCGGTCGCGACCCGCCTGGAGCAGCGGGCAGCGGCCCGAGCGGCGGCGGTCCCGGCGTTCCTGCGCGGACAGGACCACCTGTTCGCCCATCCCGGGCCCGCAGGCGTCACCGACGCCACCGTCGTCCACCTGCCCACCACGACCACCGCGGCCACGGCCGGGACGACGACCGGGACGGGGGTGGCCTGATGGGCGTGCTCGAGCCAGGCCTGAACGAGGCGTTGCGGGCGTTGAAGCTGACCGGGATGCTCACCACCTTGGACGAGCGTCTGGCCCAAGCCCGCCAAGGCCCGCTCGGCCACACCGAGTTCCTCCAACTGCTCTGCGAAGACGAACTCGCCCGCCGCGCCACCACGGCCCAGACCCGCCGCCTCACCCGCGCCCGGTTCGAGGCCCAAGCCACCCTGGAAGGGTTCGACTTCACCGCCAACCCCAAGCTGCCCGCCGCCGCGATCCGGGACCTGGCCGCCCTTCGCTGGCTCACCAACGGAGAGTCCGTGATCTTGTTCGGGCCGGTCGGTGTGGGCAAGACACACCTGGCGCAAGCGTTGGGCCACAACGCGATCCGGCGAGGGATCGACGTCCGGTTCACCAAGACAAGCCGCCTACTCGCCGACCTCGCCGGCGGCCACGCCGACCGGACCTGGGACAAGCGGCTACGCGAATACACCCGCCCCGGCGTGCTCATCCTGGACGACTTCGCCATGCGCGAACTCACCCCCGTCCAAGCCGACGACCTCTACGAACTCACCAGCGAACGAGCCGCCAACCGGCGCCCCCTGATCCTGACCAGCAACCGGGCACCCACCGACTGGTACCCCCTGTTTCCCAACCCCGTCGTCGCCGAGTCACTGCTCGACCGACTGATCAACACCAGCCACCAGATCCTGATCGACGGGCCCAGCTACCGACCCCACAAACGTCCCCGGCCAGGCGACTCGACAACACCCCCGACCGACCAGTAGAACCAACACCACGGACCACACCTGGGGAAATACGTGAACACAACCCCTGGGGAATTACGTGCTCGTCGACAGCGAAGCTGACCGCGGGTTCGCTGCTCTGTCAACCGGCGTGCTGGTCATACTCATTCCTCGTGGCAGACATGAGGATCGACGTGATGTTGTCGATGATGCGCGCCCTCTGGGAGCAGGTCACTGCCGACCTTCGCGGGGTGGCCGTGTCGTACGAAGGCTCCCTGGAGGAGGGATCGATCGAAGCCCGTTTCCTGTACGAGGGGGGCGTGGGCGAACTGCAGGCGGAGTGCGTGTCCATGGCCGAGACCTACTGCATCGCCGACTTCCCGCCCGGGGTGTCCGTGGTGTTTCGAGCGTTGCCGGACGCGACTCGCGACCTACTGCCGAGTGAGCATTGGGTGTTCCTGCGCTGGGAGCCTGACGCCTGACCAACGGATCAGGCTGCCTAGGTCCCCAGGCGCGACCCCGCCGCCACGGGCACAGCCGGAACTGTGGCGCGGGGCGCTATCGGCGCGCTTGCGGGTTCAGGTGTCGATAAGGGCTGCGAGGAGGGCGGCGGGTACGGCCCAGACTCCTTCTGGGCCAGTGGTTGTGTCCAGGACGGAGCGGGTGGTGAGGATGCCTCGGTAGGTGGAGGCGTGGACGGTTTGGGCTTCGCTCTTCCAGCTTCCGCTGTCGGTGTACTTGCCTTCGACGGCTGCGCCGGCGAGTTCGGCTCCGACGAAGTCGATCTCTTTGCGGGTGGGGGTGCGGATGTAGAACAGGCCGGTGTCGATGTCCCAGGCGCTCTGGTCACGCATGCCGGCTCGACGCAACGCGGTGCCGATCTGGGCTTCTGCCAGGGCGGTGGGGTCGATGTCCTGCCGGGTGGCGCTGCGTAGGTGAGGCAGCCGCGCGAGGAGAGGGTCGATGGGGTAGAGCTTGTCCTGGGCGCGGTCGCGGGGGACCCACTCGGTCTCGAGCTGGGGACAACGCCACAGCAGGTAGGCATCGCGCAGGAACTGCACGTGACGGGCGACGGTCTTCTGGTCGACCCCGACGCTGGCCGCGATGGAGGTCAGGTTGGCCGGCGTGGTCAAGGACTCCCAGAGCCGGCTCAGCAGGCTGGTGACCTGGGCGACGTCCAGGGAGCTGGCGGCGAAGACATCCTTGTGGATCACGTCGAACATGGCCTTGACGAACCCGGCCGGAACGGGCTGGCCGGCCTTGGCGGCGGCGACCGCGACCGGGAAGCCGCCGTAGCGCAGGTAGAGCTCCCACATCCGCACCAGGTCGTTGAGCCACGGGTAGGCAGCGGTATAGGCCTCAGCGGCGGCGGGGGTGTGGATCTCGGCGAGGTTCAGGCGGGGTAGGTCGTGGACGTCGGGGTGCCAGATGCCGGCGAAGGTGCGAAAGCCCATCGGGAGCAGGGTGCGGTCCACGTTGGCGTCGGGCCCGCGTCGCCCTGCCAACACTCCGGCTGCCTCGGACAGCTGGGAGGCGTTGGAGCCGGTCAGGACGACAGTGGCTTCAGCGAAGTCGGGGTCGTTGTCCCGCAGCCACTTGATGTGGGGAGCCCAGTCCCCGTCGACACCGGTGACCTCGTCGAGGAACCAGTACCGTGGCCGGCCCTGCGGCACCGGGGGCAGGGCGACGTTCTGGACGAGGGTGCGCAGGTCACGAGCCTGCCAGCCGTCCGCGGCCACCCGCACGATCGACAGCGGGGGCACCCCGGCGCCAAGCAGAGCCACGATGGCCTGCTTGGTCGCCACAGTCTTGCCCACCCGGCGAGGACCCCGAAGCACGTACAGGCTTCCCGCCTGCAGGTCATCCAGGGCCTCAGGGCGGTAGCCCAAGCCGGAGCCAGCGACCTGTCTCAGGTCAGGGTCGCGGGCCTCCCACCCCGTCGAGGCCCGCCACCACGGGTTGCTCTGGGCCAGCTCACGGCTCTTCGCGCCCAGCGCGGTCGTCGGCGCCACGTCACCTCACACACCTTCCGTTTGGGCAGATCCGAAGCAGCCCGGAGGCGCCCGCCTCCCGAATATGCAGGTCAGAGGCACCCAAGCGGGATCACGACACCCGATACGGTATCCCTGACACTCAGATCCGCGCCGCAGAACGTACCATCTGGATGTCTCTACACGCCGCAGAACGTACCACCAGATCCGCTCGTCGTCGGCGAACCGTCCACATCCTGCGGACAGTTGGCAGCGCGTCCGCCCCCCTTGGACCCGATCGCCGTCTACAGCTTGACCCTGAGACGTGAAGCCCGACACCCGTAGCCACGCACCCATAGAAGCACCGCGGACGCTACCGACAGCTCCGTGCCTACTGGCGATCCAGGAACACCTCCGTCAGCTCTGTCACCGAGGATGCCGTCTCTGTGATGGGCCACGGCAACCGCTCGGGCGGGGTGCGCGTGTAGGTCAGGTGGACGATGGCGGCTCGCTGGTCATCGAGCGAGAGGACCACGTCGTCGCGGCCTACCGCGGCGGCGACCAAGGTCCAGCCGACAGCGTTCAGTTCGTGTCCTACTGCCAGTTCGCGGGTCAACTCTTCGGTCAGCCAGGTGCGACGGCGGGCATCAGGTTCAGCGAAGCCGCGAAGATCCTCCCAGCCATCAGGGAAGACCATTTCGTCGATCCAGTGCTGCACGTCGCCCTCCGGGAGTGATGACCGTCCGATTCGGCGTGATCTGGAGCGTCCGCGTCGAAGCAGGCCGTCATTATCGGGGGCGCTGAGCCGGGTCTCCGTAGTGACCGGGGAATGACTGCCGATGGCCAGCAGCGTCTTCGACGATGAGTGAATCGGTGTCGAGGTCGACCCAGTAGGTCTGGCCGGCCTCCAGCAAGACCGGGGTACGCAGGTACAGGAGCCGGTTAGACCGCCACGCCTGGGAAACCAGCGTTCGGCGGTCCACCGTTGTCGAGTCCTCCACGGATCGAGCCTACCCAGATCGACAAGTGAGCCATGGCCGCGGAAGGCACTAACCCGTAGGCAGGCGTCAGGCCAGATGCCTGCTCGGACGTCTACGCACGATCCTGGATGGGAAGGAGCACAGATTCGAAAGCGTGCTCCTCGCCGCTCCCGCCGAGATTCTGGACGTCGGTGGACGACGGCGAACGGTGGTGGACAACCGGCGGTCGCTGGTCGGGTCACGAATGAGACCACAAATGAGACCAGGAACGCCGATACCCGTCCCTTTATGGATCAAGGAAGCGGGTATCGTCGCAGGTCAGCGCGGTGGCGGTGGGATTTGAACCCACGAGAGAGTTACCCCTCTACACGCTTTCGAGATCTGCACCACCACGTCCGGACACGGCCACACCCGTCCCCACCAGCACGTTTGTCCCAGGCCACACGCGCCTGGACGTCGGCGGACGGGCACGAATGAGACCACACCTGAGACTGGGGCGTCCCCTGCGGCGTAGCGCAGGAGTTCGGGGTGGCATCGGCGTTCGGTGCTCGCCCATGTCCGTGAGCCGGCGCGGCTCGTCTCCTAGGCTTCAGTTGTGGCGAACGTCGAGCGCAGGCTTGTAGACACTTTCTGGGACCTCCGTGATGATGCCAACGACCATCCCGACCGCTGGCGAGGACTTACTGCCGATGCTCTCTTTCAGCGCCTTGCCGAGCTCGTCGAGGAGGCCGAGGAGCATGGAGATCCGATCGATTGGCGTGGAGTGGCGGAACGCATGATCGCTTGGAGGGCAGGCGACGGGAAGGGCTGACGAAGTTCTGGTCCGACACCGTTGGGGTCGAGGGGTCTCCCGCGAACGATCAGGGGAGCCTGCGACGGAGCTCGTCGCTGGTGGTGGCCTGACGCTGGCTAGTGCCGTCGTCGGCGCTTGTGTTCCCGATCCGGTGGCTGGTTCGCGAGAGCTTCGACGGATTGAGTACCTGACCGGTCGTTCGACTGGTCCGTGCGTAATGGACCCGCGTCATCCTCTTTGTGCTCCGAAGCCGTCGGGTGAGGCCATGTGGTTGCTGCAGCCGTCGTGTTCGAATCGGACTCGCCCGTCGAAGGCTGTGGCCTCGTTGGAGCACACGCCCCAGTCAGCGCCCAGCTGCCCGCCCAGGGCGAGCCAGTGCCAACATCCGCCGCACTGCTCGTTCCAGTCATCCCGGTCGTCCGCAGTCGCCGTGTCCCGGGCTCTTTCGGTCGAGACCCACCGGGAGTGAACGACCTGCCGGCGAACATCAGCCCGCCGGCGCGGAACCACGCCAACCCGCCACTCCAACTCGTCCACGGCATCCCGCAAATCGGAACGGTCAGCGACCTTGAGGTGGACGCTCGCAGGCTCCATTCCCTCCTCTTGCACGAAGGACAACTCCGCCTCACCGCTCACCCAGACGATCAGCTGCGCAGTACACGGCCGACGGTCGACAGACACCCAGGCCGCCGGTTTGTCAGTTCGCCGGCCTCGCTGCACCTGGCCAGTGATGCCCCCGCCGGCCCAGTCCTGCGCCCGCGCATGGACCTCGTCGGCTAGCCAGTCCAGGTCGATCGGCTCGCCGCGACCGCGCACTCCAGACCCGCTCACGCCATGAGTGTGACAGCGCCCCCCGCCCGACGACCGCGTGTGCACTTGGTGGCATGGCGTCGAGCCCTCAGCCAGGACTGCTCCAGCCTGCCAGCCGTGCCACCTGTCCCCGCCGACCGTTGGCAAGGCCAGCAACAGGCTCGGACACCAGCGCACGGTCCCAGACGAGAAGGAGCACAGACTGGAAAGCGTGCTCCTCACCATTCAGGCCCAAGTCCTGGACGACGGTGGACGTCGGCGAACGGTGGCGGACGACGGTCGGTCGCTTTTCAGGGTGGAACTGGCACCACAACTGAGACCAGGAACGACGAGACCCGCCCCCTGGCGGATCAAGGAAGCGGGTATCGTCGCAGGTCAGCGCGGTGGCGGTGGGATTTGAACCCACGAGAGAGTTACCCCTCTACACGCTTTCGAGATCTGCACCACGACATCCGGGACCGTCCACACCCGTCCCCACCAGCACGTTTGCCCCGAGCCGGACATCCCTGGACGGTCCCGGACGGGCACGAATGAGACCACAACTGAGACTGGGCGTCCTCTTCGGCATCGCTCATGAGCGCCGGGGCTTCCCCCAGCGTCGGCGCTCATGCCGAGGGTCGGACAGGTCCGCTCTTGCCGAATAGCGGGCGATGCATCGCTAACTGATGGTCGGCTGGACGATAAACCACGTCAGTAGTAGTCACGGCCACCAACCTCGGGGAAACTGGGGACCGTATCCGCGATGCGGTCGACCTCCTCCTCTCCCAGGACCTCTTGGCAAGCCTCCCAAAGGACTAACCGCAGCCGGCTCGCTCGTTGGAAAATGGCGTCGTCGTCAATGAAGTTGCCTAGCATCCGCGGCCCATCCATCCCGCCGCCTTGGCGTGAACCGATTCGGTCGAGGCTGATAGTCAACTGTTCGAGGAAAGCTGCAACCTCCAGGGCGTCGTTGAGCGAGACCCTCACAGACTCCTGATCTGGCATCGCCTCAGCATGGTGCACATGCCGCGGCCTTCGCTAACACATTGGCTTCAACCGGTCCAATAGTCCGAGACGCCCGGCGTGAACCGCACAGTTCACAGACGTGGGGTGCCGGGGGCCGCGTCGTCGTAGCGCGCCTCCAACTCCTCCAGCGGGAACACCATCGGATGCACAGGGATGGTCACAGCCCGAACTCCGCGATGGCGCGGTCGATCTCAGCATCAGTTGCCCACCATGGCCGGCGCACTTCAGCTAGCTTCACCAACCCCAGCACAGTTACCGGATCGTCGGCTCGGAAGGTCGCATCCGGTAGCTGGGCCACGAAGTCATCCTCCACCTTGGCCACAGTGAACCCCAGCTCACGCAAGGCCAAGATCGCCGGCACAACCGTGTTGCCAGCGGCAAACAAGTCGACCCCGTCCACACGGAGCCGCAGGGAAGGCAGCGAGAGGCCGGCTGCCGGGCACCAGCCAGCCGTGCACTCCACATCAGGGTCACCCGGATGCTCGAATTCGTAGTGGAAGCACATGTAATGCATCTACTCGAACACGTCGTACTGATCCGCCCGAGACACCACCGACCGCCCACAACGACGACGGAGCAGTCCCTGATGCGATGAAGGGGCTGGGGTTGGGTGGGGCCTCGCTCCGGCTGGCCCTCCGGCGGATGCTGGAGGTGTCAACGTCAGTCGACGAAGGAGGCCCCAGTGGAAGGTTACGTCGGTCAGCAGTTTGTCGGGATGGATCTACATCGTCGCCGCAGTGTGATTGTGCGGACGACGAGCGAGGGTGAGGTGTTGGAGGCGGTCCAGATCACCAACGCGCCGTTGGCGTTGGCGGAGGTGATCGCTAGGGCCGGTGTGGACCCGGAAGTGGTGCTGGAGAGCACCTATGGCTGGTACTGGGCCGTCGACACGCTCCAGGAGTGCGGGGCGAACGTGCACCTGGCGCACCCGCTGGGCGTCAAGGCGTTCTCCTACCGGCGGGTCAAGAACGACCTGCGTGATGCCACGGACCTGGCGGACCTGCTGCGGCTGGGGCGGCTGCCGGAGGCGTGGATCGCTCCGCCGGCGACTCGGGAGCTGCGCGAGCTGGTCCGTCACCGCGCAAGATGGTCGCTATGCGCAGCCACTGCAAGGCCCAGGTCCATGCGGTGTTGGCAGGCGGGATCGCGGTGCCGATGAGTGACCTGTTCGGTGTCGGTGGCACCGCGATGCTGGACCGGCCTGGACCTGCCCGCGCCGTACGCGGCTCGGATCGCCTCGCTGCGGCGGGTGATGGAGGCCTTGGAATTCGAGATCGACCTGTTCACCGGGATGCTGCGGGGCCGGCTGGCCCGCGATCCGGGCTACAAGGCGGTGCGGACGATCCCGGGGATCGGTCCGGTCCTGGCTGCGGTGCTGCTCGCCGAGATCGGCGACATCACCCGGTTCGCCGCCGCGGCCAAGCTCACCTGTTGGGCCGGGATGACACCCAAGCACCACCAGTCCGACAGCCAAGGTCCGCGGGGCCGGATCACCACGCAGAGCTACCGCCTGGTCCGCTGCCGCCGTCGAATCGGTCCAACACCTGCCCGCGACCAGCCGCCTGGCCACCTTCCGCGACCAGGTCGCCGTCCGGCGAGGCCACAACATCGCCGTGGTCGCCGCCGCCCGCCGCCAACTCGAGTACGTCTACTACGCCCTCCGCGACCACCACGTCCGCGCCCTACGGACCCCGGCCACCATCGCCGACCCTGCAGTGACGGTGGCCTCATGAAACACCCACCCAGGACTGGTCGGCGCGGTCGTGTAGGTCATGACCCCGCAGCAACACCCGCGGCGCGGTCGCGCCTTCTGATTGACTCCGCCGACCGGAGCACCGCGCACCCCATCATGCCCACCGACCCGCTGCGGCGAAGGGATGACCGGCAGCCCCCACCACCGGCTTGCCGACCGCCGGGCACACCGGCACTGATGAGCGCACCGCCCCCCCACCCCAACGACACCCGCGAGGAACCCCTGAACCCTTCTCCGCCGCCCACATCATCTGCCGAACGGCGCCGGCCTCAAGGCCCTACGGCCGCTGACGCGGTCGCGCACAGCGCGAGCCTTGACCCCGACGCCTCACCGGCATGCCAGCAGCGACGCGGACAAGCCCCAAACCGTGGTCACCAACACCCTTGACTCACCGCGCCCCTTCAGGGATGACCTTGTTGGCGCTCGGACGCGCGCGCGCGCTGGCCGGGCTAGGCAGAACCGAGCAAAAGCCCGCCGCACCTGGATCTCCGACCAACGGTCCTACGGATCGACCCGGAAACCCGCCTCCACATCCTCGGGCAGGCCGGCGACCTGGGCCGCGGCGTCGTCGTAGAAGGCAAGCAGTTCAGTGAAGGGCACGGGCCGCCGCGATGGTTGGTGACCAGCCGGCAGAACGGTGAAGGGCGGCGGGTAGACCGACAAGCCCTCCCCCAGGCCGAGGCGGGTGACCTGTTCCTGCCAGCCGGGCCAGCGCAGCGAGGCGTAGAAGGAGTCCAAGCCACCGGACAGGGCCCAGGACAAGAACGCCGAGTGCCCGCCGTCCAGGCCCACCCAGGTCAGAGAATCCGGCCCCCAGTAGCCGACCTGCCCGGCGCCGATGCCCAGGCCACCACCATCGATGGCGAACCGGCCACCGAGCACGTCGTAGGCCACCACCAACCAGCCCGGTGACCCCGCCACACCCCCAGGGCCGGTGAGTCCGTTGACCGTGGCCAGGTCCGGCAGACCCGGGCTGCCGCCCCCGAGGATCCGCAGCCATCCGTGGTCCAGGACCAGTCCCCCGCTGTAGCGGGCCAAAGACCCCAAGACCGAGCGGGTACTCACCTGCAACCGGACCAGGACCTCACGGCCCTGCTCAGGTGAGACCTCCAGGACCCCAACCGGGGACGGCGCCGCCAGGATCTGCTCCACCAGGCCCGGCCAAGCCGCCCCGTCGGCGACGTCCAACTCCTCGACGGCCCGGATCTGCATGGCGGAAGTATCCCCGGCCTGCCTCACGAACACGCCCTGCGGGGTCAGAGGTACACAGAACTTGGCATCATGCGCGGGCGCCGGTCAGGGTCTGATCAGGAAGACCAGGACAAACCAGATCGCAGTGAGAACGGCCACGGCTGTTGCTGCCAGGCGCAATCGGCGGAGGTAGAGCTGATGGCTGGGGGTAGCCCGGGCCGCGGCTTCATGCTGGCCTCGCCAGAGCGAGAGGGCAGCCAACGGTGACCAATCCTCGCCAGCGGGGGTGCCAGGATGACGGTCATGTGGAGGCGACCACCCAAGCCCGGTGCCGATGGGGCAGGGTCTGCTATCCCTACCGACGCGGCCGAGCTGGCCGATCTTGCTGAGACCGTAGCCGCGGCACTCAGAGCGGGACACCTGGAGGGGTCGGGCAATCACGGGCTGGAGGCTGTGGAGGTTGTCCGTGTCATCGAAGGGCTCGACATAGGTCAAGCCTCGTCGCCTGGCCTGACCATGACCTGGAGTCAGGGTGAGGCCCGCTTCGGGCTGATCGCGACGATGAGCAGCCTCGTCGAACAGGCCGGTGCAGCAGAATCCGTACTGACCTACCTCGAGCTGGCCATCGACGAACCACACACCCCAGGGCCCGACGGAACCCGCACGTGGTTCTTCGACCTGCCCTCCCACTGAAGCGCAGCAACCTACCGACCGGCCATAGGCTCGCTCACCGACCGACAGGACAAGCCATGGACGCCGACCCCGCGGCAGCACGGTTCGTGGAGCACTTCACCGATCCGCTGTACGGCGACGAAGGCAACGATCACGCTCCGTTCGGGAACGACGAAGGCTCGGACCTGCTGCACGAGTGGATCCCTCGCGCCGCAGAACTGACCGGGTCAAGCACGATCCGAGACGTGCTCGCGACAGCCAGCGACGACCCCGACGGACTGCTCGAAGAGCTACAAGAAGGCGGACCCGACTTCGACCAGATCCTCATCGGCGCCGGGTTCACCCTGCTCCGCCTCACCGGTCACATCAACCCTCAAGACAAGCAGACCCTGCTGGCTGCCCTGCGCCGCAGCCAGACCGAATACGGCGCCCCCGAAAACGCCACCATGATCCACGACCTTGAGACCTTCACCCGGCAGGTGACGGACGACCACGATCGTGACCACAAGTGAGGCCTCACAGGGTGGGAGGAGACTGTCCGTGGAGTCGCTTGTCCAGCCACCGGGGCCGGCGGGGCCACCGCTTGCGCCATTCCTGTTCCAGCATCGCGTTGCCCAGCGCAAGAACCTCATCAGGGTGGCCGGTCCACGTCTCGTCCGGGCACCGCTCCCGGAGCAGGTTGCAGAAGGTGAGGAGGTCGTACTCGTCGGTCACGGTCAGGACCACATCGAACTTCGGGGTGGCCGCAGCCCGATCACCTGGCCTTCATCTGGTAGGTCACCTAGCGGTGCCATGGCGAGACGTCTTGCCATCTCCAGGTCCCCCCGACGGCCTCAACGGCGGTGCGCTGGTCCACGATCGTCTTGCACCGTCGGTAGCGGACGTCGTCCTTGCCGACCTGCTGACCGAACTGCTCCAAGACCTCTTCAACTTCCGCAAGGGGCGCAGAGTCGAGCAAGAACAGCAGCCGGCCCCCGATCCGGCCGATCCTCTCGAACCCCGGCACCGTGGGGTGCTCCAGCTGGGCCAGGAGGAACTGCCGGTCCGTCAGGTTACGCATCAGAGGCACCACCTCGGTGGTCATGGTGACCTCCAGCAGCGCCCTGACCAGATCAGGCTGAACCTGGGGGTCATAGCACCAGACGTTCCCGAAGATCTTCGGGTCGCGGACCTGCCCATCGACGTCTGGGTAGCGGTCGTGAAGCTCGACCGGAGCCTTGATCGAGCCCAACTGCCACATGTGTACACGCCCGACGGGACGTGCCTGGCGTTCCGCGGACTCTCGGCCCCGGTTCATCCTCACCAGGGCCGCTGGGGCCAGGGAGTAGACCAGGGAGAACCGCTCCAGTCCATCACCGGTGGCACCGTGGCGGGCGTAGCAGAACTCGAGGATGTCCCCGAGATCCGACACCTTCGTGAACAGCCGGCCCCTGCGGCGGAACCCAAGCCCCTGCAACGCAGGCCAGACCACCGACCGGGACAGTTCATCGGCCTCCACAGCCCTCCGTCCCCTCCGCTGCGACTGCAGATGCTGGAACCTACCCGGCCGAGACCAGCGTGATCCAGTACAAGCACGGTCACCGGCTGGAGCTCAGGACGGCTGCCTACTGCTGCGGCGGCAGTGCTGTCAGTTGTGTCGCGATCCATTCCAGGTAGTCCTCGACCTGACGCTTGTTGTATCCACGCATCGCCACCGGCAGCTGCACCTGCCGCAACTGGTCCAGGGCCCGGCGCCGCAGCTGCCGATCTGAGCTGCGCAGGGCTGGGCTCACCTCCGCCAACACGGCCGACACCGCGGCGGTGTCATAGCCACGCAAGGCACGCTCGAACATGGACTCGATAGCCGGCTCACTCACGACGGCAGTCTCCTCCCATCCGGCTCTCCCGCACGCCAAGGGCGTCGGCGGCGACCGTCCGGACCCGACCTGCACTTCTTCTGCCACACCACGCCGCGGCCGAACACGGAACCTTGACCTGCGTCGGGCTGGGTGAGGTAGCCGCGCTCGTCGATGACCCGCACCCACCCACGCCGAGGGTTGGTTGGGCACACTGAGGGGATGGGTGTGGCTGATCTGTTGCTCGCGGGTGAGCGCGACGGCGCCGCGTACTGGGATGCGGTCGACACCGCCGACGCCGCCGACCTCCTCGCCGTCCTGGCGCTGGCCGAACACCATGACGCCCAGGTCCGTACGGACGTGGCGTTGACCCTGCCACTGCTGCCCCAGGGTGACCCGCCGTCGGCGCAGATGGTGGCCACGGCGATCACTCTGAGCCGGGACCAGGACGCCCGTGTCCGCGATGCGGCCTGTTTCGCCCTGGCCGAACAGTGGCGTGAGGTCGACACCCCAATGGTCCGGGGAGCACTGACCGCGCGGCTGGACGACGCCGATATCGAGGTCCGCTGTGAGGCGCTGCTGGGATTGGCCTACCGGCACGATCCACGAGCGCTGCCGCGTGTGAGGACAGCACTGTCACGGCCCAGTGGTGATGGCGCTCAACTGAATCTCCCCAGACCTGCTCACTGAAAGTCCCCACCTCGGGCACCTCCAGCGTGGCGTCGCCGCGCTGGGTGGGACTCCTTCGAGGGTGGCGGTCTCTGACCTCCACCAGTTCCCCCGAAGGAGTCCCTTACCGATGCTCACACAGGAGGACGATGTGGACGCTCACGCGCTCCACCGGCAGGGCTGGACGATCTCCGCGATCGCTCGGCACCTCGGTCATGACCGCAAGACCATCCGTGCCTACGTCAAGGGCGAGCGTGTCGCCGGGCAGCGCGTCTCGGCGGTGCTGGACCCGTTCGAGGCCTACGCCGCTTACTGCACGCAGCGGTTGAAGGACGACCCGCACGTGTGGGCCACGACCTTGTTCGAGGAGGTCTTGGAGCTCGGGTTCGATCGTTCGTATCCGAGTTTCACCCGTGGTCTGCGCAGTCACCGGATCCGGCCGCACTGCGAGCCCTGCGCGAGCAGCAAGGGCCGCGACCACGCTGTCATAGCCCACCCTGCGGGTGAGGAGACGCAGTGGGACTGGCTCGAGCTGCCCGACCCGCCGGCGCACTGGGGCCTACCGGGCGGCGCGCACCTGCTCGTCGGGGCGCTGCCGTCCTCGGGCAAGTGGCGCGGTTACCTGGCGGACGCGGAGGATCACGCGCACCTGGTCGAGGGTCTGCACGTCGTCAGCGGCCGCCTCGGCGGCTTGACGAGGCAGTGGCGGTTCGACCGGATGGCTACGGTCGCGAGCCCGAACACCGGGCGGGTGACGGCGACGTTCGCTGCGGTCGCGAAGCACTATGGCGTTCAGGTGAAGCTCTGCCCGCCACGGCACGGTAACCGTAAGGGCAGCGTGGAGAAGTCCAATGACAGTGCCGCGCAGCGCTGGTGGCGGACCGTCCCGGACGACTTCACGATGACCCAAGCCCAAGCATCCTTGGACGCGTTCAGCAGCCGCAGGAGCGACAGTCGGATCCGTAAGCGCGACGGGGTGAAGACCACCGTCGGGGAGCTCGCCGCCGCCGAGGCGCTGCTACTGGCCCCGCTACCCCCGGCGTTCCCCGCGACCCTGACGGTCACCAGGATCGTGAGCAGCCAGGCCCTGGTCGCGTTCCGAGGCAACCACTATTCCGTCCCCCCCGGCCTGGCCGGGGCGACCCTGACCGTCAGCCATCGCCTCGGGGAGGCGAGCCTGGATGTCGCGACCGCGAGCGGGACCGTGCTGGCGCGGCACCGCCGCGAACCCGACGGCGCGGGCGTAGTGGTCCGCGACACCGTCCACGTCACCGCCCTGCAGACCGCGGTCCTGGCCGCGTTCACGACCGGCAAACCGTGTCACCGCAAGGCCCGCCGCCCACCCACCCCCGCAGCCCTGGCCGAGGCAGAACGCCTACGCAGCAACGGAAGTAGCCACCCACGCGGCGATCGCCACAACGACGAGGTCGTCGTCGACCTCGCCCGATGGGCCGACGCTGCCCAGAACCGAAGGACCGCCCCATGACTGAACTCATCGCTGACCCGACCCCGAGCACCGGCGATCAGGCCGCTGCCTACCAACGGCTGCGGGCGCACCTGGCCTACCTGAAACTCCCCACCGCCGCTGAGGTCCTGCCCGAGGTCCTGGACGCTGCCAGGACCGAGGGACTGTCTCCGACAGCGCTGCTCGAGCGGCTCCTGGACGCCGAGGTCCGCGCGACCGAGGAACGCAAGCTGACCGGCCGCCTGCGGTTCGCGAGCCTGCCCGCACCATGGACCTTGGAGGACCTGGACTACGACGCCAGCCCCTCCCTGGACCGGGCACTCATCCAGGACCTGGCCTCACTGCGGTTCATCGAGCAGGCCGCGAACGTGCTGCTCATCGGACCACCCGGCGTCGGGAAGACCCACATCGCCGTGGGCTTGGCCCGCAAGGCCGCCGAGGCCGGCTACCGGACCTACTTCACCACCGCAGCCGACCTCGCTGCCCGTTGCCACCGGGCCGCCCTCGAAGGCCGCTGGGCGACCACAATGAGGTTCTTCGCCGGCCCCACGTTGCTGGTGATCGACGAGCTGGGCTACCTCGCCCTGCCCAGCGACGCGGCCGCAGCCCTGTTCCAGGTCATCAGCCAACGCCACCTCAAGACCTCGATCATCCTGACCACCAACCGAGGCATCAGCAGCTGGGGCTCAGTTCTGGGCGATGAAATGGTCGCCGCCGCGATGCTCGACCGCCTCCTGGACCGCAGCGTCGTCCTGCAACTGTCCGGCGACAGCTACCGGCTCCGATCCCACCAGGCACGCACCGACAAGCTCCGCCGCGCCAACGGCCACGAGTCCCAGCGATGACCGCCACCTGCCCGGTCTGCTGGAGCACCTTCCAGCCCGTCGGCCGGCAGCGGTTCTGCTCCGGGAACTGCCGCAAAACCGCCTGGACCCGCAGCCAAGCCGAACCCCGCCACCACAGCGACCTCGCCTCCCTACGCGACCGCGCCCTACTCGACGCCGGCCAGGAAACCGGCTTCTGGGACGACAACGGCAGGCCAGCGCCCTGGCCCCACGACATCGACGAATGGACACCCACCACCTACCCCACCCCCAACCCCACGCCCGGAGAACCCGCCATCTAACGACACGCCCCCAGCACGCACCAAGAACGACCCCCAGGGGCTAACCTCAGCAGCGCCCAAGGTGGGGACAATCCACAAGCAACCCTGGGGAACTTCGCTGAGCGGCATCACGGACTCGGTCAGGCTCCCGGCCTGCACGTCACGGACAACGGTGGCCGCGACTTCCGCAAGGTCTCGGCCGGACCGCCCGGGTACACCGGCTTGACCACCCTGTACACGTTCTCGTTCCTGACTCCGCAGATCGGGCTGGCCGCCGGCTACACCGGCGGCCTGTTCCGCACCAGCGACGGTGGAGGCAGCTGGCAGCCGCTGCCCAACCCGTGAAACCTCGAAGCGGAGCGGTCAGCCGGTGGTCGTGGAAGCCTGGGTCTCGTGCAGGCCATCGCGCTCGTCTTCGCCATCGGCTGGGGGGTGTTCTGGATCTACTGGCTCGTGGCTGCCTTCTCCGTGAAGCGGGGCCGGATCCTGTGGGGCCGCGAGCTGCGCATCAGAGCGCTGATCATCGTCATCGTGATCGTCTTGACTCGGCTGGGAGCATTCAGGAACCCCGCTCTCCAGACCGATCCGTGGCGAGCCGAGCTCGGGCTCGTCTTGTTCGCCGTCGGACTCGCGTTCGCGATCTGGGCCCGCGTACACATCGGGCGCAACTGGGGCGGCCCGATGACGCAGAAGGTCGACTCGGAGCTGGTGACCAGCGGCCCCTATCACCTGGTCCGCCACCCGATCTACTCAGGCATCCTGGTCGCGGGCGCAGGCACAGCGCTGGCGCTGAGCTGGATGTGGCTCATCGCCGTACTCCTGGCCGGGCTGTACTTCGTCTACAGCGCCACCGTCGAGGAGCGCTACCTGAACGAACGGTTCCCGGACACCTTCCCCGGATACAAGCGTTCGACCAGGATGCTCCTCCCCTTCGTCTTCTAGACCAGACAGACGGCAAGCTCTGCGGACACATTGCGGCAAACGATCTACAGGCCGTTCCGATGTTCGGGAAACCGGCCTCAGACCTGAGGGTTGCGGGTGGGCCTAGGAGGACTTGAACCTCCGGCCTCTTCCTTATCAGGGAAGCGCTCTAACCGTCTGAGCTATAGGCCCGGGTGGCGACACGACCGGGGTCACGCGCCGTTGGAGGGTACCGCAGCCGGGGCCGGGTACCCAAACCGGTCGAGCCCGCGAGCAGGCCGGCCGGACGTCGAGGTCAGTCGTCGGACAGGGTGACCTGCAGGCCGCCGACGAGGCTGCCGGCGATGTTGTACAGGATCGCCCCCAGCGTCGCCAGGGCCATGATGATCAACACGTTGAGCACGCCGACGAACGTCGACAGCGCGACCACCTTGCTGAGCCCGATGTAGTCGTAGATGTCGACCTTCGAGGTGCCGCCGGCCTCCCGGAGCAGCCCGTTCACCTGGTCGAAGACACCCATGCCGTTCAGCACTTCCCACAGCACGACCGAGGCGACGACCAGGCCGATCCCCAGCGCGACCGACAACAGGAACGACAGCTTCAGCGCCGACCAGGGGTCGACCCGGGCGACGGTCAGGCGCACCTTTCGCGGACCGCTGCGCGGAGCCGGGGTACCGGTCGGCGGTGGCGGAGTGGCGACGGCGGTGGGGGAAGGGCCGGCCGGCGTCGACAGCGACCCGGTTGCCGGGCCCGACAGCGCCGGTGAGCTGCTGGACCTTGGTGCCAACGGCGAGGCGGTGCGGGGGGCCGTGGCGGATCCCGCCAAGGGCGCCGAACCCGCCAGGGGAGCCGCCACCGGCCTGGTGGCCGGGGCATAGCCGGGCGGTGGCGGCGGCATCGTGGAGGAGGACAAGGGTGCCGCGTCTCCTCCGCGCGCCGGGGCCAGTGGGGTTGTTGCGGCCGCTGCCGGGCGAGCGGCTGGCGCGGGCGGCGGGCTCGCGGCCGGTGCCTTGGCCGCTGTGGTGGTCGACATCGGCCGGGTGGCGGGCGGCTCGTCGACCCTGTCGCCGGCGCCGCTCCTGGCCGCCGTGGTCCCGATCGGCCTGGTCGGCGGCGCCGACGACCTCCCGGACGGGGAGCCTGCGGATGGGGAGCCTGCGGACGGGGAACCTGCGGACGGCGAGCCGGACGACGACGCTGCGCTACGAGCGCCGGCGGCGCCGACCGACCCGTTGCTGCCCGAGGCGGAGGAGGTGGAGCTCGACGACCCGGAACCCGATCCGCCCGATCCGGACCCGGTCGGTCCGTTCGTGGCCGGGTTCGGGGACGAGGCGCCGGAGCCGGTCGAGCGCGCGGCCGTGGGTGCCGGTGGGGCCGTGGTGCCGACGGCAGAAGCGGTCGGGGTCGGCGTCGAGCCGTTCGTCCCCGTGTTCGCGGTCCGGGTGGGGTCGCCGATGGGGTACTGGTTGGCCGCGGCACTGATCCGCGCGGCAGGGCCGTCCATCCGGCTGCGCAGCGCCGAGGTGACGGCGTTCTCGGCCAGCTCGGCCTCGGTCAGGTCGATCACCCGGGGGGCGGGCTTGGTGAGGTCCATCGCGGCCCGCGGCTTGAGCTCGGCCTCCGTCAGGTCGATCGAGCGCGGCTTGGCGGCCGGCTCGGGCGACGTGGCCGACGGTGCGGCCTTGGCGGTGCTCGGCGCCTTCGACGCCGGCTCGGGTGTGACGGCAACAGGCTCGGACTTCGACACAGGCTCACTCTTCGGCGCCGGTACGGGCTTCGTGGTGGTCAGGTCGACCGTGGGCTTGGAGGACACCCGGGTGGTGACGTCAGCCCCTGCTGACCCCCCGTTCGACCCGGCAGACGTGTCGTCCACCTGCGGTGCCGCCGAGCGCGCAGAAGCACCTTGTTCGGACGAGCTCACGCCTCACCTCCAGGACCACGACCAGAACGACGGTACGCCATCACCACTCCCGCCGCCGCCGTTCCGGCCCCGAGTCCCGGACGAGCGATGACGATGATCCTAACCCCACCGGCCCTCCAACGGTCGCCGATGGCAGCTCAGTCGTCGCTGTCCGTATCGGTCGGGTCAACTTCGTCACTGTCGGTGTCGGCCGACCCGTCGCCGGTGACCGCATCGACGCCCGTAGCCGCAGCGATGTCGGGCGCCCCGTCGACGTCGCCACCATCCTCGCCGCCACCCTCGTCGTCGCCCTCGTCGTCGTCCACCCCGGACTCCTCGTGACCCAGCACCCGCTCCGTGTTGCGGGCCACGGCGATGATGCGGTCCTTGGCGTCGGGCTTGGCGAACACCACCCCCATGGTGTCCCGGCCCTTGGCCGGCACCTCGCCGACCGCCGAACGCACGACCTTGCCGCGCTCCATGACCACGAGCACCTCGTCGTCCTCGCCGACGATCATGGCGCCCACGAGCTCGCCGCGCTCGTCGCTGAGCTTGGCGACCTTGATGCCCAGGCCGCCGCGCCCCTGGGCGCGGTACTGGTCGACGGCCGTGCGCTTGGCGTACCCGTTGTCGGTCACCACGAAGACGAAGGCGTCGTCGGCGTCCCGGACGACGTCCATCGCCAGCAACCGGTCGTCACCGCGGAACTTCATTCCGGTGACGCCCGACGTCGCCCGACCCATGGGACGCAGCGACTCGTCGTCCGCGGTGAACCGCACCGACATGCCCTTGCGCGAGACCAGCAGGACGTCGGTGTCGTCGTCCAGCAGCCGCGCCGAGACCAGCTCGTCGCCGTCCACCAGGTTGACGGCGATCACCCCGCCGGAGCGGTTGGAGTCGTACTCGGTGAGCCTGGTCTTCTTGACCCGGCCGGCCCGGGTGGCCAGCACCAGGTAGGGGGAGCAGGCGTAGTCGGGGATGTCGAGCACCTGGGCGATGCTCTCGCCCGGCTGGAAGGCCAGCATGTTCGCCACGTGCTGGCCCTTGGCGTCGCGGCTGCCCTCGGGCAGCTCGTAGCCCTTGGCCCGGTAGACCCGGCCCAGGTTGGTGAAGAACAGCAGCCAGTGGTGCGTCGTGGTGACGAAGAAGTGCTCGACGACGTCGTCGCTGCGCAGCACCGCGCCGCGGATGCCCTTGCCGCCCCGGCGCTGCGCCCGGTAGTTGTCGCTGCGGGTGCGCTTGGCGTAGCCGTCCCGCGTGATGGTGACGACGACCTCCTCCTCGGGGATGAGGTCCTCGGCGTCCATGTCGCCCTCGAAGGGCACGATCTTGGTGCGACGCTCGTCGCCGTGCTTGGCGACGATCTCGGCGAGCTCGTCCGAGATGATCGTCCGCTGGCGCTGCGGCGAGGCGAGAATGTCCTTGTAGTCGGCGATCTGGATCTCGAGCTCGGCCAACCGGTTGAGGATCTCCTGTCGCTCCAGGGCGGCCAGGCGGCGCAGCTGCAGGTTCAGGATCGCCAGCGCCTGCTCGTCGTCGATGTCGAGCAGGGCGATCAGCCCGGCCCGCGCCTCGTCGGCGTTGGGGGAGCGGCGGATCAGCGCGATGACCTCGTCGAGGGCGTCGAGGGCCTTGGCGTAGCCGCGATAGATGTGGGCCTGCCGCTCGGCCTCCTGCAACAGGTACTCGGTGCGGCGCACGATGACGTCGACCTGGTGGTCCACCCAGTAGCGCACGAACTTGTCGACCGGCAACGTGCGGGGCACCCCGTCGACCAGCGCAAGCATGTTGCAGCCGAAGGTGTCCTGCAACTGGGTGTGCTTGTAGAGGTTGTTCAGCACCACCTTGGCGATGGCGTCCCGCTTGAGCACGACCACGATCCGCATGCCGGTACGGCTGGAGGTGTCGTCCTTGAGGTCGGCGATGCCCTGCACCCGACCGGTGTTCGCCAGCTCGGCGATCTTCACGGTGAGGTTGTCGGGGTTGACCGTGTAGGGCAGCTGGGTGATCACCAGGCAGGTGCGGCCCTGGATCTCCTCGACCTCGACCACGGCGCGCTGGGTGATCGAGCCCCGCCCGGTGCGGTAGGCCTCCTCGATGGCCCGAGTGCCCATGATCAGGCCGCCGGTCGGGAAGTCGGGCCCCTTGATGCGCACCAGCAGCTGGTCGAGCAGCTCTTCGTCGGTCGCCTCATGGTTGGACAGGAACCACTGGACGCCGTCGGCGACCTCGCGCAGGTTGTGCGGCGGGATGTTCGTGGCCATACCGACCGCGATGCCGGTCGAGCCGTTGACCAGCAGGTTGGGGAAGCGGGCCGGCAGGATCTTCGGTTCCTGGGTGCGGCCGTCGTAGTTGGGCACGAAGTCGACAGTGTTCTTGTCGATGTCGCGGACCATTTCCATTGCGAGAGAAGCCATTCGGCACTCAGTGTAGCGCATCGCGGCTGCGGGGTCGTTGCCGGGGGAGCCGAAGTTGCCCTGGCCGTCGACGAGCGGGTAGCGCAGCGACCAGGGCTGCGCCAGACGCACCAAGGTGTCGTAGATCGCCGAGTCACCGTGCGGGTGGTACTGACCCATGACGTCACCGACGACGCGGGAGCACTTGGAGTAGCCCCGGTCGGGCCGGTAGCCACCGTCGTACATGGCGTACAGCACCCGCCGGTGCACCGGCTTCAGGCCGTCGCGCACCTCGGGCAGCGCCCGGCCCACGATCACGCTCATCGCGTAGTCGAGGTAGGAGCGCTGCATCTCGAGCTGCAGGTCGATCGGCTCGACGCGGTCGCCGGTGGGGAGGTCCTGCGGCTCGGTCGGTGGCTGCTCGGTCACGAGAGTCCTTTTCTTGCTTCGGTTCTCAACGGTGTGTCACCTGACGGTGGTGCAGCAGAACGATTCCGGACGGCGACGTCGCACCAGGAGCGGGCTGTCGTCGTCCGAGCCCTAGATGTCGAGGAAGCGGACGTCCTTGGCGTTGCGCTGGATGAACGAGCGCCGGGACTCGACGTCCTCGCCCATCAGGATCGCGAAGATCTCGTCGGCGGCCGCGGCGTCGGCCAGCGTGACCTGACGCAGGATGCGGTGCGCAGGGTCCATCGTGGTCTCCCACAGCTCGTCGGCGTTCATCTCGCCCAGACCCTTGTAGCGCTGGATGCCCTCGTCCTTGGGCAGCTTGCGCCCGGCCGCCAGGCCGTCCTCGACGACGGCGACCCGCTCGCGCTCGCTGTAGACGAAGTCGGGCTCGGACTTGACCCACTTGATCTTGTAGAGCGGCGGCTGGGCCAGGTACACGTGACCGCCGTCGACCAGGGGCCGCATGAACCGGAACAGCAGGGTCAGCAACAGGGTCGTGATGTGCTGGCCGTCGACGTCGGCGTCGGCCATCAGGACGATCTTGTGATAGCGCAGTTTGGCCAGGTCGAACTCCTCGCCCACTCCGGTGCCGAAGGCGCTGATCAGCGCCTGCACCTCGGTGTTGGCCATGACCTTGTCGATCCGAGCCTTCTCGACGTTGAGGATCTTGCCGCGGATCGGCAGGATCGCCTGGGTGCGCGGCTCGCGGCCCATCTTGGCCGAGCCGCCGGCCGAGTCGCCCTCGACGATGTAGATCTCGCACTCGTAGGGGTTGGTCGACTGGCAGTCCGACAGCTTGCCGGGCAGGCCCCCGCCGCCCATCAGGCCCTTGCGGCGCGCGGTGTCCCGCGCCTTGCGGGCGGCCATGCGGGCGGCGGCCGCCTGGATCGACTTGCTGATGATCTCTTTCGACTCGCGGGGGTGGCTGTCGAGCCAGTCGCCGAGCCCGGTGGTCATCACGCGTTGGACGAAGGCCTTGGCCTCGGTGTTGCCCAGCTTGGTCTTGGTCTGCCCCTCGAACTGCGGCTCACCCAGCTTGATCGAGATGACGGCGGTCAACCCCTCCCGGATGTCGTCACCGGTGAGGTTGTCCTCCTTCTCCTTCAGGATCGCCTTGTCGCGCGCGTACTTGTTGATGAGGGTGGTCAGCGCCGCCCGGAACCCCTCTTCGTGGGTGCCGCCCTCATGGGTGTTGATGGCGTTGGCGTAGGTGTGCACGCTCTCGCTGTAGGCCGACGTCCACTGCATCGCGATCTCGACCGACAGCTGCCGCTCGGGGTCCTCGGCCTCGAAGTCGATGATGTCGGGGTGCACCGCCTCGGTCTTCTTCGAGGAGTTGAGGTGCTTGACGTAGTCGATCAGTCCGTTGTCGTACCGGAAGCTGACCCCGGGCGCCGTGCCGTCCTCGTCGGCGTGCGCGGGCCGCTCGTCGGACAGGCTGATCGTCAGGCCCTTGTTGAGGAAGGCCATCTGCTGGAACCGCGAGCGCAGGGTCTCGAAGTCGAAGACGACGGTCTCGAAGATCTCGTCGTTCGGCCAGAAGGTGATGGTGGTGCCGGTCTGGTCGCTGTCGCCGAGCTGGGCCAGCGGTGACTTCGGCACCCCGTGGGCGAACTCCATGCCGAAGACGTGGCCCTTCTGGCGCACCTCGGCCACGAGCCGGCTCGACAGCGCGTTGACCACCGACGAGCCCACCCCGTGCAACCCGCCCGAGACCTTGTAACCGCCGCCGCCGAACTTGCCACCGGCGTGCAGTTGGGTGAGCACGAGCTCGACGGCGCTGACGCCCTCGGTGGGGTGGATGTCGGTGGGGATGCCGCGGCCGTTGTCGATCACCCGCACCCCGCCGTCGGCGAGCAGGGTCACGTCGATCAGGTCGGCGTAGCCGGCCATCGCCTCGTCGACCGCATTGTCGACGATCTCGTAGACCAGGTGGTGCAACCCCCGCTCACCGGTGGAGCCGATGTACATGCCGGGACGCTTGCGCACGGCTTCGAGCCCCTCGAGGACCGTGATCGCGCTTGCGTCGTACGTCTCGCCGTTTGCCTCGGTCACGAGTCGTCGAACTCCCAGGAGACTGGTGGTCAGGGCGGGACGACGGCTGTGCGCCGCGCCCCACACCGTCGGACACGCCAGTCTATCCCGTGCGGGCCCGCCATCGTGGCTATCCACACCCTTGACGGCACATCAGGCGGGCGAACCCCGCGTCCCGTGAGCCCCCGTACGTTCTGGGGGGGTTCAACGGCTCAGAATCGCGCTCAGCCCGCCCGAGGTGATCACCTAGCCGTAGGTGTCGCGTGGTCCTTGGCTGCCCGGGGCGACCCGCGGCCCTCGCCGCCAGTTCGGGCCGGAAGGCCCGAGGACGACGACCTTGCTCACGACACCGTCCCCGACAGCCTCGGCCAGCTTGCGCATCAGGGTGGGCACCAGCAGCCGCACCTGGGTGGCCCAGGCGGTGGAGTCCGCCTGCACGGTGAGCACCCCGTCGGTGAAGGACTGGGGGCTGCAGTGCGTGGCGATGTCGTCCCCGACGACCTCGGCCCAGCGGCCTACGACGCCACCGACGGCCACCTCGTCGTTCCAGCCGCGTTCGGCGACGAGGCGGTCGACCGCCAGGGCGAGCGGCTGCGGGTCGCGGGCGTCGGGGTGCGAGCTCGAGCGGTTGTCGGCGGAGTCCCGACGGCGTTTCGCCGCGGCGGCGGTGCTCGACAGACTGGGCGGCGACCCCGGCCGCAGCCCCTTCGCCCGCGCGGCGGCCCGGGCCCGGCCCAACGCCGCCTTCACCGCCTCCCCGGGCGAGGCGGCGATCTCGTCGTCCCGCACCGGCTGGAGGGAGTCGGGCTCGGGGGAGTCCGACTCGGGGGAGTCCGGCCCGGGGAAGCCGGGCCCAGGGGAGCCGAGCTCAGCGGACACGACGCACCTGGCCCCCCATGACGTCGATCCGGGCGCCCTCCAGCTCCTCGGGCACGTCACCCGGGACGGCGGCGGTCACCAGCACCTGCTCGGCGCCGGCGACCAGGGCCGCGAGCCGGCGCCGGCGTCCGGTGTCGAGCTCGGCGAAGACGTCGTCCAGGATCAGCACCGGTTCACCGTCCCCCTCGGCGGCGTCGGCGCGCAAGAGGTCGTAGCTGGCCAGCCGGAGCGCGAGGGCGAACGACCAGGACTCGCCGTGACTGGCAAATCCCTTGGCGGGGAACGGTCCCAGCGACAGCTGCAGGTCGTCGCGGTGCGGGCCCACCAGACTCACGCCGCGCTCCAGCTCCTTGGTCCGCACCTTGGCCAGGGCCTCGAGCATCCGGGCCTGCAGCACGTCGCGTCCCAGGCCGGCGTCGGCGGTGACGTCCTCGCCCAGGCTGGAGCGGTAGTCGATGACCGCTCCGTCGCCGCCCGAGGCGACCTTGGCGTAGGCCGCCGAGACCAGCGGCGACAGCAGCTGCACCAGCCGCAGCCGGCCCGCCAGCAGCTCGGCCCCGGCGGTGGCCAGGTGGGCGTCCCAGACGTCGAGGGTGCGCACGTCGCCGCGACCGGACCGGATGGTGGCGCCCGCCGACTTCAGCAGCGCGTTGCGCTGGCGCAGCACCCGCTCCACGTCGGCGCGGACGCCGGCGAACCGTGGCGCCCGCGCCACGAGCAGGTCGTCGAGGAAGCGACGCCGCCCGTCCGGGTCACCCTTGACCAGCGAGAGGTCCTCGGGGGCGAACAGCACGGTGCGCAGCATGCCGAGCACCTCCCGGGCGCGCGGCACCGGCGACCGGTTGATGCGCGCCCGGTTGGCCGAGCCCGGAACGATCTCGAGCTCGACCATGGTGGAGCGGCCCGCCCGCGAGATCGCCGTCCGGATCACGGCGCGCTCGGCCCCCAACCGCACCAGCGGGGTGTCGTTCGGCACCCGGTGGCTGCCCAGGGTCGCCACGTAGCCGACCGCCTCGACCAGGTTGGTCTTGCCCTGCCCGTTGGGCCCGACCAGTGCCGTCACCCCTGGCTCGAGCGCGAGCTCGGCGGTGGTGTAGCACCGGAAGTCACCCAGCGACAGGTGGGTCAGATGCACGGCGTCCGGGGGCCCCCCACCCGGTGACGCCGCATCTGGGGTCGCACCATGGGCTCCTAGTGGTCCGGGGTCGCCGCGGTCACGGCGTGCCCGCCGAACTGGTTGCGCAGCGCGGCGACCGCCTTCATCGCCGGGGAGTCGTCCTGGCGGGAGGAGAACCGCGAGAACAGCGCAGCGGTGATCACCGGCATCGGCACCGAGTTGGCGATGCCCTCCTCGACGGTCCACCGGCCCTCGCCGGAGTCGGCGACGTAGCCCTTGATCGCCGCCAGCTCGGGGTCCTCGGCCAGCGCCTTGACGAGCAGGTCGAGCAGCCACGAGCGGACGACGGTGCCGCGCGTCCAGGCCTTGAAGCAGCCGTGCACGTCCGTGACGATGTCCTTGGCGGCGAGCAGCTCGTAGCCCTCGGCGTAGGCCTGCATCAAGCCGTACTCGATGCCGTTGTGCACCATCTTGGCGTAGTGGCCCGCGCCGACGGCCCCGGCGTGCACGAAGCCCTCGTCGCGGGGGCCCTCGGGGCGCAGCGCGTCGAAGACGGGCATCGCCCGCTCGACCATCGCCGCGTCGCCGCCCACCATCAGGCCGTAGCCGTTCTCCAGACCCCAGACCCCGCCCGAGACGCCGCAGTCGAGGTAGTTGATGCCCTTGGCGGACAGGGTCGCTGCGTTGACGACGTCGTCGCTGAACCGGGAGTTTCCGCCCTCGATCACCAAGTCGTCCGCCGACAGCAGGCCCGCGAGCTCCTCGACGGTCGAGGTGGTGGGAGCACCGTGCGGAACCATGATCCATACCGTCCTCGGCGCGGGCAGCGCCTCGACCATGGCCTGCAGCGAGGCGGCGTCGCTGACCTCGGCGTTGCGGTCGAAGCCGGTCACCTCGACCCCTGCGTTGCGGAGTCGGGTGCGCATGTTGCCACCCATCTTGCCCAGGCCCACGAGTCCGATGTGCATTGCGCCGGTTCCCCCTTCGAGAGGTCGATCAGGTCAGGTGCATCAGTCGGGAACGAGCATGACGCAGATGACGGCCCGACAGGCTCCGACGTGCTCGGCCGATCGGTCGATCAGCCGATCGATCGGATCGAGACGCAGCGGGGTCAGCCGGCCAGGCGCACCGGCATCAGCAGGTACCGGTAGCTGGGGTCGTCGTCGCCGTCCGCCTCGGCCTGCCCCGAGATCACGGCCGGCTTGCTGGCGACCGTGAACGAGAGCCGGGCGTAGGGGGCGCCCAGCGCCGCCAGACCGTCGAGCAGGAACTGCGGGTTGAACGCGATCGCCAGGTCGTCGCCGACCAGGCTCGCCTCGACCGCCTCGGAGGCCTGGGCGTCCTCGCCCTGACCGGCCTCGAGGGTGATGGCGCCGTCGGTGAAGCTGAGCCGCACCGGGGTGTTGCGCTCGGCCACCAGCGAGACCCGCTTGACGGCCTCGGTCAGGGCGGCGGTCGCGACCACGGCGTAGGTGGGGGAGCTCTCGGGGAAGAGCGCCCGCACCTTGGGGTACTCGCCGTCCACGAGCAGGGACGTCGTGTGGCGGCCGCCCGCCTCGAAGCCGATCATCTCGTTGCCGGAACCGGTGGCCAGCGCGACAGTGATGTCGCTGCCGGAGCCGAGCGCCTTCGAGACCTCGGTGAGGGTGCGGGCCCGGACCAGGGCGATGGCACTGGCGTCGGGCGAGGCGGGGCGCCACAGCAGGGTGCGCATCGCCAGGCGGTAGCGGTCGGTGGCCAGCAGGGTGAGGTTCTCGCCCTCGATCTCGACCCGGACCCCGGTCAGGATCGGCAGGGTCTCGTCGCGGCTGGCGGCCACGCTGACCTGGGCGACGGCCTGGCTGAAGACGTCACCGGCGACGATGCCGCTGGACTCCGGCATCGTCGGCAGGGTGGGGTACTCCTCGACCGGCATCGTGAGCAGGGTGAACCGGCTCGCGCCACAGGTCAGGCCGACCCGAGACCCCTCGGTGACGACGTCGACGGGCTTGCCGGGCAGCGACCGTGAGATGTCGGCCAGCAGTCGGCCCGAGACGAGCACGGTGCCGGCGTCCATCACCTCGGCCGGCACCTCGACCCGCGCCGAGACCTCGTAGTCGAAGCTCGACAGCCGCAGCAGCCCCTCGGCCTCGGCCTCGATCCGCAGCCCGGACAGGACCGGGACCGGGGGTCGGGTCGGAAGCGCACGGGCAGCCCAGGTGACCGCCTCTGCCAGAACGTCTCGTTCCACCCGGAACTTCACGGGGAACCGCCTCTCATGCTGATGCCGCCGACTCGCACGAATTCCCCGAGGGGCCGTCGACGTGGGCCTGAGCGTACGCGAGGTTGAGGGTCTGTGAGCAAGCCGAGGAGGAACCAGGGTGGTCCTGACGACCATGGACCTGGAGTCCCTCGGATGGATCATGGATTGGCAGACTGTGCGCGGATGAGCTCTCTGAGATGGATAGGTATCGAGGTAGTAGTAACGCCTGTGGATCCTGTGGGTAACCCGTCGTTGCCGCTGGTCCGGACGAGGATTCGGGGTGTTGGCAACCCGTGGACGCAGCGGGGTGCGTCGGTGGACGACGGTGGACGACGACGTCCCGGCCCCAGGTTGTTCATCCGTCGTCCACCGGGGTGGGGTCGCGACTCCACACCCGAGGTGAGGCTGTCCTCGGGTTGTCCACACGTTGTCCACTGTCCGTGGATGACATGGTGTGCCCGAGTTGTGCGAGTTGTGGTCGGCGGTGCTCCCGAATCGTGCAAGGTCAGGGCGGGGTTGTCGGGCGCGACGCGGACGACGGCGCCCGCAGGATGCCTCGCGAACACCTCGCGGCAGCCGGAGCGACCTGCACCGTTCACGATGCGTCGTCGGCGGACTGCGGTATGTCCACAGAGTTGTCCCCACCTGTGCACGGTGCAAGAAAGGCCTAGCCGGGGCAGAACGGACAGGCGTCAGGTGCAGGCAGTGATCAGGCGCGGGAGCTCTGCCGGATCCGGTTGGTGAGCTCGGTGACCTCGTTGTAGGTCTTGTGCCGCTCGGCCATCAGGTGCCGGATCTTGCGGTCGGCATGGATGACCGTGGTGTGGTCGCGGCCGCCGAACTGCTGCCCGATCTTGGGCAGCGACAGGTCGGTCAGCTCACGGCAGAGGTACATGGCGATCTGACGGGCGTTGACCAGGACCCGGGAGCGGGACGAGCCGCACAGGTCCTCCATGGTCAGGCCGAAGTAGGCTGCGGTCTGAGCCATGATCGTCGCCGGGGTGATGGCGGAGGTGTCGTCGGCCGGGATCAGGTCCTTCAGCACGATCTCGGCCAGCGACAGGTCGACCTGCTGCCGGTTGAGACTGGCGAAGGCCGTCACCCGGATCAGGGCGCCCTCGAGCTCGCGGATGTTCGTCGAGATCTTGCTGGCGATGTACTCGAGGACGTCGTCGCGCACCTCGAGCCGCTCGACGATCGCCTTCTTGCGCAGGATGGCGATGCGGGTCTCGAGCTCCGGGGGCTGGACATCGGTGATCAGGCCCCACTCGAACCGGGACCGCATCCGCTCCTCGAAGCCGGACAGCTGCTTGGGCGGCAGGTCCGAGGTGATGACGACCTGCTTGTTGGCGTTGTGCAGCGTGTTGAAGGTGTGGAAGAACTCCTCCTGCGTCTGCACCTTGCCCTGCAGGAACTGGATGTCGTCGATGAGCAGCACGTCGACGTCGCGGTAGCGGCGCTGGAACGCGCTCGACTTGTCGTCGCGGATGCTGTTGATGAAGTCGTTGGTGAACTCCTCGGAGTTCACGTACCGCACCCGGACGCCGGGGTAGAGGCTGAAGGCGTAGTGCCCGATGGCGTGCAGCAGGTGGGTCTTTCCCAGCCCGGACTCCCCGTAGACGAACAGCGGGTTGTAGGCCTTGGCCGGCGCCTCGGCGACCGCCACCGCCGCGGCGTGGGCGAACCGGTTGCTGGCGCCGATGACGAAGGTCTCGAAGGTGTACTTGGGGTTCAGGCGGGCGGGCTCGATCGGGTTGACCCGGCTGGTGGGACGGCCGGTGCCGCTGCGCAGCAGCTCGGGCCGGGCGCCCTCGTAGGTCGGACCGGTGTCGTAGTCGTTGCGGTGGCTGCTGCGGCTGCCGTCGTGCGAGGGGGCGCCGTCGTGGGAGGAGTGGCGGTCGGGCTCACCGAGGTAGCGGGAGTCGGCCTGGCGGGGGTCGGCGTGTCGGGAGTCGGCCTGGCGGGGGTCGGCGTGCTTGGCCTCGAGCTGCGAGAGCGAGACGTCGTCCACCGCGCGAAGGTCGATGGCCGGTTGGTCGCGGTGGCCGTCGGAAGCACCCGAGCCGGCGGACCCGGCGGCTGAGCTGGGGTCCGGGCCGGCGAGCTGGGCATCGACCCTGACGGCGAGCTGGATGGGGGTTCCCAGGGCGATCGTGAGGGCCTCGGTGATCGGCGCGGCCAGGCGCTGCTCGATCACGTCCCGGGTGAAGTCGTTGGGGGCCGACAGCAACGCCGTGCCGTCGAGGACCCCGAGCAGACGGGTAAGACGCACGAACGCCTTCTGCTGCGGGCTCACCCCGGCATCGTCGAGCGCTTCGAGCGCCCGACTCCAGACGGTCGAGAAGTCGTCACCGGCTGCCACGTGGGTTACGCCCCTCCTCACCGGTCCGTCGTCACGGCCGGTCCGACATCCACACCCTTGTCCACAGCCTGTGCACGGATGTGTCCCCTGGCCGGTCAGCCAGGTTAGTACGTTCCCAAGGTGGCCCTGACGGCGTGTCGCGCCGGGTGGTTCGGCCAGCAGGATGGAACAATATCCCTTTGGCCACCGTCTTGGTGGCCGGGACCATGATCCTACTGTGCGCTGTGGACAGACTACCGCCTGCTGCCGAATTGACCCTGCATCGGCCCGCGCCGTACCGTGGGCAGGCTTGAGTACAGCCGGTGTGTGCTGCCCGGGATCACGTGAGTGTTGCGGATCTTCTCGGACGGCGTCGTTGTGTGGTTCGAGCGTCCTGTGTGACCCGACGAGCGTGGAGTTTCCCAGTGAGCAAGCGCACCTTCCAGCCGAACAACCGACGTCGGGCCAAGACCCACGGCTTCCGGCTGCGCATGCGCACCCGCGCCGGGCGTGCCATCCTCGCTGCGCGTCGCCGTAAGGGCCGCGCAGAGCTGTCTGCCTGACCGTTCCTGGCGGCGCGAGCATGCTCCCGGCCTCGGCTCGGCTGCGTTCGTCGCGCGACTTCACCGCGGTCGTCCGTGGCGGTCTGCGGTGCGGGCGACACACCATGGTCGTTCACCTGAGCCAGGTTCCTGTCGACCCTGCGCCTGTCGACCCTTCACGTCACGACTCGTCGTCGGTCGTGCCGTCGTCCCGTGTCCCCTCGTCCTTCGTCCCTTCGTCGGTCGTCGCCGGCGGTCAGGGGACGGCGATGCGCGCCGGGTTCGTGGTGCCGCGCTCGGTGGGGGGAGCGGTCGTCCGTAACCGGGTCAAGCGGCGCCTTCGTGAGCTGGTCCGGGCCCGGACAGCGATGCTCGCCGGGCGGGACGTCGTCGTCCGTGCCCTTCCGGCCTCGGCGGCGGCAGACTTCGCGGCCCTGGGGCGGGATCTCGACTCGGCTCTGTCGCGTTTGGGCTGTCAGGTGAATGTCCACCATGGCTGAGACTCGGCGGGGGGTGCTGTCGTGGCCGTCGATCGCGGTGGCCGGCCTCATCCGCGGGTGGCAGCTGGTGGTCTCACCCTGGTACGGCCCCACCTGTCGTTACTACCCGTCGTGCTCGTCGTACGCGCTGGTCGCGGTGCAACGCCACGGGGTGCTGAAAGGTGGGGCGCTTGCTGCCTGGCGGCTGCTGCGCTGCAACCCCTGGAGCCCCGGCGGGGTGGACCACGTACCCGAGCGCCGCTGTTCGACCCCATCCGAGCTCGCCACCGCACCCGGTGGTGCCCTTCACGACGGTGAGCACGACGACCGCCGTGACCACACCAACGACCCGCTTGCTCGTCTGAGCGCGGGCTGACGCGAGGAACCATGCAGAGTCTGATCGACGCGGTCCTGAACCCACTCGAGCTCGCAGTGGCCTGGATCATGGTGACCTGGCACACCGCCCTGACCGCCATCGGCCTGCCGGCGGAGTCGGGCTGGACGTGGGCGCTGTCGATCGTCGGCCTCGTGCTGGTGATCCGGGTGCTGCTGATCCCGCTGTTCGTCAAGCAGATCAACGCCTCTCGCGGTATGCAGCTGATCCAGCCCGAGATGAAGAAGATCCAGGACAAGTACAAGGGCAAGACCGATCCCGAGTCACGGCAGAAGATGACTCAGGAGACGATGGCCCTGTACAAGGAGAGCGGCACCAACCCGCTCTCGTCGTGCCTGCCGATCCTGGCGCAGTCGCCGGTCTTCTTCGCCCTGTTCCGGGTGCTCAACGGCATCCCCGACCATCACACCGTCGGGCCGCTGAATGCCGAGCTGGTGGTCCAGGCCGACAAGGCGACCGTGCTGGGCGCCCAGCTGTCCAGCAGCTTCGTTCACTCAGGCAATCTTTCTACCCGCATCCTCACCGTGGTGCTGATCATCCTGATGTCGGTGACGACATTCACCACCCAGCGCCAGTTGATGATGAAGAACATGCCGGCGACGGCGTTGGACAACCCATTCGCCCAGCAGCAGAAGATCCTGCTGTACGTGCTGCCGCTGGTGTTCGCGGTGTCCGGCATCAACTTCCCGATCGGCGTCCTGATCTACTGGCTCACCACCAACCTGTGGTCGATGGGGCAGCAGTTCTACGTGATCCGTCGGATGCCGGCTCCGGGCTCACTCGCCGAGAAGGCGATGTTGGAGCGCAAGGGCCGCCGTGGCAAGGGCGACTCGACGGAGCTCGCCAGTGGGAACGGGGGCAGCACCCTGGTCGAGCCGCCGGCGGTGGTCCGGCAGCAGCCCAAGCGTCAGCAGCCTCGCAGCAAGCGGCGCGGCGGAGGCGTCAACCAAGGGCGTCAGAGCGAGGCCAACGGGGGATCCTCGGAGTCGGCCGATCCGGAGGCCTCCGACGATCCCGACGGCACGCGCGGGGAATCGGTGCCGGACGGGGACGAGTCCACCAGCAGTCGCTAGTTCGGCCGGTAGCAGTTCCACCACAGACAAGCCCGCAGTGCGGGAGTTGGACGACGGGGTGACCCGTAGGCGAGAGGAGCACCGTGGACGAGAACGGTTCGGTAGATGTCATGCCTCAGGGGGACGTCGTCCAGAACGGCGAGGCCGGCACCACCGACGGCCTGCAGGACGGGTCGGTGCCGGCGACCGGCGAGACCACGGTCGTTGACGAGACCGGAGGGGCCAGGGACGTCGATGCGGTGGACGTCGATGCGGTGGACGTCGACGCCGGGCACGGCGAGGCCGTTGACGTCGAGGCTGTGGACGTCGAAGGTGACGGGAGTGGGGACGCCGAGAGTGAGGCGTCGGCCGGCGCCCCGCGCAGCGGCCTGAGGCGGCTGGAGGAAGAGGGCGAGGTGGCCGCCGACTACCTCGAGGAGCTGCTCGACATCGTCGACCTGGACGGCGACATCGACATCGACGTCGAGAACGGCCGCGCCTCGGTGGCGATCGTTGCCGAGGGTGCGCTCGAGCGGGATCTGAAGCGTCTGGTCGGCGGCCGTGGCGAGGTGCTCGAGGCACTGCAGGAGCTGACCCGGTTGGCGGTCCAGGCTCGTACCGGCGAACGCAGCCGCTTGATGCTCGACGTGGCGGGCTTTCGGGCTGCCCGACGCAGGGCTCTCGAGGACGTGGCGGCCCGTGCGTGCCAGGACGTCAAGCGCACCGGGGAGCCGATGAAGCTCGACCCGATGTCCGCCTTCGAGCGCAAGGTGGTTCACGACGCCGTGGCGGAGGCTGGACTTCGCAGCGAGTCCGAGGGTGAGGAGCCCACGCGGCGCGTGGTGATCCTGCCCGCGGGCGCCTGACGCGTTCACTGGTGTTGACCGCGGATCTGCCGACCGGTCGACGAGTCGTCCTGTGATGTTGCAGCCGGAGAGGGCGCCCCTGCCGGACAGGGGCGCCCTCTCTCGTTGCTTCGGCGACCGGGCAGAGATGGCTCTGGCGTACGCCGAGCTGCTCGCGACGTCAGGTGTGGAGCGAGGGCTCATCGGACCGCGCGAGGTGGAGCGGCTCTGGGAGCGACACATCTTCAACTGCGCGGTCGTTGCCGACCTGGTGCCGATGGCAGCCTCTGTGATCGACGTCGGCTCAGGAGCGGGGTTGCCAGGACTGGTACTGGCGATTCGGCGGCCGGATCTGACGGTGTCCCTCGTGGAACCCCTGCTTCGTCGGTGTGTCTGGCTGACAGAGGTGGTGGGCGAGCTAGGGGTCTCGAACGTGGCGGTGGTTCGCAGTCGTGCCGAGGAGCAGGTCGGGCTCATCGAGGCAGACGTCGTGACGGCCCGCGCGGTGGCCTCGCTGGATGTGCTCGCCGGATGGTGCCTGCCGTTGACCACGGTGGGTGGGACCGTGTTGGCGATGAAGGGACGCTCGGCCGGGGACGAACTGACGGTGGCCGAGCCGGCGCTTCGCCGACTGGGGGCGACCCAGTGGGACGTGGTCGAGTGCGGCGCGGACCTTGTGGACCCGGCAACAGTCGTCGTTCGGGTCACTGCCGGTCAGGGAGCCAGGGCGGTGACCCGACGGAAGGGCGGGCCCCGAGCCGGCCGGGCGGGTCGTCGGACGAACTAGTCCCCGTCGCCCTGGTGGGCGGCCCGTTCCGGGCTGAAGTTGTTGGATTAGCGGGTGTCGGGGCATCACCGTGTTTCACGTGGAACAAGTCCCGCCTTTGGTCCGAGTCGGGCATTCGTGTCAGTTCGCGCGAAGGGCCTCCTGTGGTCTGCAGCTGGCTCAACTGTGAGGGGAGAGCCTCCAGCACCATCGGCCGGCCAGCCGTCTGAGCCACCACAGTGGGCGGGTTTTGCAGCGAGGGGGGCCAGGCCCGGCCGGACCACGCCGGGCGGGGATCGACCGTGTCGGGGTGGGTGTGACCGGAGGTTAGGCCAGACCGGGGGTGGTCCTGGCCGGGTGTGGCTTGGCCGGGTGTTGCTTGGCCGGGTGCGGCCCTGTGGGGGCTGCCTTCGCGGGGGTCACCTTCGTCTGGGTCACCTTCGCCTGGATCACCTCCGGCCGGATCAGCTGCGACCTGATCACCTCCGACCTGATCAGCCTGGTCGGTCGTTCCTGTCCGAGTAGGTGCGACCGGTGGCCCGACCCCCACGCTGTCACCACGTCAGGGTGGGTTAGGGGGGGTTGCCAGTGGAGCGGGGCTCCGACTTCCTGATGGACTCTGGCGGCATGGCGACGCCTTCTACGCTCGGGTCCAACTGTCGCCGGCTTCCCACAATCGCCGGGCCCAGCACCGTCCCCGTTGATGCGATCGGCTGCTTCGCCCAGGGCGACATCCAGAGCCGCCCTCTTGTGGTGGCCCGTCGCGTAGTGCCCCTACCGGTGTCGGTCGGGTGCGGTGTCGGCCAGGGACTTCGATTCACCGACTCAGGCCTGGGGGTACTGCCGTGGCAGCGGGTAGTGGCTCGGTGGATTCGAGGCGGTTGAGTCCGCGACCGCGCCGGTTGGGCCGTACCTGAAGCCGGCGGGCAGCGATGGGGCGAGCCTCTGCCTTTGCCAGACCTGGGTGGGTGACGTGGTGAGGTCAAGGTGGTGGGGCCACCGGCTGCTTGATGGGCGACCAGGCAAGCGCTGATTCAAAGGGGAGCTGCCAGGGGTCGGTGGGCGCCGCGGAGTCGAGGGCTGCGGCGTCGACAGGCGGGTGACCGCATCCAGGTCTGGCCCAGGGACCGGGGGTGGCGCGAACGGACGTCCGCCCTGAGTGAGGCGTCGTGTTTCGGGCAAGTGGTGACCTTGAAGATGACGCCCCGAGCCTTCGGGAGCGTTGATGACGAGAACCGTGGTCTTGCCATCGCCTGCGGGCGGGGAGGCGCCTTCGGAGGAAGCGCAATGCACTTCCGCCTGCCGGTCGTGATCCAACGTTTGGAGGATGGCAGGAGTTCCGATGGCGTGTCGGCTGGAGCCTGAAGGTGGCCAGGCATTCGTACAAGGGTGGCTCGGAGTCTGTTTCCCGTGAAACATCAGCAGCGAACGGCGAGGTACATCGTCCGCGCGGTGACGGCGTGGACTGAGAAGGAAGGGACCAGTGAGTCGTCCAGCAAACGGTCGAATGCTCAGGCCGGACTGGCCAGGGTGGAGCGATCGGCCTCACTCAGGAAGGCGAAGCCATCGCCACGACCCGCGCTACTTGGGCGGGGACTGGTGGTTCGACGTGTCGAAGGGGCGGATTCGGTCCGGCAGGGAAGGCAGTGGAGTAGCGGTGCCGACGGAACTTGGCGTAGCGGCAAGAACTCGGGAACGGCGAGACTGGGCAGAGACGGGACTTGGGGAAGAGGGACTCCTGGTGGAGCAGCGAGAGTCTGGCTGGCAAGCTCTCGCCCGGCGGTCGCGGCCCAAGAGTCTTGGCTTGACGAGAGGCTAGACGCTCGGGGGCCGGCCGCAGAGTCATGCAAGCGCGACGTCCTCAAGGGCCGATTGCCATCCGTAGCGGTCGGATGCCCAGGCCGGTGTACGGGAGCCGGTCCATGGATGTTGGTCTCGGAAGGCCCGGGGCGAGGGATCTCGGTGACCGGAATCCACGATTCGTGGGGCCTGCTCCCGTGGAGTCCGGGATGGGTGTCCGTGGGAGAGTGAATGACTGTCGGCGCGGGTCTGAATGGCAAGGCCTTGGGGACGACTCCAGCCACGGCGAGGTTACAACGGAAGGGTGGATCGCCGGGCGTCACCCGGCAGCCCCAGTGTCCCTGAGGCGCTGTCGACTTGGTGGAAAGCAGATGGTCGCCGGCAGGTTTCACGTGAATCAGCGGGCCTGCCGAGGCGGGTGGGTCGCCAAGCGGCTGACGCATGATCGGGAGAAGGTCGACCGCGGCCGCAGACCGTGGGCACAGGACGGAGGGCCACTGCGGAGGCGTCGTTTCATGGGTACCAGGCATGCCTACCGAGCGGATACCGGAGCTGCCGATCCCAGCGGGGATCGAGCGTCTTCGGCGCGCTTTGTGACCGTCAGGCAACAGTGCGGGAGGGCCGACGGGCCAGGCAGTGGTCGGCTCGGCGGTCAGGTCACGGGTAGCAGGGGAGGGGAAAGGCGCCGGGAACCACCGCGACCGAGGGATGGACCTTGTAGGGAGATCCGGGGAGGCCTCCATCTGCGGCCGACTGGCGGCTTGGATGACGGGGATGATGACCTGGGTATGTCGTCGGCGATGACGGGGGACGGATGAGGGGGATCGGGGCTTGCTGCAGGGGTAGGTGTCCACGTCCCTTCAGAACCCGGCGCGGTGGCATCACAGCTGCGAAGTATGGAGATGTTTCACGTGAATCGGAGGACGATCAGTTTGCCGGGCAGGGCCAGCGGCTAGAAGCGAGGAAGCGCTCGCCCTCCTGCCCGTGTGTCTGCACCGGCCGGATGGTCACCCTTCCGACCAACCGGCCCGCCTGAGCGAGCAATGTTTCACGTGAATCCAGAAGCGGAACCCGGGGTGAATGGGCTGTACCTGCCGGACCAACGGATCCGAAGGGGCAGGTCCGCGGCCAAGATCAACTGCAGGCGCCGGATCGAGCAAGAAGGTAGGGGCAACCCCACCGTGCGGCAAGTGACCACTCGCCAGCTCGGGCGAGGGTACTCCTGGCCTCCTTCTGTCGACCGGTGCTGAGCTCCCTGGTCCGGCACCTGACGAAGGGCTGTCGGGCTGGAGAGGGGCCTGTCCGGGCGGGGTCGAACGGGGCGGGCGGACGTGGTCGTCGGCCTGGTGAGAAGGGGGTGTCGGGCGGGTTGAACGGGTCGTCGGGCTGGTTTGCCGGGGCTGGCGGCATGGGTTGGGCGGGGCCGTCGGGTTGGGCGGGGCCGTCGGGTAGGGCGGGGCCGTCGGGTAGGGCGGGGCCGTCGGGTAGGGCGGGGCCGTCGGGTAGGGCAGGGCCGTCGGGTAGGGCAGGGTCGGGTGGGGCAGGGTCGGGTGGGGCAGGGTCGGGTGGGGCAGGGTCGGGTGGGGCCGTCGGGTGACATGGGCTGGAGGGATGGTCGGTGGTGGTGATCCGACGTGTGGTCCGGATGTCAGCCGACCGAGGGGATGGGCGGTGGACACCACCTCCGGCGGCGACCGATCAGCGCACCCATGCCTGGCCCTCGGCGTACGCACCTACCTTGCCCCAGGTTCCCCTGGCCGCACCCAGCCGCCGCCGGGTGGCTTCAATGTTTCCCGTGAAACAGGGCAGGGGAGCGAGTAGGAGCGCGAGGTGGTTGTCCTCTCGACATCCAGCGGCCCGGGGACCCGAGACTGCGCCCAGTTGAGGTCCGGGACCCCGCCCATGGCCGGCGTGAAGGCCCTCGACAGTTGCCGGCACTCGCGTCAGTCATTGTCGACGGCGCCAGTCCCCATCTTCTGAATACGGCGTGGGGGAGATTCCTCAGAGATATCCCCAGGACGGCGGGCCGTAACCGGAATCGTGGTTCTGGGCGCCTAGGGTGAGAAGAGCAAGTAGCGGACCGCTTCAGGTGGGGGCACGGCATGCGCGGACTAGAGACAGCTCGGCAGGTGCTTCGGGGACTGGGGTGGCCCGCCCATGGAGCAGGGCGTGCCTCGGAGAGTCTCGGGTGGCCGACGACAACTGTCACGGCTGACGTCGGCAGCGAGGATGGCTCGACGATGCCGACCACCCCCGTCTCGGAGTTCCTTCAGGAGTCCACCCCCCTGAACGATGCAGGGAGGGTCGACGCCCCTCGGTCGACGGGGATCCCGCTCAGCCCTCGCCGCTCGGAGATCGATGTTTCACGGGAAACAGAGCCGACCGGTGAGCCGACCCTGAAGGTCATCGACCTGCGGGCGTTCGATCGTCAGGCGCAGAACTCCCTCGCGGCAACAGTGGACAGGGGAGTGGGGACGACGCAGGTCGTCGCTCTCGCGGACGGCCCACATGTCGACAGGTCCCACGCCGACGGGTCCCTCAACGACTGGTCTCACAACGACAGGTCGCACGCCGACTTCGCTGCCCTGCAGGCCGCGCCCCGTGACCTGACGGGGGTGCAGCAGGTGCGCGCCATGGAACCTCCCGCCGAGTTCGAGGGCCGCGTGTCGCCGGGCCCGACAGTGCAGACTGAGCACCTTGCCCCTCCGCCCCTGCCCGCCGGGAGTTCCGTCATGACCGACCAGCCGAACTCGGCCACTCCTGTCGCCGAGTGGACCCCTGCTGCGGTGGTGGTCCTGCCGGCCGACGAGCTCGCCGGGCCACAGTTCGCGCCCCCCGGGGCGCCGCTGGCTGCCCCCATGTACAACGACGAAGACAGGGTTCAACTCGTGCAGAGCCTGCCCCAGGTCGACGACTCCACGCCGCTGGCTGCCGAGGTCGCCGAAGACGCCCGCCGGCGCATCTCGCTGGTGGGTAAACCGTTCCCCGTGCCGCCCCGCACCCGGGTCCTGACGGTGGCCAACCAGAAGGGCGGGGTCGGCAAGACCACGACGACCGTCAACATCGCTGCGGCCATGGCTCAGGCAGGACTGAACGTCCTGGTCCTCGACATCGACCCCCAGGGCAACGCGTCCACGGCTTTGGGCATCGACCACCACGCCGACGTACCCAGCCTGTACGACGTCGTGATCGAGGACCGCCCACTGCGCGAAGTGGTGCAGGCGTGTCCCGATGTGCCCAACCTCTTCTGCGCCCCGGCGACGATCGACCTGGCGGGCGCCGAGATCGAGCTGGTCTCCCTGGTCGCTCGTGAGGTGCGACTCAAGAAGGCGCTCGAGGCATACCTGGCCTGGCGGCGCGAGACCGGCCAGCCCAGGATCGACTACGTCTTCGTCGACTGCCCACCCAGCCTGAGCCTACTGACGGTCAACGCCTTCGTCGCGGCACGTGAGGTGTTCATCCCGATCCAGTGCGAGTACTACGCCCTCGAGGGACTGTCCCAGCTGCTCAAGCACGTCGAGTTGATCCGGGGGCACCTCAACCCCGCCCTCCACGTCTCCACGATCCTGCTCACCATGTACGACGGCCGGACCCGCCTCTCGTCCCAGGTCGCCGACGAAGTCAGGGAGCACTTTCCGGAACAGGTCGTCAAGACGTCAGTGCCCCGATCAGTACGCATCTCGGAGGCACCGAGCCACGGCCAGACAGTGATGACCTACGACCCGGCGTCCAGCGGTGCCCTGTCGTACTTGGAAGCCGCACGCGAGCTGGCAGAGCAAGTGCTCTCCTGGCCCACGACCACCGACACTGAGGAGCAGGCGTGAGCGAGAAGCGGCGGGGACTGGGCCGAGGGCTCGGCGCGCTCATCCCACCCACCAACCCCACCCGGGCCGGCGGTGACCGCCCCGTCGACGTCTTCTTCCCCGGCAAGGGCGAGCCGGCCCCAGAGCCCGGCACCACCCTGGTGGCCGAGCGGGACGACGTGGACGGGCTGACCGTCAACGTCGACTCGCAGGCGTCGTCCAACGGGTCGACCTCGGTCGAGGTGCCTGATCGCCCAGGGAGCCCGCCCTCGTCGAACGGGCTGGGTGCCACGGTCGACTCGGTGAGCTCGGCCACCGGCGGCGACCCGTCCGACCTCGACCTGCTGCCGGTGCCGGGTGCCAGCTTCGCCGAGCTGGTGATCACGTCGATCCGGGCGAACCCGCGCCAGCCGCGGACCGTCTTCGACGAGGAGGCACTGGCCGAGCTGGTGCACTCGATCAAGACCATCGGCGTGCTGCAGCCCGTCGTGGTCCGCCCGCTCGTCCCGGCCGACGGCGAGGTTCGCTACGAGCTGGTGATGGGGGAGCGGCGGTGGCGGGCGAGTCAGGAGGCCGGGCTCGCCACCATCCCGGCCATCATCCGGGAGACCGCGGACGACGACCTGCTGCGTGACGCCCTCCTCGAGAACCTGCACCGCAGTCAGCTGAACGCGCTCGAGGAGGCGGCGGCCTACCAGCAGCTGCTCGACGACTTCGGCTGCACCCACGAGGATCTGGCCGTCCGGATCGGGCGGTCCCGCCCGCAGATCAGCAACACCCTGCGGCTGCTCAAGCTGCCGCCGCTGGTGCAGCGCCGGGTGGCGGCGGGCATCCTCTCGGCCGGGCACGCCCGGGCGCTGCTCGGGCTCGACGAGTCGACGGCGATGGAGGCCCTGGCTCAGCGGATCGTCGCCGAAGGGCTGTCGGTCCGCGCGGTCGAAGAGATCGTTGCCTTGGGCGACGGAATCACCCCGGCCCCGGTCAAGCGCAAGCCCCGTGCCGGCGGCCATCGCTCCGAGCTCGACGACCTGGCGTCCCGGCTGGGGGACCGGCTGGACACCAGGGTCGCGGTGGCTCTCGGGCGCACCAGGGGGAAGATCAGCATCGACTTCGCCAGCGTCGAGGACCTGAACCGGATCGTCGCGACGATGTTCCCCGACGTGCCCGGCGCCTTCAAGGCCGGCAAGTCGTAGGCAGCTGCCTGACTGCTCAGGCCGGGGTGACGGCTCCAGCCTGAGCGGCCTCGACCAGGTGCCGGTACAACCGGCCCGCGTCCAGGCCGGCGGCGGCAGCGGCCTGCGGCAGCAGCGAGGTCTCGGTCATGCCGGGAGCCACCGCCACCTCCAGGAACCAGACCTTGCCGTCGTGGTCGACGATCAGGTCGGTCCTGGACAGGTGTCGCAGCTCGAACGCCCGATGAGCGGTCAGAGCAGCGGCAGCGACCGCCTCGGCCGCTGCCGGGGTGAGCCGGGCCGGCACGAAGAACTCGGTACTGCCGGCGACGTACCGAGCCGGGTAGTCGTAGGTGCCGCCGTCCGCCACGATCTCGACGGCCGGCAGTGCCAGGGGCCCGTCGCCGGTGTCCACCACGCTGACCGCCACCTCGACACCGATGACGGCCCGCTCGATCACGGCGACGTCGCCGTAGGCGAAACAGTCCACCATCGCGCGGGGAAGCTCCTCCAAGGTGCGGACGACGTTGACCCCGAGTGCCGAGCCGCCCCTGGCGGGCTTGACCACGAGGGGCAGACCCAGCCGAGCCACCACTGCCGCCAGTACGTCGCGCGCCCCGAGCTCGCGAAATGTGTTGTGCGGCAGGGCGACCCAGTCCGGAGTGGCCAACCCGGCCTTGCGCGCCAACGCTTTCGCGACGGGCTTGTCCCACGACGAGCGGCACGCCGCGGGGGTGGACCCCACATAGGGCACCCCGACGAGCTCGAGGACGTCCCGGATCGCGCCGTCCTCGCCGTTGGCCCCGTGCAGCAGGGGCCAGACCACGTCGACCTCGCGCCGTTGCAGGGCACCCATCAGGTCGGCGTCGACATCCCGTTCGACGACGCCGCACCCCGCGTCCTGCAGCGCCTCGGCCACGCGCCGTCCCGAGCGCAACGACACGTCGCGCTCGTGCGACAGGCCGCCGGCCAGCACCATCACTCGAGGAGATCCGGTCATGAAAACCTCCGGTCGTCAGGGCGACTCGTCGCCCTCGCAGTTGCCACGCGGTCAGTGCACATCGGGTGCCGGCGACGAGACGTGGTCCTTGTTGCCGTGCGGTGAGGACGGCCCGAAGGTCGTCAGCACCTCCAGCTCGGCCTGGACGACGCCCGCCAACCGCCGCACGCCTTCCCGGATCCGCTCCGGGGTGGGATAGCAGTACGAGATCCGCAGGTTGCTCCGGCCCTGTCCGTCGGCGAAGAAGGCGGTTCCCGGGACGTAGGCCACCCGCTCGGTCACGGCGCGGGGCAGCATGGACGTGGCGTCCAGCCCCTCGGGGAGGGTGACCCAGACGTAGAAGCCACCGAGCGGCGTCGTCCAGGTGGCTTGCGGGATCAGATCGGCCAGGGCGGCAAGGGTTGTCGCGGCCCGCTCCCGGTAGAGCGCGCGGAACACCTCGACCTGGCCCCGCCAGTCGCACTCGTCGAGGTAGGTCGAGACCGCGAGCTGGCTGAACGCGCTGGGGCACAGGATCGAGGACTCACTCGCGAGAACCAGCTTCTCGCGGACGGCGTGCGGCGCCACGGCCCATCCCACCCGGAAGCCCGGGGCGAAGGTCTTCGAGAACGACCCGAGGTAGATCACGGCCTCGGGGTCGTGAGAATGCAGCGACGGCAACGGATCGCCCTCGAACCCCAACAGCCCGTAGGGGTCGTCCTCGAGAATCAGCACGCCGTAGCGCTTCGCGATCGCCACGACCTGGGGTCGCCGCTCGGCGGACAGGGTGACGCCGGCCGGGTTGTGGTGGTTGGGCACCGTGTAGAGCAGCTTGACCCGACGTCCTTGCCGTTGCAGCGCAGCAAGAGTCTCTTCGAGCGCCTCGGGAACCAGCCCGGCGTGGTCCATCGGCACGTGGACGACGTCGGCCTGGTAGGAACGGAACACGCCGAGGGCGCCGACGTAGCTGGGGGCCTCGGCGACGACCACGTCGCCCGGATCGACGAAGATGCGGGTCACCAGGTCGAGCGCCTGCTGCGACCCCGTGGTCACGACGATGTCGTCGGCGTGGGCGTTCACCCGCTGCGGAGCCATCACCGTCACGATGCGCTCCCTCAGGGTGGGGTCACCCTGACCGGAGCCGTACTGCAGGGCCACAGTGCCGCGCTCGGTGATCAGCCGGCTCATCGTCTGGCTGACCATGTCCATCGGCAGAGCTGACAGGTAGGGCATGCCTCCCGCCAGCGAGACCACCTCGGGGCGGCTGGCGACGGCGAACAGGGCGCGGATCTCGGAGGCCGTCATGCCCCGGGTGCGCGCGGCGTACGAGTCGACCCACCGGTCCAGCCGGGAGCCCTGCGCCGTGGTCTTGGCCGTGCTCGGGGCCGCGCTCTGCGCCGTGGTCAGGCCTGTGGCCGGGGGCGAGGTGGGCGCCGGGGGAGGGACGGCGGCAGCCGCTTCTCCTGGCGTGGGGTCGTCGTGGAGGATCGGGGCCAATGGGGTCACCTCGGGCACTGCTGTCGCCTCCTTCACAAGGGATCGGTCCTGGAGCATTTACCCGCCGCCTGCTGGCTGCGTACCATGTGCGGCGGGCCGGTCGTTGGGCGCTTGCCCGTGCCTGGTGGGAGTGTCGCATGAGCCAGCACCGTCGCGGGAGCGGGCACGCATGAGCCGTCGTCTCGCGGCCTTGACGTTGGACACGTTGAGCGATCTTCCGGAGCCCTGTCGCCGCTGCGTGGCCTGGGAGCTGGACGCCGTCGCCGCGTCCCGGGCGAGCCGCTCCGGGGACACCGCTTTCGAGAAGGAGGCCTGGGTCTCGGCGACCCTGCTCGAGTGGGGCTCGTGCGGGCGGATCGGCTACGTGGACGACGACCCCGCCGGCTTCGTGATGTACGCCCCCTCGCACCTGGTGCCGCGCTCGATGTCCTTCCCCACGTCACCGGTCAGCGCCGACGCCGTGCTGCTGATGACGGCCCGGGTGCTGCCGCAGCACACCGGCGGCGGGTTGGCCCGCATGCTGATCCAGGCGGCTGCCAAGGACCTGACCCGTCGCGGCGTGCGTGCGGTCGAGGCGTTCGGGATGCAGTCGACCGCCGGCACCGTCGAGCCGGGCACCCCGGGCTCGTCCTGCCTGATCCCGGTCGACCTGTTGCTGGCCGTGGGCTTCAAGACGGTGCGACCGCACCACCGCTACCCGCGACTGCGCCTGGAGCTCAAGACGGCGCTGTCGTGGCGTGAGGACGTCGAGCAGGCCCTGGAGCGGATCCTGGGGTCGGTGCGGCAACCCGCCCTGACGAGCACCAGCCACCAGTAGCCAACCCGCTGGGTCAGCCGAGCCACTCCGACAGCTCACGCAGCAGCATCGGCTTGGGCTTGGCGCCGATCACCGACTTGACCATCTCGCCGCCGGCGTAGACCGCGATCGTCGGGAGCGAGGTGACGTTGTAGCGGGCGGTGATCAGGGGGTTCTCGTCGGTGTTGAGCTTGACGATGGTGATCTTGTCGGCGTTCGCCGCGGCGATCTCCTCGAGCACGGGCGCCACCTGCCGGCACGGGCCGCACCACGGCGCCCAGAAGTCGACGACGACCGGCAGGGTGCTGGCCAGCACGACGGCGTCGAAGGTGGCGTCGGTGACGTCTTGGTTGCTCATGGCTTCTCCTGCGGGGCGAACGGTCTGAAGGATGGAAGGGCGGTCGGACGACGTGCGGTGGCTTCGGTGGCTTCGGTGGCTTCGGTGGGGCGATCCTGCCAGAGGGCACCGACAACTACCCGCCTGCCACCGCCAGAGTCTCGGCGGGCTGCTGCTGGTCGTGGAGGGTGGCGAGGTGGCGCTCGGCGTCCAGGGCGGCGGCGCATCCGGAGCCGGCGGCGGTGATCGCCTGCCGGTAGGTGTGGTCGACGACGTCGCCGCAGGCGAACACCCCGGCCAGGTTCGTCAGGGTCGAGCGACCCTGGACGGCGACGTAGCCGGCGTCGTCCAGGTCGATCTGGCCGGTGAGCAGCTCGACGCGGGGGTCGTGGCCGATGGCCACGAACACCCCGGTGACGTCGAGGGTGGACTCCTCACCGGTGAAGGTGTCGCGAAGGCGAAGTCCGGCGACCTTGTTCTCACCGAGGACGTCGACGACCTCGCTGTTCCACCGAAACCTCAGCTTGGGGTCTGCGGCAGCCCGGGCGGCCATGATCTTGGAGGCGCGCAGGGTGTCGCGCCGGTGGACCAGGGTGACCGAGCGGGCGAAGCGGGTCAGGAAGGTGGCCTCCTCGACCGCGGAGTCACCGCCGCCGATGACAGCGATGTCCTGGTCGCGGAAGAAGAACCCGTCGCAGGTCGCGCACCAGGACACCCCGTGACCGGACAGCCGTTTCTCGTTCGGCAGGCCCAGCTCGCGGTAGGCCGACCCGGTGGCCAGGATCACGGTGCGGGCGTAGTGGGTGGTGATGCCCAGGCCGGTCTCGTCGGGCACGTCGACCTCTTTGACGTCCCCGCCCAGCCGGACGGCGACGACGTCGTTGGTGACCAGCTCGGCCCCGAACCGCTCGGCCTGGGCGCGCAGCGCGGTCATCAGCTCCGGGCCCTGGATCCCGGTGGGGAACCCGGGGAAGTTCTCGACCTCGGTGGTGTTCATCAACGCCCCACCGGCGGTCACCGACCCCTCGAACACCAACGGATGCAGGTCCGCCCGAGCCGCATAGATCGCGGCGGTGTACCCCGCCGGCCCCGAACCGACGATGATCAGGTCGCGGACCTGGTTCACGTGAACTCCCCTGCAGCACTGGTCGTGGGGCCCCGTGGTGACACGACACCCGGGGCGGCGGGCGTTCGGTCGGACCGGACGCCTGGATGCTTCAACCGATCCTAGGGCGCCGCTTGTTCCGGGCCCCAGCCGTCGGGCTCGGGGCGAGGTCAGGGCGTCAGGACGCCGGGACGCTGGTGTACGAGAGCTGCCCTCCGGCGCCGGTGCGACAGTCACGGGCCACGGCCCACACCTCGTAGCCGCCGTCCCGACCGGCGACCACGATGATCGCCGCGTCGCGCCCGTCGAACTTGGCGAGGTCGACCAGGATCGGGGTGGTGCCGGCCGGCACCTGCAGCTCCTTGAGGCAGGCCTGCAGAGCGGCCGGGTCACGCAGGCGCTGGTCGCTGCCGTCGCCGGCGACCACGTCGCGCGGGGACGTCGACGGCAGGGTCCCCTTGGGAGCGCCCGACTGCGGGACGGCCGCCGGGGCCGAGGCCGATGCGTCGCCGCCCGATACCGGGCCGGGGTTGGCGGGTACGGCGGCGCTCGAGCCGGCGGCCGCGGCGAAGGTTCCCGCTGCCGCCGATCCGCCACCCGCCACCGGGAGCGGGCCCGACCTCGCCGCCTTCAGGGCCGCCGTGGTGATCGTGGCCTTGGTGTAGTTGGTGCCCGAGGTGATCAGGCCGAACCCGCCGGCTGCCTCCGCCGCCCCGCCCGCGGAGTCGGCGGCTCCCAGCGCCGATGCCGAGCTGGAGCCGCCACCGGCGCCGGCCAGGCCCTTGACCGCGAACCCCCCGAGTCCGACCGCCAGCACCACGCCGGCGGCGATGCCGAGAGGTCTCAGGTACCGCTCGAGCGAGGCATGACGGCGCTCCTCCCGCATGTCGCGCCGGGACCGCAGCCGGCTGACCGACATGCTCGGCCTGCCCAGCCGGGAGCCCTCCCGCCGACGCGGCACATGGTCGGACGGCGCGTTCGGGCCGGTCTCGGCGGCAGCCGCGTCGGCCGCCCGCAGGCGGCGGGGCCGGGCGTCGACCTCGTCGTCCGCCTCGTCGACGAAGACCTGCCACTGGGCGGTGGGCGCGTCGTCGTACGGCGGCTGCTCGCGGGGTGCCTGTTCGTGCCCCTGTTCCGGCCGCGCCTGCTCCAGCAGTCCCGGGTCGACTGGCCCCTGGTCGAGTGACCCCGGGTCGACTGGCCCCTGGTCGAGGGGCAGGTGTCCGGTCGCGGCGGGCCCGGGGTCCTGCGGTGTCCACCCAGCCGCCGGGACCGCCGGCCACGTCTGCGTGAGCCAGGCATCGTCGTCGCTGGGCGGCCTGGCGGTCGTCGTCGTGGGCCCCGTCGTGGTTGCCCCTGGCCAGGCCGTGGCCGTTGCGGGCCCGGCCGACTCTGCCGTCGGCGCAGCCGAGGCTGCTGCTGCCAGTGCCACGGAGATCCGGTCCCAGACCTGGTCCGGCATCACCGCGTCAGGTGCGTCGTGCAGCAGCCGACCCAGACCCTCGGCCTGGGCCAGCAGGTCCGAGCACCGCGGGCACTCGAAGAGGTGGGCCTCGACGACGGCCGCGAAGTCGGGGGGCAGCACGTCGGCGGCGAGGTCGGCCAGCTGCTCGTCGCTCGGATGCTCGTCGTTCGGCTGCTCGGTCACTGTCCCCACCACCCCTCTGCCGGTGCCCCGGTCTCGGTCGCTGTCGTCCTGGGGTCCGCCGTCCCCGCCGTCCCTGCGGCTGTCGTTGGTGCGACGCCCGGAACGCCCGATCGGTTCCCCTCGGAGTAGCGGCGGTCGCCCGAATGGTCGCCCAGCAGCGGCACCAGCGCGGTCCGGCCGCGCGAGCAGCGGGACTTGACGGTGCCTTCGGCGACGCCCAGCAGGTGGGCCGCCTCGGCCACCGACAGCCCTTCCATGTCGACCAGCACCAGCGCGAGACGCTGCGACTCGGGCAGCCGGGCCAGCGCCGACCGGACGTCGTGCCGCAGGTCGGCCCGGTGGTACTCGTCGTGCCGGTCGGGAACGTCGTGGTCGCCCAGGGGGTCGGTGGGTCGGGCCTGGCGGCGGCGCATCCGGTCGATGCAGGCGTTCACCACGATCCGGTGCAGCCAGGTGGTGACGGCCGCCTCACCCCGGTAGGCACCCGCGTTGCGGAAGGCCGATACCAGGGCGTCCTGGAGGGCGTCGGCGGCCTCGTCCGGGTCACCCATGGTCCGCAGCGCCACCGCCCAGAGCCGGTTGCGATGCCGGTGGACCAGGGCCGTGAACGCCTGCGGGTCGCCTGCGAGGTGAGCCTGCATCAGTGACCGGTCGTCAGGCTCTCCCCCGAAGGGGGCCGGGCGGTCGGCCGCTGGCGGGTTCACGACAGAGACACCTCAGAGATGACCAGGCGATAGTCCCCGCCGGGCTGGCGGGTCACGGCAGTGAACCACATGACGACATGATCGGTGGTCAGCGGCTGCGAGAGCGTCACGACGGTTCGCCCGCCGCTCATGGTGGCGGTCCCCAGCACCGAGGCAGCCGCCGACTTCCCGTCCGCAGCCAGGCCGTGGATCTCGACCGTGCCACCGGTTCCGGGGGCGTCGATGGTCACGGTGTGGACCGTCTGCTGTGACCCCAGGCCGAGATCCAGCCCCACGCCCTTCTTGCCACCGCCGAAGGCGGCCGAGCCGTAGCCCTCGGACCGCCAGCTGGTGCTCGGGTCGTGGTCGATGGCCAGGGCGGCGGTCTCGGGGTGCTCGGTCCGGTCGCCGAACGGGTCGAGGGGCACGACGGCCGCGATCACGACCGGCGCCGCCGACGCCACCGTGGTCCCCGCGGCCGGTGCGGACGCCGTGCCGTCGCTGATCGTCACCGAGGGCACGCTCAGCCCGGGCCGCGCCTCCTTCGTGAAAGCGCCCCACAGGCCCCAGATCGCCAGCAGCAGACCGACCACGACGAGGCCGGCCATGACGATGATCACGGTCCTGGCCTGATGGTCCGGCGGGCGACCGACCGGGGCCTGGGGCATGAACGGGCCCAACGCCTCGTCGTCCGGCTGCCGATGAGCGGCCCAGGCCGGACGCCACTCGACCGGTGCCGCGGTGTCGGACTGCGCCAGCGGTCGAGCCGGGGTGGGCTGCAGCCGCTGCAACGGCTGGGTCTGCGGGCTGCCCAGGAGCTCGGTCCCCAGGTCAGGACGCAGGTCGGCCCGGTGGTCGGGCCGATGGTCGTTCTGCTGTCCGGGGCGGACCATCGGGGTCGAGGGCGGGGTGAGGAGCCCGGTGTAGCTCGCGGCCTCGGCCGGGGCCCCCGCCTGCGCTGCCGCGGGCCTGGCCGAGGATGTCGAGGTCAGCGGCTCGAGCGAGGCGGCGACCAGGGACGACGAGCCGCCGTCACCGTCGGCCCTGGTGCGAGGCGATCCGCCGTTCGCCGCGGTGCCGCCGTCAAGTCCGACGCTCGGCGACCCGTCGGTGCCGGCCCCACCGGTGGGGGCGCCACCCGTCGGGGCTCCGCCTGTGGGGGCTCCGCCTGTGGGGGCTCCACCTGTGGGGGGTCCGCCGAGAGGCGAACCGGGCGGCGGTTGGGTCGGCACGCCGACCGAGGCGCCGTCGCGGCTCTCGCCGTCCCAGCCGTCCTGCTCGTGGTCGACATCGGGCAGCGTGTCGTCGTCCGGCGCGGTGGGCTGGGCGGGCTCCGGCAGGTTCCACACCGTGGCTCCGGCCCGGGGGGCGGGTGCGGGCGGGCGCACCGGACCGCCCAGGCTGAGGCCCCGAGGCTGGGTGAGCGGCTTCTCGCCGGCCCAGGGCTGCAGAGCAGCGGCCACGGCTCCCGGGCTGGCCAGGGCCTCGTCGAGGCAGACCGCCTCGAGGTCGGCAGGGACGCCCGCCGCGAGATCGCCCGGGCTCACCGCCCGGCCCGCGACCACCGGGGCCACGTCGAGTCCACCGGGCTGCTCGCCGGGCCAGCGGCCGGTGAGGCAGGCGTAGAGCAGGTGGGTCAGACCCCGGGCGTCGGTCGCGCTGGCGGCGTCGGCCGCCACTGCCTCGCTGCCGTCGATCGCTGCCTCGACGGCCAGCCCGCTCAGCTTGACGGCGCCGTCCGGGGTGACCGTGACGGTGGTGGGGTCGAGGTGCAGGTGGTGCAGCCCACGCGCGGCGGCGGCGTCCAGTGCCTGCGCGACCTCGCCGACCAGGCGACGGGCACTCTCGGCCGCGATGGGCCCGGTGGTCAGTCGCTCGCTGAGCACCTGACCGGGGACGTGCTCGGTGATGATGTAGGTGACGGCACCGGACTCACCCACGTCGAGGATGCGGATCAGCCGCGAGTCCTCGATCAGGGCCGCCCGGCGAGCGGCGTCGACGACGTCGGCGGTGCGGGGGTGGTCGGTCGGCAGGACCCGCACCATGACGCGACGCTCGAGGGTCTCGTCCACGGCACGCCAGACCGACCCGTCGGGCCCGTCGTGACGACGGTCCTCGAGTCGGTATCTTCTGGCCAGGACGCTGCCCAAGCCGACGTCGTCCAGCGGGACCTCCCCTCGGCCCAAAGCGACCATCCCCATCCTCACCTCGGGTGCCCGACCACGGTTCGTCGCTCCGCGTGGCCGATACCCGGAGACCGGGCAGGACATACCGAGCACATGCTACGTGCTGTCACCGGCGAGGGGCGATCATACGTTCGGTGAACGCCAGTGTCGATCTTCCTGACATGGTAGTGAGGTTGTTCCGGTACCGCTCACCAGGTGCTCAGCGACGGAGCCGGGAGAGTGCCGGGGTGACCAGAGAGTTCAGCTCCGTGACCTTGAGTGCCCGGGCCACAAGGGCGTAGCCGGCCACCAGCGTGGTGCCCGCGACAACGAGGACCAGCACCCCGGACAGATACCCCGGCCCGGTCATCCGATACATGGCCTCACGCGCCGCCCAGGCCGCCAGGCCGGCAACGGCGGCTGCGGCTCCCAGGCGCAGGTAGGTGGACGCTATCGCCGTGCCGTCCAGGCGTCCGAGCCGGCGGCGCAGCAGCGGCAGGGCCACGCCCACCCCGACCAGGTTCGACAGGCTCATCGCCAGCCCCACCCCGACGACCACCCGGTCGGCGGGCAGCACCTGGGCGGCGACCAGGTTGCCGCCCACCCACACCAGGGTCGACAGCGCCCCGATGAGGAAGGGGGTGCGGGCGTCCTCGTAGGCGTAGAAGACCCGCAGCAGCAGGTACTGCGCGCTGAACGGGGCCAGCCCGACGAGCATCGCCGTCGCGACCGCCGCGTACTGCTGGGTGGAGGCGGCCGAGCTGCCGGGGAAGATCGCCGCGGTGATCTGGGGTCCCAGGACCAGGAAGGCCGTGGTCGCCAGCATGCTCGGGACGGCGGTCAGCCGCAGGGTGTTGCTGAGCTGCGCACGCACCCTGGACGCCTGTCCGTCCCGAGCAGCCAGCGACATCGTCGTGAACGCGGCGGTGACCAGCGACACCGCCACCAGCGAGTGCGGCAGCATGAACAGCAGGTAGGCGTAGTCGAAGACCGTGCGCCCCGGACCCGAGGTCGAGCAGGGGGTGCTCGAGGCCACCTGGGGCGCCCGCCTGGGTGGCGATCCGGCTGGTCACGAAGAACCCCGCCTGGGCGACGGCGACGCCCGCGAAGGTCCACGAGGCGACCCTGCCGGCAGTCCCCAGCCCGACGCCGCGCCAGCCCCAGCGCGGCTGCCAGCGGTACCCGCTCCGGCGCAGCGCGGGGACCAGGACCAGGGCCTGCGCCACGACCCCGAGGGTGGTCGTGCCGGCCAGCAGGGTGATGTCGGCGGCGGTCCACTGCTCCGGCAGACGACAGCCGCCGACACTGTGGGCGCTGCCCCGCCCGAGCAGGAGGAAGGCCAGCAGGCCCCCGATCGCCACCACGTTGTTGACGACCGGCGCCCACATGTAGGGGCCGAAGCTGCCTCGGGCGTTGAGCACCTGGCCGAACAGGGTGTATAGGCCGTAGAAGAAGATCTGCGGCAGGAACCAGAAGGCGAACACGGTGGCCAGCGCGAACGTGGACGGCGACCAGCCCTTGCTCGCCATCGAGATCAGGATCGGTGCCAGCGCGGTGAGCACCAGGGTGGCGCCGCCCAGGACCAGCAGCGACAGGGTCAGGAGCCGGTCGGTGTAGTCCTTGCCGCCGTCGGTGTTGCGGGCCGCCCTCGCGATCTGCGGCACCAGCACGGCGTTCAGCACCCCGCCGCCGATCAGGATGAACAGGCTGTTGGGCAGGGTGTTCGCCACGTTGAAGGCGTCGCCGACCAGGCCGCTGCCGATCGCCGCCGACAGCAGGGACACCCGACCCTGACCCAGGATCCGTGAGATCAGGGTGCCGGCGGTCATGACCGCGCTCTGCCGGGCCAGCCCGACCTCGTCGGACTCGCCGGCGGCACCGGTCGCCCCCGACGGGTCCGCGAGCAACGTCGTCGTCCCGCTCGTCCCGCTCGTGGCGGTCGCCGTCCCGCTCGTCGTCCCGGTGGCCGTCTCGCTCGTCGTCCCGGTCGTCGACCCGCCGGTGGGTGGGTCCGTGGTGGCGGGGGGTGGGTCGGCCGGGTCGTCGTGGCGGCGACGCGGGTGGGTCCAGCCCGGCAGTCCGTCGTGCCATGGCCCGGGCTCGCTGCCGACGTCGTCCGGGTCGGGGGCGGCCTCGGGGGGCAACCGGTCCAGGCGGCCGCGGCGCACCCCCCGCACCAGGCCGAGGACGAGCAGCCCGCCCAGCACGCTGCCGGCGACGACGAGGCCGCGGTTCTCCCAGTCCCGTTGCACGTTCACGTCGATGGGGGGGCTGGCGCGGGTCAGCTCCACCCCCGAGCCGGGCACCAGCAGGATGGCCTCGACCCGGGTCAGCCCGTTGGCCACCGCCCGGACCTGCATCTTGACCGCCACCCGGACCGAGCCGCCGGGCGGAGCCGCCTCGAGATGGACCCGTTTGGGCTCGGGCACGATCAACCGGCCCGAGGTGGGGTGCAGCGACAGCATCAGGTCGACCGGCTGCGGCAGCGAGCTGGTCACCGTGACCGAGATCGGGCCGCTGCTGGCGTAGAAGTTGATGCCGCTGCCCTGCACGATCCCGACCGAGGCGTACAGCTGGTTCGTCGCGGCGTCGGTGCGCACCGCCGCGTTCGCCTGCCCGACCGGATCGGTGCGCCAGCTCTGCCCGGCCAGGGACAGCACTCCGGCCCGCAGCGCCGGCAGCAGCCGGTCGGGGGCGGAGGCGAGGACCGGCGCGAACGCCGTCACCCGCTCGAGCTGCAGGCCGAGGGTGCGCAGCTGGGCCGCCGACAGCTCGCGCGGCGAGGTCTGGGTGGGCCGCACCGACCGGGGGGTGGGCGTCGACTGCAGCGAGGGCAACGCGGTCAGCTGGACCCAGGGCGCGGACTTCAGCTGGTCGAAGCCGTTCTGGGCCAGCGGTGGCGCCGGGCTCCAGCCGCGCGGCAGCTGGGCCAGCACGTCGCCGACCACCGTGCGTGCCGTCTTGGGGTTCACGGGGTGCTGACCGGAGTCCCGCTGCGCGACCGCCAGGGCGGCCAGGTCGGCCAGCATGCGCTGCACGGCCTGCGCCGACCGGTTGCCGCCCAGGCCGGCGGTCGCGGCACTGAGGGGGCCGTCGACCAGCAGGCCACTCACCTGCGGCGCCGCCGACAAGGTGGCGTGAACGAGTCCGGCCTTGCCGGGGCCGACGGCCGAGCCGGCGATCGCCAGCGTCCGCATCCCCGCGCCCTGCGCCGTCTGCACCGTGTCGACGTCCGCCTGGGCGTCGACCGGCCAGGCCAGGCCGGGCAAGGACTTCTCGAGGACGGCGGTCGTCGCTCGGGCGCCGTCCTGGACGGCGGTGGTCAGCAACGCCTCGGTACGGCCCCCGACGGAGGGTTCGGAGCGGGCGTGGGCGATCGCGCTGAGGTCGGGGTCGCCCCACGGCAGCCCGTAGAGGGTGCGGGGTCGTGGGTCGCGGACCCAGGCCAGCCAGGCGTTGACGGCCGCGACGTCGTCCGCACTCAGTGCCGGCGTCGGGGCGCCGCCGCCCTTGCTCGACGACGGCGACGGTGCCGGGGCCGCCGACGGCGTGGGGGTGGTGCCGGTGGTGTCGGTACCCACGGTGTCGGTACCGACGGTGGCCGGCGTGGTCGACACCGTGGCGGCCGCGGTGAGCAGCGCCGGGTCGAGGGCCCAGGACAGCGGCGTGTCGGCGGCCGAGGTGAGGATGCGGTCGATCCGGCCGCCGGGGCGTAGGTCGGCCAGCAGCGAGGCGTCGAGCGAGCCGGCCTGGGGCGTGGGACGGTCGCGGACCAGCGGTGCCAGGATCGCTGTCCGCACCGTCGGGATCGCGGTGGTGGTGGGCTGCCACACGGTGAAGGTGCGCGCCTGGGCCAGTGTCTGCAGGCCGTTGCCGGCGTTGCCGATCACCTCGACGGTCACGCCGCGCGGGCCGAATGCGTCGGCGCCGCCCCCCAGTCGCAGCTCGTCGGCCTTGGCGGTCAGGGTGAAGGCGACCTGCCGGCCGGCCGGCAGGCTGACCTGGGTGGCCTGCTCGGCCCACGTGGGTTCGATGCCCTCACCCAGGGGTCGGGCCAACCATGAGGTGATCGCCGCCCGGTCGAGCACCTCCCACCCGGCCTTGGTCTGCACCCTGGTCAGGTGGACCGGTTCGGCGCCGTCGTTGCGCACCTGGCCGGTCACGGTCAGGGTGCTGCCGGGCGAGATCGACGGGCTGTCGATGGCGTCGAGCCAGATGCTCACGGCGGTGGGCACGCGGCGGCCGCGGCGGGGGCGTCGGGCTCGGCGGCCGCCGGGCCGGCGGAGGCCGCCGCCGCGACGGTCCCGGTGACGGCCAGGCCGGTCAGCGTCAGCACCCCGGCGGCGCCGAGCAGCCGCAGCAGCCGACCTGTCATGCGCTGTCGGCCAGGCGGGCGGTCGCCTCACGGGCGATCCGGCGCTCGTTGGGGAAGGCCAGCCGAGCCCCGAGGTCGTCGAGGGCGACCCAGGCGACGTCGATCGCCTCGTGGTCGGGGTCACCCTCGATCGTCAGCTCACCACCGGTCGCCTCGAGCAGGTAGTGGTGCACCAGCTTGTGGATGCGCCGACCCTCGGCCGAGAACCAGTAGTCGATGATCCCCAGCGACGACAGCACCCGCCCCTCGATGCCGGTCTCCTCGGCGATCTCGCGGACGGCGGCCTGCTCCGGCGTCTCGCCGTCCTCGAGGTGGCCCTTCGGCAGGCACCACTCCACCCGGCCGGCCCGGTTGCGCCGCGCGATGACGGCCGCCCGCCACGGCTCACCGAGCAGGTCGACCACGAGGCCACCGGCGGAGGTCTCCTCGACCGTGGGCATCGGCCGTCGCGCGGGCCGCGCCGGCCGGCTGGGTCGAGGCGAACGGGGCATGTCGTCACTGTAACCAAGCGCCTGCGGACAGCGGCCGAGCGAAACCGCCCCCGAAGGGGAGGGCTGTGGACGCCGCCGGCCGCGGGCGCCGCCGGCCGCGGGCGCCGCCGGCTGTTGGATGCCGCCGGCTGTGGGGGTATCGAGGTGGGACGGTGGGCGCCGACGTGGCAGGCTGGCACGTCGTGAACGAGGTCAGGACCCCCGGCAGTCCGGCCGCCGCCGGCGACGACGTGCGACGGCGGCTGGCTGCCGCACTGCTGCAGCTGCCACCCGCGGTCGCCCAGCTCGGTGAGCTGTTCGCTGCGGCCGGTCACCGACTGGCGCTGGTGGGCGGCCCGGTGCGGGATGCGGCGCTGGGGCGGATCCCGCCCGACCTCGACTTCACCACCGACGCCCTTCCCGACGCCACCGAGGCCCTGCTCAAGTCGTGGGGGCACGCCACCTGGGACATCGGCAAGGCCTTCGGCACCATCGGCGCCCGCCGGGACGACGTCGTGGTGGAGGTCACGACCTACCGCAGCGAGAACTACATCGGGCGACAGCCGCAAGCCCGAGGTCAGCTACGGCGACAGCCTCGAGGGTGACCTGCTGCGCCGCGACTTCACTGTCAACGCCATGGCGGTCGAGCTGCCGAGCATGCGGTTCGTCGACCCCTTCGACGGTCTGAGCGACCTGGCGGCAGGCTGGCTGCGCACCCCGGGGGCGGCGTCGCGACTCCTTCGGCGACGACCCGCTGCGCATGATGCGGGCGGCCCGGTTCTCCTCCCAGCTCGGGCTGGACGTCGACGAGCCGGTGCTCGTCGCGATGCGGGACATGGCCGAGCGGATCACCATCGTCTCGCCGGAACGGGTGCGCGCCGAGCTCGAGAAGCTGCTGCTCGCGCCGTCCCCGCGCCGTGGGCTCGAGCTGATGGTGCTGACCGGACTGGCCGACCACGTGCTGCCCGAGCTGCCGGCGCTGAGCCTGGAGGTCGACGAGCACCACCGCCACAAAGACGTCTACGAGCACACCCTGACCGTGCTCGACCAGGCGATCGCCCTCGAGGACCCGCCCGACGCCGACGGCACGGCCGCCGACTTCGAGGGCGCGGTACCGGCACCCGACCTGGTGCTGCGGCTGGCGGCGTTGCTGCACGACATCGGCAAGCCGGCCACGCGCCGGTTCGAGGCCGGCGGCGGCGTCAGCTTCCACCATCACGAGATGGTCGGGGCCAAGCTGACCACCCGGCGGCTGAAGACGCTGCGGTTCGACAAGGAGACCACCACCCAGGTGAGCCGGCTGGTCGAGCTGCACCTGCGGTTCCACGGCTACGGCGACGGGGAGTGGACCGACTCGGCGGTGCGCCGCTACATCACCGACGCCGGGCCGTTGCTCACCCGGCTGCACAAGCTGACGAGGTCGGACTGCACCACCCGCAACCAGCGCAAGGCGATGCGGCTGGCCGCGGCCTACGACGACCTCGAGGAGCGGATCGTCCGACTGCTGGCGCAGGAGGAGCTGAAGGCCGTGCGCCCCGACCTGGACGGCAACGAGATCATGGAGCTGCTCGGGCTGGCCCCGGGGCGCGACGTCGGTCGCGCGTGGGCCTACCTCAAGGAGCTGCGTCTGGACCGAGGGCCGCTGACCCGCGAGGAGGCCGAGGCCGAGCTCATCGCCTGGTGGCAGGCCCAGCCCTAGGTGGCGGGCCCTAGGTCGCGGGCCCGGCCTCAGGTGGCTGCCCGCCCCTGGGTGGCGGGTCGTGGCTCAGAGGTGTTTCTGCCACTCGACCATGGTGCCGATCGCCTCGAAACCCATGGCCCGGTTGACGCGCAGCATCGGTTCGTTCGACTCGGCGTTCCAGGTGATGACCCGTCGCACCGCAGGCAGCTCGGCGCGCAGCGCCCGCAGGTTGGCGTGCTTGAGCCGGATGCCCAGGCCGTGGCCGCGGTGCTCGCGCAGCACCAGGGTGTCCCACTGGTAGGCGTGGTGCGGGGTGTGTCGGGCGACCGCGATCGAGGTGTAGGCCACCAGAGACCCGCTGTCCTCGTGGACGGCGGCCGTCTCGACGAGTCGTCGGCCCTGGTCACGGGCGATCCGCCACTGCTCGCGCACCCGGTCGGCGTCCCAGAGCTCGGGCTGCAGGGCCAGGTCGCCCAACGGGGCGTCGGTCGACATGCGGGAGGTGAGGGCGGCCTGCTGGTCGACCCACACGTCGGGCACGTCGTCCCACCAGGTCACGAACCGGTAGCCCGCCGGTGGCGAGCCGGCAGCAGAGTCCGGCACGGCGTCGAGCTCGAGGTCGTTGCGCAGCGTCACCAGTGCCGAGTCGTAGCCCAGCCGCCGGGCGAAGGCGCTCATGCTGTCGGGGCGTGAGAAGGAGCGGGCACCGTCGATCGTGAGAGTGGTGCGACCGAGCTCGCGACAGCGGGCCTCAAGGTGGGTGACCAGCGTCGTCCCGATGCCTCGGCGGCGGTGGTCGGGGTGCACGGCGACCGTCGACCAGACGAGGTGGGGGTTGTCGCGCAACGGGAGGTACAGCACCGCGGCCGCCAGCGCGAAGGGTGCGCTGCCGGCAGCCACCGACCCGTCGCCGGCCACGACCGCGAAACGCTCGCTGCGCTCGCTGTCGCTGTGGCGGGTCTCGGCCCGGATCTCGTCCATGGAGTAGACCGTGTGCAGGTCGCCGAAGTCGGCGACACCGCTGGCCTGGTCGGTGGCGTGCCAGGCCGCGAAGAGGGCGTCGTCCGCCGGGTCGAGGGCGTCGACCGGGACGACCGTCACCGAGGTGACGGGGCCGGCGGCGGATCGGGACATGCCTCCAGGCCACCACAGCGGCCGAGCCGTGTCACCCGAGTTTCACCGTGCCGAGCTACGACGTGCGGGTGTCATCCGACTTCCGCGCCTCGGGTGGCGGCCGAGCTACGACGTGCGGGTGTCATCCGACTTCCGCGCCTCGGGTGGCGGCCGAGCTCGACCGACCCGTGCTGCGCGAGTAGGCCGCAGCCGCGGCCAGGAAGACCGCCGCCACCATGACCACGACACCCGCCGCCAAACCGGATGGCGGCACCAGCAGTGCACACACCGTGACCGCCGCCAGGAACGCCAGGTTGAACGTGAGGTCGTACAGCGACATCACCCGCCCGCGCGCCTCGTCGTCCACCGCACCCTGGACGGTGGCGTCGATGCAGATCTTGGACCCTTGCATCGCGAGCCCGACCAGGTAGCCGGCCACGAGCACCACCGGGAAGGTCAGACTGGTCGAGAAGCCCAGCACGGCAACGCCGGCCAGGGTCGAGCAGCCGACGATCCACCACTTCGCCGTCGTCCGGCGGTGGCCGGCAGGGGTGAGCAGCGCGCCGGTCAGCAGGCCGAGACCGGTTGCCACCGCCACGGTGCTGATCCGTCGGGCACCGGCGTCCGGATCGGCGGCCGCGGCGAAGGTGTTGCGGCACAGCAGGATCGTCGTGACGGTGACGACGCCGTAGCCGAAACGCTGGGCGCCGACCATGGCGAGGGCGTCGAACGCCCTGCGGTGGTGCCACAGGTGCGCGACGCCCTCGCGCAGGTCGTGGACGACGCCGCGGGCGGCTGCCCGGGGGCCGGGCCAGGCCGCCATCTGGTGGGCGTCGGGCCCCAGGACGTCGCGGTGCAGTCGAGCGGCCAGCCGTGCCGCCATCGCGTAGCAGCCTGCCGCCGCGAGCAGGATGACCGCGTCGGTGCGGTCCCCGGCGCCGAGCACGAGCCGGACGCCGACCGCCGCCGCCCCGCCGAGCAGCGCGGCCACCGTTCCGGCAGTGGGGGTGATGGCGTTGGCCAGCACCAGCTCCTCGCCCGGGACGACGTGCGGCAGACCGGCACTGAGCCCGCTCAGGTAGAAACGGTTGACCGACAGGCAGGTGAGCACGATCAGGTAGAGCGGCAGTCCGACCACGCCGACGGCGACCAGGACGGCGATCACCAGCACCATGACCGCGCGGGCCAGGTTGACGAGCATGAGGATCTGGCGTCGGCGCCACCGGTCGAGCAGCACCCCGACGAACGGGCCGATCACGGTGTAAGGCAGCACCGCCGCGGCGAAGGCGGCGGCGATGGCGCCGGCGGTGGTGGCGCGCTCGGGGGAGAAGAAGAACAGGCTGGCCAGGCCGATCTCGAAGGCGCCGTCGCCGGCCTGCGACACCAGCCGGGTCGCGACCAGCTTGCGGAAGTCGGCCAGCCGCGACAGCTGCCGCAGCTCGGCCACGACGCCTGCGGGGGCCGCCCGGGGGGAGTCGGCCCCGACCGCTGTGGTTGCGGCCAGGTGCGCGTCGGTGACGGCCTGAGCGTCATCCTGGGTCACGGTCACCGAGCCTACGGTGTGGTGGCACTCGCAGAGGTGCCGTCGATCATGACCAGCTCACCCGAACCCCACGCCGCGCCGTCGGGAGCCGGGGTGTCGTCAGGTTCGGGTGAGCTGGTCATGATCAATTCTGGTGAACGGGCACGGCCCGAGGTTGCGGTGCCACAGCCGGACGGCGGGTCGGCCTGTGGATGAGCCGGACGGCGGGTCGGCCTGTGGATGAGCGGGTCGGCGGGTCGGCCTGTGGATGAGCGGGTCGGCGGGTCGGCCTGGTCGGCCACGATTCGACGATGTCGAGGAGGCCCAGGCTCACTCCGGTCGAGGTGGTGCGGGCCCTCGGGGGTCGAGCCGAACGGGCCGATCTGGTGAGGTGGACCTCGCAGCATCACGTCCAGGTCGCGGTGGCGACCGGGCGGCTGGTGCGCGTGGCCCGAGGGATGTACGCGCTGCCGACCCTGCCCGATGAACGGATCGCGGCCGCGGCCTGCCGCGGTGTGGTCTCGCACCAGTCTGCGGCGGTCCTGCTGCGACTGCCGTTGGTCGTGGCTCCTGACGAGATCCACGTCACGGTGGGCCGGGGCGCCCGGCCGACGGCGAAGGGCCCGATCGTCCTGCATCGACGGAACCTGGTTGCCGCCGACGTCGACGGGGACGTGACGACGCCGCTGCGAACGGTTCTGGACTGCTGTGTCTCGCTGCCGTTCCGCGAGGCCCTTGCCGTGGCGGACGGCGCTGCCCGCCGCTTCCCGGGGTTCGCCGCTGACCTGGCCGCGGCCGCCAAATCCTCGGCCGGACCGGGGCGAGCCCGCCGGTTGCGGGTCGCCGCCGAGGTGAATCCGCTGGCGGACAACCCGTTCGAGTCCGCGCTTCGCGGATCCCTGGTCGAGGCGGGGCTGACGGGGTTCCGGCCACAGGTCGAGATCCTGACCGGCGAGGGAACGTGCCGGGTCGATCTTGCCGACGAGGAGCTGCGCATCGTTGTCGAGGCAGACAGCTATGAGTTCCACGGGGGTCGCGCCGATCTGGAGCGCGACTGTCGACGCTACGACGAGTCGGTGCGGGCCGGGTGGGTGGTGCTGCGGTTCGCGTGGGAGCACGTGATGTTCGACGAGGCCTGGGTGGTGGCCGTGGTGGCGGACGTCGTGCGCAGGCGCCGAGCCGAGGTCGCAGGTCGGAGGTGCCCCGGCCGGTCCGGAAGGGAGTAAACGATCATGGCCAGCTCACCCGAACCTGTGACATGCCGTCCGAGCTACGAGGTGGCGGTGAGTTCTGGTGAGCTGGACATGATCAACAACCGTGCGGGGAGTGCGGGTGGGTCAGGCGGTGCCGGCGATGAAGGCCTCGAGGTGCTCGCGGGCCAGGCGGTCCTCCATCTGGACCGGGGGCGACTTCATGAAGTAGGCCGCGGCCGAGGTGATCGGGCCGCCGACCCCGCGGTCCTTGGCGATCTTCGCGGCGCGCAGCGCGTCGATGATGACGCCGGCCGAGTTGGGGGAGTCCCACACCTCGAGCTTGTACTCCAGGTTCAGCGGCACGTCGCCGAAGGCGCGACCCTCGAGCCGCACGTAGGCCCACTTGCGGTCGTCGAGCCAGGCGACGTAGTCCGACGGGCCGATGTGCACGTTGCGGGCGCCCAGGTCGTGGTCCAGGTTCGAGGTGACGGCCTGGGTCTTGGAGATCTTCTTCGACTCCAGCCGGTCCCGCTCGAGCATGTTCTTGAAGTCCATGTTGCCGCCGACGTTCAGCTGGTACGTGCGGTCGAGCACCACGCCGCGGTCCTCGAACAGGCGCGCCATCACCCGGTGGGTGATCGTGGCGCCGACCTGGCTCTTGATGTCGTCGCCGACGATCGGGACGCCGGCGTCCTCGAACTTCTTGGCCCACACCGGGTCGCTGGCGATGAACACCGGCAGCGCGTTGACGAACGCGACCTTGGCGTCCAGCGCGCACTGGGCGTAGAACTTGTCGGCCACCTCCGAACCCACCGGCAAGTAGGCGATCAGGACGTCGACCTTCTGGTCCTTGAGCACCTGGACGACGTCGACCTCGGCCGCGTCCGACTCGGTGATCGTCTCGCGGTAGTACTTGCCGAGCCCGTCGAGGGTGTGGCCGCGCTGCACCGTGACGCCCTTGGTGGGCACGTCGCAGATCTTGATGGTGTTGTTCTCGCTGGCGCCGATCGCATCGGCCAGGTCGAGCCCGACCTTCTTGGAGTCGACGTCGAACGCCGCGACGAACTCGATGTCACTGACGTGGTAGCCACCGAAGGACACGTGCATCAGTCCGGGGACGGTGCCCGACGGGTCGGCGTTGCGGTAGTACTCCACGCCCTGCACGAGCGAGGCGGCGCAGTTGCCGACGCCGGCGATGGCGACACGGATCGAGCCCATGGTGGAACTCCTTCTTGGTGGGGTGTCCGCCTCCACCCCGGAGACGGCCGTTGCTGGGTGCTGGGGGTCAGGGACGGTCGGGCTTGTCGGGGTCGACGAGGTGGGTCATGTTGCCGGCGCGCTCGCCGTCGATCAGCTCTTCGAGCCAGCGCACCTCACGCTCGACCGACTCCAGGCCGTGCCGCTGCAGCGCGAGGGTGTAGCTGTCGCGGCGCTCGCGGGTGCGCTGCACCGACTGCCGCGACGCCTCGGCCCGCTCCTGCAGCCGCATCCGGCGTCCCTCCAGGATCCGCAGCCGCGTGGCCGCATCCGTGCGGCTGAAGAAGGCGAAGCGGACGTCGAAGGCGTCGTCCTCCCAGGCCTCCGGGCCGGCGTGACCGACCAGGGCCTGGAAGTGCTCCTTGCCTGCGGCGGTGATCTCGTAGACGGTGCGGGCCCGGCGTCCGCTCAGTGGCGAGGCCGAGACCTCGGACGGCGCGCTGGTGCCGAGCTCGGCGATCCAGCCCTTGGTGACCAGGGTCTTCATCGCCGGGTAGAGGGTGCCGAACGAGAGGGTCTGGAACACCCCGAGCCGGCTGTTGAGGCGCTTGCGCACCTCGTAGCCGTGCATCGGGCTCTCGTGCAGCACGCCCAGGATGGCGAGTTCGAGCACGTCGCTGCGTCGAGCCACGCGGTTCCTCCTGACATTCTGACCTATCGCCATGATGTATCGGGCCGATACATCGTCGCGTCAGGAAGGTAACCCGGCGCGGGCGAGGTCCGCAACTGCGGATGCGCTCGCAGCCTGTGGACGAACCTGGAGATATCCCCAGAATTCGTCGGAGAATTTCAGGCTGGGCAAGCAGTGATGCCCATACTGGTGGCCACGCAACGTCAGAGCCGGGCTGCGAAGGTCCGGCGGCGGGAGTCGGCCCCGGGGCACGATCGGGACGACGTGATCGGGATCGAGGATCGTGGCTTCACGGCAGCCTTCGAGGCAGCGTCAGGACGAGCTGGCGGCGCGTTACCGCGCCGCCCAGGGCAACGGTCGGCAGGCACCCGGTGGTCGTTCCGACCCAGGGGCCCCGCCGAGTGCCGCCACCTTCTTCACCGCCGGTCGCCCGGGCGACAGCGTCACCGCCGGCAGGCCGGCTCGCAAGGGCCGGTTCATCGACTACCCCCGGGCCGGGCGCACCGGCTGGACCCGCTTCCTGCCGTCCTGGAAGTTCGTGCTCGGCAGCTTCACGTTCCTGCTCCTGTCCGGCATCGGTGCCCTGTTCGCCGCCTACGCCGCCACTCCGGTCATCCCCGCCAACGCGGACGCACTGCCGCAGACCTCGGTCGCGGTCTACGCCGACGGCAGCCCCATCGGGCAGTTCAAGCAGGAGCAGCGCACCCTGGTGCCGCTCGACCGGGTGCCCAAACCGGTGCAGCAGGCGGTGCTCTCTGCCGAGGACCGCACCTTCTACGAGAACAAGGGCGTCTCGCCGACCGGCATCGTGCGTGCCGTCTGGAACAACGCGCGGGGCGGGTCGACCCAGGGTGGTTCGACGATCACCCAGCAGTACGTCAAGAACTTCTTCCTCACCAACGAGCGCAGCTGGCAGCGCAAGCTGAAAGAGGTGTTCATCTCGATCAAGATCGACCGTGAGGTGAAGAAGGACCAGATCCTGCAGGACTACCTCAACCGGATCTACTTCGGCCGCAACGCCTACGGCATCCAGGCCGCCTCGCAGGCCTGGTTCGGCAAGGACGTCAACAAGCTGACCCCGTCGCAGGGGGCCTTCCTGGCCGGCATCATCAACGGCCCCGAGCTCTACGACCCCCTGGGTGGTGGACGGGCCGCTGCCACGGAGCGCTGGCGGTACGTGCTCGACGGCATGGTCACCGAGAAGTGGATGACGCCGCAGGACGAGAGCACGATCCTCGCCGCCGGGTTGCCGGCGGTCGTGCCCAAGAGGACCCAGGTCGACCTCACCCATCAGCGCAGCTACCTGATGGACCTGGTGGCGAAGGAGTTCGAGACCCGCACCGGGCTCAACCGCGAGGACCTCGACACCAAGGGCTACTTCATCCGCACCACGTTCCAGCCGGCCATGATCGACCAGGGCATCGCTGCCGTCGACAAGACGCTCGGACCGCGCAAGGACTGGCCGGCAGGCACCCAGGTGGGCATGGCCACGGTCGACCCCACCACAGGAGCGGTGCTGGCGATCTACGGCGGCGACGGCAGCACGTCATGGAGCGCTGCCACGCAGGCGACGGTCGACGCCGGCTCGACGTTCAAGCCTTTCGGCCTGATCGCCGCCCTCAAGGGTGACGAGGCCAGGGGTATCGCCCCGCTCAGCCTGCGCAGTCGCTACAGCGGTCGCAGCCCCTACACCCTCGAGTCCGGCGTGAAGGTGCAGAACTTCGACAACGAGCAGGCCGGCATGGTCGACCTGCCGACCGCCACCGCTGAGTCGTTGAACACCGTCTTCATCCAGCTGAACGAGAAGGTGGGTGCACCGGCGACCCTCGAGGCCGCGGTCGCGGCGGGAGTCCCCCGCAGTACGACCGGGCTCGGCACCGAGATCACCAACATTCTCGGCACCAGTTCGCCGCACGTGCTCGACATGGCCAGCGCCTACGCCACGATCGCCAACCAAGGGGTGCGTAACGCGCCCTACTTCATCACCGAGGTGACCCGGCGCACCGACAAGAAACTGATCTTCGCCTATGCCCCCAAGGGCGCCCGGGTGTTCAGCAAGGACGTGATGGCCGACACCACGTACGCCATGCAGCAGGTGGTCAAGCGCGGTACCGGCACCTTCGCCCGGTCGCTGGGCCGGCCGGTGGCCGGCAAGACCGGTACCTCGAGCGAATTCAAATCGGCCTGGTTCGTGGGGTTCACCCCGCAGCTGTCGACCGCGGTCGCCCTCTACCGGTCGGGCCCCGACGGCGTGAGCAAGGCCGAGCTCGACGGGTGGGGTCGGTACCGGGGGCAGAAGCTGTCGGGCCCGACATTCCCGGTGCGGCTGTGGACCGACTACATGTCGAGGCTGCTCGACGGCAAGCCCGAGCTGCAGTTCCCGCCGCCGGTCTACGGCGGCGAGGTCGAGAACCCGGCACCACCGCCGTCCTCGGCGGCCCCGTCGCCGTCCGGCATCCCCTCGCCCTCGGCGTCCGCCTCCCCGACCGACGGCGGTGGTGGTGGCGGTGGCCAACCCACCCCGACCGACCAGCCGAGCAGCACGCCGCCGACCCAGACCCCGCCCAGCCCCACCGGCGGCGGTGGTGGCGGGGGTGGTGGCGGCGGTGGTGGCACCCCGACGCCGCAGGCGTCAGGCTGAGGTCATGACGCACTCCGTCACCTCGTCGTCCGGCGCACCCGGGATCGACCCCGGCCCCCTGCCTGACCTCGGCACCCCGCCGCCGACGCTCGATGCGCCCACGCGCGCGGACGCCGTCGTCCGGGCCCTGAGCGGGGTCGTCGGCGGCCCGGCCGGACGGCGGCTGGCCACCGGCGCCACGTTCTGGCGGGCGCTGCCGGTCCTGGTGCTGATGGCCGCACTGATGATGGCCGGCGGGGTGATCGGAAAGGGGTCGTGCCGCAGCCACGGCTGGAACTCCCCCGACCAGTTCGTGCACGCCTGCTACAGCGACATCGCCGTCCTGTACGGCAGCTCCGGGCTGGGCACGAGTCATCGCCCGACCCTGGTGGACGCCCTCGGGCCGCAGGGCATGGGCCAGCCGCCACTGACCGGGGCGGCGATCTGGGCCGTCTCGGCCGGGATCGACGACCGGGCACCGGGCGCCCCGCGCCGGTTCTTCGACCTGTCGGCGGTGGTGCTGACCGGAGCCCTGGCCCTGGCCGTGGTCGCCGTGGTGCTCACCGCCGGACGACGGCGTCGCTGGGACGGCGCCCACCTCGCGATGGCTCCGGTGCTGCTGACGGTCGGGCTGCTCAACTACGACCTGCTGGCGGTGGCCTTCGCGGCCTGGGCGCTGTGGGCCTGGTCGCGCTCGCGGCCCCTCACCTGCGGCGTGCTGCTGGGCGGCGCCGTGCTGTGTCGCCCGGTGCTGGGGATGCTGCTGGTCGCGCTCTTCGCGGCGTGCCTGCGGGCCGGGCGGCTCGGAGCCTGGACCAAGGTCGCCCTGGTCACGGGTGGGTTGTGGGTGGCTGCGCGGGTGGTGCTGTTCGAGTCGCCGTTGTCGGCGATCGGCTCGACCTGGAAGAGCTGGGCCGGCGGCACCCCCGGCTACGGCACCTTCTGGCTGGTGCCGCAGCTGGTCACCCAGAACCGGCCCAGCAGCTCGACCCTCTGGTACAACGGCCCGACGTTCTCGGCCCAGGGCACCACGTTGGGCGCCCTGCTGGGGTTGATCCTGGTGGCGGGGTTCACCATCTTCCTGGCACTCGCGGCGCCGTACCGGCCGCGGCTGGCCCACCTGGCGCTGTTCGTGATGGCCGGGTCGCTGCTGGTCAACAAGTCGTTGCCGCCGCAGGCCGGCCTGCTGCTGCTGCCGTTGGTCGCCCTGTCCGGGCTCCGGTGGCGCGACCACCTCATCTGGGCCGGTGCCGAGCTCGCCTACTTCGTCGGGCTGTGGGAGTGGATCGCCGTCGACAACGGCGCCACCAAGGGCACCCCGGGCGGGCTGTACCTGGCGCTGCTGCTGATCCGCTGCACCGCGATCGCCTACCTGGGGTTCCAGGCGGCGCGGGCGGCCTGGCGACCGTGGCACGACCCGGTACGGGTGCCCGACGACCCGGTCGACACCAGCCGCGGCGAGGACGACCCGGCCGGCGGGGTGCTCTCGATGCGCCCGGACGCCGTCGTCGTCCGGTTCGGCTGACCGCTCGGGGCGTGGGGCCTCGGGGCGACCGGCTGTGGACGACGATTTCGGCGGCTGCGGCGGGCCGGGGTAGGGTGAGCCCGCTGCGCGCCTGCCCGGTCCTTCGGTCGGACGCGCACGACGCACAGCCCTCCTGTCACGGATGGACCGTGACCGCCTGAGACCAGAGGAGGTGGGTTCCCACATGCGTCAGTACGAACTCATGGTGATTCTCGACCCGGACCTCGAGGAGCGCACCGTCGCTCCCTCGCTCGAACGGTTCCTCAACGTCATCCGCAAGGGTGGCGGCTCCGTCGAGAACGTCAACATCTGGGGCCGGCGCAAGCTGGCTTACGAGATCAAGAAGAAGACAGAGGGCATCTACGCGGTCGTCGACATGACGGCCGAGCCCGACCTGGCCAAGGAGCTCGACCGCCAGCTCAACCTCAACGAGGCTGTGCTGCGGACGAAGCTGCTGCGTCCCGGCGCCCGCTGACGCGGGAACGGTTCGCGACAGCGTCGTCCGGCTGAGCTCCTCGGAGCCATCGACGCCCCGCACCATCGACGCCGCGAGAAAGCGACCCAAGCATGGCCGGCGAGACCACCATCACGATCATCGGCAACATCACCAACGACCCGGAGCTGCGGTTCACGCCGTCCGGGGCCGCGGTGGCCAACTTCACCGTTGCCTCGACTCCTCGCAACTTCGACCGTCAGTCCAACGACTGGAAAGACGGCGAGACCCTCTTCATGCGCTGCTCGGTGTGGCGTGACGCGGCCGAGAACGTGGCCGAGTCGCTGCAGCGCGGCACCCGCGTGATCGTCTCGGGACGGCTTCGCAGCCGCTCGTACGAGACCAAGGAGGGCGAGAAGCGCACCGTGGTCGAGATGGAGGTCGACGAGGTCGGCCCGTCGCTGCGGTACGCCACGGCCAAGATCGCCAAGACCTCTCGGGGTGGTAGCGGTGGCGGTGGCGGCGGAGGTGGTTACGGCGGCGGCGGCGGCAACTTCAGCGGCGGTGGCGGCGGCCAGGGGGCCGACGACCCGTGGGCGACGAGCCCGGCCGGTGGTGTCGGCGGCGGTTACGGCGGCGGCGGCGCTCCGGAGGAGCCCCCGTTCTGACCCGTGGTCGTCCCTGTCCCGCGCTCGTCCCTGACCCGCGGTCGTCCCTGACCCGACGGTCGGCGCTGATCCGACAGTAATCACGTACATCCATCACGATCGCGACCTGGTCGCGGTCACGACCATCCCGGGCGTGGCCCGGGCTCCTGAGGAGGAGCACCACGATGGCGAAGCCACCGATTCGCAAGCCCAAGAAGAAGCAGAACCCGCTGAAGACGGCCGGAGTCGAGACCGTCGACTACAAGGACGTCAACGTGCTGCGCAAGTTCATCTCCGACCGGGGCAAGATCCGGGCCCGTCGGGTCACCGGCGTCACCGTCCAGCAGCAGCGTGAGATCGCGAAGGCCGTCAAGAACGCCCGCGAGATGGCGCTGCTGCCGTACTCGAGCTCGGCTCGCTGACCAGGCCGGAAGGAGAACCCACGATGAAACTCATCCTCACCCAAGAGGTCAGCGGTCTCGGCACCCCCGGCGACGTGGTCGAGGTCAAGGACGGCTACGGCCGCAACTACCTCGTGCCCCGTGGTCTCGGTGTCGCCTGGACCAAGGGCGGCGAGAAGCAGGTCGCCTCGATCCAGGCGGCGCGTGCGGCTCGCGAGGTCAAGTCGCTCGACGAGGCCACGTCGATCCGCCAGGCTCTCGAGGCCAGGCCGGTCACGCTGACCGTGCGTGCGGGCCAGGGCGGCCGGCTGTTCGGTGCGGTCACCCCCGCCGACGTCGTTGCCGCCGTCGTCGCGGTCGGCGGCCCGTCGGTCGACCGGCGCAAGGTCGAGATCGCCCAGCCGATCAAGTCGACCGGTGACTACGCGGTCCACGTGCGCCTGCACCCCGAGGTGCAGGCGAAGGTGACCGTCTCGGTGGTCGCGTCCACGTAGTCCCCAGCATCACGCACCGTCGAACCACCTCGTGATCGCCGCGAGGGAGCCTGACGTCCCGGCCCTGCCGGGGACGGACGGCTCCCTTGCGGCGATCATCGTTTGACGCGGACGGCGCCGGTGACCATCCAGGCCTCGCCTCGGGCCCGCCGGCCCAGGAAGTAGGCCCGCAGCAGCAGGTAGCCACCGGCGAACCCCGCCCACAGCAGCGCCAGCCCGGCCGGCCCGGGAGGCGCCCATCGGCCGACCGCCAGGGCCAGTGGCAGATAGCCGACGAGCTGGGCCAGACCGGCCTTGGCCAGGTAGCGACCGTCACCGGCACCGATGAGCACGCCGTCCAGCACGAAGACGTACCCGGCGACCGGCTGCAGGACGGCGGCCGTCAGCAGTCCCGCCCGCAGCGCCGTCGCGACGGCCGGGTCGTCGGTGAACAGCGGCGCCAGCAGGCCGCCGCCCAGTGGCAGCGGCACGAGCTCGAGCAGCAGCACCAGGGCCCCGGTCGCGGCGCCCCCGAGAACCCCCCAGCGGATCATGAGCGAGGTCGCGGCGCGGGTACCGGCCCGGTCGCCCGCACCGAGGGCGCGACCGGTCAGGGCCTGGGCGGCGATGGCCAGAGCGTCCAGTGCCAGCGCCAGCAGCATCCACACCGAGGTGGTCACCTGGTGGGCGGCCAGGACCGGTGCGCCCAGCCGGGCCGCGACCGCCGTGGTCAGCAGCAGGGCGGCCCGCAGCGCGAGCGTGCGCACCAGCAGCCACCCGCCGTCCCGCGCCGCCCCGAGCACCCCGTGCACGCTGGGTCCGATCGGGGCGTGGGCCGCCCGCGCGGCCCGGACGACGACCGTCGTGGCCACCGCGGCCGCGCCGACCTGGGTGAGGGCGGTGCCGATCGCGGAGCCGGCGATGCCGAGGTGCAGGCCGTGCACCAGCAGCAGGTTGAGCAGGGTGTTGACCACGGCAGCAGCACCGGCGACCCGCAGCGGGGTGCGGGTGTCCTGCAGGCCGCGCAGCACCCCGGTGGCCGCCAGGACGACGAGCATCGCCGGCACCCCGGGCAACGACCACCGAAGGTAGGTGACGGCCAGGGCCGCGACGTCGGCGTCCGGCCTGAACAGGGCGACCACCGCGGGTGCCGCGGGCCAGCCGAGCGCGGCGGTGGCGGTGCCCAGGCCGGCCGCCAGCCACAGGCCGTGGGTGCCGACGGCCAGGGCCGCCCGACGGTTGCCGGCACCGATCTGGCGGGCCACGGCCGCCGTCGAGCCGTAGGCCAAGAAGACGAAGGCGTTGACGGCGCTCGCCAGCACCGCGCCCGCCAGGCCCAGGCCGGCCAGGGGGGCGGTGCCCAGTCGCCCGACGATGGCGGAGTCGGCGAGCAGGAACAGCGGTTCGAGGACCAGGGCGCCGAGGGCCGGGACGGCCAGGGCCAGGATCTCGCGCCGGGCGCGGCCGGTACCGCTCGCAGGGCCGGCCGCCGCAGCCTGTGGATGGTCCTCAGATGTGGACACGATGGTGGCTCCGGGCCCTTCCCGCCGTCCCTCGGCGTGTCGTGCGGCGCGTCCGCAGAGTTGGCAAAGTTTCTTGGCTCCACACCCGGTGGACGGTGTTGTCGCAGTTCAAAGGCCTTGTGACGCTGTGAGGTCGTTGCGCCGTCCACAGGATTATCCACAGACTGTGGGTGAAACCAGGAGGTCATCCACGCCTCGTCCACAGATGCCGGGCGGCTGTGCACATCCATCGTTTGGAGGCCGGTCGGCCGGTCCCTAGTGTTCGGCTCGTTCGAGGGTGTCGTCGGTCGTTGTCGTACCCCCGCAGTACATCTTGGTGGGTAGGCAGGGCGGGTAGGCAGGTCGGGGTTCGAGCGAGGTGTGGGGGAGCGGTTGATGATGGCGAAGGGTGAGCGTCGGTGTCGCTGACGGATCTGGATCTTCCGACCGGTGACGTGCCCTCCGAGGACTTCGGTCGGGTGCCGCCGCAGGACCTGGCCGCCGAGCAGAGCGTGCTGGGCGGCATGCTGCTGTCGAAGGACGCGATCGCCGACGTCGCCGAGGAGCTGATGGCGGGCGACTTCTACCGTCCCGCCCACGAGCTGGTCTACGACGCCATCACCGACCTCTACTCCAAGGGTGAGCCCGCCGACGCAGTCACCGTGGCCGCCGAGCTCACCCGGCGGGGCGAGATCGGCCGCGTCGGTGGGCCGGCCTACCTGCACACGTTGTTGTCGTCGGTGCCGACCGCGGCCAACGCCGCCTTCTACGCGCGCATCGTGCGGGAGCGGTCCATCCTGCGGCGACTGGTCTCGGCCGGCACCAAGATCGTGCAGCTCGGCTACGCCACGGACGGCGGTGACGTCGAGGCCCTGGTGAACGCCGCCCAGGCCGAGGTCTACGCGGTCGCCGAGCGCCGCCAGACCGAGGACTACCTGCCGCTCGGTGCGCTCATCGAGCCCACCATCGACGAGATCGAGGCGGCCGGCTCGCGCAGCGAGGGTCTGCACGGGGTGCCCACCGGGTTCCGCGACCTCGACCTGCTCACCCACGGCCTGCAGGCCGGCCAGATGGTCGTCATCGCGGCTAGGCCAGCTGTGGGCAAATCGACCGTGGGTCTCGACATCTGCCGGTCGGCGGCCATCAAGCACAAGCTGCCGGCCGTCATCTTCAGCCTGGAGATGAGCCGGACCGAGATCACCATGCGTCTGCTGTCGGCCGAGGCCGGGGTCTCACTGCAGAACCTGCGTCGCGGATCGCTGCGGCAGGAGGACTGGGACAAGCTCGCCCGCACCATGGGCAACGTCAACGAGGCCCCGCTGTTCATCGACGACTCCCCGAACATGTCGCTGATGGAGATCCGCGCCAAGTGCCGCCGGCTCAAGCAGAAGCACGGGCTGCGCCTGGTGGTGCTCGACTACCTGCAGCTGATGACCTCGGGCAAGAAGGTCGAGAGCCGCCAGCAGGAGGTCTCGGAGTTCTCACGTGCCCTGAAGCTCCTGGCCAAGGAGCTCGAGGTACCGGTGATCGCGATCAGCCAGCTCAACCGTGGTCCCGAGCAGCGCACCGACAAGCGCCCCATGGTCAGCGACCTGCGCGAGTCGGGCTGCCTCACGGCGGACACTCGGATCCTGCGCGCCGACACTGGGGCCGAGACCACGATGGGCGAGCTGTTCGCCGGCGGCGCCAAGGACGTTCCGGTGTGGTCGCTGGACGACAGTCTGCGCTACGTGCGGCGACACCTGACCCACGTGGTCGCCACGGGCCGCCGTCAGGTGTTCCAGGTACGCCTCGCCTCGGGCAAGCAGGTGCGTGCCACCGCCAACCATCCTTTCCTCACGTACGAGGGCTGGCGGCCCATCGGTGACCTTGCCGTTGGTGCCCGGGTCGCCGTCCCACGCCATGTCCCGGCGCCGGAGCGGGTGGAGGCCTGGGCGGACGACGAGGTCGTCATGCTGGCGCACCTGATCGGGGACGGATCCTTCGTGGCCCGCCAGCCGATCCGCTACGCCAGCATCGACGAGCAGAACCTCGCCGCGGTCTCGCAGGCTGCGACCCACTTCGGCATCACCGCAGTGCGGGACGAGTACCCTGCCGCCCGCTGCACGACCCTTCGGCTCCCGGCGCCCTACCGCCTCACGCACGGCAAGCGGAACCCGGTGGCCCAGTGGCTCGACGGTCTCGGACTGTTCGGCCGACGCAGTCACGAGAAGTTCGTACCGGAGCCGATCTTCCACCTGCCCAAGCGCCAGATCGCCCTGTTCCTGCGCCACCTGTGGGCCACGGACGGTTCGGTCACGGTGACCAAGGCGGGGACAGGGGGACGGGTCTACTACGCCTCGACCAGTCGCGAGCTCGTCGACGGTGTGGCCCTGCTGCTGCTTCGGTTCGGCATCAGCGGTCGGATCCGTACCGTTCGCAAGCACGGCTACCGTGACTCGTTCACCCTCGACATCTCAGGGTCGGACGACCAGCGCCGGTTCCTCGGTGAGATCGGCGTGCACGGCGAACGCGGGGCCTCCGCTGCGCAGCTGCTCGAGATCGTCCGGACGATCCGGTCGAACCCGAACGCCGACACCGTGCCGCTGCAGGTGTGGGACCGGGTGCGGGACGTGCTCGCGGAGAAGGGCATGACCCACCGCGAGTTCGCGGCCGCCATGGACACCCAGTTCTGCGGCAGCAGCCTGTGGAAGCACTCGCCCGGACGCGAGCGGCTGGGGCGTGTCGCTGCCGTGCTCGACGACGCCGAGCTCGAGGTCATGGCCGTCAACGACGTGCTGTGGGACGAGGTCGTCGCGGTCGAGCCGGACGGCGAGGAGGAGGTCTACGACGCCATGGTGCTGGGCAACCACAACTTCGTGGCCAACGGCATCGCCGTCCACAACTCGATCGAACAGGATGCGGACATGGTCATCCTGCTGCACCGAGAAGACATGTACGAGAAGGAGTCTCCCCGCGCGGGTGAGGCCGACTTCATCGTCGCCAAGCACCGCAACGGCCCCACCGACACGATCACGGTGGCGTTCCAGGGCCACTACTCCCGCTTCGTCGACATGGCCAACTGAGATCTGGTCCGGTCGTCAGCCGGCAGGAACGTCTCGAGATGCAGCCGCTCCAGCGTCACGTCGGTCGCGCTCTCGATCCTGGCCGAGATGCTGAAGAACCGCAGCAGCCCTGCCTCGGTGGTCAGCTCCAGGGGCAGGACCGGATTCGGGTCGGGGTCGGGTTGCCCGTGGTGGTCGAAGCTGTCGCGGAGCTCCTCGACGAGCTCGTGCAGCTCGGGATCATGGGTGGCCTCGGCTCGATGGAGGACCTGGGAGTGCAGGTGGGCCACCCAACGGGCAGGTTGCGGATTCGGGGAGCGAATCCCTCGGGGTGCACAACGAGGCGGATGACGTTCACCGGGGGTTCCAGGAGCTTCGGGTGGCAGCCCGACAGGAGTCCGTAGACGGCGGCGTTGGCGTCGAGCACGTTCCACCGGTGGTCCAGGAGCATGGAGGGGTTGGGCAGGTGGGCGTCGAGCAGTCCCCGGAGCCCGGCCATCACGGGAGCCATCGTCTCGTCGACCAGCGACCTGGTGCTGTAGCGGGGGGCGTAGCCGCCCATGAGCAGCAGGGTGTTGCGATCGCCCAGGGGGATCTCCAGATGCTCCGCCAGACGCAGAATCATCTCGGAACTGGGTCGAGCCCGCCCGGTCTCGACGCAGCTGAGGTGCCGGGTGCTCACCTCGGCCCGGTCCGACAGCTGCAGCTGCGTGAGCCGACGACGTCCGCGCCACAGACGCAGCACCGCACCGGCATAGGCATCCTGAACGGGCGTGGTAACCGTCGCAGCCTAGGTCGAGTCCGTCGGGCCGGCTATGACCTGCGAGGTCATCGACCGGCTGTCGCCCCTGAGCGAACCTGTCCGACACACGGTTCATCGACGAGGGGGTACGACGTGGCAGCAACGCACACATCGGACGGGATCGAGCTCCATGGCAGCGATTGGGGGGCCGAAGGGCTCGCGGTGGTGCTCCTCCATGCTTGGGGCCTGACCTCCCACATGTGGAACTCCCAGATCATCCCGCTCACGGACCAGGGATACCGGGTCATCACTGTCGATCGGCGCGGTCACGGTCGCTCCGGGTTCACCGCCGGCGGCTACGACCTGGACACTCTCGCCACGGACATCGTCACCGTCGCGGACGGCCTCAACCTCCACGAGCTCGTTCTGGTCGGGCACTCCATGGGTTCCTTGGAGGCCGTCCGGGCAGCCACCTTCCTGGGCGCCCGCGTGCGCGGGTCGTCGGGCCCAGGGGCCGCGCAGCTCGGGCAGGGCCTGCCTGAGGTCGGCGAGGAACGCGGCGGCCGAAGCGGCCGGGCCGTCGTCCGAGATGGCACCGACCGTGAGCAGGGTCAGCAGGGTGTCGTCGCTGACGCCGCCGTGCGGCCAGTCCGGCAGGTCAGCGAGCACCTGGGGGTCGACCGGCTTCGGGTGGTCGAGGAACTCGTACGCCACCCCGAAGGCGTCGCCGGCGGCGTAGGCGGTCAGCGCGGCGTGAATCAGCATCGTGTCGATCATGACCAGCTCACCAGAACTCGCGACACTCCGCAGCCCGGCCGGCGTGTCGGCGGGTTCGGGTGAGCTGGTCATGATCCCCTCCTCACTCAACGATCGGTCAGCTATGGGTCGGTCAGCCATTCGTCGGCCAGTCATGGTCGCTCATCCCAGGTCGTCGGTCGACGTAGCACCAGCGCCAGGCCTCGCCCAGCTCGACGCTGCGCATCACCGGGTGGCCGGTGTCGCGGAAGTGCTGCTCGGCATGACGGTCCGGCGAGGAGTCGCAGCAGCCGACGTGCCCGCAGGTCAGGCACATCCGCAGCGCCACCCAGTCCGACCGCCCCGCGGCGACACACTCCTGGCAGAGGCCCGGCGTCGTCGGCACCACGACCTCGGGCGCCTGCTGCAGATGCTCGCAGCCACCGGTCCGGGTCGGCGTCAGTACCTTGTCCCCCCCGACGACGTCGTCCAGCTTGAGGGCCGAGAGCATGGCCTCCTCGCTGTCGAGACGTTCCAGCACCCCCTCGAGCAGCTCGGCCGGCACCGCCCCCGAACGTTGGACGTCGACCACCACGTGGCGCTCGGTCGCCAGCATGGCCAACCGCAGCCGTCGGTACAGCGAGCCGGGTGACTCGGCCCCCGGGTCGCTGGTTGCCAGCCGCTCCCAGATCGCATGGGCGATGCGCTCGCTCGAGGCCGCCAAGCCGTCGATGACACCGCGAGGTGCCGGGTGGCCCGACTCGGCCAAGGCCCGTTCCTCGTCGAGCAGCCGCCGGTTGCCGGCGTCCAGCGACCTCTGCAGCACCAGCGCCGTCTGCAGGGCGTCCTGCGCCGGGTCGGGGCCGCGCACCCCCAGGATCCGCACCAGCGCGGGCAGGGTGGCGCCCTGCAGCAGCAGGGTCACCGCGACCACGCTGAAGGCGGCGATCACCAGGGTCGGCCGGGCCTGGGTCTCGGGCAGCCCGAAGGCGGCCGCCAGGGTCACCACTCCCCGCATGCCGGCCCACGAGACGACGGTGACACCGCGCCAGGTGGGCATCGCCTGCACCTTGTAGCGGGCCGGCATCAGCCGGGGCAGGTAGGCGGTGGGGAACATCCAGAGTGGCCGCACCAGCAGCACCGTCAGGCAGATCACGATGCAGAACACCAGGATGTGGCCGTTCGGCAGCGGCGAGACGTTCGCCGCCTCGAGCAGCCGCCGCAGCTGCAGCCCGATGAGCAGGAACACCGTCGACTCCAGCAGGAACTGGATGGTGCGGAACAGGGTGCGCTCGGTGGCCCGCGACGAGGCGGACTGGATGTCGGGGGAGCGGTGCCCGAGCATCAGCCCGGCGACCACGACGGCCAGCACCCCGGAGCCCTTCAGCTCCTCGGCCGGCAGGTAGGCGACGTACGGCACCAGCAACGACATCGAGGTGTCGAGCACCGGGTCGCTCAGCCGGCGCCGGATCGGGGTGACAACCACCGCCAGGAGCCACCCCGCGGCGACCCCGACGACGACGGCCCGCACGAAGTCGCCGGCCATGCCGACGACTGTGACGCCGCCGGCGATCGCCGCGATCGCGGTCCGCAGGGTGACCAGGGCGGTGGCGTCGTTGAGCAGGCTCTCGCCCTCGAGCAGGTCGATCATGGTGCGGGGCAGGCCGATCCGCCGGGCCACCGCGGTCGCGGCGACGGCGTCCGGCGGTGCCACCACGGCCCCGAGGGCGATCGCCGCCGGCCAGCTGAGTTGTGGCAGCACGATCCGGGCGGCCACGGCCACGGCGGCGGCGGTGGTGATCACCAACCCGATCGCCAGCATGCCGATCGCCCAGCGGTGCCGGCGGATCGCCACGAACGGGGTGCGGATCGCGGTGGTGTAGAGCAGCGGGGGCAGGATGCCCACCAGCACCAGCTCGGGGTCCAGCTCGTAGGCGGGCACCCCGGGCACGAAGCTGGCGACGATGCCCAGCAGGGTCAGCAGCAGCGGCGCCGACTTGCCGAACCGGCTCGACAGACCGGCGACGGTCGCGGCGACCCCGAGCAGGGCGACGAGCTCGAAGGCGGCGGTCATCGCCTTACTCTCTCAGGTGCCTGTCACCCGAGGACGTCGGCTACCCGTGGACGTCGGCCGATAGCCGGGCGGCGGGCAGGGGACACGCCTTCTCGCCGGCCAGCCTGCGGTGGAGGGCGTAGCCGAGCAGCGCGATGCCGGCCACCGCCAGGAACGGCTGCACCGGGGCGAACCACCGGATCGCCCCGGCCGACCCGAGCGCCAGCAGGGCGATCTTGTTGCAGACCGGGCAGCCGACCGCCAGGTAGGCGAGGAACCCGCCGACCAGGCTGCGGCGGGACTGGTCGGACGACGAGGCCACGGTGGCGGCGGGTGACGGCAACTCGGCGGCCCGCACATAGGTCGCCGTGACCAGTCCCGAGAGCACCGCCGTCACGACCAGGACCGGCCACGCCCACCAGGTGGGTTCGACCTGGCGGCCGAACCACTGGTTGGGGATCAGTACGGTCGGCACGCCGACGACCACCACAGTCACCAGGGCCGTGATGGTCGCCACGCCCCACCGTCGTCCGGACCACGTCGTCATGACGTGCCGGTGGGGGTGTGCGGGTGGTGGCTGCTCACGCCGTCATCCTGGGGCATTCAGCCACCGAATGCCGACAGATGCTGCTGCGAGGCGGTGCGCAGGGTCGTCAGGAGCTGGGTGACGTCGGGAGCGTGGAGGCCCTGCAGCGCCGTGGTCAGGTCGGCGATGTCGGTCTTCTCGACGGTGACCCCCGCCGCCAGCGCCTTGTCGGCGGTCGTTGCGCTCGCGAGCAGGTCGTCGTAGAGGCCCTGCAGCCGGGTGTCGGTGAACCTGCCCGCGGCCAGGCCGACGGTCGGGTCGGTGATGCCGTAGCGGGTCAGCAGAGCGTGGACGGCGTTGGCGTGCATGGTCTCGGAGCGCTGGATCCGGGCGAACTGCACGACGTCCGGGTATTTCGGCGGAGAGGGCGGCGTACAGGTCGTGCGCCAGCTTCTCCTCCTCGGCCATGGCGGCGAGCGTGCGCTTCTGGGCGTCGGTCAGCGTGCCCTGCGCAGCAGGGGTGCGGGAGCCGAGGCCCATGCCGTTGCCCATCCCGTCGCCCATGCCGGAGCCCAATCCGTTGCCCATGCCGTACTCGCTGCCCATGCCGTACCCGCGACCCATGCCGTACCCGTCGGCCGGTCCGGGGGTGCGGCCGGCAGCGGCGCCGGTTCCGTTGCAGGTGGCAGTGGTCGAGGTGCGTGACCACGGACCCTGCGCCACGGCGGGGGTGGCCACCAGGGCCAGGACGGCGACGCCTGCGGCGAGGCCGGTACCGAGAGCTGTCGAGCGTCGCATGATGATCTCCACGGTCAGTGCCCGCATGCTTTCGCGGGCCGGTGAGGTGCTGACCAGACCACTGTCGGACGGCAGTCTGCAGTCGTCGTGTGCGCGGTGTGGAGATCGTGTGGAGACGCCGGGCCGGGCCCCACGTCCCGCTGCGGAGGCCGTCGGGGTGGGCACCATGGATGGCGTGACCACCATCCTGGTCGTCGAGGACGAACGCGACCTGCGGGAGTTGCTGCGCCGCTACCACGAGCGCGCCGGCTACGCCGTCCTGTCCGCCGCCACCGGGACCGAGGCGCTGCACCTGCTCGAGGGCCTGCCCGACCTCGTGCTGCTCGACCTGGGCCTGCCCGACCTCGACGGCTTCGAGGTTCTTCGGGCCGCGCTCGCCGTCCGGGTGCCGGTGATCGCGCTCACCGCGCGGAGCGCGGTCGAGGACCGGATCCGCGGACTGGAGCGGGGCGTCGACGACTACGTCACCAAGCCGTTCAGTCCCCAGGAGGTCGTGCTGCGCGTCGGAGCGGTGCTCGGGCGGCGACACCCGCACCGGCCAGGGGGCGACGAGCCGGTGACGTTCGGCGGGGGGCGGCTGGCGATCGACGCCGCACGGCACGAGGCCAGGTTCGACGGGGTCACCCTGGAGCTGACCCCGACCGAGTGGGGGGTGCTCGAGACGGTGGCCGGCTCGCCCGGTCGGGTGTACTCGCGCGGTGAGCTGGTCAACCGGGTGCGGGGCTACGAGTTCGCCGGCTACGAGCGCACCGTCGACTCGCACGTCAAGAACCTGCGCCGCAAGCTGGGCCCCGACGGTGCCGGCGTCGTCGAGACGGTGCTGGGCGTGGGGTACCGGTTGGGGCTGGCCCGTGACCACTGAGCCCGTCCGCGCCGACGGTGACGACCGCATCGGTGACCGCGACGGCCGCAAGGGTGACGGAGGCCGCGACGGCCGCAAGGTGACCGCGACGGCCGCAACGGTGACGCGACGGCCGAACGGTGACCGCCGAGGCTTCGGCCCGCTCGGCAGGCGGCTGCTGATGGCGTTCGTCCTGGTGGCTCTGTCGTCGGTCGCGGTCCTCACCGCCGCAGCCCTGGTCGGCACCGCTCGCGGACTGGTGGCCGGGCAGCAGAACGATCGGACGGCATCGACGTCGGCGGTACTGGCGTTGGTGGACGATGCCTATCGCCGGTCCGGCGGGTGGGCCGGCGCCGACCTGTCGGCGGCCGACGCCCGGGCGGTCGATGCCGGTGCCCGGCTGGTGGTCAGGGACGCCACCGACACTCTCGTCGCGGCCACGGCCGGCGTCGTCCCCGGCAACGACGGTCATGGTGGCATGGGCTCGGGTGGCATGGGCTCGGGTGGCATGGGCTCGGGTGGCATGGGCTCGGGTGGCATGGGCTCGGGTGGCATGGGCTCGGGTGGCATGGGCTCGGGTGGCATGGGCTCGGGGATGGGCAGCTCGGGGACGGTGGTGGTCGAGCCGATCGTCGTCGACGGAACCACCGTCGGAAGCCTGCGGCTGGTCTTCGGGACGGGAACGGTCGCGGCGGCGCAGCAGGTCGCCTGGACCTGGATCCTGGTCGCCGCGCTGGTGGCGCTGGCGACGGCGGTGGCCGTCTCGCGGTTCGTCGCCGGCCGCATCACCCTTCCACTGCACCGTCTCTCGCTCACGGCGCGAGCCTTCGCCGCCGGCGACCGCTCGGCGCGGGCCGCGGCGGACGACGTCCGGGCGCCCGGCGAGCTGGGTGAGCTGGCCCGAGCCTTCGATGCCACCGCCGCCCAGGTGGAGCGGTCGGAGCAGGCTCGTCGCCGGATGGCCGCCGACCTGGCCCATGAGCTGCGCACCCCGCTCGCCGTGCTGCAGGCGGGGCTGGAGGAGCTGCGGGACGGGCTCGTCGCGCCCGACCGGGCGGCGCTGGCAGCGCTGCACCACCAGTCGCTGCGGGTGGGGCGGGTGGTCGGCGACCTCGCCGAGCTGTCGGCCGCCGAGACCGCGGCGTTGTCGTTGCAGCGCAGCCCGATCGACCTGGGTGAGCTGGTGGACGACGCCGTCGCGGCGGCCCGGCCGACCCTGGTTGCGGCGGGTCTGACCCTCAGGACCGCGCTGTCACCAGGGGTTCGCGTCACCGGTGACGTCGACCGGTTGCACCAGGTGGTCGGCAACCTGCTGGTCAACACCGCCCGTCACTGTCGCGGCGGCGACCAGGTGAGCGTCTCGGTTGCCGCAGACCCCGACTGGGCCTGCCTGGTGGTCGCCGACACCGGGCCGGGCATCGCCGCCGCCGACCTGCCGCAGGTGTTCGACCGGCTGTGGCGCGGCCGGGCCGATGCCGACCCGGGTGGATCGGGGATCGGGCTGGCGGTGGTGCGAGAGCTGGTGCAGGCCCACGGTGGCACCGTCGTCGCGACCTCGGACGGCGCCACCGGGACCACGGTGACCGTGAGACTGCCGCTGTCCCAACGGGAACCGGCCCGCCGGACGTGAGTCAGTCGGTCTGGACGGCGACGGCGAGCTTGTCCATCGACTGCTGCATGCCGGCGAGGGAGAACACGTACATCTGGCCCAGCGGCCAGTCGTGCTCGACGATCGTCAGCTCGGTCATGTCGCGGCGGCGGCGGAACGTCACCGAGGTCACGAACGGCGGCGGGAAGTCGGGCGGCAGGCCGATCGAGGCCGGGTCGATGAACTCGCCGTTCTCGTCGGTGATGCCCTGGGTGAACTCGAGCAGCTGGTGCTCCACGACCTGCTGGTAGGTGCCGCCGGTGTACGAGACGCCGCCCCCCATCTCGGGCGGCGCCTGCATGGCGAAGACGTAGCGGCCGCCCACCCGCAGGTCGACGGTCGCCGACGGCGAGGTGAAGTGCTGCGGGCCCCACCACCGCATCACGTGCTGCGGGTCGGTCCAGGCCTGCCAGACCAGCTCGATCGGGGCGTCGACGATGCGGGTGACCACCAGGTCCTGGGTCGGGGCGGCGGGAGGGGCGGTGTCGGTGGTGTCGGTCATGGTTCCTCCGGGGTGCTGGGGGACGGCGCCGGGTCGGCGTCCGGCCGTAGGGACGTGAGGTAGTTCTGCATCGAGTCGAGCCGCTCGTCCCAGGTGGGGCGGTAGCGGTCGAGCCAGCGGTCGAGCTCACGGAACGGCTGCGGCTGCAGCTCGTAGACGCGGCGCTGGGCGGCCTGGCGGGGCACGACCAGCCCGGCCTCGGTCAGGGTGCGCAGGTGCTTGGACGTCTGCGGCTGCCGCAGCGACAGTCGCTGGGCGATCTCACCCACCGACGACGGGCCGTCCCGCAACAGCTCGACGATGCGCAGCCGGTTCGGCTCGGCGAGAGCGCTGAAGGTGGCGGCGTCCATCGCCTGACCATTCCACACAGAGAATATTCCTGTCAAGGAATGGCGACTCCCCGAAGGGCTCAGGTCTCGTCGAGGGCGAGCATCCCGACGTCCACCACGCCGCCCCCGCCGTCCACGACGAGGTTGGTGCCGGTCACGAACGAGGCGTCCGTCGAGGCGAGGAACGTGACCGCCCCGGCGATCTCCTCGGGCGAGGCCGGACGACGCAGCGGCAGGTGACGGGTGACGGTGGCGTAGGCCTGCTCGAGGTCGACCCGGTCGCGGCGCATGACGACGGCCATCTCGTCGTCCGCCATCGGGGTGCGCACCCAGCCGGGACTGACGGCGTTGACGCGAACCCCACGCGGGCCGAGCTCGGCCGCCAGGGTGCGGGTGAGCATCAGCAGCCCGGCCTTCGACACCGAATAGGGCGCCGCGCCGGGCACGGCCACCAGCCCGCCCACCGACGAGACGTTGACGACGTTGCCCCCCCGGGCGGCCAAGCTGTCGGCGAACGCCGTCGTCAACGCCTGCGGCGCCAGCACATGGACGGCGACGTTGGGCGCCCACTCGTCGCTGAAGACCCCGGCGTTGTTGACCAGGACGTCCAGCTCACCGATCTCGGCCACGAGTCGGGCCCGGTCGCCCTCGTCGGTGATGTCGGCGACCAGGTGGGGCAGACCGGTCTCGCGCAGCACGTCGGCGCGCCGCCCGGTGACCATCACCGAGGCGCCCTCGGCCGCGAACCGGTGGGCTGTCGCGGCGCCGATCCCGGTGCCGCCACCGGTCACGAGCACCCGTCGTCCCTCGAACCTGGTCACGCCGGCTCCTTCACATGGGCTTGCCCGGCGGCGACCCGCGGGGCGATCGGACTGAGCAGCAGGGTCTTCGGCATGCGCCGGGTCAGGGGCGCCGGACCGTCGAAGGCCACCGTGCCGGTGCGCAGCGCCTGCCGCAGCGGCAGCCGGCCCAGCCACACCTGGTACAGCACCGACAGGTCGGCCGTCACGGTCACGTCGACGTCGAAACCCGGGTCGGTGCGGCAGACCGACGCCACTCCCAGCTCGACGACGATCCAGTACCGCTGCGGCAGCTGGGCGAACTGGAACTGCAGCACCTGCCGTCGCCCCGGCCAGTCCGAGGTGTCGAGCCGGGTGTGCACCCACCACATCAGCAGCTCCGGGTCGAGCTCGTCCTCCTCGGGCGCCTCGAAGGTCCAGCGGGCCCCCCAGTCCCCGATCCCGAAGATCACCGGCTCGAGGTCACGGCCGGACTCGGTCAGCAGGTACTGGCCGCGCAGGTGCTCGATCACCCCGGCCCGCTCCAGCTGGCGCAGCCGCTTGGTCAGCAGGCTGCGCGACAGGCCGGGCAGCCCCCGCGCGAGGTCGTTGAAACGTGTTGCGCCGACGACCATGTCGCGCAGGATCAGCAGCGACCAGCGGTCGCCCAACAGGTCGAGGGCGCGTGAGATGGGGCAGTACTGGCCGTACCCGGACGGCTCGTCGTTCGCTCGTGCCATGGTCGCCCCTCCGTCGTCCCAGGCTGTGCTCGGTCGCCTCAGTATCGGGTGCACGAACAGGACCGCAGAAGTCCAGAAAGAGGACTGGTCGGCCCCTCGAGCCGGTCGCAGGCTCGACCCATGACCAATCCGACGAACCAGACGACTCTGACGAACCAGATGGCGCAGACCATGGACGACCGGGCTGCCGACCAGGCCCTGAAGGCACGTCACCAGGCGATGTGGGCCTTGGGCGACTACCCGGCGATCGCCCACGACCTGGTGGCTCCGCTGGGGCCCCGACTGGTGCAGACGGCGGGTGTGCGGCGCGGCGACCGGGTGCTCGACGTCGCTGCCGGCACCGGCAACTCCGCTGTCGCGGCGGCTCAGCTGGGTGCCTCCGTGGTCGCCAGCGACCTGACGCCCGAGCTGCTCGAGGCCGGACGCCGCCGTCCCGAGGCCATCGGCCTCGACCTGCAGTGGCATCACGACGACGCCGAGGCACTCTCGTTCGGCGACGGCGAGTTCGACATCGTGCTGTCGTGCATCGGCGTCATGTTCGCCCCGCACCATCAGCGGGCGGCCGACGAGCTGGTGCGGGTCTGCCGCCCGGGTGGTCGGCTTGGCCTCCTCAGCTGGACGCCGGCCGGCTTCGTGGGCCAGCTCTTCGCCACCATGAAACCGTTCGCGCCACCGCCGCCCCCGGGTTCGCAGCCGGCGCCGCTGTGGGGGTCGGCCGACCACGTGCGAGAGCTGTTCGGGGACCGGGTGAGTGACGTGGTGACCAGCACCGAGACCCTGCGGGTCGAGCTCTTCGCGACCCCGGAGGCGTTCGCTGACTACTTCACGACCCACTACGGGCCGACCGTCGCCGTCCACCGCAGTCTGGCCGACCGGCCGGACGACGTCACCGCCCTGGACGCCGCCCTTGCCGACCTGGCCCGACGCCACGCCGTCCCGGAGAGCCCGTCGCTGGTGATGGAGTGGGAGTACCTGATCCTGACCGCCGTCCTCACCCCCTGACCACCCTGCTCTCCGGGACCACCCGGCCTCAGCCTTCGCCGAGGGGGCACAGATTGCAGAGAACCGATCCGGAAATCTGCAATCTGCGCCCCCTCGGTGGGGGCTGGGTCAGGTGGGTGTGGTGAGGAGGGTCTGCAGCTGGCGGGCGGGGGCCTCGCCCCAGTCGCCGGTCTCGGCGGGGGTGCAGTCCTGCAGCAGGTCGAGCCAGGTGCTGGTGCGGTTGACGGCGTGGGTGAGTGCCGCGGCCGTCATCAGCTCGGCCCATTCGGCGCCGCTCACCCGGTCGCCCCACTGCTCCCGGTAGGCCTGCTCGATCGGGACCCACCGCACGTCGCGACCGGTCAGGTCCGGGGAGTCCACGATCCGCCGGGGCACGCACAGCAGCTCCAGGGCGTGCGCCCACTGTGCGTCGCCGAAGTCGAACAGCCGCACCCCGGCCTGCACCGAAGGGCGGTCGTCCCCGCTCGCCCGGTCGTCCCCGTTCGCCCGATCGTCGAAGTCCGACCGCTCGTCCAGGTTCGACCGCTCGTCCAGGTCCGACCGCTCGTCCAGCACGAAAACGTTGCGGGGGTGCAGGTCTGCGTGTTGCAGCGTGACCGGCAACGGCGACGCCGCGAGCCGCTCGGCCGCTTCGACCAGCCGTGGCCGGACGGCGACCAGGGCGGCGACACCGTCGCCGTCCAGCCGTGAGGGGTGGTCCCGCGGCAGCCGGGCGAGCCGCTCGACGAGCTCGTCGAACAGCGCGGGTACCAGGCACGGGCGACGGTCCGGCACCCCGGCGGAGAGGATCGCCGCCTCGTGCCCGACGGCCGCGTGCTGCAGCTGCGCCCCGAGTCGCAGCACCTGCTGCCAGTCGCCGGTGGTGGGGGTCCGGGTGTCACCCAGGGCCGGGCCGCGGTCACGGGTCACCAGCCAGCCGTGGGCGGGCTCGACGGCGACGGGTCGGTCCACGGCCGAGGGAGCCAGGTCGGCCAGCAGCTCCTGCAGCGCCGGTTCGAAGGCGGCCGCCGCGCAGTTCGCCTTGAGCCACACCCTGCCGTCGGTGGTGGGCACCACCAGCTGCGTCGACCACGGTCGGATCCGCGGCTGCTCGACCGGGCCGGTGATCCGCACGCCGGAGGCCGCGAGCTGCTGCTCGAGCCACGTCAGTGCCGCCGTCCGCCAGGCGTCGCCGGCGACCGTCACCGAGAACGGAACGTGCGCGGGGGGTCCGCCGCTCATGCCGAGGCCCCCGACGGTCGGCGTCTGCCGGTCAGGACCGCGGACGGCGGCCGCCACTGGCGCTGGTCCATCACCCCAGGCTAGAGCGGACCCCGAGGTGGCAGGATCAGTCCCGCAGCAGCGCCACGACATCATCCGGCCCACCCGAAGGAGCCCCCGATGAGCCAGCCCGCGAGCTCCGCCGTGGTCAGGGCCGCCCGGGTGAGCAGCGGCGCAGCCCTCGACGAGCCGACGGGGAGCTGAGCGTGTCCCGACTGCGGGCGCACAACGTCACGGTCTCGGTGGACGGGTACCTGGCCGGGCCCGACCAGAGCCTGGACCATCCGCTGGGGGTCGGCGGCGGGGCGCTGCACGAGTGGGTCTTCGCCACCCGCACCGGCTACCGCCTGCTGGGGCTGGACGGCGGCAACGACGGCGTCGACGAGGACTTCGCCGGGCAGGGCGAGGTCGGCATCGGCGCGACCATCATGGGCCGCAACATGTTCGGGCCGGTCCGGGGTCCGTGGCGCACGCCGTCCTGGTCGGAGTCGGACCAGCCCTGGAACGGGTGGTGGGGCGAGGACCCGCCGTTCCACCACCCGGTCTTCGTGCTCACCCACCACCCGCGGCCTGCGGTGACGATGGCGGGCGGCACCACCTTCTACTTCGTCACCGGCGGCATCCACGACGCGCTCGACCAGGCCCGCGCGGCCGCGGGTGACCTCGACGTCCGGCTGGGCGGCGGTGCCACAGCGATCACCCAGTACCTGCGGGCGGGGCTGGTCGACTACCTGCACCTGGTGATCGCACCGGTGCTGCTGCACGGGGGCGAGCGACTGCTGGACGGCGACGTGGCGGCCGGCTACCAGGTCTCGCGCATGGTCGGGTCCGCCGAGGTCACCCATGTCGAGCTGGTGCGGTCCACCGACTGACCCTTCGCCGGGACGGCTCCTGCCCGGATGTGTGTGAGTTCACCGTGAGTCCGGCACATGCCGGACCTCGGTCCTGGTTCAACCTTCTACGACCCCCCTAGCGTTTCAGTTGACCTCGTCGCAGGGATGAGGTCCTCGGAACCCTCCGCACCACGAGGGTGGTCCGAGAAGCCCGGCGGAGGAGCAACGATGCGCAGCACACTCGACAAGGTCATCTCCTGGATGGGGCTGGCACTGGCGGCCCTGCTGGTGGCTGGTGGCGGCCTGCTGGTCTGGGCCAGCAACTTCATCAGCACCAGCGTGACCGAACAGCTCTCGCAGCAAGAGATCACGATGCCCTCGGGCAAGGCCATCGAGGACCCACTCATCAAGCCCTACCTGACCCAGTTCGCCGGCCAGAAGATGACCAACGGCGACCAGGCCAAGGCCTACGCCGACCACTACATCGCCGTCCACATGGCCAAGTCCAGCGGCGGCAGCACGTACGAGGCCATCAGCGGCGAGTACATCGCGATGACCAAGGACACCAACGCCGACCCGACCAAGCTGAAGGCTCTGGGCGACCTGCGCCAGACCATGTTCATGGGTGACACCCTGCGCGGTCTGCTGCTCAACGCCTACGCGTTCGGCACCATGGGCAAGATCGCGGGCTACGCGGCCTGGGCCGCCTTCGCGGGCGCCCTGGTGATGGCGGGGCTGGCCCTGCTGGGTCTGCGCCACGCAGCGCGGATCGCGGCAGCACCTGCTGCGGGGATCGCCAGGGACGCGGCGAAGCCGGTCACCGTCTGACCCGCAGGATCGGCTCGCTCACGCCGCGACGACGTCGTCCGCCCCCGGCTACCGTGTCCGGGGGCGGACGACGTTTGACCCTGACACCGTGTGAGGGCCCAGGCTCGGGAGGGTCATGTTCAGTATCGGAGACTTCGCCCAGGCCGGTCAGGTGTCGGTGCGCATGCTGCGCCACTACGACCAGATCGGCCTGCTCCGGCCCGCCCGGGTCGACCCGCACAGCGGGTACCGCTACTACGAGGCGACGCAGCTGCGCCGCCTCAACCGGCTCGCCGTCCTGAAGGACCTCGGCTTCTCGCTCGACACGGTCCGAACCATCCTGGACGACGAGGTCGACGCCGCGCAGCTGCGCGGCATGCTGCTGCTGCGTCGAGCCGAGCTGGCCCAGCGCATCACGGACGACGAGCACCGGCTGCGGCGGGTCGAGGCGAGGCTGCGAACCATCGAGAGTGAGGGACAGATGAGCAGCAGGGACGTCGTGGTCAAGACGGTCGAGCCGGTGGTGGTGGCCGAGCTCAGTGGGGTGTCGCCGTCCGACGACCCCACCGACGTCGGGCCGGTGGTGCAGGGGCTGTACGGCCGCCTGGGCGCGGCCATGGCCGCACAGCAGATCGGTTTCGCCGGGCCGGGCATCGCCTACTACCGGCCGGTGGCTGACGGGCTCGAGGTGCACGCGGGCTGCCAGGTGGCGCCGGGATCGGTGTCCGGCGGGGAGGTCTCGATCGTCGAGCTGCCCGGTATCGCCCGGGCGGCGACGCTGCTGCACGTCGGGGTGATGGACGAGATCGTCGCCAGCTACGCGGCACTGGGCACCTGGATCGAGGAGCACGGCTACCGCACCGACGGCACTGCGCGGGAGGTCTATCTGGCGGCCCATCCGCTGCCGCAGCAGGAATGGCGGACCGAGATCCAGATGCCGATCGTCGAGGGCTGACCTGCCTTTCGTCGAGGGCTGACGCGGGGGGCGAGCCCGGCGCCGCACGGGTCGTGGCGGGGGGACGAGCCGTCAGACGAGGTCGTTGTACCGGCGCAGCAACTCGCCGAAGAGGACGACGTCCTCGATCGGCCACCCTGCCAGCCGGCTGGTGATGACCTCCCGCTGGGCCACCCTGGCCGACTGCAGCAGCGCCCGACCGGCCTCGGTCAGGCTCAGTGGGCGGCTTCTGGCGTCGTCGCTCTGCCGGTCACGGTCGACCAGGCCGAGCCTGGCAAGCAGCGCGGTCTGGCGACTGACGGTCGGCTTGCCGACGTTGAAGTAGTCGGCCAGGTCGGTCACCCGGGTGTTGTCCCCCTCGGCGATGCGCACCATGAGCCCGTAGGCCGCCGCATCGAGACCGGGGTGCAGGCTACGGGCCATGGCTCCCGAGACCCCCCGAGCGCGACGGTGGAGCACCACGAGCTCGTGTTCCAGCTGGTGGTACGCCGACGCATCGGTTTGGGATGAGTTGGCCACGAATCGAGCGTAACCCGCAAACGCTTGTTGTGCTCGGCAAGATCGCCGAGTGATCGACAGTGTCGCGATCTTTCTGGCGGCTCAGTCCTCGACGCCGGGGTAGGACAGGCCGATCTGACGGCGGATCTCGTCCATCACGGCCATCACGGTGACGGTCTCGTCGAGGGGCAGCCCGGGGCTCTCGCCCAGTCCGGCGCGAATGCACCGGACCGCCTCGGCGGCCTCGAACCGCAAACCTTTACCCGGTCCCTCGGCAAGGTCGGGTGATCCCTCGAACCGTTCGCTGCTGCCGTCGTTGCGGTTCAGCGTGAAGCTCGTCGGCGCGTAGAACACGGGATCGACGTCGATCGAGCCGGCCTCACCGGCGACCCAGGCCCGACGGGGGGTGAAGGCGTCCAGGGTGCAGGTGACCAGGGCCTGCACCCCACCGTCGTAGTGCAGGACGGCGGTGGTCTGGGCGTCGACACCGGTCATGGCCGGCGTCGAGGTGGCCACGATCTCGCGGGGGGCGCCGAGCACCATCACGGCCCACGACACCGGGTACACCCCCAGGTCGAGCAGGGCGCCGCCACCCAGGGCCGGGTCGAACAACCGGTGCGTCGGGTCGGGCTCGAAGTGCTGACCGTGGTCCGCGACGACCGTGGTCACCCGCCCGATCGCGCCGTCCGCCAGCAGTCGCCGGACCGCCAGGGTGTGCGGCAGGAACCGGGTCCACATCGCCTCGAGGCAGAACACCCCGGCCGCTCGGGCGGCCGCGACCACCTCACGGGCCTGGGCTGCGTTCATGGTGAAGGGCTTCTCGACCAGCACGTGCTTGCCGGCCGCGATCGCGGCCAGGGCGCCCTCGGCGTGCTGGGGGTGCGGGGTGGCGACGTAGACGATGTCGACGTCAGGGTCGGCCAGCAGCTCCTCGCGGCTGCCGTGCGCCCGGACCGGCGACGCGCCGGGCCCGCCGGCCGGCAGGGCGTCGACGAAGGCCTGGGCCCGGCCCAGGTCGCGCGAACCGACGGCCGCCAGCCTGGTGTCCGGCACGGCGGCCAGGTCGACGGCGAAGGCGTGCGCGATGCCACCGGCTCCCAGGATCCCCCAGCCGAGCGGAGCGGTCGAGGTCATGGTTCCTCCGGGTTCGCAGGGTGGCCCGGGTTCGCAGGATTGCCCGGGTTCGCAGGGTGGTCCGAGGTCGGTGTGTCGTCGTCCGGGTCCGGGTCCGGGTCCGGGTCCGGGTCCGGCCCCGAGCGTCGCCGGGCGAGCAGCAGTCCGACGGCCACGCCCAGCAGCACCAGCCCGGCGCCGAGGTAGAGGCCGGTCGGCGTGGACGAGCCGCCGCTCTGCTGCGGGGTGGACGGTGCGGCCGCGGCCGAGGCGCCGGCCGTCGATCCTGGGCCCGAGGCCGCTGAGATCACCACCGAGGGTCTCGCCCCGACCGGCAGCTTGACCAGGGCCACCGGCAACCAGGAGGTCAGGTAGGCGGCGTAGATGTCGACCCCCGCCTGGTTGGTGCCGATCTGGTGCCATGCCTTGCCGTCCCAGGCCTCCAGGACGACGGGCTGGGTGGTGGCGGCGTCCGAGCGCAGGTTCACCACGGCCTTCGACCCGGCGGCGACGGTGACCGGTCCGGGTCTGTCGGCCGTGACGGTCCACTGGTAGAGGTTGCTGACCAGGGTGCCGTCAGGCGGCACCGCGGGCGCCGCCTGGGGCGTGCCGACGACGGTCACCTTCGTCGCTCCGGCGGGAGCGACGATGTCGGTCGGTCGTAGCTGGACGGCGAGCTGCGGGCCCTGCTCGGCCGTGGTGCCGACGGCAGGGTCGGTGGCGCTCATCGTCAGCTCGGTGCGCAGGACGGTCGCCGCCGAGGTGGCCGGGGCGCCCGCCGGCGGGCTCACCCAGCGGTAGGGCTCGTCGGGGAACCCGAGCCCGTCGTACAGCGGCGGAGCCTGCGGCGGGCGCCAGGCGACGGTCAGCAGCAGGGCGGCCACGGCCAGTGCCAGGGTGGCCGCGCCGTGGCGGCGGCGACCCGGGGGCCGGTCGCCGGGTCGGGCGGCGGCCCGTCCCGGGACCAGGACGGCGGGGGAGGGGGTAGACGGTCTCATCGCAGCCACCATCCTGCTAGGTCGGCGACGGTGTGGGCGAACGCGGGGGCGGCCCAGCCGTCGGTGAGCTGCCGCAGCGCCCCGAGCAGCAGCCCGACCGCCAGGTCGAGCGGCAGCGCCGCCGCGCCGTAGAACGGCCAGTGGATCAGGGCGAAGACGATGCTGGTGGTGGCCACCGTGAGCCACGGCCGCCCGGTCCAGGTGTCGAGGGCGTCCCAGAGGGCACCGCGCAGCAGCAGCTCCTCGGCGACGGCGACGGCCGTCACCACGGCGGCCCAGACCGGCAGCTGCGACGTCGCCAAAGCCGCGCCGGGGGTGCGCAGGTGCACCACGAGAGGCACCACGCACAGCAGTGCGGCCCCGACGGCACCCCACAGCAGCCACCGTCGTCCGGGTCGCGTCAGGCTCCCGTCGCCCGGGGTGAGGGTGAGGGCGACCAGCAGGACGGCGAACGCGACGCCGGCGGCAGGGCTGCGCACGCCGTCCGGGCCGGCGACCCCCAGTCGTACCGCGACCGCCCCGACCAGGCCGACCAGCAGCCCGGCCGGTCTCAGTGCTCGGCGACCAGCGGCTGTGCCAGCAACCACAGACTGACCATCGTGTAGCCGACCATGGCCGCCAGCCACGGCCACTCCGAGCGCCGGGCCGCCGCGCCGTCGCGGGCCTGGCGGACCAGGTGCCGGTGCGCCACCACGACCGCCACCACGTGCGCCCCCACGATCACCACGATCTGCAGGTACCAGAGCAGGGACGTCGGCATGATCCGGGGGTCCACGGTGAAGGTGGCGTCGAAGGGATAGGGCAGGTGGATCGGCCACCAGTCCTGCCCGACCGGGTTGCCGATCAGGGGCAGCAGCAGCTGCCCGTTCACCAGCACGTACTGCAGGTAGTGGGCGAGCAGGTAGCCGTAGGCGATCGGCAGCAGCGAGGGCGCCAGCCCGGTCAGGGCCGGGACGATCCCGGACGCCGATGTGCCGGACGCCGACGTGCCGGACGCCGACGTGCCGGACGCCGATGTGCCGGACGGGGTGTGGGCCCCGGCCCGGGCGGAGGCCCGTGCGAACAGCCCGAAGACGGTCAGCATCACCAGCGCGAGGAGCACCAGCGCGGCGGTCGCGAAGACCACGTGCCCCGGACCGGTGCGCAACCCCTCGGGCAGGGCGCCGACCAGCCGCGACCAGTGCGGCGTCGACAGCAGCCCGTCGTAGGCCACCGAGACCAGCAGCAGCAGCACCCCGACCAACCGTCCGGGCGTGGCCTCGAACGGCACCTCCAGGCCCCCGCCGATCCCCTGCGGCCCCGGAGCGCCGTGGCGGCGCAGCCCCAGCCGGCCCCAGGTGGCGAACATGACGGTGAAGACCTCGGCCCGGGTGGTGAACGCGGCCGCGCCGAACACCAGACCCCCGGCCGCGCAGACCACGGCGTAGAGCAGCAGGCCGACGCCCACCACGGACGGTATCGTCGCTGTCTCGTTGACCACCAGCTCACCGACCACCACCAGGGTGTAGAGCGCGGCGAAGGCCCACCACCCCACGGCCTTCGGCCAGGGCAGGGTCGCCGGGCCGCCCAGCATCGCCCGGCGCAACCCGGAGCGGTCGGTGGCCTGCGCGATCGCCGCGAACGGGTTGAGCCGCTGGGTGAGGTCCCCGGTCAGCCCCACCACCAGCGGCACCACCACCCAGACGACCAGCCAGAAGGTGACCGGCAGCAGGTTGCGGGACACCTCCTCGGTGCCGACCAGCCCCACCACGACGAGCAGGCCGAGGACCACCACCGAGGCCACTGACCAGGCCCGCCCGAACTGGCGGCGGACGACGTCGTCGCGGGGGGCGTCGTAGGTCCGCTCCGGCGGCGCGACCGAGCGGCCCGCCACCAGGGCGAACGAGGCGAGCACCACGGCGGCGCCGGCCAGCAGGAACAGCGCCAGCGGCACCGGGGAGTCGTAGCGCTCGCCGAAGGCGTGGGCGAGGACCGGCGACATGCCCGCGATGCTGCCACGGCGGCGCGTACGACCGGGTCAAACTCCCGACACCATGACAGGCGTGTCACCTGACAGGGTCACCCTCACTGCCTCACTGCCCCCGCAAGAGTCGAGTTGCCGCTGCCGAGCGCCATCGAGAGTCGAGTGTCGGCTGGGGAATCGCCGAATCCGCTACGAGAGCCGACTCTGGCAATCACATCCGAGCAGGAGCTCGACTCTGGCGCCGCGGGCGTGGCCGACGGTCAGTCCCAACAGGCACCTGTGGGCCCAGTTTCGACTCTCACGACCACGTGCGATCCAGGCGCGACTCTCACAGGCACAGGCCACCCAGGCTGCGACTCCCGAATGCCGTCGACACGTCCCCGCGTGGACGTATTGGCCAAGGCGCCTCCCCGAGGACTCGAGGTGTCGGTGGTCAGGCCGGCCGGGGTCGGAGCAGTCGCAGCTCGCTGGAGGTCACCTCGTAGCCGAGCGAGGCGTTGAGGGCGCGGATCTCGTGGTTGTCGGCCTCGTTGGTGGTGTAGATCCACCGGCCGCCCCGAGACCAGACCTCGGCGTGCAGCTGGGCCTTGACCGCCCGCGCGAGTCCGAGTCGGCGATGGCTGGGCAGCACCCCGGTGTAGATGACGAACCACTCGTCGTCGTGCTCCCGCAGGGCTGCACTGACGGCCGCCAGCTCGCCGTCCGGGCTCTCGACCAGCACCCAGAACATGGTGGGGAACATCGTTCGTAGTGTCGCCACGGTCATGGGGCTCTCGAGGGCGGCCTCCGGGTAGGTGGCGCTCCGGCGCAGGATCACGTCGACGCGGACGTCGTCCACCGCTGTGCTCTCGGCGATGCTCAGGCGGTAGCCGTCGGGCACGGCCGGCTGCGGCGGACGTGAGGTCAGGGCGGCTCGGCTGGTCATGCCGCGGCTGACAGGCTCGAACCCCCAGCGACCGGCCACCGCCAGGGATCGGGCGTCGTCAGGGTCTGCCCAGACCATGAGGCCGGACTGCGTCGGCTTCGGCACGGCCGCCCAGAGCCGGGAGCCGACGCCTTGGCCCCGGGCCTCGGGTGCCACGACCAGAGTCAGTCGCTGGACCCGGTCGTCCGAGTACTGCGACATCGAGGCCCACCCGACCGGGCTGTCCTCCAGCGTGGCGACGGTACGGAAGAGGAACGGCAGGCGTTCCCCGGCGGCGATCGCGCGGAGGTTCTCGTCGCTGATGGGCGGTGGCAGCGTCCGGCGGACGCGGATCCAGGGCTCGGCGTCGCCGTCACGCCAGTCCCGCAGCTGCAGATCCATGCCCCGTCCCTCCCCGGTCGGGCATCCAGGCCGGGCACCCAGGTCGGCACTGGTGTCGGCACCCGGGCCTGTCGGCCCCTGCTGGCATGGTCCACCTGGGTCGCGGGTGCTGTCACGCGTCGGCATCGGTGGGTGTCGCCGTCACGGACCAGGTGTGTCATGGGTGCCGCAGGCGGGTGGCCGAGTGGGCACGCCCGCGACGTGTCGCAGCACGGGCCGGGCTGACCGGGCGGCTACCGTCGATGGTGACGGACAGCATGCGCGAGCAGACTTTCCGTGACATCGAACGGTGGGAGCCCGCGGCGAGCCCCATCGGGTGACGCGGGCAGCCCGGGAGGACATGTGAACACCGAAGCCGGGCAGGGGGACCAGCGGTTCCGGGCCCTGTTCGAGCACGCCCCGGTGGGAGTGGCGCTCTGCGCGCTCGACGGGCGCTTCGAGGACGTCAACCCCACGTTCCGGCACATCCTGGACGGCACCGGGATCGACCCCGATCGCGGCACCCTGCTCGACCTGGTGCGGCACGCCCCGGTGCACTCGCCCGAGATCGCCACCTGGTGCGACGGCCTCGCCGACGTCACCTCCGGCCGGTGCGACGTGGCCCGGGTGCATCTGTCGATCGCCCCGCCCGACCTGCCGCCGCGTTGGGTGCAGGCCACCGCCGTCCGGGTCGTGCTCGGCCGGCAGGCCTGGCTGCTGACCCACCTCGAGGACGCGACGAGCCGGCGGATCGAGGAGCAGCGACTGGTGCACCTGGCCACCCACGACCCGCTGACCGGGCTGGCCAACCGGGGGTTGCTCACCGAGCGGCTGCAGGCGGCGCTGGTCCGGGCGGCGGCCACCGGACTGCCGTTCGCGGTGCTCTACCTCGACCTCGACCATTTCAAGACGGTCAACGACGAGCTCGGTCACGACGTCGGCGACGCGCTGCTGATCGCCATGGCCCAACGGCTGTCGCAGGTGCTGCGGGCCGGCGACACCGCGGCCCGCCTCGGCGGTGACGAGTTCCTGGTGGTGGCCGGCGACGTCCCCGACGAGCTGGCGCTCGCCGAGCTGGGACGACGGCTCGAGACAGCGCTGGCCGAGCCGGTACCGGCAGCGGCCCATGAGCTGTCGATCAACGCGAGCATCGGCGCCGTGCTCAGCCGCGAGGGCGACACCGCCCACAGCATCGTGCGCCGGGCCGACGCGGCGATGTACGCGGCCAAGGGGGCGAGGCGCCGGGCGTCGGCGCGCCGGGGCGGGCTGCCGCCGATCGCCGCCCCGCGTTGGGACCTCAGTCTGCGCAGCAGCGACGGGGACGACGGCATCGAGCTGGCGATCGTCAACGAGCACGCCATCCTCGACCACCATCGGCTGCTCTGACCTGTCAGCTGCTCCGACCGTGAGCTGCTCTGACCGTCGGCTGCTCTGACGATGGGTTGCTGACCATCGGCTGACGCTGCTCCACCGGTAGGGCAGGCTGGGGCGGTGCTGGTCGACGTGGCGATCGTGGGCGCCGGCGGTGCCGGGTCGAGTCTGCTGCTGGCCCTCGACCGCGAGCTGAGCCGGCGTCGGGCGGCCGGCCAGGAGCTCGCGACGCCGTCCGTCGTGGTCGTCGACCCGGTGCACCGGGTGGCCGACGACCGCACCTGGTGCTACTGGGACGACGGCAGCAACGACCTCGAGGCGTGCCTGCACCGGGCCTGGCACCAGGTGGCGGTGCAGACCGTCGACGACGATCGGGTGAGGCTCGAGCTGGGCCGGCGGCGGTACGTGATGGTCCGGTCGAGTGCGGTGTACGCGGCCGCCGATGCGGTGGCCCAGCGCTGGGGCGCCGAGCGGCGGACGGTCGCCGTCCAGGGCATCGAGCAGGACGGCGAGGCCGCTCGCCTGAGGCTGGCCGACGGTACCGGGCTACGGGCCCGGTGGGTCTTCGACTCCCGCCCGACCACTCCCGAGCGGCCCGCGAGAACGGCCTGGTGGCAGCACTTTCGGGGCTGGGTGGTGCAGTTCGAACCGTCTGCCGGGCGCCCGGGACCGTTCTCGCCCGACCTGCCGATGCTGATGGACCTCTCGGTGCCGCAGGCGGCGCAGGCGGTCAGCTTCGGCTACGTGCTGCCGGACGACGAGCACCGGGCCCTGGTGGAGTACACCGTCTTCAGCCGGGACCGGTGGGTCGACCCGGGGCAGGGCCGCGACGACGGCGCCCGCTACGACGAGGCGCTGCGGGCCTACCTGGCCGCGCGGTGGCCGGACCGCAGCTACCGCGTGCTCGAGGTCGAGGACGGCGCGATCCCCATGAGCGACGCCATCTACCCGCGACAGGTCGGGCGCCGGGTGATGCGGCTGGGAACGGCCGGCGGCTCGACCCGGCCCTCGACCGGGTACACCTTCGCGACCCTGCAACGGCAGTCGGCCGTGGTGGCTCGCCGCTTCTTCGACGGCCTCGATCCGGTTCCCCCGCACCCCCACTCGCGGCGCCATGCCTGGATGGACTCGGTCCTGCTGCGGGCCCTCGACAGCGGTCTGGTGGACGGCGCTGCCCTGTTCTCGACGATGCTGACGGCGAACCCGCCCGCCCGGGTGGTCGACTTCCTCGACGGCCGGTCGAGCCTGGCCGACGACGTGGCCCTGATGCGATCGCTCCCGTTCACCCCCATGCTGCGTGCCGCCCTCCTGCGATGACCGGCTGTGTCGGCCACGCCGGCCCGATGGGGCGCGATCGTCACCTCGTGCAGGGTCGACACTGGGCTCTGCGACGTCAACGGCGGGGTTCGGTGTTGCTCGACAGCACGAAACCCCACCGTCGAGTCGGATCGGCCCCTCGGACGGAGCTAGCGCAGCAGGTTGAGGGCGCCCAGGACCGTGGTGACGATGACGAGGCGCTCGAACAGCCTCTGGTCGATGTGCCCGATCAGCCGTCGTCCCAGCAGGGCGCCCGCCACGACGGCGGGCATCAGCAGCAGGTCGAGCCACAGTGACCGCAGGTCGATCAGCTGCAGACCGACGCTGAACGGCACCTTGAAGGCGTTGACCAGGAAGAAGAACCACGAGTAGGTACCCAGGTAGCCGAGCATCGAGTACTTGGCCGACAGCAGGTACAGCGACATCGCGGGGCCGCCCGAGTTGGCGACCATGGTGGTGAACCCAGCCAGCGAGCCGTACCCCCAGTAGGCGGCGCGATGGGCACCTGGCTGCGCCGCGTCACCTGCCCGGGTGCGAGAGCGTGACCACTGCAGGCCAAGCTGCATCACGATCAGGCCCAGCAGCACCCAGCCCAGGGTGTGCCGCATGACGATGTCGTCGACCCGGGACAGGAACACCGTGCCGAGCCCGATCCCGGCCCCGACCGCCGGCATCAAGCGCCACAACGCCTTCCAGTCGGCGTGGGCGCGATAGCTGCGCACCGCCATCACGTCGCCCACCAGCAGCAACGGCAGCAGCACCCCGGTCGAGGACCGCGAGGGCAGCACCGCCGCGAACACCGCGACCGCCAGCAGTCCGAGCCCGCCGACCGACGTCTTGGCCAGCCCCACCAGCACCGAAGCCACGAGCAGCACGACGATGCCCGCCGTGAGTGAGTCGGTCGTCAGTCCGAGGTCGCCCAGGCCGCCCACGGCCAGACTCGGGGCAGCCGCCAGGGTGGGGCTCACGCCATGGCTCGGAACCGGCGCAGCCGCAACGAGTTGCCCACGACGAAGACGCTGCTGGCCGCCATGGCGGCCCCGGCGACCAACGGGTCGAGCCGGCCCGAGATCGCCAGCGGGAGCGCCGCGACGTTGTAGGCGAAGGCCCAGAACAGGTTGCCCCGGATCGTCGACAGGGTCCGCCGTCCGAGCCTGATGGCGTCGACCGCCGCCCGCGGGTCGGCCCGCACCAGGGTGATGTCGCCGGCGGCGATCGCCACGTCGGTGCCGGTGCCCATGGCGATGCCGAGGTCGGCCTGGGCCAGCGCGGCGGCATCGTTGACGCCGTCCCCCACCATGGCCACGACCCGCCCGGTGCGCTGCAGCGCCTGCACCGCAGCGACCTTGCCCTCGGGCATGACCTCGGCGGTGACGTCGGTGATGCCGAGCTGTGCTGCCACGGCCGCTGCCGCCCCGGCCGAGTCGCCGGTCAGCAGCATCGGCCGCAGTCCCAGCTCGCGCATCGCGGCGACGGTCTCGACGGCATGCGGCGCCACCGTGTCCGACAGGTGCAGCGTGCCCGCGGGGACGCCGTCCACCTCGACGGCCACGACACTGACGCCGGCGGGCGGCTCAGCGCCGGGGATCGCCGAGCCGGCCCCTGCGGGCTCAGCGGGACTGATCCAGCTCGCCCGGCCGACCCGCACCCGGTGCCCGTCGACCTCGGCAGTGATGCCCAGGCCGGGCTCGTCGGTGACGGACTGCGGTGTCGGCAGCGGCGCACCGCCCGTCGTCGCCGTCGCCGTCGTCGTCCCCGTCGTCGTCCCCGTCGTCGTCCCCGTCGTCGTCGCGGTCGCCGCCGCGGTGGCCGTTGCCGTGACCGCCACCGCCAAAGGGTGCAGGCTGGCCGACTCGGCGGCGCCGGCCAGCCGTAGCGTCGCGGCGTCCAGGGTGTGCCCGACCACGTGCATGACGCCGGTCGTGAGGGTGCCGGTCTTGTCGAAGACGACGGTGTCGATCCGGTGGGTCTGCTCGAGCACGGCGGGGCCCGAGACCAGCACTCCCAGCTGGGCGCCTCGTCCGGTGCCGACGAGCAGCGCCGTCGGCGTCGCCAGCCCCAGCGCGCACGGGCAGGCCACCACCAGGACGGCGACGGCCGCGGTGACGGCGTAGGCGATGCCCGCACCGGCCACCAACCAGCCCAGGAAGGTCAGCACGGCCAGCACCAGCACCACCGGGACGAACACCGCCGAGACCTTGTCGGCCAGCGCCTGTACCGGGGCCTTGCCCCGCTGCGCCTGCTCGACCAGCCGCCGGATCTGCGCCAACCGGGTCGCCTCGCCCACACTGGTCGCCCGCAGCACCAGGCGTCCGGTCAGGTTCACGGTGGCCCCGACCACGTCGTCCCCTGGCTCGACCTCGACCGGCAACGGTTCACCGGTGAGCAGCGAGGTGTCGACGGCCCCTCGACCCTCGACCACCTGCGCGTCGGTGGCGATCTTCTCGCCGGGGCGCACCACGAACAGATCGCCCACCTGCAGCTGCGCGATCGGCACCCGCTGCTCGACCGGGTCCGCGCCGGGCCCGGTGGCGGGCAGCAGCAGCGCGAAGTCCTTCGCGGCCAGGTCCATCAGGGCCCGGACGGCGGCGCCGCTGGCCCTCGTCGCACGCTCCTGCGCCCAGCGCCCCGCGAGCAGGAACGTGGTGACGACGGCCGCGACCTCGACGTACTGGTGACCACCGGTGAAGTCCGGGAACAGCAGCGACGCCAGCGACCAGGTGTAGGCGGCGACGACACCCAGGCTGACCAGGGTGTCCATGCTGGTGCCGCCGGTGCGCACCCCTCGCCAGGCGGCCCGGTGGAACGGCCAGGCCCCCCAGGTCGCGACCGGGGTGGCCAGCGCGAACGCGGCCCAGCGAGCGACCGGGCTCATCATCAACGCCGGGGTCATGGCCAGCACCAGCACCGGGACGGCGAGGGCCGCGCTGGTCAGCAGGCGTCGCCTGAGGGGGTCGACGGTCACCAGCGGCGGCAGGGTCGCCTCGTAGCCGAGGGCCTCGATGGTCGAGACCAGCTGGGTGACAGGCACATCCGGCCGATGGCGCACGTAGGCCAGGCCGGTGGCGTAGTTGACCTCGGCGTGGACGCCGTCCAGCTTGTTGAGCTTGCGCTCGATCCGGTTGGCGCAGGCGGCGCAGGTCATGCCCTGCACCGGCAGGTCGAGCTCGATCAGCCCGCCGGCACCAGTTCCGCCAGGAAACGGCCCGCCAGGAGCTGCAGGGACGGCGTCAGTCGCCGGCGACGTCATAGCCCGCCTCCTCGACGGCGGCGCGCACGGCGTCGTCGTCGAGCGGGCCCTCGCTGGTGACGGTCACGGTCGAGACGCCACCGCTGACCAGCTCGACCGCGACGCCGGACACCCCGGGCAGGGCGGTCAGCTCGGTCGTGACGGCCTGCACGCAGTGGCCGCAGGTCATGCCGTTGACGGGGAGCGTGGTGGTGGTCATGACTTCTCCTGAGAGAGTTCGAGCTGGTCGACGAGCTGGTCGGCCAGCCCGGTGTACGTCGCCGGTGTCAACGCCAGGAGGCGGGCGGTTGCTTCCGCAGGCAGCCCCAGCCCGAGCACGAACTCGCGCATGGCACCGGCGTCGACGCGCCGGCCCCGGGTCAGCTCCTTGAGTCGCTCGTACGGCTGGTCGAGGCCGTGCACCCGCATCACCGACTGCACCGCCTCGCCGAGCACCTCCCAGGTGGCGTCGAGGTCACGGCCCAGCGCGGCGTCGTCGACGTCCAGCCCGGCCAGGCCGCGGCGGACGTTGTCGATCGCGAGCAGCGAGTGGCCGAACGCCGTCCCGATGTTGCGCTGCATCGAGGAGTCGGTGAGGTCGCGCTGCAGCCGCGAGGTGACCAGCGTCGAGCCGAGCACGTCGAGCAGGGCGCAGCAGACCTCGAGGTTGGCCTCGGCGTTCTCGAACCGGATCGGGTTGACCTTGTGCGGCATGGTGCTCGAGCCGACCGTGCCCTGGCCGCGCACCTGGGTGAAGTAGCCGAGCGAGATGTAGGTCCAGACGTCGGTGCACAGGTTGTGCAGCACCCGGTTGAACCGCGCCATGTCGGCGTACAGCTCGGCCTGCCAGTCGTGCGACTCGATCTGGGTGGTCAGCGGGTTCCAGGTCAGGCCCAGGTGCTCGACGAACGCGCGCGCTGACGGCCGGCCAGTCGGTCGCCGGCGCACCGCGGCGACGTGCGCCGAGTAGGTGCCGGTGGCGCCGTTGATCTTGCCGAGGTACTCGGCGCGCCTCGATCCGGCGCAGCTGTCGGTCGCAGCCGGTGGGCCAGGACCGCGAGCTCCTTGCCGAGCGTGGTCGGGGTGGCGGGCTGGCCGTGGGTGCGGGCCAGCATCGGCGGCGCCGCGGTGCTCGCGGGCCATGCCGGCCAGCTCGCTCGACCAGGGTGCGGGCCGCCGGCAGCCAGACCTGCTGGACGGCGCCGCGCACCATCAGGGCGTAGGCGAGGTTGTTGATGTCCTCGCTGGTGCAGAACAGGTGCAGGAGCTCGGCGACGTCGGCCAGGTGCGTGCCGTCGGTACGGCGCTTGAGGTAGTACTCGACCGCCTTGACGTCGTGCTGGGTCTCGCGCTCGATCTCGCCGATCTCGGCGACCGCGGCGGCGTCGAACCCGGCCGACGACGTCGCGCAGCTGCTTGACCTCGGCGTCGGTCAGCGCCCGCATCCCCGGGACGGCGCCGGTCGCCGCCAGGTGGATCAGCCACTCGACCTCGACGTGCACCCGCTGCCGGTTCAGCGCCGCCTCGGACAGGTGGTCGGCGCAGCGGGGCGACGGTCGCGCGGTAGCGGCCGTCGAGCGCCGTCGAGCGGAGCGTCGCGCAGTGCGTCGAGCGAGGGGTCGGGCAGGGCGTCGAGCGAGGTGCCGGACGACGTGTCGAGCGGGGCCCGGGGAGCAGCGTCGGACGGCGGGACAGCGGCGGCAGGGGTCACGCTCCATCGTCCCACGGCCGGTTCGCCCGCCCTGCCGTCGGACCAGGTCACGGGCCCGTCCCGGCCTCCTTCGATGTGGATCATGACCAGCTCACCCGAACCCGGCGACACCCCGCGGCTGCCGCGGCATGTCTGCAGGTTGTGGTGAGCTGGCCATGATCTACACCCCACCGGCGGGGCGCGGGGGCCCGCCCCGCCGGTGGGGTGTTGACAGCGAACTCTTAGCGGGCGCTTGACAAGGGGCCAGGGTCGCCCGCGCATACTGGTGGGGCAATGCGTGCTCCGGGGTCGGTGCAATTCCGAACCGGCGGTGACAGTCCGCGACCCGACCGCAGCCAGCGGCCGGTTGACCTGGTGGAACTCCAGGACCGACGGTGAAAGTCCGGATGGGAGGCAGCACGCGCAGCGGCGTCGTCCGGCGTCGGCGTCCTCGACGCGCCGCCGAGGTCGGCGCACGAGGTCGTCGCCGTGCGTCGCCGCGCCGATACCCCCGGAGCCCGCACACGAGCAGGACCGGATCGGTGGCACGCCCTGGAGCCGGCAGGCACGTGACGATGGACCGCACCGCGCTGATGTCAGGCGGTGCGGACTCGCCGCTGCGAGCTCGCCCATGCGCGGCCCCGTGCGCGGCCCCAACCCGCGGGTCGGCTGCGTGCTCGCTGGACGCCGCCGGGCGCCGTCGTCGGCACCGGCTGGCACCGCGGCGCCGGCACCGCGCACGCCGAGGTCGACGCGCTGGCCGAGGCCGGCGAGCGCGGCCCGCGGCGGGACCGCGGTCGTGACCCTCGAGCCCTGCAACCACACCGGCCGCACCGGCCCCTGCCCGAGGCGCTGATCGACGGCCGGGCGTCGCCCGGGTCGTGCTCGCCGTCGCCGACCCCAACCCGCTCGCCGCCGGCGGCGCCGCGTCCTGCGCGCCGCCGGCGTCGAGGTCGAGGACCGGGGTGCTCGCGGCCGAGGCCGAGCGAGCTCCCGGCTCTGGCTCACGCGCCGCCGCCTCGGGCGCCCGTACGTCACCTTGAAGTGGGCGCGAGCCTCGACGGGCGGGTGCGCCGCCGCCGACGGCACCAGCCAGTGGATCACCGGCGAGGCGGCCCGCGCCGACGTGCACCGCCGTCGCGCCGAGGCCGACGCGATCATCGTCGGCACCGGCACGGTGCTGGCCGACGACCCGTCGCTCACCGCGCGCGACGCCGGACGGCGCGCTGCGTCGGCACCAGCCGCTGCCGGTCGTGGTGGGCGACCGCGACCTGCCCGCCGGCGCCCGGCTGCTCGACGACGCCGCCGCGACCGCTGCAGCTGCGCGACGCACGACCCCGCCGCAGTGCTCGCCGCCCTGCACGAGCGCGGCATCCGGCGCGTCTTCTCGAGGGCGGGCCGACGCTGGCGGGCGCCTTCCTCGGCGCCGGGCTCGTCGACGAGGTGCTCGCCTACGTCGCCCCGGCCCTGCTCGGGGCCGGCCCGGCGGTGGTCGCCGACCTCGGCGTCGCCACCATCGGCGGACGCCGTTCGCCTGCAGCCTCGCCGATCGGTCGACCGCCTCGGCCGACGTCCTGCTGATCACCGCCTCGACACCGCTCACTGCCACACCGACGAAGGGCTGTCGCTGATGTTCACCGGAATCGTCGAGGAGCTCGGCGAGCGTGGTCGGCCTGCGAGCCGACGGCGCCGACGCCGCCCGCCTCACCGTCCGCGGCCCGCTCGTCACGCCGACGCCGGGCACGGCGACTCGATCGCCGTCAACGGCGTCTGCCTGACCGTCGTCGACCTCGGCGACGGCGACTCTTCACCGCCGACGTCATGGCGCGAGACCCTCGACCGCACCCGCTGTCGGGCGCTGCGTCACCGGCAGCCCGGTCAACCTCGAGCGCGCCGTGCGCGGTCGCCGGCCGCCTCGGCGGCCACATCGTGCAGGGCCACGTCGACGGCACCGGCGACGGTGCTCGAGCGCACACCGGGCGAGCGGTGGGAGGTGTGCGGATCGCCCTGCCGCGCGACGCTCGCGCCCTTCGTCGTCGAGAAGGGCTCGATCGCGGTCGACGGCGTCTCGCTCACCGTCGCCGGCAGCGTCGACCGACGGACGCGTGGTTCGAGGTGTCGCTGATCCCCGAGACCCTCGAGCGCGACGACCCTCGGCCCCGCGACGCCGGCGACCGCGTCAACCTCGAGACCGACATCCTCGCCCGGTACGTCGAGCGGCTGCTCGTCGCCGGCCGGCTCGCTGACGTGCCATCCCGCCAACTGACCGACCGGACCCGCTCGAGGCAGTCATGAGCCTCGCCGACGCATCGACCGACGGCCCTCGAGGCGCTTGCGCGCCGGGTCGCGCCCGTCATCGTCGCCGACGACGAGGACCGCGAGAACGAGGGCGACGTCATCCTCGCCGCCCAGTCGCGACCGCCCGAGTGGATCGGCCTGGACGGTCCGGCACATGTCCGGCTTCATCTGCGCGCCGATGCCCGCCGAGCGCGCCGACCGGCTCGACCTGCCGCCGATGGTCGCGACAACGAGGACCCGCGGCACCGCCTACACGGTGAGCGTCGACGCCGCCGACGGCGTCTCGCACCGGCATCAGCGCCGCCGACCGCGCCCACACCCTCCGCGTGCTGGCCGACCCCGCGTCCGCCCGACGACCTCATCCGGCCCGGGCACATCCTGCCGCTGCGCGCCGTCGCCGGCGGCGTGCCGCGCGCGCCGGCCACACCGAGGCCGCCGTCGACCTGTGCGGCTCGCCGGGCTCGAGCCCGTCGGCGCGATCGCCGAGATCGTCGCCGACGACGGCACGATGATGCGCGCTGCCGGCGCTGCTCGAGCTTGGCCGACGAGCCACGGCCTGCCGGTCGAGCATCGATCGCCGACCTCGTCGCCGTACCGCCGGCGCCACGAGACCGCGTGTGAGCGGGTGCGCCGAGCGAACGTCGCTGCCGACCAAGCACGGCGACCTTCCGCTCCCTCGCCTACCGGGACCGTCACCGGCGCCGATCACCTCGCGCTCGTCGCCGGCGGCATCGCCGACGGCGCCCTGCTCGTGCGCGTGCACTCCGAGTGCCTCACCGGCGAGCGCTTCGGCTCGCTGAGGTGCGAGTGCGGGCCGCAGCTCGACGCCGCGCTCGAGCGATCGCCGACGAGGGCGGCGTCGTCATCTACATGCGCGGCCACGAGGGCCGCGGCATCGGGCTCATCAACAAGCTGCGGCCTACGCGCTGCAGGACGACGGCCTCGACACCGTCGACGCCAACCTCGCGCTCGGCCTGCCCGCCGACGCCCGCGACTACGCGCCGCCGCCGCCATCCTCGCCGACCTCGGCGTGCACGAGGTGCGCCTGCTCACCAACAACCCCGACAAGGTCACGCAGCTGCGCGAGCTCGGCATCGACGTCGCGGCAGCGTGCCGCTGCTGGTCGCCGGGTCGCCGACAACCCACCTACCTGCGACCAAGCGCGACCGGATGGGCACCAGCTCGACACGCCGACTCGACGCGACCGGCGCGGCGACGACCGGATCGAGACGACGCGAGCATGAGCGGCAACGGAGCACCGGTCGTGCACGGTCGACGGCGAGCGGCCTGGGGGTCGCCATCGTCGCGGCCACCTGGCACGAGGTGATCGACGGGCTGATCGCGGGCGCCCAGCGCGCGCTCGACGACGCCGGGGCCGACGTCGCAGCTCGTGCGCGTGCCCGGCTCCTTCGAGCTGCCGGTCGCCGCGCGGCCGGCTCGCCGCGCCGGGGCCGACGCCGTGGTGGCGCTCGGAGTCATCATCCGCGGCGGCACCCCGCACTTCGAGTACGTGTGTCGGCGGCGACCGACGGTCTCACGCGGGTCGCGCTCGACGACCGGCAAGCCCGTCGGGTTCGGCGTGCTCACCTGCGACAACGAGCAGCAGGGGCTCGACCGTGCCGGCCTGCCCGGCGTCATCGAGGACAAGGGCGCCGAGGCGGCGACGCCGCGGTGGCGACGGCGGTGACGCTGCGTGCCGCCGAGCGGGTGCTCACCCCCGCCTGACGGTCAGGCGATGTCCTCGCTGACCGGGCCGAGGCCGACGAAGCTGGCGCCCTGCGGGTCGGTGACGATGAACATGCGACCGTACGGGGTGTCCCACGGCTGCATGGTGATCTCGGCGCCGAGCGTGCTGGCCAGGGCGGTGGTGGCGTCGGCGTCCGGCACGGCGAAGTAGGCCCGCCAGTGCGACGGCACGTCCTGCGCCACGTCGCCGATGTGGGCGATGCCGCAGATGGGTGCGGCCGGGTCGGTGCCGTCCCCACCCCTACGGTCTGGTAGTCGTGACCGTCGCCCATGGGGGTGTAGGTCCAGCCGAAGACGGCGGCGTAGAAGTCGCGGGCGACCTCGGGGTCGCGGGTCATGTGGTCGAACCAGACCGGGGCTCCCGGTTCGGCGACCAGACCCACTCCGGGGTTCGCCGCGCCCTGCCAGATGCCGAACACCCCGCCGAGGGGATCGGCGCAGATCGACAGGCGCCCGGCCGGCCGAGTCGCCGGCCGGCAGGATCACCATGCCGCCGGCGTCGGCCACCCGTCGGGAGGCTGTGTCGCAGTCGCTGCTCGCGAAGTAGGTCGCCCATGCGGTCGGCTGGCCGGCCATCGCCTGCCCGATGGCACCGACCGAGCGGCCGTCGACCGTGGCGATGCCGTAGTGGCCCATGTCGGGACCGGTGTCGCGGATCTGCCACCCCATGACCTCGGTGTAGAACGCCCACGAGGCCTCACGGTCGGTGCTGCTGGGTCGACCCAGCAGGGGTACCCGTCCTGCCACGGGCCGTCATGGGTGGGCATGCGATGAGCTCCTCGTACGCGATGGACGCCGGCTGGGCACTGCTGCGGACGTCGTCCACTTTGGCACGACGACGCGAAGGGCGGCAGTGCCGGACTGCCGCACAGTCGTGGTGCGGTGCCACCACCGCGGTGCTGGCGGGCGTCAGTGGCCCGGGGCCGCGCCGAAGGCCGACAGCACCTGCGCCACCAGCGGCCCCAGGGTGGGCAGGTGGTACCCGCCCTCCTGCACCAGGGCGGTCGGCAGCCCGAGGTCGGCCAGCATCCGGCCCGCCGTGGCGAACCCCTCGGCAGTGACCTGCAGCGGGCTCTCGGGATCGTCGGCGGCGGCGTCCACCCCGAGTGAGACCACCAGCCCCTGACACCCCGCCGCGCGGCCGCGGTGGCCAGCTGCTGCACCGCCGACAGCCAGGGATCGTCCCCGCTGCCAGGCGGCAACGGCATGTTGCGGGTGAAACCTTCGCCTGTGCCGGAGCCGGTTTCGTCGGCAAAGCCCATAAAGTGCGGGAACCAGCCGGCACCCGGATCCACATGAACCGATCCGTACCAGACATCGTCCCGGGCGTAGAAGATCGACTGCGTGCCGTTGCCGTGGTGGGCGTCGATGTCGATCACGGCGACCCGGTCGAGCCCGCCGTCCCGCAGGGTCTGCGCGGCGATGGCCGCGTTGTTGAGGTAGCACGAGCCGCCGTAGCCGCCCCGGTCGCGTGATGCCCGGGCGGGCGGCACAGGGCGTAGGCCGTCCGGCACCGCGGCGCGAGGTCGGCGGCGGTCTTGGCCAGTGGGCGGGCGTCCTCATCGCCTGCCAGGTGCCGGGCCCACCAGGGTCATGGTGTCGTAGCAGTACAGGCCGGTCTGGGCGTGGGTGGCCGCGGGCAGGCGCGCGGCAGTCCCCCGAGCAGGTCGGCCGTCGGGAAGACGTAGGGCAGCACCCGCTGCTGGCCGACCAGCCCGTCGTAGTCACCGCTCGCCCAACGCTCGGCGGCTGACTGCAGGAAGGTCAGGAACCGCCGGTCGTGGACGGCGGCGAGCACGTCGTCCGAGTGGCCGGCGCCCGGCACCGAGCTCGCCCCGCGTGCCGTCAGCTCGGCACGGATCACCCGCACCCGCTCGGCGACCTCGGACGCCGGCGTCGCGACCCCGACCCACACCTCGTGTCGCGGGTCGTGCAGCTCGGTATCCGGGTG